>NZ_JAIUDQ010000009.1 GCF_020164435.1 Phyllobacterium lublinensis | reverse complement strand
TCAGCATTGCCCCTATTCCTGACTAATTTGTCCTGTATTGGCCCACGCAACTCAGGTCCAGCACGCTTATAGCCTTGCGTTTGGACTATATTTGATGCGCAGGAGACACAAATTGTTCAGCATGCAAAAGATTATCTACTCTGTTTTTTTGGCCGGAGCATTGACGACGACCGCCATTGCTCAGGCACCCGAGATTGTTGGTACTTATGTTAATGAGACGGGCCGCACGAAGGTAAAATTGAGCGAGTGTGGTGCCGGTGTCTGCGGCACCGTCGTTTGGATGAAACAACCAGTCAACGACGTCAACAATCCTGATGCTTCCAAGCGCGATCGCCCCGTCGTGGGCATTCAGGCCGTGTCGCTGAAGGCGGTCGGCGACGGTACTTATGCGGGCACGGTTTACGATACGGAAAGCGGCAAGACCTATTCCGGCAAGGCCAGGTTCTCCGGACAGAGCGTCGAACTTTCAGGATGCGTTCTCGGCGGCCTCCTGTGCAAGGGTTCGACCTGGCGCCGCGAATAACAGCTGCCGGCTCGCAGTTCATTCCGCCGCAACGAGTGTTACGGGTAGCGGACGGCGAACATACCAGCTCGGATCCTTGACCTGCTTGAGCACGGCCGGGATGATTTCGGCATAGCATGCGCCAAGGCCCTCATAGGGCGGTGGGCATTCGGCCCGGATCATCTCGTGCAGCTTGGGTAGGTTGTAGAATGGCACCATCGGGAACATATGGTGCTCGATGTGGTAGTTCATGTTCATGTACATGAAGCGGAACACCGGGTTGGTGTGCCACGTCCGCGTGCTTAGACGGTGGTCGCGAATATCTTCCTGCATTCCCGCATGTTGTGTCAGGTTGAACAACTGGGCCATGAAGCCGCCGTAGAAGCGGGGCAGGATAATGAACATAGCCGGCAGGATCGAGCCTGTCGCCACGCATGCCAGGACGACGCCGGCAAAGATCGCGACAAAAACCCGCGACGACCAGAAGACCTTGCGCTTTTCTCCCTCGGGAATGAAGTGGCGGCCTTCCTCGTTCAGGCTGCCCGACGCCTGCCGTATGATCGAGCCGATCTGCTTCAGACCCGACTTGATGAAGAACAGGTCGAGCAGCATTCCGGCAATGTCGGGCGGGCGCGGCACGGCAATCTCGGGATCGCGGCCGACAATGAGCGTTTCGGTGTGATGGCGTGAGTGGCTCCAGCGCCAGTAGTGGCCCTCATGCAACGTCATGAAGCCGTTGAGATGATAGAAGATTTCATTGATCCAGCGCGTCTTGAAGGGCGTGCCGTGCGACAGTTCGTGCGCGTGATGGTCAGACATGGAATAGACCATGCCATAGACCAGAAAGGCAGGGACGCACCACCACGTGCCCCAGGTCAGGAATGCCAGCGTACCTGAACCGAGCAGCAGTCCGAGCCAGACGCCGAAATGTTGCAATCCTGCCGCATCCGATCGCTTGATCAGCTGCTTGAAAGCCTTCCTGTCAACCTTCGCCGAAAACCACTCCGCTTCGACCTTGTCCTCGAACGCATCCCCGGTGATGTCGGACGCACCGCTCGCATCCCCTGTGAGCGCGTAACTACGATATGCTTCGCCCATGACGTCCTCCCACTCATCCCGCCAGCACAAACCAGCCATGGCCAACAATACGGAGTTGAAAGCATTCGTTCAATAGAATGAAACTTTTCCTTTCAAAACATATCGAAAACATCTAGCCTTTCGATGAAATAATTATGTCATGGAGGGCCTCCCGATGCGGCGACCGAATATGTCCGTACTGGCAAAGGAAGCCGGTGTCGGGGTCTCGACCGTCGATCGCGTGCTGAACGGACGGGCAGAGGTACGGGAAGAGACGGCCCGCCGGGTGCTTGAGGCCGCCGAACGGATCGGGTTTTATGCAACGCCGCTGCTCCGGCACCGGCTGAAGGCCGACCTGCCGCCGCGCACATTCGCCTTTCTGCTCCAGCAGAAGTCGACGCCCTTCTACAAACTGCTCGGCGAGGCCCTGCAGAAGGCCACGGATGAATGCGCTGGTATCCGGGGCAAAGCCATTATCGAATTCATGGACGATCTGACGCCGGGCGCCGTTGCCGAAACGCTGCTGCGCATGGGCAAGGTTGCCGATGGCATTGCCGTCGTCGCTGCCGATCATCCCAACGTGACGGCCGCCATCGATGCGCTGGGCGCCAAACCCGTCCCCGTTATCGCGCTGGTATCCGATCTCACCGCAGCTTCGCGGGCCGGCTATGTCGGGCTCGACAACAGGAAGGTCGGTCGCACTGCAGCCTGGTTTCTCGCCAACATGCTCCCCGCGAACTCAACGGTCTCGATTTTCGTCGGCAGCCATCGCTATCTCTGCCAGGAGGCTTGCGAAATCGGATTCCGCTCCTGCTTGAGGGAAAGCGCTCCGGATTTTGTCCTCATCGATCCGGTGGCAACGCTCGAAAGCGACCATTACTCGTTCGAAGCGACGCTCGACCTGTTGCGCCGGCATCCGGATTTGTCGGGGCTATACGTTGCCGGCGGCGGCATTGGCGGTGTGCTGAAGGCGGTAAGGGAGGCGGCCGGAGCGCGCCTTCCTACAATCGTCGGACATGATCTGACCGATTCCACGATGCGCGGATTGGTCGACGGGACCTTGAGTGTGGTGCTTTCCCATCCGATGCACTCGGTTGCTGAGCGAACGGTGCAGCTTCTCGCTGAAAGGAGCCTTCAATCCAAAGGCGAGTGGCAATATATGCATCACAATCTTCCGCTGCAGATTTACACCCCCGAAAGCGTCTAGCCAGACTGTCGTGCTGAAGAGACCTTCGCCCATCCGGTGATTTTTCCGACACGGTGCTGTATAGTGACCGCTCTCAATGGAGGCCGGGCAATGAAGCCAACACGCAGATCGATCCTTGCCGCCCTGCTTGCTGTCCCTTCGATCAAGATCGCGAGCGGGCTCAACGCCCATGCCGCCAGCCCGCAGCCTGCGCTGGCATTGACGCCTTCATGCCAGGATCGGGATGAACTGACGGTCGCACAAACGGAGGGGCCATACTTCAAGCCGAGCTCACCCCTCAAGCAGGATTTTGCCGCCGACGCGCCTCAAGGAACCAGCATCATCATAGCCGGGTATGTCGTTGGAACGGACTGCAAGCCGGTGCCCAAGGCGCTCGTGGAGCTCTGGCACGCGGATGACCATGGCGCCTACGACCTCGATGGTTACAGGCTCCGCGGCCATCAGTTCACGGATGAAAGCGGCCGCTGGTGGTTTTCCACCATCATACCGGCGCTCTATCCCGGTCGCACCCGCCACTATCACCTGAAGGTGCAGCGGCCTGGCGGCGACGTGCTGACGACCCAGTTGTATTTTCCAGGTGAGCCCCAGAACGACAGGGATCGCATATTCGACGAGCGGCTTCTGCTGCAGATCAGCGATACCGCCGATGGAAAAATCGGCCGCTTCGACTTTGTTGTCTAGAGCCTTTCAGGCTTAGGTGGAAGCATTGATGTTTATCCATCGGACGATGGCAATACCCGATGGATTTGGGCCAAATTCACCCGGCCCTTCGGGTTTCCGGCTGGCGGCCATCCACTTTGTCAGGCGGCGTCGGCCGATGGATAAACATCGACCTCGCCACCTTTCGCGTGGACTGTCTCGCCATCCGTGAAACAGAGCCGCTTCCAACCAAGCCTGAAAGGCTCTAGAGTGCTGTGACGATCGTCTTGCCCACGCCTCTGTCCGGCGTGCCATTGAACCCAATGATCATCAGTATCACAGAGTTGCGATTTTACTCTCACCTTGCCCCGCAATACGCTGATCTTTGAATATAATCGGGAACAGGGAGGAGATACCATGAAACGCAGGATTGCGCTTGCTGCGACTGCTTTGGCCTGTCTCGTGGCAGGGGCGTATGCCCAGGAAACCGCCATGAGTTTCTTCGTCACCAGCGTCAACCCCGGAAAGGGCGGCGATCTCGGCGGTCTCGCCGGGGCCGACGCCTACTGCACCACGCTGGCCACGGCCGGCGGCTCGACGGGCAAGACCTGGAAGGCCTACCTGTCCACCGACGCGGAAAATGCCAAGGACCGTATCGGCTCGGGTCCGTGGTACAACGCCAAGGGCGAGAAGATCGCCGATGATGTCGCGGCGCTTCACAGCGACAAGAACAATCTGACCAAGCAGACCGCGCTGAACGAGAAGGGCGAAGTCATCAACGGCCGCGGCGATACGCCAAACCGGCATGACATTCTCACAGGATCGAAGGCTGACGGGACGGCCGCCGCTGAAACCTGCGGCAACTGGACCATGGGCGGCGGCGAAGGCGCGGCGATTGTCGGCCATAGCGATCGCACCGGCCTGAACGACTCGGCTGAGGCAAAATCCTGGAATGCCTCGCATACGACCCGTGGCGGTTGCACGGTGGAGGCCTTCAAAACCACTGGTGGCGACGGACTCTTTTACTGCTTCGCGACAAACTAAACTTTGAGAAGTGGCGCGCTTTGCCGCGCGCCCTTTCTCTCAGCCAGCCTTCAACATGCTCGTGTCGACTGGCATCTTGCGCAGGCGCTTGCCGGTCGCCGCGAAAATCGCGTTTCCAACCGCCGGTACGATCGCCGACGTCCCGGGTTCGCCCATTCCGCCCGGAGATTCACCGCTTTGCACGATATGAACCTCGATCGTCGGGACTTCGTTCATGCGCATTAATTGATAGGTGTCGAAATTCGACTGTTCGACACGGCCGTCCTTCAGCGTAACTTCGCCATAGAGGGCGGCTGTGATGCCGAAATTTACCGCACTTTGGACCTGCGCCTGTATGGTGTCAGGATTGATTGCGATGCCGCAATCGACTGCGCAGACAACACGGTGCACCTTGACCGTGCCATCCTTTGCGACTTCGACTTCGGCCACCTGAGCCATGTAGCTCCCGAAAACGGTCTGGACAGAGATGCCTCTGCCCATTCCCTGGGCAAGCGGGCTCCCCCATCCGGCCTTTTCCGCTGCAAGGGCGACAACTGCCTTGGCGCGCGGCTGCTCGTCGAGAAGGGCAAGTCGATATTCGACGGGATCTTTCTTGGCCGCATGGGCGAGTTCATCCATGAACGTCTCGACCACGAAAATATTGTGAGAGGGCCCGACACTTCGCCAGAAGGCCGTGGGGATCCCTGGCGGTTCGACATTCAGATATTCGACCCGCATGTTCGGAAATGCGTATGGCGGTTCGACCGCGCCATCCACCGTTTCAGGATCAAGACCGTTGGCAAACAGGGGCGGGGCCCATCGCTTCAGGATTGACGATCCGGCGAAACGATGGTTCCAGGCGACCGGCATGCCGTCCTTGTCAAGCCCAGCCGACATGCGGTCGAAGAAGAACGGCCGGTACATGTCATGCTGGATGTCTTCCTCGCGGGTCCATACCACCTTGACCGGGCTCTTGACCTGCTTGGCAATCTCGACCGCGCGGGCCACGCCATCAACTTCGAGGCGCCGCCCGAAGCCGCCCCCGATCAGGTGGTTATAGACGTTTACTTTCTCTAGCGGCAGGCCGGACACTTTCGCTGCAACCGCTTGCGCCCGAGCGATTATCTGTGTGCCGACCCAGATATCGCAACCATCCTCGCGAACATGCACCGTGCAGTTCATTGGCTCCATCGTAGCGTGGGCCAGGAAAGGCACGTGATAGGTTGCTTCGACTTTGGTTGCAGCACCTTCGATCGCCTTGTCGACATCACCGACATTCTTTGCGACAGGTCCGGCGGAGCGGGTTGCCTCTTCGAGCTGGCTAAGGATATCGGCTGTGCTGAGCTTGGCATTGGGCCCGTCATCCCATTCGATGACCAGCGCCGCCAGGCCCTTCTTCGCAGCGCCCATGTGGTCGGCTACCACTGCGACTGCATCGTCAAGCTTCACGATCTGTCGCACGCCTTTCACCGCCTTGGCCGCCGTGTCATCCAGGGTCTTGAGCTTGCCGCCAAACACTGGTGACTGCGCGAGCGTTGCGATCTTGATGTCGGGCAAACGAACGTCGATGCCGAAAACGGCGGTTCCGTTGACTTTGGCCGGGGTGTCCAGCCGCTTTGCCGGGGTTCCGATGAGTTTGAAATCCTCGCGGCGCTTGAGTTTTACGTCGTTCGGAACGCTCAGGAGTGCGGCATCTGCAGCCAGGTCGCCATATGTGGCACGGCGGTCCGTTGCCGCATCGATGACCTCGCCCCTCTCAGCCCGGCAAGACAGAGGATCGACACCCCAACGCTTTGCCGCAGCTGCAATCAGCATGGTCCTTGCCGCAGCTCCGGCCTGACGCATCGGCCCCCACGCTGCACGGATCGTAGTCGAGCCGCCGGTAGCCTGGAGGCCGCCAAGCGCCGGATTTCCGTAACGGCTTTCATCGGGAGGAGCGTGCTCCAGTTGCACTTGCGACAGTTCAACTTCCAGCTCCTCGGCGATAAGCATGGGAACGGACGTGTAGGTGCCTTGCCCCATTTCGACATAGGGCATGGTAAGGATGATCTTACCCTCGGTATCAATGCGGATGAACGCATTGGGTGCAAATTTATGGCTCGCTGCGCGTGCATCCGGGACCGCGAACGGCAGATGCAGGCCGAGCAGCAGGCCGCCACCGGCAGCTGCGCCAGCCTGCAGAAAATGGCGGCGGGATAGTCCGCGGTCTGAAACCGTAGCGGAACCATTCAGGGTATCGGGGCGATCGAACATCATCTCAGCCTCCCTGATTCAGTGAACGGGCCGCCAGCTTGATGGCTTCGCGGATGCGGATATAGGTGCCACAGCGGCAAATGTTTCCGGACATCGCGTCATCGATGTCCTGGTCTGTCGGATTTGGATTTTCCGCAATCAGGGCCGATGCGGACATGATCTGGCCCGACTGGCAATAGCCGCACTGGACAACCTCAAGGTCAAGCCAGGCTTTCTGGATCTTCGCGCCTGCCGGTGTCTGTCCGATTGCTTCGATTGTCGTGACTTCGGAACTGCCAAGGCTGTCAATGGTCGTGACGCAGGAGCGTGTCGCCACACCATCGACATGCACGGTACAGGCGCCGCACAGTGCCTGGCCACACCCGAACTTCGTTCCGGACATTTCCAGTACATCGCGTAAAACCCACAGGAGAGGCGTGTCGTCGTCAACATCGACGCTTCGATCGACACCGTTGATCTTGATCGTGGTAGCCATATTGTTCGGGTCCCCTTTGTTCTGTATCGGGACGGGCCTGCGCGACGATGAAAAAGACGCGCATCCCGTCTTGGTGATAGTGGGCGTTTGAAAGGCCGCAAAGGTCGAATGTCCCTCGATTTCGGACATTCGCAGAAGAACGCGGAACTATACTCCTCCCTTGGTGAACGGGGAAGCTGATGGACCGACAGATCCGATCACGATTTTGTCGAGCTAGAGGTGGTCGCAACTGGAACGGTCGGAAAGCCTCTCGGGCGGGCTTCAGACCGGCGTTCGCGGGGGTATCGAATAGGTCGACGTTGCATGGGCAACGAGCTGGCCGTTCATCGCACTGGTCATCGCAATATCGACGACCGCGAGCCGTTTGCCGAGCTTCAAAAGCTTTGCCACCGCATCGATGGGGCCGAGTTCCGGCTTGCGCAGGAAATTGATGTTGAGATTGGTTGTCACGGCGAGTGCGACCGGGCCGATCTGCGCAAGGATCGCAAGATAGGCTGCAACATCCGCGAGTGCGAAGAGGGTCGGGCCGGACACCGTGCCGCCGGGACGCAGATGCCGTTCCAGCGGGTCCAGTCGCATGGAAGCAAAGCCGGAGCCTGCGCCCGTCACCGTAAACGCTATTCCATCGGCATTTACCTGGGGAAATTCACGCTCCAGAAAGGATGACAACGCTTCTACATCCATCATGACGCCCACAAACGTGCCCTCCGACTGTTTTCTTGCATGTTTCGCTGCTACTTTTAGTTTTCCGCATCGCCTTTACAAGGAGACGCTATGAAACCGCCAGGAATAGTTGTCGCAACCTGTTTTGCCGCGCTTGCCTATGCCGGGTTCCTTGCCACGCAGCCGCCTCCACGGCCCGTGCAGGTGGTTGAAGCCTACGCCTTGCCCGCGCGCCCTGTTGTCCTGTCCGAAGACATGGTCACACGCTTTCTCTATGGCTTTGCCCCCGTTGCTGCGACTGCGCGGGAGCTCGACGCGAAGGGCACGCCAGAGCAGCGAACGGCCGTGCTGGACAGGAAAGCGGCGGAGTTTGGCTTTGCCAGCTTTGCCGACTGGGTTGATACGACCAATACCATCATGGTCACCTATCACTGGGCGACCAATCCCGATCCGCGCCTGGAAGTTGAAAAGGCGATCAATTCCATTCCGTCCATGCTCACTCTCACCGACACGGAAAAGTCAGAGATGATTGATGGATTGAAGGCTGGACTTGCCAAGGTGGAAAATGCCAAACCGACTCCCGGGAATCTGGCTATCGTCCAGCGGCATCTGCGCACGTTGAAGCCGTTCTACGAACTTTGGGCGCCACCAGAGGCGCAATAATCGCCGAAGAGGAGCGACATGGGCGAAATCCACGCTATCCGCCGTGAACAACCGATCGTGGGATACGAACTGGCGGACGGGGTTCTGCGGCTGACACTGCAAAATCCGCCAGCCAACGCGTTGTCCCTTTCCATGATGCAATTGTTGCTTGATCACCTTGCCACGGCCCGTGACGACCGCGCGGTTCGGGTCATCATCATCGATTCATCGCTGAAGCTGTTCTCGGCCGGCCACGATTTGAAGGAGTTGACCGCACATCGTACGGACCCGGATGCCGGCCGCGGCTTTTTCGAAAGGACCATGCGTCTCTGTGCCGAGCTGATGCAGGCCATCGTCCGCCATCCGAGGCCGGTCATTGCCGCGGTTGACGGTCTGGCGACGGCGGCGGGCTGCCAGCTTGTCGCCTCCTGCGATCTCGCCATCTGTACCGACAAATCCTCGTTCTGCACGCCGGGGGTCAATATCGGTTTGTTCTGTTCGACGCCGATGGTGGCACTCTCGCGCAATGTATCGCGCAAACAGGCGATGGAAATGTTGTTGACGGGCGAAACCATCGATGCGTCGACTGCCCGTGAGTTCGGGCTCGTCAACCGCGTCGTGCCACAGGAATACCTGAATCAGATTGTCCGGAAATATGCACAAACCATTGCCGCCAAATCACCTTTGACTGTCAGGACCGGCAAGGAAGCCTTCTACAGACAGGCGGAGATGGGACTGGCCGAGGCCTATGACTACGCCACGCAGGTGATGGTCGAGAACATGCTGGCTCGCGATGCGGAGGAAGGCATCAATGCCTTCATCGAGAAGCGCCGGCCCGAGTGGAGGGATGAGTGAATTGGGAAATGAGTACACAGACGATTTCATCCGCAACATTCTCACATCGGTCAGGACCATTGCGCTGGTTGGCGCGTCGCCCAACGAAGCACGGCCCAGCCATTCGGTCATGAGATTCCTGCTGGCCAAGGGTTACAAGGTGATCCCGGTCAACCCCGGGCAGGCAGGTAAGCAGATCCTCGGTCAGACCGTATATGCCCATCTGGCGGATATTCCCGGACCGGTCGATATGGTTGATGTCTTCCGCAACTCCCTTGCGGTCCCCGGCCTCGTCGATGAGGTGCTGGCATTGAAAGCCCTGCCGCAGGTTATCTGGATGCAGCTTGGCGTCCAGCATGAAGAGGCGGCGCGACGAGCGGAAGCCGCGGGTATCAGCGTGGTGATGAATCGCTGCCCGGCAATCGAATATCCCCGGCTTGGAATGAAACCGTCCTAGTCGTCCGGATACACACCCGAAATTTGCCGGAAAAATTCAGCGTTGGGAGCAATCTTGTGCAAGGACATGCGATTCTCGCACAAGATTCCCCGAATCTGGTTCAAAATTCTCTATCCAGGGCTGAAATTAGTTTGTGGTCAGTTGCGAAAACGTGCGCTTGGCGTCAGCGTCGCGATTTCATAGGTTGATCAGGTCAGACCGCACAAGGGAGTAAGACATGGCGCAGCGCGCACCCGGAATCGAAACACTTGCCGTCCATGCGGGTGCCAGGCCCGACCCGGCGACAGGGGCGCGGGCTACGCCGATCTATCAGACAACAGCCTTTGTCTTTGACGATGCGGACCATGCCGCATCATTGTTCGGGTTGAAGGCATTCGGCAACATCTACACCCGAATCACCAATCCAACCAATGCGGTACTGGAAGAACGTGTAGCGGCACTTGAGGGGGGTACGGCGGCGTTGGCAGTTGCATCGGGCCATGCGGCGCAACTTTTGGTCTTTCACACCCTGATGCAGCCAGGCAGCAATTTCATTGCATCGAACAAGCTCTATGGCGGCTCGATCAACCAGTTCGGCCAGTCGTTCAAATCCTTCGACTGGCGGGTGCGCTGGGCCAATGGCGACGATCCTTCGTCGTTCGAAGCCGAGATCGATGAACAGACCCGTGCCATCTTCATCGAGAGCATCGCCAACCCCGGCGGGGTCATTACCGACATCGAAGCCATTGCCAAAATCGCCCACGAACATGGTCTTCCCCTGATCGTGGACAATACTCTCGCATCGCCCTATCTCATTCGTCCGATCGAGCATGGTGCTGATATCATTGTACATTCTGCAACAAAGTTTCTCGGTGGACACGGCAATTCGATGGGGGGAATCATCGTGGATTGCGGGACGTTCGACTGGTCGAAATCCGGCAACTATCCGCTGCTATCTGAGCCCCGCGCCGAATATAACGGCGTAGTCTTGCACGATACGTTCGGCAATCTTGCCTTTGCCATCGCCTGCCGTGTCCTCGGCCTGCGCGACCTCGGACCGGCCCTTTCTCCGTTCAACGCCTTCCAGATATTGACCGGGATCGAGACCTTGCCTCTGCGGATGCAGCGCCATTCGGACAATGCCTTGCAGACCGCCAAGTGGTTGAGCAGGCACGAAAAAGTGGCCTGGGTCAGTTATTCTGGTCTCCCCGAAGACCCTTACAACGCCTTGCAGAAAAAGTATGCTCCAAGGGGAGCAGGCTCGGTCTTCACCTTCGGTTTGAGGGGAGGTTATGAAGCAGGGGTGAAACTCGTTGAGAATCTTCAACTTTTTTCGCATCTTGCCAATATCGGTGACACGAAATCCCTCATCATCCACCCGGCATCGACGACACACCGGCAGCTTGCCGACGAGCAGAAGGTGGCGGCAGGCGCCGGACCGGATGTCGTTCGCCTTTCTATTGGCATTGAAAGCGTCGAGGATATAATCTCCGACCTTGAACAGGCCCTTGCAAAAGCTGATTAACGCCATGAATAATTTCGTCAAAATCGACTTCGACGGCATCGATCCCGAACATGGAGCGCCCAAGCCGGAACGTGTCATTTCTGGAGACCCCCAGTTCCGGACGTGGAACTGCGACGCGGTCGACGGCGGCATTTATGCGGGAATCTGGGAGGCTACTCCCGGAAAATGGCGCATCGCTTATGATGAGTGGGAGTTCTGCCATATCCTGTCGGGTCTGTCAGTGATCACCGAGGAGGACGGTAGCGAGTATCGCGTTGAAGCAGGTGACAGTTTCGTGCTGCGCCCTGGCTTCCGCGGCACATGGGAAGTCCTTGAAACGACGCGGAAGGAATATGTGATCCGTCTTTGATCACCATGTGACGTGAAGCCGTTCGAGCCCATGGAAATGGTATGTATCGCGATATATGGATTGTCCGTTGAGCCTTAGGTTGGGCAAGCGATCGAAAAGGACCTTCAGGGCAACCTGCAGTTCCAGCCGCGCCAGCGGCGCACCGACGCAGAAATGAATGCCGGCGCCAAAGGACAGGTTCTTCTGGTCGGTGCGGTTCGGCATGAAGACATCCGGTGATCCGAATGCCCGGGGATCTCGGTTGGCGGCAGCCAGCATCAGTCCGATCTGGTTTCCGGGCTGGAGCGTTATGCCGTCGCCGAGATCTATTTCCTCATAGGCATAGCGTGTGAACATGTGCAGAGGAGCATCAAATCTGAGGCATTCCTCTACTGTTTTTGCTACGCTTTCCGGGTCGTCAAACAGTCTTGCCGGGTCGTGGCCACCCTCAAGAACTGTCTTAACCGCATTGCCGGTCTGGTGCACGGTGGCTTCGTGACCGGCATTGAGCAGAAGGATTGCCGTTGTGACGAGCTCGTCCTCCGATAGCTTTGCGCCGTCCGCCTCGGCGGCAAGCAGCAGGCTGAGGAGATCGTCCCTGGGATCGGCACGCCGGCGTCGCGCGTAGTCGCGCATGAAGCCGGAAAACTCTGCGGCTGCGGCGTTCGCCCTCTCTTCCGACTCGCCATTGCGGCCATGCATGTACATCGAGACAATGCGATGCGACCAATCCAGCAGTTGGGGTGCGGATTCTACCGGTACGCCCAGCATCTCGGCAATGATCGTTACCGGAATGGGAGTAGCAAAATCGGCAATGAGTTCAGCCTCACCCCGAGACTCGAATCGATCGATCAGATCGTGTGCCAGCGCCTCGATGCGCGGGCGTAGGCGGTCGACCTGTCGCGACACGAATGCACGGTTGACGAGGGTGCGCAGCCGCGTATGTGCTGGTGGTTCGAGCTCCAGCATCGAGAATTTTTCGACGTGGTCAAAATCCTTCAGATGCGATCGGTCGCCGATATTGCCTTGCGAATCCGCCACACTGTTGCGTTTTTCCCGCCCGAAGCGGCGGTCTCGCAGCAATTTATTGACGGCGTCATAGCCGATGAAACACCAGAAGCCGTAATTCTCCCAGAAGAAGGACGGGGTTGCCGCATGGAGCCGTCCATAGGCCGGATAGGGATTCTGGAAAAAAGTCTGGTCGTGCGGATCAAGCCACAGGCGCCGGTGGTTGGTCTCAAAATGAAACGATGACGGGCGGGAAGAAGACATCGGTTGAGTTCCATCCATGCAAAAACTATTCAAAGCCATTGAGCATTCGGCACAAAACGGTCCATATTCATCCGAATCTCGCTTTCCCCAAGACATAGCAGGCCCAAATCATGAAAATCACCATTGTCGGCGCAGGAATCGCCGGTCTTTCGACTGCGTGGTCACTGACCAAGGCGGGGCATGCGGTAACGCTGATCGAGCAGGGACCGATTCCCAATCCGCTGGCCGCCTCGGGCGACCACCACCGCATCATCCGCCGGGCATATGGGAATGCAGGCGGCTATGCCGATGCAATTTCGGAAGCGTACGATGCCTGGAATGAGCTGTGGCATGACATTGGAACAAGCCATCTCGATCCCCGCGGTTTCATCTGCGTATCGCGTGAACCAGGTGACGAGGCCGAAGAGTACCGCGACGGCCTGGAACAGGGCGGTTATCCGCTTGAACTCTATGAGCCGAACGAGGCTGTGAAGCGTTACGGCTATCTGGACGAAGGGACGTTTCGCTACGCTTTCTTCTCGCCGGAGGGCGGTGCTCTCCATTGCAAAAGGATAGCGACCGACATTGCGAGGTGGTTGCGAGCTCACGGGGCCACGCTCCTGGAGAATACCAGGGTTGTGGCTGTGGAAAGTGCCGCTGGTTCTGTGGTTGTTGAAGACGGCACCGTCATCGCTGCCGACAAGGTGATCGTTACCGCAGGCGCCTGGGTTTTGAAGCTATTTCCCGAGCTTGCGGCGACGCTTACCACCTATCGTACTGCTGTCGTTTATCTCGAACCGCCAGCTGATCTGAAAGCGGCTTGGGACAAATCACCCGTTGTGCTCGACGTCGGTGGCCGAACGGATGGCTATATCATACCGGCAAGTGGTGGCGGGGGCCTGAAGTTCGGTTCCGGCCTGCACAAGCGCAAGACACCTGACGCCAATCTCGACCGTATTCCCGCGCAGGGCGAGGGTGAGGCAATTCGCGACCTTTTCGCACCTCCGATGAAGCGGCTCTCCGAATACAAGGTTACAGACGTCGTTACCTGTGCCTACACCTTCACATCCGACGAGAGGTTCTTCGCGACAGAAATGGACAAATGTCTTGTTGTTTCAGCCTGTTCGGGTCACGGCTACAAGTTTGGTGCGGCTGTTGGGCGGCGCGTCGCGAGCTCCATCGGTGATGGCGACGTGCCAATGCTCCAGCGCTGGCTGAAAGCGGAGGCCGCATGACTATCGGCCGAACGCATTTACCTTCCACCAACGATCCCGTCCCGGAACATCTTGCGGAGACGGGTAGCAACGCCCTATGTATCGAAAAGTAGTCCACGAATCTGGGGTATTTGAACCCCTTATTCCCCAAAACGCTGAGGCCCACCGATGAGAGATCCAATCGAAACAGCTATGAACCTCGTGCCAATGGTCGTCGAACAGACCAATCGGGGCGAGCGGGCCTATGATATTTTCTCGCGCCTGCTGAAAGAACGTATCATTTTCATTACCGGACCGATCGAGGACGGTATGGCGACGCTGATCTGCGCCCAGTTGCTCTTCCTGGAATCGGAAAATCCGAAAAAAGAAATCAACATGTACATTAACTCGCCAGGCGGTGTCGTGACCTCCGGCATGGCGATCTACGATACGATGCAGTTCATCCGACCGGCAGTTTCGACACTCTGTTTCGGTCAGGCTGCCTCCATGGGCTCGCTGCTTCTGACGGCCGGTGAAAAAGACATGCGTTTCGTCCTGCCTAACGCCCGCATCATGCTGCACCAGCCGTCGGGCGGGTTCCAGGGACAGGCCTCGGATATCGAGCGCCATGCCCAGGACATCATCAAGATGAAGCGGCGTCTCAACGAAATCTACGTCAAGCACACGGGCCGCGACTATGAGACGATCGAGCGGACGCTTGACCGCGATCACTTCATGACGGCCCAGGAATCACTCGAATTCGGTCTGATCGACAAGGTACTTGAGTCCCGCGCGATCATCGAAGGCGACGGAAAGTAACCGGCTAAATGCCGCTCCGGGTCGAAAATGAACATTTTTTGACCCGGTTGCGGACTTTTCGCCACATATCCGGCTTGCATAGAGCTGAGCAGACGTTACGTTAAGCCATTAGTGAGCTAGGAAGCCTATTCTACGAATGACTATTCACTTCCACCTGGAGGAAGTGGCGGTCCCGGGAGAGCGGGGCTGATACTGAAAGGAAACTGCAATGAGCAAAGTCAGCAACGGCGGCGGCGATTCCAAGAATACGCTTTATTGCTCGTTTTGCGGGAAGAGCCAGCACGAAGTTCGCAAGCTGATTGCGGGCCCGACTGTATTCATCTGCGATGAATGCGTTGAATTGTGCATGGACATCATCCGCGAGGAGAACAAATCCTCGATGGTGAAATCCCGCGAAGGCGTCCCGACGCCGCAGGAAATCATGGCGGTGCTGGATGATTACGTCATCGGCCAGAGCCATGCCAAGCGTGTTCTCTCCGTCGCGGTGCACAACCACTACAAGCGGTTGGCCCACGCATCGAAAAACAATGAAGTCGAACTGGCGAAATCCAACATTCTTCTGGTTGGCCCCACCGGTTGCGGCAAGACATATCTCGCACAGTCACTTGCCCGCATCATCGACGTGCCTTTCACGATGGCAGACGCGACGACGCTGACGGAAGCAGGTTATGTCGGCGAGGACGTTGAAAACATCATCCTGAAGCTGCTGCAGTCGGCCGACTACAATGTCGAGCGGGCGCAACGCGGTATTGTCTACATCGATGAAGTCGACAAGATCAGCCGCAAATCGGACAATCCGTCCATTACGCGCGACGTCTCGGGCGAGGGCGTGCAGCAGGCTCTGCTGAAGATCATGGAAGGAACAGTTGCTTCCGTGCCTCCCCAGGGCGGACGCAAGCATCCACAGCAGGAGTTCCTGCAGGTTGATACGACCAACATCCTGTTCATCTGTGGCGGTGCTTTTGCCGGTCTCGACAAGATCATCTCGGCCCGCGGCGAAAAGACGTCCATCGGCTTCAGCGCTGCGGTCAAGGCACCGGATGATCGCCGCGTGGGTGCCATTTTCCGCGAACTTGAACCAGAGGATCTGCTGAAGTTCGGCCTGATCCCCGAATTCGTCGGCCGCTTGCCTGTCATCGCAACGCTTGAAGATCTCGATGAAGTTGCGCTGGTGCAGATATTGTCCGAACCAAAGAACGCTCTGGTGAAGCAGTATCAGCGTCTGTTTGACATGGAGAATGTTGAGCTGACATTCCACGAAGATGCACTGAAGGCCATCGCCAAGAAGGCCATTGCGCGCAAGACCGGCGCGCGCGGTCTACGGTCGATCATGGAGAAGATTCTCCTCGACACGATGTATGAGTTGCCGACACTTGATGGCGTCCAGGAGGTTGTCATCTCCGGTGATGTGGTCGAAGGCAATTCAAGGCCGCTCTACATCTATGCTGAACGCAAGGAAGAAAAAGGCAACGTTTCCGCCTGATTCGGAAGCCAGCGAACAGATGGAAGGCTCCGCGCTCTGCGGAGCTTTTCTGTTTTATACGCCTCACAATTGCGCTAAGAAGAATTGTTTACATTTGAGTAACCATGTGGACGCAGGAGATACATGGCAGATTGGGGTCGCGACACGGCGATGCACACACCGCCCGCATCGAGGATTTCCACGAAAATCGCCGGCAATGAGGGAGAGTGGTGGGGCAAGAGATTGCGCTCGCACCCTTCCAGGCGCAGGATGAATTACGATTCTGTGAATGCACTTGAGGTGGCGCGAAGCTTGAAACCGGCGACCCGTCACTCCAAGTAATGGTTAAGCTGCACAACTGGTAGTACGCCGCTCAGTGCACGGTTCAAAAGTTTGGGGTATAGTCCGATAGTGGATGCCAGGTTTTGGATTGATTGTGCGACCAAAGGGTACCCGGATGTGGCGATCTGGCCAAATGGCCTGAGAAAGGACATGAAATGACGGTTGCAAGCAAGAAGACACCGGCGGGTGGTGAGAGCGGGCTCTATGCCGTTCTACCGTTGCGCGATATCGTTGTCTTCCCCCACATGATCGTTCCACTCTTCGTCGGTCGCGAGAAATCCATTCGAGCGCTCGAGGAAGTGATGGGCGTCGACAAGCAAATCCTGCTTGCCACACAGAAGAACGCTGCAGATGATGATCCGCAGGCTGATGCCATCTACACGGTTGGTACGATTGCCAACGTCCTGCAGTTGCTGAAACTTCCCGACGGTACCGTGAAAGTATTGGTCGAAGGCATCGCCCGCGCCGAAATCACCAGTTTCAGCGATCGCGAAGACTATCATGAAGCCAATGCAGTGACCCTCGCGGAACCGGAAGAAGACCCGGTCGAAATCGAGGCACTGGCGCGTTCGGTCGTGTCGGACTTCGAAAACTATGTGAAATTGAACAAGAAGATATCGCCAGAAGTCGTTGGCGCTGCCGGGCAGATCGAGGACTACTCGAAACTGGCCGATACGGTCGCCTCGCATCTTGCGATCAAGATTCCCGAGAAGCAGGACATGCTGTCCATCCTGTCGGTGCGTGCACGACTGGAAAAGGCGATGTCGTTCATGGAATCGGAAATCTCGGTTCTACAGGTGGAAAAACGCATCCGCTCGCGCGTCAAGCGCCAGATGGAGAAGACCCAGCGCGAGTACTACCTGAACGAGCAGATGAAGGCGATCCAGAAGGAACTCGGCGACGGCGAAGATGGCCGCGACGAGGCTGCCGAACTGGAAGACCGCATCAAGAAGACGAAACTGTCGAAGGAGGCACGCGAAAAGGCCAATGCCGAGCTCAAGAAGCTCCGGCAAATGAGCCCGATGTCCGCCGAGGCGACAGTCGTGCGTAACTATCTCGACTGGCTGTTGTCGATCCCGTGGGGCAAGAAGTCGAAGATCAAGAACGATCTCAACCTCGCCGACGAGATTCTCGACGCCGAGCATTATGGCCTCGACAAGGTCAAGGACCGCATCGTGGAATACCTCGCTGTGCAGGCCCGCTCGACCAAGATCAAGGGTCCGATCCTGTGCCTCGTTGGTCCTCCCGGCGTCGGCAAGACTTCGCTCGCCCGCTCGATCGCCAAGGCCACCGGCCGTGAATACATCCGTATGTCGCTTGGCGGCGTGCGCGACGAGGCTGAAATCCGTGGTCACCGCCGCACCTACATCGGCTCGATGCCCGGCAAGGTCATTCAGTCGATGAAGAAGGCGAAGAAGTCCAACCCGCTGTTCCTGCTCGATGAGATCGACAAGATGGGCCAGGACTTCCGCGGTGATCCGTCGTCGGCTTTGCTGGAGGTATTGGATCCTGAACAGAACTCAACGTTCATGGATCATTACCTTGAAGTCGAGTACGACCTGTCGAATGTAATGTTCGTAACGACGGCCAATACGCTGAATATCCCGGGTCCGTTGATGGATCGCATGGAGATCATCCGTATTGCCGGCTACACGGAAGATGAGAAGCTGGAAATCGCCAAGCGGCACCTGTTGCCGAAGGCCATCCGCGATCATGCATTGCAGCCGAAGGAATTCTCGGTTTCCGAAGGGGCAATCCGCGCCATCATCCGCAACTATACGCGGGAAGCGGGTGTCCGTAGTCTTGAGCGCGAACTGATGAAGTTGGCACGCAAGGCCGTTACCGAGATTCTCAAAACCAAGAAGAAGGCCGTAAAGGTTACGGAAGCCAACATCGACGACTATCTCGGTGTCGAGAAATTCCGTTTCGGCCAGATCGACGGCGAAGACCAGGTTGGTGTTGTGACCGGGCTTGCCTGGACCGAAGTTGGCGGCGAATTGCTGACCATCGAAGGAGTCATGATGCCCGGCAAGGGTCGCATGACGGTGACAGGCAACCTGCGCGATGTGATGAAGGAATCGATCTCGGCGGCGGCATCCTACGTCCGCTCACGTGCCATCGATTTCGGTGTCGAGCCGCCGCTCTTCGATCGCCGTGACATCCACGTGCACGTGCCGGAAGGCGCAACGCCCAAGGATGGTCCGTCGGCCGGTGTCGCGATGGTTACAGCCATCGTCTCGATACTGACCGGTATCCCGGTCCGCAAGGATATCGCCATGACCGGCGAGATCACGCTGCGGGGCAGGGTACTGCCGATCGGCGGTCTCAAGGAGAAGCTGCTTGCGGCACTACGCGGCGGCATCAAGACGGTTCTGATCCCTCAGGATAACGCCAAGGATCTGGTGGAGATTCCTGACAACGTGAAGAATGGGCTTGAGATCATTCCGGTGAGCCATGCCAATGACGTGCTCAAGCACGCATTGATACGCCAGCCGGACCCGATCGAGTGGACGGAACCCGCTCAGGTACCGACACCGGTTGTCGATGTCGAGGACGAAACAAGCGCACAGGTCGCTCACTAAATCGAGTGACAAAAAAGGCCGGGCAAGCAATTGCCCGGCCTTTTTGATTCTTGAATTGGGAGTTAGAGCGCGCTCGAGAGTATGCCAAGCCCCACTAGTGCGGCGATGCCGCCAACGAAACGCACGACGCTCGGCCCGATACGCCGGCTGATAGTGCCGATCCCGAACCCAAGGCCAATGCCGGTTACGTGCAGCAGCGCGGTCGCCAATGTGAAGCCGGCGGCATAGGTGAGGGTAGTTACATTTTCCGGCATTTCCGCCCCATGGGCATGGCCGTGGAAAATCGCAAAAAGACCAACCAGGCCTGCGGCGATGGCAGCAGGTGTCCTGATCTCCAGCGCAACCGCCGCGCCGAGTGCGATGACCGACATGGCGATTCCAACTTCAACAAACGGCACGTTGACGCCAAAGCCACCCAGGGCGCCGCCAATGGCCATCATGCCGACAAACGCCAGGGGAACGAGCCACAATGCCCGTCCGCCGATTTGAAACGCGAGGACACCAACAAGAATCATTGCCAGCATATGGTCAAGGCCGGAAAGGGGATGGGCAAAGCCGTGTGCGAAGCCGCTCGTTTCGCCAACGCCGACATGGGCATGGGCGAGGGCGGGATAGAGAATGGCTGGGAGCAGAAGAGCGATTCGTGTCATGCGGTTGGATAGCATTGGATGTTCCCGTTTTTTTCAGCGTTCTTGGAAGGAGTGCTGGCAACATTGTTGCAGCAGAAGCGCGCGGGTGAAAAGGGCAAAATGCTGCGACTGCTAAATATGCGAGAACGAACTATCTGCGCGCTGCAGCATCCAGACGTGGATTGCCTTGTCTGATCCCGGTGAAACCATGCCATGGGTTGGCATCGGCTTCAGTGGTCACGATCGGTCTATCCAGGGGGAATGGTGGGCGATGAGAGACTCGAACTCCCGACATCTTCGGTGTAAACGAAGCGCTCTACCAACTGAGCTAATCGCCCTTCGCAAAGGGTGCGTGGGGAGCGTTTATGCGTTTAGCGCGATATTGGCAAGAGGGGATGCGACACTTTTATGATTTGTTTGAAGAGTTTTTCACAATCGCATTTTTCCTGTCGGGTTGTGCTTGACACTCCCTCTCGAACCCCTTAAACGACCGCTCACGCCGGACAAATTGTTCGGTAAGAAAGTGCGCGGGTGTAGCTCAGTTGGTTAGAGTGCCGGCCTGTCACGCCGGAGGTCGCGGGTTCGAGCCCCGTCACTCGCGCCACTTTTCTCTCAAGTATTCTCAGTAAATACTTGTAATTGCAGGAAGTGGCGCATCGCACGCTTTCGTCGTTCCCACCCATAATTATTCCCGATTGCTTATTTCGATGTGACTGGCCTTTGACCATCAGTTCCTGATGTCGCTCACAAATCTCGCCGGCCGGCTGATAGTTCGGCCTGTCACCGCATGCTCCCGGTTAGTGGTCTGAGACGCATTATCGTAAAAAATCTTGAGAGGCGCATGCGATCGGGAATCACGGAAGTTCTCCTCCCACATAAATGCATTGCTGCAATGCACACAAATCGGTTGCCAGAATTCTGCTCCCGATGCAGCAATCATTCTTTCTCAAGACTCGCGGTTAGCTCAATCAATGCCCCTACCGATTCTCGCCCTTGCCATTGCGTCGTTCTGCATAGGAACGACCGAATTCGTCATCATGGGATTGCTGCCCGAGGTGGCCGCCGATCTTGGTGTTTCCATTCCTGATGCCGGGCTGCTCGTCACAGGTTATGCGCTGGGTGTGGTGGTCGGTGCTCCAATCATCGCGATCGCCACCGCATCGTTCCCGCGCAAGCCTGTGCTGATCGGATTGGCGACGCTGTTCGTGATCGGCAACCTATTGTGCGCGCTGGCGCCCAATTACTGGATGTTGATGCTTGCGCGAGTCGTCACCGCCTTCGGCCATGGAGCGTTCTTCGGAATCGGCTCGGTGGTTGCTGCCAATCTCGTTCCCCGCCACAAGCGGGCCAGCGCCATCGCCTTGATGTTTGCTGGCCTGACGCTTGCCAATATTCTCGGGGTGCCTGCGGGCACTGCACTTGGCGAGGTATATGGCTGGCGCGCGACATTCTTTGCCGTCGTGGCAATTGGCGTCGTGGCGGTCATTGCCATCGTCCTCTTGGTCCCGGCTTCAAATGGTCAACAGGAGAGTGGCGGCATTTTGAGCGAAGTCAGGGTGCTTGGTAAATTGCAGGTCTGGCTTGCAATGCTGATATCGGCATTGGCCTCGGCCGGCCTGTTTGCCGTGTTCACCTATATCAAGCCGATTCTGACCGATGTATCGGGTATTCCCACGCCAATGGTGACATGGATCCTGCTGCTGTTCGGAGCCGGCATGACGGTAGGCAATATCATCGGCGGCAAGCTTGCCGACTGGAAGCTGATGCCCACCGTGATAGGGACATTGGTGGCATTGATACTCGTTCATTCGCTTTTTGCGGAAGTGAGCGGTAGCGCCGCCGCGACTATTGCAATCGTCTTTGTTTGGGGCGTTCTGACATTTGTCATCGTTCCCCCGCTGCAGATGCGCGTGGTGGAAGCGGCTGACGAAGCCCCGAATTTGGCGGCAACCCTCAATCAGGGAGCATTCAATGTCGGAAATGCCTCCGGTGCATGGATCGGCGGAGCGGCGCTAACCTGGGGCGTGTCCTATCAGAACCTGCCATTTGTTGGAGCAGCACTGGCCTTGGTCGGCCTGTTTGTAGCGCTATGGTCACTGCTGCTGGACCGCCGGGCGTATCGCGAGAGACAACTTGCCGAGGAAGGGCAGCGGCTCGCTCTCGAGCCTCTCGCAGGAGTTTGACGGTTGCTTTTCAACGTGTGCGAAGCGTCAGGAACGGTCATCGGTGGGCGCATTATTTCGTTTGGGCCCGACCGGCAAATTTTCTTGTCTAAATCGTTTATAGGACCGAATGTCGCAGCCAGAATTTCGCGGGCGTATAGTAGCGCGTTGGCAAGTCACATTATCATCATTCTAAAAAGCAATTTTGGCCTCTTTTCTCGTAGAATGCAGCAAAAAACGCGTAATATGGGGATTTTTACGCAAACCGACGCGCCGTTTAAGCGGCTGCGGCGTGGTTTCTACAGCGATAGTTGCACTTGCGCCCATGGCGCTAACGCGCTAACGCTCGCCCCGTCGGGCCAACTCAAAGAGTGGTGCGATCTGTCGCCTATTGGTGGCAGTCATGTGCATAACATGGCATTCTTGTCAGCCTGAGTTCACAAGGCGGAAAAAGACGGATCATGAACGAGTTATTAAGTTCCTACCTGCCCATCGTCATCTTCATTGGAGTGGCGCTGGTTATCGGTCTGGCACTGCTGGTTGCGCCTTTCCTGGTTGCATATAGTGCGCCGGATCCGGAAAAGCTGTCGGCCTATGAGTGCGGGTTCAACGCATTTGATGACGCCCGCATGAAATTCGACGTCCGGTTCTATCTGGTTTCGATTCTGTTCATCATTTTCGATCTTGAAGTTGCCTTCCTGTTTCCGTGGGCAATCTCCTTCGGCAAAATCGGCTGGTTCGGTTTCTGGTCGATGATGATCTTCCTGGCCGTTCTGACAATCGGCTTTATCTATGAGTGGAAAAAGGGAGCGCTGGAATGGGATTGACCGCTAGCCAAACGACACTCGTCGCCGCGCAGCCGAAAGGCATCCTCGACCCGAATACCGGCAAGCCGATCGGATCGGATGACGCGTTCTTCGGCGAGATCAACAATGAGCTCGCAGACAAGGGCTTTCTTGTCACATCAGCCGACGCGCTAGTGACCTGGGCGCGCACCGGGTCGCTGATGTGGATGACCTTCGGTCTCGCCTGCTGCGCCGTTGAGATGATGCACACGTCCATGCCGCGCTATGATGGCGAGCGTTTCGGTTTTGCGCCCCGCGCGTCACCGCGCCAGTCAGACGTAATGATCGTTGCTGGTACTCTCACCAACAAGATGGCGCCCGCGCTGCGGAAGGTCTACGACCAGATGCCGGAGCCGCGCTATGTGATCTCCATGGGGTCGTGTGCCAATGGTGGTGGATACTACCATTACTCCTATTCGGTGGTGCGTGGCTGCGATCGCGTCGTGCCTGTCGATATTTATGTGCCGGGCTGCCCGCCGACCGCCGAGGCGCTTCTTTATGGCGTGCTGATGCTGCAGAAGAAAATCCGCCGCACTGGCACGATCGAGCGATAGGATACGGCGATGGCTGAAGAAGCATTGATCGAACTTGGCAGTTTTCTCAAGGAAAAGGCTGGACTTGTCCTCAAGTCGGTCGATCTGGCCTATGGCGAACTGACCGTTACGGTTGAGCCGGGCGAACTCATCAGCACGCTGACTTTCCTGCGTGACGATAGGCAATGCCAGTTCATCTCTCTGATCGACATCAGCGGTGTGGACTACCCGTCCCGTTCCGAACGGTTCGACGTCGTCTATCATCTGCTTTCACCGCGTCATAATTTGCGCATCCGAGTCAAAGTCGCAACAGACGAGGATACGCCGGTACCGTCGGCCACGCCGGTTTATCCAGGGGCGGACTGGTACGAGCGCGAGACCTACGATCTCTACGGCGTGCTGTTTTCGGGTCATCCGGATCTTCGACGGATTCTTACGGACTATGGCTTCGAAGGTCATCCATTGCGCAAGGACTTTCCGCTTACCGGATTTGTCGAGGTTCGTTACGACGACGAAGTCAAGCGCGTCGTCTATGAGCCGGTCGAGTTGAGGCAGGAGTTCCGCAATTTCGACTTCCAGTCCCCTTGGGAAGGCACCGATTATGTGCTCCCGGGTGATGAAAAGGCGAAGGCAAATTGAGCGCGCTTGAGACATTCTGCGCGGCCCACCGGGAAAATACCCATGACTGAACACAGCGTCCGCAACTTCAATATCAATTTTGGCCCGCAACATCCGGCCGCGCATGGCGTTTTGCGCCTCGTGCTTGAACTGGACGGCGAAGTGGTCGAGCGCGTCGATCCGCATATCGGCTTGCTTCATCGCGGGACTGAAAAGTTGATGGAAGCCAAGACCTACCTGCAAGCCGTGCCATATCTGGATCGTCTCGATTACGTCGCGCCGATGAACCAGGAGCATGCGTATGCGCTGGCGGTCGAGCGATTGCTCGAGATCGAAGTGCCAAAGCGTGGCCAGCTCATTCGGGTTCTTTTCTCGGAAATAGGGCGCATCCTTTCGCATCTTCTGAATGTGACCACGCAGGCGATGGACGTCGGTGCGCTGACACCGCCGCTCTGGGGCTTCGAAGAACGTGAAAAGCTGATGGTATTCTATGAGCGTGCCTGCGGCGCGCGCATGCACGCCGCTTACTTCCGCCCCGGCGGCGTTCACCAGGATCTGCCTGACCAGCTGATCGAAGATATTGGCAAGTGGTGTGATCCATTCTTGCAGACCGTCAAGAATCTCGACGATCTGATTACGCCGAACCGTATTTTCAAGCAGCGCAACGTCGATATCGGCGTCGTAAAGCTGGAAGATGCCTGGGCGTGGGGGTTTTCGGGTGTGATGGTGCGCGGCTCCGGTGCCGCATGGGATTTGCGCAAGTCCCAGCCCTACGAATGCTACTCCGAGATGGATTTCGATGTTCCCATCGGCAAGAACGGCGACTGCTACGATCGCTACCTGATCCGTATGGAGGAGATGCGCCAGTCCGTTCGCATCATGCGCCAGTGCGTTGACCAATTGCTCGGCAAGGAACGGGTGGGACCAGTATCTAACACTTCCGCCAAGATCGTACCGCCAAAGCGCGGTGAGATGAAGCGATCGATGGAAGCGCTCATCCATCACTTCAAGCTTTATACCGAAGGATACCACGTACCTGCCGGTGAAGTTTACGCCGCTGTCGAAGCGCCGAAAGGTGAGTTCGGCGTATACCTGGTGTCGGATGGGTCGAACAAACCCTACCGTGTCAAATTGCGGGCGCCGGGTTTTGCGCATCTTCAAGCCATGGACTTCATGTGCCGTGGTCACATGCTAGCCGACGTCTCTGCCGTCCTCGGCTCGCTCGATATCGTATTTGGTGAGGTTGATCGCTAATGTCCGTCCGTCGTCTCGCAGAAGATAGCGTCCAGCCAGCAGCCTTTGCGTTTAATCGCGAGAACAGCGTTTGGGCGAAGCAGGCTATAAAGAAATATCCGAAGGGCCGTGAACAGTCGGCCGTCATTCCGCTGTTGATGCGGGCCCAGGAACAGGACGGCTGGGTTACGAGGGCCGCAATCGAATATGTCGCCACCATGCTCGACATGCCGATGATCCGCGTTCTGGAAGTTGCAACATTCTACACGCAGTTCCAGCTCAAGCCTGTCGGTACACGCGCCCACATTCAGATTTGTGGCACCACGCCGTGCATGTTGCGTGGCGCAGACGACCTGAAAAAAGTCTGTCAGCACAAGATCCACCACGATCCCTTCCATACCAACGAGGCAGGCACGCTGTCGTGGGAGGAGGTCGAATGCCTTGGCGCCTGCGTCAATGCCCCAATGGTCATGGTGTTCAAGGATACCTATGAAGACCTGACGCCAGAACGCCTTGCGGAGATCATCGATGCGTTCGAGGCAGGTAACGGGGCGTCGGTGCCGGTCGGACCACAGATCGAGCGCTATGCTTCGGCACCGCAAGGCGGGTTGACATCGCTCACCGAGGGCAACGGTTCTGCCAAGCCGAAGCTTGCTGCCAAGAGCGCTCCGGCCCAAGTCGCGGATGTACCGCCGTCAAATGCTGCCAAACCGGTGACGCATGATGAAGTGACGAATGCAGCCATCCGGTCACCGTCCAAGGTGAAAGCCACCAAGGCCGCCGAAGCGGCGACATCGAAACCAGCCGAGGCTCCGGTTGCCGCCAGGGCGATCAAGAACCCGCCGATTGCCGAGGGCTCGCTTGCCGAAAAGCCTCCGGTCCAGTCCGCCAAGGCATCGGAGTCTGTATCCCTGGAAGACAAGAACCGGCCAGCATCGATCGAGAGGCCGGTTGTGATCGATGATCTCAAGCTCATCGCGGGTGTCGGGCCGAAGATTGAAGGCATTCTGCATGAACTCGGCATCTTTACCTATGCGCAGGTTGCGGCGTGGAAAAAAGCCGAACGCGAATGGGTCGACAGCTATTTGAACTTCAAGGGCCGCATCGAACGCGACGACTGGGTCAAGCAGGCAAAAGCTTTGGCCAAAGGCGGCGAGGCGGAATACATCAAGGTTTTCGGCAAGAAGCCGAGGTAATTTGAGTTTGCGGATGCATTGAGTGCATTCGTTTTACGATGGACGAAGAGAGTAGGACAGGTGCGAAATGCTCGCTGATAAAGACCGCATCTTCACCAATTTGTATGGCCTCAAGGACAAGTCCTTGAAAGGCGCAATGTCGCGCGGCCATTGGGATGGTACCAAGCAAATCCTTGAGAAGGGACGGGATTGGATCATCAATGAAATGAAGGCATCGGGATTGCGCGGGCGCGGTGGCGCCGGGTTTCCGACAGGTCTCAAATGGTCCTTCATGCCGAAGGAAAGCGACGGCCGGCCACACTATCTGGTCGTGAATGCTGATGAATCCGAGCCTGGCACCTGCAAGGATCGAGATATCATGCGCAATGATCCTCATACCTTGATCGAGGGTTGCCTGATTGCCGGCTTCGCGATGGCGGCAAACACCTGTTACATTTACGTACGCGGCGAGTACATCCGCGAGCGTGAGGCGCTGCAGGCGGCGATTGACGAATGCTATGATGCGGGTCTTCTCGGCAAGAATAACAAGAACGGCTGGGACTATGATATCTTCGTCCATCATGGCGCAGGCGCTTACATCTGCGGTGAGGAAACGGCTCTGCTCGAAAGCCTTGAGGGCAAAAAGGGTCAGCCGCGTCTGAAGCCGCCATTCCCGGCCAATATGGGCCTGTATGGTTGCCCCACCACTGTGAACAATGTGGAGTCGATCGCCGTGGCGCCGACCATCCTGCGCCGTGGCGCTGCATGGTTCTCAAGCATTGGTCGGCCCAACAATGTCGGCACGAAGCTGTACATGCTTTCGGGTCATGTTAATCGTCCGTGCACGGTCGAAGAAGAGATGGGCATCACATTCCGAGAATTGGTCGACAGGCATGCTGGCGGCATTCGTGGCGGCTGGGACAATCTGCTTGCGGTCATACCTGGCGGCGCGTCGTGTCCAGTTGTTCCCGCAGCCGACATCATCGACTGCCCAATGGATTTCGACGGGCTGCGCGGTGTCAAATCCTCGTTCGGAACCGCCGCCGCTATCGTGATGGACAAGTCAACTGACATCGTTCGCGCGATCGCGCGTATTTCGTATTTCTTCAAGCATGAGAGCTGCGGCCAATGCACCCCATGCCGTGAAGGCACAGGCTGGATGTGGCGCGTTCTGGAACGCATGGTTGTCGGCAATGCCCAGAAGCGGGAAATCGAAATGTTGCTCGATGTCACCAAGCAGATCGAGGGTCATACAATCTGTGCTCTCGGCGATGCGGCAGCCTGGCCTGTCCAGGGGCTGATCCGGAACTTCCGTCCGGAAATTGAACGCCGTATCGATGAATTTTCACGCAACGCGGCGTCAAGCCCTGTGCTTGTCGCTGCTGAATAGGGTTCATGGGTGATGCCAGAGACCGGAAACAAACGAACGGGTGCGGACTGGACGGCAATCATGCCGAAACAGATAGTGCCGGCTGCCAATCTGCTGACGCCTCAACTGGGCGCGGCGGCGGCTGTCTCCGCACTTGGTTTTGGTTTCGCTAGCCAGATATGGGGGCTATGGGCTGGTGCCATAGCCGGCGCCCTCGATGCGAACGCGACGTTCAAACCGATGGCGAAACCAGCGAGCATTCCTGCAACCGACGTGGATGCACTGAAGACGATCATTCGCAAGAGGTCGTCGGATCATTCGCCGAAGCGCGTCGAGGCTCCGGTCCTGGAGTCGCATCAGCCCGCCGCAGTCGAGAATCCGGTTCAGCCGGTTGTGATCGAAACTGCAATTGTGTCCGACAATCTGAAACATATTTCCGGAATCGGACCCAAACTTGAACAGGTTTTAAAGGGTATGGGTATTCATACCTATGCGCAGATTGCGGCCTGGACGCCCGAGGAAGTCGCTCAAGTCGACGATCGGTTACAGTTCGAAGGCCGTATCCTGCGTGACGACTGGGTAGGGCAGGCAGCTGCTCTGGCCGAGAAGAGCAAAGATTAAATAGCGCTGGCGAAACCCGGCGTGCATGATTGAAGGCATTCGGCCATAGGGCGGAAATGCCAGATGAAATGCGGATTGTTCCGCGAGGTTGGACAGACGATGGCAAAGATCAAAGTCGACGGTAAGGAAATCGAGGTACCGGATCACTACACGCTTCTGCAGGCAGCAGAAACTGCGGGTGCGGAAGTGCCGCGATTCTGTTTCCATGAGCGTTTGTCGATCGCTGGCAATTGCCGCATGTGCCTGATCGAAGTGAAGGGCGGACCGCCCAAGCCCGCAGCATCATGTGCCATGGGCGTGCGTGATCTTCGCCCCGGCCCGAACGGTGAAACGCCGGAAATCTTCACCAATACGCCAATGGTCAAGAAAGCCCGTGAAGGCGTGATGGAATTTCTGCTGATCAACCATCCACTGGATTGCCCGATCTGCGATCAGGGCGGCGAGTGTGATCTCCAGGATCAGGCAATGGCATTTGGCGTGGATTCTTCCCGCTACAAGGAAAACAAGCGCGCTGTCGAAGACAAATATATTGGTCCGCTCGTCAAGACGATCATGACGCGCTGCATTCACTGCACGCGCTGCGTCCGGTTCACGACAGAGGTTGCCGGCATCTCCGAGCTGGGCCTGATTGGTCGCGGCGAAGACGCCGAAATCACGACCTATCTTGAACATGCAATGACGTCGGAATTGCAAGGCAATGTTATCGACCTTTGCCCGGTAGGAGCACTGACTTCAAAGCCATATGCGTTCCAAGCGCGCCCATGGGAGCTCAACAAGACTGAGTCCATCGACGTGATGGATGCGGTCGGATCGGCCATTCGCGTCGACACGCGTGGACGTGAGGTGATGCGCATTCTTCCGCGCGTCAACGAACAGGTGAATGAAGAGTGGATTTCAGACAAGACCCGCTTCATCTGGGATGGCCTGCGCACGCAGCGCCTGGATCGTCCCTATATCCGCAAGGACGGCCGGTTGGTGGCAGCAAGCTGGCCGGAAGCGTTCGAGGCGATCAGGACGGCCGTTGCCGCGACGAAGGGCGACAAGATTGGTGCCATCGCCGGTGATCTGGCGAGTGTCGAAGAGATGTACGCGCTCAAATCCCTCATGATTGCACTCGGCTCCGCCAACATCGACGCGCGTCAGGATGGCTCCGTGCTCAATCCGGCCAATGGAAGGGCCTCCTATATCTTCAATCCGACCATTGACGGCATCGAACAGGCCGATGCGATCCTGATCGTCGGTTCCAACCCGCGTTTTGAAGCATCCCTGCTGAATTCACGGATCCGCAAGCGCTGGCGTGCTTCCGGCACGCCCGTTGCCTTGATCGGCGAGCAGGCCGATCTGCGATACAAATATGAATATCTGGGCGGTGGGGCCGAGACGTTGGCCGACCTTGCTGCTGGGTCAGTCAAGTTCCTCTCCGTGCTGAAGAAAGCAAAGAATCCGATGATCATCGTCGGGCCAGGCGCTCTTTCACGTCCGGACAGCGCATCCGTGCTCGGCCTTGCAGCCAAGATTGCCGCCGACACGGGCGCTCTGTCCACTGAGTGGAATGGCTTTGGCATTGTCCATGCAGCCGCCAGCCGCGTTGGTGCGCTGGATATCGGCTTCGTACCTGGCAAGGGCGGCAAAACCGTTGCCGCGATGAAGGGCAAGCTTGATGTGCTCTTCCTGCTTGGCGCTGACGAGCTGGATTGGGCCAAGAAAGACAAAGCCTTCACAGTCTATATCGGTACCCACGGAGATCAGGGTGCCCATAACGCTGATGTGATCCTGCCTGGTGCGACCTATACGGAGAAATCGGGCACGTTTGTGAACACCGAAGGCCGCGTTCAGATGACCAATCGCGCCGGCTTTGCACCGGGCAATGCCAAGGAAGATTGGGCGATCTTGCGAGCTCTGTCAGACGTTCTCGGCAAGAAATTGCCGTTCGACTCGCTGGCAGCCTTGCGTTCGGCCCTCTATGCGGAGTATCCGCATCTCGCTGCAGTCGACTCGATTGCCGCCGGTGACCCGGCCGACATCGGGAAGCTGGCAACCGTATCGGGTGCCGTTGACAAGACGCTCTTTGTATCGCCGATCAAGGATTTCTATTTGACCAACCCGATCGCGCGCGCCTCTGCCGTCATGGCCGAGTGCTCAGCGCTCGCCAAGGGTGGCTTCAAGCAGGCAGCCGAGTAGGCGGGAAGAAATTGATATGGAAGAAATTTTCGCAACCTACATCCTGCCGCTGCTGATCATACTTGGCAAATCCTTGCTTTTGCTGGTGGTGATGCTGCTCATCATTGCCTATTTGCTTCTGGCCGATCGCAAGATCTGGGCGGCCGTGCAGTTGCGTCGCGGCCCCAATGTTGTCGGTCCTTTTGGCCTGCTGCAATCCTTTGCCGACCTGCTCAAGTTCGTCGTGAAGGAACCCATCATTCCCTCTGGCGCAAACAAGGGGATTTTTCTGCTGGCGCCGCTCGTTTCGTCTGTCCTTGCGATGGCGGCCTGGGCGGTCATTCCGGTCAATGAAGGCTGGGCCGTCGCCAACGTCAATGTTGGCATTCTCTACGTCCTGGCCATCTCGTCGCTGGAGGTCTACGGCGTGATCATGGCGGGATGGGCCTCGAATTCGAAGTATCCGTTCCTCGGTGCTTTGCGCTCGGCTGCTCAGATGGTGTCGTACGAAGTATCGATCGGTTTCGTCATCGTCACCGTCTTGCTCTGCGTCGGCTCCTTGAATTTGACCGATATCGTAACAGCGCAGACGAATGGCCTTGGCACGATGCTCGGCTTGCCGAATTCGTTCCTCGATTGGCATTGGCTCGGCTTGTTCCCGATGTTCATCATCTTCTTCATTTCGGCATTGGCGGAAACCAACCGTCCACCTTTCGATCTGGTAGAGGCTGAATCCGAACTTGTTGCCGGGCACATGATCGAGTACTCGTCGACAGCGTTCCTGCTGTTCTTCCTTGGCGAGTATGTCGCGATCACGCTCATGTGCGCCTTGACGACCATTCTCTTCCTTGGAGGCTGGCTGCCACCGGTGGATATCTGGATCCTCAACTGGGTACCCGGAGTCGTCTGGTTCCTTCTGAAGCTTTTCTTTTGCTTCTTCATGTTTGCCATGGTGAAGGCGTTCGTTCCGCGCTACCGCTACGACCAGCTAATGCGCCTTGGCTGGAAGGTTTTCCTTCCGATCTCGCTCTTCATGGTCATCGCCACTGCGGCCTTCCTTAAAATCACGGGGCTTACGCCATGAGTTCACTTGCACAAGCTGCAAAATCGCTCCTGCTTCTGGAATTCGTCGGAGCTTTCTTCCTGTCGATGCGGCAGTTCTTTGCGCCAAAGGCGACCTTGAACTATCCGTACGAGAAGGGTCCGCTGAGCCCGCGTTTTCGTGGTGAACATGCGTTGCGTCGCTATCCCAACGGGGAAGAGCGCTGCATTGCGTGCAAGCTCTGCGAGGCGATTTGCCCGGCACAGGCCATCACCATCGAGGCCGGACCGCGCCGCAATGACGGCACGCGCCGAACCGTGCGTTATGACATCGACATGGTGAAGTGCATCTATTGCGGCTTCTGCCAGGAGGCTTGCCCGGTTGATGCCATCGTCGAAGGTCCGAATTTCGAGTTCGCCACGGAAACCCGTGAAGAACTCTACTACGACAAGGACCGGCTGCTCGCCAATGGCGATCGCTGGGAGCGGGAACTGGCGCGTAACATAGCGATGGACGCGCCGTACCGGTGAAATTGAGTGCGCGCTTGTGTCCTCGGCAGGTAGCTTCTACCGGGCGGGAACATGCGCTAATAGGCAGCGAATGCACGAAACATCGTGAATCGCATGAGCAATTTCAGGGATTATGGGAACCGGTTTCCCATCCCGAAATGCGCTAGGACGAAGTTAGAAATGGCAGGCAGACCTGCCGGAACGGAAATCGGGGGAACCCATGCTGACAGGTATCGCGGCGGCGTTTTTTTACCTATTCGCCTTCATAACCGTCGCCAGTGCGTTCATGGTGATTGCGGCACGCAATCCCGTGCATTCCGTGCTGTTCTTGATCCTTGCATTCTTTAATGCCGCGGGCTTGTTCCTGCTGACCGGCGCTGAATTCCTGGCGATGATCCTTCTCGTGGTCTATGTCGGAGCGGTTGCGGTTCTCTTCCTCTTCGTCGTCATGATGCTGGACGTGGATTTTGCTGAACTGAAGAGCGGTGCCTTGCAGTATGCGCCGATCGGCGCACTTGTCGGTCTGATCCTGGCTGCGGAGTTGATCATCGTGCTTGGCGGATCGGTATTCGCGCCGAAATTGGGCACGACGGCGTTCCAGCCGACACCGGATGTTGCTACGCGCACCAACACTGCGGCACTCGGCGACATTCTCTACACGGACTATATCTACTTTTTCCAGATCGCGGGTCTCGTGCTGCTCGTTGCGATGATTGGAGCAATCGTGCTCACGCTTCGCCACAAGCCAAACATCAAGCGCCAGAACGTTGCGGAGCAGGTCGCCCGTACACCCGCGACCGCTATCGAGGTCAAACAGGTTGAGACAGGCAAGGGCCTGACAGAGGTGTCATGATGGAAATTGGTATCGCACACTACCTGACCGTATCTGCCCTGCTTTTTACGCTTGGTATCTTCGGCATCTTTCTCAACCGGAAGAACGTCATCGTCATCCTGATGTCCGTTGAATTGATCCTGCTTGCCGTGAACCTCAACTTCGTGGCGTTTTCCGCTGCGCTGGGTGATCTGGTGGGCCAGATTTTTGCTTTGTTTGTACTGACCGTCGCTGCCGCCGAGGCGGCCATCGGTCTTGCTATTCTCGTCGTTTTCTATCGCAATCGCGGGTCGATTGCCGTGGAAGACGTCAACATGATGAAAGGTTGACGGGGGCATGCTGTATCTGGCGATTGTCTTCCTTCCGCTGCTTGGCTTCCTGATTGCGGGGCTGTTTGGTTCCTCTATCGGCGCGAAGGCGAGCGAGTATGTTACGACCGGGCTGCTGATCATCTGCGCAGTGCTGTCCTGGATTGCCTTTGGCACAGTTGCACTCGGGCATGGTGAGGCGTTCAAGGTGCCGGTTGCGCATTGGGTCGAGTCGGGGTCGTTGAGCTTCGATTGGTCACTGCGCATCGATACGCTGACTGCTGTCATGCTGGTCGTCATCAATACCGTGTCGGCACTCGTCCACACCTATTCAATCGGCTACATGCACCATGATCCGGATCGGCCGCGCTTCTTCGCCTATCTTTCGCTTTTCACCTTCGCGATGTTAATGCTGGTGACCGGCGACAATCTGGTCCAGATGTTCTTCGGCTGGGAAGGGGTGGGTCTTGCATCCTATTTGCTGATCGGTTTCTGGTACAAGAAGCCTTCCGCCAACGCCGCAGCCATGAAGGCGTTCATTGTCAACCGTGTCGGCGACTTTGGCTTCCTGCTTGGCATTTTTGCGCTTTTCGTACTTTTCGACACTGTCCAGTTCGATACGCTGTTTGCTTCTGCCGCGCAGTATCTGCCCGCGGAAGGGGCGAGCGAGGGCGGTCAGACGGTACTGAACTTCCTCGGCTATACCCTCGACAAGCAGGGCGCCATCACGATCGCCTGCCTGCTGCTCTTCATGGGCGCGATGGGCAAGTCCGCACAGTTCCTGCTTCACACATGGCTGCCTGATGCGATGGAAGGCCCAACACCAGTATCGGCACTGATCCATGCTGCGACAATGGTCACGGCCGGAGTCTTCATGGTTGCTCGGCTGTCGCCGATCTTTGAACTGTCGCATACGGCCTTGATTGTCGTTACTTTTATCGGTGCCACGACCGCCTTCTTTGCCGCCACCGTTGGTCTTGTGCAGAACGACATCAAGCGCGTCATTGCCTATTCGACCTGCTCGCAGCTGGGCTACATGTTCGTGGCGTTGGGTCTCGGCGCCTATGGCGCCGGCATTTTCCACCTCTTCACACACGCTTTCTTCAAGGCATTGCTGTTCCTCGGTGCAGGCTCGGTGATACACGCCGTCTCCGATGAGCAGGACATGCGTCACATGGGCGGCCTGCGCAAGTTGATCCCCCAGACCTATTGGATGATGATCATCGGGACCATCGCGCTGACGGGTCTTGGCATTCCGGGAACGCTCATTGGTACCGCAGGCTTCTTCTCCAAGGACATGATCATAGAATCGGCCTATGCATCGCATAGCCCGGTCGCCGGTTACGCCTTCATTCTGCTCGTGGTTGCGGCCGTCTTTACCAGCTTCTATTCGTGGCGCCTGATATTCATGACATTTCATGGCAAGCCGCGGGCGAGCCACGAGGTCATGCATCATGTGCATGAATCGCCCTATGTCATGCTGATTCCATTGTTCATCCTGGCCTTTGGTGCATTGTTCGCCGGTGTTGGCTTCCGCGAATACTTTTTTGGCCATGAGTATGCCGAGTTCTGGAAGGGCGCTATTTTCACCGGCCCCGAGAACGAAATTCTCGAAGAGCATCACCATGTGCCGTTCATTGTTGCGATGTCACCATTCCTGGCAATGGCCGCAGGGTTTGTTGTCGCTTGGTACTATTACATCCGCTCGCCCGAGGCGCCGAAGCAGCTTGCTGCCAACCATCCTGGACTTTACCAGTTCCTGCTCAACAAGTGGTACTTTGACGAACTCTACGATTTCCTGTTCGTTCGCCCGGCAAAGGCGCTAGGCCGCTTCCTCTGGAAAAAGGGCGATGGCTGGCTGATCGACGGACACGGCCCGGACGGAATTTCGGCGCGCGTTGTTGACGTCACCAACCGGGTGGTTCGCCTGCAGACCGGTTACCTTTATCATTATGCGTTCGCGATGCTCATTGGGGTCGCCGCGCTCGTCACGTGGATGATGCTCGGGAGCAACTTCTAATGACCGACTGGCCAATTCTCTCGACCGTTACTTTCCTGCCATTGGTCGGTGCCCTCATTATCCTGTTGATCCGGGATGACAGTGAGGCGGCGACGCGCAACATCCGCGTCGTGACGCTGTGGACGACGATCATCACGTTCCTGCTGTCCTTGCCGATCTGGTACTATTTCGACAATGGCCAGGCCGGCTTCCAGTTCGTCGAAAAGACCGCCTGGCTCGACTCCGGCATTTCCTACCATATGGGCGTAGACGGCATATCAATGCTGTTCGTGATACTGACGACGTTCCTGATGCCGTTGTGCATACTGGCAAGCTGGGAGGCGATCCAGAATCGCGTCAAGGAATACATGATTGCGTTTCTCGTACTGGAAACGCTGATGATCGGCGTGTTCTGTGCGCTCGATATCGTCTTGTTCTACGTTTTCTTCGAAGCCGTTCTCGTACCGATGTTCATCATTATCGGTGTGTGGGGCGGGAAGCGCCGCGTTTATGCCAGCTTCAAGTTCTTCCTTTACACGTTGCTCGGCTCGGTACTCATGCTGCTGGCCATCATGGCCATGTACTGGCAGGCCGGTACAACCGATATCCCGACCCTGCTCGCCTATAAGTTCCCGGCCTCACTGCAGACATGGCTCTGGCTGGCATTCTTTGCCTCCTTCGCCGTGAAAATGCCGATGTGGCCGGTTCACACCTGGCTACCGGACGCTCACGTGGAGGCACCGACCGCCGCATCTGCAATTCTGGCCGGCATCCTGTTGAAACTGGGCGGCTACGGATTCATCCGCTTCTCCATTCCGATGTTCCCGATCGCGTCGGCCGATTTTGCTCCATTGATCTATACGCTTTCGGTTGTCGCCATCATCTACACATCGCTCGTCGCACTGATGCAGGACGACATCAAGAAGCTGATTGCCTATTCCTCCGTTGCCCACATGGGCTACGTGACCATGGGTATCTTTGCCGCCAATGAGCAGGGTATCCAGGGCGCTATCTTCCAGATGCTTTCGCACGGGTTGGTATCCAGCGCGCTGTTCCTGTGCGTGGGTATCGTCTACGACCGGACACATACGCGTGAGATCAGGGCCTATGGCGGTCTGGTCAATAACATGCCCAAATATGCGGTGGTGTTCATGATTTTCACCATGGCCAATGTGGGCCTGCCAGGGACCTCGGGCTTTGTCGGGGAGTTCCTCACTCTGCTCGGTGTTTTCCGCGTCAATACCTGGGTTGCGCTCTTTGCCACCAGCGGTGTCATTTTCTCTGCGGCTTACGCGTTGTGGCTTTACCGCCGGGTCATATTCGGGGTGCTGGACAAGGATAGCCTGAAGTCACTTCTGGATATGACGCCGCGCGAAAAGGCAGTGATCTATCCGCTGGTAATCCTGACGATCTTCTACGGCGTCTATCCAATGCCCGTCTTTGATGCGACCGCAAGTTCCGTGCACGCCGTCATCAATCAATACAATAACGCGCTGTCGTCAGCTGCCACACTGGCACTGAAGTAGCAGGAAGAGGCCGAATCGACATGATTGCCAACTTGACGCTTATGGCACCTGAACTGCTGATAACAGTGGGTGCGCTGGCTCTCCTGATGATCGGGGCGTTTTCCGGTGAGCGGGCAAACGGCCTGGTCAGTACTCTGGCCATAGCTTTGCTGCTCGGTGCGCTGGCATTGGTCGTTCTCTTTCCGGAGGATGGCCATGTGTTCGGACGCGCGTTCGTCAGCGATCCGTTTTCGCGTTTCATGAAAGTCCTGACGCTGGTCGGTTCGGTCGTGGCCCTGGTCATGTCGATGGGCTTCGCCAAGGCCGAAAAGTTCGACAAATTCGAATTCCCGATATTGATCATGTTGGCGACGCTCGGCATGTTGCTGATGATCTCGGCAAATGACACGCTGTCGCTTTATCTCAGCCTCGAATTGCAGTCGCTTTCACTTTACGTTGTGGCGGCGATCAACCGGGATAATGTCCGCTCGACGGAAGCAGGCCTGAAATACTTTGTACTTGGCGCATTGTCATCCGGCATGCTGCTGTACGGCATCTCCCTGGTCTATGGTTTTACTGGCCATACCGGCTTCGAAGCAATTGCTCAGGCTCTTGCGAGCGAGGAGCGGCAGCTTGGCGTAGTCTTCGGTCTTGTCTTCATCCTGGCTGGCCTGTGCTTCAAGATCTCGGCCGTGCCGTTCCATATGTGGACGCCGGACGTCTATGAGGGTGCGCCGACCCCGGTGACGGCCTTTTTCGCCAGCGCGCCGAAAATGGCTGCCATGGCCTTGTTGACCCGCGTCGCCGTCGAGACTTTCCAGCCGATCACCCATGACTGGCAGCAGGTTATCGTGTTCGTTGCGATTGCATCGATGATCCTCGGCGCATTTGCTGCAATCGGTCAGCGCAACATCAAGCGGCTGATGGCCTATTCGTCGGTCAGCCACATGGGATACGCGCTTGTCGGCCTCGCTGCCGGCACAGTTGTTGGCGTTCGCGGTGTAGCGATCTACATGCTGATCTATCTGGTAACGACACTGGGCACATTTGCTTTCATTCTTGCCATGCGGCGCAAGGAAGGAAACGTGGAGCAGATCGGCGATCTGGCAGGGTTGTCACGCACCAATCCGATTATGGCAACAATCTTGACCATTCTGATGTTCTCGCTGGCCGGTATTCCTCCGCTCGCCGGTTTCTGGGGCAAGTGGTACACGTTCCTGGCGGCAATGCAGGCCAACCTTTACGCTTTGGCGATTATCGGCATCGTCGCATCGGTCGTGGGCGCGTTCTACTATCTGCGCATCATCAAGATCATGTGGTTCGATGAGCCAGTAGGCGCGTTTGTCCCGATGTCGGGTGAACTACGTCTCGTGCTCGGCGTATCCGGTATGCTGGTCCTGTTCTACGTCCTGATCGGTGGACCGGTCAGCACCTATGCGGAAGCTGCCGCCAAGACCTTCTTCTGAGAATCCCGATGGGATTCTCGCTCTCGCCACTGGCCCAGCAGAACGGCTTTCGGCTCGAAGCGTTCGAAACGATCGGCTCGACCAACGCAGTCGCCCTCGAAAGGGCGCTAGACGGTGATCCGGGCAAATTGTGGCTGGTCTCGAAGAAGCAGGAAAGCGGACGCGGCCGGCGCGGCCGGGCCTGGGCCACGTCCGAGGGGAATCTTGCAGCTTCACTGCTGTTGGTCGGTCATTTTGAGCTCAAGACAGCGGCAACGCTGGGTTTCGTTGCGGGGCTGACACTGGCTGATGCTTTGGACGCTGTATGTCCCTCCGCTAATTTTATGGTTGGCCTCGACGGCGCCGAGAATGCTGGTGTGGGCAAATCTCCGTTGCGCGTCGAACTCAAATGGCCGAACGATCTTTTGGCCAACGGGGCGAAGCTCGCAGGGATACTGCTTGAATCGACCCATTTGCGGGATGATCGCTTGGCCTTGGTCGTTGGAATTGGCGTCAATGTCGTTTCCTATCCCGAAGGTGTTCCGTACCCGGCCACGTCGCTCGCAAGGCTCGGTGCCGATTGTGATGCGGAGACGCTCTTTTTAGCACTATCCGACGCCTGGGAAGACAATAGCCGGGTTTGGGATGAGGGGCGGGGCCTCGCTGAAATCCGCAAGCGTTGGCTCGCGCGTGCAGCAGGGCTTGGCTGTGAAGTCGCTGTCCGGGTCGACGGGAACGTCCTGCGTGGTATATTCGAAACAATTGATGAAGACTGCCGCTTTGTCATCCGCGATAATGATGGACAACGGGTGAAGATCGCCGCCGGTGACGTCCATTTCGGTGCAGTGGCGTCAGCCAATGCCCAATAGTGTTCAGGTTCTAGGAGTATAAATGGCAATTTCCGATCAGGCCGAGCTTGTTTTCCTTCCCCTGGGTGGTGTCGGTGAAATCGGGATGAATCTGGCCATGTATGGCTACGGTCCTGCGCACAAGCGGGAATGGGTTGTCGTTGACATGGGCGTGAGTTTTGCCGGCCCAGACCTTCCGGGTGCCGATCTTGTCTTGCCGGACATCCGTTTTCTGCAGGCGGAGCGTAACAACCTCAAGGGCATAGTGATCACGCATGCCCATGAGGACCATTACGGCGCTTTGCTGGATCTGTGGCCGTTGCTGAACGTTCCAGTTTTTGCATCACCCTTTACTGCTGGCCTGCTTGACGCAAAACGCCAGTCGGAACCGGGCGCGCCGGACATTCCGGTAACCATCTATCGCGCCGGCGAGACATTCAATGTTGGTCCTTTCGAATTCGAGGCGATATCTGTCACGCATTCGATTCCGGAGCCGATGTCGCTGGCGATCAGGACGCCGCTCGGCCTGGTCGTTCATACCGGCGATTGGAAAATGGATCCCGAACCGTCGCTGGGACCTTTGATCAACGAATCTCGCTTTCGCGCGCTCGGTGACGAGGGCGTGCTCGCAATGATGTGCGACTCCACCAATGCGCTGCGAGATGGCGAATCTCCGTCGGAACTTGAAGTCGGCGAAAGCCTTCGCGAGATCATCGAGAAGGCGCGCGGACGCGTGGCGATCACGACCTTTTCATCCAATGTGGGGCGAATTCGTTCGATAGCATTGGCCGCTCGTGACGCCGGACGCCAAGTCCTCGTGCTCGGCCGCTCGATGAAGCGGATGATCGATGTTGCGAGCGAACTCGGCTATCTCGATGGCGTGCCGGAATTCTTGTCAGAGGATGATTATGGCTTCATTCCCCGCGAAAATATCGTTGTTATTCTGACGGGAAGCCAAGGAGAACCGCGGGCGGCGTTGGCGAAGCTGGCGCGCGACGAGATGCGCAGTGTCGCGTTGTCGGCGGGTGACACGGTAATCTACTCATCGCGACCCATTCCGGGTAACGAAAAGCCGATTATCGAGACGAAGAACCTCCTGATCGAACAGGGTATCCACGTGATTTCCGATGGCGATGCCTTGGTGCATGTTTCTGGACACCCACGTCGCAATGAATTGAAGCGCATGTACGAATGGGTGCGCCCGCGCATTCTCGTTCCGGTGCATGGCGAGGCAGCACATCTCGTAGGGCAGGGGTCTCTGGCCGCTATGGCTGGAATCCCGGAGGTGCCGCAGGTGCGCAACGGCGATGTGTTGCGCCTGGCGCCCGGCAGAGCCGAGATCATCGACCAGGCACCTTTTGGACGATTGTACAAGGACGGCAAACTTATTGGCGACGAGGAAGAGGTCGGGATCGCCGAACGTCGCAAACTTTCCTATGTGGGCCATGTCGCCGTGTCGATGCTGCTTGACGAGAGATACAATATCGTCGAGGACCCGGAGATCGTACCAATCGGCCTTCCTGAAAATGATGCGGAGGGAGAACTGCTCGAGGATTTGCTTTACGACGCGGCGGTCGGCGCGGTTCAAAGCATTCCGCGCGAAAAGCGCAAGGATATTGCCATGGTGCGCGAGGCCGTGCGCCGGGCGGTTCGCGCTGCGACCAATGAGGTCTGGGGCAAGAAGCCGGTTGTGACCGTCTTCGTCACCCGGCTTTGAGGTAATACAATGCTTGGCCGTCTCAACCACGTCGCGATTGCAGTACCGGATATGGCGGCCGCGTCCACGATCTACCGTAACATGCTTGGCGCAAGGCTGACGGACCCGCAAGCTTTGCCGGAACACGGCGTTACAGTGGTTTTCATCGACGTTGGCAATACGAAGATCGAACTGCTTGAACCTCTGGGTGCGGATTCGCCAATTGCCGCATTTCTGGTAAAGAACCCCGCAGGTGGTATGCACCATGTCTGCTACGAAGTGCCCGATATTCTTGCGGCGCGTGATCGGCTAAAAGATCAGGGCGCACGCATTCTCGGTGATGGAGAGCCAAAAATTGGCGCGCACGGAAAACCTGTGCTGTTTCTTCATCCGAAGGACTTCAACGGGACACTGATTGAACTGGAGCAAGAGTAATGCCAATTGCTACCGCCATGGCGGTCTATTTCATCCTGTGGTGGCTGACACTCTTTACCATGCTGCCGATCGGTCTCCGGACCCAGGGTGAGGAAGAGGATGTCACGCTTGGCACTCCGGCGAGCGCGCCTCACAAACATCGGATGGGCCGGGTTTTTCTGCTCACGACGCTTGTTTCCGCCGTTATCTTTGCCATTTTTTATTTCGTAAACCAGAAGCTGGGATACGGCGTAGAGGACTTACCCGTGTTTTTTCCTCAGCTGAGATAGGTCGAAAATCCCGACTTACTAGCGAAAATTGAGGACGGGGACGACTTCACGTTTGTTAGCCAACAAATCAGTCTACGTGCCACCTTGCGCAGTTTCGCCGGTTCTGACGTCCCTTGGTTCGCCATTCAAAGCCCAGGAATACGCGGCTGGCCAATCGGGTGCTACTCCATCCAATTCTGACAGCTTACTTTAGCAGAACCTAGTAACGCATTGAAACGCCATTTATAGACAAAAAAAATGCAAGGCTTTCGCCTTGCATTTTAAGATCGCGTCCGACCTTATTCCACTTGCGTGGCGGCTGCGGTTAACCGCGCCAAAGGTCACATCCTCCCAAGACTTTGACCGCGTAGGAAAGCAGAAATATTCTTACTTTCTCCTTATGATTAAAAAAATAGCGGAGTGCCTTCTAAATGTCACGAAAAATATTCGACCTGACCATCTTTTGCTTACAAATCTGGCAAAGCGGTAAACTCTCCCTGAATTCCTTGACGTTTCATTTTAGCTTGCGGGTTCCCAATCCGCCTCGATACGGTTAAGAAACATCGACTTTGCACTTGGTTTTGCCTGATTCTTAAAGCACTCAGGCAGTGTTCAATTTGGTGATTCTCCATGCGCCTTTCCCGTTACTTTCTGCCCATTCTTAAAGAAAACCCCAAAGAGGCGGAAATCGTCTCCCACAGGCTGATGCTGCGCGCCGGTCTGATCCGCCAGGAATCGGCTGGTATATATGCCTGGCTGCCGGCGGGTCTGCGCATACTCAACAAGGTGAGTAATATCATTCGCGAGGAGCAGAACCGTTCCGGTGCGATCGAATTGCTGATGCCGACTATCCAGTCGGCCGATCTGTGGCGCGAGAGCGGCCGTTATGATGCCTACGGCGACGAGATGCTGCGCATCAAGGACCGTGGTGATCGCGAGATGTTGTATGGTCCGACAAACGAGGAAATGATCACTGAGATCTTCCGCGCCTATGTAAAGTCCTACAAGAACTTGCCACTGAATCTCTATCACATTCAATGGAAGTTCCGCGATGAGCGCCGCCCCCGTTTTGGCGTGATGCGTTCTCGCGAATTCCTGATGAAGGATGCTTATTCATTCGATCTGGATTTTGACGGCGCCAAGGCGGCCTACAACCGTATGTTTGTCGCCTATCTGCGCACATTCTCGCGATTGGGCATCAAGGTGATTCCGATGCGCGCCGATACGGGACCGATTGGCGGTGAACTCAGCCACGAATTCATCATTCTCGCAGATACGGGCGAAAGCCAGGTTTTTTGTGACCGCGCCTATCTTGATCTGCCGGTGCCCGGCGCCGACACGAACTTCGACAATGACGATGAGATTGCTGATATCGTCACGCGCTGGACAACGCCTTATGCTGCAACCGACGAAATGCATGACGAGGCTGCCTGGGCTAAGGTCGACAAGTCCGAACAGCTTGCTGCCCGCGGCATCGAAGTGGGGCACATATTCCATTTCGGCACTAAATACTCCGAACCCATGGGAGCAAAGGTTAGCGGCCCCGATGGCAAGGACCATCTTGTGTCGATGGGGTCCTACGGCATTGGGCCGTCGCGTGTTGTAGCAGCTATCATTGAAGCCTCGCACGACGAAAATGGTATCATCTGGCCGAAAGCTGTTGCGCCGTTCGGTGCTGGCATCGTCAATATGAAGCCCGGTGATGAGGGCTGTGACGCCGTTTCCGGCAAGCTTTACGAGGCCCTCACGAATGCGGGACTCGAACCATTGCTGGATGATACCGATGATCGCCCGGGTGCCAAGTTTGCGACCATGGATTTGATCGGCCTGCCGACACAGGTGATCGTCGGACCGCGCGGTGTTGCGGCCGGCGAAGTCGAAATCAAGGATAGAGCTACGGGTGCGCGGGAAACGTTGAGCGTCGAGGCTGCCATCAACAAGCTTGCCGGCCCGGCGAACGTTCAGGCGGGAATTTGATGAGCGAGTCGACCGGTAACGCGACGTCGGGTTCCAAGCCCTTCTCGGCCTATGAGCGAATGATCGCTTGGCGCTATTTGCGCGCGAGGCGGAAGGAAACATTCATATCCGTGATCGCCGGTTTCTCGTTTACCGGAATCATGCTCGGCGTAGCGACACTTATCATCGTCATGGCAGTGATGAACGGTTTCCGCAGTGAGCTCCTGACACGTATTCTCGGGATCAATGGCCATGTCATCATGCAGCCGATGGATCGTCCGCTGGATGACTTTGATGCGGTAATCAAGCGCATAGATGCGGTTCCAGGCGTTTCGTTTGCGATTCCCGTGGTGGAGGGGCAGGTCCTGGCCAAGGGGAATGTCGGCGCCGGCTCCGGTGCACTGGTGCGAGGTTTGCGCGAAGAGGATATCGCGAAACTTCAACTGGTTGCAAAAAATGTACGACAGGGGACGTTTGAAGGATTCAATACGGGTGGTGGCGTCGCCATAGGCACACGCATGGCCGAAAACATGGGGCTGGGCCTTGGCGATAAGCTGACGCTCATTTCTCCCGACGGCGACGTAACGCCGCTCGGCATGGCGCCGCGCGTCAAATCATACCCGGTGACAGCGATTTTCGAGATTGGCATGTCCGAGTATGACGCCTCCATCATCCTCATGCCGCTCGAAGAATCGCAGCTCTATTTCAACCAGGACAATAAGGTCCAGTCGATCGAGATCTTTGCCGACAATCCGGACAATGTGGATGCCTTGAAGAAGCCGATCGAAGATGCTGCGCAGCGGGCTCTAATGCTTACCGACTGGCGCCAGCGGAACCAGACCTTCTTCTCGGCCCTGCAGGTTGAACGCAACGTGATGTTCATGATTCTGACGTTGATCGTGCTTGTTGCCGCACTGAATATTATCTCGGGCCTCATCATGCTCGTGAAGGACAAGGGACACGATATTGCGATCCTGCGTACCATGGGCGCCACGCGCAACTCGGTGCTGCGGATCTTCCTGATGACCGGGGCGGCGATCGGTGTCACGGGTACGATCGCAGGGGTGGTCCTTGGTGTTGTCGTCTGTCTCAATGTCGAACGCATCAGGGAGTTCTTTTCCTGGGTGTCAGGAACAACCCTGTTCAACCCGGAACTTTATTTCCTGAGTACATTGCCGGCCAAGATGGATTTTAACGAGACGTTCTCGGTGATCCTGATGGCGCTGGTGTTGTCATTTCTGGCAACGCTGTTCCCGGCATGGCGGGCCGCCACGCTCGATCCCGTCGAAGCCCTGAGGTACGAATAACATGGCAAACGGGTCCATTCTTGAGCTGACGGGGGTTGGTCGTCGGTACAATGAGATCGGCCGCGAACTGGTCATCCTTGACAGCGCCAATTTTTCGCTTGGCAAGGGTGAGATGGTAGCGCTCGTTGCGCCTTCGGGAGCCGGAAAATCAACGTTGCTTCACACAGCCGGCTTGCTCGAGCGGCCCGATAGTGGCGACGTGATTCTCGATGGCAGGTCGTGCGGATCGCTTTCTGATGACGAGCGCACGGCTATCCGCCGCAATGATATCGGCTTCGTATACCAGTTTCACCATCTGCTGCCAGAGTTCTCCGCACTTGAAAATGTGATGATGCCGCAAATGATTCGCGGCATGAAACCCGGTGTGGCATCCGAGCGTGCGCAGCAACTGCTTGACTATATGAAGGTCGGGGCGCGCGCCTCGCACCGGCCAAGCGAACTGTCCGGCGGCGAGCAGCAGCGAGTCGCCATCGCCCGTGCGGTAGCCAACGCTCCTTTGGTTCTCCTTGCGGATGAGCCGACAGGCAACCTCGATCCCGTGACCTCATCCTATGTATTTGAGGCGCTGGAGGCGCTGGTACGACAATCAGGGCTGTCGGCCATGATCGCTACGCACAATTTCGAGCTTGCACGCCGCATGGACCGCCGTGTGACCCTTAAGGATGGCAAGATTACCAATCTTTGATGTGCACAACACATTTCGCTTTTACAATCCGTTAACAATTCAAAAACCATAGCGCCATCCGGTGCTATGGTCCGCTTGACTTTAGAACAAAAATGGAACAAAACATATACATAGAGACAACGAAGAAGGGTTTTACCGATGAGCGAACTTTTCCAGGACGTCATGTCATTCGTTACAGTCAGTCTGTTCATTGCCACGTTTGCGATGTGGGTCAGCGCGATCTAGCTCCCGACAAGGACATCAGGGGACGCAGCGACCGATGTTCCTGCGGCCCCATTTCTTTCCACTGTTGAAAGGGGATGATTCCTCAAATCGAGTGGACACTTCATTGCGCATATCGGACTATGACGGTGCGGTGAATCGGTTTCTCCGTTCAGGTTTCGGAGATAGTACAAATTGGCTGATGGACTGGGCAACAACGGCGAAGGCAATGCAGGCAAACAGGCACTGCGTTTCGTTCACTTAAGGGTTCATTCTGCGTATTCGCTGCTTGAAGGCGCCTTACAGGTGCCGAAAGTCATTGATCTCGCCGTCGCCAGCCGGGTGCCGGCCATCGCGATCACCGATACCAATAACCTCTTTGGGGCACTGGAATTCGCCCAGAAGGGTTCAAAGGTAGGCTTGCAGCCCATCATCGGCTGCCAGCTTGACATCGCCTTTCATGACCAGACCGAGGAAAGCCGCAGCGCCAATCGGCGCGAGGCGCTCGGTCTTGCGCCGCTCGTACTCCTGGCTGCGACTGAGGAGGGCTACGCCAATCTTGTACGGCTCGTGAGTCGGGCCTATCTTGAGACGCCTGCTGGCGATCCCGTACACATTGCGTCCCATTGGCTGCCGGGCCGCACGGAAGGCATCATCGTCCTGTCTGGAGGGCCGGAGGGCGCAATCGCCAAGGCGATCAAGGATGATCGTGTCGATCGCGCACGTCAGCGGCTCATCTATTTGCGTTCGCTCTTTGGTGACCGGCTATACGTCGAATTGCAACGCCATCGCGGCTACGACCGGGCGTTGGAGGCAATCCAGGTCGAGCTTGCCTACGAACTGGAATTGCCGCTTGTTGCAACCAACGATGTTTTCTTTTCCAAAAGCGGAGACTACGAGGCGCACGATGCGCTGCTGGCCATCGCTGCCGGTTCGCTGCTGTCCATCGATGACCGGCGCCGCCTGACCTCGGACCACTATCTCAAGAGTGAAGACGAGATGGTGCAGCTGTTTGCGGATCTGCCCGAGGCCGTAGAAAACACCGTCGAGATCGCGCTGCGTTGTTCCTATTATCCGAAAAATCGCGCTCCGATCCTGCCCCGTTTTACCGGCGAGGGTGATGATCCCGATGCTGCCCTCCAGGCGGAGGCGGATGAGTTGGCACGGCAGGCCAGACAGGGGCTGGCGCAACGTATCGAGACCTCGGGCCTCGCTGGGGGACACACCCGTGAGCAGTATTCCGAGCGGCTGGAATACGAGATATCCATCATCACCCGCATGAAGTATCCGGGATACTTTCTCATCGTTTCCGACTTCATCAAATGGGCGAAAGCCCATGATATTCCTGTTGGTCCGGGCCGCGGATCGGGTGCCGGATCGCTTGTCGCCTATGCGCTGACCATCACTGATGTCGACCCGCTCAGGTTTTCACTGTTGTTCGAGCGTTTTCTCAATCCCGATCGCGTTTCGATGCCGGATTTTGATATCGACTTCTGCCAGGAACGGCGAGACGAGGTCATCCGCTATGTCCAGGGCAAGTATGGCCGCGATCAAGTAGCGCAGATCATCACATTCGGTACGCTTCAGGCCCGCGCCGTATTGCGTGACGTGGGCCGCGTACTCGAAATGCCCTATGGCCAGGTTGATCGCCTTACCAAGATGGTGCCGGCCAACCCCGCCAATCCCGTGACATTGTCGAAGGCGATCGAGGATGAACCGCGCCTGCGTGAGGAGCGTGACAAGGAGCCAGTGGTTGAGCGGCTGCTCGACATTTCATTGAAGCTGGAAGGACTTTATCGCCACGCTTCGACGCACGCGGCGGGCATCGTTATAGGTGACAGGCCGCTGTCGGAACTCGTGCCGATGTACCGGGATCCACGCTCCGATATGCCGGTGACCCAGTTCAACATGAAGATGGTCGAAGAGGCGGGGCTGGTCAAATTCGATTTTCTCGGCCTCAAGACACTGACCGTGCTTCAGACCGCCGTCAACCTTGTCAGGCGCCGCGGGATCACGGTCGATCTTTCCAATCTGCCCTTCGACGATAAACCCACCTACGAAATGTTGTCGCGTGGTGAAACGGTTGGTGTGTTCCAGGTGGAAAGCACCGGTATGCGCAAAGCGCTGATCGGCATGCGCCCTGATCGCATCGAAGATATCATTGCGCTGGTCGCGCTTTATCGCCCGGGTCCGATGGAAAACATCCCGACCTACAACGCGCGCAAGAATGGCGATGAGGAGATGGCGTCGATCCATCCGAAGATCGATCACCTGGTCAAGGAAACACAGGGCGTCATCATCTACCAGGAACAGGTGATGCAGATCGCGCAGGAAATGTCCGGCTATACGCTCGGCGAAGCTGATCTTCTGCGTCGCGCCATGGGCAAGAAGATCCGCGCCGAAATGGACCTGCAGCGGGTGCGGTTTGTCGACGGCGCGGTGGAACGCGGCGTGACCAAGCCTCAAGCCAACTTCATCTTCGACCTTCTCGCCAAGTTTGCCGACTATGGCTTTAACAAATCCCACGCCGCTGCCTATGCAATCGTCTCGTTCCAGACAGCGTACATGAAGGCGCATTATCCGGTCGAATTTCTCGCTGCATCAATGACATACGATATGTCGAACACCGACAAGCTGAACGATTTCCGACGGGAAGCCGTGCGTCTCGGTATCGAGGTCGTGACGCCGTCCGTCAACACGTCCTACCGGCTGTTCGAGGTCGGCGAGAACCGCATCTATTATTCCCTGGCAGCCATCAAGGGTGTCGGCGAGGCTGCGGTTGACCATATTGTCGAGAAGCGGGGAGCTACCCCATACGCCAGTCTCGAGGATTTCTGTGAGCGGATCGATCCGCGGGTCGTCAATCGGCGGGTATTTGAAAGCCTCATAAATGCGGGCGCTTTCGATTGCTTCGGGCGCGAACGGCCGGCGCTCATTGCCGGGCTTGACCGCATCATTGGCCATGCCCAGCGCACCCAGGAAGACAGTATGAGCGGCCAGGCCGACATTTTTGGTGGCATGGCGGCCGGGGGAACGCAGGTCATTCAGCTGCCTGCCGCGGCACCATGGCTTTCGGCGGAGAAGTTGCGCCGCGAGTTCGAGGCGGCAGGTTTTTATCTTTCCGCGCATCCGCTCGACGAATACCGGGCTGTTCTGGAAAAGATGCGCGTGCAGACTTGGGCCGAGTTTTCTGCGGCAGTGAAGCGCGGCGCCAATGCAGGACGTCTGGCCGGTACCATCACCGCCAAGCAGGAAAGGAAGACCAAGACCGGCAACAAGATGGGTATCATCCAATTCTCTGATTCTTCAGGACAATTTGAGGCGGTACTCTTCTCGGAGGCCTTGGCGCAGTACCGCGACCTGCTCGAGCCGGGCAGGTCCGTAGTGGTGACCGTTGGCGCCGAAGACCGGCCGGAGGGCATAAGCCTCCGCATCCAGACGGCACATTCCCTCGAAGAGGAGGCCACGCGCATGCAGAAGGCCTTGCGCCTTTATATGCGCTCGAGCGCTCCGCTGAGTGCCATAACGCCTTATCTTGCGCCACAGAATGACGGGCAGGTCGTTAGCCTGATCCTGATCAAGGAAAATGGTGCGACCGAGGTCGAGATCGAATTGCCGAACCGCTACCGGGTCGGGCCGCAGATTGCGAGTGCCATGAAGGCCATTCCAGGCATTGTCGAAGTGGAAATGGGATAGGAATTTCAACCTGATACATTCAGATTGCAGCTCCTGAGCGAGATTCTTCGACCAAATCAGGCAATTCCTGCATCAAATTCGGTGAAACGTGTTCAAAAGCTAACCGTTTTCGCTCGAATCGATTTCATCGGGAGGATTGGTTGTTCGAGATTTGAACTTCCCGAATGTGTACCCGGTCTCGACAGCATTGTTTCCGAATTTCCCGCGGAGCTTGTCGATGGCCGACTCAGCAACTGCACGTTTTGTTGCCTGCGTGTCAACGAGATCGAGCGGATCGGCCCGGTTATCATCGCCGAGGTCACTGACACCGATTCCGATGAGGCGAAACCGCGTTCCATCGATTTCCTTCTCTAGCAATGACAGTCCCGTACGAAAAATGCGGTCAGCAAGCTGTGTCGGATCGGCAAGCTGCCGGCTCCTGGTCCGGAGCTTGAAATCGCGCGACTTCAGTTTGAGCACGACAGTGCGACCGGCGATGTCCGCAGCTTTGAGGCGCCGGGAGACCTTCTCCGACAGCGAGCGCAGGATCGGGACGAGTTTATCGAGCGACGCAATATCCTCGTTGAAGGTAGTCTCTGCGGAAACACTCTTGCTTTCGCTCTCCGGCTCCACGCGGCGGTTGTCCAGCCCGCGTGAGAGGCGATGTAGCCGCTGACCCATGATCCCGTACGCCGCCATGAGCGGTCCGAGCTCCATGGTTTGCAATTGCCCGATGGTACGGATTCCGTCACGCTCCAGCGTCGCAGCAAAAGCCTTGCCGACACCCCAGATCATCGTAACCGGCTTGTCGGCCAGGAAGGTGAGGGCTTCTTCTTCGCCGATAATGGAAAACCCGCGGGGTTTGTCGAAGTCCGAAGCGATCTTGGCGAGGAATTTGCAATAGGAAATCCCCACCGAAACCGAAAGGCCCATTTCCCGCTCCACGCGATTGGAGAACTGCGCCATCACGCGTGCCGGCGGATCGTGGTGCAGGCGCTCGGTGCCGGAGAGGTCGAGAAAAGCCTCGTCGATCGACAGCGGTTCGACGAGGGGTGTCAAATCACGCATCATCTGGCGGATCTCGCGCCCAACCCTGACATATTTCTCCATGTCGGGCCGGATCACGACGGCATGCGGACAGGCTTCCAGCGCCTTAAACATCGGCATGGCAGACTTAACGCCGTGGATGCGGGCAACGTAACAAGCTGTTGATACGACACCGCGTTTTCCTCCGCCGATAATCACGGGCTTGTCTTGCAGGTCCGGATTGTCGCGCTTTTCGACAGAAGCGTAGAAGGCATCGCAGTCCACGTGAGCAATGCTCAAGCGGTAAAGTTCCGGATGGCGCAGAAGACGCGGACTGCCGCAAACGTGGCAACGCCGCCCTTCGGATGGCTGCGCGGCCAGGCAGTCACGGCAAAAGCCGAATCGCGGATTGTTGGAGCGGTTTGCGGTCATGGTAGTCAGCTCTGTTTCCGGATGAAGGTGCCTCCACGCAAAGGGTGTGGGTGCCGATTGCAAACCGCTTCAAGGAGGCGCCATGTGCCAGAGTTCGGAACATAAAAGGAACATGCCGACCTTATCGGAGGAGCTGGGGCATTACAATCACGGACAATGGGCTATCAACCATTCAATCATATGTCCTCCCTGCCACCGGGCAGGAGCCGAAGTGCTTCCTGAAAGTGGGCAGGATCCGTTCCCGTCGCCTCGCAATAGCGCATCAGTGTCGGTTCGTGACCAAGGTAGAATTGCAGTACGCCAGCAAGAAATCCCGGCTCGCCGGCAGCCGTGCGAATCTCGTCGGCGGAAACTCCGGTCAATGCGAGGAACCGGGCAAGCAACTCACCATCCTCAGCCAGAAATACCAAAGAATTGATTGCCAATGTTTCCGCATCGCCAGTGTCGATCTGATTCTTCATTTATTCCCTGTGCCCCATGTTTTTCCGCGTCTCGCCAGTCCAACGCGGGTGCTCATGATAGGATTACCCCCCGTTTCGTTGTCCCAAAATCGTTGTAGCCGGTTGAATATGATCAAAAGAAGATGTTCAATAAATCCTTGGTTAAACATGATCAGCAGCATTTCGGGATTGGGCTGTAGAGTTTCCTTTTCATCAATCATCACAGGTTATCAAATGCATCCATATAGTTGGGGCAGCGATATGATCTTTGTCTCATAGAACTTGACGGGCGGCATGCGGCTTTCAAGCATGATCAACAGGAAAATGCCGATGGTAAAGAAAGTTATGATCGTCGAGGACAACGAGCTCAACATGAAGCTCTTCCGCGATCTTATCGAAGCCAGCGGCTACGAAACCATCCGCACGCGCAACGGCCTGGAAGCACTTGATCTTGCGAGGGAACATCGGCCGGACCTGATCCTCATGGATATCCAGTTGCCGGAAGTGTCTGGCCTCGAAGTCACCAAGTGGTTGAAGGCCGATGACGATCTCCATGTGATTCCGATCATTGCTGTGACCGCTTTCGCAATGAAGGGCGACGAAGAACGCATCAGGCAAGGAGGCTGCGAGGCCTATATCTCGAAGCCGATCTCGGTGCCGAAATTCATCGAAACGATCAAATCCTACCTTGGCGATGCTTGACCATGACGGCCCGAATTCTTGTTGTTGACGATGTACCTGCTAATGTGAAGCTTCTGGAGGCGCGGCTAAGCGCTGAATATTATGAAGTCGTCACCGCATCGGACGGCTATGAAGCACTTGAGATTTGCGACACCAGCAATGTCGATGTGATACTGCTGGATGTCATGATGCCCGGGTTGGATGGCTTCGAGGTCTGTCGCCGATTGAAGACAAGTCCGTCAACCGCGCACATCCCCGTCATCCTTGTCACCGCACTCGATCAGGATTCGGACCGGATCACCGGACTGAATTTCGGGGCAGACGATTTTTTGACCAAACCTGTCAACGATTTGCAACTTCTTGCACGCGTGAAGAGCTTGGTAAGGTTGAAAAACCTTACCGACGAACTGCGCCTGCGTGTCGCCACGACCCGCGATGTCGGTCTGGAATCAATACTCAGATTTCCTGCCGGTGGCGAGGGGCTCAAGAATGCCCGGATATTGCTGATCGATGAGCGGCCGGAGAGCGTGGAACGGATACGGCGCATTTTGGGCGACCAGGGCAGCGTCGATGTGCAGACTGACCCTCAGATGGGCTTTATTGACGCCATCCAGGGCAATCACGACTGTCTGATCATTGCCTCAAACTTTGCCGCGTTCGATCCTCTGCGAATTTGTGCGCAGTTGCGATCACTCGACAATACGCGTTCATTGCCCATCGTTCTGGTGGCGGATCAGGGCGAGGAAACATTGATCAGGCGCGCCCTGGAACTCGGTGTAAACGACTATCTGATACGCCCCCTTAATCCGAATGAATTGCTGGCCAGACTGCGCACGCAACTGCGCCGCAAGGCTTATCACGACGGCCTGCGCGCCAGCGTCGTTAAGACCTACGAATTGGCAGTGACCGACAGCCTGACCGGGCTGCACAATCGCCTCTATCTCGAAACCCATCTCGCGACATTGTTCAAGCGCGCAGTGGACCGGCAGCGTCCGCTTTCGATTCTGATGACGGATATCGACCGGTTCAAGCTCATCAATGATACCCATGGGCACGATGGCGGCGACGAGGTATTGCGCGAGTTTGCCCGTCGCCTTCGGCGCAATGTCCGCGGCAGCGATCTCGCCAGTCGCTATGGGGGCGAGGAGTTCTTCATAGTCATGCCGGACACCGACGCGGCCCTGGCGGCCATTGTGGCTGAGCGGATCAGGCGTGAGGTGGCTTCGACGCCTTTTGCCGTCAATCAGTTGGGCACCAGCGTTCCGGTGACCATCAGCATCGGCATTGCCAGCGTAATGCCGAAGGATGACAATGTGCAGAGCCTCCTCAAGCGCGCAGACGAAGCACTCTACGGTGCCAAAGCGTCGGGCCGAAACAAGGTGGTCTCGGCTGCAGCCTGAACGAAGCAGGCCACTACAAACAAAAATGCCGCCCGAGGGCGGCATTTTTGTTTTCAGGACGACCGAGGTTACTTGATCTTGGTTTCCTTGAATTCAACATGCTTGCGTGCGACCGGGTCGTACTTGCGGAAGGACATCTTCTCCGTCTTGGTACGGCTGTTCTTGCTCGTAACGTAGAAGAAACCGGTATCAGCGGTCGACAGAAGCTTGATCTTGATATTCGCAGCCTTAGCCATTTTCAGTTTACCTGTTCTGATTATTGAGGACCGCTATTCAAGTCCAGCAGCGTGGCTATAAGCGGAAATTCGGCCGGACACTTAACCGAACCGGGTGAAAAGTCAAGCCTAGCTCGATGGTCTCATCGATTTATTCGCTCGCAAGACATCCACTTAGCATCACTTTTACAGTGAAAAGAACCCGGACTGGCTGGCAAGTCGTGTTCCGGGTTCAATTCAACCTATAAGGAAAGGGAGGCGAGCGAAAGCTCGTCCCTCACTCCAAGCGCAATATGACATTGTTGCTGCTGATTCCAGGCGCGTGTTGGTTGTAATGCTAGCCCCTGCGGCTGATGAGGCGCGACCCGACAAGAATCGCATAGGCCGCAAAAAAGGTTGCAAGCGCAACAGAGAACCCCTGAGGACCCATGAGATCCATGCCGATGCCAATCGCTTGGGGACCAACCAGCATACCGATTGCATAGCAGAACACGAATGCGGCATTTGCGGATGCCAGCTCGCGGCCGGTAAGCTGTGACCCGAGATGCGCCAGGCCAACCGTATAGAGACCGGCGACGACGCCGCCCCAGACGAAAAGCAGTGCAGCCACGAGATACCAGTTGGCGGAAATGAATGGCAGCACACACATGCCCGCAAGCCCTATCAATGCACAGGCCAGCAGGATCTTGCGCCGGTCGTTCACATGGTCGCTGAGCAGCCCGATCGGGATCTGGAGCAGTACATTGCCAAGTCCGATCGTCGTCAGCAACAGCGCTGCATTGGCCTCGCTGTAGCCGATACGGGCCCCGAATACAGGAAACAGCGCAAAGCCGCCGGTTTCGACAGCGCCGAAGACGAAGACCGCAGCGGTAGCGGTCGGTACGGCCCAGATGAATGGCGCAAATGGTACATGTTCTTCCTCATGGAAATCCGGGCTCTCTTTCCACGCGAGGAGTACCGGAAGCATGGCAAAGATGATGATCCCGAAGCCAATGGCAAACGGCATGATGCCCACGCTGCCGACCCGCGAAAACAGCCACGGACCGAGGGCGAAACCCATCGACAATACGGTAGCATAGATGCCGAGCACGAGACCGCGCCTCTCGGGCGGCGCAGCGGCGTTGATCCAATATTCCGACAGGATGAAGAGCATCGTCAACGCGAAATGCAGAAAGACGCGCAGTACGACCCACATCCAGAATTCGGTGAAAAAATGGAATCCGGCAAAGGAAAAAGCGCCAATGACAAGCATGGCGAGGAGCGTCGGCACAACACCGAATCGAGCTGCAATGGGGGCTGCAAATGGCGCCGCGATGATCGACGCAATTCCGGCAACGGCAGCGTTGAGGCCGATCATCGTGGCTGAATGGCCACGGCCTTCCAGAATGACGCTCAGGAGCGGAATGCCGAGGCCGATGGCCACGCCAACCGAGCTGATCGTTGCGATGGCTGCGACAAGCGCGCGCCAGGAAGACCGGACTGCCGTCAGGTCAGACGTCTGCGTTGCATCCATGGATTAGAGCCTTTCATGGTTCCACGGAACCATTCTGCCGGTGAAGGTTTGGGACAAGGTCGAGGGCTGAGGCGAAGGCCGGGCTGGTCGCCCGGACAAGCCGAAGGCCGAAGGATTTGGCCCAAACCTGCCCGGCCCACTGATCGAACCGCGTTTAGGAGAAACGCGGATAATTCGATCAGCGGGTTTGACAGCTTGTTGGTCTGCATCTGCAAACCAACGGCTGGGTTTCCGTTTGGCGGGCGCCCACGGCGTCAGGCCGCTCGCTCGATGCACCACATCGGCCTTCGCGCCCTTCCTGGTGGACCGCCGCCCCAAACGAGAAACAGAATGATTTCGTGTAATCATGAAAGGCTCTAAAAGACCTCTCGGACGAATCGCCCATATTTCATGCGGTATTGAATGACGGGATTGCCGGGCTCCAGCGTCGGATTGCTCGCCAGAACAGCCTCGGCTTCCCTGATGATGATGCGGGTGATCTCGGGAATGTCGAGTTGTGTTGCCTGGGAGAACGGGAGCCAGCACAATTCTTCGAGTTCTTGCGACGGTCCCGTGGCCTCTGGCAGAGTATCGGCCACAGCATCGCGGTAGGCGAGGAAGAATCGCGTGTCGAAACGACGTGAGCCACCGGGTGGCGTCGTTGCCCTCGCAAAATAACGCAGCACGGAAAGATCGGGATGAATGTTGCGCTCGACGAAAGCGCTCCAGTCCGGGTGGGTGATGTCGGGACGATCGACAGCCCGCCGCCCGAGAAGAAGCCCGGCCTCTTCGTAGGTCTCGCGTATCGCTGAAAGTCCCAGCGCCCGGCAGCGCTGGATGCTCGAGCGGCTGCCCATGCCATCGAGAAGCTTCGCCTGATCGGGGGCAGAAAGTTCGGCAATGGCGGAAATGCGTCCATCTGCAGCTTCCGTGCGCCCTCCGGGGAAAACAAACTTGCCGGGCATGAACACGTGACGCATGTGGCGCTTGCCCATGAGAATGCGCAGGTCCTTGCCCGAACGGTCGACCAGCAACAGCGATGCCGCGTCCCGCGGCCGCACCCTGACCAGGCGTGCCCGATCCGATGCCGATGTGTCGAGGCTGGTAACAGGCGCTATTGCCATGAGATCACTGGTCCGATGGCTCCAAGTCGTCGGTCTCGCCACCGAAACCATGCATGTAATTTGCCCATTGCAAACCAATGATCGCACCCTTGATCGGCTGCAACAGCGCTATAGACATCAGGATTGTCAACGGCACCCATATGGCCAGATGTACCCAGTTCGACAGCAAAACCAGCGTTTCAACCGCAAGAAACCCTCCAAGCACAATATGACCGACAATTGTGATGGTTATGTAGGCGGGGAAATCGTCCGCGCGCTGATGGGTATAATCCTCACCGCAAACCGAACAATTATCGACGGACTTCACGAAGGCGCGAAAGAGCCTGCCTTCGCCGCAATGCGGGCAGCGGCAGCGGAAACCGCGCCACATGGCCCGCCCGACCGGGCGTGCCGGTCTTGCCGGGGCGTTGTCCGCGCCAAAAGTCTGTACCGTCATCCTCTGCCTCTTCGACCGCCGCGAGATGCGCTGGCGGGTCGCTTCTGGGCTCCGCGCACGAAACGCTTTGCCTTGTGGTGCGAGCGCACACCGCTGGGTACAGGGTGTGGCTCTGAGAGCATTTCAAATCGCAATGCGCCTGCTACGGGCAGGGCCTCGACCAGACGAACCTCGACGATATCGCCAAGCCGGAAGCCCTTTCCGCTCCGTTCACCGGAGAGGGCATGGTTGGTTTCGTCGTAAAGATAGTAATCATCACCCAAAGTTGAAATGGGAATAAACCCATCGGCACCATATGTCGCAAGCGAAACGAACAGTCCGGACTTGGTAACGCCCTGGACGCGGCCCTCGAAGCTGCTACCAACCTTGTCGGCAAGATAGTGTGCAATCAGCCGGTCCACAGTGTCGCGTTCGGCCGCCATTGCACGGCGCTCGGAGGTTGAGATCAGGGCGGCGATTTCCGGAAGCGCGGCTTCCTCCTTCGCGGTAATACCATCGGGCCCGAGGCCGAGCGCCGAGATCAGCGCCCGGTGAACGATGAGATCGGCGTAGCGCCGGATCGGCGAGGTGAAGTGCGCATAGCGATGGAGATTGAGACCGAAATGCCCGATATTTTCAGGATTGTACTCGGCCTGTGATTGCGATCGGAGCACGACCTGGTTGACCAGGTCCTGCTGCTCGCTGCCTTCGACGCGCTTGAGGATATTGTTGAACTGATTGGGTCGCAGCTCGGCACCGCGGGCAAGCGAAATGTCGAGCGTGCGCAGGAACTCCCGCAGGGTTTCCTGCTTGGCCAATGATGGCGCGTCGTGGATGCGGAAGATAAGCGGCTGCTTCTTGCGCTCCAGCGTCTCGGCCGCGGCGACATTGGCCTGGATCATGAATTCTTCGATCAGCTTGTGCGCATCGAGCCGTGGCGGAATGACGACTTTGTCGACCTTGCCATCCGGTGTCAGCAATATCTTCTTTTCGGGAAGATCGAGTTCCAGCGGCTCGCGCGCATCACGGCCGCGCTTCAACGCCGCATAGCCGGCCCAGAGTGGCTTCAGGATCGAATCGAGGATCGGCGTCGTCTTTTCGTCCGGCACGCCGTCGATGGCCGCCTGCGCCTGCGGGTAGGAAAGGCGCGCATGGGAGCGCATCATGATGCGGTGGAAGCTGTGTGAAACCTTGCGGCCTTCCGCACTGAATGTCATCCGCACGGCGAGGGCAGGGCGATCCAACAGCTCCTTCAACGAACACAGGTCGTTGGAGATGCGCTCCGGAAGCATCGGCACGACCCGGTCCGGGAAATAGACCGAATTGCCGCGCTTCAGCGCCTCGCGGTCGAGCTGCGAATCCGGCGTCACATAGGCGGCAACATCAGCGATGGCGACAGTTGCGATGAATCCGCCCGGGTTCTTTTCATCGGTATCGGGCTCGGCGAAGACGGCATCGTCATGGTCCTTGGCATCGGCCGGATCGATGGTGACCAGTGGAACCTGGCGCCAGTCCTCGCGATGGGCCATGGATGCAGGCCTGGCCTTCTCGGCTTCCGCAATCACACTGTCGGGAAAGACATGCGGGATCTCGTGCTCGTGGATCGCGATCATCGAAAGCGCTTTCTCGCTTGCCACCGAGCCGACAACCTGGGTTATCCGCCCCAGAGCAAGACCATAGCGGCTGACTTTCGAAACCTCGACCTCGACCAGGTCATTCGCCTTCGCATTGTTGAGCTGGGCAGGATCGATCGAAAGCTCCACCTGCCGCCGTTCCACCGGTTCGAGACGCCATTCGCCGTTGTCGAGCTTGCGCAAGACACCGAGCACCGCATCCTTGCGATGCTCGATCCGCTTGATGACGCGCGCCGTATAGGCAGGACCGGACGGGTCCGCACCATGAAAAATTCGTGCCAGCACGCGATCCCCGACGCCGGGGGCCGGACCTTTCTGGTTACGCGAAACCCGAATAAAAACAACCGGAGGGCGTTCCTGGTGGTTGGCATCCCACTCCGCCGGCTTGGCGATCAGACCGCCATCCCCTTCGCGACCGGTAATGTCCAGCACCGCCACGCTTGGCAGGCTACCGGGCATGGCGAGGCGCTTGGCGCGTTTCTCCACCAGGCCGTCATCGGCGAGGTCGCGCAATATGTCCTTCAGGGCAATGCGTGCATCCCCCTTCAGGTTGAAGGCCTTGGCGATATCTCGCTTGCCGGCAAGGTCGGGATTCTCCTTGATGAACTGGAGAATCTCCTCACGCCCCGGCATATGCGCCTCGCGCTTCGACCCCGAAAGATTGGCAAGCCGTTTTTTTCCGCTGGGTGGAGAGATACGGCGTGCCAATGGATTTTCCTTAACTTGCTTTTTTGGTTGCTACTTTTTTCGCAGCGGGTTTCTTGGCAGCGGGCTTCTTGGTCGCTGCGGCACGCTTGGCGGGAGCCTTCTTCGTGCCTTTGGCACCGGCCTTTTCGGCGATCATGGCAAGGGCTTCCTCGACCGTCACGACAGCCGGGTCCTTGCCCTTGGGCAGCGTGGCGTTCACCTTGCCCCAGTTGACATAGGGGCCATACTTGCCGTCCCGAACGGTGATCACACCACCATCGGGGTGTTCGCCCAGCTCCTTGAGTGCCGCTGGTGTACCGCGTCCGCGTCCGGGTCCCTTGGCCTGCTTTTCTGCAAGCACCGTGACGGCCCGGTTGAGCCCGATCGAAAACACGTCCTCTGCGCTCTCGAGATTTGCATAGGTCCCATCGTGGGCGATATAGGGACCATAGCGCCCGATCCCGGCCGAGATCATCTTGGTGGATTCAGGGTGCTGGCCGACATCGCGGGGCAGTGACAACAGTGCCAGTGCCTTCTCATGGTCCATCGTGTCGAACGACCAGCCTTTCGGCAGGCTGGCACGCTTGGCTTCCTTGCCCTCGCCACGCTGGATATAGGGGCCGAAACGACCATTGCGCGCGGTAATGTCTTCGCCGGTATAGGGGTCCTTGCCGAGCAGTTTCGGTTCGTCGCCGCCGTTGCCGTTCTCGTTTGCCGCTTCACTGCCGCCGAGCTGGCGGGTGAATTTGCATTCCGGATAGTTCGAGCAACCGACAAAGGCACCATATTTGCCGAGCTTGAGCGAAAGATTGCCTGTCCCGCACAGCTGGCAGATGCGCGGATCGCTTCCATCCTCGCGAGGCGGGAATACGAGCGGCCCAAGCTGGTCATTCAGCGCATCAAGGACGTTGGTAACGCGAAGTTCCTTGATGCCGTCAATCGAGCCGAAGAAATCTGTCCAGAAATCGCGCAGAACGTCTTTCCATTTGAGCTTTCCGTCAGAAATCTCGTCGAGCTTTTCCTCAAGACCGGCCGTGAAGTCGTATTCCACGTAGCGTTTGAAGAAGCTTTCCAGGAAAGCAATGACCAATCGGCCCTTGGCTTCCGGAATCAGCTTGCGCTTTTCGATGGTTATGTATTCCCGGTCGCGAAGTGTAGCGAGCGTTGCCGCGTAGGTGGAGGGGCGGCCAATGCCCAGCTCTTCCATTTTCTTGATGAGCGTCGCTTCCGAATAGCGGGGCGGCGGTTCGGTCGAGTGTTGCGTTGCGTTGATCTGTTCGCGGATGAGTGCCTCGCCAGCGCGAATCTCGGGAAGACGTGCGCTGTCCTCGTCGACATCCTCTTCCTCGCGGTGATCCGTATAGGCACCGAGGAAGCCATCGAAGCGCACGACTGAACCCGTGGCACGCAGCTGGGCGCTACGCGAACCATTCTGCGCCTCGATTTCCACAGTCGTCCGTTCGATGTCGGCTGACTGCATCTGGCTGGCAATGGCGCGCTTCCAGATCAATTCGTAAAGTCTTGCCTGGTCAGCATCAAGAAACTGACGCATGTCCTTGGGATGGCGATTGAAATCGGTCGGGCGGATCGCCTCGTGCGCCTCCTGGGCATTCTTTGCCTTGGTTGCGTAGAAGCGCGGCTTCTCGGGCACGTACTTTTCGCCGAATACTTTTCCGATGGTCTGGCGGGCGGCCTGGATGGCCTCGGGTGCCATCTGCACGCCGTCGGTTCGCATATAGGTGATCAGGCCCGCGGTCTCGGTTCCCAGGTCCATGCCTTCATACAGCTTCTGTGCAATCTGCATGGTGCGCGAGGGCGTAAAGCCGAGCTGACCGGAGGCCGCCTGCTGCAGGCTTGAAGTCGTGAAAGGAGGTCCGGGGCTGCGCTTGATCGGCTTTGCTTCCACAGAAGCCGCCTTGAAGGCCGCACCTTCGAGCATGGTGCGGATGTCGCCGGCCTGTTCGCCGTTCTTGATGTCCAGCTTGCCGAGCTTCTTGCCGTCGACAGCAACCAGTCTCGCCTCGAAGCCGTCATTGCGCGGCGTCTTCAGAAGCGCTGCGATATTCCAGTATTCCTCACGGACAAAGCGTTCGATTTCCGCTTCCCGGTCGGCGACAAGGCGCAAGGCCACCGATTGCACTCGGCCGGCCGAGCGGGCCCCGGGCAATTTGCGCCATAAAACGGGCGACAGCGTGAAGCCGAACAGATAGTCCAGCGCACGCCGTGCCAGGTAGGCATCGACCAGGGGCATATCGATGTCGCGGGGATTGGCCATGGCGTCGAGCACGGCGCCTTTTGTGATCGCATTGAACACGACCCGCTTCACGGGCTTCTTGCCGATAGCCTTTTTCTGCTGCAGGACCTCGAGCACATGCCAGGAAATGGCTTCACCCTCACGATCCGGATCGGTTGCAAGGATGAGCCCGTCACTCTCCTTCAGCGCCTTCACGATGTCGCTCAGTCGCTTGGACGAAGCGGAGTCAACCTCCCACGACATCGAAAAATCATCGTCGGGACGAACGGAGCCATCCTTTGCGGGCAGATCCCGCACATGGCCAAACGATGCCAGGACCTTGTAACCCGAACCCAGATATTTATTGATTGTTTTGGCCTTGGCAGGCGATTCGACGACGACAACGTTCATTTTAGAATTGAGCTTTCCTGCCCTTGTCATATTGCAAAAGCACTAATTTCACTTCGGATTAGGCCCTGTGAAATGAACAGGCTTCGTCATAACGTCAAGGCCTGCACGTCAAAATTCGTCAAATGCAACCGGTGGTTGCTCAACGAACTTATGCAATTAATGGTATTTTTCTCCAAGGTTCAAGGTTATAGTGCATTCATGGCGAGTCATTTCTCGTTTACCGGTTTAGAGTATAAAAAACGGTAGGTTAAGTAGGTATAAATTAGGCAGTCCCACATTAAAGTATAGCGCATATTTTTGATGAAAATTTATATTTGAGGACGAAATTATGAGTGATAGTCAGATCAATCGGACTGAAAATGCAAGATTTATTCAGCAAATGCTGGGTGAATTGAGGGCAATGGCCAAAACAAACCGCTTGGAAATGTTGGCCTATCTTATAGAGATTGCGTATATTGAAAGCAGTGATCAGTTGCGCAAGGATATTGGTGCCCGCTCAGGAGTAGATAAGCGAAACATATCCGCCTGATTGGCGTTGCAGGCGACCGGCAAGGTCGAGTTCCAGCAGAATCAGCATTACCACTGACGGATGCAGTTCGCTTGTGCGGATAAGCTCATCGATTTCAACCGGAACGGGACCGAGCAAATTGACGACGCGGTCCCGGTCGGATTCGTCAGGTACATTCATCGGCGGAAAATCAAACTCCGGCGCCAGGAAGGCATCGTCGGTGGCAGGTCGCTCAACAAGCGGCATCAGGGCGGTTATGACGTCATCGGAACATGTGGTCACGATAGCGCCGTTCTTCAACAATCCATTTGTGCCCTTTGCGCGCGGGTCCAGCGGGGAGCCGGGTACTGCGAAGACAAGCCGTCCAAGTTCGCCAGCGAGCCGTGCACTGACCAGCGAACCGGAGCGCTCCGCCGCCTCCACCACGACCAACCCGAGCGAAAGGGCTGCGACGATGCGGTTGCGCCGCGGAAAATCCTTGGCGCGGGGCTCCCATCCAAACGGCATTTCGCTGATGACTGCGCCAAAGCGAGCACTTATGGCATTGTAGAGAGCCAGGTTCTCGGGAGGGTAGGGCAGGTCGAGACCTCCGGCCATGACCGCCACAGTACCATGGTCAAGGCTCGCCTCGTGGGCGGCCGTGTCGATTCCTCGTGCAAGGCCGGAAATGATCGCAAAGCCAGCTTCACCAAGTTGCCTTGCAATCGTGCGGGCGAATTTGATGCCGACCAAGGAGGCATTGCGCGCGCCAACAATGGCCACGGGCGGAAGCCGGAAGACATCGCGGTTACCCTTGACCGCGACCAGCGGCGGGGGATTGTCGCATTGCCTGAGGTACGGCGGATATTCCGGCTCACCTATCCCGACGAATGCAGCCCCCATGCGTGCCGCGGCCTGCAATTCGCGTTCGGCTTCGGCAAGGCTGGCGATGCGGACAGGTCGCCCCGCGCCGCCGCGCCGCACGAGTTCTGGCAGCATCTCGAGAGCGTCGGCGGCCGAGCCACAATGGGCAATCAGGTCGCGGAACGTCGCCGGTCCCACATTTTCACTGCGGATAAGGCGCAGCCAGCTCAGCCGCTGGCTGTCGGAAAGGCGTATGCCTTTCCCTTCATTCACCCCTTGGATCCTATCTTGCCTTCCGTGCCGGAGACAAGACGCTGGATGTTGGCCCGGTGCTTGATGAAGACGATGATAGTCAGGATCACGAACAGCGCGGCGATCTGATGCAAACCGATACAATAGAGAGCGATGGGGACCACGACTGCACTGATGAGGGCCGCAAGCGAGGAATAACGCGTTACATATGCCACGATCAGCCAGACGGCCGCGAAGATTAATGCACCCTTCCAGAAAAGACCGAGCAACACGCCGAGATAGGTGGCAACGCCCTTACCACCCTTGAACTTCAGCCAAACTGGAAAAATGTGACCGAGAAAGGCGCCGAGGCCCGCAACAATCGCGGCTTCCGGTGCAGCGATGCCGGCGATCAGGACGGCGGCTGTGCCCTTCAGCATATCAAGCAGCAGCGTTGCCGCAGCAAGTTTCTTGTTGCCCGTACGCAGGACGTTCGTGGCTCCAATATTGCCGGAGCCTATGCTGCGCACGTCACCTAGCCCGGCCATGCGCGTCAGGATGAGGCCAAAGGGAATGGAACCGAGCAGGTAGCCAAAGGCGAGCGCGAACAGGAGAAGCGGAAATCCTGCTTGCCCGTTGAAGAATTCCGACATGCATGATCCTTTTGATCACTTCAGAGGGTGAATACTGACTTTCCTGCGACGAATGTTTGAACGACCCGACCTTGAAAACGCGCACCCTCAAAACAGCTGTTCTTGGAACGCGACCGCAAGTCTTCTTCCTTCACAACCCATGGTTCGTCAAGATCGACTATGGTCATATCCGCCGCCGATCCCGGTCGCAGTGAACCTGCATCGAGGCCGAAAATCCGGGCCGGTGCGCTCGACATTGCCTCGATGATGCGCAGCAGTGGCACATCGCCATTGTGATAGAGGCGAAGGGCTGCTCCGAGCAGCGTTTCCAGTCCAATGGCACCCGCTGCAGCGTCGGCGAAGGGCAGGCGCTTCGTATCGACGTCCTGCGGATCGTGCGCCGAAACGATGATGTCGATCGTGCCATCGCGAAGCGCTTCCACCATGGCGAGTCGATCCTCTTCGAGGCGCAGCGGTGGCTCCAAACGGAAGAAGGTACGAAATTCGCCAATGTCATTCTCGTTGAGCGAGAGATGATTGATCGATACGGCGGAGGTGACGTTCAACCCGTTCTGCTTGGCGCGGGTAATCACCTCGGCCGACATGGCCGTCGAAATTTGCGCCGCGTGGTAGGCGCCTTGCGTGAGCGCCGCAAGACGCATGTCGCGCTCCAGCGGAATGACTTCCGCTTCGCGCGGGGCGCCGGAAAGACCGAGCCAACTCGCATAGAGGCCCTCGTTCATCACGCCGGTAATGCCGAGATGAGGATCGCGCGCTTCGTGGGCAAGGACGACACCGAAGTCGCGGGCATAGGTGAGCGCGCGGCGCATCAGTTGCGAATTGGCGATCGAATGGCGGCCCTCCGAAATCGCAACGGCGCCAGCTTCGCGCAGCAGCCCGATCTCGGTCATCTCCTCGCCCTGCAGGCCCTTGGTGACAGCCGCCGCCGGATGGACGTTGACGACAGCGGTATCGCGCGCCGTCCGCATCACGAACTCGACGAGCGCGACATTGTCGATCACAGGATCCGTGTCCGGCATCATGATCATCGAGGTCACACCGCCAGCGGCCGCCGCATGGCTGGCGGAGGCGATGGTTTCGCGGTGCTCGGCGCCGGGTTCACCGATGAAGACGCGCGCGTCGACGAGGCCCGGAAGCACGGCTTTCCCGCGGCAATCGATGACGGTAGCACCTTCGGGCATGCCCTGGTTGCGGGCATCGGCGCCGCTGGCGACGATCTTGTCGTTCTTTATGATCAGCGTTCCGGGCTCATCCAGATTGCGTGAGGGGTCGACAATGCGGGCATTGTGCAGAACGGTGGTGCTCATCCTGCTACTCCCTCAGCATTGCGGCGCTGGTCGAGCAGCGCTTCCATCACCGCCATGCGCACGGCAACACCCATCTCGACCTGTTCCTGAATGACGCTCTGGACGCCATCAGCCACGTCGGAGGCGATTTCCACGCCGCGATTCATCGGACCCGGGTGCATGACGATAGCGTCGGGCTTGGCATATTTGAGTTTTTCGCGGTCAAGGCCGTGATAGCGGAAATATTCGCGCACGGAAGGAACAAAAGAGCCCGCCATGCGCTCGCGCTGCAGGCGCAGCATCATGACGACGTCGGCATCTTTCAGGCCGTCTTCCATCTTGTGGAACACCTCGGCACCCATATGCGCAATGCCGGACGGTAGCAGCGTCGAGGGGGCAACCACGCGAACGCGTGCGCCAAGAGCGTTGAGCAGGATGATGTTCGAGCGCGCGACCCGGGAGTGCAGCACGTCACCACAGATCGTGACGATCAGCCGTGCGACCTTGCCCTTGGCGCGGCGAATGGTGAGGGCATCGAGGAGGGCCTGCGTCGGATGTTCATGCGCGCCATCGCCCGCATTCACCACGGAGCAGCCGACCTTTTGCGCCAGAAGCGCTGCAGCGCCGGCGGATGAGTGGCGGATGATCAGGATGTCGGGCCGCATGGCATTGAGCGTCATCGCCGTGTCGATCAGCGTTTCGCCTTTCTTCACCGACGAATTGCCGACGGACATGTTCATCACATCGGCGCCAAGACGTTTGCCGGCCAGCTCGAAAGATGATTGCGTGCGCGTCGACGCTTCGAAGAAAAGATTGATCTGGGTGCGGCCGCGCAAGACGCTCTTCTTCTTTTCCGGCTGGCGCGAAACGGCGATTTCGCTTTCGGCGAGGTCGAGCAGTTGTACAATGTCTTGCGGGGAAAGACCCTTGATGCCAAGCAAGTGGCGATGGGGAAACAGGAGGGGGAGCGTTTCTGATGTCATGTCAAGTCCCCCCTATAAGCTTCAAGCCGCGGCCCCGCAAGCGCCGGGGGCCACCTGGATCCCAGTTTTCCAAGAAAATGGTGCGAAAAACTGAAAGTGCAAAACGATTGCAATGATGAATATCGACTATGGCATCGGAGTCCATATACTGCGCGCATTAACCGCTTGTCAGAATCTTCACCCCATAAAGAGTTGAATGCGTTGCCAGGGCCGTGGCTACAGCGCGAACATTGAAATGTGAAACAGGACAGTTTCTTGAAAACCCATGACGTTCTCAACCAGACGCCTTCGATGATCGGCCTCAATGCCTATCTCGGTGATCCGTTGTTGATGCAGATCACCAAGCGGTTTCCCCAGACCACGCGCACCGAACTGGAGCAGGGCGGTCGTTTCGTGTTGTCTGGCGATGCGCAGGATCTAGCCCGGCTCGCCAATACCGAAGCGCCGAAACTGCGCACCCACGACCGTCAGGGGCATCGGATTGACGTTGTCGACTATCACCCCGCCTATCATGCGCTGATGCGCCGGTCGGTGGCACAGGGACTGCATTCGTCGATCTGGGAAGACGGCACGCCGGAATCGGCGATACGCCATCAGGCACGCGCGGCTCGGTTCTATCTCACGGCCCAGCTGGAGTGCGGGCATCTGTGTCCGCTGACCATGACGAGCGCATCGCTGGCTGCGCTCATGGCTGCGCCCACACTCTATCGCGAGTGGTCGCCGCTGATCCTGCCGCGCAAATATGACTCGGGCAACAAACCGCCTGCGAAGAAGGCGAGCCTGACCCTCGGCATGGGCATGACCGAGAAGCAGGGCGGTACGGACGTTCACACCAATACGACGCGAGCTGAACCGGCGGGTAGCGGCTTTTACCGGATCACCGGCCACAAATGGTTCATGTCTGCGCCGATGTCGGATGCTTTCCTCATCCTGGCGCAGGCGCGCGAGGGCCTTTCCTGTTTCCTCGTGCCGCGCATCCTGCCGAACGGGTCCTCAAACGGCTTTCGGTTCCAGCGCCTGAAGGAAAAACTCGGCAACCGTTCCAATGCGTCGTCCGAGGTCGAGTTCGACAATGCGCTGGGCCAGATGGTTGGCAATCCGGGTGACGGCGTGAAGACAATCATCGACATGGTGACCCTGACCCGGCTTGACTGCGCCGTCGCCTCCGCCGGGTTGATGCGGGTCGGGCTTGCCGAGGCGGTTCACCATGCGCGCCATCGCATCGTCTTTGATGGTCCGCTGATCGACAAACCGCTGATGCTGCGGGTTCTCGCCGATATGGCACTTGACGTTGCCGGTGCAACGGCCTTGTCGCTTCGACTGGCGCGGGCGTTCGACAACGCCGCAAGGGACCGCGGCGAAGCAGCGTTTGCCCGCGTCATGACGCCCGTCGTCAAGTATTGGGTCGCGAAGATTGCCCCGGCCATGCTCTACGAGGCGATGGAATGCCTTGGCGGCAATGGCTACATCGAGGAGGGTAATCTTGCCCGCTTCTATCGCGAAGCACCGGTCAATGCGATCTGGGAAGGATCGGGCAATGTCATGGCCCTGGACGTGCTGCGGGTGCTCAAGCGGGGACCGCAGCTCTTCGATGAGGTCCTGAACTGGATCGGCGCACAACTCGGACGCGGCGGGCAGGGCACTGTCGAAGTCCTGCGTGCCGCCATGCGCGTTGCCGAAAACGACGAGGGTGCGGCACGGATCCTGACGGAACAGCTTGCCCTTGCGGCGGCCGGTGCCGAATTGCGGTATCTCCAGTCGGAGGACATCGCGGACGCGTTCATCGAAACGCGACTTGGCGGACAGTGGCGCACGACCTACGGCATGCTCGATGCACGCCATAACGCCAAGAGCATCGTCAATTCGCTTTATCCCTCAGCCAACTAGTGGACAGTCGGTGACTTGACGGCGGCGATGATGTCGTCGGGTCGGTGTTCCAAACGGACGATTTGGGTTGTCGGTTGCGCTCGGCGAGATAGCAGTTGATGGCGGTCTGCAGATCGATGACCGAATTAAGACATCTTGTGTTAGGCTGGGACTGACCGCTTCGATCAATTGCGTTGCTTTTTACTATTTCCAGTCGGCTGTGCCGATATGAGGATACGATGAGAAGTGCAACAAATCTGAGGGCGTCCGCACGAGACTATCCGGCCAAGGCGGTACGCATAATTGAGCCGTTCGGGGCCGGCGGTGGGCCTGATCTGTTGGCCCGCGTCCTCGCCCCGAAGCTTTCTGAGCTGTGGGGTCAACCGGTGACGGTGGAGAACGTCACAGGTGCGGGAGCCACTGCGGGCCCGGCCCAGGTCGCGAAGTCACTGGCCGACGGCCACACGTTGCTGATCAACACCAATGCTCAGGCATACAGTGCGGCGCTCTTGAAAGACCTCCAGTATGATCCGTTGAAGGATTTCATTCCGGTCATTTCGCTTACAAGGCAAGCCTACGTGCTCGTCACAGGCAAGGCGACCGGCGTCACCACCGTCGACGGACTTATTGCGGCGGCGAAGGCGAAGCCTGGTGAGCTCAAGTTTGGATCCACTGGTATAGGCACCGGCACACATGTTGGAGTCGAGAAATTCAATCAAGCGGTCGGAATCAAGGCGCTGCATATGCCCCCGTCACCGAGCGATTCCAATGCCGATACGATCGCCAACGCGATCGCGGGGCGCTTCACGTACTATTTGGTGCCAATCTCTCTTGCTCTTCCCCACATTCATGAGGGCACACTAATTGCGCTGGGGGTGAGTACCGCTCGCCGCTCAACCTTGCTCCGGGAGGTACCGACTATCGCGGAGGCGATCGTCGCCAGATTCGACTTCCCTATTTGGTATGGAATGTGGGTGCCGGCTGGCACTCCGACCGGCGTGGTTGACAAGCTTGCGAATGACATAGGGAGCATGCTCACCAGGCCGGATCTGCGCGAGTGGATCGCTAAACACGGAGGCGAGCCAATGAGCATGACGCAACCCGAGTTCGTGCGTTTCGTGGAAAGCGAGAGTGAAGTTACGGCGCGACTCATGAAAACCGCCAGTGTCTAGCCTTGATTGGGGGCCCTCTGATGAGGTGTCTGCGTGGTTAGCGCGACGAGGGTTATTCCCGTACGCATGCGCCAAGGCGCGCATTCGCTTTCGCAAAAGATAGGTCGATACAACTAGGGCTCTGTAGATATTCGCTCCATGACCGTCCAAAGGGCGTTCTTACCGTGCGCCGGTGCTCATGAGCCATAGGCTCACTGCGCTCCGATTCTCGAAAATCAACATTCTCGGCGCGTCGTGACGTCGAATTTCAACGGATCCCAGGTTGGTCATGATCATCTGACTTGGCACACGGTGCACGCATCGCGTGCATCGTACCGTTTTGCCAAAAAATTCCGATCAGGCACCAGAAAATTGCATCCCCGGCTCGAAAGGGGGCTCGCTAATACGTTCAATTTGAATTAAATTTTCGTAAATTAACCTTAACAAACGGTTTACGTTGCCGTTCGCTTCTTAAACGATATCACTAACAGTCGAAAATGCACTGCAAAAACGCAGGGTTAAGAAAAAATGATGATGTCCATCCGAACGAGGAGAAACTGAATGCGCAGCTTCCTGATTTTCTGGGCGGGACCGCTGGGCTTCTTGTGGGGATGGTACTTCCTGTCCTACTACGATCTGAGCATGGGCATGTATTTTTTCAGCCGCGACATGCATGACCTGGTTTTCAGGATTTACGGCAATGCGCTGGGGATCGCGCCAGAGAGTATTCCACCGCTGGTTGCGCGCGCTTGCATCGTCGATACCGGCCTGGTCCTGTGCCTCATCGCATTCCGCCGCCGCCGGCAAATCATCGCCTGGGCAAAGGCATGGCGTGCAGCACGCGCTTCCTATGTGAAGGAAATGCCGTCGGTATCCGTTTCCTGACGCAGGCTCTGCAGGCGATCGAGCGCACCTTGCAAAATGAAGGCAGCGGCCGCTGAATCGATGCGGTCGGCACGCTTCTGCCGCGACACATCCATACCGATCAGAGCGCGTTCCGCGGCCACAGTCGACAGCCGCTCGTCCCAATAGACGAAGGGCAGGTCGGTCAGCTTCTCCATGTTGCGGACAAAAGCGCGGGTTGCCTGCACACGCGGACCCTCGGACCCATCCATGTTCACGGGCAATCCAATCACAATTGCGCCGACATTATCAGTGCTCAAGGCCTTCAGGAGGTCCTGCGCGTCATGGGTGAACTTGCTGCGCCTGAGCACGGGGCGAGGATTGGCGAACGAAAAACCGAGATCCGATATGGCGATGCCGATCGTCTTCGTACCGAGGTCGAGACCAGCAAGGGTCTTGCCGGCGGCGACGTGATCTTCCAGTTCTTCAATCGTCAGTATCGTCAATTTGATATCCCGTACTTGAAATGTCGGCCTATAGATCGTTTTAATCTGCAATGTCCGTCACGTAGCGGTATTAACGTCTGTCACATAGCGGTATTAAAGCGCTGTGGCGAGGATTCACATGCACTTGAAGGGATAAGATCATGAAAATAACCTGGCTCGGCCATTCGGCGTTCCGCATCGAAACCGCGGGTAACACCATTCTGATCGACCCGTTTCTGAACGGAAATCCCGGCGCAAAAGGCGTCGACTTCAAGGAAGCGGCCAAGGGGGTCAACCACATTGTACTGACGCATGGGCACGGCGATCATGTCGGTGATACGATCCAGCTTTCCAAGGATACCGGAGCGCTGGTCACCGGCAATGCCGATCTCGTGACTTGGCTGAACAACCGCGGCGTCGCCCGCGTCGATCCGACGAACACGGGAGGCACCGTCTCCTATGACGGTTTCACAGTGACCTATGTCAATGCACTGCACTCGTCCGCCCATATGACCGAGGATGGGGTTTCCCATTCTCTCGGCAATGCCAATGGCATCATTCTGCATTTCGACAGTGAGCCGACGCTTTACCATATGGGTGACACGGACATTTTCTCGGATATGGCCCTGATCAATGAGTTGCACCAGCCGGAAATCGGCATCGTCCCGATTGGCGACCGCTTTACCATGGGCGGAGCAGTCGCGGCGCTTGCGGCGCGGCGCTATTTCAAGTTCGCGAAGGCAATTCCATGCCACTACGGCTCGTTCCCGATCATCGATGCGACGCCGGAGAAGTTCGTCGCCGGTATGGACGGAGGCGGGAGCGAGGTGATTGTCCCCAAGACAAATGAGCATTTTACGGTTTGACGCAAGCTTGCTAAAGCAGCGACAAACACTGGATGATACCGCTGGGAGAGTAATGTGCGCAGACTGCTTCTGATTTCCTGCATGGTGGCCGCCACGACGCCTGTCTTCGCACAGGCGATTGACGCCAAGGGGGCGGATGAACTCGCCAAAACCCTTTCGAAATATTTCGGCAGTTCGGCGATCGAGAAGAAAATCCTCAACGTCGTGCCAGGGACCGACGGCTATCGCGTCACCTTCAACACAGCAAAATTGCTCGAATCCTTGCCCAAGCAGGACTATTTCAAGGGGGATTTCGGCGAATACAGTCTCCTGACGAAACCGCTCGCCGATGGTTCCTGGAGCGTCACCTCAACGGCGTGGCCGGGTGGGTCAGTTGAAACAACGACGCCCGCGGGACCGGAATCGGTTCGGTGGTCCGTTGACGACGCGAACATGACCGGCATTTTCGATCCGAGGATCGGCGCTTTTTCCAAGGCATCGTTTTCCTACGGCGCGTTCAAGATGAAGTCGACAAGTCCTACCCAAGATGTCGATGCTAGCGCCAAATCCGCGAAAGGCGAACTGATCGGGACTGCGGCCACGACAGGCGGCGTAGATTTCAACAACAACCAGTCCGCAACCGACTTCCAGGAGACCATGATCATCAAATCGCCGCCGCCGGCGGACGATACTGCAACTGACGGCAATGGCGCGGTTTCGCAAGAGGCGATGAAAGTGGTCATTCACGGCGCTGAACTGGGTGTCAATGCCGATGGAAAGGGGGTTCGCAATCTCGAACTGCTGGACCTTTGGGCCTTTTTCGTTGCCCATACCGGGGAAAAGACGCTGAAGAGTGCCGACCAGTCGGAACTCAAAACGAAGCTCCTTGCTGCTCTGCCGCTCTGGGACAAGCTGTCCGGGGCCTATCATCTCGCCGGTCTTGATGTTGCAACGCCGCTTGGATCCTTCTCCGCGAACAAAATCTCCCAGGAACTGAATTTCGACGGCGTCAGCAAGAATGGCGAATACCATTATGCCTTGCGTACGAATGGCCTGAAATATCCGTCATTACCGATACCCGAGTGGAGCCTGCCATTTCTTCCGACCGACCTGGAACTGGCATTTGGAACAGAGGGTGTCGACCTGGACACGATTGCGAGGGCCGCGATCTCGGATATGGACCTGAACCGGGAAAAGCCGTTCTCCGATGAATTCGAGGCGAACACGGCCGCAGCCTTTATGGTCAATCCGCCAAAAGTCGTCATCGACAAGAGCCTTTTGCGCACCGCCGATACGGAGCTTACCGTCGAGGGCGAGATTTCCCTGGTTGCGATGAAGCCGGAAAGCCGGACGACCTGGGAGATGACAGGGTTCGATGCTGCCCTCGAGCGCTTGACGAAGGCGTCCGAACAGGAGCCCGAGATCAAGGACTACATCGTGTTTGCCAAGCTCGCCAAGGATTTCGGCACGCAATTGCCCAACGGACGCATCCAGTGGATCGTTGATCAAAAGGCCGATGGCTCCGTGAGCATCAATGGCAATCCCGTCAAGGGTCCTGATCCAGTTGATGAGCCCTCAGGCGACGACTTGCTGGATGGTGGTGTCACGCTGGACGACAATGTCATCAACCCCGATGCCGGCGACGACAATCAGTCCGGCACACCACCCGCGCAGTAAGGTCTGCCTCGGGCCTTCTTGTCCGTTGCACTCGTTCGCAACGGACACTATAGCTCTGGGAACAGAAGCTCTGTAGAAATGAACGTCGAATTCAGGAATTCCCTATGTCTGTCGATATTTCCACCGTCAAACGCGTTGCGCATCTTGCTCGGATTGCCGTGAGCGAAGATGACGCGACCCGCATGACTGGCCAGTTGAACGCAATCCTCGGCTTTGTCGAGCAGTTGAATGAGGTTAATGTCGAGGGCGTGGAGCCGATGACGTCGGTAACGCCCATGGCCATGAAGAAGCGTCAGGACGAGGTGAATGACGGCAACAAGGCAGCCGACATCGTTGCCAACGCACCCATCCACGAGGAGAACTTCTTCGTCGTCCCGAAAGTGGTCGAGTAACGCGACCATGGCTATTTCCGTCGCCATCGAAACGCCTCTGCAGGACGATGTCAGGGCGCTGGTTGCCGATCTCAATGAGCACCTGCTACCGCTTTCGCCCATCGAGTTCCAGTTCAAGATGACTGTTGAACAGATGGCTGGCAGCGACACGACGGTTTTTGTGGCACGGGACGAGAGCGGGAGCGCAGTCGGCTGCGGCGCGTTGAAGGAGCACGGCGAAGGCCTGGGCGAAGTCAAGCGCATGTTCACACGGCCCAGCGTGCGCGGCCAACGTGTCGGCTCGGCGCTGCTCGAGGCCATAACCAGCCTTGCCAAGGAGAGGGGCGTTACCAGGCTCGTCCTCGAAACGGGCGCCGGACCAGGTTTCGCAGATGCCTACCGCCTCTATGAACGATCCGGATTTACCCGTTGCGGGGTGTTCCTGGACTATCCCGATTCCGAACACAGTGCATTTTACGAAAAGCGGCTCGCCCTTACGGCAGCCCAATAAACAGGACTAGACATGACTGACCTGACCGCTCTCACCATTGCCGAGGCGCGCGACCAGCTGAAAGCGAAGGCGATCACTGCCACCGAATTGACCGGCGCCTATATCAAGGCGATCGAGAACGCAAACGATATGCTTAATGCCTATATCGTCACAACGCCGGAAAAGGCGCTGGACATGGCCAAGGCATCCGATGCGCGGCTTGCAGCCGGCAATGCCGGGGCGCTCGAAGGCATTCCACTGGGCATCAAGGACCTGTTTGGTACCGAAGGCGTGCATACGCAGGCCTGTTCGCACATTCTTGACGGATTCAAGCCGCATTACGAATCGACGGTCACTGCAAATTTGTGGGCCGATGGCGCAGTCATGCTGGGCAAGCTCAACATGGACGAGTTCGCCATGGGCTCATCAAACGAAAGCTCCTATTACGGACCGGTGAAGAATCCCTGGCGCGCCAAGGGATCGAATGCGGATCTGGTGCCCGGCGGTTCATCCGGCGGTTCCGCCGCAGCTGTTGCGGCACGCCTTTGCGCCGGTGCCACCGCTACCGACACCGGTGGTTCGATCCGCCAGCCGGCGGCATTCACCGGTACGGTCGGCATCAAGCCAACTTATGGCCGCTGCTCACGCTGGGGCATTGTCGCCTTTGCGTCGTCGCTTGATCAGGCCGGGCCGATCGCACGTGACGTGCGCGATGCGGCCATCCTGTTGAAATCGATGGCCTCGGTCGATGCAAAGGACACCACATCGGTCAACATTGCAGTGCCCGACTACGAGGCTGCGATCGGCAAGCCGCTTGCCGGACTGAAGATCGGCATTCCAAAGGAATACCGTGTCGACGGGATGCCTGAAGAGATCGAAAAACTCTGGCAGCAGGGTATTGCCTGGCTGAAGGATGCTGGCGCTTCGATCGTGGACATTTCGCTGCCCCACACAAAATATGCACTGCCCGCCTATTATATCGTTGCCCCGGCGGAGGCATCTTCCAACCTTGCCCGCTATGACGGCGTCCGCTACGGCTTGCGCGTGCCGGGCCGGGATATCGTGGACATGTATGAGAAGACGCGCGCCACCGGCTTCGGCGACGAGGTCAAGCGTCGCATCATGATCGGCACCTATGTGCTTTCCGCCGGCTACTACGACGCCTACTATCTCCAGGCGCAGAAGGTACGCACGCTGATCAAGAAGGATTTCGAAGACGTGTTCCATGCGGGCGTCGACGCCATTCTCACCCCTGCGACCCCTTCGGCCGCGTTCGGCATTGCCGATCAGGATCTGGCAGCAGATCCGGTGAAGATGTATCTCAACGACATCTTTACGGTAACGGTGAACATGGCGGGGCTTCCCGGAATTGCCGTGCCCGCCGGTCTGGATGAAAAGGGCCTGCCGCTCGGCCTGCAGCTTATCGGACGGCCGTTCGATGAGGAGACGCTGTTCCAGACGGCCCATGTGATCGAGCAGGCCGCAGGCAAGTTCAACGCGCCGAAATGGTGGTAACGATCAGGTGCGCGACAGAAGCCGACATTGCAGCCATCGCTGCAGTCGGCGCCCGCGCCTGGGCGTCGAACATATTTTCCTTCGAGCCGGAACTGCCGGGCATGCGGGCGCATGTCGAGAAAGCCTTCCGGGTTTTCGCAGAAACGTCGTTCAATCAGGTGCTGGTGGCTGACGCGGACGGAGCCGTTGTCGGTTGGGGCGCGCGCGATGAGGACAATGACTACATCTCCGATCTTTGGGTCGAACCGGCCGTACAGGGCCAGGGGATAGGCTCGTCACTGTTGCGCGCCATCAAATTAGCCATTGCAGAGGCTGGGTACGACAAGGCGCGCATCAGCACCCATGCGCGCAATCTCGGCGCGATCCGGCTCTACCGGCGCGAAGGTTTCGAGATCGTCGAACAGGGCCCTGAATGGTCGACCAGCCTCGAGCGGGAAATCAACAAGGTCAAAATGCTGGCGGAGCTGGGCTGACGATGTTCTTCTACCTTTCAAAGATCTTCTGGTTCTTTGCCCAGCCGCTCAATGTTTCCGTGTTGCTGGTGGCGCTGACCGTTGTTGCGCTGGTCCTGAAATGGCGTCGTACCGCAATTCTGGCATCGGCCTGTGCCCTTTTTGTACTGGCGGCCGGAGCGTGGACGTCGCTTGGCGCCCTGATGATGCACCCGCTTGAGAACCGGTTCCAGCGCCCTGACTCCCTGCCGGACCAGATCGCCGGGATCGTGGTTCTTGGTGGCGGTTTTGAGGGTGGGGTCAATCTCGTGCGCGGTGGCTATGAGCTGAATTCCAGTGGCGACCGATTGGTCGAAGCGGCGGTTCTGGCTGCGCGTCACCCTGAGGCAAAGGTGGTCGTGACTGGCGGCACAGGCAACCTGATCCTTGAGGGAGAAGGCGATGGTGTGACTGCGCCGCGGTTGCTGACCGCCCTGGGCATCGCTCCCGGGCGACTGATGCTGGAAAGCCAGTCGCGCAATACCTATGAGAACGCCCTGTTCACAAAGGAGATGGTGAACGCCAAGCCGGGCGAAACCTGGGTGCTCATCACATCGGCGTTTCACATGCCGCGTTCGGTCGGGCTGTTCCGCAAGGCAGGCTTCGAGGTGGTGCCGTGGCCGTCGGATTACCGTACGTCCGGCAAGGAATCCGCTGGCCTGTCCAGGGACAATCCGATGGACTCCCTGCAGAACGTGTCGATAGCGCTGCGGGAATGGGTTGGCCTACTGGCCTATTGGATGGCCGGGCGCACCGACCAGCTGTTGCCGTCGCCATGATCCGGCAAATCGACGTACTCATCATTGGTGCCGGTGCGGCGGGCATGATGTGCGCCATCGAGGCGGGCAAACGTGGGCGCTCGGTGATCATTATCGATCATGCAGCTGCGCCTGGCGAAAAGATCCGCATTTCCGGCGGCGGCCGCTGCAATTTTACCAATCTCAATGCAGCACCGCAGAATTATATCAGCACGAATCCGCACTTCTGCATTTCGGCGCTGCGCCGCTATACCCAGCGCGATTTCATCGGTTTCGTCGACCGTTATGGGATCGCATGGCACGAGAAGACCCTCGGCCAGCTCTTCTGCGATGGATCGGCCAGACAGATCATCGATATGCTCGTCACGGAAATGAACCAGGCAGGGGTGGAACTGCGCCTGAACACGACTGCCGATGCCATTGAAACGTCGGAAGAAGGTTATGTCGTCGATCTGTCCGGTGGGCGGGTGCGATGCGCGTCGCTCGTCATCGCTTGCGGAGGCAAATCCATCCCCAAGATGGGCGCGACTGGCTTCGGCTATGACGTTGCCCGGCAATTCGGGCTAGCGCTGACGGAGACGCGTCCGGCCCTCGTTCCCCTTACCTTCGACGAGAACACGCTTGCACCGCTGAAGCCCCTGTCGGGCGTTTCCGTTGATGCGGTTGTCAGCCATGGCAAGACAAGATTTGCCGAAGCCATGTTGTTCACGCATCGCGGACTGAGCGGACCCTCGATCCTGCAGATATCCTCCTACTGGCGTGAAGGAGACATGATCTCGGTTGACATGCTCCCCGGCATCAATGTTTTCGCTGCGCTGCGCGCCGCCCGCACGCGCAATGGGCGCCAGGCATTGCAAACGGCGCTGGGCGAACTGCTGCCAAAACGCCTTGCGCAACTGATCGCCGACAGCAGCGGCATCGAAGGTCATCTGGCGGATCTTGCCGACAAGCAGCTTCTCCGCGTGGAAAAATTGGTCAATGAATGGCAGGTGAAGCCAGCAGGATCAGAAGGCTACCGTACGGCCGAGGTAACGCTTGGCGGTGTCGAAACGGACGGGCTCGATCAGAAAACGATGGAGGCAAAAGCCCGGAAGGGACTTTATTTCATCGGTGAGGTCGTTGACGTAACTGGCTGGCTTGGTGGCTATAATTTCCAGTGGGCCTGGTCATCGGGCTGGGTAGCGGGACAGGCTGCTTGAGGCTGGCGGCTGCTGACCGATTTTGTCAGGAGACGTGGCGTGGAGAAGTCACAGCGGAGGAAATTCATGGCTATTCTCGCAAGCTGCCATTGCGGCGCAATCAAATTCGAGGTGAGTGAAGCGCCTTCGACGGCAACCCGGTGCACATGCACGTTTTGCACCAAGCGCGGAGCACTCTGGGCCTACTATACGCTGGAGCAGGTAAGGCTGTCCGTGGCGACGGAAGCGGATGCTGTCTACGCCCGCAACGGTATGAACAGGCACCATCACTGCAATGTCTGCGGTTGTGGCACCTTTTCGCAGGTCCCCACCTGGACCGACTACAAACCGGATCTGGATCATCCCCGGATAAGCGTCAATGTGCGCCTGTTTGATGATTTCGACATTGGTTCCCTGCCGGTGGAAATCATCGACGGAAGAAATCTCTGGTAGTCAGTCCGCGAACGGAATTGGCGGATGTTGGCGGGGCCAACCCCGCTTATTTTGAACGCTCGACTACTGACGGTGTCCACGAACCTTCATCAACGATCCCGGCCATTGGCCAATAGGCCCGCACGTAGGGCGAGAAGTCGCCATTCTCGGGCGATGGTGAAGGGTCCCGCATGTTCAGGATCATGATGTTGCCTGATCGGGAGAATCCTGCTTCCCTGAGGCCACGATGTACTTGGTTTAGTCAGACAGGGAGTTAAGGGCCATGTGGATAAAGCTGACCGACGTCAATGGTGATCACCTCACACTCAATTTCACGCACGTCGTCTCCTTCAACCCCTATGGCACGGGCACACACATCGTAACGGCTACGCCCGGCCTTACCTTTTTCGTCAAGGAAACCGCCGAGGAGATCCAGAGCAAAGTCGGGATCAAGGCAAATTAGCCGTCCATCTGCAAAGGAGGGCAGTTAGCCCAGAGGGGTTAACCCACCAAGATGTGCATTCAACCGCGTATCGACTTGCTAGAATGGCAGGATTGATCATAGCGGACTTGGTGACATGAGACCCGATACTGTTATCATCGCAATCGCGATTGCTACACTGATTGGCGCTTACATTTTCTACGGCATTTCCGTCGGGCAACTTCCCAATATTCAGGTTGCCCTGACGATGCCGCCGTCTTGAATGGTATTCAATCGCGCACTCGCCACGACATTGACTGTGAGCGCTTGGTCAAAGCACGACTTGGCCAGGCTCTGGCGCTATGAAATTTTCTGAAACAATTTCGCGTCGTAGCGAAAGTTTGTTTCGTTGCGCTGCAGCAATTGAAAACAAAAGCTGTGTTTCTTCACAGGTGAGGAACCTATTTGCAATTCATTGGTTTCATTCAAGTATGCATCAAAATTCGATACAAATAGTGATTTGTTAAATCGGTTTAGTTTTCATACAAGAGTGCAGTGCACACTGAATATAGCCGTGTGCCTATCGAGGATTACTCTTTGCAAGAGTGGTTTTTGGAGTGGAGGTATCGCAGAATGATAACAATAACTAATGATACATCATCATTGAATGAAACAAATGTATTGAAGATGGCACAAGTGGCCAAGGCTAAGGCAGCAATCCTCAAGGCAAGCGCCAAGTTGAGCGAGCCATGCGACAATCGCACAATTTCCCAGATTTTGCGGGATTCCAGCGGTGGTTTCAGCTTCCGTCGCTGAAACACCGGTTCACTTTCTCAGCTAGCCAAGTTCCGACAAAATAGTCGCCGTTCTGTTCCTGAAGCGTGACGAAACGATGCGACTCCACGAAAGCCGACGGCTTTCATTGGATGCGCCCGCCGGATATTCGGGCGGACGCATTCGGGTTTGTCGACATACGGACGCTGCCTGCTCTCGAGCCGATCAGCACGTTTTTCAGAAACGCAATACAATCATCTGGCCGGTGAGCGATCTTGCGCCAGATCAAAGCGGTATGTTGTCGTGTTTCTTCCAGGGGTTTTCAAGATCCTTGTTGCGGAGCATACGCAATGCCCGCGATACGCGTTTTCGGGTCGAGTGGGGCATGATGACCTCGTCGACATAACCCCTCTCTGCGGCCACGAATGGCGACAGGAAGCGGTCTTCGTATCGCTTCGTATGTTCTGCGATTTTCTCGGCGTCGCCAATGTCCTTGCGGTAGATGATTTCAACGGCGCCCTTGGCACCCATGACCGCGATCTGTGCGGAGGGCCATGCATAATTGATATCCCCACGCAGATGCTTCGACGCCATCACGTCATAGGCGCCGCCATAGGCCTTGCGCGTGATGACGGTGATTTTCGGGACTGTTGCCTCAGCATAGGCGAAAAGCAGTTTGGCGCCGTGCTTGATGAGACCGCCATATTCCTGCGCCGTGCCGGGAAGAAAGCCGGGAACATCGACAAAGGTCACAATCGGGATATTGAAGCAATCGCAGAAGCGGACAAAGCGCGCTGCCTTGCGCGAGGCATCGCTATCAAGAACACCGGCCAGCACCATGGGTTGATTGCCGACGATACCGACCGTCCGGCCTTCGACACGCCCGAAGCCGACAACGATATTGCGCGCAAAGCTTTCCTGAATCTCGAAGAAATCACTTTCATCGACAGTCTTCCGGATCAGCTCCTTGATGTCATAGGGCTTGTTGGCATTGTCGGGCACCAGCCGGTCGAGCGAATAATCGAGGTCTTCGGTCGGCTGATAGCATTCGATCTGCGGAATATCGGCGGTATTGGAGGCAGGCAGGAAGTCGATAAGGCGGCGCATCTGCAATAGCGCCACCACATCATTGTCATATGCCCCATCGGCTATGGACGACTTGGTGGTGTGGACCGAAGCGCCGCCGAGCTGCTCGGCTGTCACGGTCTCATTGGTCACGGTCTTGACCACATCCGGACCGGTGACGAACATGTAGGACGTGTCGCGAACCATGAATATGAAGTCGGTCATCGCCGGCGAATAGACATCACCGCCGGCACAGGGACCCATGATCACGGAAATCTGGGGGATAACGCCCGAGGCGAGAACATTGCGCTGGAAGATCTCGGCATAGCCGCCCAGTGCGGCCACACCTTCCTGAATGCGCGCTCCACCCGCATCATAGAGACCGACGACGGGCGCTCGATTGCGCAGGGCCATGTCCTGGATCTTCTGCACCTTCTCGGCATGGGCTTCAGAAAGCGAGCCGCCGAAGACCGTGAAGTCCTTGGCGAAGACGAAGACCGTGCGGCCATTGATCGTGCCCCAGCCGGTGACGACGCCATCGCCGGCAAATTTCGTTTCTTCCATGCCAAAATCGGTAGAGCGATGCTCGACAAATGTGTCGAACTCCTCGAATGAACCCTCATCGAGGAAGATGTCGATGCGTTCGCGCGCCGTGAGCTTGCCACGCTTGTGCTGCGCCGCGATGCGCGCCTTGCCGCCACCTTCACGGGCAATGTTCCTGCGTCGCTCAAGCTCGATCAGCACGTCCTTCATGGCATCCTCCTCATTTGGTCGTTTCTGATAACAGGAGAGGCGAATGCTTGGAAGCAGCTTTATCCACGATCAAGAACGCGTCTCATCCGGAAGTAGCATTGCAAGCTCAAAGCAATGCACGCTAAGCAGAACCCGGGGTTTTACGACGCAACACTTGTTTCGGGGGAAACATGGCATACTCGGACCACGTTCAATTTGGCCGTGATGACAGATACAGCAGGCACCGTTTCACATTCACTGGAAATGCAAAAGAATATTTCGGTATCTGGATCGTCAATGTCCTTCTGACGATCATTACCTTGGGAATTTATTACGCCTGGGCAAAAGTCAGACGCAACAGATACATGTACGGCAACACGGCGCTGGCGGATGGACGATTTGATTATCACGCGCGGCCAAAACAAATTCTCATTGGTCAGATCATCGTTATTGGTGGCATAATTCTCTACAATGTCGTGTTAACCTTTGCGCCTGCACTCGGTATTGTTCTCGCCATAATTTTCGGCATCGCCATACCATGGCTCCTTGCTCGCGGATTGCGATTTAATGCACGCGTCACGAGCTATCGCAACGTGCGGTTTGACTTCACCGGCAGTTATTGGGGCGCAGTGAAAGCGTTTTTCCTGGGGCCCGTCATCGCAGGAATTACGTTGGGGATATGTGCTCCGATCGCGAGCCGGTGGATGCTGCATTATATACTGGGCAATCTGACTTACGGCGGGCGGGGAGTAAAAACGAAGCCGATGCTTGGTGATCTTTACTCGATCTGGTGGTTGCCGGCGCTCGTCGCCATAGGTGGGTGGATACTTGTCACCGCCATCATCTTCCCGATATTGATCTCCCAAATCGAGACACTGTCGACCGCCACTGGCACCGGAAGCCCTTTCGGCAGTGTGGCGACCCTGGTTCTGCTGTATCTATCGATCTTCGTGATGGGGAGCATTGTACAGGGCCTCTATTCCGCAGGTGTGCGCAATGTCGGATATAGCGCAACGACGTTCGATGGACGCCATTACCTGTTGTCCGACATGCCGCGCTGGCGATTTGTATGGGTTGTCATTTCCAATCTTATCCTCACGATTGCAACCTTGGGTCTCATGCGACCCTGGGCCACGATTCGGATGGCCCGCTTTCAGGCGACCCATACCGAAATGGGTTTCGATGGCGAAATCGGTGAAATCCTCTCGACGATCAAGGATACAGGGTCTGCTGTAGGCGCAGAGTTCATGGACATCGAGGGCATTGCTGTTGCCTTCTGATCCCCAGCCGATCTCGGGCATCTGGTATCCGGAGCAATCAAACCGTTCAGTCACGGCGTCCCTCTTGGTTCGAGAGACGTCCATGTCAATCCTGGCGGATGATGGTGCGGTGCTGGCGTCCGGATCCTTTTCCGAGACAATTGTGACGGATCGGGTTGGCAACGTGCCGCGCAGGGTGACGCTCGCCAATGGCAGCGTGTTCGAGACGTCAGACAATGCAGCGATCGATGCGGTCGTGGCCATCATAGCGGGCAAGCGCCCTGGCTGGATCCATCGTGCGGAGCGATTTCATCCGCGTCTGGTTGTCTTCGCCTTGATGGCGCTGATTTTCATCGTTGCAATTTACCGCTTTGCGCTGCCGGCCCTCGTTGAACTGGCCGTCGCCGTGACGCCGCCTGTCGTGCCGGAGATGATGGCCCAGGGTACGCTACAGGCACTGGATGCCACTGCTTTCGATACCACGGCACTTTCCGCTGTCGAGCAATCGCGATTGCGGGAAGGATTTGAACGGTTGACTGCCCGATCTGGACCGGGTGCGGGCAAATTCAGCCTCGAGTTCCGGCAAGGTGGAATGATCGGGCCCAACGCTTTCGCTTTGCCCAATGGTACGATCATCATCACGGACGAACTCGTGAAACTTGCAGACGGCGACTCTGAATTGCTGCTCGGGGTGCTGGCGCATGAGATTGGCCATGTCGAACTCGAGCACAGTCTCAGGCAGTTTTATCGTTCGATGGGCGCTGCAGGCCTGATCATGCTGATTGGCGGCGACATTGGCAGTGGCGCGGAGGATATCCTCGTGCAAGGCGGCGGGTTGTTGGCCCTCTCTTACTCTCGCTCGCAAGAGGCGGACGCCGACCGGCACAGTGTCCAACTGATGGCCAAGGCGGGATACGATCCCGAAGCAATCGGCCGGTTCTTCATGCTTCTCGAGACAAGACTTCGTGACGGCAGCGGAACGAACATTCTGGCCACGCATCCCGGCACACCCGAGCGCCGCAAGGCGGTGCACGAGTATGCGCGGGAATTGCGGTCAGCGCACTGACATCTACCAGGTGCCGGTATTCGGCATCGATAGCCAGGGCTCCTGCGGCGGCAGCGCCGCTCCCTTCTGCAGCAGTTCGATCGAAATGCCGTCGGGGGAGCGGACGAACGCCATGTTACCGTCGCGTGGCGGACGGTTGATGACGACCCCCTTATCCTGGAGCTTCTGGCAGGTGTCGTAGATATTGTCGACGACATAGGCGAGGTGACCGAAATTGCGCCCGCCGGTATATTCCTCCGGATCCCAGTTATAGGTCAGTTCGAGTTCCGGAGCCCGTTGTGCCAGCGATCTTTCCTTGTCTTCTGGCGCCGCAAGGAAGATGAGCGTGAAGCGGCCTTTCTCGTTTTCCGTGCGGCGGATTTCCTCCAGGCCGAACTTGTTGCAATAGAAATCCAGTGACTCATCGATGTCCCGGACACGGACCATTGTGTGAAGATAGCGCATCTTGTGCCTTCGATATGTTTTTCATGGGCGACTGAAGCGGCCACCACCTCCCTTTGGGGGGCTTGCGGACCACCATGCATTTCGTAACACTTAATACTTAGCTCCACAAACTTGTGATGTACGCGGGACAAAACGTGTTGAGGATAAACACAAAATTTGCGTGTGGTTTTTAACAAAACCTACAGATGATACTTGCTCTATGGCCTCGGTCAGGTGTTATTCTTCAGCCAGAGAATCAGTGTTTGTTGCAGGAGAGGAGGGGCTAGCTTCATGTCAGACAGACCAGTATCAGCCCGGCATTCCCCAGATGACGAAAGTCTGAGAGATGGTTTGGACCTCGTTGAGATCTCCGGCGCGATAAAATGGTTTGATGTGGCCAAGGGGTACGGCTTCATTGTACCTGACAATGCTGACCTTCCCGATATCCTGCTTCACGTGACCTGCCTGCGACGCGATGGGTTCCAGACAGCGCTTGAGGGTGCTCGCGTCGTCTGTGAAGTAAAGCAGGGCGAACGCGGCATGCAGTGTTTCCACGTCAAGTCGATGGACAATTCGACTGCCGTCCATCCGACGGAAATGCCGCCGGTACGGACCCACGTCACCGTTACCCCGTCGAGCGGTCTCGAGCGTGTGCTGGTCAAGTGGTTCAACCGCACCAAGGGTTTCGGCTTTCTCACGCGCGGCGAGGGCACTGAGGATATTTTCATCCACATGGAAACGCTGCGCCACTTCGGACTGACTGAACTGCGCCCCGGACAAGTTGTGCTGATCCGCTTCGGTCACGGGGAAAAGGGCCTGATGGCCTCTGAGATTCATCCCGATATCGGCACCCAGCTGCCGTCTTCCCACTGAAATTCACCAATGAACCGCCTGCTATCCATTCTGGCCGGAATTGCACTTCTGGTCTCCTCCATCATTCCAGTTCTGGCGCTCGACCAGACCCCCATGCACCTTCCAATCGACGCGACGCCACTGACCGTCAATTCGGCCAGGGGGGATGTGCCGTTTGGTGTCGAGATCGCCGACACGGAAGAGGAGCGTGAGCGCGGACTGATGTTTCGCACAGACCTCAAGGACAACAGCGCAATGCTGTTTGTCTTCGACAGGTCGCGCCTCGTGACCATGTGGATGGAAAACACCCCCTCGGCCCTCGATATGTTGTTCCTCGACAATAATGGCCGCATAATTGCAATCCGTGAGAATGCGGTACCGTTCTCCCGTGATGTCATCTCGTCCGGCGAGCCCGCACGCTTTGTCGTCGAGGTCAAAACCGGTACTGCACGTCGCCTTGGCTTGACAATAGGTGACAAGGTGCGGCATCCCGCTATTGAACGTATCGGGCAGTAGGGCATACCGTTTTTCACCGGCATACTCTCCAATCCCTTTGTCTCAACGCAATTCCGGACGCAGGACCGGCTTCCAGTTTTGCCGGAATTGCTCATGCAGGGCCAGGACATGCAATTCTTCAAGAATGACGGACTTAAACTCGCTTATCTGGATGAAGGCGAAGGCGAGCCGATACTGCTGATCCACGGCTTTGCCTCGTCGGCCTTCTACAATTGGGTGCAGCCCGGCTGGATTCCGACCTTGACCGCCGCAGGCTACCGCACCATCGCGATCGACAACCGGGGTCACGGTCATTCGGACAAGCCACATGACATGTCGGTCTACACGCCGACGCTGATGGCGGGCGATGCAGCTGTGCTGCTCGACCATCTTGGCATCGCACAGGCGCATGTCATGGGTTATTCCATGGGTGCACGCATCAGCGCATTCCTCGCGTTGCAGCACCCGGACCGCGTTCACGACCTGGTTTTCGGAGGATTGGGTATCGGAATGGTCGAAGGTGCCGGCGACTGGTCGCCAATCGCTGAAGCGCTACTTGCTGACGATCCCGAAGCCATAACGCATCCTCGCGGCAGGATGTTTCGCATGTTCGCAGACAAGACCAAGAGCGACAAGATTGCCCTCGCGGCCTGTGTGATAACGTCCAAGGAAGAAATAAGCGCCGAGAACATGGCGCGCATAGCGCAACCCGCCCTCGTTGCTGTGGGAACGAAAGACGATATTGCCGGAAACCCCCAAGGGCTGGCCGCGCTGATGCCGCAGGGTGAAGCAATCGATATCCCCAACCGCGACCACATGCTCGCCGTTGGCGACAAGGTGTTCAAGCAGGCCGTTCTGGAGTTCCTCAAGCGGCATCCGCTTTGAGACGGAATATCACGGTTTCCGTCAGCGCTCTAAAATGCTACATGCACGGTGATCCTGAATAACAATGTTCAGGCAAATCAAAGTAACCTTCAAAATTTCTGGCCCGGCGGCTCTGGAAATTGAAGTGTCAAGGAATCATTTTTGCCGTATGCTCTGATGTGGAGCATTAATATTGGCCATATGTCCGGAGTTAGGAAATGCCTTCAAGCAGCCCGATTAAGATGACCGGATCAATCCAGCACATGGATCCGATTTGGCATGCGATCCGCGCGGAAGCCGAAGAAACGATCCGCAACGAGCCGCTGCTTGCGACATTCCTCTATTCAACGATTCTCAATCACCAGTCGCTCGAAGGGGCGGTTATTCACCGCATTTCCCAGCGCCTTGATCACCCGGACATGGAATCGGAACTGCTCCGGCAAACGTTTACGGCGATGCTGGAAGCCAATCCGGATTGGTCGCAGATCCTGCGCGTCGATATCCAGGCAGTCTACGATCGCGATCCGGCCTGCACGCGTTTCATTGAACCGATCCTCTATTTCAAGGGCTTCCAGGCCATCCAGACCCACCGGCTGGCTCACTGGCTGTGGCGGGAGGGCCGCAAGGATTTCGCACTCTACCTGCAAAGCCGCTCATCATCGGTTTTCCAAACCGATATCCATCCGCAGGTGCCCATGGGGCAGGGCGTGTTCTTTGACCATGCCACGGGTATCGTCGTCGGCATGACTGCTGCCATCGAAGACAATGTCTCGATCCTGCAGAACGTTACTCTGGGCGGCACGGGCAAGGAATCTGGCGATCGTCATCCGAAGATTCGCCACGGCGTCCTGATCGGTGCCGGCGCCAAGATTCTCGGCAATATCGAGATCGGTCATTGCTCGAAGGTTGCTGCCGGCTCCGTTGTACTGAAGCCCGTACCGCACAATGTGACCGTTGCCGGGGTTCCCGCCCGCGTTGTCGGGGAGACCGGCTGCGCTGAACCCTCGCGTGCCATGGATCAACTTGTTACCAATTTCGAATAGGCGATCGAAGGTCTCCAAGGCAGGTGTACAATTGCAGTCTGCCCTTTACAGGGCAGACTTTCGCATGCCAAAAGCCTGCTAAATGCATTCGACAGGAGACTATAAGTGAAACCGGAAGAACTGAAGAAACTCGACAGCTACTTCAAGCGCACGTTCAGAAACACCGAACTCACTGTCAAGGCGCGCCCCCGCAAGGACGATTCGGCCGAACTTTATCTCGGCGACGAATTCCTTGGCCTCATCTACAAGGATGAAGACGAGGGCGAACTCTCCTATAATTTCTCCATGGCCATCCTCGAGATGGATCTTTGACAATCGTCGCGAGTGACGCTGTTTGAGGCGTCACTCCCGCCGAGCGGCTTGACATTGCAGCTTGCGGCCGTTTCGGCGTCCGCAGAATATGGTTCATCTGCCCGGCTCCTTTATCGCAAAGGCTCGAAAATGGGTAAACATTTCCTTCGCCTCTGCTCCTCGTATCCGAACAGATGACCCCATACCATTTCTCACCAGATTTATGAGTTTACGGCCTAGCCCTTGATATTGGCCTTCGCAAACCCCTGCATTTGCTGTTCCAGCTGCCGCCAGTCCTTAAGCAATTCCCGTGGGAAGCGATAGGTCAATTGCAGATCCTCGCCGACGAAAATGTCCCTCTGGCATGACGCGAGATTGTTCTTGGATATTTCTGCATCAAGGCAGCGCGCGACGAAAGAGTCCTGCCCGGCGCGTTGCGGTGAAACGACAACCTCCTCATTGGCAAATCCGCTGTCGGCCCTGAGTGGCTGTACCGTCAGGTCATCCGGCCCCGTGATGCCGGGTCCACTTGTCAGAATGCTGTAGATCGGCCCGTAGCGGCCCGACATGTCGTGCGATGTGGCGCGCGGTTCGAAGGTCGCAAACACTATCCGCTTTTCGGTCCCCAAGCCATTGAAGTCCTCGATGAATTCGGCCTTGTAGCCCTGCATGTCGGGCCAGTGCAGATAGAGGTCGACACGCTCGGCGACGCCGCTGCGTCTTTGCTTGCCGAAACGTATCATGTTGGAGGGAAGCTCCAGCACGTTATTGCCGATGACAATTTCCCGCAGGGAAGTGTCCTCCGTGTGCCCGCCAAGCGCAATGGTATGACCAAGGAAACGGCCGGCTACTGCAATCATAAGCGACAGCGCCGCAACGGCGGCAGCAAGACACAAAAAGCGCTTCAAGTGGGCGCTGGCGACGAAGGGCTCAATCCGGTGTGTCGACGTCTGCATGGGATGTTTCCAACGCGCGGGTGCTCGGTCAGGTCAATCTAGCGGATAGAGTGCTGATTTATGGTTAATCGAACATGAAGTGCGCGACATTTGCCTGATCTCGCCAATCGTCCGGCTGTTCGCTAAGGTGGGTGGGTGGAGAATCCGAAGGAGAGGCGCCGTGCCGATATATATACTTGATGGACATACGCCGGAATTTGAACTTCGGAAGTCGAACTGGATTGCGCCGGATGCCACTTTGGTCGGCAAGATCTATCTGGGCGAAAATGTCAGCGTGTGGTTCGGCTCGGTGCTGCGCGGAGACAACGAATTGATACACATCGGTCGCAACACCAATGTGCAGGAACATACGGTGATGCACACGGATATGGGCTACCCACTCACGATAGGCGAGGGTTGTACCATCGGCCACCGCGCAATGCTCCATGGTTGCACCATCGGCGACAATTCACTGATCGGCATTGGCGCTATTGTCCTTAATGGTGCGAGGATCGGCAGGAATTCCCTCGTTGGCGCCGGGGCACTGGTCACGGAGCGCAAGGAATTTCCGGATGGCTCGCTGATCGTTGGTTCGCCCGCCCGCGTGGTGCGGACGCTGGATGATGAGGCGATCGAGCAGCTCAGGCTGTCGGCCGCCCATTATGTCGAAAATGGCCGACGTTTCATGCGGGGCATGGAAATCGACTGAAATACAAAGGCCAGCTCGTTTCCGGGCTGGCCCTTGCTTCTGGCAGGCAATGTGGCCTACTTCGTTTCGATGCTGCCAACCAGAACCTGACGGTCGTCGTTTATGGATACCCATGCGCCGGTGTTGTTGGACGCCTGGCGCTTGAGATAGTCGTAATTCGTTTCATTCCATGGCTTGATGCGCGGCTCGAGATTGTCCAGCACATAGTCGCCTCGATCGGTGCGAACGGTGAGGACGGCATGTCCTTCGCCATTCATCTGGCGGACAACGGTGATCAGCAGGTCGCCAAGCGGAATACCGCTCTCATTCAACATTTTCCGCTTGAGCAGCACATAGTCTTCGCAATCGCCGACCGTTGTCGGATAAGACCAGACTTCCGCCTTGCCCCAGATGTCCATATCGGTTGCGGGCTGAACTTTGGCGTTGACGCTGCTGTTGACCTGAACCATCAAGGTCCAGGTTTTTGACGTCAGCGGCGTTGGCTTGTCATCACTTCTGATCTTGCATTCGCTCTTGTAGGTTTGGCAGAACTCATAATGTCCGATCGGCTGCGAGGTGCGTCCCCCGGTCTTCATGACTGCAGCGGCTGACACGCTTGGATCTGCCAGTGCGTTCATGCAGGTGAGCAGAAGCGCTGCTCCAATCAGAATTGTCTTTTTTAACATCCCGTCGTCTCCCCGGTTGAGACGACAATGGCAGAGAGAGTTTTATCGAGCGGAAATGTCGATCAGTAAATATGAATCAAATCAGTAGCAAAAAATAAACGAATTAGACTATAACCATGTATTAATAACTATTATTATTTTATTTAAATGCAGTTATAATTGATATCGATGAAGAAGAACAGAATTAAGCATTCGTTGATCTGAATATTTTGTGATTTATGATGCCTTAATATACGAGGAGGGATTCGAGTTGTCTCGCCCGAGTTTCGTGGCAATTTGGCCCAAAGATTTTCGGCGACATGAAGCAAACGTCTAAAAAAATCAGAAAAAATGCCATTTGAACGAGATTGACGCGCGCAAATCCGCTCGTTGCGGAGTATATTTGTCATGTCTCCAGGCTGTTCAACAAGGTGAAGGGCGGTGACCTTCAAAATGGCGGCAGCATTCAGTCCGATGCCTTCAAAATGTCCGAATAGGGATTGAGCTTTGAGGTGCCTGCCAAATGCTTTCCCCTATGTATCGACACAAGATGCTTCGTTTTCGCCTACACGAATCCTGATGCTGAGTTAGTTGGCGGGAAGACCGGTCCCGATGTACCGGTCACCGTTTGAGAAGGAGAGAATGATGAACAAGATTTTTGCGATGGCGCTCGGCGCCGCATCACTGGTGCTTGCCGGCGCGACGGCTGCCAATGCTGCCGATGTCCGGAACCAGGGCGGACGCGGCGGCGTGAAGATCGGTTACCTCGATTGCTTTGTTGGCGGCGGAATTGGCTACGTTCTTGGCTCAGCCAAGGAAATCGACTGCGGCTTCCATTCGGCACTTAGCGGCGAACCTTTGGATCGTTACAGCGGGGCGATCAGGAAACTCGGTGTCGATGTCGGCTTTACCACACGCACTAGGGTCATCTGGGCAGTCTTTGCTCCGGCAGCCGGTTACCGCCATGGTTCCCTGAGCGGCCTCTATCAGGGCGCCACGGCAGAGGCCACCGTTGGCGCTGGCATCGGCACGAATGTTCTGTTTGGCGGTACTTCAGGGGCAATCCATCTTCAACCCATCAGCGTTACCGGTCAAATTGGCCTCAACGTCGCCGCAACCGGCACGTCGATGACGCTCGCCTCGGTAAACTAAGGGCTTTCATCATTACCCCTTTCATGGCAACGGAAGGGGTAATGATCCATTCGCCCATTCACCATATCTTTTCTTTCATCACAACGGGGATCCGCTTGAAAACAGGCGTTAGACTTGGCTTGCTGGCGGTGTGTTTGTCACTGTCTCCCGCAATCGCGCGCGCAGAGTGGCAAGCGATCGAGAAGGTGGAACCCTATGCCATCGCCGGAAAATCCGGCGCAGCGCTCTATGCCTCGATCGGCGAGAAAGGCCCCAAGGTCGGCGGCATGGTTCGGGCCATCGCGCATACCAATTTCAAGCTGACATGGACACGAAAATACGAAACGCAGGGCGACGCCTGTACGCTTGTATCGGCGCGGCCAAAGCTTATCATTACATATACGCTACCCAAGCCGGCCGAACAGCTTCCGGATGCTGCGCAGAAGAATTGGGACAGGTTCATTGCAGGCGTTCGCAGCCATGAGCTTGTGCATGGAGACATGATCAAGGATCTCGTGAAGGCGATCGAGGCCACAACCGTTGGATTGTCCGTACCCAATGATCCCAAATGCCAGAAAATCAGGGCCGAGATGACAAAGCGACTTTCCGCGCTATCGCTGGAGCAGCGCCAGAAAAGCAGGGATTTCGACAAAGCCGAAATGAGCCAGGGCGGCAATGTTCATCAGTTGATTCTGGCGCTGGTCAATGGGGCCTAGGCTGCTTCTGCTGGTCATTGTCAGCCAAATAACGCTGAAGCCAAGGAGATGCTTCGAACAATATTAAGAGAATTTAGTGTGTTAAAATGATTATTGAATTGAATGGATTAGTGTTCGAACGCGATATCGATCGCCTCACGGCTTTGGACCGTGGCAAATTCGATGGCAATCCCTTCCTCGAAATGCCGGACAACGCGGCCGCGCATGGAGCCGAGAATGACCTGGCTGTTCAGAGCGGGGCGCATGCGGATTTCGACCGCCGCGCCCGAGATCGACAGGTCTATGATGCGGCAAGGGTATTGACGTCCGTCAGCCATTGACAGCGTGGTCATGGGGTTGCGTGGCGCTATGCGCTGGTGACGCCGGTCTTCCGGCATGTCCAGCTCGTGCTTGTTGGCGAGCCATGTCAGCTGGGCCGCGATCTTGTTTTTCTTCCGGTCCGAAGCCACCAATGATAACAGGAACCCGCCTCTCACCATGCGCTCGACAGTGCCTTCGACACGGCCGATGTGATCGATATAGACGATCACTCGCTCACCATTGTTCGCCAACACATCCGTGGTAATAACCACGTCGCCAGGAGACATCTCATCAATCTGGCAGACATGCTCTGTACGGTCTTCCAGCATGAAGCGGCCGTAAAGCTGCACTCGCACGCTATAGAACTTGCCCGTGGCGGCAGGGTTGGAGCTCGAATCGTCACGGTATAACTGCATAAAGGCTGTCCAGATTACGGATCGACAGGGACTGATTTGCGTAGATTAAGCCACAAGTCTTAATGCCAAGGTAACGCGCACAGTCGATGCTCACGAATTGCTAACCTAGTCGATGATTTTCCCGCCATCGAAGACGCGCAGGTGGCGCACCTTGCGGCTGACGATAGTTCGAGAGGCAGTCAGCGGGACGCCGACGCTGGCTTCGGATGCAATATGGATCGGATCGGTTGCGGGTACTGGATTTTCCGGGTCGATGATTGAGACGGATTGGATGCGATTTTCAACGATTGCATCCGATTCCAGCCAAAAGGGTTGCCCGAGGGGTATGATCATACCCAACAGATATTGCTCGTTGGCCTCGCTGGCGAGCGGCAGAAGAAGCAGATTCAAAAGTGCCTTACGACCGCGGCTGCTCCTGCCTTCATAGTTGAGCTTGACGACGCATTTGTTGGTCATGCTGTTCTTCAGCAGCCTGGAGATGGTGTTCTTGTCCCTTGTCTGCCAAAGCGACGCAAAGGGGAGGTTCTTCAACTCTCTGCCGTAAACGGAACAGAGCCTGGTTCCTGCGAGGCGAAACCTTGGCTCGGAAGTTCCGGTCGCCTGCAGGATGAAGGTGTTTGCGAGATGAGACCGGATAGGGGCAGGGGTGACTTCCCTCCGTTCCGGCGCGGCGCGTGCCCCGCGCAGCCTGTTCCAATATCCGAAGAGTTCGTTGGTAGCATCGTGCCGCATGGGATTCATCTGCCTTCGGATACCGGCGCTGGAGTGATTCCGACTCTGGCATTCACCCGGCGCAGTTGCCACCAATCATGCAGAAGGCTCCACCGCGCAGGGCGATTAAGGTTAATGATTGGTTTCGATTGCGATGCGACCGTCAGTATGGGACAACCTCCTTGAACAGAGTTCACATGTCCATATATCCCTGAATTCAAGGGCCATTCAGATACCTCTGAATGGCCTCTTTTCTGTCTGGCCATCAAACGGCCAGCCGTGGATACTAAATGGAATATCCGGAACGCTCTGGCTTTGCTCGCGGCGCAATATCCGGATAGCGTGCCGGAACCGGCAAGTTCGAGACTGCGTAGGAGCGTATGAACAATTCTGTAAATGTCCGCAATCACTCATCGGGCGGCGAGCCTGTCTTCAATATTCCGGGCGTGATCCTGGCCATTATGGCCATATGTGGAATCGTCTTCGTCCTCGAGGCCTATATATTGAATGATCAGCAGAGCAGCACGTTCCTCTGGAATTTCGCTTTCATTCCCGCCCGCTTCTCCGAATATGGCGGGTTCTATTCGCCTGCAGCATGGCTGACCACCATCACCTATTCGCTCATGCACGGCAGCGTAGCGCACATAGCACTGAATATGATCTGGCTTGCCGCATTCGGTTCACCACTTGCCGCGCGCGTTGGCCCGCTTCGCATGACGCTGTTCTGGATCGTTGCGTCGGTAGCGGCCGTGATGACCCACTATGCTGTTTACCCCGATAGCACGGCGCCGCTGGTGGGCGCGTCGGGCGCCGTATCGGCCATGATGGGCGCTGCGGCGCGCTTTGGTTTCCGCCGGTCGACATTGCGCAATTCCGCGGCATTTGTCGGCGACATCCTGCCCGTTGCCGTGGCCCTGCGGATGCGCACAGTGCTGGTGTTTCTCGGCGTGTGGTTTGTCACCAACATGTTGACCGGCCTGTTGTCCGTTGGCGTCGACGGCTCGGCTACAATTGCCTGGGAAGCGCATATTGGCGGCTTCCTTGTGGGCTTCTTCGGCATTTCACTGTTCGACAGGCCCTATGATGATCGCATCGATCCTGAACTGTTGGTATAATTGCAAACCGGTTGCAATAAGGGCAACATACGCGCACGATGGACAAGGTCATCTGATGTAGTGTGGGAGATTCCGAGGACCTGGAGGCTGACGTGCAAGGAGGATGTACATGACTGTCAAACTGATTTTGGAGCGTAAAGGTTACGACGTGTTCAGCACGGCGCCGGAAACCACATTGGGCGATGCTGTCACAATGCTCGCCAAGCACAAGATCGGCGCAATTGTTGTTTGTGATAAGAACAATGCGATCAAGGGCATATTGTCAGAACGGGATGTGGTGAGAGCGCTGGCAGCCGACGGTGCCGATGCATTGTGGAAGCCGATCTCCGAAACCATGACGATGAAGGTCAGCGTCTGCAGTGAAAAACACACGGTCAATCAGGTCATGGAGATAATGACTCGTGGCCGGTTCCGCCATCTGCCCGTCGAGAAGGACGGACACCTCCACGGCATCGTATCGATTGGCGACGTGGTCAAGCTCCGCATTGAAGAGGTAGAGCGCGAGTCGGAGGAAATCCGCAGCTACATTGCAACGGCTTGAGGCCTAGAAGACAAGCTTCTGCATGCGCTCCAGTTCGCCCAGGCGCGCCATCGTTTCTTCATAGCCGAGTTTGATCGCCTCATCGGCGCGGTGAAACTCGGCAAGTCCGACATGGCCGATTTTCGGCATCAGCATGATATCTGGTGGATCACCAGCCATGCGTGCGCGGGAAATCCGGTCCTGGATAATATTGAACGCTTCCATCATGACGCCGGTTATTCCCAGGCGCTTGGTGTAGCTCGAGCCGAAACGCGAACCGGCCGCTTCACCATCGCCAGCATGCGCATGCGGGGCCTCCGCCGCATGCTTGATCACCGCGGCGCGACCGAACTGGTCGTAATGAAGGTTCACGGCGACGACCAGCGGCTGTTCGTAGGATCGGCAGACCGCAACCGGCACGGGATTGACCAAGGCGCCGTCCACCAGCGTGCGGCCATTGCACTCCACGGGCTCGAACACGCCGGGCAGGGCGTAGGACGCTCGCATGGCCGTAATCAGGCTGCCGCGCGTCAGCCAGATCTCATGCCCCGTATTGATCTCGGCACAGACGGCGATGAATCGTTTGGACAGGTCTTCGATGGCAAGTTCTTCAAGATGGTCGCGCAGGCGTCGATCGAGCTTCATGCCGCCGAACAATCCATTGCCGCCAAAGCGCAGATCCAGCAGGCTGAAGATGCCGCGCTTGGTCAGGCTGCGTGCGAATTCTTCCAGTTGATCGAGCTTGCCGCCAAGATAGCAACCTCCGACGAGGGCGCCGATCGATGTGCCGGCGATCATCGAAATCTCGATGCCTGCCTCATCCAGGGCGCGCAGCACACCGATATGCGCCCATCCGCGGGCCGCGCCGCCGCCAAGTGCCAAGGCAATAGGGGTCCTGCTGTTGTGAGGCTTTTCCGGCGCAGTTACTCGCACGTCCGGATTTTCACTGATGCCGATCGGTTCTGCCGCGCGCAACCGGCGCGATGCCCATTCGAGCATAACACACACTCCTGAAGTCGTACTGTTTCACAATCCCCTGCATGGCTGCGATCTTAGTGTTCAAGGATGAATATTGCGTAATTGTGACCGGTAAGCCAACCAACGAAATAGGATTAAGAGATCGCTAATGACGCTTACAAGATTTATGGAGGGCTAGCTGGATTCAGAAGTCATGACGAGCGTAGAAGTTCCATCCTTGGTGACGACCTGACGGTAGAAGCAGGATCTGCGGCCCGTATGACATGTCGGACCGTCGCCGGCCACTGTCACTTTCAGCCACAGCGCATCCTGGTCGCAGTCGGTGCGCATCTCAACGACCGTCTGCAGGTTGCCGGATGTCTCGCCCTTCTTCCAGAGCGTGTTGCGTGAACGCGACCAGTAATGTGCGATGCCGGTTTCAAGTGTCAGCCGAAGCGCTTCGGCGTTCATATGCGCCACCATGAGCAAATGGCCGTCCTTCACATCGGTGACGATGGTCGTCAGCAGTCCTGACGCATCAAAGCGCGGTGCGAACACCGCGCCTTCTTCATTCTCGTGCTTGTCGCTGAGCGAATTGGAAAAGGAAATCATCAAGGCCGATTCTGGAGCTTAGCGGCCCCGAACGAGGGTCATGAAGCGCACTTGCTCGTTCACATCGGACTTATAGGTACCCGTGAACGTCGTCGTCGTCGTCATCGAACCGGACTTGCGAATCCCGCGCATGGACATGCACATGTGCTCGGCCTCGATCATGACGGCCACGCCGCGCGGCTGCAAAGATTCCTGGATGGCATTGGCGATCTGCGCCGTCATCGCCTCCTGGGTCTGCAGGCGATGTGCGAAAATATCGACGACGCGCGCGATTTTCGACAGTCCGACAACTTTTTCGCCATCAGGCAGATAGGCAACGTGTGCCTTGCCGATGATTGGAACCATGTGATGTTCGCAATGGGAGAAGAACGGAATGTCCTGAATGAGGACAATGTCCTCGTATCCGGCGATCTCTTCGAAGGTACGGCCAAGCACTTCCGACGGATCCTGCGTATAGCCGGAGAACAGTTCCTTATAGGCCTTTGCCACCCGTTCCGGCGTGTCCAGAAGTCCTTCGCGGTCGGGATCGTCGCCTGCCCATAGCAATAGCGTGCGAACAGCCGCTTCCGCCTCCGCCTGACTCGGACGGCGCTTGTTGTCCTGCTTGACAGCCGCAGACGGCAAATTCTTGATTACCGCATCCATATCGCGATCTCCCGTAGCCGCCCTCAGAGGAGCGACGAGTTAAACGGCAATACACGATAGTCGTTCCCAATGGGACGGACGGTGTATTGAAGCGTGCAGGGACAAAAGATCCCTGACTGACCCACATCATAGCCCATCGGATTATTTAATCCATTCGACTTTGTGGTTGGTCAGTCTGATATTATATAGAGATTGAATTCGGGATTCATAGGGCCAAAGCGATGCACATTGACGTGTTTGTGATAAACACATTGCAGGGAAACGGCATCCATCATGATCAATGACGTTTATAATGCGCGTATCCTGGAATTTGCCGGGAATATTCGGCGGCTTGGCCGTCTTGAGGACCCCGACGCCTCGGCAACCGCCCATTCAAAACTATGCGGATCGACCGTTACGGTTGATTTGAAAATGCAAGACGGCGTTGTTTCCGACTTTGCCCACGACGTTAAGGCCTGTGCCTTGGGGCAGGCTTCGTCGTCGATCATGGCCAGGCATGTGGTTGGCGCGACCGCCAAGGAATTGCGGGACCTTCGCGAGATCATGTTCAGGATGCTCAAGGAGAACGGGGCGCCGCCGGAAGGGCGGTTTGAGGATCTGAAATTCCTGGAGCCCGTGCGGGACTACAAGGCACGCCATAATTCCACGATGCTGACTTTTGACGCCGTCGTCGATTGCCTGGATCAGATTGAAAAGAAAACCGCTGAAGCAGCGGCCTGAGACCGGACATGTGCGATCAGCCGGCACACGACCATGAAGTGCAGGTTCCCGGTGCATATTCGCGCAATTGGCGCGGGCCCTGGCCGAAAACGCCGGGTCGCCTCCTTGGAACCGGGCTCGTTCGGTTCTATCAGCTCACATTGTCCGGCTTTATCGGTAATTCCTGCCGACACCTGCCGACTTGCTCGGAATATGCCTATGAGTCGATTGCCCGCTACGGCCTGTGGACGGGTGGCTGGATGGGGCTGTTCCGCCTGATGCGTTGTGGACCCGGCGGGACGCAGGGATTGGACCCGGTTCCCACGACGCTCGACAGTCGGTTGGTATGGTATTTGCCCTGGCGTTATTGGCGGCTTCATCGCTTCTGATCCGGCATCAGGCATAATGATAGCTCGACCGGCGTGCCGATTGGGTGTATAGCGCACGCGCACATTCAACCCATTTTGACCGGACCCAACCCTATGGAAGAATTTCATAAAGTTCGCCGCCTCCCACCTTATGTTTTCGAACAGGTGAATCGCCTCAAGGCGAGCGCGCGAGCGGCGGGTGCGGACATTATCGACCTTGGCATGGGCAATCCGGACCTGCCGACGCCACAGAGCATTGTCGACAAGCTTTGCGAGGCCGTTCAGGATCCCCGCACGCACCGCTATTCGGCGTCCAAGGGTATCCCGGGGCTGCGCCGGGCGCAGGCATCCTATTACGAGCGACGGTTCGGGGTGAAGCTTAATCCCGATACGCAGGTCGTTGCGACTCTCGGCTCCAAGGAAGGCTTTGCCAACATGGCGCAGGCAATCACAGCGCCAGGCGACGTCGTGCTCTGCCCCGATCCGACCTATCCCATTCACGCTTTCGGCTTCATCATGTCGGGCGGTGTCATTCGGTCGGTTCCGGCCAAGCCGGACGACCACTTCATTCCGGCGCTTGAGCGCGGCATTCGCCATTCGATCCCCAAGCCGCTTGCCCTGATCCTGAACTATCCGTCCAATCCGACCGCCCATGTGGCATCTCTGGATTTCTACAAGGACGTCGTGGCGTTCGCGCGCAAGAATGAGATCATCATTCTGTCCGATCTGGCCTATTCGGAGATTTATTTCGACGGTGCGCCGCCGCCCTCGGTGCTGCAGGTCCCTGGAGCGATCGACGTCGCGGTTGAATTCACCTCCATGTCGAAGACTTTCTCCATGCCGGGCTGGCGCATGGGATTTGCCGTCGGCAATGAGCGGCTTATCTCGGCGCTGACGCGGGTCAAGTCCTATCTCGACTATGGCGCGTTCACGCCGATCCAGGTTGCTGCCGCGGCAGCCTTGAACGGTGATGGCTCGGATATTGCTGAAGTGCGAAACGTTTACAGGCATCGCCGCGATGTGCTGGTCGAAAGCTTCGGCCGCGCCGGATGGGAGATCCCCGCGCCGGCTGCAACCATGTTCGCGTGGGCGCCGATCCCGGAAAAGTTCCGCAGCCTCGGCTCGCTTGAATTTTCAAAGCTGCTGATCGAGCACGCCGACGTTGCCGTTGCTCCCGGCATCGGCTTTGGAGAGCACGGAGACGACTATATCCGTGTCGCCCTGGTGGAGAACGAACACCGTATTCGTCAGGCTGCCCGCAGCCTCAAGCGGTTCCTTGCAACCGCCGATGAAAAACTGCACAACGTCATTCCGTTGAACGCGCGCCGCTGATCCGACGGGCGTTTTACCGGAATCCGCGGCGCCGTTCGGCGCCGCTTCAGCGAAATTTCAGGGAATTGAACGATGAGTGAAGCGCTGCGCGTGGGAATCGCCGGATTGGGTACTGTTGGTGCCTCGGTCCTGAAAATATTGCGTGACAAGGGCGAGATGCTGACCCGCCAGTGCGGCAAGCAGATCATCGTGACCGCTGTGTCAGCGCGTGACCAGAAGCGTGATCGCGGGGTAGATTTTTCATCCGCTACCTGGTTCGACGATCCGGTTGCTCTGGCCAAGTCCAACAACATCGATGTCTTCATCGAACTGATCGGCGGCGACGAAGGCCCTGCGCGCGCTTCAGTGGAGGCAGCATTGAGGTCGGGGCGCCACGTTGTTACCGCCAACAAGGCGCTCCTTGCCAAACATGGCGTCTCGCTTGCCAAGATCGCGGAAGACAAGGGCGTGCTTCTCAACTTTGAGGCAGCAGTTGCCGGCGGTATTCCCGTTATCAAGGCCCTGCGTGAGTCGCTGACAGGCAACACGGTTTCCCGCGTCTACGGCATCATGAACGGTACATGCAACTACATCCTGACGCGCATGTGGGACGAGGGTATCTCCTTTGAGGACTGTCTGTCCGATGCGCAGCGGCTCGGCTACGCAGAGGCGGACCCCACCTTCGATATCGAGGGCAATGATACGGCCCACAAGCTGGCGATCCTGACCAGCCTGGCCTTTGGCACGCAGATTTCCGCCGATGACATCTATCTCGAGGGGATCAGCAACATCTCGCTTGCCGATATCAAGGCTGCAGATGAACTCGGGTACCGGATCAAGCTCCTCGGCGTTGCCTTGAAGACGGACAGCGGCATTGAACAGCGTGTCCACCCGACGATGGTGCCCGTCGAATCCGTCATTGCCCAGGTACACGGCGTGACCAACGCCGTTGCCATCGAGACCGACCTGCTCGGTGAACTCCTCTTGTCCGGACCTGGAGCAGGTGGCGCGGCGACTGCATCTGCGGTCATCGGTGATCTCGCCGACATTGCGAAAAGCCGTCCTGGCTTCCAGCACGGTCCTGTCTTCGGAACCCCCGCCAGGGCGCTGGCGCCCTACAAACGGGCGAGGATGCGTGCGCACGAGGGCGGCTACTTCATCCGCCTCACCGTGCACGACCGTGCCGGCGTGTTCGCGGCCATCGCCAAGCGCATGGCCGACAATGATATTTCGCTGGAATCGATCGTGCAGCGCCAGAGTGCGGACAATCAGCCGGATGCAACGAAAACGGTTATTCTCGTCACGCATGAGACAACCGAAGCCGCGGTCAAGAAGGCCCTTGAAGGTATCGTCAAGGACGGCCATGCGACCGACAAACCGCAGATGATCCGCATCGAGCGAGCAGGGTAAGTTTCATTTAAAAACCCGGCTACACCGTTTAATCGATTAGCTTTTTCGACTGGAGGCTTTTCTTGCCCGTCGGCCCTTGCCGCATGGTTGCGACTTTGACAAAAGGTTTGCATACGCATGCTAAGCAGCGCTGCATTCATTCAGAATGCGGCAAGTCGACACCAAAGCAGGAAACATTATGCCGAAAACTTCCGACCAGACCGAAGCAGGCCTCGATCGTATCTTGACCCTTGAACTCGTGCGCGTAACGGAGCGCGCCGCGGTTGCTGCAGCGCGCTTGCGCGGCCGCGGCGACGAGATGGCGGCCGATCAGGCTGCAGTCGATGCCATGCGCCAGGAACTCAACCGGCTGCCGATCTCAGGTACGGTCGTGATCGGCGAAGGCGAGCGCGACGAGGCACCAATGCTCTACATTGGCGAAGAGGTCGGGACACGCAACGGACCAGCCGTCGATATCGCGCTTGATCCCCTGGAAGGCACCACGATCTGCGCGAAGAACCTGCCCAACTCTCTGGCAGTCATAGCGATCGCCGAAAAGGGCAATCTGCTCTATGCCCCTGATGTCTATATGGAAAAAATTGCTGTCGGCCCCGGATATCCGAAAGGCATCATCAATCTGGATGCCCCGGCCATCGAAAACATTACGGCCGTGGCCAAGGCCAAGGGCGTTCCGCTCCACGAAATCACCGCCTGTATCATGGACCGTCCGCGCCACGCCCGCCTGATCGAGGAAGTGCGTGCGACTGGCGCTGCCATACGATTGATCGGCGACGGCGATGTGGCGGGCGTGATCCACACCACGGATCCGGACGAAACCGGAATTGACATCTATATCGGCATTGGCGGTGCGCCGGAGGGCGTACTGGCTGCTGCGGCGCTGCGCTGCATTGGTGGCCAGATGCAGGGCCGCCTGCAGCTGAACAGCGACGACAAGATCGCTCGAGCCGCCAAGATGGGCATCAGCGATCCGAAGAAGCTCTATACGATGGAAGAGATGGCCAAGGGCGATGTGCTCTTTGCCGCGACGGGCGTTACCGATGGCAATCTGCTTTCCGGCGTCAAGTTTGCGCGCGACTATATCCAGACCCACACCGTCGTGATGCGTTCACATTCGCAAACGGTGCGCGAAATCAAGGCGAAACATCAGGATATGGCCAAGTTCCAGTAAGCAACGCCTCCACATCGACTTGATCTGCCGGTCCCAGGAGGGGCCGGCAGCTGCTTTTAATCAATTCCATGGCATTTGTGACTGTACCCTATTGGGATCAAATGATTTTTGCTATTTTGATTTCAGAGGAATTCATTCCGATGGGACAACCATGGATATCCGGTACGGACTAGCCAGTTGTATAATGGTCCTGTGTATGGCCGCAATCTCACCGTTGCGTGCGCAGGAAGCTGATCTCGATCTGATTCAGGGCTATCGTTCCAGTGACATTCTGGTGGGACTGCCCGACACCTCCGGACCATTCACGATCATCAACCGCACCAGTGACGCCCAGAATTTCAGCGCGACAGCCGAATATGCTGGGGTCGATGCCCGTGCGATCGTATCGATCACCGGTGTCCGGGCGAGCAATGTCGCGGGCATGTATCCCGTCATGGACGGGGCGGACGATCCCGTGGTGCGCAGCCTGCTCGACCAGGCGTTCCAATATCATAGCACCCAGCCCAACCAGGTCGCAGTGCGGACGAATGTCAGCTATGGCAACCGCGCGATGGCCTGTGTCAGTTCAGACGATCCGCAGAAGAAGGACGATTTCCTGGTCTGCGCCACCGGCGTGCTCGGCCGTTACATGCTCATACAACCGGTCATGAACTACCGCCTCAGCTCGAAGGGCGTCGTTGACCGGCAGCTTGCCGATTTCGCCTCATCCATGGCCCAGGCCGTCAGTGAACTCGCATTGCCGCCCGGAAACTGAGCTACTGTCAGTAATTGCCGTTGGATACATCTTTAGAAGCATTGCATTCATTCCTGCCGGATGATTGAACGCTTGGATGACATCTGAGCGGCTCTTCCTTGGCGTGGAACAATCGGCAACCGGTTTGAAATGGATCGACCGGCTGGGGCAGCGCGAGGCGAACATCGCGCTTGCCATGGCGCAAAATCACGGCTTTCCCGATCTTGTGACACGCGTACTTGCCGGAAGAGGTGTCGGCCTCGATGAGGCTGCCGCCTTCATGGAGCCCACGATCAAGGGTCTCATGCCTGACCCCGCATCCCTGACCGACATGAACCGGGCGGCGGAGCGCATCGCCATCGCCATCGCCAGGCGGGAAAAGGTGGCGATTTTCGGTGATTATGACGTTGATGGTGCTTGTTCATCGGCAATCCTATCGCGTTTTCTCACCCATTATGGCATTGCGAACCGGATTTATATCCCGGACCGGATTTTTGAAGGCTATGGCCCCAATGCGGCGGCCATGCAGGAGCTTGCCGGACATGCATCACTGATCGTTACCGTGGATTGCGGCACCAACAGCGCTGTCGCCATCGAGGCGGCGCGCGCAGCCGGAGCCGATGTGGTGGTGCTCGACCATCACCAGGTCGGTGGCGAACTGCCGGCTGCGGCGCTTGCGGTGGTCAATCCGAATCGGGAGGATGATCTGTCGGGGCAGGGTCATCTGTGTGCCGCCGGCGTGGTTTTCCTTACGCTTGTGCAGACCTTGCGCACCATACGAGAGCAGCATATTGCCACAGGCGTGCTGGCGCCGGACCTCCTGGCGCTTCTCGATCTGGTGGCTCTGGCAACCGTATGCGATGTGGTACCCCTCAAGGAGCTCAACAGGGCATTCGTGGTCAAGGGGATCCTGGTGGCGCGGGCGCAGCAGAATGTCGGGCTGGCGGCACTCGCGCGGGTATCGCGCATCGGCGAGCCGCTGAACGCCTTTCATTTTGCCTATCTTGTCGGTCCGAGGATCAATGCGGGTGGCCGCATCGGCGATGCCGGTCTTGGAGCCAGGCTGCTGACACTCGACGACCCCAACGAAGCCATGCGCATTGCCGAGGAGCTCGATCGGCTCAACCAGGAGCGCCAGGCCATGGAAACCATCATGCTGGAGCAGGCGGAAGCCGAGGCGATGGTTGAGCTTTCCGCTGGCGCTGGCCCGGCCATTCTCGTGACCGCCAGCGACGACTGGCACCCCGGCATCGTCGGACTGATCGCGGCACGGCTCAAGGAGCGGACGCGCCGTCCGGCCTTCGCAATTGCCTTCAACGCTAATGGCACCGGCAGTGGTTCCGGCCGCTCGATCAATGGCTTCGACCTCGGCAGGCTGGTGCGCATTGCGGTCGAGCAGGGATTGCTGGTCAAGGGTGGCGGTCATGCCATGGCCGCCGGGATTACAGTCGAGCGTCCCAAGTTGGGCGCCTTGCGGGCGTTTTTCGAAGAGCATGCCAGTGAAGTGGTCGGGGAACTGCGCAGCAATGCTTCCCTCGCCATCGATGGCGCGCTCAGTGCCGCGGGTGCAACTGTTCCGCTCTTCGATACGCTGGAGAAGGCCGGTCCCTACGGCTCCGGCCATGCGCAGCCGGTGCTGGTCCTGCCACATCATCGGCTTGTCGATGCGCGGACGGTGGGCACCGCCCATGTGAAGATTACGCTGGCCGGCGCTGACGGTGCTCGCATCAACGCCATTGCTTTCCGGGCACAGGGAGCTCCACTCGGAGACTTTCTTTTCAAGGAGTTAGGGCAATCCGTGCATGTTGCGGGCAACTTGGCGCTCAACCACTGGAATGGCTCCACCAGTACGCAATTCCGCATTATTGACGCCGCCAAGGCCGTTTAGGTTTCCGGATTTCTGTCAGGATTTTGCCAGTTTCTGAAAAGTCGTCTGAAAACCCCGTTCCCTTTCTTAGAAATATATGTTCTAGTTTTGTTCTCAACCTGAGAACCGTGAACCATGCGCAAGCCGACCCATCTCGAAAAGCTGTATCTGGATTTCGACAGCTTCTTTGCCAGTGCCGAGCAGCAATTGAATCCGGCATTGCGGGGACGTCCGGTGGCCGTGGTACCGCTCGATTCACCGCATACGAGTGTGATTGCGGCAAGCCGCGAAGCCAAGCCTCTCGGTATCAAGACCGGGACATCGGTGCGCGAGGCGAGGGAGAAATGCCCCGACATTGTCTTCATCGAGGCGCGGCCGGACATCTATGTGAAGCTGCATAACCGTATCCTGGAAACCATCGAACGTTGCGTTCCCATCGCGGCCGTCCGTTCCATCGATGAAGTCACCTGCAGTCTGCTGGCGTCGGAGGCGCACGAAGCGGGAGCGCTTGCCGAGCGGATCAAGCGCAGCTTGCGCGATGAGTTCGGACCCGTACTTACCTGCTCCATCGGCATTTCCGTCAACGAGCTCCTGGCCAAGATCGCGGCGGAAATGGACAAGCCGGACGGTTTCGTCATGCTTGATCATGCTGACCTGCCGGGACGGCTGCTGCAACTCGAATTACGTGACCTGCCGGGCATTTCCAAGGGTATGGAAGCGCGCTTGGGCGAGGCGGGGATCACCACCGTTGGCGGCCTGTGGGACATTGCGCCAAAGCACGCCCGCGCCATCTGGAACAGCGTTGAAGGCGAACGTTTCGTGTCGGCGCTGCATGGTTATGCGGTAGAAAAGCCCGAGACGGTCAAGCGCATGTTCGGCCATGGCCGCAACCTGCCGCCGGATTGGCGCGCGCCGGAACGGGTGCTGCAATGCGCAAGGTTGCTGACGCTGAGCGCTGCCCGCCGCCTGCGGCGCTCCCATTATCGCGCCGGTGCCCTGAGCTATACGGTCGGGGTGCGACGCGACAGCCGGGCGACGCTGGAGGGCCAGTTTCGTCCGGCGCGGGATGACCACACTTTCCTTAATTGTCTCAATGGTTTGCACGAGAAACTGGTGAAATCGGGCGAGATGCGAAACATCAGCACGGTCACGGTGGTGCTGCACGAACTTTCCAGCGAGGACGAGGCGACCCACGATCTCTTTGACACAGGCGAAACGATGAAGCAGCGGGGCCAGTGGGAACGCGTGTCGGACATGCTCGACAAGGTTCGCAGCCGCCATGGGTCGAAGGCGCTTAATCTGGGTCCGGTCAATGGTCCGGGCAATTATATCGGTTCGAAGATTGCTTTCGGACGCATACCGGAGCGGGAAGATTTTTGACGAATCCCCACGGTGATCGCTCACCGTGGGGAAAGTTGGCATTGCCTATCTATTGTCGGGCTCTGCCCGCACCAGTTCCAGCCCGCGACGGGTGACCCGGTAAGGGCCACCGCAGGCAGAGGCAATGGCGCGCTTCTGTTTCAACTTGCGAAACAGCCGCAGATCGCAGGCCATGTAACGCGAACCATCGCGGGTAAGGCAGATGATCTCGTGAATGGTCTTGCGCTCGTCCTTTTTAAGCAGAATTTTGCCGCCCTGGGCGAGCAGGTGAAGAATGCGCTGTTCGTCGCGCGAAATGTCCATGTCTGTAGTCCTGAGGAAAACGGGCAAAAGCCCATGTGAACGCATCCGCCGCCGAGCTATCGGCGCGGGGCTCCTGTTTTCACGCCCCAACTTTCAAGGAAGCTGGGGCCTTAGCGGGACTCAGACTGAGAAGACATAAGGACTCCATCCGGTGGAGGGCGGATATATAGCGCGCACAGGCCGGTTGTCAAAGCGTGGCAGGATTGTTCGGAACCTTCACTCTCAGATCGCGATTATAGGATCATCACAGGGAGGAGCGGGATATGGCGAAGGATATGGCGGAGGTCGCCCGGGCTACCTATGAGGCCTATGTGGCGAAGGACCGGGCCGCAATCGAGCTGCTGATCGCCGAGGATTTCCATTTCACCAGCCCGCTCGACAATCGCATAGATCGCGCGGCCTATTTTGAACGCTGCTGGCCCAATAGCAGGAGCATTGCAGGCTTCGAGTTTATCCACCTCGTTCCGGCGGGCGACAAGGTATTCGTGACTTACGAGGGCCGCAGCACGGACGGTCACAGGTTTCGCAACACGGAAATCCTGACGATCCGCAATGGCAAGGTCACCGACGCAGAGGTCTATTTCGGTTGGTCGATCCCGCACAAGGCGGCACCGGGCGGTTTCACTGACAGCACAGAATAGAAACGCTCAACTTGCTGATGTCAGGCTGGCGATCTGTTCCTGCAGCCTTATGAACGGGCCCGGACTGAGCTCCGCCGGTTGGGCATATGGGTTTGAAAAGGCATAGATGAGGAAGAGGATGACGCCCGTATAAGCGCCAAACAGTGAGATCAACACAACATTGCGGCGCGTGGGCGGATAAGAATAGTAGGCGAGGGCGATGAAAATCATCCCGGAAATGGCGGCGAACCAGAATATCCCGTTGAGGGAATCGGCAACGGTGCTCTCGCGCTTCGTGCGGCTTTCCGAGACGAGGTAAATCCGGTCGAGCATATGACTGCGCAGGCTTTGCTGGCGGGGATTTCCCGGCACAAGATCGAGAATTGCACGATAAGCCTCATCCCACTGAGCCCAGGCTTCCGGCGACAGCCTGTTTGTCTTGCCGAGCCCCGGCCATTCCTTGTCGATAACGACGCGGATATACTCGGAGAGTTCCTTCTGGATCGGCACCTTCTCGGTGTCACCATAACGCCCGGCATCGAAGTAGACATCGGCAATGGCATTGGCCTCGGTGGCGGTCTGAAGCCGGAGCTGCTGATAACCGAACATTTCCTGGGCAAAGACCAGCGCCAGTATCAACCCGTGCAGGGCCGAGACACGGAAGACCACGGAACTCGCCAGATCCTTTTCGTGGGTCTCGTGCTCGTTGCCGCTCATCCACCGCATCAGGAAATAGCAGCTGAGCGTCAGTGCAATCGTCCCACCGACGAATATGGCCCCGGCAAAGATTTCGAACCCCATGCGTTCCTCCCGCCATACGGTCGCCTCGGCTGGACCACGCAGGTATTGAGGCGCGAGGACAGCAGTACAATTGCAACCGGTGGTTTCCCCAAGCTGCAATGTACGTGGATTTCGGAAGAATGCTACTGGGGGCAGGCCAGATGACTCGCACTGGATTATCACATCGCGAGGGTAGCGCTGGCCACCCTCGCGATCGATTCTCGACATGGGCTAGAGCCGGGCTTCCAGTACCATGTTGAAGGGCGTGCCTGTTGCCCTGCGTACCCGGGAAAAGCCGCCTTCGTTCAGCACTTGCGTCAGCCTGGCCTGGCCAGCTTGCGCACCGAGTGCCGCACCCACTTCCTGGCCCAGGGATGCAGGGACGCAGGTGTTGGCTGAAGCGGCGTAAAAGACGCGGCCCACCGGATTGAGGTTGTCCGAGAGATGGTCGCCGGCCATCGGCTCGACCACCATCAGGGTCCCGTCGGTCTCGATCGCCTTTGCTATATGACGTATGGCGCCAACGGGGTCGCCCATGTCATGGAGCGCATCGAAGATTGTGACCAGGTCAAAGCCCTCGCCCTCAAAATCCTGTGCTCGTGCAGTCGCAAAGCGGACGTTGGCGATACCTTTCGCGTGTTCATTCGCATGTTCAATCGAAGGGCCATGAAAATCGATGCCTATGAACTCCGAGTTCGGAAACGCCTTGGCCATGAGCAGCGTCGAAGAACCGAAACCACAACCCACATCGGCGACCAATGCACCGCTTTCAAGTTTCTCGATGACGCCCTCAAGCGAAGGTAGCCAATGCTGGATGAGGTTGGCCTTGTAGCCCGGCCGGAAAAAGCGGTCTGTGCCGCAGAACATGCAGCTGCACCGCTCTTTCCAGGAAACACCACCGCCATGCCGAAACGCGTGCGTCAGCTTCGCACGATCGGCAAAGACGGCGTCAAGTGCCTGAAATCCTCCGACCATGTTGACCGGACTGTCATCGATCGCGAAGACTGCCGCCTGTTCGGGAGACAGCTCGAACGTTTCCGTTTCTGCATCATATCCGACGAATCCGGACGCGGCCTGCGCGGAAAGCCATTCCTGGACGTAGCGTTCCCTGGTGTTGGTGGCTTTTGCCAGCTCGGCGGCCGTGACGGGGCCCCGGTCCATCATCTTGCGGTAAAGGTCCAGTTCGTCTCCCACGATCACGAGGGCAGCGTTCTGTGCTGCGCCGAGCTCGTTGACCATGACACCCAGCAGCGACTGCAGTTTTTCGGTGTTCAGTTCCATTGCGATAACCACCCCTTTCGAACAGACGGCGGGATGCCGTCTGTTTCGCGACGTTGTTTACGTGTTGCGAACTGTTCTCAACAGAGGCAGACTGGCCGCTATGAAGCAGGTTGAGCCACATTGTCGAGACGCAAACCCGCCATTGCGGGTGAGCATCGTGGCTTTTCGCGAATGCGATCCCTCGATCATGTACGGAATTTTCGATACGCTCTGGATCGCTGGCGCGAACTGGAAAAGCAGTTCAAACGAGCCGACAAGTGAAGTTCTGTTTTCTCCGCGCCTGGTAGCGGCAGACCCCGGTCCTTTGACCCTGATCACCGGCGTGACCATCATGCCTCAGGCCACAATCGACGCCATTGAGGAGACGGACTACATCGTTGTTCCAAATGTGCTCGTCGACACGCCTCAATCCTTGCGGGCTCTTGACCGCAGGCTGCTTGACTGGATTGTTGCGATGCATCGACGAGGTGCAAGATTGCTGGCCGCCTGTGGGGGCTCGATCGTGCTCGCCGAGGCGGGGCTTCTGGACGGGCAGCCGGCGACGACCCATTGGATGTATGCCCCCTTGTTCCGCAGCCAGTATCCGAAAGTCGACCTCAAGGAGGAGCGCATCCTGGTCCAGGCAGGTACCGGCCATTCAATCGTATGCGCTGGCGGCGCGTCCTCATGGCAGGATCTCACGCTGTATCTGATTGCCCGTCATGCGGGCACGGCGGAAGCGATCCGCATTTCCAAGATGTTCCTCTACCAATGGCATCGTGACGGTCAGTTGCCATATGCATCCATGATCGCAAACGTGGACCACGGGGATGCGGTCGTCAAAAAATGCCAGGACTACGCGCCGTTGAATTACCAATCGGCGGACATTCTCTCCGAGTTGCTCCACATCTCCGGCTTGCCGAAGCGGTCGTTCGACCGGCGCTTCCGCAAGGCAACCGGCTATTCGCCACTCGAGTACATTCAATGGCTGAGGGTCGAGGAAGCCAAGCAGATGCTGGAACTCGAGGACCGCCCGGTCGAGGAGATTGCATTCGAGGTTGGATATTCGGACCTGACATCGTTCCGCCGTCTGTTCCGCCGGCTCGCCGGATTGACACCCGGCGAATATCGCCGGCGTTTCAAGTTGCCTGCCAATGTCGAGGCTGCTGTTCGATTTTCATCGGCTGCCGACATTGCGAAACTTGGATGACGTTTCAATAACGGCCGATGGCCAGCGTCCGCAATTGCGGAATTCTACCGAGCCGATCCACCCCGTTGTCGCACCATCTCAGCCATGGCGCGTGCTTCGGCCGTGGACTGATCGGCTTCGAGCCCGTCTGCCACGCCAATGCGATCGTTTTCCGGACGGTTCTGGCTGACCTTCCACTTGCCTTCAATGGCTGCAATGTCGATCTCGATGCCGACGATGCCTTTGAGCTGGGCGTCGATGAAGGTTTGAGGCGCGTCGTCGACGGCCCAAGGTTCGGCACGGGATGCTTCATTGTGGCCGGTGAGCTGTGCAACGTGGTGCGCCAGCCACTCGCGGTCTTCGATAATTCTGGCCGTGCCGCGCGTCTGGACAACGGCGTAGTTCCAGGTGGGCACGACCTTGCCGGTCTCCCGTTTCGTGGCATACCACGACGGCGTCACGTAGCTGTCGGCGCCCTGGAAGACGACGAGTGCCCGGCCATCTGCAGCCAGGGCGCGCCATTGCGGATTGGCGCGGGCGAGGTGAGCCCGCAATGTCCCCTTGGGTGAGGCATCCGCATCGAGCAGGAACGGAATGGCATTGGCCAGCGGACCCTCTTCGCCAGTCGAGATCATCAGGCCGAGCGGGTGCGCCTTGATCAGCTCGTGCTGGATTTCAAGCCTGTCCTCGCGGAAATGCGGCGGCTGGTACATTGCGGGTTGCTCCTGGTCTTTGATGGCCGGATTGTGCCCGAAGGGCTTGTTTTTCTCAACCCGATATCGAAACAACGCAGGCGGCCGCGTTGTGCAGGGGCAGCTGTTACAGGGCGGCCTGCCTAGCATGGGCGGAAATGAATGCGATGAGCGCGGCGATGTTTGCGAGCGTGCGCACATGGTTCCACGGCAGCCATTCGGCGAAGTAGCGGGTCCAAAGGGCCGCGCCTTCCTGGCTCGCCGGTGCAATCGCGGCCAGTGCATCATTGAGCGGAACGTTGAACACCATGGTGACCGCGATCGTGCCAACGAGGTAGAGCAGGCTTCCTGCCAGCAGCCATGCCGAGCCAGGAGCGGGCCAGTACAGGATACTGACGATGCCAAGCACGACACAAAGCGCCGCCGTGCCGAAAAAGGCGAGGCCGAATGTGGCGTTGAGAATGGTGACGTTGATCGAGTTCATGGCGGCGATGCCTTGCTCGGCAGGCAGCCTGGCCAGCGCTGCCATGATGAAACTGGAAAAGGCGAAGAACAAGCCAGCCATCAAGCCGGTTCCAAGCGCGGCCACAAGTGTGAGGAGTGGGATGAGGGCGATCATTTCGCGCCCTCCCAGATGCCTGTTGCGGCCGTTTCGCGCGCATATTCGCTGAAATCACGGGGGCTACGGCCGAGAGCTTGTTGAACGCCGTCGGTCAAATATTCGTTGCGGCCGTCGAGCACGACCGAGAACAGTTCGTTGACGAGTGCGGCGATGTCGGCTGGTGCCTGCTCGCGTTCGAGGTCCTGCATGAACGCATCCGGCGTGATGGTGCGGTAGTCGATGGTGCGCCCGGCGGCCGCGCCTATTTCAGCGGTGGCTTCGGCGAAGGTGAGCATCCGAGGTCCGGTGACCTCGTAGAGCTGGCCGATATGGCGATCATCGGTGAGGGCAGCCGCAACCACATCGGCGATATCGTCGGCATGGATGAAAGGTTCGCGCACGCGATCGACCGGCAACGCCATCCGACCGGCCAGGATTGGGCCGACGAGCATGCTCTCGCTGAAGTTCTGCATGAACCAGCTGGCACGAACAATGGTCCAGTCCGCGCCCGATGCCTGCAGCATCTGTTCGGCGCGCTGCGCTTCCGGTTCGCCGCGGCCGGAGAGGAGGACGAGGCGCTTGACGCCCTTGCGGATGGCAAGGCGGGCGAGTTCGCCGACGGCTTCGGCTGCGCCGGGCACTGCGAGATCGGGGTAGTAGGTGATATAGGCCGCCGATACCCCGTCCAGAGCGGTTGTCCAGGTGGCGGGATTCTCCCAGTCGAAGACGGGGTTGCCGCTGCGAGAGCCAAGGCGAACCGGAATGCCTCGCGCTGTCAGACGCTCGGCGACGCGGCGTCCGGTCTTGCCGGTGCCGCCAACGATGAGAACAGGAAATCGCGAGGCATGGAAAGTGGTCATTTTCATCTCCCTTTAAACATGAGTATGTCTCATATTTGCAAATGTGATAAATCCTCATATTATGGGAGTCAAGCGGAATGTGAGGAATACTCATGAATCAGAATACGGCCATTGAAGGCGCGAGGCGGGAACCGACGCAGAAGCGCAGCCGCGAGCGGGTGGAGCGAATTCTTGCCTGTGCATCGGCCTTGATCGAGCGCGGTGGAAGCGACGGCATGCGCATGAGCGACGTGGCCGAAATGGCAGGCATTTCCATCGGCTCCCTCTACCAGTACTTCCCGGACAAGGGGTCTATCATCCGTACGCTGGCAGAACGCTACAATGATGCCGGCCAGGCCTGTATTGCAGAGAACCTGCAGGACGTGCGGGACATTGAAGGGCTCCGCAACGCCTTCGGGGCGTTGATCGACATATACTACGCGATGTTCCTGGCCGAACCGGTGATGCGGGACATCTGGTCGGGCACGCAAGCCGACACTGCACTGCGTGACATTGACCTTGCCGATAGCCGGATCAATGGCGCTGTGTTGGCGGCGGCGCGGGCACGCGTCGATCCCATGGCGGACTGGACGGAACTTGAAACCTCAAGTTTCCTCATCATGCAACTCGGTGAAGCCACAATGCGCCTCGCCATATCGGTGGAGCGCAGCGAGGGTGCTGCGCTGGTGGAATACTATAAGCGCATGGTGCTGCGCGAGATGCTCGAGGGTTTGCAACCCTAGCCAGGGGCTAGTGAAAACTACCCGATATCGATGACGAGTTTTCCGTTTGCCTGTCGGGTCTCGATCAGTCGATGTGCAGCAGCGACATTGGTCATGTCGAACCGGCGCGGATCAAGCCTTGGAACCAACTTGCCCGCTTCTGCGAGCCTGGTCGCTTCACGAAGGATATCGCCGTGATGGGCCCGGCCTTCGCCGGTCAGCAGCGGCAACAATGTAAACACTCCTGAATAGGTTGCCGCCTTGAACGACAGGGGAGCAAGGGAATGCGTTCCCCAGCCGAGACTGCTGACCACATGACCGAAGCGAGCCACTGCGTTGAAAGCTGTATCCAGGCCTGTCCCGCCGAGGGTGTCGTACACGACGTCAAAGCCGTGGCCTTGCGTGTATCGGGATACGTATTCGTTGACGTCCTCCAAACGATCAATGGCAGTTGCTCCAATACTCCGGATGTAGTCGGCCTTTTGCGGGCCATCGACGGCGTAGACATCTGCGTCAAAAGATGTGGCAATCTGCACCACCATGTTACCGACACCGCCTGCACCACCGAGAACCAGGACTTTCTGTCCACGTTTGACCTTCGCCCGGTCGACCAGGCCCTCCCAGGCGGTGATGAAAACAAGCGGCAGCGAGGCCGCTTCGCGCATGGACAGGGTTGACGGCTTCAATGCCAGCAGCCTTGCGTCGACGGCCGAATATTCGGCGAGCGAGCCTTGAATGCCACCGACACCACCCGTCATACCATATACTTCATCACCCGGATTGAACCCGCTCACCTCTCCTCCGACAGCCTCGACCACGCCCGCAAGGTCGATACCGAGGATTGCCGGAAGCGGGTGTGCCGCGTGCGCCGCATTGCCCGCCCGTATTTTTGTATCGAGCGGGTTTACGCCGCTCGCCGCAATGCGCACGAGCACCTCTCCGGCCGCAGCGACCGGCCGTGCAGCGGTTGTCTGATGAAATGTAGAGCCGTTTTGCTCGGTCATCTCAACCTTCATGGTGTCCATTTGTATCAATCCTGTGTTCGAGTTGCCCGAGCATGCTGTGTTCTTTCTTGAATGAAAATGAAATTAAATGCATGATGTTCATGCATTTTTGTATGGGTGGGCAATTCATGGAATGGAGTGATGTCAGAATATTTCTGGCCATTGCCAGGGAAGGAACCTTGGGCGCGGCTGCGCGCCAGGTTGGTCTTACCCAGCCAACCATGGGCAGGCGACTGAGGGCATTCGAGGAAGCCGCTGGCCATTCACTGTTTCAGCGGACTGCCGAGGGGTTCGTGCTGACGGATGAGGGTGCGCTTGCTCTTCCGCATGCGGAGCGAATGGAAGAAGAGATGCTTGGCTTGCAGAGGCAACTTGCAGGCCAGGAGCGGCAGCTCGACGGTGTGATACGCCTATCCTGTTCCGACTGGTTCGGCCTGCACGTCCTGTCACCAATTCTTGCGGACTTCCACACTATCTATCCAAGGGTTGTGGTCGAACTCGTTACGGATTTCCGTCTTCTCGATCTTGCGCGGCGTGAAGCGGACCTTGTGTTCAGAATCAAGCCATTCACCGAAGCCAACGTCGTTTCGCGGCGGCTCGTTCATATTGACTATGGTCTGTATGCGCCGATCGGAACCTCCGATCCCGCAGTGGGCGGGGAAGGGGTCAAGCTGGTGACCATGGACGAGGCCTTTGGCGGGATGCCCGACGTCGAATGGCTGAACCGCCAATTTCCCAATGCGACAGTTGCAATGCGCAGCAACAACCGGGAGGTGCAGGCTTCTCTCTGCGCAAGGGGAGTGGGCCTGGCTGTGCTTCCAAGACCGTTGGGCGATACCATGAAGGACATCAGACTTGTGGACATACCGGATCAACCGCCCGGCCGTGACACATGGTTGGGTTACCATCGCGACCTGAGACGGCTGCCTCGACTGCGGGCTTTGCTGGATGTGGTCCTTGGGCATCTTGGCAAGGACCATCTGCGCGGCTGATCTGTCAGCCGTGTCCCGCCAAGGCAGACGCGTTAAAAGGTAAACCCCGACTTTGGTGGATCGGCCAAGGTTGTCATCAAGGCCGGCATTTCCTCATTCTTCGGACGAAGAAGTTGAGAAACACTTGCCTCATCAGACGGATTGCACTAGCCAATGGAGAGAATTTTTTAGCCAGGAATGACAGGCCAGCATGACTCTCGTTGATACCCGTACGCCCGAACCCAAGCGTTTCATTTCCGGTGCCACAGGCGATTGGGAGATCGTCGTTGGCATGGAAGTTCATGCGCAGGTCACCTCCAATTCGAAACTGTTTTCCGGTGCGTCCACGACTTTCGGCGCCGAGCCGAATGAGAATGTGTCGCTGGTCGATGCCGCGATGCCAGGCATGTTGCCGGTGATCAATGAATGGTGCGTACGCCAAGCCATTCGAACCGGGCTTGGTCTGAAGGCGCAGATCAACCTGAAATCCGTGTTTGACCGCAAGAACTATTTCTATCCGGATTTGCCGCAGGGCTACCAGATTTCGCAGTTCAAGCAGCCCATCGTCGGCGAAGGCAAGATGATCATTTCGGTCGGCCCCGACAAAAAGGGCGAGTTCGAGGACATCGAGATCGGCATCGAGCGCCTGCATCTCGAGCAGGATGCCGGAAAGTCGCTGCACGACCAGAACCCGACCATGTCCTATGTCGACCTGAACCGGTCCGGTGTCGCGCTGATGGAAATCGTATCCAAGCCGGATATGCGTTCGTCCGACGAGGCGAAGGCCTACCTGACCAAACTTCGCACCATCGTCCGCTACCTCGGCACGTGTGACGGCAATATGGACGAGGGCTCGATGCGCGCCGACGTCAACGTCTCCGTACGCAGGCCCGGTGGCGAATTTGGCACGCGTTGCGAAATCAAGAACGTCAACTCGATCCGTTTTGTCGGACAGGCAATCGAATATGAGGCACGCCGCCAGATCGCTATCCTTGAAGATGGTGGATCGATTGATCAGGAAACGCGCCTGTTCGATCCGGTAAAGGGTGAAACGCGCTCGATGCGATCCAAGGAGGAGGCGCATGATTACCGTTATTTCCCCGATCCTGATCTGCTTCCGCTCGAATTCGAACAAGCCTATGTCGATGAATTGAAGGCGGACCTTCCGGAATTGCCGGACGACAAGAAGACCCGCCTTGTCTCCGAGCAGGGGCTTTCTGTCTATGATGCATCGATCCTGGTGACCGAGAAGGCCATTGCCGATTATTATGAGGCTGTTGCAGACGGACGTGACGGCAAGCAGTCGGCCAATTGGGTCATCAATGATTTGTTGGGCGCCTTGAACAAGGCCGGCAAGGGCATCGAGGAATCCCCGGTTTCGCCGGCGCAGCTCGGTGCAGTGATCGACCTGATCAAGGAAGGCACCATTTCCGGCAAGATCGCCAAGGATTTGTTCGAAATCGTCTGGAACGAGGGTGGTGATCCGCGCGAGCTGGTCGAAAGCCGCGGCATGAAGCAGGTCACCGATACGGGCGCGATCGAAAAGGCTGTCGACGACGTCATCGCCGCCAACCCGGACAAGGTCGAACAGGCGAAGGCAAAACCGAGCCTTGCCGGCTGGTTTGTCGGACAAGTGATGAAATCGACGGGCGGCAAGGCCAATCCGCAGGCAGTGAGCGACCTGGTCAAGTCCAAGCTTGGGATCGTCGACTAAATGTGGGTTCGCAGCGCCACCAAGGAAGATCTGGACACTGTCCGGGACATGCTCGCCCTTACCTGGCACGCGACGTATGACGATGTATATGGCGTCGAGAAGGTCAACGCCATTACCAATCGTTATCATTCGCTGGACGCGTTGAAGAAGCAGCTGGCCAAGCCCTATTCCGAGTTCATCATTGCCGATGATGGCGCTGACATATTGGGCATGGCATATGCGTCGCAGAAGGATCACAAGCTGTCCATTCTCAACCAGCTTTACGTGCACCCGGAATATCAAAAGCAGGGCGTCGGCTCCCTCCTGCTTGCGGAAGTGGAGAGTGCTTTCCCGGGCGTGTTTGCATTGCAACTCGAGGTTATCGAGAAAAATCAAAATGCTATCCGCTTTTATGAAAGCAGGGGGTTCGAACGGACCAATGGCCGCACGGAGAATTGGGGTGAGCCGAATTCCGGCATATCTGTTGTCGTGCTTGAGAAATCGCTGACAGGGTATGAGCTGGCGCCGTGAGCATGGACACCAGTCTGACCGTTCGTGACGCTACGCGCGATGATCTGCCGTCGCTGATCAGGCTTTTTGCAGAAGATTCGGTCGGCGGCCATGGTGACACGACCGATCCCGTCGCGCTGCCGCAATATGAAAGTGCGTTCACGGCCATCGAGGAAAGCCCCAACGACCTGCTATTTGTTGGTGTCGTTGAAGGTGACGTCGTGGCCACGGCCCAAGTGACTTTCATCACCTCCCTGACCGGGCGAGGCACCCGCCGAATGGCCATTGAAGCCGTTCAGACCCGCGCCGACATGCGCGGCAAGGGTGTTGGCTCCCGGCTGATTATTCATTGCCTCGACGTGGCGAGGGAACGAGGCATCACACTCGTGCAACTGACGTCCAACGCCAAACGCGCGGATGCCCACCGATTTTACCAGCGGCTCGGTTTCGAGAAGACCCATGCCGGTTTCAAGATGCGGTTGGATCACGCGTCAACTTGACCCTTGCTATCGGCCAGTGATACGGCCATAAACCGATGAATTGCCATAGCGTTATGGACAAAGCAGGACAGCCATGAAGACTTTCATTACCCAGTTTTTCACTTGGTGGAACGGACAGACCCTCGGTACCCGGTTTTTCACATGGCGCAAGGGTACGAAGGTGGGCACCGACCAGTTCGGCAACGTTTACTATGAGGGTACGTTTGATTCCGAAGGGCGAAAGCGGCGCTGGGTCATCTATAACGGCTATGCCGAAGCTTCTGCTATTCCTGCTGGATGGCATGGCTGGATCCACCACCGGGTCGACACGCCGCCTTCAAGCGAAAACTACAAGCCCTATGCGTGGGAAAAGAACCATCAGCCCAACTTGACGGGGTCCCCGGCCGCATACCACCCGAAAGGCTCCATCGCTCATGGCGACAACCGCCCTACGGTCACCGGCGATTACGATGCCTGGACGCCCGGTTCATGATCCCGGCAATTGTCGCCTGATCTTCTTCTGCCACAATTGGTCATTATCGACGGCTGGAATCGCTATCTCCCTGGCAACCTTGAACCGGAAGTGAAATGATCCGCTCGACTCTGTCCTTTCCCTTCCGCATGAATGCGCGCCTTGTCGTAATCGGTTTGATGGCTTTGAGCCTGGTGTCCCTGGCGTCCGGTATGCGGGCATATGCCGATGAAAAGATTACCAACCCGATCGCGGTGTTTTCAGGCCTCGACAAGATCACCGGCCGCATCACCAGCTTTGACGTCTATATCGACGAGACGGTGCAGTTCGGGGCGCTGCAACTTACGCCGCGTGCCTGCTACACGCGTCCCGATACTGAAGCGCCGAAGACGGACACGTTCGTGGAAGTCGATGAGATTACGCTCGATCGGAAGATTCGCCGGATTTTTTCCGGCTGGATGTTCGCTGACAGCCCGGGGCTCAATGCGGTCGAGCATCCGGTCTATGACGTCTGGCTGAAAAGCTGCAAGCAGAAGTCGGACGTACCTGCACCCGACAAGGGATGAGGCGGCCGATTTAACCGGCCGCGCTGGATGTATTGAAGATTACATCGGCTTGGAGCAGTTGATCATCCAGGGCGTGCCGAACCGATCGACAAACATTCCAAACCGTAGCGCCCAGGACGTTTCACCGATAGGCATGATCATGGTTGTTGCGTCCCTTGAAAGAGCCGCAAATATGCCCTCTGCGTCGGCTGGCGTTTCCGTGTGAAGGGCAACGCTCATGCCCTGTGCCTTCTGAAAATTGGGAGATGGATCGTCGGATCCCATCAGGACATTGTCACCGAACCTCAATGACACATGCATGATTTTCTTCGCGGACTCGGGCGGATAGTCACCACTCTCTTGCATTTCGTCAAATCGGATCATCGCCTCGATCTTGCCACCCAATACGTCTTCGTAAAACTTGAATGCTTGTTCGCATTGTCCGTCAAAAAGCAGGTATGGATTTACTTTCATGATAGATCTCCTTCTGGACTTGCCGCATCTAGGACGAACGGGTGGAGGTTAACCCGACATCCGCAAATAAAAATTGTTGCATTGTGATGCATCGTGCGTGCACGGCTTCATGCTAACACGGCAATGTGATCGTATGACACGGCGATCAGAAGTGATGGCAACCTAGAATTCCGCCGGCTGCGCCAGCGCATTCTCCAGCATCTTCTGATACTGGCGGCGCGGGACCTCGACGGCACCGAATGATTCCAGGTGGTTGGTGGTGAACTGCGTATCGAGCAAAGTATAGCCCTTCTCGATCAGATGGCTGACGAGATGGACGAGGCAGACCTTCGAAGCGTCTCTTTGGCGCGAAAACATGCTTTCGCCGAAGAAGGCAGAGCCAAGTGCGATGCCATAGAGGCCGCCGACCAGTTCTCCGTCGTGCCAGGCTTCCACCGTGTGACAATAGCCTAGGTCGAACAGCCTGGAATAGGCCTCGCGAATGGGCCCGTTGATCCAGGTACGGGCTCTTTCACCGCTACCACTGGCGCAACCGTCAATGACGCCGGCGAAGTCGGTATCCCTGCGAATATCGAAGCGACCCTGCCGGACAACCTTGCGCAGGCTGCGTGAAACGTGAAAATTCTCGAAGGGAATGATGCCGCGTTTTTCAGGACGAACCCAGAAAATTTCAGGATTGTCGGCTTCTTCAGCCATGGGAAAGACCCCGGTCGCATAGGCGCGCAACAGCAACGCGGGGTCAATTCTGAAGATCTCTTCCGGGTCTCTACCCGACATGCCTATTCTTCTGCAGTGTCTGCTGTGTCGCCAGCCAGATATTTTTCCAGCCAATGAATATCATAATCGCCATTGGCAATGTCAGGATTGTTTATCAGGTCCTGGAAGAGTGGCAATGTGGTCTTGATTCCATCCACAACGAACTCGTCCAGCGCCCGCCGCAGACGCATCATGCATTCGACACGGTTGCGCCCATGGACGATGAGCTTGCCGATGAGGCTGTCATAATAGGGCGGTATCTTGTAGCCCGTGTAGACGCCGGAATCGACGCGAATACCGAGGCCGCCGGGCGTATGGTAATGGGTGATCTTGCCTGGTGAAGGCGTAAACGTGCGCGGATCCTCCGCATTGATACGGCATTCGATGGCATGACCAGAAAAGCGGATGTCATCCTGGGTCACTGACAGGCCGCCGCCCGAGGCAACGCGAATCTGTTCATGAACAAGGTCGATGCCAGTGATCGCTTCGGTGACGGGATGCTCTACCTGGAGACGCGTATTCATCTCGATGAAGTAGAATTCACCGTTTTCATAGAGGAACTCGATGGTGCCGGCGCCCCTGTAACCCATGTCAGCCATCGCATTGGCGCAGATCATGCCAATGCGCTCGCGCGCATCGGAATTGAGCGCAGGCGAGTTGGCCTCTTCCCAGACTTTCTGGTGGCGGCGCTGCAGCGAGCAGTCACGTTCGCCGAGATGCACCGCCTTGCCATTGCCGTCGCCCATGATCTGGACTTCGATATGGCGGGGCTTCTGCAGGTATTTTTCGATGTAGACGGCATCATCGCCAAAGGCAGCGCCTGCTTCTGTTCGTGCCGTGGAGAGAGCTACGGAGAGCTCCTCCTCGTTCATGGCGACCTTCATGCCGCGGCCGCCGCCGCCGGCAGAAGCCTTGATGATGACGGGGTAGCCGATTTCAGCGCAGATCCGGGCGGCTTCCTTGTCGTCCGTCACGCCGCCATCCGAACCTGGAACGACCGGGATGCCGAGGCGCTTTGCAGTGCGCTTGGCTTCGATCTTGTCGCCCATGACACGAATATGTGCTGCGGTGGGGCCAATGAATGTGATGTTGTGTGCCTCGAGAATCTCGGCGAACTTGGCGTTTTCCGAAAGGAATCCGTATCCGGGGTGGATCGCATCGGCGCCGGTGATTTCGCAGGCAGCAACGATCTGATGGATATTCAGATAGCTCTCGCGTGAGGGAGGCGGTCCTATGCAGACGCTTTCGTCGGCAAGCCGCACATGCATCGCGTCAGCGTCAGCCGTCGAGTGAACGGCGACGGTCTGTATGCCAAGCTCTTTGCACGCACGCAGGACGCGCAATGCAATTTCGCCACGGTTGGCTATGAGGATTTTCTGAAACATTACGCTCTCGATCTGCTCAAGCTTCCGGGAACTTACTCAATCACGACCAGCAATTCGCCGTATTCGACAGGCTGGCTGTCGCTGACGAGGATTGAAGTGACCGTCCCGGCGCGTGGCGAGGGGATCTGGTTCATTGTTTTCATCGCCTCGATGATCAGCAGCGTCTGGCCTTCCTTGACCTGCGTTCCCACCTCGATGAAGTTGCGCGCACCCGGCGCGGGAGCCATGTATACGGTCCCGACCATGGGCGAGGGGATAGCATTCTTGGAGGGATCGCCGGCCGGGGTTGCAACGGGAGCAGCAGGCGCCGTCGCGGCCGCAGGAGCAGCTGCAGGGGCCTGCGCATAAAACGGTTGTGGCGCCGCCGCCTGGACCGTGACCTGCCTCGATACACGAATACGAAGGTCGCCCTGTTCGATCTCGATATCCGTGAGGTCCGTTTCGTTCAGGATTTCCGCGAGGTCGCGGATCATGACCTTGTCGATCCCGGTGTTTCTGTTAGCCATGCTTTTTCAAGCCCCTTATTTCTGTTCGGCAGCGTCGGCTATTGCGACGCCAGCTTGATGAGTGCGCGCAGGCCCATCACGTAGCCATCGACTCCGAAGCCACATATCACCCCTTTGGCCAAAGAGGAAACATAGGAGTGGTGGCGGAATGACTCGCGCGCGTGAATATTCGAGAGATGAACTTCCACCAGCGTTACAGAGGCCGCGCGGATGGCGTCATGCAATGCGATGGATGTATGCGTGTAGGCGGCGGGATTGATCAAAACCAATGCTTGACGCTCGCCTGCCTCCTGAATCCAGCTGACCAGATCACCCTCGTGGTTGGACTGGCGAAACACGATTTCGACACCAAGGTTTTCACCTTCCGCACGGCACAACGCTTCGATATCGCTCAATGTCGTCGCACCGTAGATCCCCGGCTCACGCTTTCCCAGCATGTTGAGGTTCGGGCCGTTGAGAATAAAGATTTGCTGCTTCATGATTTACCGGACGGTTTGCGAAATCGTGGTCCCATATAGACGGCTTATCGGCAAGCGAAAAGCCCGCAAAGTTACGTTATTGCTTGTCCACAAAGGGTTTTCCCAGTCAGAAGTAAAGATTTAGAGTATCGGACGGCAAATATGGCGCAATTCTGTTTCTCGGATAGCCGACAATCCACGCGGAAGGTGGCAAGGCCGATGTTTTTGCATCCGACGAAGCCGCGTGACAAAGTGGGTGTCCGCCTCCCGAGTTCATCGAGGGGCGGAAACCCGAATGGCCGGGTGAATTCGGTCCAAATCCTTCGGGCTTCAGCTTCGTCCGATTAATAAACATCGGCCTCGCCAAACCCCTCGACCTTGTCCGCGAATTCCCTCCGGCAGAATGCGTCATATTTACTCTATTGGTTGCGAATATGGCTGATCCGCTCGGCCAGTGCATCGGCGCCGAGCGCACCTGGCACGACTTCGTTGCCAACGACATAGGACGGCGTTCCCGTTATGCTCAAACTGTTTGCGAGCTCGTAATTGTCGCGGAAAGCAGCAGCAACCTCGGGGGATTTCATCTTCTCGCGGATTTGAGTCTCATCGGCACCGAGTTTGACCGCAATAGCCATTGCCGATTCTTCCGTGGCACGGCCTTCACCGCCCAACAGATCCCGGTGGAACTCAAGATACTTGTCCGGCATGACGGCCTTGAAGGCCTTCGCGACCATGTGCGCACGGGTCGAATCGGCACCGAGGATTGGAAATTCCTTCATGACAAAGCGCAGGTTCGGATCGCTTTGCAGCAATGCATCCATGTCCGGAAGCGCCTTTTTGCAATAGCCGCAATTGTAATCGAAGAACTCCACGATCGTCACGTCGCCATTGGGGTTCCCGAAGACGGCGTCCATCGGGGACAGGAAAATCCTGTCCTTGTTTTCACTGATAACCTGCGTGGACGCTTCTTTCTGAGCCGCTTCCTGCTTGGCGTTGAGCGCGGTCTGTACCTCGATCATGACCTCGGGATTGTTGATCAGATAGTTTCGGACAATGCCCTCGATCTCGGCCCGGTCCGACGTTGCTGCCGGAATCGTTGTTGTATCCGGCGCGGCATCTGCCACATGGGTCCGACCTGCCTGATAGCCCAGAGCGAGAGCTGCGAGGCCGACAAGACCTGCGGCTGCGCCAATCAGAGCGACTTTTGTCATTATGAACTGTCCTTTTTCAAATTCCGTGCTTCAGGAGAGGCGGCGGCGCAGCGTCTCATTTACTTTTGCGTTTGGTACTGATGATGTCCTGGGCCTGTATCCACTCGGGCGTGCCGCTTTTCAAGCCGCGTTGAGCTCTGGTCGCGAAGATTTGAGCCTCCTGGATCTTGCCGGAATAGTATTTTTCTTCGGCACTGGCGAGATCGGAACGGGGCATATCGCCCAGTTGTCCATAGGCCTGTGCAAGATAGGCATAGCCGGACGGGGATTCGCGGTCACGCCCGATGCTGGCCTTGATGATATCAACGGATTCTTTGAGATTGGCCGGAGTGCCCGTCAGCATCAGCGCCCGGCCGTAACTCATCCGGATGAGACTGGATTTGCGCGAGTCGAGTGCACTAGCCTTCTGGAATGCCTTCGCAGCCTCCGCTGCCTTGTTCTGCTTGAGCAGGATCTCGCCCTTGATCTCCTGGAAGTATGGATTCTTCGGTTGTTCCTTGATCAAGGCATCAATCTTCGACATGGCTGCTTGCGAAGACCCGTTAAGATAGGTCGCAATGGCATCACCGTAGCGGGCACCGATATTCTGCGGATCCTTGCGGAAGCTTTGCAGAACGCTTGCACCACCGCCGGTATAGGCAGCGATCTTGCCGCGCATCATGTCATGACGTTGCTGCAGGGCCGCACTGTCCTTCTTGTCGAAGTAGGGGCTCGCATGCGCCAAGGTCTCCAGATTGGCGATGCGCTCCCGCGGCAGCGGATGGCTGATCCGGTAGGGATCGGCGCGCGTACCCGTTAATGCCAAGGCATTGGAGAAGCGCTCGAACGTCGTCAGCATGCCCTTGGCGGATTGGCCAGTGTTTGCAAGATAAGTGACCGCGGAGCGGTCTGCCGCCATCTCTTCCGTGCGCTGGTAATTGAGGAGGCCCCGCATGGCCACTTCCGTACCGCCCATGGCGACGCCGGCACCGGCCTGTGCTAGCCCGCCCTGGCGGCTTGCGGCCCCGGCAACCATCGCGCCCATGCCAACGAGCCCGGCAACGACGGCCATCGTCTTCGCATTGGCAAGCTGCTCGCGCAGCTTGAACTGATGGCCTCCGGCAAGATGGCCGACTTCATGGGCGAGCACGCCGATGATTTCGTTGGGCGTTTCGGCCTGGAGCAGGGCGCCCGTGTTGATGAAGATGCGACGGCCATCCACGAACGCGTTGAAACTGCGATTGTTGACCAGAACAATATTGATGGATTGCTTGGAAAGGCCCGCCGTCTTGATGATTGGCGTCGCATAGTCGGTGACCAGCGCTTCGATTTCCGCGTCGCGGACAATCGGTACCGATGCCGACTGTGCCCTGGTCGATACCGTTTGCGAAACACAAAGGGCGCCGGTGATAAGCGTTACGAACGCGGTACGCGCCACGGCGATGAACGATTTATTCTGACTGATTTTTCGAAATGCAATCATGTCCTATTCGTACCCAAATCGATCTTTGAAAGAAAGAGAGGCCCGCAGTGCTCCCCACTTTGTGAAGCCAGCGCATTTGGTCAATTCTGCGGCGGGCAAAGTCTCTTCAAAGAAAAACCGGCAAAGGTGCCGGTCTTTCAAGTCATTCATCGAGATTGCAGGGGATCAAAAGAAGCCCTTCTTTTGCCACCAGCCACGCTTGGGAGCCGGTTCACTTTCAGTTTTCTTTTCCGCCGGACTCGTAGAGGTGACGACAGGCTTGCTATCGTCGGCTTTCTTTGGTTCCGGCGACGCGACCGGCTCAGGTGCCGACACAGGTGTTGCCTCCACAGGCTCAACCGGCGCTTCAGCGACGGGCGCTACTTCGGGTGTCGTCTCGACTGTCTCAGTCTTCTTCGCCGACTTGCGCGGAGCGCGCTTCGGCTTGACTGGCGCTTCCGCGACGACTTCGACAGCAGCGGCTTCAACCGCAACAACGTCGGCCTCCGTTGCGGCCTTGGCGCGGGATTTGCGCTTTGCAGGCTTCTTAACGGGCACCGCGTCCTCAGCCACGGGAGCCGCTTCCACAACAGGCTCTTCAACTATTGCGGGCGTGGATGCCGCCTCTGCCGCATCGGCAAGGGTTTCAATGGTCTTTGGCTTGGCGAAGTCTGGCAGCGGGATCGACACGAATACCGGCTCTGCATCCGGTACTGGCTTCGCGGCCCGTTGTGCAACATCGTCCCCGTCTTCGAACCGCTTGTTCTTGCGTCCGCCACGACGGCCACGCCGCCGCTTCTTGCGCCGCTCGTTTTCTTCCTCGCGCGCCTTGGTAGCGGCGGCATCTTCGCCTTCGACGGGCGGTTGATCGGCATCATCCCCGTCGTCGTCACTGCGTGCAGACTGGCCTTGCTCGGCACCTGCACCTTCCTGGCGGTCGCGGCCGCCGCGGCGACGCCGCTTGCGCCGGCGCTTGCGCGATGCGTCGTCATTGTCGGCACTTCTGGCGGTTTCGCCGACCGGACTTTCGACGGTTTCCTCATCTGTCTCGTCGATGACCGGGTCGGATTCATCAAAATCGTCGGCAATTCCGAGCGCGGGCGTTTCCGTAAGGGGAACTATTGGCCCGAGGGCGATGGAGCCCTTGTCGATCGCAAAGTGCTGCGCACCCACGCTGTCATCGGCCTCGATGCTGATTGTCAGCCCGAAGCGCGCTTCGAGATCCGCAAGGTTCTGACGCTTGTGGTTGAGGACATACAGTGCCGTTGCGACGGTCGTGCGAACGATGATGTTGTTCTGCGAATGGCGCAGCAGGTATTCCTCGATCGACCGCATGACATGAAGGGCGATCGAAGAAGCGGAACGTACATGACCCGTGCCGCCACACATGGCGCAGACCTGGGTTGTCGATTCCAGCACGCTGGCGCGAATGCGCTGGCGTGACATTTCAAGAAGTCCGAAGTGCGATATGCGGCCGACCTGAATTCGGGCGCGATCGTCCTTGAGGCAATCCTTCATCCGCTTTTCGACCGCGCGGTTGTTGCGGTTCTCTTCCATGTCGATGAAATCGATCACGATCAGACCGGCAAGGTCGCGCAGGCGAAGCTGGCGGGCAACTTCGTCGGCAGCCTCGAGGTTCGTCTGCAGCGCGGTATCCTCGATGGAGTGCTCGCGCGTCGAACGGCCCGAATTGACGTCGATCGCCACCAGCGCTTCGGTCTGGTTGATGATGATGTAGCCGCCAGACTTCAAGGTTACCTGCGGCTGCAACATGCGATCGAGCTGCGCTTCGATGCCGTTGCGCGCAAAAATCGGCGTGAGTTCGCGGTAGGGCTGAACCACCTTGGCATGGCTCGGCATGAGCATGCGCATGAAATCCTTGGCTTCGCGATAGCCGTTTTCGCCAGCGACCAGGACTTCTGTGATGTCCTTGTTGTAAAGGTCGCGGATGGAGCGCTTGATCAGGCTGCCTTCTTCATAGACCAGAGTCGGCGCGCTAGAGGAGAGGGTGAGGTTGCGGACATTTTCCCACAGCCGCATCAGGTACTCATAGTCGCGCTTGACTTCCGGCTTGGTGCGGTTGGCCCCTGCGGTGCGCAGGATCACACCCATGCCTTTCGGCACCTCCAGGTCCTTGACGATATCCTTGAGGCGCTTGCGATCCTGGACACTGGTGATCTTGCGCGAAATACCGCCGCCACGGGCGGTATTCGGCATCAGGACGGAATAGCGGCCGGCAAGCGAAAGATACGTCGTAAGGGCTGCACCCTTGTTGCCCCGTTCTTCCTTGACCACCTGGACCAGCAGGATCTGGCGGCGCTTTATGACGTCCTGGATGTTGTACTGGCGGCGCTGGAAACGCTGATGAGTCGGCACTTCCTCCATCGCATCTTCGGCACCGACGGACTCGACCTCATCAAGCTCGTCATGTCCATCGTCCTTGTCTTCGTGCGAGCGCTTGGACCTTGAACGGCCTTCACTGGCTTCGGGCGCCGACCTTTCCGAAGCATCATCTTCGGATGCTTCGTCGGCACTGACGACGATAGCCTCAGAAATCACATCGGCTTCGATCGCTGCAGCGAGTGTCTGGCCGCCGCCTTCTTCCGATGATTCATCGGAAGACTCGGCTGGCGCCGGCTGTTCTGCTGCCTCCTGACCGTCGCCGGCTTCTGCAGCCGCCTCTTCAGTCTCGGCATTTTCATCGTCAGAAGCATCCAGCTTTGCGGAATCATCACCTTGCCGACCGCCGCGCCGCCCGCGGCGGCGATTGCGAGAGCTGCGATCATTACGGTCGCGAGTGCGCTGTTCGCTGGCGCTTTCCTCATGATCCTCGTCCTGGCTTGCGGCCTCGGCTTCAGCCTCGATCAGGGCCTGCCGATCGGCAACGGGGATCTGGTAGTAATCGGGATGGATTTCACTGAAAGCAAGAAACCCGTGGCGGTTGCCGCCGTATTCTACAAAGGCAGCCTGCAGGGACGGTTCAACACGCGTAACGCGTGCCAGATAAATATTGCCCTTGATCTGTTTCTTGTGTTCCGATTCAAAGTCAAATTCTTCAATTCGATTGCCGCGAACCACGACAACCCGTGTTTCCTCCTGGTGGGAGGCGTCGATTAGCATTTTGTCCGACATTATAATTCTTCTCCCCGGCTGAAATGCTTTCAACGCGGGGCAGCCAGGAAACCCTTGGGGTCCCGGGAGCCGCGTCTTCACATTTGCCGGATTTATTTGAGTTCGCAGAAACAGACAGACACGGCATCGCGCGGAGCTGCCCTCGAGCAGCCGCGGCTTGCAAGCCGGGTATAGTCACGTCTGTACCAAACATCTCTGTTCCTGACGAAACGACCTCACGAATGGCACGCTTTTGAGCTGTGCCGACACTGTTAACACCCTCGAAAGGGCTGGCTCGATGCGCCTTGTCTGCGCGATCTGCCGTTCATAAAAGCGCTGCCGACAATCCCTGTCTGCCCGCGCCAAATTCTTTTTCGGTTACCTCAGCGAAACATCGCCATTGCCACTCCGAATTTCCGTCTCTTCGTCAGCCGGTCATTTGCCGTGACATCAAAGAGCCTGATTCCGGAGGGCAGAAAGTAACCCACCTTTGCTTTTAGGAGGTGTGTCGCGTTATGACAAGGGCTTCTTCATAATCCTGTCATTGAGTTAGCGGCGACATCGGGTGCCATAAGATAATATTAACCATGGTTCCTTACCAATTAGTCACAGATAGTGTGTCCTCGGCGGGGTGCCAAGGATCATCGTGTCTGATAAACATTGTGCGAGTGGGACTTGCTTGCCCGCATGGCACCGATTGGCAAGAGGGATGAGCGTGATCTGTCGGATATTTGTGGCGGTTGCCATCGGCTTCCTGGTTTTTGTGCAGGTAGCCCGGCCATCGCTGGCGGCGGACGAGTTGGCAGCGCTGACCTATCAGGCAGCCGGCGACGAGCTGCGTACCCGCGTCGTCATCAATTTCGATCGGGAGCCCGACGTTTCAACCATGCTGCTCGATCAGCCGCACCGGTTGGCGATCGACATGCCAAAAGCGGTCTTTGCCTTCGACAAGAAATCCACTGAACCGCGCGGGTTGATCACGGATGTGCGCTACGGTCTGATCGATGATGCGCGCTCACGGCTCATATTCACCATCAAGGGGCCCTTTGCGGTCGAGCAGCTGAACGTCATCAAGAATGACAACAGTCCGGGGTACCGGCTCGTCGCGGACTTTGTGGCATCGTCTGACCGGAAGTTCGCGGAGGCGCTCACGACACAGAGTGCCATAACGGCGTCAACCGAAACAGCGCCAAAAGGTGATCGGATTGCACCCGCGGCACCAGACGAGGTGAGCAAGGGGCCGAAGCCGTTTACAGTTGTGATTGATCCCGGTCACGGCGGCATCGACAGCGGCGCCGAGAGCGCCAGTGGCATTCTGGAAAAGAACGTCACGCTGATGTTTGCAGAGCAGCTGCGGGACGAGCTGCGCAAAGTGCCTGGCCTGCGGGTGGAAATGACCCGCAACGGCGATGAGTTCCTTCGCCTGACCGAACGCGTGCGGGTGGCCCGCCAGTACGAGGCGGACCTTTTCATCTCCCTCCATGCTGACACCATTAACAGGGGCAATATCCGCGGGGCGACCGTCTATACGGTCTCCGACAAGGCCTCCGATGCCGAGTCGCGGGCGATGGCCGATCGCGAGAACCGTTCCGATGCGGTGGCCGGCATAACATTCGACAACGAGGCGCCGGAGATTGCCGACATTCTCATGGACCTTACACGAAGGGAAACCCACACGTTTTCCTTGAGTTTTGCCAAGACGGTGGTGAAGTCGCTCAAGAAGGACGTCAACATGATCAACAACCCGCATCGCTTTGCAGGGTTCCAGGTGTTGCGGGCACCAGACGTTCCCTCGGTACTGGTTGAGATCGGGTATCTTTCCAATGAGGAAGACGAGAAACTGATGCTCGACCCGGTGTGGCGGGGCCACGTTGCCGAAAGGCTTGCCTCGGCTGTAGGCGAATTTGCCGGCAAGAAGACCGCAGGCGCGCTAAACTAGACCGTTCCGGTTAACCCCGAATGGGGTCAGGCGATTTCGATCTTTGCGTTGCCGAAACTCCACAATTGGTATTTAAATTGTGAAGAGGGTCGGGTTCTCCTTGCCTTTGTCACATTTGTCGCTCAATTGCGTCGACGAGCTACCGGCCGTGCTTTGGACGATTGCCGGATAAGGAACACCTCCCGCCGGTGTTTTCCACGATGCAATCTGCATGGATCGGTTCATGCATTGATAGTATACATGCCAACCAAGTGAAATGGGTTCCGGGTACAGATGATACGCTTGATCGGATATTTTTTCGGGATCGGCACGGTCATGGCGCTTCTGGCGGCAGGCGCGGTTGCGCTCTACGTCGTCAACATGTCCAAGGACCTGCCGGACTACGAAGTACTGGCGAAATACGAACCGCCGGTCATGACGCGTGTTCATTCTTCCGACGGTGCCCTGATGGCGGAATATGCGCGCCAGCGCCGGCTGTATTTGCCGATCCAGGCGGTTCCCGATCGCGTCAAGGCGGCCTTTATTTCGGCCGAAGACAAGAATTTCTACCAGCACCCAGGCGTGGACGTTGGCGGCCTGACCAGGGCGGTTATCACCAATATCCAGAACTGGGGTTCGCGCCGCCCGGTCGGCGCATCGACAATTACCCAGCAGGTGGCCAAGAACTTCCTGTTGAGCAATGACCAGACCATCGGCCGCAAGGTCAAGGAAGCCATTTTGTCCTTCCGCATCGAACAGGCCTATTCCAAGGATCGCATTCTCGAACTCTATCTCAACGAGATCTTCTTCGGCCTGAACTCCTACGGGATCGCCGGTGCGGCCCTGACCTATTTCAACAAGTCCGTCAACGAACTGACAGTAGCGGAAGCCGCCTATCTCGCAGCGCTCCCCAAGGGGCCATCCAATTATCATCCATTCCGACAGCCAGAGCGCGCAGTAGAGCGCCGCAATTGGGTGATCGATCGCATGGCCGAAAATGGCTATGTCACGATGGAAGAGGCGAAGCAGGCCAAGGCGGAACCCCTTGGCGTCACGCCCCGCAGAACCGGCAACTATCTCTTCGCATCCGAATATTTCGCCGAGGAAGTCCGGCGCCAGATCATTGCCCGTTACGGCGAGAATGCGCTTTACGAAGGCGGCCTGTCGGTGCGGACCACACTGGATCCGAAACTGCAGGTCATGGCTCGCGCCGCACTCCAGCATGGCCTGTTCAAATATGACCACGCGCGCGGCTATCGCGGCGCCTACAAGACAATTTCAACCAATGGTGACTGGGGCATACCTCTCTCCGAGATCAAGGCGTTTTCCGATGTCCCGGACTGGAAGCTTGCCGTCGTTCTTGAGGTGACGCCAGAGCAGGCGGTTATCGGACTTCAGCCGGAGCGGGATGCCTCGGACAAGCTTGTCGCGGAGCGCAAGACCGGCACCATCGATGCGGCAGACATCAAGTGGGCATTCCGCCTGCTCAACGGTGAGAAGCGCACCACAGCCAAGAGCCTGGAGAATATATTCAACGTCGGTGACGTGGTCTTCGTCCAGAAGAAGGAAGGCAGCGAGACGGCCTTCGACCTCCAGCAAGTTCCGAAGATCGAAGGCGGCGCAGTGGCGATGGATCCGCATACGGGCCGCGTCCTCGCGATGGTCGGAGGTTTTTCCTTTGCCGAATCCGAATTCAATCGCGCAACGCAGGCGATGCGTCAGCCGGGGTCTTCGTTCAAGCCATTCGTTTATTCGGCCGCGCTCGATAACGGCTATACGCCGGCATCGGTCGTGCTTGACGGGCCGATATCCGTCGATCAGGGCGGTAGCCTTGGCATATGGGCACCGAAGAACTACGGCGGAAAGTTCGCAGGGCCATCGACCTTGCGCTATGGCATCGAGCAGTCGCGCAATCTCATGACCGTAAGGCTCGCGCAGGACATGGGCATGAAGCTTGTGGCCGAATATGCCGAGCGTTTCGGTATCTACGACAAGATGTTGCCGGTGCTCGCAATGGCGCTCGGATCCGGCGAGACGACCGTGTTGCGGATGGTCACCGGTTACTCGATCATCGCCAATGGCGGGCGCAAGATAACGCCGTCAATGATCGATCGCATTCAGGACCGCTACGGCAAGACTGTGTTCAAGCATGACGAACGCAAGTGCGAGAACTGCTCGGCAGAATGGAAGGGTCAGGCTGATCCTGAGCTGATTGACGATCGTGACCAGGTGCTTGACCCAATGACCGCCTATCAGATCACTTCAATGATGGAGGGCGTCGTCGAGCGCGGCACCGCGACCATATTGAAGAGCCTCAATCGTCCGATTGCCGGCAAGACGGGAACCACCAACGACGAAAAGGATGCCTGGTTCATCGGCTTCACGCAGGATCTCGTGTTCGGCCTCTATCTTGGCTATGACACGCCGGTTCCGATGGGCAAGGGCTTCACGGGCAGCGGTCTGGCAGCCCCCGTGTTCAAGGACTTCGTCGAAGCCGCCCTCCAGGGACAACCACCTGTTCCTTTCACTGCACCCGATGGCATGACGATCATTCCGATCGATCGCAAGACCGGCATGCGCGCATCGGCCGAAGGCCCGAACGTGATCATGGAAGCATTCAAGCCGGGCACAGGCCCTGCCGACAGCTATTCCGTGATCGGTATGGATTCGTTCTCGGAGGGTGCTCCCGTTACGGTGCAGTCGCCAAACGTCAACCGTGCCCTGCAGGGCGGTGGCGGCGGCCTCTTCTGACTCCTTCGGCTCGGCCGTTTCGTGGAAGCATGAAGACTTTACATCGAGCGGACCTCTCAATATGGTCCGCCGAAATTTGAAAGCCATCAAGAGACAAGAAGGAACGGATAGCCAATGCGCGCCGAAATCGAGACGCTGGTCGATGAGATCAAGCAGGCCATAAGCCTGCTGAGGAGGCATCTTTGACTGGGATACGTCAATCAAACGCCTGGGCTATCTGAACCAGCTCGCCGAAGACCCCGCCCTGTGGAACGATGCGCAGGAAGCGCAAAAGCTGATGCGCGAGCGTCAGCAACTGGATGATGGCATCAACTCGATTCGCACGCTGAGCCAGTCCCTGGAAGACAACATCGAACTCATTGCCATGGGCGAAGAGGAAGATGACAAGTCGATTGTCGCCGAAGCAGAAGACGCCATTCGCGGTATCAAGCAGGAAGTTGATCGCCGCCAGATCGACACACTGCTTTCGGGTGAAGCCGACTCCAACGATACATATGTCGAAGTGCATTCCGGTGCCGGCGGTACGGAAAGCCAGGATTGGGCCAATATGCTGCTGCGCATGTACACCCGCTGGGCGGAGCGCAAGGGCATGAAGGTCGAACTGCTCGAAGTACACTATGGCGAAGAAGCGGGCATCAAATCGGCCACCATACTCGTCAAGGGCCACAACGCCTATGGCCTTATGAAAACCGAGTCGGGCGTGCATCGGCTGGTGCGTATCTCGCCATACGATTCGAACGCGCGCAGGCATACATCGTTCTCGAGTATCTGGGTCTATCCGGTTGTTGATGACAATATCGAGATAGATGTCAACGAATCGGACGTCCGTATCGATACCTATCGCGCCTCCGGCGCAGGTGGACAGCACGTCAACACGACGGACTCGGCCGTGCGCATCACCCATATAGCCACTGGCATCGTCGTGCAGTGCCAAGCCGAGCGCTCACAGCACAAGAACCGCGCGACTGCCTGGTCGATGCTGCGCGCACGACTATATGAAGCCGAGCTCGAAAAGCGGGAGCAGGAGGCAAACGCGATCTCTGCATCCAAGACCGATATCGGCTGGGGACACCAGATTCGTTCCTATGTGCTGCAGCCGTACCAGCTGGTCAAGGACCTGCGCACCGGCGTCGAAAGCACCAGCCCGCAGGACGTGCTCGACGGGGATGTCGACATGTTCATGGAAGCCGCGTTGGCGCACCGGGTACACGGATCGGACATGGAAGTCGAAGATATCGCCCGATCTGGCGCCTGAAGCCGGTACACAACACGGAAAGAGCCATGGTGACATGGCTATTTTCCAATTGCCGAAAGCCTGAAGTTCAAAGTTCGGAGGCGAGCTCGCGGCCGATCGTCAGGTAGCCAGCGGGATTGATGGCGTTGCCGTTCTTGCGAACTTCATAATGCAGGTGCGGGCCGGTGGAGCGCCCGGTGCTGCCGACCTTGCCCAGAATATCGCCCGGTTTGATCTGCTGGCCGACGCTGACGAGAATTTGACTCATATGGCCATAACGTGTCGCAAGACCGTTGCCATGGTCGATTTCGACCATATTGCCGTAGCCGCCATTATAGTCGGCCGCCGTTACGGTTCCCTTGGCCGTGGCAAGTACCGACGATCCCGATGTGGCGCGAAAATCCATGCCCGAGTGAAAGGCAACCATGCCCAGGAGCGGGTCCTTTCTGACCCCGAACGGGCTTGAGACCGGCATGCCGGGAACAGGGTTGGCGATGGGGACTGATTTGGCCAGGGCCTTGGCGCCTTCGAGGCGAGCCAGCGCTTCATCGAGGTCGGCGAGATTGGTGTCGATGCCTGATGTGGGACCTGCGCTTGCCAGAAGCAACGGACCGCCGCTGCCTGCCTTGTCGTCATTCAGAACAGGTTTGACCCCGGTCGCCGCCAGCGCTTCCATGATCTTGTCAGCGTTTTCGTAGGCGGCGTTCGACAGTTTTTGAATTTGCTGCGTCTGCCGGGATTCAATGTCGTTCAGGGAATGGCCGACCGAGTCGAGAATTTCCGCCTTGTCGACACCGGTCCTTTCCCTGTCGTCGCGCGGTATCGGCTTGTGCGTCGACTTTGTCGGTCCAGTGATAATCGGATCAATGCCGTAAAAGCCGTCCGTATCCTCGGAATTCACGACATCCTGATCATCACCATCCATTGCCAGGCTCGTATCGCCGTTAACGCCGGCGCGCGTTGCCCGTTCAAGGGCAGGGGCCAGCTTGGCATGTCGTTCGGCGAGGGCCTTTTGCCGTTCAATCAGTGCGGCGACTTTGCCATCCATCAATCTCTGGTCGAGCATCTGACGGCTTGTAACCCGGTCGAGTTGGGTCCGAAGCGTGGCAAGTCGGTCTTCATAAGCCTGCTGAAGGCGCGCCTGACGGGCAACGCTGCCGGCGATGAGGTCATCGCGAAATACGAGATAGGACGTTGCAAGCAGGTAGCTGCCCGCAAGTCCCAGGGCGAGGGCACCGCCGAGCAGCCCTGCCCATGGCCTGATTGTGAAATGGCGGATTGTCTTGCCCCGCGCGATAATGATCGTGTGGGGCTCGTTTGTGCTGCCGAAGATGCTGGAGTTCTTGATCTTCTTCATTGCGGCTAGCTCGTTGATTCGCAGCTTCAATTTGTGAAATCATTACACTCTGTTAGGGTTAACAAACCCTGACCGGGTCGGTGCGATGCACCACCAATCCGACAGAAGCGTGCGAATTATGCCTTGAGCGCCTTGGCGGCATCGAGAACCTCGGCCGCATGACCGGGAACTTTGACCTTGTTCCAGATTTTCGCGACCTTGCCATCCGAATCGATCAGGAAGGTCGTCCGTTCGACGCCCATGTATTTTCGGCCATACATGCTCTTCTCAACCCAAAGCCCGTACGCGCCGATGATCGACTTGTCCTCGTCCGCGACAAGATCGACTTTCAACTCGTGCTTGGTCTTGAATTTGTCATGTTTCTTGACCGCGTCTGGTGACATGCCGATGACCTTCACGCCGAGCTTTTCAAACTGCGGCTTCAAGCCGGAAAACTCGATCGCCTCCTGCGTACAGCCGCTCGTGTCATCCTTCGGATAGAAATAGAGAACGACGGGGTTTCCGCGCAGGCCGGAAAGTGTGATCGTGCCTCCACCGTCGCGGGGCAGGGTGAAATCCGGGGCATTGCTGCCGATATCCAAAGCCGTCATAGGAATGCCTTTCTTTTCATTATTGAATGCCCACCTCAGTTACGCAATTATAGAGAGGTACGGGAATCGTCTACGGTTTCCCAATTGATTCCTCAATTGGCTTGGGAATTTGACAGAGAAACCGGAAAAAGTCCGTTTTACGAAGCGGGACTTCACAAAACTGCACCAGTACCCCTCTGGTTCTAAATCAGGTGAAGCGCGCGTGGTGATGCCGCCAAGACGTTCACGTCTCCGTTTTGCGTGCGGCGCTGCCTCGTCCTTCCTGATATTCATCGCCGTACTGGCCGGTATCGCCTTCGTCGTCCTGCGTGTCGGGGTCGGTGGGGAGGCACTGACTGCGCGTGCGCAAACGGCGCTCAAAACAGCGCTTGGACCGAGCGTCGACGCGACCATCCAATCTGCCAGCATATCGCTCGACAAGCGACGCCACGTCGCGCTCGAAGCGCGTAATGTCAATATCAACGATGCCAGACGTGGGATCGAGATCGACAATGTCCGTTCGGTCCGTATTGGCCTCGCCACCCTGCCGCTGCTGCAGGGTGAAGCGAAGGTCGAGCGCCTCGAGTTGGACGGCGCAAACATCAAGCTCACGTCGCAGGTTCCATTCGACTTCATGGCATTGCTGCCCATGGATGAACGCGGTCTGGTCAATCTGGACGCCGCGACGAACGCTGTTTTTGCCGGACTTCAAACAGCCGTATCGCTGCTCGATCAGCGCGAGACACGGGACATCACCATCGCGGATACCGCGGTTGATTTCGCCATTGCCGGCAAGCCGGAACAGTTGCGGATTGTCAATCTCGATTTGTCGGACACGGGCGGTCCGGTGGCGATCAATGGTACCGTGGAATGGCGAGGCAAGCAGATCGAGGTCGCGGCGCAGGCCAAGCGATCCGCTCCCGGCGCAAAGGTTGACGCCTTTTCGCTTGCGATCAGCAACATCCCCCTGAATGGCAAATACGGCAAGGCCCCCGTTCCCGACGTGGATGGCATCAAGCCGGATGGAGCCTATCTCGCCTATGACAACCAGGCGAGCATCAAACTGGACGGCACAGCCGCAACAGCTTCTGATCCGGCCCGCATTGCAGGGACGTTGCACATTGGCGATGGACCAGTCACCATCGGCAATGTCGACGACATGGCGGTTGAGTCCCAGATCAATTTCGAGCACGTGTCAGGAACCGACAAGGTCGAGATCAAGCCATCCAGCGTTCATTTTGGCGCGTTCAAGGGGGTCGTTGAGGGAGCAGTCGGGCCTGAGCCGGGCGTAACCGATTCTGCGATGCCCGCCAGCCCTGGCTACGGGTTCGAGTTGATCACGCAGGAGGCGACCTCGACGCCGCAGGATTCGCCGGAGGCCGCACTTCCGTTCAGCGCAAGGGTGGCCGGACGCTACGACCTTGCGCAAAAGCAGCTTGATATTTCGGAGATCGCTGTCCGGGCAGCTGGCGAAAGTGAACTCCTTGGACGAGCGGCAGCAACGTTTGGCAAGGGCTCACCTGCCATGACGCTCGACTTGCGCATTCCGCAGATACCCGTTGCCCATGCAAAGCAGCTTTGGCCAGTCTGGGCCGCTACCGGCGCGCGCCGCTGGGTTATGGCGAATCTGTTTGCCGGAACGGCCAGGGACGGCCGGATCAGTGTCGTCTTCGGCGCCGGACGATTTGATGGTCCAGGAAAGCCGCCGCCGCTGACACCCGATGAAGTTCAAGTCGATTTTGCGGTTGAGGGTTCACGTTTCAATATCGTTGGCGATCTGCCGCCTGTCCAAAATGCTGCCGGCAAGATCAATGTGCGCGGTGCCTTGACGACCATCAATCTTGAGAAGGGGTCGTCGATCACTCCCAATAATCGTGAAGCCCGGATTATCAATGGCACGCTGACCATTCCCTGGGGGCCGCAACGGCCCGTTCTGTCCGAACTCGACCTCAATCTGGAGGGTGATGCGTCTGCAGTGGCCGAAATCATTGGCTTCAAGCCCATCAACGGCCTGAAGAACCTTCCGTTCTCCCCGGAGGATATCAAGGGCAATGTCAAATCCCATGTGCTCGTGACTTTTCCGGTGACGCGCCGCGCGCCGCCGGGCAGCCTCAAATGGTCCGCCGACATGCAGCTGTCCAACGTGTCGATCGCCAAGAAAATCGACGGACAGATCATATCCAATGCCGATGGAACATTGTCGGTCACCCAGGATGAAGCGCGGATCGACGCCAGTGCGCAACTCAACGGAATCCCGGCCGACATCAAGATGTTCGAGCCACTGGGCAACAATCCTGCCAAGCGCGAACAGGGCGTGACGCTGCAACTCGACGACAAGACCCGCAACGCATTGTTTCCCGCGCTCGATCCGCTGCTTTCCGGTCCGATCTCGGTCGATATCGACAAGGCGGCCGACGGTTCGCGGCTTGCCACCGCCGATTTGACCAAAGCCGAGATCAAGCTGGCGCAACTCGGTTGGACAAAGGGCGCTGGCGTCAAGGCCAGCGCCAAGTTCTCGCTGCAGCAGGATGGCGACAACGCCACCATCAAGGATCTGGATATATCCGGTGATACGTTTCGTTTGCGCGGTGATGTGAAGGTCACAAAAGGCGACCTCACATCTGCCGACTTCAGCGACGTGAAACTCAATCGCGGTGACAACATCGCCGTCAAGGTTGCCCGCACCAAATATGGCTATCGGGCTGATGTGAACGGCGAATATTTCGACGCACGTCCGCTGCTCAACCAGATTACCGACAAGAAGAAGAAAAGCTCCGGCGGCGGTGACAGCAAGCAGCGTATCCTGGTCAATGCCGACATAGGGGAAGTTGCAGGCTTCTATTCGGAAAGCTTTCGCAATGTATCACTGTCCTATGAGGGCGTAGGCTCGAACGTATCGGGGTTGGCGTTCAATGCGATCACGAAATCCGGGCAAAGGGCCAATGCCACTGACAGTTCCGAGAGTGGCGCACGGTCGATCAGCCTGCAGTCGAAAGATGCCGGTGCGGTACTGCGGTTCTTCGGCTTTTACGACAAGATGTCGGGCGGCAGCATCAGTGTCGCCCTAGATTCCCGGGGCGACGGGCCGCTGCGTGGTCAGGTCGACGCCCAGAATTTTACGCTTGTCAACGAGCCTCGCCTTGCGAAGCTCGTTTCGACTTCGCCAAGCGGGGCCAGCCTCAATGATGCCGTGCAAAAGAACATTGACGTCTCACAGGTGACTTTCGATCGCGGATTCTCCCAAATCGAAAAAGGTTCGAACTACACCAATCTTGCCAACGGGGTCATACGCGGCTCAACGATCGGCGCCACGTTTCAGGGGGTGCTCAGCGATCCGCAGGGCAACATGTCGTTGACCGGCACCTTCATGCCCGCCTATGGCATCAACCGCATCTTCGGCGAGGTACCCATCCTCGGGCTGGTCCTTGGCAACGGACGCGACCGCGGCCTGATCGGCATTACCTACAAGCTGCAAGGGCCGTTGAAGCAGCCTCAAATCTTCGTCAATCCGATCTCGGTCATTGCGCCCGGCATCTTCCGGTCGATCTTCGAGTTTCAGTAGGGAAGTATGTCCCCATGGCTGCATTCGCTGTTGGAGTGGGTCACCCCCACCCGCAATTTTGCTGCGACCGCCCCATCTAGGGGGGAGCTGGGGGACAAGCCTCACCAGCTCTTTACCCTCCCCTTGATGGGGGCCGAAGGCGGGCGAGACAAGAGGCTCGCCCCGGAAGTCGGACCAACGGTCCGGGGTGGGGTGAAGGGACTGTTTTAAAACTGAAAGCTCTAAACCGGCTTCACCAGAATATGCTTCTTCTTTCCAAGCGATAGTTTGATCACGCCGTCGGCGGTTACCTCGGCTGTCCCGACCTGCGCCCTTTCATCGGAAATGGCAGCATCGTTCACACGCACGGCACCGCCCTGGATGTGGCGGCGCGCTTCGCCATTCGACGATGCCAGCCCCGCCTTCACGAGCAGGGTGAGGATGCCAATTCCGGCTTCAAGTTCACTGCCTGCCATCTCAACCGACGGAAGATTGGTGGCGAGGGCGCCTTCCTCGAAGGTCTTGCGTGCGGTTTCTGCAGCTTCTTCAGCAGCAGTTCGGCCATGCAGAAGCGCTGTGATCTCGGTTGCCAGGACCTTCTTTGTCTCATTGATCTCGGCGCCGCCCAGGGCCGCCAGCCGGGCGATCTCGTCAAGTGGCAACGTCGTGTAGAGCTTGAGGAAACGCTCGACATCGGCATCTTCCGTATTGCGCCAGTACTGCCAGAAATCATAGGGACTCAGCAGATCCGGGTTCAACCAGATCGCACCATTCATCGATTTGCCCATCTTCGCCCCGGACGAAGTCGTCAGAAGTGGCGAGGTGAGTGCGTAGAGTTGTGGCGTACCCAGGCGATGGCCGAGATCGATGCCATTGACGATGTTGCCCCATTGGTCCGAGCCGCCCATTTGGAGGCGCAGGCCATAACGCTTGTTGAGTTCCACGAAATCATAGGCCTGAAGGATCATGTAGTTGAACTCCAGGAACGACAGCGACTGCTCGCGATCGAGCCGCTGCTTCACCGAGTCGAAGGACAGCATGCGGTTGACCGAAAAATGCTGGCCGACGTCGCGCAGGAACTCTAGGTAATTGAGCGGCAATAGCCATTCTGCGTTGTTGACCATCAACGCATCCTCTGGACGTTCGCCGAACTGGAGGTAGTTGGCGAACACCCGCTTGATGCCATCAATGTTGTTCTGGATGGTTTCGGGCGTCATCAACTTGCGCGCCTCATCCTTGAACGACGGGTCGCCGACCATACCGGTACCGCCGCCCATCAATGCCACAGGGCGATGGCCGGTCCTTTGCATCCAGTGCAGCATCATGATCTGCAACAGGCTGCCCGCATGCAGGCTCGATGCCGTGGGGTCAAAGCCGATATAGGCTGACACGGTTTCCTTGGCGAAGAGTGCATCCAGGCCAGCGTCGTCGGAGGTCTGGTGGATAAAGCCGCGCGTGGAAAGCGTGTGCAGAAATTCGGATTTGAAGGCAGACATGAAAGTTTCCTGATTGAATCGGCGTGCACGAAATGCGTGCCGTGTGAGACGGAGCCGTTAAAAGCAAATTTTGTCTATATGAAGCCAGTTCTGTTTCCGGGTGGCGAGACAATCCACGCGGAAGGTGGCGAGGCCGATGTGTTTCCATCGGACGACGCCGCCTGACAAAGTGGTTGGCCGCCAGCCGGAAACTCGGAGAGCCGGGTGAATTTGGTCCGAATCCATCGGGCCTCGGCTTTGTCCGGTGGATAAACATCGGCCTCGCCACCCCCCGACCTTGTACCAAATGCCCTCCAGCAGAACGGCTTCCTATAGACAAAACTTGCTCTAACATCATTCTCTATCGAATCACAAGAAAGGCAGTGTCTTGGCGGCGATTAGGCGTGCGATCGGTTTGATGAGCGGAACGTCCATGGACGGGATCGACATCGCGCTCATTGACACCGATGGCGAAAACGAGGTGCGGCGGGGCGCCAGCGCCTTCGTGCCCTACGAGACGGCGTTTCGCCGCCAGATCGAGACTGGACTTGATGATGCAAAGTTGATCAGGGCCAGGACAGAACGGCCCGGTGTGCTCGCCGCCATCGAGAAAGAGCTGTCAAACCGTCACGCCAGGGCTGTGATCGACTTCTTGTCAGATAACAACATCGCCAAGAATGATATTGATATCATTGGATTTCATGGACAGACTGTTTTGCACCGCCCTTTGCAGGGCCTGACCGTACAGCTCGGCGATGCCAGCATGCTGGCCACGATGACGGGCATTCCCGTTGTCTATGATATGCGGGCGAACGATATGGTGCATGGTGGTCAGGGCGCACCATTGGTACCTGCCTACCATCGGGCGCTTTCCACTCATATCCCCGCTGAAATCAGCCAGGGCAAGCCAGTGGTGTTCGCCAATATTGGCGGGATTTCCAATGTGACGATCATCTCCGGCAATGGCGATCCGATTGCGTTCGATACGGGACCCGGCAACACGCTGATCGACCAGTGGGTGTCGGACAAGGCAGGCATCGCCTATGATGCCGGAGGGGCGATTGCCAGTGAAGGCCAGGTCGTGGCCGATCGCGTCGGCCGATACCTTACCAAGCGCTTCTTTGATTTGCCGCCACCGAAGTCGCTGGATCGCAACGACTTTACGCTGGAGGAGCTTGGCGATCTTGAGCTGGCTGACGGTGCCCGCACACTGGCCCGCGTAACGGCCGATGCCATCCTCAAGGCAGGTGTCCATGCGCCGGAAACGCCATCCCTCTGGATCATATGCGGGGGCGGGCGCAAGAATGCTACGATAATGACCGATCTGAAGGATGGCGCCGCAGTTGCCGGCGCAAGGGTCGTGGTCGCGGAAGATTTGGGGTTCAATGGCGATTCGATGGAGGCCGAGGCCTGGGCCTATCTTGCGGTACGGGCGCTTGATGGATTGCCGTTGACATGGCCGACCACGACCGGGTGTGACGCCCCTGTTTCTGGGGGCGTCATCATCGCACCGTCTTAGCGAAGGCGTTTCGGCTTGGCTTCGACCAGTTCGCCATTGAGGCGGCGGTCAAGGTAGTCGGAGCACTCGGCGATGACTTCGTCGGTCATGCCGGTAAAGAAATGGTTGGCACCGACCATCGTTCTCTGGGTGATGGTGATGCCCTTCTGCGTCTTCAGCTTGTCGACGAGCCCCTGGACATCCTTGGGTGGCGCGACCTTGTCTTGATCGCCATGCAGGATCAGCCCGGATGACGGGCAGGGGGCGAGGAAGGAAAAGTCGTAGGTGTTGGGCTGCGGCGCGACGGAGATGAAGCCTTCGATCTCCGGGCGGCGCATCAGCAGCTGCATGCCGATCCAGGCGCCGAAGGAATATCCGGCAACCCAGCACGTCTTTGAATCCGGGTGTAGTGATTGCACCCAGTCGAGCGCGCCTGCGGCATCCGACAATTCGCCCGAGCCATGGTCAAATTCCCCCTGGCTGCGGCCAATGCCACGGAAGTTGAACCGCAAGGTCGTAAATCCGCGCTGCTGGAACATGTAGAACAGATCGTAGACGATCTTGTTGTTCATGGTGCCGCCAAATTGTGGGTGCGGATGGAGGACAATCGCAATCGGGGCATTTTTTTCCGTAGAAGGCTGGTATCGGCCCTCAAGACGTCCCGCTGGTCCATTGAAAATCACTTCAGGCATGTGTACTCCACTTTTGGCAGCAAGAGCGGTTATTGCAAGCCGGGCTTGACGGCAACCAATGACGCCCATAAAACCAGTTTAGAACCGTTCAAAACTGGTGTAGAATTTTATCTCGAAACGGCTTAATAGGCTGGTCCGAGGCTGAATTTCAAGAAAATTGCGCTTTTGAAGCGCGCAGAGCTCAAAAGAACACGAAACAGGACAGGCATGGCCCGCAATCGCGCCTATTTGGACTATAATGCAAGTGCGCCGCTTATCCCGGCTGCGCGCGATGCTGTCGTTCAGGCGCTCGAGTTGACTGGCAATCCGTCGTCGGTCCATCAGGAAGGCCGCGCGACCAAGGCAATTCTGGAGGCTGCGCGCCGTGATGTGGCGGCTCTCGTCAATGCCAAGGCAGATCATGTTGTCTTTACATCGGGTGCCACCGAGGCCGCTTCAACCTTGCTCACACCAAATTATGTGATGGGGCGGGCGGCGATGCGACTGTCGCGGCTCTATGTCAGCGCCAGCGAACATCCGTGCATCCTTGCCGGCGGCCAGTTCCATGCAGACCAGGTTGAGAAAGTGCCCGTGGACGGTCAGGGGCTCCTTGATCTGACGCGTCTCCGCGCACTCCTCGAATCCCATGACCGCAACGAGGGACTTCCACTGGTGGCTGTTCAGGCTGCCAATAACGAGACAGGTGTGTTGCAGCCGATCGAAACAATTGGCGCGCTCGTGAAGGAGTTTGGTGGCCTCTTTGTGGTTGATGCGGTTCAGGCCGCGGGACGGATTCCGCTCGATATCACAACATGTTCTGCCGATTACCTCATCCTTTCCTCGCACAAAATTGGCGGGCCCAAGGGGGTTGGTGCGATCGTTGCCATTTCGGATCTCGTGATGCCGAAGGCACTGGTTCGGGGTGGTGGCCAGGAAAAAGGTCATCGCGCCGGTACCGAGGCACTGCCCATGATTGCCGGCTTTGGGGCAGCCGCCCGCGTGGCCGACGAGCGCCTGAAATCCGAAGGCTGGCGTCCGCGGCATCGCGAGGCGATCGAGCGCGGCATCCGAGCAATCGCGCCGGACGCGATCATTTATGGCGAGATGGCTGAGCGGCTGCCCAACACAACGTTTTTCGCGCTGGCGGATATTAAGGCGGAAACCGTGCAAATCGCTTTCGATCTGGCGGGAATTGCGCTATCGGCAGGCTCTGCCTGTTCGTCGGGAAAAGTTGGTCCGAGCCACGTGCTGGCCGCGATGGGTCATGGCGAGGGAATGGGCGGTTTGAGAGTTTCGACAGCGCCTGAGACGAGCGAGGCAGACATCGCGCAGTTTCTCGATGCGCTGAAGGATATCGTCGCGCGGCGCGACCGGTTGAAGCCGGCTGCGGCCGATGCGGCCTAGAGAATTTCGATTATCGGCAATGATTAGCCGTTAATTGCAAAAAATCCGGTGAATACCGGTGTTAAATCGTGCAGATGCACATTACATGAAGGCAAAATTCAAGACGACATACGCCTTGACGTTTGCAACTGCGGGGCCTTGACCCCCGCGTGGATGGAGAACGCCAATGCCTGCCGTGCAGGAAACTATTGATCGTGTCCGTACGCTGGATGTGGACCAGTACAAATATGGCTTTGAAACCCTTATCGAAATGGATAAGGCGCCGAAGGGCCTGAACGAAGATATTATCCGCTTCATTTCTGCCAAGAAGAACGAACCGGAGTGGATGCTCGAATGGCGTCTGAAGGCCTATGAACGCTGGCTGACGATGGAAGAACCCACTTGGGCACGGGTGGATTATCCAAAAATCGACTTCCAGGACATGGTCTATTTCGCAGGTCCGAAGAACCAGACTGGTCCGGCATCGCTTGCAGATGTCGATCCGGAGTTGCTGCGCACCTATGAAAAGCTTGGTATCCCGCTCAAGGAGCAGGAAATCCTGGCAGGTGTCCGCAAGCCCGGTGAGCCAGGTCCTTCCGACGACGAGGAAGTCGGCGACAATGTCTACAAGTCCGGCCGCGTCGCGGTGGATGCCGTGTTTGACAGTGTCTCGGTCGTCACCACGTTCAAGGCGGAGCTTGCAAAAGCCGGCGTCATCTTCTGCTCGATCTCGGAAGCGATCCGCGAACATCCCGAATTGGTCAAGAAGTACCTCGCAACCGTTGTCCCTGTTACGGACAACTTCTATGCGACGTTGAATTCGGCTGTCTTTACCGACGGTTCCTTCGTCTACGTGCCGAAGGGCGTGCGCTGTCCCATGGAGCTTTCCACCTATTTCCGCATCAACGAGCGGGATACGGGGCAGTTCGAGCGCACGCTGATCATCGCGGAAGAAGGTGCCTACGTTTCCTATCTCGAAGGTTGCACCGCGCCGCAGCGCGACGAAAACCAGCTGCATGCGGCTGTCGTCGAGCTGATTGCGCTCGATGATGCCGAGATCAAATATTCGACCGTGCAGAACTGGTACCCCGGCGATGCGGAAGGCAAGGGCGGCATCTACAATTTCGTCACCAAGCGTGGCGACTGCCGCGGCGTCAATTCGAAGATTTCCTGGACACAGGTCGAGACCGGTTCGGCGATCACCTGGAAATACCCATCGGTCATCCTGCGCGGCGACAATTCGCGCGGCGAATTCTATTCGATCGCCGTTTCGAATGGTCACCAGCAGATCGACAGCGGTACCAAGATGCTGCACCTCGGCAAGAACACGTCGAGCCGCATCATTTCCAAGGGTATTTCTGCCGGCAAGTCGAACAACACCTATCGTGGCCAGGTCTCGGCGCACCGCAAGGCGGAGAATGCCCGCAACTTCACCCAGTGTGACTCGCTGCTGATCGGCAATGACTGCGGCGCGCATACCGTGCCCTATATCGAGGCCAAGAACGCCACTGCCCAGTTCGAGCACGAGGCGACGACGTCGAAGATTTCGGAGGATGCGCTGTTCTATGTGATGCAGCGCGGCATTCCGGAAGAAGAGGCGATCGCGCTGATCGTCAATGGTTTCGTCAAGGAAGTTATCCAGGAACTGCCAATGGAATTTGCCGTTGAGGCACAAAAGCTCATCGGCATCAGTCTCGAGGGGAGCGTCGGTTGATGGTTATTGTCACGAAGGATGAACTCGACAGGTTACGCCGCCGCTATGACGAGCTGGGCGAAGTCATCGAGGAACTGACGGACACATTGGCTCGCTCGTCCACGGCAACAGAAAGAGTGCTTGAGCCCGAACTTATACGGGCTCGCAAGGAGCTTGCTTCAGTTGTCGAGCGCCTGAGGAGCCTGAGCGGCGACAGTTCGGATTGAGGTTGGCAAGAAAGCCATCCACTCGTGAAATTTTAGCGGGATCGCCTGTTGGCTGGTCCCCAACGATACGAAGGAAATAACCAATGCTGGAAATCAGAAACCTTCACGCGAAGATCGCGGATACGGACACCGAGATCATTCGCGGCCTGAACCTCACCGTCAAGGCCGGCGAAGTTGCGGCGATCATGGGTCCGAACGGATCCGGCAAATCGACACTGTCCTATATTCTCGCAGGTCGGGAAGATTACGAGGTTACCGAAGGCGACATCCTCTACAACGGGGAATCGATCCTTGAGCTTGACCCGTCCGAGCGCGCGGCCAAGGGTATATTCCTTGCCTTCCAGTACCCGATGGAAATACCCGGCGTGGCGACGATGGAGTTCCTGAAGGTGGCGATGAACGCGCAGCGCAAGGCGCGCGGTGAAGAGCCATTGAAAATTCCGGAGTTCCTCAGCCGCGTCAAGACTGCGGCAGGCTCACTCGACATGGACATTGCCATGCTCAAGCGTCCGCTCAATGTCGGTTTCTCCGGCGGTGAAAAGAAGCGCGCCGAAATCCTGCAGATGAAACTGCTTGAGCCCAAGCTTTGCGTTCTCGACGAGACCGATTCCGGGCTCGATATCGATGCCTTGAAGATCGTTGCCGATGGCGTCAACGCGCTGCGTTCGCCGGATCGCGCCGTTATCGTCATCACGCATTATCAGCGTCTGCTGGACTATATCGTGCCGGACAGCGTGCATGTGCTGTACAAGGGACAAGTGATCAAGTCGGGCGACAAGGAACTTGCGCTGCACCTTGAAGAGAATGGCTATGCCGATATCATCGGTGAGGCAGCCTGAGGAATAACGTCATGAATGTTCACACAGGACGCCAACCCACAGCCGCTGAATCAGCTCTGGTCGACGCTTTCGTCGATCGGATGGGTGAATTGCCCGGCAATGGCGAAATCGCCAGTGCCCGCGATAACGCAATCGAAGCGCTGAAGACGCAAGGTCTGCCGTCCCGGCGGGTTGAAGCGTGGCATTACACCGACCTGCGCACTTTGCTGCGCAGCGTTGCTGCCTATGATGGCGCAGCCGGCACCAATCCCTTGCCGCCGGTTGTAGCCGGCTCACCAGTGGCATTCGTCACCAATGGTTTGGCCGTTTCGGCGCCGCGTCTCGAGGGCGTCGAATTCACCAGGTTCAGCGACAAGTTGTCGGATGGCTCGGTGATCAGCCAGCTTGCCATTCGCGACGGCGATGATGCAATCGGCCAGATCAATGCAGCGTACGTCACAGACGGCTGGGCGGTCACCTTCGCCGACGGTCTGGAATTGGAAACGCCGCTCGAATTGCAGAATGCGCAGGCGCGCGGGCAGGGCCATGTGCGCTTTCCGGTCAAGTTCGGCAAGGGCGTCAAGGCGACAGTCATCGAGCGGCAAAACGGCGGCGAGGGCGAAGGTTTTTCGACAAGCCTCAGCAATGTGACCGTTGGTGATGACGCGGAAATCACCTGGATCATCCTGCGCGAGCACGGTCTCGAAGCAACGCAGCTGGCGCAGTTCATCGCTACGATTGGCGCCAATGCCAAATTGACCCTCTATATCGTCAATGCCGGTGGCAAGCTCGTCCGGCAGGAAGTGCATGTGCTGGTGAAGGGGGAGGGTTCCGACTTCCAGCTGCGCGGTGTCAACCTGCTCGGGGGCGACAGCCATACCGATGTGACGATGACACTGGGACATCTGGTTGAGAACACATCGTCCGTGGAGATCATTCGCAATGTCGTGACTGACCGCGCGCGCGGCGTGTTCCAGGGCCAGATCAAGGTCAACAGGATCGCCCAGAAGACCGACGCCCGCATGGCATGCAATACCTTGCTGCTATCCGACGACGGCGAATTTGATGCCAAGCCGGAACTGGAAATCTTTGCCGATGATGTGGCCTGTGGTCATGGCGCGACAGTAACGGAGATCGATGGTAATCATCTGTTCTATCTGCGGGCGCGCGGCATCCCGGAAAACGAGGCGCGCGGTCTGCTGATAAAGGCATTCGTTGCCGAAATCGTCGAGGAACTGGAAAGCGAACCACTCGTGGATGCGCTTGAGGCAATCCTCGAAAAGTGGCTCGCCGCTCACGTCTGATCGACTGAATGCAGCCAGATACACAAGGAAAGCGCGGCAACATGGATACGAAGATCATGCAAGGCAGCTACGATGTGGAGGCTATCCGTCGCGATTTTCCCATCCTGTCGCGTGAGGTCTATGGCAAACCACTGGTGTATCTCGACAATGGCGCCTCGGCCCAGAAGCCACTGGCCGTCATCGACACGATCTCGGATACCTACTCCAATGAATACGCCAATGTGCACCGGGGGTTGCATTTCCTGTCGAACGCCGCCACGGATGCCTATGAAAAGGCGCGCGAGAGCGTCAGGCGTTTTCTCAATGCCGCCTCGGTTGACGAAATCGTATTCACGAAATCGGCTACGGAGGCGATCAACACAGTCGCTTACGGCTACGGCATGCCGAATATCGACGAAGGCGACGAGATCGTGCTTTCGATCATGGAACACCACTCCAACATCGTGCCGTGGCACTTTATCCGCGAGCGGCAGGGTGCCAAGCTGGTGTGGGTGCCGGTGGATGATCAGGGCACATTCCATATCGAGGAATTCGAGAGCCGGCTGACGGACAATACGAAGCTCGTTGCCATAACCCATATGTCGAATGTGCTTGGCACCGTGACGCCTATCAAGGAGATCGTCCGTATCGCCCATGCACGCGGCATCCCGGTTCTGGTCGACGGCAGCCAGGGGGCGGTTCACCTGCCGGTCGACGTGCAGGATCTTGGCTGCGACTGGTATATCTTTACCGGCCACAAAATCTACGGTCCCTCCGGTATTGGAGTACTCTACGGTCGCAAGAACATGCTCGAGGCAATGCGGCCCTTCCAGGGTGGCGGGGAAATGATTGAAGAGGTGACTGAAGACATCGTCACCTACAATCATCCACCGCACCGTTTTGAAGCGGGAACACCGCCTATCGCCCAGGCGATCGGGCTTGGCGCTGCCATTGAGTATGTCGAAAAGATCGGACGTGCCGCCATTCTCGCCCATGAGGAGGGTTTGCGCGACTACGCCCACGAGCGGCTGCGTGAGATCAATTCCCTGCGCATCTTCGGGGACGCCAAGGGCAAGGGTGCGATCATATCCTTTGAGCTTGAAGGGATTCACGCGCACGACGTATCCATGGTCATCGACCGCGCCGGCGTGGCCGTGCGGGCAGGCACGCATTGCGCCCAGCCGCTTTTGAAGCGGTTTGGCGTCACGTCGACCTGCCGTGCCTCATTTGCAATGTATAATACAAAAGACGAGATCGATGTTCTCGCCGATGCGCTGGAAAAAGCGCGGAAATTCTTTGGGTGATGACGATGACCGACAAAGTCGAGACACTGGAAAAAGAAGCGGCCCCCGTCGCTGATGCGGCGCCGGCCCATACGGAAGTCGGGACGCAATCCGTTTCGGCGATCCCCGCCGAAGACCTGGCGCGGATGACGGACGATATCATCGCTGCGCTGAAGACAGTCTATGACCCTGAGATTCCTGCCGACATCTATGAACTTGGCCTGGTCTACAAGATCGACGTCGAGGACGACCGTTCGGTAAAGATCGAAATGACGCTGACAGCCCCGGGTTGCCCGGTTGCAGGCGAAATGCCCGGCTGGGTGCAGGATGCGGTGGGGTCCGTCGAAGGTGTGAGCTTTGTCGACGTCACCATGACGTTCGATCCGCCCTGGACGCCCGATCGCATGTCCGAGGAGGCTCAAGTCGCCGTCGGCTGGTACTAGCGTCGGACAAAATACTGGGCATGCTCAAGGCGCCTCGCAGCCTTCCGGCACGCTTTCCTCGAATGGCATCTCGGATTTTTCCAGAGTTCCGTCAAGAATGGACAGCGGCACGTAGGGAACGCCCTGGATCGCCGGGTTGGCCAGTCGCAGCCGGTAACAGCCGTTGAACACAGTTATGGTCCCGTCCTTGGCTTCGGATTTTATCGCCAGCGGCTGACTCCAATAGGCAGAACCGGCAGCGCCTTCGCCCACGGCCTTGCCGAAGCGGACTGTGACGGATGCAGTGTTCTCATAGCCGGCCTGGAATTGCGGAAAGGGTTGCGGCGGATTGTCGGAAGCGTAATAGCTGTAGGCGCGGGCATATTCCTGTCGGTTGATGGCGTTGTAGTAAGAGGCGATTACTGTCTCGGGTGTGCTGCGATTGTCCAGATATTCAGGCGGCGTCTGGGTTGCGGCGGATTCCTTGGGCGCCGTTGTTTCCGCAGGTGCGGTTTCCGTCGGCTTTGGTTGTTCCGGCTGCTTGGTTTCCTGGGCGAGAGCGGGCGAAAGATGGAGCGCCAGCGATGCGACGCCGAAAACAACGAGATGGCGGTAGTTCATGGTTTCAGCCTTCTGCCAGTCCTGTTTGTGGGGCGGTGGCATTTTGAACACTTGCAGTGACGGTTGTGTAACACTAACTATGGTATACGGGTGATCGTTCCGCGATCTCGAAGAAGTGAGATGAGAAATGGGTCGTTTTTCTGTCCTGACGCTGACTGATGCCGCAGCGCGCCGCGTAGGCGAAATCGTTGCGACGCGCGAAAATGCGCTTGGCATTCGCGTTGGCATCAAAAAGGGCGGCTGCGCGGGCATGGAATATATGATCGACCTCGTGACGGAAGCAAAAGCCGGCGATGACCTTGTCGAAAGAGACGGCGCCAAGGTCTTCGTGGCGCCCGAAGCCGTGCTCTATTTGCTCGGCACTGAAATGGACTTCGAGGTGACGACATTGCGCACCGGCTTCGTATTCAACAATCCCAACCAGACCTCAGCCTGCGGTTGCGGCGAATCGGTTGAACTGACGCCAGCAGCACCCGAAGCACTGGCTTCTGCCGCCTCCTGATCAACTATCCGGTTTAACAGATCGACACGCCCATTTTGGCCGTGACGTGAACAATTGTGCCTGTAATAGTTCAGGCATGGACAATGATGCGATTCACGATCTGTTTTCAGGACTGGGGCCGGTGACCATCAAACGCATGTTTGGCGGGAAGGGCATCTATTTCAACGGCATCATCATCGCCCTTGAGGTCGACGATGAGATCCTCCTGAAAGCCGACAAGATTGCGGCACCGGCGTTTGCAGCGGCAGGATCCCGTCAATGGCGCTATGCCGGCAAGTCCAAGCCTGTCGACATGCCCTATTGGTCGATACCGGATGAGGCAATCGATGATCCCGACATCATGGCGCAATGGGCAAAACGAGCCTATGAAGCTTCGCTGCGCGTGGCCAGGTAGCGTTCAGGCAAGGCCGCGTTGACGCAGAAGGTCGACAGCGTGACGCGTTGGCAAGGTGACCTGTGCGGGCAGGCTGCCGAGCGGAAACCAATCGATCCCGCCATGCTTTTCCGGCTCCAGCAACTTTATCTCACCGGTATGATCTTGCGCCAGGAACAGGACGCCCAGCCAGTGTTGCTGCTCGTCATGGAAAAGCTGTTCGCTGAGACCAAGCAGCGAAATTTCACCCGCCCTGAGGCCTGTCTCTTCCATGGCTTCGCGCCGAATTGCCTGTTCGGCAGTCTCCAGAAAATCAACCTTGCCACCGGGAATACCCCAGGCACCAGCTTCAGGGCTCTTCTTGCGCTGCAGCAGCAGAATATGGGAATCCTTCAGGAATACGATGCCGCATCCAACTCCCGGTGCGTGCACGGCAGACCTCAGATCTTGGTGTCGATCAGCATGAAGGCTGGAATTTCGTCACCGAAGCCAACCGGTGCCGAACCCATGTCGTCGCGCTCCCGCCGGTGGTCGCGGCGCGGTTCGGAATGCGGAACGCGTGCACGGCGCTGCTCGTTGTCTGCCTTGATAGCCGCCTTGTGCGGCTTTTCGGCCGTGCGTACGGCGGGCTGATCATCGGCAGGCGCGGTCAGCGCTTCTGCTTCCTTCGCGCGTTCGGCGGCAGCTATGATATCGATTTCCGATTGGGGACGCTCGCGTTCGCGGCCTTCATTGCGCGGCTTGCGCTTGCCTTCGCTCTTGGCGCGGCCGCGGCCTCGGCGCGGCGCCTCGTCCGGTTCCGTCGAGACGGGCAGGGTGGACAGGTCGCCATCATGCCAGATGATGTCTTCGCCAATCAGTTTTTCGATCGCCGAGAGATGCTTGGTATCGGCGGGTGTCACCAGCGTGAAGGCCTTGCCCGACCGACCTGCGCGACCCGTGCGGCCGATGCGATGGACGTAATCTTCGGAATGAATGGGCACATCGAAATTGAACACGTGGCTGACGTCGGGAATGTCGAGGCCGCGCGCCGCGACGTCGGATGCGACAAGCAGCTTGAGTTTGCCGTCCTTGAAATTTGCCAGCATCGTGGTGCGTGCGCGCTGATCCATGTCGCCATGCAAGGCGCCGGCATCGAAGTCATGCTTTACGAGCGACCGGAACAGCTCGGAAACATCCTTCTTGCGGTTGCAGAAGATGATCGCGTTCTTGAGGCCTTCGTCTTCGGCGCGGATCAGGTCGCGGAGAACCGCACGCTTTTCCCAATCCTTCTTGCCGGATTTGACCAGTTTCTGCTCGACAGTCTTGGCGGTCGTCGCAGCCTTGGCGACTTCGATGCGGACAGGCGAATGCAGGAACTGCTCGGTCAGCTTGGTGATTTCCGGCGGCATGGTTGCCGAGAAGAACAGCGTCTGGCGCGTGAAGGGGATCAACTTGCAGATGCGCTCGATATCCGGAATGAAGCCCATATCGAGCATGCGGTCTGCTTCGTCGATCACGAGAATGTCGACTGCGCTCAGCAGCAGCTTGCCGCGCTCGAAATGGTCGAGCAGCCGGCCCGGTGTCGCAATGAGCACGTCCGCACCGCGTTCAAGCTTGCGCAGCTGGTCTTCAAAGGAGACGCCGCCAATCAGCAGCGCGACGTTCAACCGGTGGTTCTTGCCGTATTTGACGAAGTTCTCCTCGACCTGCGCTGCGAGTTCGCGCGTCGGTTCGAGAATGAGGGTGCGCGGCATACGGGCACGGGCACGGCCCTGTTCAAGCAGCGTCAGCATCGGCAAAACGAAAGACGCCGTCTTCCCGGTGCCGGTCTGGGCTATGCCGAGCACATCCTTGCGTTGCAGCGCATGCGGGATGGCGCCAGCCTGGATCGGTGTCGGAATTGTATATCCTGCTGCTTCAACAGCATTGAGCACTTTCGTGGAAAGGCCCAGATCGGCAAAGGTGGTCAAAGGAGATTTAACTTTCTATCTGCATCCGGTGCCGCGCATGTCCATCGGCGGCCAAGCATCAGGCACTCGAATGGCGCAGCGTTTTTGCTGCAAGTGCGTTACGGCGCAACCCAGCAAAAGTCAACTCTCACGTGAGTTCACATTTAAGAGTTTGTTACATTTGTGGGTGATTTTATTCTGATGTTGTCAATAAAGGAACTGTTCCTTGAGAATTCGTTCGTTCCATGAATGGTTCTTGTCAAACAGAATGGTCGCCCGCAAGTGAGATGCTTCCTCGACCGTGACAGATAGAACAGACTTTACTTCCGTGTGATCGGCAACGGCATTGACCGGCCGCTTCTCCGGCTCGAGGATGTCAAAGCGCACCGTTACCCTGTTGGGCAGAAGCGCGCCGCGCCAGCGGCGCGGGCGAAACGCCGAAACCGGGGTGAGGGCGAGAAGGCGCGCATCCAGCGGAATGATCGGGCCTTGCGCGGAAAGGTTGTAGGCCGTGGAGCCAGCGGGCGTCGCCACCATCACGCCGTCGCAGATCAATTCTTCCAGCCGCACCTTGTCATCGACAGTAATCCTGATTTTCGCTGCCTGGTATGACTGGCGCAGCAGTGAGACCTCATTCAGGGCATATGCCGTGAAGACGCCGTCCTCGACCGACTCCGTGACCATCTTGAGCGGCCGGATCGTCTCCGCATGGGCCGCTTCCACCCGTTCCTTCAGCTCGGTGTCGCTGTATTCGTTCATCAGGAACCCGACCGATCCGCGGTTCATGCCGTAGATCATCTTGCCCTGGTTCATGAAGTTCTGCAGAGTCTGCAGCATGAAACCGTCACCGCCCAGTGCAACAATCACATCGGCTTCACGGGCCTCGGTCTGGCCATAGATCCCTTTCAGATCGCGCATCGCTGCGTCAGAGTCCGGCGTGCCGGAGGAAAGAAAAGCAAATGTTTCAATTTTCCGGGTCATGGCTGCCTGCAAATACGCGAATAAGGATGTATCGCCTAGCACGGTATCAGCGATCTGGCAAAATGCCCGCCGCGCAAAAAAAAGTGTGAAATTATCGCGCGCCGCCGTTTTTTCGTTTTACAGACCGGAGCTTTGTGCTAATCGGACGCCGCTGCCCTTATAGCTCAGTTGGTAGAGCATCTGATTTGTAATCAGAGGGTCGGGAGTTCGAGTCTCTCTGGGGGCACCATTTAACTAATTGATTTAAATTACGAATTTGTCTCACAAACTTTTCATTCAAAAACTCAGAGAGTCATGTGTCGCAAAGTGTGACATTCTTTCGAGCATCGTAGTCGCCTACTCGGCCCACTCCATTGACGTGTCAAAGTGCCTTTGAACCAGGGAGCGAGTCTTTTGACCCGACGCTTAATAGGGGTTCATCGAGGCTAGCCTGCAATGACCAAATATATGCTAAGTCAATGAATTAACACAGGAATATTCTTAGCTCAACCGGAACCCGACGGCTCATCATGGCGATGATGGCCACCGCGAAGGCGGTATCCGTCGCCACTGGGATGCCCCAGCCGTGCGCCCAAGGCCCACTTGGTATCAGGCGCCAGTATATCAGCGCCGGAATGATCATGCCGCCGATCGCTGCGGAAATTGGCAAAACGGCCGTAGCGGTGGTCGCCAGCCGTCCGACCGTCATCTCGCGCTTGATCTCGAGCCCGACCACGAGGAAAAAAATGGTCAGGAGGCCATCGTCGATCCAGTGACGCAGCGACACCCCTTAGTCATTGTTTTTGAGACAGGTTGAGGTCTTCAGCGTATAGTATTCAAGCTGTATGTCAGGGGGATGCATATTGCTCCAATTATGAGCGTAACCGCCAAGGCAAGCATCCTGCCATTTATTGAGCCTGGTCCTTCGGTGGTGGGCCTCTACCGCGGTTTCGCAAGCGCAGGCGGCTTCCGCACCGCCACCATTGCCGGTGAAGGTTGAGCAGTCAAGCAGCGGCAACCTTGGCCTCGCTTCGCTGCGTGGGATCGGCCGATATCCGGCGAACGCGATACCAAAGGAAGGCGTATTTCGATGAAAACAATAGCCAGAAAAGCGATGCAATCCACTGCAACCACAATTTCATCAGCAGCATTGGCGCTGATCATTGCGTCTGGGATACCTTCTTCAGGGGCGTCAGCCGGCGAGGCCGAAGCCAAATCTATCCTCAAGGCGATGTCCGACTATTTGGCGGCACAAAAGGCATTCTCCTTCAAGTATGACACCGATCTTGAGGTCGTCACCAAGGACCACCAGAAACTGTTGCTGGCAAGCTCAGGCACCATGGAGGTGGGGAGGCCGGACAAGATTCGTGCAACCCGCTCCGGCGGGTTTGCCAATGTCGAGATGACATTCGACGGAAAGACCCTGACGATTTTGGGCAAGGACGACAATCTCTACGCCCAGTTTGAAGTGCCCGGCACTATCGACCATCTGATTGACGAGTTGCGGTACACTTACAACAGGCCTGTGCCGGCAGCAGATCTCCTCCTGCCTGATGTCTACGGCGAGCTGATGCAGGATGTCATAGACGTGAAGGATCTCGGAAGCGGTGTGATCGGAGGCACCGAGTGCGATCATCTGGCATTCCGGGCGAAGGATGTTGACTGGCAGATATGGATTGCCCAAGGCGAGCAACCCTATCCCTGCAGGTATGTCATCACCGATCCTAAAGGTGACCAAGGACCGCAATACAGCGTTCAAATCAGTGACTGGAAGACCGGGACGGATGTCGTTGCGGACAACTTTTCTTTCAAGACTCCGACCGATGCCAAGAAGGTCGACGATCCAAAAAAACTTGTAAACATCGATGAAATTCCGGACCATTTAGCTGTGGGAGGTACCAAATGACCTTTTCAAGGAAACTCAAGATTGCGCTCTTGACGGGGATCGTCTCCTCATTCTTGGTGGAAGCGGCAACGGAGCTGCCTATTCCAGGGATCAGTCTTGTCACATCGGCAGAGGCGAGAGTCGGTCGTCCTCTCACCCCCGTTAGCGTTGCTGGAGTTGCACGGCGCACTACGAGGCGCACGGTTCGGCGCTGCGTAGCTGGTGTATATGTTTGTTAGCATATTGGGCCAAACCACCGCGTAGAGGCAGCATAGCCGAACGCCTCCGTTGCACCTCGTCGTCGGTCGCGCATCGCAGTCTTTCTCGACAGGTCTCTCACACCGCTCGGGCCAGTCAGCGCACCGAGCAAACGTCATTGGCGTTAAGAACGTTTGGTCCACGTCAGAATCAATTAGGCCCGCTTGGGCGGGATCATACGAAATCAGGTAGCAAAACCACCGAACGAGTTCTATGTCTTTGATAAAATTTCATTAAGTGCCGTTTTATTAGCCCCCCGGTGTGCGGGTTTCTCGGTTCGAGGAGATCGTGCTGAACCTGAGCTTGCCATGAATTCTCGGACATAAAAATTGACTCTCTAAGTATGTGCCAGTGAGTGTGTCGCTCGTACTGACGCTAAATGCTCGTATTGCGAGCTGTTTAGACAAAATTTAGAAGTAGAATCAAGCTGTTATGCGGTTTTATTGCGTTGATTTGTAATCACTGGGGCACTACAGTTTCAAGCACTTAGCGGTTGGGAAGTCTTAATGGCCTCCCTTTTGCTTTTGGGGATACCCGAAGGGGAACATTGTTGCATTGGTTGAATGCAGTTTACCGTTTGTAAACCCTTCTGCCAAAGTCTGGCTGCTGGCGTCGAGCTAGATTGCTAAACTGGTGCCTGCGGTCGAAATGTTCAGTAAGCAGCACAGGCTCAATATTGAAGTGCGCTCCTCCAAACATTTTCACGATCGTTATGGGTTGATCGACGACGGAAGCTGCTACTTCACTGGGCGTCATTCAAGCAAGGCGGGGATAAGCCAACGATCTTGACGCAAATCGTGGGTGTCTTTTCTGCTACGAAGAAAAGCTGTGGGGCCTTCAGGGCGCTGATCAGGTGACATACCAAGACCGTGAGCGGGTGGTGAGCCATTATTTCGCTCCAGCCTGAACTCTTGTATCCTTCTATTCGGCACAACGGAGAACGTAGCTCATGGCAGGCCAGAAAATTGCGGCGTTCTTGAATGATCGGCACACGGAGACACTTGTTCTCATCCGGGAGATTGCGGACACTGACACGGAGCTTGCGCTGGATGTTTATACACGCAACCCGCGCCACGCAAAGCTCGCCCTCGAAGACCTGAAAGTTGCTATCGATGACCTGCTAGGCCAGTGGGACAAATACGAGAAGTTACCGCCTGCGACGACCGAGCCCGAGGCGCACATTCATACTCACAACGGCGGAAGGTGGCCCCTGCGCATTATCCGACCGTCAACAAAGCACTAGGGCGGACAAAAGTGCAGGAGCCCCAAGGCTGGGGAGGGGCAATATTTTGCCGTCCTTAAGGCTCCTGCAATGGTGGTCGTGAGGCTGGGGCGGTAGGGGGTATTGGAGAAGCCCCGCGACCAAGAGTCAGGATACACCCGTATGAAGCTGGCGTCACTTCACAAGAATCTGCTGTTGGGGGGCCACCTGTTCGACGATGGACAGTTCCGGTGCCGCCACGACGTTCCCAGGATCATCCAGGAACTCGGGTATGGATTTCAATACCTGATCGATCAGATCCTTCATGACGTTTCCCCCAACGCATGCGCTCACTCCGATGGCTGGCGGGATTGTATTCCGCAACCAAACCCGTGCGAACATGCCCGAATTTATCCGCTTTTGTTCGCGGGTTGTTCCTGTTGCTGCTTTGTGTTGCCAGCCATATCATCGTTGGTTTCGGAGTGGGGAGTGATCCGAATGCGCATTGCCATACCCGTGACAATCCTGACCTTGCTGACGCTTGCCGCATGCCAGTCCACCGGCGATGACGCCGATGCCGTGCCTGCATCCGCCATCCCGCCGGGCATGGCGTCATCGGTCACGGTCCCGGGCGGTGCGCCCGGCGATATCGCCGATCTGGTCAATGCCCCGACGGCGAGCGGACAGAGCCAGTTGCTGGCGCGCGGCTACAAAAAGACCATCCAACAGGATCAGGCAACGTTCTGGTGGAACCCGACCACGACGATCTGCGCACGGGTTGTCACGGGCAACGGGCGGCTTCAGTCAATTGGGGCGGCAGAGTTGCGCTACTGCGGTATTGGCTGAAACCATCGCCTCAATCAATTGACGAGCGACCGGGACCGGTTAATCCATTCTATCGTTTCGTGCTGGGGCATCGGCCTGGCGAAATAGTAGCCCTGCATGGCCGGACAGCCCAGTTTCCGCAATGCCTGTGCGTCCGCCTCCGTCTCGACGCCTTCCGCAACGACTTCGATCCCCAGCGACTTGCCGAGGCTGAGGATCGAATGCACTACATTGCGGCCGTCGATCGATCCGGCAATGCCTTCAATAAAGGATCGATCAATCTTGATGCGGTCGACATGGAGTTGGCGTAGCGACGACATCGATGAATAGCCGACGCCGAAATCATCGATGGCAATGCGCACGCCCTCCCTGGTCAGGGCCGCAAGCTTGCCTTTCACTGACCGGATATCCTTGGCAGTGTCCTCGGTGATCTCGATTTCCAGCATGGCGGCGGGAAGATCAAGCCGGCGCAGTTTCGCAAGGATCAGGTCATCGACGGCGATCTGAGCAATTTCGCGCGGCGACATGTTCATGGCCACACGGATGTGACCGAGATTCATGGCGCGCAACGTCTGCAACATCGTGCACACGTCCTTCAGAATGGTGCGGAACAATGGTTCGGCAAGGCCGGACAATGATGCAACGGCCACAAGGTCGGGCGAGGGGATCCAGCCATGGCGCGGATGGTTCCAGCGCACGAGTGCCTCCAGATCCGTCAGCTTGCGTCCTCCGGCACCGAGAATGGGCTGGAACCATACTTCCACAGCGTCATTGCTGAGGGCTTTGGCAAGATCCCGCTCGATGTCGCGCCGCATCTCCAGGTGATTGCGCAAGTCGGCATCGAAAATATAGTAGCGGTTGCGGCCCTCGGATTTCGCCCGATAGAGCGCGGCATCCGCCTGGATCAACATCTCGTCGACATCGCGCTCGTCGGATGCGCAGATGCCGATGCTGACGCCGATGCGCCCGGCATCGAAACTGGCAAATGGAATGGACATTGCCGCAATCAACTTGGTCGCGACGATCGACGGGGCGTCGTCGCCGAGTTTGGAGCCGAATAGGACAGCAAACTCATCGCCGCCCCAGCGCGCAACAAGAACGTCACTGTCGAGGCTTTGGCGAAGTCGCCTGCTGACTTCGACCAGCACCTTGTCGCCTGCCTTGTGACCGAAGGCGTCGTTGATCCCCTTGAATCCGTCAAGGTCGAGCAGCATGAGCGTGAGGCCCGCGGTCTGCGAGGGTGCAAGGGCCGCAACTGCCTGCATGAGCCCGGTGCGATTGAGGAGCCCTGTCAACGCATCATGAGCGGCGCGATGGCCAAGCTCGACGGCGGCCTCCGTGGCCTGGTCCTTGGCCGCCGCGAGCGATGCTGCCATGGCCGTGGCCTCATTCTTCAACCGGCTGAACTGCCGGAACAGGCCCTCGCTTTCCAAGGCTCCGCGAATAAGCGCTGCAAGGTAGAGCAACGCGGTGGCTGCCAGGCAATAGCGTTCAAACCCGCCGGCATAAATCAGGAATGCGGCTACGGACAAAAGCACCGGAACCACGTAGCAGATGGGCATGCGTGCATAGGCAAAACCGGCGGTAATCGCGCCGGCGGTAATTCCGCAAATAACGGTCAGATAGAACACCGCTTGTGGAGCGGTGTACCCTTCGCACAGGATTGCGATAAAGGCCCATACCACCCCCGATGCGCCCGCCGCGGCCGACTGCAGGAAAAGATGCTGCCGGACAGACACAGGATCCATGTTTCTTTGCTCAACTGGCCCAGCGGGGTCGAGAAGCCGTACGGGATACCGGCAGAGCAGTATACGCGCCAAATTGACGGCGCTGGCTGCCAGAAACCACACCAATCCGGCCAGCCAGAGCCCGTAATAGATGGCAACGAGCACACTGATTACGCCCAGAATGATGCTCACGGGAACCGAAATGAGCATGCTTCGCCGCACGGCCATGAGCTGATCGGCCATGATCAGATCATCCAAGGACAGTGGATCCGTTTCTGGCGGCCTGACGGTGCTCATCATCTCCGTTTCAAGAAGGGCGCCTGAAAGCACCCGGAAGATGCCAAATTCCAATCAATACTTAACTTACATCAGCTTGGGAGGCTAGAGCGGGCCATTTCCACGGTTTGGTTTTCGTAAGGTTAACATGTTGGAAGACGCACCCGTGCCGTTCTCGGCAATCAGGCGGTCAGCGACTTGAAATGCTTGAGCATGCGGTCAGCATCGGGCTCGCGTCCGGTGAAAAGGCGGAAGGCGCCCACGGCCTGGAAAACGGCCATGCCGCCACCATCGAGCGTGCTGCAGCCGCGCCTTCTTGCTTCCGCCAGCAGCGCCGTTTCCAAGGGAAAGTAGACAATATCAGCCACCCAGTGGCGCGGTTGCAGCATGTCTGCCGGGATCGGCATGCCGGGGTATTTCACCATGCCCGTTGGCGTAGCGTGGATAAGCCCGTCTGCCACTTTCATTGATGAACCAAGATCCGTCCCCGCATGCACGCCGGAGCCCGGAAAAAGCGCCGACATGCTCATTGCCAGCGCTTCGGCGCGGGCCATTTCCTGATCGAAAACGGTCAGGGTCCGGAGCCCGAGCGAAAGGATCGCAAAGGCGGTCGCGACACCGGCTCCCCCGGCGCCGATCTGCACCGCAGATGACATGCCGGCGTCAGGCAGGCCGCGGCGAAAGCTTTCGCTGAAGCCCCACCAGTCGGTGTTGTGGCCAAAACGCCGCCCATCCTTCAGGACGACAGTATTGACGGCGCCGAGGCTGCGGGCTTCATCCGACAATTCGTCGAGGAGCGGAATGATCAGCTGCTTGCATGGATGCGTGATATTCAGGCCTAAGAAGCCTTCGGCCTCCGCATGCCGCACCAATTGCTGCAGTTGCGCCGGCGTGGCCTCCCGCCCTTCGAGGTCGAGCAGTTCATACCGATAGGACAGGCCCTGGGCCGCGCCTTCGCGCATATGCATCGCCGGCGTCAGCGAGGCCTGTATGCCGGCACCGATCAATCCGGCCTTCAACGGTTTGAGAAGTGTCTCGGTCATCTGCCTGTTCCATCCAATTGGAGAGGTTGCCGGCCTTCGGCGGGCGGAGGCCGGCATGCGCATTACTGTCCGCGCGCGGCCTCCAGTTGCTTGAACAGTGCAGCCACCGTATCGGCACCGATCTCGGCACTGAACTTGTCGATCATCGGCTTGACCGCATCCCGGAGCTTCTGCGTTTCTTCCGGCGTCAGTTCGGTGACCTCCATGCCGGTCGCCTTGATGTCCGCGATCGCCTTCGCGTCCAGTTCGCGCGATACCTTGCGCTGATAGTCCCGGGCCTCGGTGGCCGCCGACTGCAGGAGGGCCTTCTCCTCGTCGTTGAGACCATCCCAGAACTTCTTGCTGATCAGTACGATCTGCGGATTGTACTGGTGGCGGGTGACGGTCATGTATTTCTGCACTTCGTAGAATTTGGCGTTGAGGATATTGGCTGCCGGATTTTCCTGGCCGTCGACCGTACCCGTTTCAAGCGCGGTATAGAGCTCCGTGTAGGGCAACGGCACGGCATTGGCGCCAAGACTGTTGAAGAGTTCGATCGGAATCGGCGACTGGATAGTACGGATCTTCAGGCCCTTGATGTCCTCGAGCTTGCTGACCGCATGGCGATTGTTGGTCAGATTGCGGAAGCCGAGTTCCCAGTAGCCTAGGCCGACCAGACCCGTGTTTGGCAGGAGTTCCATGAGACTGGTTCCGAAAGGCCCATCCATCACCTTGTCGGCTTCCTCGCCGCTGTTGAAGAGGAAGGGCAGGTCTACCGCGCCGAACTGTTTGACATTGCCCGCCAGAATCCCGGCATTGAGCACTGTCATCTCGATCACACCGCCCTGCAGCGCCGAAACGGTCTGGACGTCACCGCCAAGCACGCCGCCGGGGAAAAGCTTGACCTCGATCTTGCCACCGCTCTTCTCGGCCACGAGTTCGGCGAATTTTTCCATCCCGGTTACCTGCGGATGACCCTTGTTGTTGGCTGCAGCGAATTTGAGCTGGTGTTCACGGATTTCCGCAAGCGCCGGACCTGCTGCCAGCAAGACCAGGGGAACAGCAACGCCTATCGCCATTTTCATCAATCGGTTCATCATTGTTCTTTCCTCCCATGTTTGGCCGGGTTCTCCCTTCGGCCTGTTGAATATTTGCGCCCGGTCGTGAATCTTCATCGTGAGAACCAGGAGCTTGGAACGGTCACCAGCTCCGGAAACAGAACCAGCAGGAACAGGACGATGAGTTCGGCGATCAGGAAAGGCATGACGCCCTTCATCAGCTCTTCCATCCGAAGCTTTGAAACGCCGCAGATCACATTCAGCACGGTGCCGACAGGCGGCGTGATCAGGCCGATGGCATTGTTGATGATGAAGAGGACGCCAAAATATACCGGATCTATGCCCGCCTGTTTGATGATCGGCATCAGGACCGGCGTCATGATGAGGATTGTCGGGGTCATATCCATGGCGGTACCGACAACCACCACAAGTCCCATGATGGCCAGCAGCAGAAGCGTCTGGTTATCCATCAGCGGTTCTACGAGTGAAGCGAGTTCCCCCGGAACGTCTGCCACCGTGATCAGCCATGCGGAAACTGCGGCGCAGGCGACCAGGAACATCACCACCGATGTGATTTTCGCGGCCGCGACGAAAACCTGGAACAGTTTGGCGGGCGGCAGCTCGCGATAGATCACCATGGAAACGAACAGCGAATAGACTGCCGCAACAACGCCGGCTTCCGTCGGCGTGAAGACGCCGAACTTCAGACCGATGATAATGATCAGTGGCAGCATGAGTGCCCAGATACTGTCGAGAAAAGCCTTGAGCCGTACCGCGCCGCTTTGCTTGGCGGGCAGGGCGAACTGTTCCTTGCGGGCAACAATCGCCCAGGTGATGCACAGCGCGCCGGCGATCAGCAGGCCGGGAAAAATGCCTGCGAGAAACAGCTTGGTGATCGAGACACCGCCCACGACGCCATAAAGGATGAAGCCGATGGAGGGTGGAATGATCGGGCCGATAATGGACGCGGACGCCAGAAGCCCGCCCGTGCGGGCCGGATCATGACCGGACTTCAGCATCATCGGGAAAAGCAGTGCTCCGAGTGCTGCAGCATCGGCCACGGCTGAGCCGGAAAGGCTCGAAAGCACACAGGCAGCAAAAATGGCAACGAAGCCGAGACCGCCGCGCACATGACCGACCATCGCCATTGCGAGATCGACAATCCGCCGCGACAGTCCCCCTGTGTTCATGACCTCACCGGCCAGCAGAAAGAACGGCACGGCCATCAGTGGAAAGCTGTCGGCGCCATTGAGCACGTTCTGAGCGACGATCTGGGCGTCGAACATGCCGAGATACATCATCAGCGCCACCCCGCTGATGATCAGCGCGAAGGCAATCGGCACTCCCAGTGCCATTGGTCCGAGCAGCGCGCCGAGAAAGATCGTGACGGTCATCGTGCGCTCCTCACGGCTTTGCGATTGGATTGGCGACTGGCGGAACGGGATGTTCGTCAAGCGCGAGTTGATCCTCACTCTCGCGAACCAGTTCCGCCGTCGCGATATCGATCCGCCCGGTCGCAATGGCAAAGGCGTCCCAAAGGATGATGAGGAATGCAGGGACCCCGAAGGCAATTCCGGCACCATAGAACATGCCCATGGAAATCCCGGTGGCGGGCGCAGCGACATGGAGATTGATCAGCGTCTGTGTCCAGCTTCCGCTGATCATGAGCCACGTCGCCCACAGCATGAGCGCCTGTCCGCACAACACAGCGGCCTTCGCACCAGAGGGGGGAAGCCGGCGAAGCAGCGAATCCATGCCGAGATGCGCATGTTCCCGCATCGCGACGACCGCACCAAGGAAAGTCAGCCAGACGAAGAAGATCCGGGACAGTTCTTCCGAGTAGGTAATGCCGGCATTGAATGCGTAGCGCAGGACCACATTGCCGAAGACGAGCACGACCATCCCTGCAAGCAGAAGCGCAATCACTGCCTTCAGCATCAGGAAAAAGAATTCGATTATCCGGACCATTCGCGCCTCCCAGCGATCTGCCGCATCTCGGCTTGTCGTGACGACAAGAGTCAGTTCAAGCCAGTTTATGAGCGGCGCATCACGGTCGCTCCTCCAAGATTTCGTGACGCTTGTTCAAAATGTACGAACTAGTTCGAATGTCAAGCGATATCTCAGGACCGGCGTGACCGTTGCGGGTTTCAGATACTTATTTTTGAGGCCCAATTGCCACAGCGTGTGATGCTTGATGGCGTAGCCACTTACAGCGGCTCCCCGGGAGCCTGTTAAATTTCCGCCGCGCTTACGGGAAAGACCCGATAGACCTGCGCCGGGCAATGGTGTTCAATCGATCATCCGTATTGTGCATTGGGACGAGGCACATGGGTACTGAAGGCACATTTCTGCTCGGCATGATCGTATATGGCGGCATCCTCGCCGGAGTCTGCGCGGCGATTGTATGGGCGATCGCGTTTCGCATGCATTCGCCCCGAAAAGGCATGAAGCAGGAGGGGAGAAAATGACGAATGAAACACTGGAGCGTTTTCGAGAGTTGATCGAAGAGTGGCACCCCGGCGACTGGGGTCCAGGCGAGCGAGCTCTGCTCGACGTCGTCGTTACCGAACTGCGCGACTACCACCGGGAATTTGGAGAGCTTCCCGGTTGGCGACAATCGCAAGAATGGCGGCTGCCGCAATAGGCCGACGATCTGTTCCCTTAATCTAGTGGTTCCTGATCACGTTCAGGAAAATCGTCGCAATACCCGTCAGATGACCGTCGCCGCCTTCCCGGTACGCCTGTCGGCCTGCTGCCGCAATTGCATCGAACAGCCGGTTTTCTTCGTCTGCGGTTTTGGCGATGTCGTCCACGATTCGCTGGCTGTGCTTCACGTCCGGATATTTCGTGTTCAGATAGTTTACCAGCAGGCGTTTCCTGCGGTCGATATCATCGGTCATCGCGCAATAGAAGCCCCAGACAAACCACGTTTCCCCGATTTGCATTTCATCATCGCTGATTTGCTTGCGCTGCCACTCAGGAAGATTTGCGCGCTGCGCGTCGGCGGTTCTGCTCGCCAACTCATATGCCTCGCTGTCTGTCTTGCTGGTTCCGGATGTCATGCCAACCTCCCGATAGAGCCAAATCAGCTTGTCCGCCCGCAGCATAACAATACTGGACGGCGCGCGACAACCTCAGCACTGCAGCGGACGGCTTTACACCCTTCGTTGCGTCGGCGCTCGTTTCAATCATGGGATGAACGCAAGGTCCATCAGTCTGTTGTTACAAGGTTTTTGGAATTGCGGTAATGTGCCTGCTAACGTTTGCGGGGAAGAGCAGACTTTGACAACATCAGGCCAGGCACCGGTCCCATCGGAAAATGTCGACAGTTCGAAATGGACAAGGTCTCTTCGAACCCTCCTCAGCCTTGCCATGGTGAGTTTGCTCATTGCGGTGTCCCTGACACTCGCTGGGTTGGATTATCGCCGCGCCCGCAATGCCGCTATCGAGGATACCAAGGCGAGCATGCGCGTGTTCGCGGACCGTCTCGTCGACCGGTTCGGTGTGCTTTCTGGAGACACGGTCACTTTGGTCGAGATCGTTGCATCCGTGGCCAACTCATTGCTGTCGCCACCGCCCGAACGTATGGATGACAAGATAGCCGTTCTGCGCGAGGGCATGTCGAAGTCACCGCATATTGATGGCGCCTATGTCGGTTATCCGGACGGTTCGTTCTTCCACGTCGTAAGCCTCAAGGCGAGCGGCTGGCGCATCGCACTCGACGCTCCGCCCGAAGCGGAAACAGCGGTGCGCTCGATCGAGGTGGATGCCGCTGGCGGGAAGCACAATAACGTGATTTTCCTCGATGCCGAAGGCGCCCCTATTTCCGAGCGTCCGGCAAAAGCATCCGGCTACGACCCCCGGACACGACCATGGTACAAGGCAGCCGTGGGTCTCAAGTCGCCGGTTTCCATCGGCCCCTATGAAATGGCGACCACCGGTGCCCTCGGCATGACAATCGCTGAAGCACACAGTGCCAATGGCAAGGTCGTTGTCGGAGCGGATATCGTCCTCGACACAATCATCGATTTTCTGACTGCCGAACGAATGTCGCCGGATACGGTCGCGTTCATAGTGGATACCTCGGGCAATCCCGTCATCCATTCCGATCGGGCCATGATGGAGCGGATATTGTCACCGAAGGACGCCGCCGAAGCCGGGTTGTCACCATCATCTGATCCGTTGATCCGGAGCGTGCTATCCGATGATTCGTGGGTGGGGGGAGCGGCAAGGAACATTGATGTCGACGGGCGGACCTTTCTCGTCATGGTGGCCCCGATCAAATCCGCGCTTCTGCTTGCCAATCACCGCGTGGTCGTCGCGGCTCCCATGGATGAATTGATGGCGCCCGCCAATCGCGCTCTACTTCAGGGGTTGGGCGTCTCGGCAGCGGTTGTCGCCATGGCGATCGTCTGCGCACTGCTCCTTGCACGATTGATCACCAAGTCGCTCGACTTGCTAACGGATGGGGCTAACAGGTTGCAAAATCTGGATTTTTCAACGCCGATTGCAGTTCCTTCGCATGTCAGCGAGCTTTCCGTGCTGGGCAAGGCGATGAACAAGGCACGCAATGCGATCTTTACCTTCGCGCTCTATGTCCCCAAGGAACTCGTGCGCAAGGGCATTCAGTCAGGCCAGTTCACCGGCCGGGCGGCGTGGCGTCAGGACGTGACCGCACTGTTCACGGACATATATGATTTCACTACGATCAGCGAACGCCACACCCCCGAAGAGGTTGTCGCGATGCTGTCGGAGTATTTCGACATCTTCAACACGACCGTCGACGAACATGGCGGGACGATCATTCAGTTTCTCGGCGATTCTGTGTTTGCCATGTGGAACGCGCCTATTCCCGATGAGAGGCATGCCGAGCACGCCTGCCGCTGTGCCCTGAGAACAGAAGAAAAAATCCGCGCCTTTAACGAGGCCCAGCGCAGCAAGGGATTGCCGGAGTTCCGCACGCGCTATGGCATTCATACGGGCATGGCGGTCGTTGGCAGCGTTGGCGCCAGGGAACGCCTGCAATACACCGCCATGGGCGATACAGTGAATGTTGCCTCACGGCTTGAGGGGATGAACAAAAGCTACGGCACCACCATTCTGGCCAGCGCGGCCGTCAAATCGCTTTGCTCCGACGCGATCAACTTCCGCCTGCTTGGCTCGGCTCAGGCGAAAGGACGCGTCGAAGCGCTGGAAATCTACGAAGTGGTGGGTGAAATACCCAGCCCGGTATCTGGCGAGGTGGCGGCGCAAGCGGAGATACACAAGAGATCTGCCTAGGTGGAGCTGGTGCGCGTTTGTGGCTGGACGGGCTATCCCTCCTGCGACGGCCTGCCTTGACGCTATGCTTCGACGGGCTCAGGAAGCTCACCATGAGGGATGTGGGCTGTGCTGCATTGGCATCGTTCGGTAGCAACGGCGATGCAGGATAGTGCTCCCTGCGATTCCCCACCGCCGTCATCCTCGGGCTTGACCCGAGGATCCAAAATGCTACCCGAGGACCGAGGATGACGGAGAGGGCGGTGTCAGGATAACGGCTGGTCATCCCGCACAGCGCCTTTGCAAAAAAATCACCTGAAACTTATCCACGCCCTCCGAACCTCGCTTATGCTCATTGCCGTCCTTCCCGTGGGAACTGCTTCCGGAGCCGTTCGAAGTGGGAGAAGGACCGGCGCCTCCGACGGCGGGTGACGCACCCGCTGTCCGGGGAAGTTGCGTCCAAGGGTTCCCCTGCCGGTACTAAGACCGGCGCGTGCTGGACGAGCACTTTAAGGGGCGAAGGCAGTGAGGTTCCCGCAAGGGCAAGCGATCCGCCGAAGCCCCCCAAGCGGAACGGACGCGATCAAAAGTCGCCGGACGGGCGGTCTTCGGATCGCACCATCACTACCCAAAAGACGCGCTTCGATGACCGCCCGTCTTCCCAACCATTCAATGGCCAGACGCGAAAGCGGGCGTGGCAAGG
>NZ_JAIUDQ010000008.1 GCF_020164435.1 Phyllobacterium lublinensis | reverse complement strand
GCGGCCCGGTGAATACACTTGGTCGGTTCCCGACCTTGCCGACAAGGGCATGAAGGGTAAGATAACCATCAAATAACCGTTGGGCCGGTCTGGGTCATACCGTGACCGGCTCATACGACACCAAGGGTGGAGCGCGATGGGTACAAATGCCGGACTGAAGGACATCCAGGGCAAGGCCATGCCGGACGCCGACAACCCCGCGCTTGAGCTTGCTTCGGTAAGCTACGCCTATGGCAAGCGTCAGGCGCTGGACAATGTGTCCTTCTCAATTCCTCCCGGCCGGTTTGCCGTGCTCCTTGGATTGAACGGCGCCGGTAAGACGACGCTCTTCTCTCTGGTCAGTCATCTGTTCGCAACGCGCGAGGGCCATATTCACGTCTTTGGCCACGACATAAACCGCAGGCCTGGTGACGCCCTGCGGCGCCTCGGCATTGTGTTCCAGGCGCGGACGCTCGATCTCGATCTGTCGGTGCACCAGAACCTTTCCTACCATGCGTCGCTGCATGGTATCCGATCGCGGGCCGCCAACGAGCGCATCCGCGACCTCATGCATTCGATCGACATGACGGACCGGTTGCATGAGAAGGCCAGGAGCCTATCGGGCGGACAGATCAGGCGCGTTGAGATCGTCAGGGCCCTGTTGCATGAACCGTCCCTGTTGTTGCTCGATGAAGCAACGGTCGGTCTCGATATCAAGTCGCGGGCAGCAATCGTCGCCGACATCCGCAAGCTCGTTCAGGAAAACGGTATCAGCGTGCTCTGGGCGACACATCTGATCGACGAGGTCGGCCATGCCGACCAGGTTATCGTGCTGGACCGGGGGCGGCTTGTTGCCAATGGCGCGGTCAACGAGGTGGTCAAGGCAGCCGGTGCGACGACGATCAACGAAGCATTTTCGCGGCTCACCGGCATCGTCGCATTGAATCCGGGGCAACGGCAATGACACTCCTCACCGATACCGTCTCAGTTTCAAGGCCGCTGGCGCTCAAGCGCTTCGGGCTGATGCAATATCTCGTGTGCCTGAAGGGCATACTTATCCGCGAAGGCCTGCGTTACCTCAACCAGCGCGAGCGCTTCATCTCATCGCTTGTCAGACCGCTCCTGTGGCTCTTCATCTTTGCAGCCGGATTCCGCCAGGTACTGGGCGTTTCGATCATTCCGCCCTACCAGACCTATGTGCTCTATGAGGTCTATATCACGCCCGGTCTGTGCGGGATGATCCTGCTGTTCAGCGGCATGCAGTCGTCGCTATCCATGGTCTATGACCGGGAGATGGGGAACATGCGGACGTTGCTCGTCAGTCCCTTTCCGCGCTGGTTCCTATTGGTCTCCAAGCTGCTCGCCGGTGTCGCGGTCTCGATCATCCAGGTCTATGCGTTCCTGTTCATCGCCTGGTTCTGGGGGGTGAAGGCGCCGGTGTCGGGCTACTTCCTCATACTGCCGGCGCTCTTCCTGTCGGGCATGATGCTCGGAGCCCTCGGCATGCTGCTGTCTTCGATGATCAAGCAGCTGGAAAATTTCGCTGGGATCATGAACTTCGTGATCTTCCCGATGTATTTCGCATCCTCGGCGCTCTACCCTCTCTGGCGCGTGCAGGAGGCAAGCCCCCTTCTCTACAAGATCTGCCTGCTCAACCCGTTCACCTATGCGGTAGAGCTTGTCCGGTTCGCCTTCTATGGCCAGATCGAATGGATCTCGCTCGGCGTGGTCTGCGCCTTCACATTCGTCTTCGTGGCCAGTGCCATCATCGCCTATGACCCGTCGCGGGGTCTCGTCATCAAGAAGCAGGAAATGGGAAACAATTGAAACGATCGAGCAATATCACGTCGGTAGCCACGGCCTGCCTGTTCCTAGGTATCACCGCACCCAACATGGCACTTGCCGCAGCAAGCAACGATCCCGACTGGCCCTGTATCCAGCGCAAGGTGCCAGAGCTCTCGGTCGGCCAGGTCTGGAACGGTCCGGAAATCCCGGAGGCGGCAGGGAACTGGAATGCGGATTCAAGGATCCAGGAGCTGGTCGGCGAACTGGCGGCCCGGCGCAACCCGCTTGATGCCGCTCAAAAGCAGATCGTGGAGTTTGCGACGGGCCTGCCGAAGAACGAGGTAAACGACAAGCTGTTTCAACTGTTTCAGGGGCTGTTCGAGACCCTCAATCGTGAGCGCGAACAGGTCATCTCCGGTATTTCGCGCTACGCGTCCAAGCAGCGTGAGCTTGCATCGGACCTGCGCAAGGAAGCCTCGGCGGTCGATGCCATGCGCACCAAGGCAGATGCCGATCCGGATGAACTGGAGCGGCTCGACGAGCGTTTGAAATGGGAAACCCGGGTGTTTGAGGAACGCGTGCAATCCCTGACATATGTTTGCGAAGTTCCAACGATCATCGAGCAGCGGCTCTATGGCCTGTCCAAGACGATCGGCCAATCGATTGTAAAGCCTTGATGTGAAATCTGCTGCGGGAGCGCTATGCGTGGTTCGAAAAGATCACCATGAGGAGAGTGGTGGATTGCAAGACAATCACCACCGGTAGATGCTCGCTCCTGCAATCACTGCCTGGCCTCTTGGTGAGCTTCATCATAGTGAGCTTGTCGAGCTACGAACCACGTACAGCACCTATGCCGAAGTCGGGTCGAGTTCGACCGACCGGCCGATACGCCGGTAGGTAAAGGCGTTGGATGATTCATCCGCCATTTTGGTGTTGACTGCTTCCTTGATCAAAGCCCCCATCCGCGCATGCAGCGGAGACTTGATGCAGGCGGGATCGGTTGCCGCGGCATCGCCCGCGATCGCCATGGCCTGGCAGCGGCAGCCGCCCCAGTCGATCTCCTGCCGCTCGCAGCTCCGGCATGGCTCCAGCATCCAGTCGGTTCCACGAAACGCATTGAATGCCGACGATTCGTGCCAGATGCGCGCGAGGCTCCAGTCGCCAAAGCGCTCGAAATGCAACGATTTGATCGTACCGGCAGCGTGACAGGGAAGCACGGTCCCGTCGGGTGCAACCATGAACGCATCGCGCGCCCAACCGCCCATGCAGGGCTTGGGGTAGATGGCGAAATAATCCGGAGTCACGAAATCGATCGTCATCACGCCGCGCAAGCGCTCCTGCGCCGCTTCAACAATTTCGACCTGGCGCTCCACGGCTTCCCGTTCCGGCATCAGGGCATTGCGGTTGAGCAGTGCCCAGCCTGCATATTGCACATTGGCAATTTCCAGCCGCTCGGCGCCGAGCGAGAGGGCAAGTTCGATGAATTCCGGCACTTCTTCCATATTGTGCCGATGGATGGGAGCGTTGATCGTCAGTGGCAGGCCGACGTTCCGGACGCGTCTTGCTGTCTCGAGTTTTTTCTCGTGGGCACCGCGCGAATTGCCGATCTTCTCCGTCGTTGCCGGACGTGCTCCCTGAAAACTCAGCTGAATGTGATCCAGGCCAGCATCGGCGAAGGCCTCGATCCGGCCATCGGCAATTCCAACCCCCGCCGTGATCAGGTTGGTGTAGACACCGCGGCGCGCGAGACTGGCGATCAGTTCCGGCAGATCGCTGCGAAGCGTCGGTTCACCGCCGGAAAGATGTACCTGCAGGACGCCGAGATCGGCTGCCTGTTCGAACAGCGAGACCCAGCCAGACGTCTCCATTTCCCGGTTGGCCTTCAGGAGTTCGACAGGATTGGAGCAATAGGCACACTGCAGCGGACACCGATGCGTCAGTTCGGCCAGCATGCCGATCGGGGGAAGGACAGGTTCCGTCATAGCGTCACCAGAAATTTGTCAGACCATTCCTGCAGGAAGCTGGTCACATCCTCTCCAATCTCCGCTTCGTCAGCTCCATAAAGATCACCAAGCAGGGCGATTATCTGCGCGACGCTGTGCCGCCCGTCACACAGGCGCAAAATGTCCAGGCTGACTTCGTTCGGCCAGAACACCCGCTCCGGCGACAACAGCGCCCAAGCTTCGCGCACCTTATCATATTGCAGCCGCACATGCCGCTTCAGAACCGGCTGGGATTGCATCGACACGATGGCACGGACACGGGTTTCTTGCGTCATGACGCCTCCGGATCAAAGGCGCCAGGAGGGACATTGCCCTTCTCGCCATAGGCATGGGCGAGCGCATCGAGCATCGCCCACAGCACATCGCACTTGAAGACCAGTGCATCGATGACAGCCTGCTGCTTTTCCGGATTGTCGGCATGCTTCATCACATAGCCGAGCGCGAAGTCCGAATCGCGCGAGGCCTGTGTCGGCCGCTTGTCGAAATAGGCCAGGATGTCTTTCGTCACATATTCATACTTCGCCAGCATGGCGGGTACCCGTTCGCCGATGATGACTGGAGAGAAAAGCTCGGTCAGCGAGGAAGCGACCGCTTCAAGGAGACTGCGATTGGTGCAGAAGGACAGATATGCGCCGACGGCAAAGCGCGTAGCAGGCAGCGCAAACCGCTCACTCTTGACCATGGCAGCATCGAGGCCAAGACCTGTCGCAAGCTTGAGCCATCGTGCAATGCCGCCATTCCAGCCGTCGCTGCCATCATGGTCTTCAATCCGCCGGCGCCACTCGGCGCGAAATTCCGGATCATCGGACCGTGCGATGATCATAGCATCCTTGCGCGGAATAACCGATTGGTAGCAATAGCGGTTGAGCGCCCAGGCCTGCATCTGTGCCTTGGTCAGCGCACCACTTGTCATCTGGTGATGGAACGGGTGCCGGTTATGATAGCGGACCGCGCCTACCTCACGCAGGACTGCTTCGAGTCCTGTTGGTGACAATCCGTTGCGTGCCGCATCCGTAAATTCGCTCAAAGCCGAACCTCCATGCCATCAAAGGCTACTTCCCATCCAGCCTCCTCCACAGCCGCGCGTTCGCGCGATGTTTCATCAAGGATGGGATTGGTATTGTTGATGTGAACGTAAATTTTGCGTTTGATCCCGATATCCGCAAGGGCGGCCATCGAGCCACCATCGCCAGCAATGTGCAGGTGCCCCATCCGCGTGCCGGTTTTCGTGCCAACGCCGGCTGTGATCATCTCGTCATCGGTAAAGACCGTTCCGTCGAACAAGAGATACGACGCGTCCCCCAATCGTTGCTTCAGCGCATCGTCGATGCCGGCACAACCGGGAATGTAATAGGCTGCCCGGTCATCCTCCGCCGAAGAAATGCGCAGCCCGATCGTATCGCCTTCCTGCGTACCGAAACCATCAGCGGCCTTGGTCTGGTCTTCCAAAAAGAGCGCCACCTTGCCGGATACAGGAAAGGTTTCAATTGTGATGCCGACAGGGTGGTTTTCCACGTCGAGAATGTCGGTGCGCTGGCCCAATGCAAGTTCACGTCGCTGCACGATGGAAGGGTCAAGGACGTTGAAGATGGAATTGGCTTCAAGGACCTTCAACACGCGCCGTGTCGCATAGACGACAAACGGCTCACGCTCGCGCAGGCTGAGCAGCCCGGCAATGTGATCGACATCCGCATTGGTCAGGATAACGGCCCTGATCGGGGTCGAACGCAACCGACCCTCGGCCCGTGGTTGAAGCTCCGGCGTTGCCGCGATCTGTTGACGAATATCAGGAGAAGCATTGAACAAGACCCAATCACTCCCGTTTGCACTGACGCCGAGGCTGGATTGGGTGCGGGGACGAACATTGGTGGCGCCTTCCCAGGCTCCACGGCTCAATCGGTAGTTGCAATTCCATTGCGGAAAACCACCCCCTGCCGCTGAGCCAATGATTTTCAGTCGCATTATGGGCAAATATCCTCATAGCCGGAAATCTGTTTCCCAGCTTCATCACCCCAATTCGCCCCACGCAAATCAAATCACGCAGGGCGAGGGTTGGAGTTTACTTCTTTGCTTTCAGCTCGGCTGGCAGATAACGGGAAAGTTCCATCCCTGCAGCAACCTGGCACATGGTAGGCTTTGTCCATGTTTTCTTCATGCTTTCCTCCTTCTCACTCAAAGATCAGCTTCTGATCTTTCTCCGGCATCATACGCCACCCTGGCGCAGGATTAAAATTAATGGGGTTCATTTCTTTGTGTGGGTTGCTTGGCCGCGACCCAGCCATCCGTACCCTGGGGGTACCAAAGCACCGAGCGGTATCCCCATTCGACAGCCCTCTTGGCCGCATTCCACGACATCCAGCAATTGTCCATACAATAGAAAAGCACCTTTCGATTCGTGTCGTCTCCCAGTCGCGATGCCAATCCCTTGCGGAAATAGGCCTCGGTCTCCTTGTTGATGACGCCATAACCCACATTGGGAAGCCAGATACTGCCTGGAATGTCCTCCCGTACCTTCTCCTTCCAGATCGTTCCGGCCGGAAGATTTGCCGGCTTCGGATCGTGGGGAAGAACATCGACGAACACCGCCGATTTGTCCTTCCAAAGCGCAATGGCTTCCTCGGTTGAGACGACCTTTGCTCCTTTCAGCGAGGCAGGAACGGCGGCGCGGTATTCCTCCATCCTGTATCCCGCAGGTTCTGCAACAGTCTCCCCTGCAACCGCCGCCGTCGCCATCATTGCGAACAGACCGGCCACCGCTCCAAAACCGTGCCGCACCCATTTCCTCACGTAACAACCCCTCCAGCTATTGGGTGATGGGCTTGTTGTTCTCGTCGATCAGCGGAACCTGATAATCGAGAAGTATCTTGTTTATCTCCGCCTGGTTTTCCCGGATCACCTTGTTGAGTGTTCGTTTCCATTCCTGATCGGAGGGGCGAACACCCATGGTGATGCGGTAGGCCATATGCCCGGACTTTTCCTTGACCAGCGGTATGACCACAAGATTGGGGTCGATCTCCTTGGCGTAGTACCCGGCCATCGGCCCCCATAGGATGGCGACGTCGATGACGCCGCTCTTGAGTTCCTTGATCATGACTTCGGCCATGGAAGGCGCAAGCCGCGTATCGACCATCAGCGGATAGGGACGCACGTTGCGCATGTACCCTGCCGCTGCAAGATTGGCGGCAGGCGGTGTGCCGGCTACGACGCCGATCTTCTTGCCTGCAAGCTTGGTATTCTCGATCGTCTCGACACCATCGAGCCCGCCGCCCGGCTTGTAGATCATGACATAGGTCGAACGGTAGTAGGCATTGGTGTTCTGAACCAGTTCGTCGCCCTGGGCATAGCCCATGATGATGTCGCAGCGATTGGACCTGAGCGTATTGCGGACGAAGCCGGTCGCCATGGGATACCAGGTGTAAGCGACCGATTTCCTCCCAGTCTTTGCGGCAACGAGGTCGGCAAGCTTGTTTTCGTATCCCTTGCCGCTCTCATCTGAGAACGGCATGTTCGATGGATCCGCGCAAACCCGCAGCACATCCGGATCGACCAATTCGCCCGCGGCGCCGAGGCCGGCGCCCTGCGCCAGGACGCTGGACGGTATCGCCACAATGGCCACCGCCACGAGACATCGCCCGATCCAGTTCAACAGAGATCGTCCGTATGCAGTCATCTCATCCACCCATGCATGATGCTTCCGCATCCTTGGCAGCCTGTGGCTTGTCCTCGTGTTTGGCCGGCCGGCCACGGGGCAGATCGCCAACCGCCCGGGCACGCAGGTAGACATAAAGATCGTCCATGTAGCAGTAGACGTTCTTGTTGTTACCGAATGACGGCATGACATTTTCCTTGCCGGCACTGAGGTTCTTGCGTCCTTCGGCCACAATGGAAAGGAAGTCGGCATAGGGCATCGTCTTCAGGGATTCGGCCAGAGCCGGAGCAAAGGACGAACCCGCGCCGTCTGCGCCATGGCAAACGAAACAGTCTGAATTGAACCGGCGAAATCCGCTGTAGGTATACCAGTCCACCGTACCATCTTCCTGGATCTTGAATGTAGGATTTCCCTCCTTATCGGCATATTTGCCGTTGTCGTCGGAGGCAACCGCGGCGGCCGCCTTGTCGTCGGCATAGGTGCTGCCCTGGCTTGCCAACAGGGCAAGGCCGGCAGTAACGGCAATAAATGTCATTCGAATGGGCATTCGTTAACCTCGCATTCCAATCCGTTGGATCGGCGCCTTCCGGCACCGGATGAACGGTCGTGATTGATCGTCATTGGTTGATGACACGAGGGGCCCGGCCTGGTCTGAGCCGGGCGCCCTGTTTTGCGAGCCTGCAATTTGCAGGCCAACGTGTCCGCTTCGTCCCGATCAGTCCGGAACGGTGAATACGGTCAGCTGACCGCCGAGAGCCGTATAGTCTGACAGCGCGGCATAGCCGCCCACGGCACCCAGACCCTCATTTGGCTTCGTCAAGCCGGCAGCAAGACCGATGCCAGCCCAGCCACCAACACCGGACAGAACGGCAACATACTGTTTGCCCTTGTGTTCGTATGTGGTGACATTGCCGATAATGCCGGAAGGAGTCTTGAACTTGTAAAGTTCCTTGCCGTCCTTATCGACTGCTTTCAGATAGCCTTCGAGCGTCCCGTAGAAGACGACATCGCCGTCAGTTGCGAGCGCGCCCGACCAGACTGAAAACTGTTCTGGCTTGGACCAGACAATTTCACCCTTTGCAGCGTCCCAGGCAATGAAATTGCCCATGCCGCCATGGCTGTTTGGAGCTGGGTACATGGACAGAGTGGCGCCGACATAAGGCTGACCGGCGGTGTAGCTGACCTTGTAAGGTTCATAGTCCATGCAGACATGGTTTGTCGGAACGTAGAAAAGCTTGGTCTTTGGCGAATAGCTCGCCGGCTGCTGGTCCTTGGTGCCAAGAGCTGCCGGGCAGACTCCTGTCGTATTCACGTCCTCGCCCTGATGCTGGGTCGAGTATTTGTCCACGACCTTCGGGCGGCCGTAGGTCTTGCTATCCTTGTCCATATCGACTTCCGTCGCCCAGTTCACGGCCGGATCGTATTTCTTTGCGACCAGAAGTTCACCGGTTGCACGATCCATCGTATAGGCGAAACCATTGCGGTCGAAGTGCACGAGAACGTCGCGGGCCTGGCCACCGACCTCGATGCCATCGGCAAGGATCATCTCGTTGATGCCGTCATAGTCCCACTCGTCATGCGGGGTCATCTGGTAAAGCCATTTGGCCATGCCAGTATCCGCATCGCGTGCCATGATTGTCATCGACCAACGATTGTCACCAGGACGCTGGCTGGGGTTCCACGTCGATGGATTACCCGTGCCGTAATAGATCAGGTTCAACTTGGGATCATATGAATACCAACCCCATGTTGTGCCGCCACCGATTTTCCACTGATCACCTTCCCAGGTATTGGTACCTGAATCAGCACCGACCGGCTTGCCGAGATGGGTGGTTTTTTCCGGATCGATCAATGTGTCCTTGTCGGAACCCATCGAATAAGCCCGCCATGCCTGCTTGCCATCGCTGATGTTGTAGGCGGTCAACGAGCCGCGAACACCAAACTCACCACCGGAAATACCGACAATGACTTTGTCCTTCACGACGATTGGAGCTGATGTGCCGGATTCGCCCTTGCTGCCATCCGCTACATCGCCGTTCTTGGCAGACCAGACCGGCTTGCCGGTCTTGGCGTCGAGAGCAACAAGTGTCGTATCAGCCTGATAGAGGAATATCTTGCCATCGCCATAGGCGACGCCGCGATTGACCGTGTCACAGCACATAATAGGAATAACGTTCGCATCCTGCTTGGGCTCGTATTTCCAGAGGATCTTGCCGTCATTGTTAAGATCAAGCGCATAAACCGTATTGGGATATGGCGCATGGACATACATAACGTCGCCGACTATGAGCGGGCCCCCTTCATGGCCGCGCAGCACGCCAGTTGAAAACGTCCAGGCAACCTGAAGGTTCTTGACGTTGTCCGCATTGATCTTGTTAAGTTTTGAATACCGGGTGTTGGCATAATCGCCGGTCTGAATCGCCCAGTTCTTGGAATCAGTAATCAAGCCCTGCAAGTCGTCATTGGCAAAGGCTCCTCCCGCCAATGAGAACGACATGGCCGTTGTAGCCAATGCAATTCCAATTAATTTCTTGTGTACACGCATTATGAGTCCTCCCTAAGTTCACTTTAATGAACCATCGGACGGCGCCGCTTCAAAAGACAGTTCCGCTCCATCAGCTCACGCAAATGGGAAGTATTTCCGGCAGCGTGTCACGACCTAAGCCAGGCGCGCAGAGGGCACCGTTACTGCCCACCCCGCTTGGCCTACGAAGACTGTCACCACTCCCTTGACGGTAACGTCCTTGAAGCCGGAAACAAGTGGACGATAGGAGAAACATTTGCATTACGCAAGCATGTTTCTCAATTTATATTTGCTGCATTGCAATACATATCTTTCGCAATGCAGTAAGCAATCGATTTGATTACCAAATTCTGTCAAATGGCGCTGTCACGGAAATTGATACTTAAATTCACATTTATGTTTGCAGTCCAATATCAACTTTTGCTATCTACTTGAAAAATGTATATTTCAACAGGATGAAAGCGAAAAATTCGATGAGTGCTTCCAGAATCGCCAGGATCGCCCTGTTAGCAGGTGCAGCATTATGCCTGACTTTGCCGGCAAACGCAGCGTCAGATTACCCTACTTCGACCCTTGCGGAGTACGTGTATGGCTGCATGAAAGCCAATGGCGAGAACCGCGACACACTGCAGCGATGCTCCTGTTCCATTGATGTGATTTCCTCCGTCGTGACCTACGAACATTACGTTGCGGCGGAGACCTTCAAGCAGATGGGGCAGGTGCCGGGAGAGAATGGCGTGCTCTTCCGTGAGAGCGCGCCGGCCAAGGCTGCGACAACCGAACTCAAACGGGCTCAGGCGGAAGCAGATATCCGCTGCTTCTAGCACTGTTCATGCCTGGAGGGCTCTGATACGCATCAGAGACTGGACGGTTGCAGCGGCCACTCGTCCTGGAATTTCTTACCCTCCGTATCCGCTGCCTCAACTCTCACGTCTTCGCCCGGCCGGGCATCGAACTCAAAACGGAAGTTCGGGTCCTCCGAAATCGAAATGCCGCCCTCCATCGACATGATAAGCCGGTCGCCCTGCGATACCGTCAAGCCCTGGATGAAATGCGCAGGGATATAGTAGCGCGTGAGCTGGTCCATCTGCAGCCCGGAATTGTTGGGATGGCGTATCATCAGCTGCATTTCGGTTGCGCGTGTCTTTGGTTCAATGCCGGGCGCGTTGGATGGGAACACCCGCAGCTTCATTTTGCCGAGCGAAGCCATCGCCTCGTCCTGGTTCTTGAGCGCCGGTGCCGAGCATCCTCCGGAGGCCTTCACAAAGGTCTGCGTCATGAGCAGCTTTCCGTCTTCGGTTTCCGCGATCGCCCTGACGTAGGAATAGGCGTTGACGCGCAACCGTGTGGCAAGGTGGGTTACACCCGCATCCTTGCCGAACTTGAACACGGCCGCGACGGGCGCCGGATTTTCATCGACGATAAGTGTCACCGCCTTGATCTGGCCCGACGTTGCATCCGTCTTGAAACGCAGGTCGATGGGCACGAGCGCCGCATCTTCGGCGCGTTTGGGAGCTTCGATCGAAACAACGCCATCAGCCGGCGCAATCGCCTGCTGTCCGAAGACGTCGCCTTTCAGGCTATTCCAGGTAGTGCTCTCGGGGACGCTCGTTCCCTGCGCATTTGCAGACAAGGGAACTGCAATTGCCATCAGTGCCAAAAGAACAAACGGCATCATCCGATTGTGTCGGTCTGTCGGAATGATCGTCATCTACTGCCTCCACCAAGACGTTGGCGGTGCCCGGCCAGACATTACTATACCACCTTGCAGGCTGGTCTGGCAAACTTGAGGACCGCTCACTCCCATTCCAGCTCGGCAAAGGCCGCTGTTGCGTTACGTTCGTTGTATTCCTCGAAGAGTTGCCAGTTCAATCGTTCGCTTTCAGCCGCCGTCTTGACCGCCTCTGCCATTGGCACGCCATCGGCAATCGATTTGCGGATGTCGCGGGCAAGGGCTTCAAAGTAACGGCGCTCATCGTCGAGTGCTTCCGGCCATTTCGACGGGACGGGACCGTGGCCGGGAACAGCAAGCCGGGCGTTGACCGCCTTCAGTGGTTCGAGTTGATCCATCCAGCCGGGAATTGAGCCGTCCATAGTTGGAAGGTGGCCGATGAAGCAGAGGTCGCCAGTGAAAAGAACGTTGGACTTTTGATCGAACACGGTCAGGTCGTTGTCCGTATGCGCGGGCTTCCATGCCCGGAGCGTCAGCGGCCGGCCGCCGAGATCGAGCGTCTCCTCGCCGGCAATCAGTTGCGTTGGAGGTATGATCCTTATATCCGCCATGAGGTCCGCGCCCATGCTCGCGCGGAAGCTCTGCAGATAATAATCGCCGCGGCTGGCGAGCGCACGCGGCAGGTTATGATGGCCGACAATGGTTGTCCCGGCATCGTCGAAGGCAGCATTGCCGAAGATATGATCGGGATGCATGTGGGTATTGATCAGATAGCGAATGGGTTTGTCTGAAACGGCGCGGATCGCCGCGATCAGCGCCCTGCCCTCGGCGACACTCCCGCCGCTGTCAATTGCCGCCACCGCTTCCTTGCCGATGATGAAGCCGACATTGCAAATTTCACCCCTGTTCTGCGCACGCATGAGTTCGTCCGCACCGGAGAATGCAAAGACACCGTCATCGATTTCGGTGACGGGCAAGGGTCCGCTCTCGGACTGTAGCACCCGCGCAGCGCTGAACTGACCCATGCAGCAATACGCAAGGAAAGCACTGGTCTTGAGAACGCTCCGCCGTGTTGGATGGATCATGGCGCGTTCCTCGTACCGGCGAACTTCTCATTGAAAGAGCGCAGCAGATCGGCCTTGACCTGCTCGCTGCGGTATTGCCGCGGCAACCGGATATCGAACGTGCCGATCACATGGGCGGGACGCTCCGAGAGGACGATGATCCGGTCGGACAGCATGATGGCCTCCTGCAGGTTGTGCGTCACCATCAGCGCGGTCGTCGGGCGCTCGGACCAAACCGTCATGAGCAAATACCGCAATTGCTGTGCCGTCGCTTCGTCCAGCGAAACGAAGGGTTCATCGAGAAGCAGAATGTCCGGCTCTATCGCCAATGCCCGTGCGATCGCGGCGCGGCGCGCAAGGCCGAGCGAAAGTTCTCCCGGATAGAAGTTGCGCATGCTCGAAAGGCCGAGCTGACCAAACAGCGTATCAAGGCTTGCCTGCCGCTGCTGCCTGGGCATGGCGAGCCGCACATTTTCCTCGACCGTCCGCCACGGCAGAAGCGTCGGCTCCTGAAACACTGCCCCCATGCGCGCCTGAGCCACCCCCGGCAGCTGGATGGTGCCCCTGTAATCGTGCTCGAGTCCGAGCAGGATACGCAGCGTCGTGGTCTTGCCGCAGCCGGATGGGCCGAGAATGCAGGCGAACTCGTTCTGCGCCACTTCAAACTGCAGATCCTGCAATACGTCGATCGCTCCGCCGTTCGAAGACCGGAACGATTTATGCTCGATATTGACCTTAAGCCGCGCGGCGGCGCCAGCGAGTGGATGTTTGTTCAAGAGGCTGCACCACGACAAGTTCTATGAAAAGCATCACCGCGACAAAAGCCAGGGTATAGGCCAGGATCGCAGCGACATCGAAGAGCTGGAAGAACAGATTGATCTGGAAACCCACACCGTTCGACCGGCCAAGCAGTTCGACGACCAGTACGATCTTCCAGATGAGGGCAACGCCGGAGCGCGAAGACGCGGCAATGTAGGGTTGCAGCTGTGGCAACAGCACATGGCGCAGGCGATCGAACGCACCGAGGCGGTAGACCTTGGCCATCTCCGCATAGCGGGGGTCAAGCGCGCGTGTGCCTTCCCGCATGGTAACAACCACATTCGGAATCTTGTTGACCGCCACCGCCCCGATCGCGGCGGCTTCATTCAGGCCGAACCAGATATAGGCGAGCACAATGATGACGAGCGCCGGTATGTTGAGGAAAAGTATAAGCCAGGGATTGAAGAACTGATCGGCGCGAGCGTGGTTTCCGAGCAGGACGCCGATCACGGATCCAATGGTCATGGCAAGAAAAAAGGCGGCTGCAACGCGCCAGAGTGTAATAGCCAGATTGTAGGGCAGGTCGCCACTGGCGGTTTCGCTGATGAAGGTTTGAAGGACGCTCAATGGAGCTGGGAACGACCGGCTCGGCCAGAGGGTCGCTCCGACATGCCATGCGACAAGCAATACAGCGAACGACAGCACGACCATGACGGGTGAACTCCATCGGGACGGCGCCGCAACGGGCGGCGCTTCGACCCGTTCGGAATCGGTAACCGCATAACCCATTTAATCGCCCCTCCAGAACGTGCCAGGGGCCAATGTCTTGGCGGGGCCGACGAGCCGCGAACCGCCGAGTTCGGCCAGGACAGCGTACAGCTTTTCGGCATCCGCCTCTTCTTCGGCCACGCCTCCCTTGGGAATTCCCTCGCGATACCGATCCCGCAGCACCTCGAGTTCACGGCCTTCGGCCTTGATGACAGGCGCCAGTCGTTGCCAATCCGCATCGGACCGGGCGAGAAGTGCCTTGGCATCGCCGCTGGCCTTGATGAAACCTTCGATCGCCTGCGGATTCGCGGTGGCCCATTTGTCATGGAAGATGTAGCCGATCGCCGATGCCGTCCCGGAGGCACCCAGCGCCTTTGCGGCATCACTCGTGCTGATCAGCCGGCGAAAGCCATTGGCTTCAAGGCGGGCGCAAAAGTTCCAGAAATTCAGGACGGCGTCGAGCTCACCCTGTTGCGCTTTTTCGGCCAGTAGTGGCGGTGCGCCATAGATGATCTCGTTCTGCGCGGCCAGGTCGACTGACAACTGCTGTTTCGCCAAGCCTTGCATGAGCAGCCAGCTCTTGTCGAGGGGGCCGCCCGCGACACCGATCTTCTTGTCCTTCAGATCGGCGAGGCTTTTCAGCGGCGAACCGCCAGGGACCATCAATGCGCCAACGGAACTGGAATAGGGCGCAAATGTCAGATCCTCGCCGGAAGCACGTTGCCTGGACACCCAGAGCCAGTCGCTGACGATAATGTCGACGTCACCGGCCATCATTGCGACATTCGTCGCATCCTCGCTGGCGAAGAATCGGACATCCAGGTTCACCCCGTTCTTCTCGTCGAGCTTGTGATGCTTGATCGTATCGAGTTCCCAATTGACGGTGCCAAATTTGAGGACGCCAACCTTTACCGTTTCGGCGGCGATACTGGCGGAAATGCCGAAACTCCCGAGAAGGAGCAAAAGCATGAATGTGAAGCGAAAGAGACGTTGAAACTTTCTTGCCACGATGTCCTCCCTGACAGCTGGTTGCGTTGCCTCTAAAGTGTCAGCTCATTTGTAGGATAAGCGCATCTCCACCGGACGACCCGCACCTTCGGATGTTCTTCGGACCACTTGGCGATTTCAGTCGGCGCAAGGAACATGCACGTGTGCAGGCCGCCGCCCTTGTCTTCGAAGTGCAGCCGTTCCTCCCGGCAACTCGACGGGTTCGACACGAGACAGATCGTCAGGACGAGATCGATAACATCCATGCCAGCACCTCCAATCCCGACCGGACCGCCTGCGGCAAGCAGGAGCAAACGTCGTTGGTTAGACTTCTCAAGGTGCCCGAATGAGAAATACGGTTCTCAAGTTACGGTTCCCGCCGCCGGACGTCAATCGCGCCTCCGGTGAAAACCTCCCATGCTGCTGCGGCGTTATTTCCTCGGCAGGCAATTGACTTATCAAAATCGACAGGTAACTCTGGAAGGGTTCTAAAAATGGGGGGCGCCAATGCATGGAAATTGGCGCCAGTCTTCGTCCAGGGCACCCTTGGCGAATATGAGGAAATGCCATGCGTTATTCTACCGTTCTGATAAGTATGCTAGCAGCGATCCTGTCTGTCGCCGGAGCCCGTGCCCAAGATGCCGGTGATCCCAAGGCAGGAGAAGTCGTCTTCAAGAAATGCGCCGTATGTCACGTTGCCGACACCGATAAAAACAAGGTCGGTCCTTCCCTGTTCAAAGTGATGGGCAGGACAGCCGGAACCCATCCGGGCTTTGCCTATTCACCGGCAATGAAAGAGGCTGGCGCTGCCGGTCTCGTCTGGGACACGGCCAGCCTTCGCGATTATCTGCACAATCCAAAGGCAAAGGTGAAAGGCACGAAAATGGCCTTCGCCGGTCTCAAGGATGACACGGAGATCACCAATCTTGAAGCCTATCTGAACCAGTTCAAATAGCCGAAATTGCCGCCGGCTGATTCTTGTCGGCGGCTCCCGCCTCAGCCACTCTCACGCCATTTGATCGAACAGCCAATCGATGCGATCTGTTCGCGTGGACCCTGCCCTGAATTGGCAACCTGCTTCATGGCTTCGAACAGGTCGCGGCGCATGTCGGCCGGCCCCTCATCCTTGCGAGACGCATCGAGGCGACCGCGATATTGCAGTTCGCCGGCACCGTTGAAGCCAAAGAAATCCGGTGTGCATACTGCACCATAGGATCGTGCCGCCACCTGGTCGACATCATGCAAATAATGAAACGGAAACTCGTGCTCGCCGGCGAAGCGCTGCATGTTTTCATAGGAATCTGCCGGATAAGTCGAGGCATCATTCGAGTTGATGGCAACGAAGCCTATGCCGAATTCTTTCAGATCCCTTGCGTCACGCACGATACGCGTAATGACCGCCTTCACATAGGGACAGTGATTGCAGATAAAGGCAACGACGAGGCCGCGACGACCGGCCTGCGCCAGAATGGAATGCATCTGTCCATCGACCCCGACGAGGCTGGCATCGACGCCATGCCAGCCGAAATCACAAACGGGGGGTGTCGCTGCCATCATGATCCTCCAGAGCTTCAGGTCCTGTCGACCTAGGCCGCGGCCCGGTGCCGCGCATGGTCGGCAGCATGACGTATTGCCGCGATATTGTCAGCATAGGCCGCCTTGCCCTTGCCCTTGAACACGGCAGAACCGGCGACGAGCACGTCGGCGCCGGCGGCAGCCACCAGGGGCGCCGTATCCGACGTCACGCCACCGTCGATCTCGATATGGATAGGGCGGTTTCCGATCATGGCCTTTACGCGCCGGACTTTCTCGATAACCGACGGGATGAACGCCTGGCCACCGAATCCGGGATTGACGGTCATCAGCAGGATAAGGTCCAGCCGGTCCAGAACATACTCGATCGTGCTTTCGGGTGTCGAGGGATTGAGTGAAACACCGGCCTTCTTGCCGAGGCTGCGGATGGCCTGGAGCGAGCGATCAAGATGCGGACCCGCCTCCGCGTGAACGGTGATGATGTCGCATCCCGCCTCGGCAAAGGCCGCCAGATACGGGTCGGCCGGCGCGATCATTAAATGACAGTCGAATATCGCGCGGGTCCTGTCGCGGATCGATTTGATGATCTGCGGTCCGAAGGTGATGTTGGGCACGAAGTGACCATCCATGACATCCAGATGGACCCAGTCGGCCCCGGCGCTGATGATATCCTCGACCTCCTCCCCCAGCCGCGAAAAATCGGCTGAGAGCACTGATGGTGCAATGAGCGTCTTGTAGTTCATGGCTTTTGTTCCTCCTTCCGCGATGCGGAAAACACCCTGCTGACCTTGATGTCATCGGCGGTGATTGTCGACAGTGCCGCGGCATCGGTCGGGCCGTTGGAAGCCTCGAACAGGCGGTTGGCATGGCGCAATCTTGCCCGGTCGAGAGCATTGCGAATGGAGCGGGCATTGGCGAAATGCGGCTGCCGCCGCCGCCGCTCAATATAGTCCGCCATGATGGCCCTGCCCTCGGCATCGAAGGCATAGTTCTGCTTCGACAGCATCGTGTCGGCAATGCCCAGCAACTCCTCCGAACTATAGTCCGGAAAATCGATGTGATGCGCTATGCGTGAGCGGAAACCAGGATTGCTCTCGAAAAACTTGTCCATGCGGTCGGCATATCCGGCGAGGATGACCACGAGATCATCACGCTGGTTTTCCATGACCTGCAGCAATATCTCGATCGCTTCCTGGCCGTAGTCGCGCTCGTTCTCCTGCCTGTGCAGATAGTAGGCCTCGTCGATGAAAAGCACGCCGCCCATCGCCTTCTTGAGTATTTCCTTGGTCTTCGGCGCGGTGTGGCCGATATACTGGCCGACGAGATCGTCGCGGGTGACCGAGACGAGATGGCCCTTGCGGATATAGCCAAGCCGGTGGAGGAGGTCAGCCATGCGCAGCGCCACGGTTGTCTTGCCGGTCCCGGGGTTGCCGCTGAAACTCATGTGCAGGGTCGGCGTTTCATGGGCAAGGCCCATCCTCCGGCGAGCCCGTTCGACAAGCAAGAGCGCGGCTGTCTCCTTGATGCGCTGCTTGACCGGCTTAAGGCCGATCAAGTCGCGGTCGAGTTCATCAAGAACCTCCTTCACGCCGGATTCCACATATTCGGCGCGCAGGTCTATGGCCGCAGGAATTTCCGTAGGACCTGCGGCAAGTTGTGTGATGCTGGCGTCAGCCATAGCGTTGCCCCGCAGGCTTGTCGGTCGCGTAGGATCTTGTCGTATAGCGGACGACGCGGCCTTGCCCTTCCTGTCGTGCCAGATGGAAGCCCGGTTCCTCGGCCGGCCGGTTGACCAGGAACGACAGTTTGACTGACTCCCAGCCGTGGCTGTTATCGAAGGCAACGAGGCGAATATAGCTGTCGCCATAGACCTTGCGGCATTCCCTCAGTTCCATCATGAGCGCGGCTGCATCCGGATTGTCGAACATGGGATGTCCCCACATATCCCAATAGGTGTTGCGCGGATGCGGATCGTCGGTGAATTCCAGACTGACGGCCCAGCCATTGTCGATGCAGTACTGCACCTGTTTCGCGATCTGCTCATCGGTCAGGTCGGGCAGAAACGAGAATGTTCCCTGGGTAATACGCATGTTTCTTCTCCTATTCTGCGGCTGTTGCTGTCGGAATGAAATCCGGCGAGTCGGTTGAGGTGTAGTTGAAGGAAACGTCCTTCCAGACCTCCAGCGCCTGCTGCAGGGGCTGGCAGGTGCGCGCAGCCATGCGCAGGATTTCCGGCCCCTCATTGACGATATCGCGTCCCTCATTGCGTGCGAGGATCATGCATTCCAGTGCGACGCGGTTCGCCGTTGCACCGGCGGCAATGCCCATCGGGTGACCGATCGTCCCGCCGCCGAACTGCAGCACCACATCCTCGCCCAGCAGATCCAGAAGCTGGTGCATCTGTCCGGCATGGATGCCGCCGGATGCCACCGGCATCACCTTGTTGAGCGACGCCCAGTGCTGATCGAAGAAGACGCCGTTCTCCAGCCGCATCGGGTTGAAGTCCTCGCGGCAGATGTCGTAGTACCCGCGCGTCGTGGCCGGATCGCCTTCAAGCTTGCCGACGACGGTACCCGCATGGATGTGATCGACACCCGCAAGCCGCATCCACTTGGCAATGACGCGGAATGATACGCCATGGGATTTCTGCCGCGTGTAGGTGGAGTGACCCGCCCTGTGCAGATGGAGGATCATGTCATTGCGGCGTGCCCATTTTGCCATGGACTGGATCGCCGTATAGCCAATGACCAGGTCGATCATGACGATGTTCGAACCGAGCTCCTTGGCGAAATCGGCACGCTCATACATGTCCTCCATCGTCGCCGCAGTGACGTTGAGGTAGCTGCCCTTGATTTCACCGGTCGCGGACTGGGCCTTGTTGACCGCCTCCATGCAGTAGAGGTACCGCTCACGCCAATGCATGAAGGGCTGCGAATTGATGTTCTCGTCGTCCTTGGTGAAGTCGAGGCCCCCCTTCAGTGCCTCGTAGACCACGCGGCCGTAATTGCGGCCCGACAGGCCAAGCTTGGGCTTCACGGTTGCACCGAGCAGCGGGCGGCCGAATTTGTCCAGACGCTCGCGTTCGACCACGATACCGGTCGGCGGACCCTGGAACGTCTTGACGTAGGCGACCGGCAGACGCATGTCCTCTAGCCGCAGCGCCTTCAACGGCTTGAAGCCGAAGACATTGCCGATGATCGACGCCGTCAGGTTCGAAATCGAACCCGGCTCGAACAAGTCGAGGTCGTAGGCGATATAGGCGAAGTACTGCCCCTCCCCGTTCGGTACCGGATCCACGCGATAGGCCTTCGCGCGGTACTTTTCCGTCGCCGTCAGCCGGTCGGTCCAGACAACGGTCCAGGTCGCGGTCGATGATTCACCGGCGACGGCGGCGGCGGCTTCAATCGGATCGACACCGTCCTGCGGCGTGATCCGGAAGAGTGCGATGATGTCGGTGTCCTTCGGTTCGTAGTCAGGCTCCCAGTAGCCCATCTTCTTGTATTCCATAACACCGGATCTGTAGCGTTCCTTTCCCGTAACCGTCTGTGACTTGTTCGACATTGTAAGTCCTTTCCTTTTAAACTCAGTCTCATGCAGCCTTGGCTGCGGCGATCTGCGGATCGAGCTTGCCCGCGGCGTATCGTTTGGCCATGTCGTCAAGGCCGATAACCCTGATCTTCGCGGCGTTTCCGGCCGTTCCGAACCGTTCGAAACGATCGCGGCAAAGATCGCGCATGGCGTCCATGGCGGGTTTCAGGAACTTGCGCGGATCGAACTCCGCCGGATGCTGGGTTGCGATACGACGGAACTGTCCAGTCATCGCCATGCGGCAGTCCGTGTCGATGTTGACCTTGCGCACCCCATGACGAATGCCGCGTTCGATCTCTTCGACCGGAACGCCATAGGTTTGCGGCATCTCGCCGCCATACCGGTTGATGACATCCTGCAGGACTTGCGGCACTGACGAAGAGCCGTGCATGACAAGGTGCGTGTTGGGCAGCTTGCGGTGGATCTCTTCAATCACGCCCATCGCCAGGATGTCGCCGTCGGGCGCGCGGGTGAACTTGTAGGCGCCATGGGACGTGCCGCAGGCAATGGCCAGCGCATCGACCCTCGTGCGCATGACGAAATCGACGGCCTGGTCGGGATCGGTGAGCAGCTGGTCATGGCTCAGCGTTCCGCTCGCACCGTGACCATCCTCCGCTTCGGCTTCGCCGCTTTCGAGCGAGCCGAGCACGCCAAGCTCACCTTCGACCGAGACGCCGACCCAGTGGGCGATCGTTGCGACACGGCGGGTGATCTCGACATTGTATTCATAGGATGCCGGCGTTGCCGCATCGGCTTCGAGCGATCCATCCATCATGACCGAGGTGAACCCGTGGCGGACTGCCGTCATGCAGGTCGCTTCGTCATTACCGTGATCCTGGTGCATGCAGACAGGGATCGAAGGATAGATGTCCACAAGGGCATCGATCATCCGAGCAAGCATCAGATCCTTGGCGTAGGAACGCGCGCCGCGTGAGGCCTGAAGAATGACCGGCGCATCGCACGCGGCAGCCGCTTCCATTACGGCGAGGCCCTGCTCCATATTGTTGATGTTGAAGGCGGGCACGCCGTAGCCATGTTCGGCGGCATGATCGAGCAATTGTCGCAAGGTAATTCTGGCCATGATCAATGTTCCTTGTCGTTGATGAGCTTGCGCGCGGTGGCAACGATGTTCTCAGGCGTGATGCCAAAATGCCGGTAAAGGTCCGCAGCCGGCGCGCTGGCGCCAAATCCCTGCATGCCGATGAAGGCGCCCTTTTCGCCGATCCAGCGATCCCAGCCCAACCGCGCGGCGGCCTCGATGCCGATGCGCGGTGCCGCCGCGAGGACCGAGCGGCGATAGGCCGGGGTCTGCGCCTCGAACAGCTCCCAGGACGGCATCGAGACGACGGCAGCGGCAATCCTGTATTGACCCCGAAGGATGTCGGCGGCCGTGCAGGCGATCTCCACTTCCGATCCGGTCGCAAGCAGCGTTACGGCGCGCGGCTCTGCCGGCTCGCGCAAAACATAGGCGCCGCGGCTCGACCGGTTGTCGTCGCTGTGCCCAAGCCGCAGCATTGGAAGGTTCTGGCGCGACAGGATCAGGACGCTCGGGCGATCGCGGTATTTCAGTGCGAGTTCCCAGCATTCCGCAGTCTCGATGATATCCGCCGGTCGGAACACATTCATGCCGGGCGTTGCGCGAAGCATCGCCAGATGCTCGACCGGCTGATGCGTCGGGCCGTCTTCGCCAAGGCCTATCGAGTCATGCGTCATGACATAGATGACCTGCTGACCCATCAGCGCCGACAGCCGCATAGCCCCCCGGGCATAGTCGGCAAAGGCAAGGAACGTACCCCCGTAGGGAACGAAGCCTCCGTGCAGCGCAAGTCCGTTCATTGCAGCCGCCATGGCGTGCTCGCGGATGCCGTAATGGATATAGCGGCCGAAGAAGCTCTCCGGCGAAACATCCGCCATTCCGGGCGTAACGGTCAGGTTGGAATGGGTCAGGTCCGCCGAACCGCCGATGGTGATGTCGGTAGCCCCGTTGATGACGCCGAGGACCATTTCGGATGCCTTGCGTGTGGCCACCTTGGTCGACTTCTCGACATGCTCGCGGCGAAACGCGCTGAGTTCATCATAAAGTGCATCCGGCAGCCGCTTCTGGATGGCCTGCTTGAATTCGTCGCAACGCGGCGAGGTGGCCACACGTACACACCACTCGCGCCGTTCGTCCGCGCCCCGGCGGGCGACGTTGCGCCAGGTCTCAAGAATGGCCTCCGGAACCTCGAACGGTCGATACGGCCAGGCGATCGCAAGGCGGGTTGCAGCAATTTCCGCATCGCCCAGCGGGGCGCCATGGGTTTTCTCGCTGCCCTGCAGATTGGGAGCGCCCTTGCCGATAATGGTGCGGCAGGCTACCAGCGAGGGACGATCCGATGATCTTGCACGGGTGATCGATTCGGCGATTGCTTCATGGTCATGACCATCGATCTCCTGGACGTCGAAACCAGCGGCCTCGAACCTGGCCAATTGATCCATGGAGGTCGACAGCGCGGTTGGTCCGTCGATGGAGATCGAATTGTTGTCCCAAAGCACGATCAGCTTCGACAGTTTCAGGTGGCCGGCCAGATCGATCGCCTCATGGCTTATGCCCTCCTGCAGACAGCCGTCGCCGGCAATCACATAGGTGAAATGATCAACTGTTTCCGCGCCAAAACGTTCGCTGAGCAGACGCTCGGCCATTGCCATGCCGACGGCCGTTGCAATTCCCTGTCCGAGAGGTCCGGTCGTCGTCTCGATGCCCTGGGCATGCCCATATTCAGGATGGCCCGCCGTCCTGGCGCCGAGCTGGCGGAACCGTTGCAACTCCTCGACCGGCATGTCGGGATAGCCGATCAGGTAATGCAGCGCATATTGCAGCATCGAGCCATGTCCGGCCGAGAGGATGAACCGATCCCGGTCCGGCCATTGCGGGTGCAGCGGGTCGAGCTTGATGAAGCGGTTGAAAAGTACGGTCGCGACATCCGCCATGCCCATAGGCATGCCGGGATGGCCGGAGTTGGCTTTTTGCACGCTATCCATGGCGAGCGCCCGGATTGCATTGGCCATGTCCCGTTCGGAAACGGTTTCAATCGCGGGATTCTCTTGAAGGAAAGCTTGTGTATTCATCATCTTCTCCTCATGAGGCTCGGTTTTTGCGTTCCATCAGCTGCATGATCAGCGGCGTCAGGATCAGTTGCATGGCAAGGTCCAGCTTGTTGCCGGGCACGACAATCGAGTTGGCTCGCGACATGAAGGAGTCGTGGATCATCGAAAGCAGATAGGGGAAATCGATGCCACGCGGCCGGGCAAAGCGGATCACCAGCATCGACTCGTCGGGCGTCGGTATCCAGCGTGCGATGAATGGGTTCGAGGTATCGACGATTGGCACGCGCTGAAAGTTGATGTCGGTCAGCGTGAACTGCGGTGTGATGTAGCGGACATAGTCGGGCATGCGACGCAGGATCACGTCCATCACCGCCTCGGTTGAATAGCCGCGCGTGGCCCGGTCGCGATGGATCTTCTGGATCCATTCGAGATTGATGACTGGCACGACACCGATTTTCAGATCGGCATAACGGGCGAGATTGACATCTTCCGTGACCGCACAGCCATGGAGTCCCTCATAGAAGAGCAGGTCGCTTGACGGAAAATCCCGCCATGGCGTGAAGGTGCCTGCCGGGGCTTCGTAAAGCCTCGCCTCCTCATCATCATGGATGTAGGTGCGGGTCTGTCCGGTACCCCGCCGGCCATATTCTTCAAAGACCTCTTCCAGCTTCTGCAGTTCATTGGCATCGACATGGAAATGGGTGAAGTTCGGATTGCCCTTCTGCTCCTCCTCGGCAACCTTCTCCTTCATGGCATTGCGGTCGTACTTGTGAAATGCATCGCCTTCGATGAAGGCAGCCTCGATCTCCTCACGACGGAAAATCAGCTCGAAGATGCGCTTGACCGAGGTGGTTCCTGCGCCCGAAGAACCGGTGATGGAAATGATGGGGTGCTTTGCCGACATGATATCCTCCTGCCCTCAGGCCCTGAACAGGCCGCGATTGCTGAAGAGCGGCGCGCGCTCACCAATGTTGCTCGGTTCAGTGTGGTATCTTCCGATCCGGGCCACTTCCCTCGCCGAGCCGAAAATCAAAGGCACCCGCTGGTGCATGCTCCTGGGCGTGAGGTCGAGAATGTGGTTGACCGTGTCCGTCGCCGCCCCGCCTGCCTGTTCGATGACGTATGCAATCGGATTGGCTTCGTAGACCAGGCGGATGCGCCCTTCGCCGTAGCCCTTGCGCCGGTCGCCGGGGTAGAGGAAAACGCCGCCGCGCACGAGAATGCGATAGGCTTCTGCAACCAGGGATGCGATCCAGCGCATGTTGAAATCCCGGCCCCGCGGCCCTTCCGTTCCCTTCAGGCAATCATCGACGTAAAGGCGCACCGCTTCATCCCAGTGGCGATAGTTGGCAGCATTGACGGCGAACTCATGCGCCCGGTCTGGAATGATGATGCTTTCATAGGCCTGCACGAACGTGCCGAGCCGTGCCGAGAAGACGAAGACATGGGTGCCGCTGCCTAGGGTCACCACCAATGCCAGCTGAGGCCCGTAAATAAAAAAACCGGCAGCGAGCTGGTGTCGTCCCTTTTGGAAGAACGAAGCACCAGGCTCGCTGTCCGGTTGGCCAACCACCGGGAGGATGGAGAAGATTGTCCCAATGGAGACATTCGTGTCGATGTTCGAAGAACCGTCCAGCGGATCGATCGCCAGTGCCAGCGGAGCGTCCACATTGAGCAAGGCCGGATGCTCCAGTTCCTCGGATCCGTAAAGCGCAACCGGGGCCTGGCGCATGGCCTCAAGGAACATGTCGTCCGCAAAAACATCGAGATCCTTCTGGCTGTCGCCATCCGCGTTCTTGTTGCCGTGCTGGCTGGCAAATGCCTTGCCGAGTGCACCCTGGTTGATCGTGTTGCGTATCTTCACCGATGTCAGCGAGAGGTGGCGGACGACGGATGCCACCGCAGCACGAAGCGCATCTCCGTTCTCGGCATAGGATCCCAAAAAGGCGTCGAGTGTCGCCGTTGTCATGATCTTCCTCCCGCGCCTGATCGTCTTGCGCGTCAGGCTTCGGAAGCAATGGAAGCAGCTTGGCTGTAATAAGTAAAATTTATTATATTTACGTGAATGCTAAAATATATTAAGCATCCCTATGCGCAATCTCAACCTGAAACAGTTGCGGGCCGTCCAGGCGATCATGAGGCACGGTACGATTGCCGCTGCCGCAAATGCGCTAGGCCTCACCCCGCCGGCGGTCACGATCCAGCTCAAGCTCGTCGAAGAGGAAGCCAACATCATCCTGTTTGACCGCACGAATGACGGCCTGCGCCCAACCGTGGCCGGCCTGGCCTTCCTCGATGCGGCGCAGATGATTGAAGAACGGCTGCGTTTGCTCCACGACGAAATCGACGCGATCAAGGGATTGCGGGTAGGCAGCCTGACACTCGGCGTGGTCTCGACGGCCAAGTATTTTGCACCGCAGTTGATGGCGACCTTCAAGAGGGAGCACCCAGACATTGCCATCAAGCTTGAGATCGGCAACCGGGCGGAGACCATTGCGAGTCTGAAGAACCATGAGGTCGATATCGCGTTGATGGGACGGCCGCCCAAGGACATTCCCCTGCGTCCCTCGGTCTTCGGCGATCACCCGCTCGTCATGATCGCGGCACCCGACCACCCGCTTGCCAATGCGCGCGACATCACGAAGGAGCGCATTGCCCAGGAGCATTTCCTGGTGCGCGAGCCCGGGTCTGGAACGCGGATTTCGTTGGAGATTTTCCTGAGTGAGCTGCCCGGCCGGCTCGACGATCTCGGAACCGAAATGTCATCAAACGAGACGATCAAGCAGGCGGTCATGGCCGGGCTTGGCATCGCGTTCATTTCGGCCCACACCATTGCGCTGGAGCTTGAGGTCCGCAAGCTGGTGATGCTCGATGTCATCGGCATGCCCATTCGCAGGCAATGGTTTTCGGTGGTGCGCACGGACCGGGTGCTTTCGCCGGCGATGCGGGCGTTCCAGGACTTTCTCAACCGCAAAGGCGCGCAATGTCTGCCATTCTTCGAGAAACTCTATCCGGATACGGCCCACCCGTAATGACGTGACATGGCCCGCCCGACTCTCGTCCGAAGCATTTATATTGAATGACTAATTCAAATAATGAACTTGCAGTCAGGCCATCCGTGCGCTGGAATGACTGCGGTTAGGAACCCAAGTCCGCCCTGGCAGGACAGCGACGAAATGGGCTGGATCAGCTATATTCAATCGAGAGCAGCTCGCGAACAGTGCACGAGCAAGGAGATCCTTCATGGTATTGACAGCGAGAATGTTGCGCGGTCTCGTGCCCGCACTTTTCATATTCGCGTTCGGCATGAGCAGCGCGCCGGCCCAAACGAATCCATCAGGATGTGCATTGCAACCCCTAGGCGGCACGTCCCGGCAGTTGCTCAGGTGCCAGGGCGGCCTGTCGATTGTGGCCGAGGCCGGCGCTCGATATACGCTCGTTGACCGGAATGGAGATGGCCGGGCCGATGCCGTTCGCCTGCAGAGCAAGGCACTCCTGCTTGATTTACCCACCGGGTCCGGCTTTCAGGTGAGTACGCCGCAAGCCATTGCAGCGGTCCGCGGTACAAAATGGGCCGTGGATGTCGCGGCAGGCAAGACCTCGGTCTTTGTGGTTCGCGGGCAGGTTTCCGTGCGGCGACCGATAGCGAGCGGCGGGGTCGTGCTTGGTCCCGGTGAAGGTGTTGATGTCGATCAGGGAGCCAGCGCTCTGACGGTCAAGCGTTGGCCGAGAGCGCGTGTTTCAGCATTGATGGCCCGCCTCGGCCAGTGAGCTACATGAGCCGACGCACCTTCCAGACTCTGATCGCGCTGATTTTGGCAGGGCTATGGGGTGCTGGGCTGGGGATCGCGCACATGCGCGGCGACATGTGGTTTCTCGATCGCGTCGAAGCCACGATGACCGATCTTCGCACGGTCATCCGCGGCCAGAAACCTGCCCCCGACACGGTAACGATCGTTGCTGTCGATGACGAGGCGGTTCGCCAGTCCGGATCCTATCCCCTCGCCCGTTCGCAATTGGCCAGGATCATCGATGGGATCGATAAACTGCATCCCAAAGCCATTGGAATAGATATTCTCCTCGTCGATCCGGGACCGGAGGAAGGTGACAGGACGTTGAGCCAGGCGCTTGGCCGGACTGCAGGCGTGATTGCAGCGGCTGCGGTCTTTCCTGAAGGACGACAGCGCATAGAGACCAATCGCGACGATCCGCTCGCCAGTATTCCGACCGCGGAAAAATTCCTGCTGCCGCTCAAACCCTTTTCCGATGTTGCAGCCATCGGTGTGGTGAATGTGGCGACAGACCGCAATGGCACCCCCCGGCTGGTGCCGATGCTCTTCAAAAGCGAAGACCGTATCGAAGGGTCATTTCCGCTGCGCCTGGTGTCCGTTGCGCAGGGCGTGGAACCCGCGATCGAGCCGGGCCGTATCCTGCTGGGTGACAAGGTGATCCGGACAGATATCGGGCAGACCCTGCCCCTCACATTCTACGGCCCCCGCGGCACGATACGGACAATCAGTGCGGCCGATCTCCTGAATGGCAAGCTTCCCCCTGAAAGCATCGAGAACCGTGTCATCATAATCGGCACGACCGTGACCGGCGGCGGCGACGTCTTCCCCACGCCATTCGATCCGGTCTTGCCAGGCGTTGAGGTCATTGCAACGGCCATATCGCATTTGTTGAATGGCGACGGCCTTGTCCGCGATGCCAGTATCCGCCTGGTTGACGCCGCCTTTGCGGTGGTGCTCCCGATGATTCTGGTTGCCCTGCTCGCCTGGCGCCGCAACGTCCTCGGTCTCGTCATTATCGTCTGCGTCATTCTGGCGTGGCTGGCGATCAACCTTGCCGTATTCACCGGCGGCATCTGGCTCAGCGCAGCCGTTCCCATGGCTGCCGCCATCCCGCCCGCCATCATATTTGGAGCGGTCCAGCTTTGGCTCGGAAAGCGGCGGACCCAGCACTTTGCCAGGCAAAGCCAGTTACTGCAGCAGGTACAGGCGCCCGGCCTTGGAACCTGGCTTGCCCGCAATCCCGGATTTCTGGCAGAGCCGGTTCGCCAGGATGCCGCCGTCATCTTCATCGATCTTTCCGGATTCACCGGGCTGAGTGAAACCCTGGGGCCGAACGCCACGCGCGACGTGCTGAACGGATTCTACAAGCTGGTCGACGAGGAGGTGGCGGCCTCAGGCGGAACGATCACAAGCTTCATGGGCGACGGCGCCATGATCCTGTTCGGCCTGCCGGAACCGGATGCCGATGATGCGCTCAATGCGGCGGGCTGCAGTGTCCGGCTTTGCCACAGTACAAAGGCGTGGCTGGATTCATTGCCGGCATCGGTAACGGCCCGCATCGGCTTCAAGATGGGGGCACATTTCGGGACCGTCATTGCCTCGAGGCTCGGCGGGAGCCGCCAGCAGATCACGGCTACCGGCGATACCGTCAATGTGGCGAGCCGCTTGATGGAAGTCGCCGCCAGCCATGGGGCGGAACTCGCACTGAGTGCGGAAATCCTGCACATGGCGGGTGAGCACAGCGCTCCCTACCGGTTCGGAAAGCTCAGCGGACCGCTTGAAACACAGATCAGGGGACGGTCTGGTTCCATCGCAGTCTGGCTGTGGCAAGCCGAATGATACCGGCAACGCGACAAAAATCTTGAACCATTGTAGGATTGCCGATCACTCGACCGTTCCTTGGGCTGATACTATGAAAAGGAGGCATGCATGTCCTACGTCGACGGTTTCATACTGGCAGTTCCCAAGGCAAGGATTGACGACTATAAGGCACTCGCCCGAAAGGCAGGTGACGTCTGGAAAGAACATGGCGCACTCGCCTATGTCGAATGCACGGGTGACGATGTCCCTTACGGCGAGCTTACCTCGTTCCCGCGTGCCGTTCAGGCGACGGACGACGAGATCGTGGTCTTTGCCTGGATCGTCTATGAATCGCGTGAACAACGCGACGCAATCAATGCAAAGGTCATGAGCGACCCGCGGCTTAAGGAAGACCCGTCGACCATGCCGTTCGACGGCAAGCGGATGATTTACGGGGGGTTCGAAACGTTCGTGCAACTATAGCGCCACGACGGACCGGCCCTCCCGCTACAACATTCCTGTCGGCATTGCCGGTCGCACCGGCATGCCGAAGTAGACATTGTGTGCATAATTCTTGATATCCGGCACTACATCATCATCATTGATTTGACTGCCTGTATTTATCCTTCATGAAATGCTACGCTGACATTTCCAAAGATTGCGAGTTCATGTCCACAGCCAAATAAGGCAGGGAGGGGACAAGAAATGGCTGTCGTACTTATTCTGGTTCTTGTAGCGGTTGCGTCAGTTCTGTTTCATCTTTTGAGTCCGTGGTGGTGGACGCCCATAGCGTCAAACTGGCACTACATCGACAATACAATCATCATTACATTCTGGATCACAGGTTTCGTGTTCACCGCAGTGGTGTTGTTTGTCGCCTATTGCGTTTTCCGTTTCCGGCACAAGCCGGGAAACCAGGCACACTACGAACCTGAAAACAGGAAGCTGGAATTCTGGCTTGCCACGGTGACCACCATTGGCGTCGTTGCCATGCTGGCGCCCGGCCTCTTTGTTTGGAATCAGTTCGTCACTGTCCCGAAAGAGGCCACGGAAGTGGAAGTCGTGGGCCAGCAATGGTTATGGAACTTTCGCCTTCCGGGGGCGAATGGCCAGCTCGGGACGTCGGAAACCCGCGATGTAACGGCTGAAAATCCGTTGGGCGTCAACAAGAATGATCCGGCGGGTCTCGATGATATTATCATAGCAGGCGGCGACTTGCATATTCCCGTCGACAAGCCGGTGAAGATGCTGCTTCGCTCGATCGATGTCCTGCACGACTTCTACGTACCGGAATTCAGGGCCAAGATGGACATGGTTCCAGGCATGGTGACCTATTTCTGGTTTACCCCGACCAAGACGGGCAGCTTTGAAATCCTCTGCGCAGAATTGTGCGGCGTCGGGCACCCGCAAATGCGCGGCACCGTCGTTGTCGATACGCCGGAAGATTACCAGACATGGCTGGAACAGCAGCAGACATTCACGCAGATGATGGCGACGGCAAATTGAATGACACGTCCTTCGGGAGAGGACGATCGATACAACAGGGAGGGCCATGATGGTCAATATTCCATCCAGCATTGACGACACCGTCCCCGCCGCGGAAGTCGAGGATGTCGAGCTTTACCATCCACACAGCTGGTGGACGACCTACGTCTTCAGCCAAGACGCGAAGGTCATTGCCATACAGTACTCCATGACTGCCCTGGCGATCGGCCTGGTTGCCCTCGTCCTGTCATGGCTCATGCGGTTGCAGCTGGGTTTTCCCGGTTATTTCTCGTTCATCGACGCAGAACGCTATTATCAGTTCATCACTATGCACGGCATGATCATGGTGATCTATCTTCTTACCGCCTTGTTCCTGGGTGGTTTCGGCAATTACCTCATCCCGTTGATGCTGGGTGCGCGGGACATGGTGTTCCCCTATGCCAACATGCTCAGCTACTGGCTCTATCTGCTCGCAGTGCTCGTCCTTGTGGCAGGCTTCTTCGCTCCGGGTGGCCCGACGGGCGCCGGCTGGACCCTTTACCCGCCGCAGGCCGTGCTTTCCGGCACGCCAGGCGGACAGGACTGGGGCATCATCCTGATGCTGACTTCGCTGATCCTGTTCATCATCGGTTTTACCATGGGCGGATTGAACTACGTGGTCACCGTGTTGCAGGGGCGAGCAAGGGGCATGACCTTGATGCGCATGCCCCTGACCATTTGGGGCATCTTCACCGCTACGGTCATGGCACTGCTTGCCTTCCCGGCCCTCTTCGTTGCCTCGGTCATGATGCTGTTCGACAGGCTTCTCGGTACCAGCTTCTTCATGCCGGCGATTGTGGAGATGGGCGAACAACTGCAACATGGCGGCGGCAGCCCCATTCTCTTCCAGCATCTGTTCTGGTTCTTTGGCCATCCGGAAGTCTATATCGTGGCCCTGCCGGCCTTTGGCATCGTCTCCGACCTGATCAGTACCCATGCGCGCAAGAACATCTTCGGCTATCGCATGATGGTCTGGGCCATCGTCATTATCGGCGCCCTCAGCTTCATCGTCTGGGCGCATCACATGTATGTCAGCGGCATGAATCCGAATTTCGGGTTCTTCTTTGCAACCACGACCTTGATCATCGCGGTGCCCACGGCGATCAAGGTCTATAACTGGGTGCTTACATTGTGGCGCGGCGATATTCACCTCACCATCCCCATGCTGTTTGCACTCGGCTTCATCGTCACCTTCGTCAATGGCGGACTGACAGGTCTCTTCCTCGGCAATGTGGTCGTTGACGTTCCGCTCTCCGATACGATGTTCGTCGTCGCGCATTTCCATATGGTCATGGGCGTTGCGCCGATCATGGTGATATTTGGCGCCATCTATCATTGGTACCCCAAGATCACGGGACGCATGCTCAACGACGTCATGGGGCGGATACACTTCTGGGTGACCTTCCTCGGCGCTTACCTGATATTCTTCCCCATGCATTATCTGGGTCTCCTCGGAGCGCCGCGACGCTATTACGAACTCGGCGAATCGGCGGTAAATCCGCCGTCGGCACACGATCTGAATGTCTTCATCACCCTGATGGCATTGACTGTCGGCGCAGCGCAGATGCTGTTCCTGTTCAATCTGTTCTGGAGCCTGCGCAACGGCAAGGAGGCCGGCGGCAATCCATGGCGGGCGACCACGCTCGAATGGCAGACACCGACGACGCCGCCCCCGCATGGCAATTGGGGCAAGGATCTCCCCGTCGTCTACCGGTGGGCCTATGACTACAGCGTTCCGGGCGCGCCAGAGGATTTCATCCCGCAGAACCAGCCGAATCCCGACCGGATCTCCAGGGAACACATCTCATGAGCGTCATCCTGATCTTTCTGGCAGGGATCGCCGCGATCATAACCTGGTGGATGGCGCAGCAGCGCCTGACATCCAGACCGTGGCTCGAAGCAGGAAGCGTGGGGGATGCTCCCCATGCTCCCCATCTCAATGGCTCGTCCATTGCGACCGCCAAGATCGGCCTCGGGGTCTTCCTGGCGGTTGTGGGTGCCCTGTTCACGCTTTTCATAAGCGCATATTTCATGCGCATGGGGCTTCAGGATTGGTGGGCACTTCCCATTCCGGGCCTTCTGTGGATCAACACGATCGTGCTGATGCTCAGCAGTATTGCCTTGCAATGGGCTAAGGTCGAAGCCCAGAAGCACCATGCCGAAGCCATGCGCGCCGGACTGGTGGCGGGCCTGGTGACTGGTGTCGGCTTTCTGGTCGGCCAGCTGTTCGTATGGCGCGAACTCGTCTCCGCTGGCTATGTACTCGCCGACAATCCGGCCAACAGTTTCTTCTATCTGATCACCGGCATGCACGGCTTGCATATTCTCGGTGGTCTGGTCGCGCTCAGCCGCACCACTTTGAGGGCGTTTGAGGCACAACCGCCGGGCAAGGTGCTCCTTAGCGTCGAACTTTGTGCCATGTATTGGCATTTCATGCTTCTGATCTGGCTGGTCCTGTTTGCCCTGTTCGCAGGGTGGGCAAACGATTTCGTCGATATCTGCCGGCAATTGCTGACATAGGGGGGTTAGAGCCTTTCATGGTTACGCGAAATCATTCTGTTTCTCGTTTGGGGCGGCGGTCCACAAGGAAGGATGCGAAGCTCGATGTGGTGCATCGGGCGAGCGGCCTTACGCCGTGGGCGCCTGCCAAACGGAAACCCGAAGGGCCGGGCCGGTTTGGGGCAAAACCTTCGGCCTCCGGCTTGTCCGGGCGGCCAGCCCGGCCTTCACCGCAGCCCTCGACCTGGACCCAAACCCTCACCGGCAGAATGGTTTCGTGTAACCATGAAAGGCTCTAAGATGCATGAATCTGCAAAGACAACTCCGAGCCCTACCCTCCCCCGGCCATCGGGTCTAAGCGGCTTCGCCTCGGACTGGGCCTCGGACCAGCGAACGTTCAAGAACGTTTCCTGGGGCAAGGCCATGATGTGGATATTCCTCCTCAGCGACACATTCATCTTTGGATGTTTTCTGCTTGCCTACATGACCGCCCGGATGTCGACGACGGTGCCATGGCCAAACCCGAGCGAAGTCTTCGCCCTGCATATCGGCGGCCAGGATGTTCCATTGATCCTCATCGCCATCATGACCTTCGTGCTCATCAGCAGCAGCGGCACCATGGCCATGGCGGTCAATTATGGCTATCGGCGCGATCGTCGCAAGACGGCGGCGCTGATGCTTCTGACGGCGCTCTTCGGCGCGACATTTGTCGGCATGCAGGCCTTTGAGTGGACCAAGCTGATTTCAGAAGGCGTCCGGCCCTGGGAGAACCCATGGGGCGCTCCGCAATTCGGCTCGACCTTTTTCATGATAACGGGATTTCATGGTACCCACGTCACGATCGGCGTCATCTTTCTCCTCATCATTGCGCGCAAGGTCTGGCGCGGGGATTTCGATACGGAAAGGCGCGGCTTCTTCACATCGAGGAAAGGGAACTACGAGATCGTCGAGATAACCGGGCTGTATTGGCATTTCGTCGACCTGGTCTGGGTATTCATCTTTGCCTTTTTCTATCTGTGGTGAGGTAAATCATGGCACAATCCGCAGCACACAGCGCCCAAACGGCCGTCCACGCGCAGGAGCATCAACAGCATCCCATCAAGCTCTACCTGGCGGTATGGGGGCTGTTGTTCGTCCTGAGCTTCTTTTCCTATCTCGTGGATTATTTCCACGTGCAGGGTTATCTCAGATGGACCCTGATCCTGATCTTCATGGTTCTGAAGGCAGGGTTGATCGTTGCGATTTTCATGCACATGGCGTGGGAGCGGCTGGCTTTGATCTATGCCATCATACTGCCACCGGTGATGATCCTTGTCTTCGTGGCACTGATGGTTTCGGAAGCGCACTACACGCTCCTGACCCGGCTGACCTTCTTCGGCGCTGCGCCCTGAAACAAAAATGGCGCGGCCTCATCGGCCGCGCCATTTTTGTTGATCTCCGGATACGACCTGGTTATCGCCCCGCGCTGCTAACGTCGCGCGGCAGTGGTACTATGATCTTCCGGTACAGGTGCCACGTCGCATGTCCGAGGACCGGAATGAAGATGGCCAGTCCGACAAACAGGGTCATGAAACCAATCAACAGAAGCGCCGCAACGATCAGGCCCCAGAGTGCCATCTCGACGGGATTGGTCAACACGGCCTTCACCGACGTGACGACGGCCGACAGTGCGCCGACATCGCGGTCAAGCAGAAGCGGAAACGCAATGACGGTGGTGCACAGAACGACGACGGCAAAGACAAAGCCGATGGCGTTGCCGAGGAGGATCATGCGCATGCCTTCTGGCGTGTAGAACACCTGGTCCAGGAAGGCCTCGATCGATGCCGGTGCCTCAGAACCGAACAGGCTGGTATAAAGGCTTTGAGCCACCAGAATCCATGCAACGAAGAGGACCAGGAGCATGATGCCCACGGCCACGATGGAGGGTATTGCCGGTGAGTGCCGGACTTCGAAAGCATGACTCCATGACGTATCGAGATTGAGTTCGCGCCTTCGGCTGATCTCGTAGAGGCCCAATGCCGCGAACGGCCCTATCAGGGCAAAGCCGGACATCAGCGGAAAAAGCAGCGGCAACAGGTTGGCGCCCGACGTCCACCGCGCGAGAACCAGACCGGCAATCGGATATATCAAGCAAAGAAAAACATAATGTGAGGGCTTATCCCAAAAGTCGTCGAGGCCTTCGCGAAGCGCAGCAAAGACATCGGCCACGCTTATTCGCCTTACCTCGGGATAGACGTTTGTTTCACTTGCACCAGCGATCACATGAAATTGTGCCATGAACAATTCTCCCAAACTCGTTCGGAGCGGGAAAGGCACCCGTGGCACCGTGCAAAGGGCGGACCAGGGGACCTAAACCTGCACAATTCAAAACATACCCTGATTGCGAGCAGTTTGCCAGAGAGCAACTTTCACGACTGCCGCCCATGAGATTTGTCCCCCCTGGGCCCGCAGTATTGCCAAAACACCGGGTAGTTTTTTTGCATTTTTTCAATTTTTTTTGCCGCACCCATACCCTTTGTTAATTGGGCTTCCTACATAATCTTTTGAGGGACATGACGAGTAAAGGGTGATCGTCATCTAACAATGAACACATCTGCGTGTCTTGATTGCAACTACACAATATTACTGCAATCAGTGTCTTGCGCAGCACGGCGACTCACCCGACACTGATGGTTATTCGGCATGCAATCCTCTGAGCGGAGGGGCGGCCCCTTCGGCTCAAATTCCTGTGTGAGTTTGCATGCGGCTGGAGGTTGACAATGACTACGCAAGCGTCCGACGTTTTTAGTCTTTTCTCTGAGATCTACAGCAGCGAGAAGCAGGAAGAGATGAGCCTGCAGGAATATCTCCTCGCGTGCCGCAATGATCCGCGCATGTTCGCCACCGCATCCGAGCGAATGGTTGATGCCATCGGAGAGCCAAGACTTGTCGACACCAGTGCCGACGAACGCCTTGGCCGCATCTTCCTCAATCGCACAATCAAGATTTACCCGGCATTTGCCGATTTCTACGGAATGGAAGACACGATCGAACGTATCGTCGGCTATTTCCGTTACGCGGCCCAGGGCCTGGAAGAACGCAAGCAGATTCTTTACCTGCTCGGCCCCGTCGGCGGCGGCAAGTCTTCGCTGGCCGAGCGACTCAAGCAGCTGATGGAGCACCGTCCCATCTACACGCTGAAGGCCGGCACGCAGATCAGCCCGATATTTGAATCGCCGCTTGGCCTGTTCCACCCAGAGCGCATGTCCGGGCTTCTGGAGGACAAATACGGCATCGCAAGGCGCCGCCTCAATGGCCTGATCTCCCCATGGGCGGCCAAGAGGCTGGACGAATTTGCCGGTGATATTTCCAAGTTCAGCGTCGTGAAGCTCACGCCGTCCCGCTTGCGGCAGATCGGCATTGCCAAGACCGAACCGGGTGATGAAAACAATCAGGACGTTTCGTCGCTTGTCGGCAAGGTGGATATCCGCCAGCTCGAAAACTTCAGCCAGTCGGACCCGGACGCCTATTCCTACAGCGGCGGCCTGAACCGGACGACACAGGGCATGCTGGAATTCGTGGAAATGTTCAAGGCGCCGATCAAGGTGCTGCACCCGCTTTTGACTGCGACCCAGGAAGGCAATTACAACGGCACCGAAAACTTCGGCGCATTCCCGTTCCAGGGCATCATTCTGGCTCACTCCAACGAATCCGAATGGCTGCAATTCAAGAACAACAAGAACAACGAGGCCTTCCTCGACCGCATGTCCGTGGTCAAGGTGCCCTATTGCCTGCGCGTCACGGAGGAAAAGCAGATCTACGAAAAGCTGCTGCGTGAAAGTGAACTGCTCAACAACCCCTGTGCACCGGAAGTACTGGAGATACTCAGCCGTTTCACGGTGTCGACGCGATTGGCCGACCACGAGAATTCTCCGCTTTACACCAAGATGCGCGTCTACGACGGCGAGAACCTGCGTGAATCCGATCCCAAAGCCAAATCGGTGCAGGAATACCGCGATGCTGCCGGCGTCGACGAGGGCATGAACGGCATCAGCACCCGCTTTGCCTTCAAGGTATTGTCGGAAACGTTCAATTACGACACCAAGCAGGTGGCCGCGGATCCGGTGCATCTGATGTATGTGCTCGAACAGTCGGTCAAACGCGAGCAGTTCCCCCAGGAAACGGAAGCGAGCTATCTCGACTTCATCAAGTCCGAACTTGCTTCGCGATATGCCGAGTTCATCGGCCATGAAATCCAGAAGGCCTATCTGGAATCCTACAGCGAATATGGGCAAAACCTGTTTGACCGTTATATCGCCTATGCGGACGCCTGGATCGAGGATCAGGACTACAAGGACCCGGATACGGGCCAGATCCTGAATCGCGGCATACTCGACAGCGAGTTGTCGCAGATCGAAAAGCCAGCAGGCATTGCCAACCCCAAGGACTTCCGTAACGAGGTGGTCAAATTCACACTGCGGGCCAAGGCCAAGAACAATGGCCGCAATCCGTCATGGACGAGTTACGAGAAGTTGCGCGAAGTCATCGAAAAGCGCATGTTCGGCCAGGTCGAGGATCTGCTGCCGGTCATCAGCTTCGGTTCGAAGAAGGATGGGGCCACCGAAAAGCAGCACACGGAATTCGTGCAGCGCATGGTGGAACGCGGTTACACGGAGCGGCAGGTTCGCCGGTTGGTTGATTGGTACATGCGAGTCAATAAGGCGGGCTGATCGCCGAAGAGGGGTGCGTGCATGCCGAACTTCATCGATCGCCGCCTGAATCCCAAGGACAAAAGCCTCAGCAACCGCCAGCGCTTTCTGCGGCGTGCACGGGTTGAGCTGAAACGTTCCGTGCACGAACAGATAAAGGCCGGCAAGATTGTCGATGTCGACGCCGGCCACTCCGTGCCCTTCCCGATTGATGGGACCAGCGAGCCAAGCTTCCAGACCGATCGCAGTACCGGCCGGCGCGAACACGTGCTGCCGGGCAACCGCGACTTCATCTCCGGCGACCGGCTGCCCAAGCCCGGCCAAGGTGGTGGAACCGGCGCTGGTAAGGGCGCCGCGTCCGAAGGTGACATGGAGGACGACTTTCGCTTCGTCCTGTCGCGCGAAGAGGTTCTCGATCTCTTCTTCGAAGACCTTGAACTCCCGGACATGATCAAGTCGAGCCTGAAGGAAGCCGTTACCTTCAAGCCGCGGCGCGCAGGCTTCACCATCGCCGGATCGCCCACCAACATCAATGTCGGCCGCACCATGCGCAACAGCTTTGGCCGCCGCATCGCGCTGCAACGGCCAAAGCAGGCGGCGGTCGATGCCTTGGCCGAGGAAATCGCAAAGCTGGAGGAAAAGGACCCGAAGCCAGGTTCGGCTCCGTTCAAGCGTCTTGAAGAATTGCGGCGGGAGATGGAAGTTCTCGAGCGCCGGCGCAAGGTCGTTGCCTATATCGACCCGGTCGATATCCGCTTCAACCGTTTCGAGCCAATGCCGCTGCCAAATGCAAACGCCGTGATGTTTTGCCTGATGGATGTTTCAGGTTCCATGGGCGAGCGGGAAAAGGATCTCGCCAAGCGCTTCTTCGTGCTTCTGCATCTCTTTCTCAAGCGGCGTTATGATCGCATTGATATCGTCTTCATCCGTCATACCCATCAGGCCCATGAGGTCGATGAGGAGACTTTTTTCCGCAGCACACAGAGCGGCGGAACTGTCGTATCGACTGCCCTTGAGGAAATGCAGCGGATCATTCTCGACCGCTATCCCAGCAGGGACTGGAACATCTATGCCGCGCAAGCGTCCGACGGTGACAACCTTGCGGGAGATTCAGATCACTGTGTCAACCTTTTGAACAACGAGTTGATGAAACTTTGCCAATATTATGCTTATGTCGAAATTCTGGATGAACGCGAAAGTGCGATATTCCGATCGACCGATAATGGCACCTCGCTCTGGCGCTCCTATCGTCTTGTCGGAGAAAACTGGCGGAATTTCCAAATGACGCGCATAGCAAAACCTGGAGATATCTACCCCGTCTTCCGTCAGCTTTTCGCTAAGCAGTCAACGGCTGCCAAGAACAGCTGAGGGTGACAGCACATGAGCAAGAGTGCGCGACCGTCTGACCTTCTGTTTCATGGTTCCGATTGGAGCTTTGCGACCTTGTCCCGCACCTATGATGCGATCAAGGAAATTGCCCTCGATGACCTTGGTCTGGATTGCTATCCGAACCAGCTGGAAATCATTTCATCCGAACAGATGCTCGACGCCTACTCGTCTAACGGCATGCCTCTGATTTACCAGCATTGGTCATTCGGCAAGCATTTCGTCTACGAGGATTACCTGTACCGCAAGGGCCGCCGCGGCCTGGCCTACGAGATCGTGATCAATTCCAATCCCTGCATCAGCTATCTGATGGAAGAGAACACGATGGCGCTCCAGGCATTGGTGACAGCGCACGCCGCCTTCGGACACAATCACTTCTTCAAGAACAATTACCTCTTCAGGCAATGGACGGATGCCAGCGCGATCCTGGACTACATGGAGTTCGCCAAGGGCTATGTAACGCGCTGCGAGGAACGGTATGGTTTCGCCGAGGTCGAATCCATTCTTGACGCTGCCCATACATTGATGGACCAGGCCGTATTCCGTTACCGGCGGCCGCCACGCATTTCGTCGGCAAAGGAGCAGGCGCGCGCTCGCGAAAGACTGGAATATGAAGAACGCGTCTTCAGCGACCTGTGGCGAACCCTGCCGCATTCCAAGCAGAGCAGCGATCCGGATGAGGAGGAACGCGACGCGCAGGAACGCAAGAAGTCCCTGAACCTGCCGGAAGAGAACCTGCTTTACTTCCTCGAGAAGAACAGCCTTATCCTTGAGCCATGGCAGCGGGAAATCCTGCGTATCGTCCGCATCGTCGCTCAATATTTCTACCCCCAGCGGCAAACCAAGGTGATGAACGAGGGATGCGCCACCTTCGTCCACTACACCATCATGAACATGCTGTTTGACAAGGGTCGGATCAGCGAAGGGCACTTGCTGGAGATGCTCCACAGTCACTCCAACGTTGTCTTTCAACCGGGGTTCGACGACCCTCGATATTCGGGCCTCAATCCCTATGCGCTCGGCTTCGGCATGATGCAGGATATCGAACGGATCTGCATGACCCCGACGTCCGAGGATCGTGACTGGTTTCCTGAATTTGCCGGCAATGGCGACTGGCGCGCCACACTCCTGGATGCATGGGCCAATCACCGGGACGAGTCGTTCCTGCTGCAATATCTCAGCCCGGCCCTGATCCGGAAAATGCGGCTCTTTGCCTTGGATGACGAGGCAAAGGAAAATCACTACAAGGTGGCCTCGATCCACAATGAACGGGGTTATGAAAAGGTTCGCAGCTCGCTCGCCCGGAACTACGATCTCGGCATGATCCAGCCGAACATCCAGGTCGTGGATGTCGATCTTCTCGGCAATCGGCAGTTGCGCCTGCAGCACACGGTCCGCGAGGGGATCGTTCTCAGCGAGAGCACGCGTGACGCAACGTTGCGGCACGTACGTCGTCTCTGGGGATATGATGTGAGCCTGGTTGGGGTCGAGGGAAACTCGGACAGGGTCATTTACGAGACCTCCACTGATAAGCTCTCTGGGTAGCGGACTCTTGCTGCGCAAGCGACCACGAGGAGACGCCGGTGCCGAAAAGCAAGGCAATGCTCGTACGGATAAAGGGAAGAGTCCAGGGTGTCAGCTTTCGCCTCTGGACACGGACGGAAGCCGAGAAACTCGGACTGACGGGTTGGGTGCGCAACGAGGATGATGGAAGCGTCTCCGCCCTTGTCGTCGGACCCGATGCAGCGATGGAGACAATGTTGGCGCTGTTCTGGAAGGGCCCGCCCGGTGCATCGGTTGTGAGTGTTGCGATCGAGGATGCGGGCATGAACGAAATACCAGAAGCCTTCATTATTACCCGCTGACGTTGGTCATATATCTTGGGTGTCATCGTTGCACTTCGGAAACGGTCTCAATGCGTCGCTTGATACTTCTTCGCCACGCCAAATCGGACTGGTCCGGGCAGGTCGATGATCATGACCGCCCGCTTGCCGAGCGTGGCCGGGCGGCCAGTCCGCAAATGGGCAGATACCTGGCAAAAGAGAATCTACGGCCCGACCTCGCCGTGGTATCGACGGCACTGCGCGCACGGCAAACATGGGAAAGCGCGCGCAGCGCATTCAAGCGCAACGTTCCTGAGACGGTCGAACCGCGACTCTACGACGCCGCGCCTGCGAAAATCATCGATATCATCCGGCAAACCCCGGCTGAAGTGCAGGTGCTACTGCTGGTTGGACACAATCCAGGTTTTCATGAACTCGCACTCGGGCTTATCGGGAAGGCGGATCCGACCGAGATGGCGAGGCTGCAACGCAAGTATCCGACGGCGGGACTGGTGGTGATCGATTTTGATGTGGACATCTGGACTGAACTGCGCGAACACCAGGGCCGGCTTGAGCGATTTGCAACACCGGCATCCCTTCAAAAATAACGCCCGCAACCGCCAATCCGCACTGGCAAGTCGTCCGGAATTGATCGATAAATTCGTTGCCGGTTTACGCCGATGTGTTCACGTGAGGCTGGTCATGATACGCTCGGAAACTGGCATTGAAATGAAGCCATGCGCCCGCTGTTCAGCTCGCATTGCTCTGGGTGTCGATCATTTTACAAAGAAGCTGGAGAACTGAGATGGGCCTTCGTATCAACGATACCGCACCGGATTTCACCGCCGAAACCACGCAGGGAGAAATCCATTTCCACGATTGGATCAAGGACAGCTATGCGGTGCTGTTCAGCCATCCGAAGAACTTTACACCTGTCTGCACCACTGAACTGGGCTATATGGCCGGCCTTGCCCCTGAATTCGCCAAGCGGAACGCCAAGATCATAGGTATTTCCGTCGATCCTGTCGAAAGCCATTCCAAGTGGAAGGCGGACATCAAGGCGGCGACCGGTCATGAGGTTGACTATCCGCTCATTGGCGACAAGGACCTCAAGGTAGCCAAGCTATACGACATGCTGCCGGCCGAGGCAGGCGACACGTCGGAGGGGCGCACCCCCGCCGATAACGCAACCGTACGTTCCGTCTTCGTGATCGGGCCTGACAAGAAGGTGAAGCTAACGATCACCTATCCGATGACGACCGGCCGCAATTTCGATGAGATTCTGCGCGCCATCGACAGTATCCAGTTGACCGCAAAACATCAGGTGGCGACGCCCGCCCAATGGAAACAGGGGGAGGATGTCATCATCACGGCTGCCGTATCGGATGACGATGCAACACAGCGCTTCGGTAGCTTCGAGCGGGTACTGCCTTACCTGCGCAAGACCAAACAGCCGACGAACTGAGTTCGAGCAACTGCCAGATTGCTGTCGGGCCAGCCACCACGGCCCGGCAGCCGGATGCGACGTAAACCTGCAAATCTGAACAACACCGCTACGCCGTCGAAAACACCACCCTGTCGACTTCCTGAAAGGTACGGGAATGGCAAGGAAAAGCCGGGACTTGAAGGTTACGCGCTTGGAGCGGGCGAGTCTCTATGCCGCGCGTCGTTTCCTTGACCGTTCGCTTGAGGAGGCGCTGAAGCTTCGAATCCCCTTCGATGTTTATTTCCAGGATCCGCAGGTCGCGGATGAAAATCCCAAGCTCGCGTTCGACGAAGATGGTTTCGTTCCGTGGGAGCCCGGCATTGGCGACGGCCCCACCAGTGCCCGCTTTGCCATTGTCGATTACGATGGAAGCACCGAGATCCTGGCGCCTCCGGCACGCTGGGTCGAGGAGCTCAACGCCTTCGTTGACCCCTCGGGAAAACTGCTGGATCGGCACAACAAGGAATCGCTGCAGTTCCACCAGGTGAATGTGTGGGCAATCCTGCAGAGGGCTCTGGACTTCTTCGAGAACGGTTTCGGCCTCGGACGATCCATCCCCTGGGGCTTTGACGGCAGCCGGCTGATTGTCGTTCCCCATGCCGGATATGGGGAGAACGCCTTCTATGACCGGCAAAGCAAATCGTTGCAATTCTACTATTTCGACCGTGGCAAGGAGCGTATTCTCACATGCCTTTCGACCGACATCGTCAATCATGAATTCGGTCACGCGGTGCTTGACGGCATAAGGCCGCATTTCATCGAATCCGTTCTTCCCGAGACGGCGGCATTTCATGAATTCATGGGCGACCTTACTGCGATCCTCATCGCATTCCGCAACAACGCCTTTCGCCAGCAACTCATTGCCGACACGCAAGGCGACCTTGAGAGTGAAAGCACGCTCTCGCGACTTGCTGAGCAGTTTGGAAGACATGTGGCGAACCAGCCCTACCTGCGCAGCGCCAGAAACGATTTGAAATATGCAGATGTTGCGAACGATCAGCGGCCCCATCACATGTCGCAGGTTCTTACCGGATCGATGTTCGACATCGTGCTGCGCCTGTCGAAATACTACGTGACCGAACGCAACCGCACCGTGCCCCAGGCCTTCTGGGATACCATCCAGCGTATGCAGGACATGGCCGTCCAACCGCTCGATCTGCTTCCGCCTGTTGACGTCACATTCCGGGATTATGCGTTGGCGGTGCTGCGCGCGGAAGAAATCGCCAATCCGACCGACCCGGACGGTTATCGCCTCATGATGCTAGATGTCTTCGAGCGCCGGGGTATCCTGCAACCGTCCGAAACAGCGAGGCTCAAGCTCTCGCGCCATGTGTTTGATCGTCTGGATCTCGACGTTTTTCATGACGTAGAGACGATCGCCAGCTCGAAGGCGGAAGCCTATCGCTTCCTCGACGACAACCGCAGTGCGCTGTTCATTCCCTATGATGCTGACGTCACCGTTGCTGATCTTTGCACCGCACAGAAACTCACACGGCAAGCGCGCCGTCAGCCAAGGCAAATTCTGCTGCAATATATCTGGCGGGAAGACATCATACTCCAGGGCGATCAGTTTGGCCGGTTCAAGGGACAGATGGCGAGCCTGCTATGCGGAGCCACACTGGCACTCGATGAAAACGGCAACGTCCTCGCATGGGCGCGCAAGCCCGGTACACTGCCACTTGCCCGCAAGGGCAAGGCTGCCGAGGACGAGGCGCGGGAAGGAAAGAGGCGGCGCGACGCATTTCTTGCCGCCCTGGCATTGCGCGTCAAGGCGGGACGCATAGCCTCCGCCATTGGCGGCGAAAAAGGATTGCTGCCCAAGAGCGTGGCCCCGATTACCTCCCGCGTGGTCAATGGGGCCGTCCGGTTCGAACTTTCCCCGCATGTTGGCATCCACGACGACGAGCATGATGAGCTGGGAGGCCGGTCATGCCAGATAAGCTCCTAGTAAGGGCCTATAATGTCGAAGTCGGCGATTGCCTGTATTGCCGGATTCCGAACGCCCATATCTCCAGCGGCGCCATCGACGATTTTCACATATTGATCGATTGCGGATCCCTGGGGGGCATCGGCCACCTGAGGACGGCCATCGAGAATCTGCAGACCATGCTGCCCGACGCGGGGAGCGGCAAGAAACGCCTCGACCTGCTGGTCGTCACGCACGAGCACAAGGATCACATTGCCGGCTTTGATCCCGCGCTGTTCAAGAACATCAAGATCGAGAACATCTGGATGAATGCGGCGATGGATCCAGAGCATCCGCAGGCCTCCGCAACCCATCAGCTGTATGAGATGGCGACCATGGCCCTGCGCGGCATTGCGCGCCTGAATGTCGCCCTGAGCCCCGAATTGCAGGGGCTGGTCGCGCTTTATGGCGTGGACAATGACGACGCCATGGAGGCACTGCGCGTTACCCTGCCCGATGCCAACGGCATAAGACCCACTTACGTCCATGCCGGAATGACTCCTGCCCAGCTCGGTCTGCCGACGCTGACCGGCGCCGCAATCAAGGTGATCGGCCCGGAACAGGACATCGACCGCTTCTATCTGGGCAAGGATGCCGACGAGATACTCCGCGGCTTTTCATCTTCGATCATTTCGTTGCGAAACCCGCCAGGGGAAAAAACGGAGGTGTTTCCTGGCAATATCGGCAAGGCTGATTTCCGTCAGCTTCAATCGCGCATGATGTCTGGTGCTTTCGCATTTGCCGAACTGTCGAGTACCGTCACCAACAATACGAGCGTCGTCCTGCTCGTTGAATGGCAAGGCAAACGCCTGCTCTTCGTTGGGGATGCCGAATGGAACACGGTCTTTCGCGAGGGCAAGATGAATGGTGCATGGAACGTCATGTGGCACCAACGCAAGTCCGAGCTGAACGCGCCGATCGATTTCCTGAAGATAGGCCATCACGGCAGCGAGAATGCGACGCCGTGGAATGAGCAGGCCAACGGGCCGGTGACCGAGCCCGGCGCAATCCTCGATGCGATCCTGCCGCTGCCCGCCAGTAATTCGCGCCCCAAGGCGAAGGCAATCGTTTCGACAATGCGCAAGAACTACGAAACCATACCCCGTTCAGAGCTCCTCAAGGAGCTCGGACGGCGGGTACGAAACGTTCGAAACTACCAGCAACGTCTGGGACCTGCCGCATCCGACCTGCCGAAATATGACGAATTCGAAAAGAACTGGCTTGGGGCGTCCCAGCCCTGGCGCACGGATTGCGAGCATGCTTTGAACGGCAAAAATTTTGTTGATGTCGAGATCGAAAGCTAGCCAAGCAAAACTCTTTGCATGGCTGGAGACGTTCTAAAACATAAATATTGACGGCAAAACTCATAAAATAATAGAAGGCACGAACCTCCCCATCGGAGTGACGAGAATTGCGCTTTATGGGCAAGGCGTCTCCGGTTCCCTTCGAGCTGAGGGCCGGCCTGTATTGTCGCTATATTTTTTGAGGATTGCAGATCATGACATTGAAGACAACGCTGTTGGCTCTCATGGCCGCCATTCTGACGATGGCAACGCCGGCGGCCGCTGAAAAGACGGTCATTACCGACGTCACGGGCCGGAAGGTCGAACTGGAATTGCCGGCCAAGCGCGTTCTTGTCGGCGAGGCGCGCCAGATCCATGTGATCGCGACCCTGAAGGGCGAGGATCTGTTCGATACCATCATCGGCTGGCGCGATGACATGATCAAGAAAGACCCGGATTCCTATGAGGCCTATCGTGAGCGCTTCCCGGCGCTCGCGGACCTGCCGCAGATCGGCTATATCCCCAGCGGCACCTTCAGTCTGGAGGCCGCCATCGCGCTCAAGCCGGACGTCCTGACACTCAACCTTGAATCGCAGAAATCCGCCGAGGAATCGGGTACCGAGGAAAAGGCCGCCGCGGCCGGTATCGCTATCGTCTATCTCGATTTCCGGGTCGATCCGGCAAAGAACAGCGAAAAAAGCATCGAGCTGCTCGGCAGCATCTTTGGAGAGCCGGAGAAAGCGCAGGCACTCATCGATTATCGCCGCGCCCAGATCGCCCTCGTCACGGATCGCCTGGCCAAGGCAGGCGACCTTGCCCGCCCCAAGGTCTTCGTCGAACGCTCACCAGGTATCTCGGGAGACAATGTCTGCTGCCGTACCTTCGGTCCGGCCAATTTCGGGGAAATGGTGGACCAGGCAGGCGGCCACAACATCGCGACCGACGTGTTGAAGACGACCTTTGGCGATCTCAATCCCGAGCAGATCATCGTCAGCAATCCTGATCATGTGATCGTCACCGGGGCCAACTGGTCGGCCGAATCCGACATCAATCAGTTTGTCCATGTCGGGCGCGGAGCCGACCCCGCCAATGCGCGCGCCAAGCTGGAAGCCTTGATGCAGCGCCCCGCATTTTCCAGTCTCGCGGCGGTCAAGAACGGCAATGTTCATGCCGCGTGGCACCAGTTCTACGGCGTTCCCTACGAGTTCATTCCGATCCAGCAATTTGCCAAATGGTTTCACCCGGAGCTCTTTGCCGATCTTGATCCGGACAAGAACTTCCGGGAGTTTCATGAACGGTTTCTGCCCGTCGCCTACCGTCCGGGATATTTCGTGTCCCTTCCTCCGGGTGGAGAGTGATGGTTCCTGTGGCAGACCGGATTTCCGGCGCTGAAGGACATGGACGCTACCGAGCGCTCGTCCTGCGCCGGCTGGTGTTGATTGGCGGGCTGTGCGTTGCGCTGTTCCTCTCTGTGGCCGTCGACATGGCGCTCGGTCCGGCAAACTACGCGCTCTCCGATGTATTCAGGGCCCTGTTTCAACCTGCTGCAGTCAGCGATCAATTGCGGGTGATCATCTGGGATATCCGCATGCCGATCGCCTTGATGGCGGTTACCGTCGGCGCATCGCTTTCGGTTGCGGGCGCCCAGATGCAGACCATCCTTGCCAATCCCTTGGCCAGCCCCTTCACGCTCGGTATTTCCGCCGCGGCGGGATTCGGCGCAGCCCTCGCATTGGTTGGCGGGATCGCTGTGTTCCCTGTAGCGACGCAGTTCATGGTGCCGGTCAACGCCTTCCTGATGGCGATGCTGGCGGCGCTGTTCATCCATTTCGCCTCGACCATGCGCGGCGTGACGGTGGAAACGATCGTACTTCTCGGAATCGCCCTGGTCTTCACTTTCAACGCCCTGCTGGCCCTGCTTCAGTATCTCGCCTCCGAACAGGCGCTCGCGGCGGTCGTGTTCTGGACGATGGGCAGCCTCACTAAGGCCACCTGGCCCAAGGTTTGCATCACCACCGCCGTTCTGGCGGTTGCACTCCCGCTCTTCGCCCGCCGCGCCTGGGCGTTGACAGCCCTGAGGCTCGGCGAAGACAAGGCGGCAAGTTTTGGCATCAATGTGCGCCGCCTGCGGCTTGAGACCATGATGATGGTAAGCCTGCTTGCCGCCATACCGGTCTCCTTCGTCGGAACGATCGGCTTTGTCGGTCTTGTCGGGCCCCATATCGCGCGCATGCTCGTTGGCGAAGACCAGCGCTTCTTCCTGCCGGCGTCGGTGATCTGCGGGGCACTGCTCCTGTCGGCCACGTCCGTTGTCAGCAAGACGCTCATTCCGGGTGCCGTTCTTCCCATCGGGATCATCACGGCACTCGTCGGGGTTCCCTTCTTCTTTGCCCTCATTTTCACACACCGGAGGCGTTCGTGGTAGGTTTGGTGCTTGAGGGTCTCGGGGCCAGATACGGTAAACGTGTCGTCCTCTCCGGTGTGGATACCGGCCTGCTGTCGGGCGGCGGCATGACTGCCGTGATCGGACCAAATGCGGCGGGCAAATCGACCCTGTTCAAACGCATTGCCGGGCTTATTTCCGGACCCGGCGTCGTGCATCTGTGCGACACCGCCGAGGGCAAGGATACGATCTGCTACATGCCGCAGGACACCGGAGCCAATGCGGTGCTCACGGTTTACGAATCCGTTCTGCTCGCGTCCAAGCAGGGTTCCGGCTGGAAAGTGCAGGATAGTGAGCTGCATGAAATCGACCGTATCCTCGCGGCCCTCAAGATCGATGATCTCGCCTTCCGCAGCCTCGGCGAACTGTCCGGCGGTCAGCGGCAGCTCGTTTCCATTGCACAGGCGCTCGTCCGCAAACCCGAAATCCTGCTGATGGACGAACTGACCTCGGCACTGGATCTTTTTCGGCAGGTGGAAGTCTTGGGCTTCATGAAGGACCTCGCCGCCCGTTCGAACATGGCAGTGATGATTGCACTGCATGATCTGAACCACGCCTTGCGCTACTGCGACAACACGATCGTCATTGCCAATGGAACAATGATTGCGAGCGGTCCGACCAGCGATGTCATCACACAAGAGCTGCTGCGCGACGTCTACCGTGTCGACGCCCGGATCGAGAATTGCTCGCAGGGGCGACCGGTCATCATCGTCGACGGATCCTTGACCTAGAGCGATCCATCGCCGTCGGCGAGCTGGACGAGAGTCCAGCACACACCTGCCGCAGCCATCGACAACAGCGACGCTATCCACACATGGGCACTGAACCTGACTGTGCCCAGGGCTGATGCGTAGACTGCCTTGGCCAGCGTGTTGGACAGGACTGCAAGGGCAATTGCCAGCGACGCGGTTGGAGCCGAGAGGGTCTGAAGCATGCCGGTCACTGTAACTGTGGCCGCGTCCACATCGGCAAGTCCGGAGAGTGCGGAAGCTATCAGCAGCCCTTCATCACCAAAGAACTGGCTTGCAACGCGAACCACAAAGCCTACCCCGACCAGAAGCAGCGCCATTTTGATGACCTCGGCCAGATCGAAGGGGTTCTTCACACTGAGTTCCGGATGTTCGGCCGTGCTCCGTCTTGCTATCAGAAATGCATAGCCAAGCATCGTCGCGGCTCCAGCAACCAGGACCGGCAGCAACAGCATCGAGAGTGGCCGCCCCAACATGACTACCAGCAACAGGGTGCGCAGCATGGAGATACCTCCAGCACTGATAGCGCCAGCAGCGAGAGGTCGGGCCAGGTCTTCCGTCGTGGACCGGCGGGCGTTCGAAACAGTGGTGGCAGTGGACGATATCAGCCCTCCAACGGCTCCTCCGACTATTTCGCCCTTGGCACTGCCAAGGACGCGCACGGCGGCGTAGCCGCAGAAGGAAATTGCCGCGAGTGAAATGACCATTGTGAGAATTCTGGACGGCGAAATACCGCCGAAGGGTCCTATCGGTTCAGACGGGACAATGGGAAGGATGACGAAGGTCAGGGCGAGAAGAATGACCGCTGAACGCAGCTCCGTCCAGCGAAGCTTTCGCATGGCCGCGTGCAGGAATTCCCGGCTTGCAAGCACGGCGACGAGGATCACGCCCCCCGCTGACGCGACTGTCATGTCGCCAAGAACGGCAATGACGGCAAAGGAAAAGGTGAGCATTGCTGCAACCACCGATGTCACGCTGTAATTTTGCTCGGCAATTGCTTCTCGCAACTGGAACAGCGTAAAGACGAAAGTAAGCGTAATCAGAAACCCGATGACGACTATTCCGGAGAAACCGCCGGGAGACGCGATCGAATGCTCGAGGAGCCCGGCCACGCCGCCCAACATGCCGATCAGCGTGAATGTGCGAATTCCGGCGGTGCGGGTACCGTCGTCTTCATCCTTCTCGCGCCAGTGCCGCTCCACGCCAACGGCTGCGCCGATCGCGATCGCCAATCCCATGCGTTGAAATATTTCAAGATCTTCCATGGCAGGAATATCCGCCGGATATTCACCACTCGTCAATTGATGCGGAGAGGATCAAACAATAATTTCAGGCAGTTCCGCCTTTGCAATCGCTTGCAGCCGCTCGGCATCATTGCTGGGAATTGAGCGATAGGGGAAACGCAGGCGCGTTCCCACCGGACCCCAATTGCCGATGGCAGCAAGAAGCTTGTCCAGCGCGGCATTCGAAAAGCCGGATTGCTGTCTGAAGGGCACGATATGTTCGTCCATGAACCTGCATATTCGCCGTTCGATTTCCAGCGCGGCTTCCATGTCGCTCTGCATCAGTTCCGTCCAGCGCTGTGCGCCGCGAGGATTGAGACAGGCCACGTTTGAAAATGACCCTGCCGCCACCCCTTCCCTGATGCCCGTGGCGAGGTGGTGCCCCGGAACGAAAAGCGGGACACCCTGCAAATGGCGGCGGGCATCTTCATACCAGTCCGCGCCGCCATCGGCGAGCTTCACCCCGACGACGCCAGGCGCGTTCGCCAGAATGCCTCCAAGGTCCTCCGGCGAAAGTACGCGCTTTGCATGGGGCGGATTGTAAAGGATCAGCGGAACTCCATCTGCCCTATCGCTGGCCCTGTTCAGGAAGTCGATTGCCTCCCCGTTGGTCACCGGCCACCAGTCCGGCAGGATCATCTGGATGGCCGCGGGCCGCAACGACGCGGCGCGACGGACCCGATCGAGCATGATGGTCGGGTCCGGCTGGCAAGCACCGATAATAAAAGCCAAGTCTGCCGTGCCGCACCGCTCTGCCAGCAGGGATTGGATCCTGTCGAACTCCTCTTCGGTCTGGTTGTGGAACTCACCGGCGGTCCCGTTCGAATAGATGCCGTCAACCCTCGCGTCGATGAGGATATCAACTTCCTCGGCAAGCTTGCTGAACTCAATGCTGTCATCGGCCTCGATCGGCAGGAGCAAACTGGCCCAATTGCCTCTGATCTCGTCTTTTCCGCGCGTCACATCGGCCCCCGGTTCAGTTCAGATCATCGCGGATGCAGGCCTTGTAATGGCCCGGCGCGACTTGCCGCAATTGCGGCGCTACACCGGCGCAGGCCTCCAGTGCATTTGGACAGCGCGTGCGAAACACGCAGCCGCTCGGCGGATTGGCCAGACTCGGAATGTCGCCCTTCAGGATCTGGCGATTGCGCGGCGCATCGGGATCCGGCGACGGGATCGCCGAGAGCAGGGCCCGTGTATAGGGATGCTGCGGGCGCGCATAGAGATCTGCGCTCGGTGCAATCTCCATGATCCGGCCGAGATAGAGCACAATGACCCGGTCGCAGATATATTCGACCACCGCCAGATCATGCGAAATGAACAGCATGGTAAGACCGAGCCGCTGCTGCAGGTCACGCAGAAGATTGATTACCTGCGCCTGGATCGACACATCCAGTGCCGACACCGGTTCATCTGCGACCAGAAATTCCGGCGCGAGTGTCAGCGCGCGGGCAATGCCGATGCGCTGGCGCTGGCCGCCGGAGAACTCGTGGGCATAGCGATGGATCGCGTCCGCCGGAAGGTCGACCTGTTCGAGTGCGGCCCGAGCCCGGTCGACGCGCTGCCTGCGCGTGCCTATGCCCTGGATCTTCAAGCCTTCCGTCAGTATTTCGCCGATCGTCATGCGCGGCGACAGACTCGCAAACGGATCCTGGAATATATATTGCATGCGGGGCCGTGTCCGCCGCATCTGCGCCGACGACAGGGTGGTGAGCTCCGTACCATCAAACTTGACGCTGCCGGCCGACGGCTCCACCAGTCGCAGCACGGAGCGCCCGATCGTCGTCTTGCCGCTGCCGGACTCCCCGACAAGCCCCACGACTTCTCCCTTGGCGATATCGAACGAGATGCCTTCAAGGATATTGAGCCGCGTGCCGCGTGAAACATAATGTTTGGCGAGGTCGCGGACGGAAATGAATGGTGTAGCTGTCATTGGCCAACCTCCTGCCAGCGGATGCAACGGCTCTGATGGACAGCATCGACGGACTCAAGCATTGGCACCCCCGCCTGGCAGGCACCAATCGCGAAGCGGCAGCGCGGCGAGAACGCACAGCCGCCCGGCATGTTTGCAAGACTTGGCACCACACCGGGGATTGCTGCCAGCTTCTGTCCGTCCTGTTTCAGCCGTGTCGCCTCGCCCAGCTTCGGCATCGAGGCGAGCAGACCGAGCGTGTACGGGTGACGCGGGTTGCGGAAGACCTCGGCAACCGGGCCTTGTTCCACGATGCGTCCTGCATACATGACTGCCACGCGGTGCGCGATTTCGGCGACCACGCCGAGATTGTGGGTCACGAAGAGCACACCCATGCCGCGTTCGCGCTGCAACTTCAGCAGCAGGTCGAGGATCTGTGCCTGGATCGTCACGTCGAGCGCGGTTGTCGGCTCGTCGGCGATCAGAAGCGTCGGATCGCAGGCTAGTGCCATGGCAATGGTCGCGCGCTGCCGCATTCCGCCCGAAAGTTCATGCGGGTACTGCCCCGCCCTCCGCCTCGCGTCGGGAATGCCGACTTGTTCCAAGAGGGTGATGGCCGCTTCCATGGCCGACTTCCGGGCAGCATTGCGGTGAACGCGAAGGGGCTCGGAAATCTGGTCGCCTATCGTAAAAACGGGATTGAGGCTGGACATTGGCTCCTGGAACACCATTCCGATATCGTCACCGCGGATTTGCCGCATCTGCTGTTCGTCGAGAACGGCAAGATCCCGGCTGCGGCCATCCTTGCTCCTGAAGTGTATGCTGCCGGCAGCAATCGAACCGATATTGCGGGTCAGCAACCGCATGACCGAGAGGCTGGTCACCGATTTGCCGGAGCCTGACTCGCCCACCAGCGCAACTGTTTCGCCAGCGCCGACCGTCAGATCGATGCCATTGACGGCTGTAATCTCGCCGCCACGGGTACGGAAGACCGTCCGCAATCCGCGGATGTCGAGGATAGGTTCGGTTGGCGCGTTCATGTCCCGCTCTCAGTCAAGCAGGCCAGCCGTGCGCAGCATCATGTCGATCCTTGCAGCCTCGGCTTCATCGAGCGCTGCGCGGGGCCGAGGCATGACGTTCGTGGCGATTATGCCCAGACTGCGCATGGCGGTCTTGAAGGCGCCGACACCGGAAGCCCCGCCGCTGACCCGTCCCTGCGCTACCCATACGATCTCAAACAGGCGGCAAAGCCGCTCCTGCTCGCGGCGTGCGGCGACCCAGTCGCCGCGTTGGGCGGCATCCCAGAGCCGCACATAGCCATGCGGGTCGACATTGGCGAGCCCTGGCACGACCCCGTGCGCTCCCATCTGCAGCGCATTGTCGACGACGATCTCGGATCCGGTCATCAGGAACACGTCCCTGTGCTCGGCGAGATCGAGGAGCGCGTAGCGGAAATTGCCATCATCGCCGCTGGAATCCTTCAGGCCGATGATCACACCTTCCCTGGCGAGCGTCGTCACCGTGGCGCGCGCCAGCTTGACGTGCACGCATACCGGGATGTCGTAGGCGACCAGCGGGATGTCGACCGCATTCCTGATCTGACGGAAATGATCGATGGTCTCGGACTGGCTGGTCACCGTGTAGAAGGGAGCAGTCACGACCGCAGCTGCGGCCCCCGCTGCCTTCGCAATCCTTGCATGGTTGACGACGCGATCGGTGGTCGGATCGATGACACCAGCAATGACCGGCACGCGGCCATTCACTATTTCCACTGTATGTTCAAGGATCTGCTGGCGCGTGCGTTCATCGTGGAACACCACCTCGCTCGTCGAGCCGAGGACGAACACCCCATGGCACCCTGCCCCGACCAGATGTTCGAGAACCCTCGTGTAGGACGGATAATCTACTGTGAAGTCGGGATTGAGCGGTGTCACGACGGGAGGAACAACACCATGGAATTTGGTCATTTTGCTTTCTTTCGTTGTCAGTTCAGCTCGGCACGGGGATCGAATGCATCCCTGAGACCATCGCCTATGAAGTTGATTGCTAGGACGGCAAGGACCAGCGCCCCGCCGGGGAACAGCCATTGCCAGGGAAATTGTTCAAGAACGGCGGTTGAGCGCGCGGCATTCAGCATGTTGCCCCAGCTGGCGGCGGGAGGTGCGATGCCGAGCCCGAGAAACGACAGTCCCGCCTCGAGAAGGATTGCATTGGCGATCTGCAGGGTCGCGTAGACGACAAGGATGTCGATCGAATTCGGCAGACCGTGCCGGAACAACAGATGTGTCAGCCCAGCCCCCATGCCGCGCGATGCCATGACAAAATCCCGTTCCCGCAGCTCAAGCAGGCGGGAGCGGATCATGCGCGACAATAGCGGCCACGACAGCAGCGATATGACGATGACCGTCGGCCAAATGCCCGTACCGGCGATCGATGCCAGTACCAGCAGGAAGATCACCGGAGGCAGCGTCATCACAAGATCAACGAAGCGCATGGCCACCGCGTCCGTCCAGCGACCGGCCAGCGCGGAAATGGCACCGACAAGAAAGCCGATGGTCGCCGAGATCAGGGTAGAGGCTATCGCCACCAGCAGGGAGATGCGCCCGCCTTCGAGTACGCGGGCAAACACGTCACGGCCGACGCCGTCGGTTCCAAACCAGTGCGTCACGGTGGGGCCGCTGTTCATGGCGAGAAGATCGATGTCGTTCGGTTTGAATGTCCACCAAAGCGGGTAGGACACGATCAGCGCGAGCATCGGCACGATAATTCCGATGCCGAACAGTGCCGCCCGGTTGTTTCCGAAACGATGGAACGCGCGGGCCGTCGGGCCGGGGCTGGGATGGGGTGTTCGTGCCAGCATCTCAACCAACCTTGATCCGCGGATCTATGACGGCATAGGTGATGTCGGTCAAAAGATTCACGACGATGACGCACCCGCCGATGATCAGCGTGGCGCCCATGATGACCGGATAATCGCGCGTTTCGACCGCACTGACGAGCAGCAGGCCCATACCCGGCCAGTTGAATACGCTTTCGATGAAAATCGCGCCGCCAATGGCAAGTCCGATGGTAGAACCGATCAGGGTGACAACCGGCAGCAGCGCATTGCGCAGGGCATGCTTGGCAATGACCCAGAATTCCGCCACGCCCTTGGCCCGCGCCGTGCGGACATAATCCTGGTTGAGAACCTCGAGCATCGAAGCCCGCATGTAGCGCATGACGAGTGCGGCCTGGGCGATGGAAAGCAGCGCGGCCGGCAGGACGAGATGGTGCAGCAGGTCGCTTACCGAAAAGGCCGCACCGGGTGTCAGCATGCCGCCGGAGGGTGCCCAGTTGAGCCGGACGGCGAAGACATAAAGCCCGACCAGCGCGCTGAGGAATGCCGGGCTGGAGATACCGACGAGCGCAAGGACCGAGAAGGACAGATCTGCCGGGGAATTGCGCCGCACCGCACTGATCACGCCGGTGGTGATGCCCGCCACAATGGCGATGGCGAGAGCCGTTCCCATAAGCAGCACGGTCGGTCCGATGCGCGACAGCACGAGGCTGAGCACCGGCTGATCCATCCGCTGGATGGAACGGCCGAGATTGCCGGAAAGGGCTTCCCGCAGCCAAGCCAGATATTGCACCGGCAAGGGCCGGTCGAGCCCGAGCTGGCTGCGCAGTTCGGTGAGCTGCGCCGGCGACATCGGTATGTTCGGATCGATATAGGCATCGATCGGATCACCCGGCGTGAGCCGCAGCAGCAGGAAGATCAGCATGCTCAGGGCGATGAGCATGCCGGCTCCTATCAAAAGGCGGCGAAGACTGTACTGAAGCATCTTGAATCCATCTTGTCGGGGTGACTGCCGTCACCCCGGATCGTTCCAGGCAAGAATTATTCGCCGATTGACCATTTCTCGGGATGGGCTGCGTAGGGTCCGCCGCCCGGTGCCGGTGTCCAGACAAAATCCTTGAGCTTTGATGACACCACGCCGTAGCGGTTTGCCACCCACATGGTTGCCCATGGCAGGCTCGCATTCATGACCTTGCATACTTCTTGGAAGCGGGCATCGCGCTTGGATGCGTCCGGTTCGGCAAGCGCGGTATCGAGGGCAGTATTCAACTCCGGCATGCGCGCACGGACAACGTTCGGGCCTGCGGGCGGGATCTGCTTTTCATTGAGACCGACATTGATGCTGCCCGCATCCGGTCCGTTCTGCAAGCCAGCATAGACCAGCTGGAACTGAGCGATATCTGGCTTCGGATTGAGCACGATGCTGTTATAGGTGGGTGTGTCGACAGCGCGCGGAACGATATTGATCCCGACCTGCGCCAGCATGGCCTGGACAGCGGCAAGGACATTGGTCGCAAGCGGCGTCGTGTAGTAGGTCAGAAGCGTGATCGGCTTGTCGCCATTGATTTGCGCCCAGCCTGCCTCCGCCAGGAGCTGTTTCGCCTTCTCCGGATCATAGGCATATGTGTCGATGCCGGGCGGCAGCAGCTGGTCGGCGACATAGGCACAGTTTGCCGGCTTGGCGGCGCCGCCATAGAGACTGGTAATGATCGCATCGCGGTTGATCGCATGCATCAACGCCTTGCGGACACGGACATCCTTCCAGATCGGCGATTCATGATTGAAGCCGAGATAGTTCACGACGAAGGAATCGCCCTCGATAACCTTGAACGCTTCGTCGCCCTTGAACGTCGAGACATCGTTGGAGTCCACATAGGTGAACTGGATTTCACCGGCACGCAATGCTGCAATGGCAGCCGCGGGGTTGGCGAAATACCGGTTGATCAACCGCTCCAGCGCAGGCTTGCCACCGCGGTATTCGGTGTTGGCGGCAAGTTCAACATATTGGTCGGTCACGTATTTTGTGAACTTGAATGGGCCGGTGCCGATGGGCGTGGTTGACCACCAGCTGTTCTTGGCGAGCTGGTCGACAGGAATGGAGGCCAGGGCATGCTCCGGCAGCATCATCACCTTTGTCAGCGTATCGAGCGTGCTTGCACTTGGAGCGCTTAGCTTCACCACCAATGTGCGATCGTCCGGCGCCTCCACGGAAGCGATGGCTTTCAGCCGAGCAGCCAGCACCGACCCAGATTTTGCGTCCATGGCAAGGCCGAGTGTGAACTTCGCATCCTTGGCTGTGAACGGCTTGCCATCGTGCCACTTGGCATCCGTGAGCTTGAACGTATAGCTAAGCTGGTCCGGGCTGACCTCATAGGAGTCGGCCAGCACGCCAACAACCTTCTGCAGTTTCTCGTCATACGTGACCAGCGGCTCAAAGTAGATGCTGAGCCAGGTGAATCCCGATGTCGCGGCAAGCGGGTTGAAATTGCCCTGGAAACCGCCAGGGCCCACATCAAACCCGCCGGACAGTGTCGCTGCTCGCGCCGGCGCTGTACAAAGGCCGCCAGTTGCCGCCAGCGCTACGGATATCGCCAGCGCCGATGCCATCATTCTCAGTTTCATGGTGTCCTCCCATTGGATGAATCGATCTTGTTGTGTGCGATCACCCGAGCGATTCCCTCGTAGTGACTGTCGAGACGGTTGCGTGCGTCTTCGAGATCCCTGGCTTCGACCGCATCGACGATTGCCTCGTGGTGGCGCCAGGTCGCCATCGGATCGGTGTTTTCGAGGTTGACGAAGTCGGAAGCCTTGTAGAAGGCGAGCCAGAACACCTCGATGAGCCGCACGAGCGTCTCATTGCCCTGGCAGCGGAACAGCAGCCGATGAAACAGCCTGTCCTCCTCGACGAAGGCTTCGTTGCGTTCCGCGTGAACACGCATCTGCGCAACAACCTGGCGCAGTTCGCGTATATCCTCATCCGTAATCAACTGCAGTGTCTTGCCGATGAGCCCGACCTCCAGGGTGCGGCGAATCTCGAGCACTTCCTCAACCTGGCGGAGGGCGTCACCCAGGCCGTATGCAAGGTTGTCGAGCAGCGGCTCAAAGGAGAAGGCCTTGACGAACACGCCGACCCCTCGCCGAGACTCCAGGACACCGAGAGACTCCAACGCCTTGATCCCTTCCCGCAGCGAGTTCCTGCTGACGCCGAGCTGATTGGCAAGCTCGCCTTCCGGCGGCATGGGTGCTCCTGCTTCAAGCCTGTTCTCGTTGATGTAGACGCGCAGGCTTTCCTGCACGGAGACGTGGAGCAAGGGCGCGCGATGCAAGGGCTTTAGCGATTTGAGGCTCATCATTGTCCCGATTTTCTTCAAGGCCGAATAGATAACCACTTGTAGGATATCTGTCAACAGGATGTTCTAAAGGTGAATGAAGCGGTTTCTCATGAAATCGCTTGTAGGGATTTACAGAACCGGTAGTACTCGCGCGGCTATCTGATAGAGTTGCCATCAGAAATGCCTGGAGGAAGAATGACCAGCAAGAATGTCGAGCCGTTGCGCCCAATGGGCCGCACGTCGGGAACACTGATTTCGCCTGCTTCAGCCGCGCGCTGGCTGATCGTCGCCATTATTGTCGCCGGCATCTACTTCTTCCACGGCTTTCTGGTCCCCGTTCTCGCCGCACTCGTCATCGCCTTCGCCAGCTGGCCAGTCTTCAGGCGCCTGCGCGCTTTCCTGGGTGGCAACAAGACCGTTGCCGCTATCGCTGCGCTCCTGCTTCTGCTCGCATTCATCATCGTCCCGGTCGCGCTGGCCGGCGCCTATGCCGCCAATGAAATCAGCGAGTGGGTCAAATGGGCCATCGAGGTCAACAAATATGGCGCCCCTCCCCCACAATGGATCGTCGGGCTGCCGCTCATTGGTGAGTGGCTGAGTGAAATGTGGCTTCAACATGTCGGGCCTCCAGGAGCACTGGGTCATCTCCTGCAGATCGGTACCGGTGCAAACTTCGGAAGCATCTACCGGGCAGTCGTCATCGCCGGCGGCGGTGCCTTCACTCTGCTCCTGACGACCATATTCATGCTCATCGCCCTCTTCTTCATCTTCAAGGATGGCGAAGCATTTGCAGAGCAGATCGACCGACTGGGCGAGCGGCTGTTGCCAACGCGTTGGGAGCGGATATCGCGTGTTGTCCCGGCAACGATCAGTTCGACGGTAACAGGAATGACAATCATCGCGATCGGCGAAGGTGTGGTGCTTGGCGGTGCCTACTGGTTGGCTGGAGTGCCGTCTCCGGCAACGCTCGGAGTCATCACGGCAATCATGGCCCTGGTGCCAGGCGGCGCTCCATTGTGCTTTACCCTCGTCTCCCTCTATCTCGTCGGGAGCGGCTCTCCTCTTGCCGGCCTATTGCTGTTCATCTGGGGTTCGACGGAGCTGTTCATCGTCGACAAGACACTGAGGCCAAAGCTGGTGGGTGGCCCCGTAAAACTCGCATTCCTCCCGACCTTCTTCGGCTTGATTGGCGGCGTGAAGACGATGGGCTTCCTCGGACTGTTCATCGGACCAGTCCTGATGGCGCTGCTGGTGGCAATCTGGCGCGAATGGCTCCGCGAAATCGGCGCCGACGAACGTGATGACATCTCCGTCGCCGATGAAACTCCGATCACACTGACCGACACGAACAGCAATATAAAGGAGCTGAGTGCCGGCTATCAGAGAAAAGGCGACTGAGGAGTGGTGGTCAGAGGGTGTCGCGCGTTCAGACCGTTTCCGGCGGTACCACGCCTTTGGTGAACAGGAAGCATCCATAGAAACGCGTCTCACCCGTCACGATCACGCAATAGGCCTTCTTGGCTTCCTCATAGAATGCAAAACGCTCAATACTGTACATAGGCGCGGATTTGCCTTCGGCCGCATCAACTTCCGCCTGGGCCTCCCGCTGCACCGCTGGAATTTCGTCCGGTGCGCCCATGACCTCCATGCGTCCTGCAGCCGGCTGCAACGGCGTATCGAGCGGCATCACTGACAGGATGGCCTTGATCGCCCGCGCGGCCGAAACATTGTCTATCCGCAGCAGCTTGCCGAGCCCAGTCTGCCGCGCAATGGCGTCCGACGGAAAATTGGTATCCGAAACGACCAGTGTGTCGCCGTGGCCCATGGAGCGTAGCGCATGCAGCACATCCGCATTCAGAGCCGGGTCAATATTCTTGAGCATGAAAACCTCCGCTGATTTGCGCCGGTCTAGCATATCGGGCTCAGCGGCTACAGCCTCCTTTATGCAAATTGCCACCACGAGGTTAGTCTGCCCAGCCGGGATCCGTGGTGAAAGCGATGGTGAGCCATCGGTCAGGTCCCTCGTCACCGATGGCAGCTCCGACCTCATCGCGTATCTGGTCCCACTGCTGCAATTTCTTCGCGGGCGTGTCCTCCGACACAATAAAATAGAGCTCGATCTGCCGGCCACGCCCGACGCGGGCAACATATGCCCGGTACGACAGGAATCCATGCCGCTTTGAAACCTCCTTGGCGACTTCGTCCACGTGGTGCTTGAGGTCCGGAGGCGTGACCAGCAGGATATCGGCCAGTGCCTGCCTCATGGTTCCGGCCGGAATAGGGATAATGATAAGGCAGACGATGGCGAGAGCAATAGGGTCGATATAGGGCGACAACCAATCATGGCCGGAGCCTTGAATAAAATACCCGACGCCGAAGGCAATCAATAGCGAGAAATTCAAACCCGCGGACATCACCCACGCCTTGGCATCAAGCTCTACAAAATCCGACTGGATCGTACGATTTGCGCGACCAGTTATGATCGCCATAGCTACTGTCACGGCGGTTGTGATCACGGCATAGATAATGGCCTGGCCGAACTCGAGCGGCCGACCACCATGCATGATGCTAACGACCGCATCTATCAGGGCGTAGATTGCCGCACCCGTCAGCAGGGCACCGTTGAGACCGAGTACCATCGGCTCCAGGTGCCAGAAGCCCATCGTGAAGTGCTTGGCAAGACGACCCTTGGCACCCAACGTAACCGAAGATGCGATCAGTCCGGATACGAGCAGCGCGACAATCGTCATGGCAGCATCGGTCATCGCATAAACGCCGTCAAAAATGATGGCGGAGGAACCGGAAAGAATTCCGAACAGGATTCCCAAGGCCGCAACCAGAACAGTAACAGCAATGGAAATGCGCAACATTCCCTGCTCTGTCTTCATGGCGAGATACCTTCAATTGTCCTGAGCCTGAAGCGCCGACTGCAACGAGCAGAGGATTTTCGACACCCGAGCTGCGTCCCGTTCCTGTGACTATGTGACAGATCGCAGTGCAGAAAGCACGACAGACTTTCGTCGTGATCATTTTCGCAGACGGCGCGTACGTTCCTGCCGCAGGGCTGGGCGCAATAGCTTAACTCTTTGTTTTTCAACCGCCACAACCCGCTTTCCGAAGCTATCTCCTTATTGCCTTCTGTTACTCTTTATTAACCATAATCCGGGTGCGAATTTGCCCAGTATGTTTTTACGCCCGCGGCCGTCATTCCTTGGCTACCAGTTGGACATGCGTGCCGTTTGCCCTTAACTGGGCCAGCACCATCGGCCAGACCGAGAATTCACCCCTGGCCGCCTTGTCGGTGAGCGATCGCAGATAGCCTCCGGCCGAATTGATCTGCTGTGCCCTCTCAAGTATGCACGCCACGACGATCGCTGCCGATTCCTGCCCGAGAACATCACACGCTTCCTCATAGGCCGAGGGACTGACACCGAGCATGGAGCGAACAACGACCGCGGCGCTCATCAAATCGGACCAGCTGGCGATACCGTGCTTGGCATAGGCCGCTATCTCTGGACACGCCTGACTGACGAGGGCAAGAGGAACTGGCCTGATGGCTTGTGCATGCGTGGCGCCTGCAAGCTGTACCGCGCCGGCAGCAACGCCTTGGTTTGTTCTGGTGGGCTCACCTATGCCGCTATTGTCCTTCTCCGGATATTGCTCAACTTTCGCTCCTTGGCTTTCTCGAAGGCTAGGTTCAAGTTCATTGGTGGATTGGGTATTTGAATTCTGTTTGTGGCGCTCGGATTGAGACTCATTGGCGCTTGTTTTTTGAGAATTCAACTTGTTTTCCAACAGATTGGATATTTCGAGCTGGATGCATTCGAGCCCGTCGACCGCCGGTTCCAGATCGTCGGACGTTGCCTGGCGCGGTATGCCGTCGATGACCGCACGAAACCGCGCGTAGTGAGCGCTCCAGTCGACATCCGGCAGCTCTTCGACGCCGAGCTCGATTAGCTTGACGATATCCCGGCGCAGCAGCGTCACGCGTTCCTTCATCAACTTGAGGTGCAGACGCTCCGAGCGTATGCGTTCTGCAATAGCATCGAATTCGGCCGCGCGTACGATGAGAGGAGACAACGAGAACCCAAAGGCCTCTCCGCCCTCCCCTTCCCTCGACCTGCGCGCATAGCGTTTGCCGTTGGGGCTATCCTTGCGGAAGATCAGACCCGCTTCCACGAGCGCGCTCAGATGCCGCCGCAGGGTCGCCGGTGCCATGCCATGGGCGCGCAGGGACAATTGGACGTTGGACGGAAAGACGACAAGGCCGTTTGCCTCGCTGAGCTCGGTCTGCGGATAGAATGTCAGCAGCGCGTTCAGGACGACGAGCGCCCTGTCGGAAATACCGATCAGCGCCCTCGCCTCGCAGACAGTGCGAAACAGCTTCCATTTGTCGATTGATGTCTCCGGATCGATCTCCTGCGCCAGCACCTGTGTTGCCAGCATGCCAAGCGATAGCGACCGCCGCCCGAAGGGCGTCGTGAATGCATTTCCCGTCTGCATTGTCTTTCACCTCTCAATAGGCAAAAGAAATCCGCTCGCCTGAACGACGCCAAAAAGTCTTGACACTGATTCGGGGAAATGCGATTCTCGATCCTGCTAGAGATATGAGAGAAGCCTTCCAAGACAGCGATGTTGAGGTGGGCTTTTTTCTTTTGCGGATTAATCTCCTGTGTTTCTTGCGATTTCCGATTCCTTGAATGCCTGATAAAGCTCTTCCAGATTCTCGGTAATGTAGGTGCCGAACCTCGATGCGTTCCTGGCTTTCAACGCCAATGTGAATGCCTTGCCAGTATCGGTAATATTGCCGTTCACGGCCTTGTCCCTTGATGTCCAGACCTTCTTGGGCGCCCCTGCCTTCTTCGCTGGCCGGTTAGCGCGCGACAGGAAGTCGAACAGGGCGTTGAACCGTGCATCGCCCGTATCGGCAGCGAACTCGGCCGATGCGACGAACGCTTCCGCCTTGGTCGCGTTGCCTGGAACCTGCAGGAGCTTCGACAGCTGCCACCAGCGGTCGCGTCCCGTTGCCCTGGCGGTTCCAATTGCAAGGATCAGCGGCTCGGCGACATGCGCCGCAACGGACTGCATCTTTGAAAACGTGGTTGCGTCAAGGGCCAGTGCCGATCTGATGATCGCTTGGTCATAGCCAAGATCGGCGAGCCGCTTGGCAAACAGCGTCCGCTCGATAAAGGAGAGGTTCGAGCGCGCGGCGTTCTCCTGCCCTTGCGCGACGACATGGTCCTCATCGCCCAGCGGCTTGACGACGGCACGAACCTGCCGGCCCAGTTGCCTGGCGGCCTTGACGCGCCGATGACCGAAGACGATCTGGTAGCGGCCAGCGGCTGAAGGATGCGGACGCACGAGGACCGGCGAATCCTGCCCCCTCTCCCGTATGGCCACCAGCAGTTCCTGGAACGCCTCGTCATCCTGGTCGAGGCGGTCTGAAACAAACGAGCTGTCGATCAGATCCGGATCAAGCTCGACGACGCTCCCCTTGGCGAGTTCCTCGAATGAACTGCGAATCGAACGTGACGCGCCGCTCACCACATAGGACAGCGCGTCGTTGCGCTCCACTTTTGGCGGTACGGGGTTCATCACGCTGCTGAAAATGTCCTTGCGGGCCATCTATATGCTCCAGCCTCTAACTAAGCCTATGATTTCACGCGCGAAACTTGCTGTTTTTACGGTGGTAAACCGCTTTGTCATCTCAACGCCCCCAGGCCCGGTGCACCAGAGCAGTGATTTCCGAGTTCACCGCATCCAGGGCTTCGATCGCGCGTTCATAGGTCGTGCGGGTAAAACTGTTCTTCTCGACCTCGTAGAGCGATTGCTTGGTCAGACCGGCGTCAGAGATCGCCGTCGATTTCAGCATTGGGTTGGTCAATATTTCCTCTGCCAGCATGGATTGCATGAAACCGACCATCTGCGCTTGCGGGATGTCCATCGGTTCGTAGCGGGTGATGAGATAGCGGAACCAGTCGAGTTCGACACGGGCGCCGGCCTGCTTGACCGTCTTGAGGATACCGCCGAGCATCAGCAGGAACTGCGACATCGACATCAGGTCGAGCATCTGCGGATGAACCGTTATCAGCACCGACGTTGCAGCCGACATGGCCGTCAGTGTCAGGTACCCAAGTTGCGGCGGGCAGTCGACCACGACCACGTCGTAGCGGTCGTCGACCTCATCCAGCGCAGAGGCGATGCGGGTGAAGAACTGCCGGCCGTCGCGCGACGCCCTGTCCTGCATGGCAAGTGGCGTGTCGTATTCATATTCCTGCAGCTCGAGATTTGCCGGAATGATATCGAGGCCGGGGAAATTGGTGGGAACGATGACCTCGACGATAGGCTTGCGTTCCTCGTCGTAGCGGATCGATTCGTAGAGCGAAAGATTGCGGTCGAGCTCCGGCTGGAAGCCGTGCAAGGCCGAGAGCGACGCCTGCGGATCGAGGTCGATCGCCAGTACGCGGTGGCCGGTGAGGGCAAGATACTGGGCGAGGTGGGCCGCCGTGGTCGTCTTGCCGGAGCCGCCCTTGAAATTGACGACCGCGATGACCTGCAGCTTGTCGCCCTTCTTGCGGTGCGGGACATATTTCTTGACCTCTGTCCGGCCATTGCGGTCGAGGTAATGCCGCAGTTCCAGCATCTGCTCGGCAGTGTAGGAGCGGCGTCCGGAAGCCGCCTGCGCCGGGACGGGGCCTTTGCCCTCCAGATGCAACCGCTTGAGGTTGTTCTGTGTCACGCCGAGATAATGGGCCACTTCCGCCATCGAAAATTGCCGCAAGGTCTTCCTGGCGTTCGGAGGAAACTTTTCCATCCGAAGCTGGTTCAGCCGGCGAGAAATCTCTGCACCCTGATCGAGGATCTTGTCATCAAACTCGAACTTTGGCAGAGGCATTGCGATATTCATCGGAATCGAAACCTCTAATAGCGCTTTTTCAAAGCGATCCTTCCAAGAACCGCCATTAAGCTCCGATTCGATTGTTACGGCAAGATTTTTTGGGTTAACAAAAGGTTAACCGGCGCGTAGCGCACAACTTTGCTGCTGTTGCTCGGCATCTCCGACGTGCCGCCATGGACAGCAATGAATTGTTTTCGTTCAGGAATTCCGCGTTTTTACCGCAGTAAATCCGGCGGATCACTGCGGTAAAAGCGGAAGTTTGCAATTCTATCGCTTGTCGCCAGCGGCCTTGCGGCTCTTGTCGTCTTCCACGATCTCGTACCACATCGCATTCAGCACGGCGAAAGCCGCCGCGAAAGGCAATCCGAGAAGCCAGGCAAAATACCACATGTTCCAGTCCTTTCGTTAGAGCAATTCCAGGAAAAGTGTGTTGCGGTTTTCCGTCCGGAATTGCGTTGAACGTCTTTAGTAAGCGTGACCGCTCTCGTCATTGATTGCTGCTTCATCCACCTTGCCCCACAGGACGTGGTAGACCCAGCTCGTATACATGACGATCAGCGGTATGAAGATCGCCGTCACGAACAGCATGATGAACAGGGTCATATGGCTGGAGGATGAATCCCAAACCATCAGGCTCGACCTCGGATCAACCGACGAGGGAAGAATGAAGGGAAACATTGCAACCCCCACGGTCGAGATGATGCCAAAGATCGACAGGGCGCTCGACAGGAGGGTTGCGACTTCGCGCCGCGCTTTCAATCCGAAGAACGCTCCGGCAGCGCCGACAAGGCCAAGGATCGGCGCGAGCAGCAGCCATGGATGGCTTGCGTAATTGACGAACCATGCCCCGGATTCCTCGATGACGGTCTTTGCCAGCGGGTTGGAAGGACCCGCCGGATCGATCGCGCTGGTAATCCGGTAGCCGCCCACGCCGAGCCAGAGCCAGAGCCCCGCCAGGACGAAGAGTATGATTGTCGTCGGCGCCGCCATGCCGCCATAGGTCCTTGCCCGCTGAGCTACTGGTCCCGAGGTCTTGAGCACCAGCCAGGCACTGCCATGCATGACAAGCATCGAGACAGACAGCAGGCCGCACAGAAGCGCGAAAGGGTTGAGCAGCCCGAAGAACGAGCCCTCGTAGAAGATGCGCAGGTCACTGTTCAGCCGGAACGGAACGCCCTGCAGCACATTGCCGACGGCAACGCCAAAAATCAGCGACGGCACGAACCCGCCGATGAACAGGGCGCAGTCCCACGCCGCCCGCCAAGTGTCGCTATCGCGCTTGGAGCGAAATTTGAATCCGACCGGACGTACGATCAGCGATGCCAGAATGATGAACATCGCCAGATAAAACCCCGAGAACGAGACGGCATAGAGCGGTGGCCAGGCCGCAAAAATCGCGCCGCCCCCCAGGATGAGCCAGGTTTGGTTGCCCTCCCAGACGGGGCCGATCGTATTGATGACGATGCGCCGCTCCATGTCCGTCTTGGCAACGAACGGCAAAAGCGTGCCGGCGCCGAGGTCGAAGCCATCCGTGACGGCAAAGCCGATCAGCAGCACGCCGAGGAGCACCCACCAGATCAAGCGGAGCGTCTCATAGTCGATGAGTTGATGCAGGATCATGATCGCTTACTCCGCTGGAACGATGTGTGGTGAAATGAGGGTCGCTTCCGGCTCGATGTCGGGCTCAGGACCCTTGCCAATCGCCTTGAGCATCAAGGCCATCTCGATGATCGCAAGAATGGTGTAGATCACCACGAAACCCGCAATGCTGATCAGCAACGACGTCGCGCCGATGCTGGATACGGCCGCTGCAGTCGGCAGGACACCTTCTATGACCCAGGGCTGCCGGCCAAATTCGGCGACCACCCAACCAAGCTCTGCTGCAATCCAGGGGAGGGGGATTGCCAAGACCGCTATGCGCAACAGCCATGGATAGGCATCAATCTGACGCCGTATCGAGAGGATGAAGAAAGTCGCGGTCAAGAGGATGAAGAATATGCCGAGGCCAACCATGATCCGGAACGACCAGAACAATGCCGGCACATTGGGAACCGTATCCCAGGCTGCCTTCTCGATTTGCGCATCGGTCGCCTGGCGTGGATCGTCCACGTAGCGCTTCAGGAGCAGTGCATAGCCGAGATCAGCGCCGTTGGCTTCGAAGGCGTCTCGAACCTCAGCACCCACGGTTGTCGTGCTGCCGGCTTCCCGTATGCGCTGCAGTGCGTCGTAGGCACGCAGACCCTGGCGAATGCGAACTTCGGCATGCTCAACCAGCTCTTCGATACCAGGAATGACTGTGGTCAGTGACCGCGTGCCGATCAAGCCCATGACCCACGGAATATGTACGGCATAATGAGTTTCACGCGCTTCCTGATCGGGAAAGCCGAACACTGTGAACGCGGCAGGCGCCGGTTCCGTCCGCCACATGGCTTCAATCGACGCTAGCTTCATCTTCTGGTGTTCAGTGGAGAGGTAACCACTCTCGTCGCCGAGCACGACTACCGAAAGCGATGCAGCCAGACCGAAGGAGGCGGCAACCGTCATGGAGCGCTTGGCAAGCTCGATATGCCTGCCTTTCAGGGCATACCAAGCGGAGACGCCAAGAACGAATATGGAGGCTGTCACATATCCTGCCGATACCGTGTGGACGAATTTGGCCTGCGCGACAGGGTTGAACAAAACCTCATAAAAATCAACGACTTCCATCCGCATAGTCTGCGGGTTGAATGCCGAACCGACCGGATTTTGCATCCAGCCATTGGCAATTAAGATCCACAATGCGGAGAAGTTTGATCCCGCTGCAACCGCCCAGGTCGCGGCGAGGTGCCCGACCTTCGACAGCTTGTCCCAGCCGAAGAAGAACAATCCCACAAATGTCGCTTCGAGGAAGAAGGCCATCAGGCCTTCGATCGCCAGGGGCGCCCCGAAAATATCGCCGACATAGTGGCTGTAGTAGCTCCAATTCATGCCGAACTGGAATTCCATGACAATGCCGGTCGCAACGCCCATGGCAAAGTTGATGCCGAAGAGCGTACCCCAGAATTTCGTCATCTGGCGCCAGATGACCCGGCCGGTCATCACATAGACGGTCTCCATGATGGCAAGGAGAACCGATAGGCCGAGCGTAAGCGGCACAAATAGAAAATGATAAAGAGCCGTGATCGCGAATTGCAGGCGCGAGAGCGCTACGATGTCGAGTTCCATTCCTTTTGTCGGGTTGCCCCGACCCCCTGTTAGCGGCATGCGCTTGCGCGGATGCCGGATGGCTTGCAGGCAATCAGTCGGGGCGTAGCCCGGCAAGAGCCTCATCAAATTCCTTTTCCCCGCGGCGCAGCGCGCGCGTGATCTTCCCGCGTTCCAGAATCAACAGCCGGTCCGCGAGCATGGCTTCGCGGCGGATATGCGTCGCAATGATAATGGTGCGCCCACGCATCTGAGCTTCGAAACGCTGCAGCACATCGCTGGCGGTTTCCTGGTCGAGACCTTCCGTCGGTTCGTCCAAAAGCCAGAGCGGCGTGTCGCGCAGCAGCAACCGGGCCAATGCGAGACGGCGCGCCTGCCCACCGGAAAGGCCGAAACCGCCTTCACCAAGCGTGGCATCCAGACCCGCAGGCAATGCGGAAACGACATCTGCGAGGCCTGCCACCTTCAGCACATCGAGCAGGCGCGCATCATCAGCGTCCGGTTCTGCGAGGCGCAGGTTGTCGCGCAAACTGTCTTGAAACAGTTCGGTTCTTTGGGTGAGCAACGTCGCCGGGAGAGATTCGGCCCTGCCGGCCGCTACGTCCATTTCCTGCGCAAGCAAAGCGAGGAGTGTCGACTTGCCGGTACCGCTGGCACCTATGAGCGCCAAACGCTCGCCGCGGACCAGCGTAAGTGATACGTCCTCCAGGGCGGGGAGTGACGACCCGTCATAGCATACGGAAACCCGCTCCAGATGAACCGCCCGCAATCCTTCCGGCATAAGCAATGCGGTAGCGGAGGGGAGGGGGGACAGGCCTGGCCCAATGCGCCGGGCGGCAAGGAAGGTGCGGCCGAGTTCCACCGCGCCGCGCCGCAACCCGGCGAAAGGCTCTAGTGCAGCGAGAGCGATCAGGAGGGCGAGTGCCGCAACGGGGCCACCGATGATGCCGGCATCAGCCAGGACGGCGACCGCACAGAGCGTACCGCCGAGCAGGCAGGCCGACGCCATCCCGAAACCGGCAATGACAGCCGTTTCAATGCGATTGAGTGCATCGTCCGCTTGCCTTAACCGCGTATCGGCTACAGCCACTGCCGCCTGTTGGGCGGCGAGGCGCCCCGCCATGGCCAAGTCCGTTTGCCCGGCAACAAGATCAATGGTCCGCGAGCGCAGCGTCTCCAGCGCCTGTGCGCGACGCCGGGACGGGGCCTTGGCATACCTTGCGGCCATGAGCGGTATTCCAAACCCGGCCAGGAGCAACCAGGCACTGGCCGTCAGTCCCAGCAGCGGATGCATCAATGCCAGCGCAACACCCACTGCCAGGGCAATTGCAAGTGCAACAAAAGCAGGGACCAGGACCCGCAGGTAAAGCGAATCGAGAGCATCGATATCCGAGACCAGCCGGAACAGGAGCTTTGCCGGGCGCTTCAGCAGGATTCTTGCGGCCTGTGGTTGTGCCCAGTTACGGAAGAGGCGTTCGCGCAGACCCGCGAGCACGCCGAGTGTTGCATCATGCGTTACAAGGCGCTCCCCGTACCGGGCGGCCGTGCGGGCCAGCGCAAGGAATCGTATGGCAGCGGCTGGCGCGAAGACATCGAATGCGAAAGCCGATGCGGAAGTGAGGCCGGCAATGGCTGTGGCCGTGATGAACCAGCCGGAAAGACCAAGCAGCGCGATGCCGGCAAAAACCGTAAGCGCCGCCAGGATCGCGCCTGCCGCGAGTGCCACGCGATGTTCGGCCAGGAAAAGCGCGACAACGGGCCGGAAAACATTCCAGAGTGCAATCATGCAGCCTCCAGCGAGGCTTCCGGCGCCAGCATGATGATCCGGTCCATGCGGCTCGCCAGAACCGGATCATGCGTTGCCACGATCAGCGTCTTTCCCGCCGATGAGGCAAGGAGACTTGCCGTGATTTCGTTCGCTGTCGTTGTGTCGAGGTGTGCCGTTGGCTCGTCCGCCAGCATCAGCATCTTTTGCGGATCTGCTGCAGCACGAGCCAGGGCAAGCCTGAGGATCTCGCCGCCTGAAAGCCCGCTGCCCCCTTCGCCAATCTGGACATTGCCCCGCGCGCGCGCCACGCCTAGAAGGCCGGCAGTATCGAGCGCAGCCTGGATATTGTCCTGGGTAAGGTGCGGCCGGCCCAAGGCAATATTGTCAAATACTGAGCCGGCAAATATATGCGGTTTCTGCCCGACCCACGCCGTGTGCGCCCGCAGTTTCCCGGCTGTTGCTGCTGTCAGCAATGTTCCGCCGATTGTGATCGCGCCCTGCTCATAGGGTGCCAGTCCTGCAATCAGTGCGAGCAGGGTGGATTTGCCCGAACCGCTCGGACCAAGTACCGCCACACGCTCTCCGGGCACAATATGGAAGTTGAAACCGTCAAACAGCAGTCCTTCGCTGCCGGCATGCCGGAACGACAGCGCGTCGATACGCACCTCGGCAGACTGAATGCCCCCGGATTGGCCCTGCCTGTCATCTTCCGCCCCGGGCAGGAAGATGCCCTCTTGCGCCAGCCGGTCCAGCGCTTCCATGGCAGCCTCGCCCGAGGCCCGGTCATGCCAGACGGCAGACAGTTCCCGCAGCGGCTCGAAAAATGCCGGGGCAAGGAGCAAAATGAACAGGCCCTCGTTCAGGCTCAAGCGGCCACCCCAAGCGCCGAAGTTCAATTGGCCGAGGAGATGGAAGCCGATGTATACGGCGACCATCGCAACGCCAAGCGCAGCAAAGAGCTCGAGTACTGCTGACGACAGAAAGGCAATCCGAAGGACCGCCATGGTCCGCGACCGCAGCGATTCGGCATTGGCTCTCAGGCGCCGCGCAGTCAGATCGACAGCACCGAGCGAGCGAATCGTAGCGAGGCCGCGCAGGCGGTCGAGCAGGAATGCATTCATGCCGCCCATCTCGACCAGTTGCTTCTCGCTTGCGGCCTTGGCGCGCCAGCCGATGAGCGCCATGAAGAGCGGTATCAGCGGTGCAGAAACCAGCAAAACCACCGCTGCAATCCAGGAAAGCGGCAGGACACACAGCAGGATGACGATCGGGACAGTGCTCGCCTTCAGCCGGGCGGGACGAAACCGCGCGAGATAGGGAACGATTGCTTCGGCCTGCTCGGCAAGCACACTAGCCGCCATGCCCGAGGCGGGCCGGCCGATATCCAGAGGCGAACGGGCGGCAAGCGAGGCCGTTGCGGCATGGCGACGATCGGAGAGCACGCCGCGGGCGGCATTGAACGCAAGGCGGGTGCCCACGGAATCCAATGCGGCGCGGACGATTCCGGCGCCGACAACTCCCATGACCAGCCAATGGATGTTCGCCAATCCCGCGCCGTTCGCAATGGCGCCGACACCTGCAGCAAGCAATGCGGCCTGGGGCAGCCACAGCAGTGAAGCCAGCACCTGCAAAAGCGCCGCGGTCCTGGCGCTCGTGCCGCCTGCATCGCGGGAAATGGCCGGGGCAGAACTGACCGGCAGCGATTCCCGGTCATCAGCAACACTGCTCGGCGTGCGGAGCACAGTCGAAGATGTGTCTGCTGCGGGTCCCATGCCATCAACCCTTTTCGGTGGTGCGCTTCGACCTGCCGAGGGACACGATCTTGTCCTTCGCCTCGAGCAGTCTTGTTACTTTCGCGCCCAACGTCAACAGGGTCGCGAGCCGGTCGGTTTCCAGCTGCTTTACATCCTCGTACCAGGTCGTCAGTTGTTCAATGAGACCGTGCATTTCGCTCATGCGGGCCTGAGCGTGCCGTTCGGCCTCGCTCGCAGGCTGCTGCATGAGGATTTCACGCAACACCGACAGGGTCGGATCGACTTCCCGCTTCTTTCGCTCTTCGGCGAGGGTGCGCAATATCTGCCATACATCGTCCGGCGTCGTGAAGAAGTCGCGGCGGTCGTCCGGGAGATGTTTGAGCAGCACGAGATTCCAGGCTTGCAACTCACGCAAGCTCATCGACACATTCGATCGCGAAATGCCCAGCGCCTCGACGATCTGTTCGGCATTGAGCGGTTCCGGCGAAACGTAGAGCAGCGCATAAATCTGGCCGACGGTGCGATTGATGCCCCATCTGCTGCCCATCTCGCCGAAATGGAGCACGAAAGACTGGACAAGAGGGGGCAAATTCATCAGCGTTTCCGTAGTAACAGTTATTTCAGTAATTACTGAAATGACGATATTCCACGGCTCGACGATTCGCAACTGCGGCAAAAAGTGCAGTGTCCGGCAGGACAGAGGCGGTGCCAGTTCAGCTGTCAGCACACCCAAACAAAAACCCGGCCGATCCTGTCGATCGCCCGGGTTTCATGGGTGAGCCGCGCCGAATCCCCTTTGTGGGGAAAAGGCATAGGCGGCAAGAAGGTTTAGTTCAGGCCAAGCTTGCCGCGCAGGGTCGAGAGGTCCTCTGCCAGCGTGTTGACCTTGGCAGCAAGCACTGCGCGGTCATCGTCGGTGAGCTTGTCATAAAGCTGATAGCCGTCGGCAGTCTTGTACTTCGACAGGGTGGCATCAACCGCATCGAAGTTCCCCGATACCTTGGCCACGAACGCATTGTCGTCTTTTTCGATCAAGGGACGCACGAGGTCGAAGATCTTGCGCGAACCGTCGAAATTGGCCTTGAAATCCCAGAGGTCGGTATGGCTGTAGCGGTCCTCTTCACCGGAGATCTTGGTCGCAGCGACCTCTTCCATCAGCACGGCAGCGCCACCGACTACCTTCTCCGGCGGCAGGGTCAGTTCGGTGATGCGCTTGTTGAGCTCGGTCACGTCGGCCATCAGCTTGTCGGCGAACGGCTCCAGGTCCTTGGTGCTGTTTTCGGCAAAGAGGCCATACTCGATGCGGTGGAAGCCCGTAAATTCCGGATCCTTTTCCGCTTTTTCGTGGTCATCCGCACGCGAATCGATCGAACCGTCGAGATCGCTGAACAATTCGGCAATCGGTTCGATCGCTTCATAGCTCATGCGGGTCGAGCCGAAGAGTGATTTCGCCTTGTCGAGATCGCCCGCCTTCACCGCGTCGGTGAACGCCTTGGTATCGGTCACCAGCTTTTCCGAGTTTTCCGAAACATAGATCTTGTAGTCCGCAATCGGCTGGACCAGATCGAGCGGAGAAACTTCGGCCGTTGCCGGGACGGCCGCGGCGGCAAGAGCAAACAGACTGGACGCAAGCGTAATTCTCAGTTTCATCGTTGGTTCCCTTCAGGATTTGATGCGGGTCACAGCGTGACCGGTTGCTTCCAAGAGTGTCCGGCCCACAAAGTCCGTTTCGTCCAGTGGGCCGGGAGGCGTGAAGAAAAAGCCGCCGCCAATCGGCTTGATGTATTCCTCGAGCGGCTCGCCATCCAGCTGCCGCTGCACGGTGATGAAGCCCCGTTCCAGGTCGGCCTGATAGCAGATGAAAAGAAGTCCCTGTTCAAGCTGGCCGGACTTGCTTACCCCGTTCGAATAGTTGAAGGGGCGCCGCAGGATCAGGTTGGCGTCGGATGTGGCGTTGCGGTGATTTGCCATGCGGATATGGGCATCCAGCGGCGTGACCTGGCCTTCCGGATCCTTGGCGTAGTCGGGCAGATCATGCTCCGTTGTTCCCCCGCCAAAGGGTGCGCCGGTCGCCTTCTTGCGCCCGATGATGCGCTCCTGCTCGCCGAGCGGCGTGCGGTCCCAGCGTTCGACGAAGTTGCGGATGATGCGGACGACCTGGTAGGTGCCGCCCTGGCTCCAGGCCGGCTCGTCGCTGCCTTCGGATACCCAGACGACCCTGTCCATCAGCGCGGCATTGCCCGCGTCCGGATTGGCCGAGCCATCGCGGAAGCCCAGGAAATTGCGGGCGCTTTCGTGGCTTCCGTCCGGTTTGGGCGGCAGGACAGGGACCGAGCCTTCCTGCTTCCAGCGCAGGACCATCAAGTCAGGCAGGTTCTTCAGTATATCGCGCAAGGCGTGGATATTGGTGTCCGGCGTATTCGACGATATCTGCAGCGCGAGATCCCCATGACACAGGTCCGCATCCAGCGCGTCATTGGGCGAGGCCTTCATCCGCGAGAGGCGCACCGGCTTGTGCGGTACCAGCCAATCGCGCTGATCGAAGAAGGAAGAACCGAGCGACACGGTCATCGTCAGATTATCGGGTGGCACCACAGGCCCGAGCAGGCCGGAATCCGCAGGGGGCAGCTTGTCGTCGAATGCCGGTGGTGTGCCCCCCTTCATGAGGAACGCGATGCGTTCGGAAAGCGTCCTGAACAGCCGCTCGACCTCGGCCGGCGTTTGCGCCAAAACGTGGAATGACGCGATCATGCCGGCTGCCGGACGCGGCGTGACGATGCCCGCCTGGTGCTTGCCGTAAAATGGCTGGCGCTCCTGCGTCTTGTCGCTGACGGGGGCATCGGTGACTTGCGTTCCTTGCGTCTCCGCGGCAGGTGCCCCGCCAAGGCCCGCGGCGAGCGCGCTTCCGGCGGCTCCGACACCGAGCAGCATGCCGCGGCGTGTTGTGATCAATCCTTTTTCCACCTTTGTCATCGCCCGTTACTCCAGTCCAACGGCAGCATTCAGCTTGCCGATCGCCTGCGCCAGTGCCTGCACCCTCTGCGCAAATGACTTGCGGCTTTCCGCATCCACGCTGTCAAAGGGAGGATAACCGTCAGGCCCCCGCAGTGCCTTCAATGCGCTGTCCGCATCGGCCATCCGGCTATCGATATCCGCGACGACCTGGGGAGCTGCCGGCGTGGCAACCGGCTTCAGCAGTGCCATCATGCGCGAAACGCCGGCAAGATTGGCCTCGATATCGGCAAGGTCAGTCTTGGCGTAGTGCTCCTCGCCAACGATGATGGTCGTTTCTGCGGTCGCCGAAAGCAGGCGCGCGGCACCCTTGGCGATCTGCTCGGGCGGTATGCGCAAGCCGCGCAACCGGTCCTTCAAGGCTGTCACATCGGCCAGGAGCCTGGCGGATACCGGGGCGAGCCCGTCGAGATTGTTCGCCGAGTAAAGCCCGTATTCGATACGGTGGAACCCGGTGAAACCCGGATCTTCTTCACGCTTCTCCAGATAGTCGGCGACCGGATCGATGGCATTGTGCAGATCGGCGAACAGATCCGCCATGGGTTCGATCTGCTTGTAGGGAGCCCGCGCCTTCTGATAGGCCTCACGGGCCTTTTCGATATCGCCCGCCTTGATGGCTTCGTCGAGCGCCTGCACTCCCTTCACCAGCGCATTGGCCTGCATGGCCAGAAATACCTGAAACTCGGCCAGCGGGCCGAGATAGGCCATGAGTGCCGGCTTGGCTGCCTCCGCATCGGCCTCTGCCGAAGGGGTAACGTGCAGGGTCCCGCGCGGACTGTTGAGCAGGCCGCAGGTGATCTCGTAATCCCCGGCCTTGAGCTTTGCCTGGAGTGTCTGGCTGAACCCCGGAACGATATTTTCGCGCTCCTCGACCACCATCACGCCGTCAAGGATTTCCCATTCGAGCGCACGGTCTGAACTGTTCACGATGGTGAATGTAGACCGTCCCGCAGGTACCGTGATCGCATTCGGCGTGCATGTTCCATCCTTGATGGTGACGACAATATTGTCGGCCGATGCATCAGGTCTGTTGCCCTTTGACGCATAATAGAATGCCAGGCCGCCGGCGATGACGAGACCAGCCGATCCGACAACCGCGAGTTTCATCCATCTTTGCGATGAGGGGGAGGCAGGGCCGCCGGATTGCGTCATGAAGCTGATTTCCGTTTAATGAGAGGTTCGCGACGGTTGGGCCGCGGCGGGTTCGCGCGCGCCCGCGGGCCGCAGAAACATGAAGACGCTGATCGCCAGGAACCCGACATAGACGATCACTTCGCCCAGTGTCGGCATGTCGTGGTAGCCGAACAGCCCAGACAGCAAAGTCCCGAGGACGCTGCCGACCGGCAGAATATGGCTCAGGTCGATGACAACCGTCTGAAGACTGTTCCACACGCCTGCCTCGTGGAAATGGCGCAGCGTGCCTGCCAGAATCCCGGCCGCGACGAACAGAATGAACAGGCCGGTCCAGAAAAAGAAGCGGCGCAGATTCATTCGGATGCCGCCGGCATAGAGACCGTAGCCCAGTACCACCGACACGAGAATGCCGAGGACAGCGCCGAGCAGGGCGTCATTGTTCGTACTTTGCTGGAAAATGGCCAGAAGGAAGAACACCGATTCGAGGCCTTCGCGTGCGACGGCCAGGAACACCATGGCAATCAACGCCGAAGCCTGTCCCGTTGAATGCGATAGGGCCGAATCGATCGAGGCATGAAGTTCCGATTTGATCGAGCGAGCCGCCTTGCGCATCCAGAACACCATCGAGCACAAAACAACCACCGCGATCAGGCCAACGATCCCCTCGAAGAACTCCTGCGCCTTCTGCGGGAATTGCGCACTGGCCAGTTGCAGTCCGGCTCCGACGAAGAGCGAAAGTGCAATGGCAAGCAGGATGCCGACCCAGACGGCAGGCATCCAGGCGCCTCGCCCGGTCTGCTTCAGATAGCTCGAAATGATGCCGACGATCAGCGCCGCCTCGATGCCCTCGCGAAGCATGATCAGAAATGGAACAAGCATCAATCAAAGCCCCCGGCGCTGTGCTGGCGTACCTCATCGGATACTTACGGCGTCGGGCAAGTCATAGACTGTCGCGAAAAACGAAGCAATAACAATATATTAGAAGAATTCTAATCAATAACAGGAGGAAATTTGTCAATTATTTCCGTATGTTGAGTAGTTTGGTCCACTATCGGCTACAACCTGCCGCTGAGATACCCCGTCCCCCATGCGTGGTGATTGCACAAATCGGCTGGACCTAGTGTCCGACACTCGCCACACCTAACAGTTGATCGACCGTATCGCGATCAGCCGCAAGCTGCTCCGACGTACCGTCCCAGACGATACGGCCCCGCTCAAGGATGATGACCCGTTCGGCAAAATCGAGAGCACTCTGTATGCGCTGTTCGACGATCAGGATGGTCATCTCTCCGCTGGAAGCAAGGCGGGAGAATGCCGCCATCAACTCCTCGCAGATGACTGGTGCCAAACCTTCAAGCGGTTCATCAAGCAACAGGACGGTGGGCTTGCCGAGGATCGTCCGCGCGGTAGAAAGCATCTGCTGCTCCCCGCCCGAAAGCTTCGCCCCGGAATTCGCACGCCGCTCGTGAAGTCGCGGAAACATGTCATAGGCTTCCTGCAATGCGTCGCGCGGCCGTCCCTTCAGCCCGACAAACAGATTTTCCTCCACCGTCAGCGAAGGGAAGATGGCGCGTGATTGCGGCACGAAACCAAGCCCGTTCCAGGCGCGGCTCGCGCTGTCCATGGCGGTGATATCAGCGTCACCCAGCCTGATCGTACCCTCATAGCGCCTGGTCTGACCGGCGAGGGTCGAGAACAATGTGGTCTTGCCCACACCATTCCTGCCAAGCACGGCAACCCGCGAACCTGCCTCGGCCGTAAAGGAAACATTCTCGATGACTCGCGTCGGCCCGTAGCCGGCACTGAGCCCCTGGATCTCAAGCCGTGCTGCTGGCATTGGGCCGTAACCTCATGAGTAGGGTCGAAATGGTATGAGTCCATCTGCTCAGTGTCGAGCTGCTCGGTTGGGGGGAAAGACCCCGCCCTTCGCATCTCTCCTCGCATCTTCTTGCCGTTTCAAGCGCCATTGTGGATCCTGCTCATGAGTTTACGGCCCCAGCATAGCTCCCCAGATAGGCCTCGCGCACGCGCGCATCCTTGGTGACTTCACGCGGCGAACCATCGAAGATGATTTCCCCTGCTGCCAGCACGATGACTCGCTTGGCAAAGCGGAAGACGAGGTCCATGTCGTGCTCGATCATCAAAACCGCCAGATCGTTTGGCAGTTGCGCCAGTGCACTCTCGATAAGAAACGTATCGCTGTGCGGAACGCCTGCAGCGGGCTCGTCAAGAAGCAATACCTGAGGCCGCAAGGCCATTGCCAGGGCAATTTCAAGCAGGCGCTGCTGGCCATAGGCAATCTCGCTGACCGGTGCAGTGGCCAACGTTGCGAGATTGAGCGTCTCCAGGATGGCGTAAGTCTCGTGCATCACCTCCGGCATGGCCCGGAATGAACCGGCAATCCTGCCCGACTTGCCTTCCCGTTGCAGGATGGCCAGCGCCACATGCTGTTCAGGCGTCATGTCCGCAAACAGCCGCGTCACCTGGAAGGATCGCACCAGCCCCGCACGGACACGCCGCATGGGATTGAAAGCGGAGATATCCTCTCCTCCCATCAGTACTCTACCCGAATTGGGGCGCAGATGCCCGGTCACCAGATTGACGAAGGTCGTCTTGCCCGCGCCGTTTGGGCCGATCAGCGCCACCCGGTCTCCTTTTTTCAGCGACAGCGAGACGTCGCGCGTCACGTCGAGGCCGCCGAACGATTTCTTGAGGTGATCGACTTGAAAGACCGCTGTCATCTGCCGTCCTTCCTGTAGCGTTCAATGATTGCAGCGGCCGTACCGTAGAGCCCCTTGGGAGCAAACAGCACCACTGCGATCAGCAGCGCGCCGACGATCGTCAGCCAATGGAACGGATTGGCGGCCGAGACAAGATCTTCGACCCCAATGAAGACAATGGTGCCAATCAATGCGCCGTAGAGCGTGCCCGTGCCGCCGAGCACCAGCATGACCAGCGCCTCGGCAGAATTGGTGAAGCTCAGGCTGTCGAGACCGACGACCTGCGTCGATACGGCGTTGAATCCACCGCCAACTCCGGCAACCAAGCCGGATATCACATACATTTTCAGGAGGGTGCTTTTCACGGACGCGCCCATTGCGCTGACGCGGACGGGATCCTGACGGATGCCGCGGCAAAGCATGCCGAACGGCGAGCGCACAAGAATCCGCAGGAGGAAAAAAATGACAACCAGGAGGATTATGCCGAATACATAGGCTGTACGCCCCCAAAGGTCGAAAGCGAACAGGCCAAGGATCGGCTCGGGCGAGATACCTGCGAGGCCGTCGCTGCCACCCGTATAGGCGGATGCCTTGTTGGCCGCCTCATGGAAAAGATGAATGATCGCGATCGACAGGACAAGCTGCGCCAGACCATGACCGCGCAAGATGACAACGCCTGAAACCAGACCGGCAATCGCACCTCCCAAGGCCCCGATCGCCACCATGGTGAGGGGCTCGGTTATGCCAAAATGCGCCGCCGCAATACCGGCCGCATAGGCGCCGCTACCGAAAAGGGCGGCATGACCAAGCGTCGCGACACCGCAATAGCCGGTCACAAGGTCGAGCGACAGCACGAACAACATGATCGCGATCATGCGCGTCAGCAACGCCAGATTGTTTGGAAACAGGAAGTACCCCGCAACGGCTGCGGCCAGGATGATGGCGATACCGGCGAGATCGCGGAGCCAGTTGTTCCCGACCCCGGCCAATGGCCGGATGGGCGTTGCCGATGTATTGCTGATCGTCATTTCGCTCGCCCCATCAAACCACGCGGAAACACCCAGACGATCGCGATCACCGCAAGATAGAAGAAGAACTCGCCATATTCCGGCACCAGATAACGTCCCGTCGTGTCGATTGCTCCAAGCAGCAGGCACGCGATCAGGGCGCCCGGGATGGAGCCCGCTCCGCCAACCGAAACCACCACGAGAAATGTCACCATATAGCGCAGGGCATAGTAGGGTTCGACCGGGAGGAGTTCCGCCCCTATCACCCCGCCAAAAGCCGCGAGACCGACAGCAAGGGCAAAGCTCGCCGCATAGACGATCTTGGTGCGAACGCCGAGCGCCGCCGCCATGGCCGTATTGTCGACCGAAGCGCGCAGCTTGACGCCGAAGGATGTACGTTCGATCAGGTACCACAGCGCGAACGCGACGCCGATACCGCATGAGATCGCAAACAGCTTGTGCGCAGCGATCGTGCGGAAGCCGATGTCGACCGGCCCCTGCAGCTCCGAGGGCAGGGGAATGGTCTTCAGCGTTGGTCCGAAGACATAATTGGCAATGCCGATGACGCAGAAAGTGATGCCGATCGTCATCAATACCTGCGTCAATTCCGGCGCACCATAGATGCGCCGGTAGAGGAACCGCTCGAGCGGGACGGCGATGATGATGGTTCCGGCTACGGCCAGGATCACCGCCACGCCATAGGCGAGACCGAGATCGCGGGCCGCATAGGAAGCGATGTAGCCGCCGATCATCGCGAATGCGCCATGGGCAAGATTGACCACCCGCATCAGCCCCATCGTCACCGAGAGGCCGATGGAAATGACGAACAGGATCATGCCATAGGCAAGCGCGTCCACCCCAATGCTGAAAAAGGTCTGCATCAGATCATCCTGTCTGCATAGAACGGCATCGCACCCCGCACCCCGTTATTTCGCGGCGGCGAGGCCGGGATCGGGCTGCTTCTCAAACGTCTTGATTTCCTTGTTGTAGTAGCCGCCATCGTCACCCTTGGCGACTTCGCGCAGATAGATGTTCTGGGTGATGTGGCGCGTTTCCGGATCGATCGAGACGGGACCGCGCGGGCTCTCCCAGGCGAGATCCTTTACGGCATCGACCGCCTTCTGAGCATCCTGCTTGCCTCCGGTGGCCTCGATCATCTTGGTGATGACAAACATGCCGTCATAGGCGCTGACGGACGGAAAGGAAAGTTCTGCCGGATTGCCGATTGCCTTCTGGGCCGCGGCGACGAATGCCTTGTTTTCAGGAGAGTCATGCGCGATCGAATAATGGAAGGTCGTCAGGATGCCGACACCCGCATCGCCGATGGCTGGAAGATCGGATTCCTGCGTCAGATCACCGGGCGCCAGGAACTGGATCCCCGCCTGTTTCAACCCATTCTCATTATAGGCTTTGACAAATCCGAGTGTCGTGGGCCCCGACGGCAGGAAGGCGAAGACGGCCTGTGCGCCGGAATCGCGAACCCTTTGCATGATCGGGCTGAAGTCGTTGGTCGACAGCGGCATGCGGATGGACTCGACGACCGTGCCGCCTTCCTTTTCGAAGGTGGTCTTGAAGGCATTCTCGGCATCGACGCCAGGCCCATAATCGCTGACAACCGTGATCGCCTTCTCAACGCCGCGCTCGCGCGCCGTCTTTGCCATGGGGGCGGAGGTCTGCCATGTCGTGAACGATGTCCGCACGACGAGCGGGCTCTTGGTGACGATCGCCGAGGTCGCGGCGTTCATGATGACCATGGGCACATTGCCCTGTTCCAACAGCGGCGTGACGGCCATTGCGTCCGGGGTAAAGTAGAATCCAGTCAGATACTGCACGCCTTCCTTGACAACCAGTTCCTGCGCCAGAGCCTTCGACTGGGCTGGATCAGGTTGCGGCACGTCCCGGTAGAGTATCTCGATCGTGTTCTCGCCAACCTTGTTGCCATGGGTGGCGAGATAGGCGTCGATGCCTGCCTTGAAATTCTTGCCCTGGATCGCGAACGGTCCCGAAAAGGGTCCGATGACCCCAACCTTGATCACATCCGCATAGGCACTCGCCGTCATCAGGAATGCGGCCGCAGCCAGTATGAGTTTTTTCATGTTCCTCCCTCCATCACCTTTGTTGGTCAACCATGTCTCCCGGGATCACGGCCGTATTTCAGTCAATTCCGATCGCGCTTATATGTCTTTCGGGAGAAATTCCGCTCTCAACCGCGAATCTCGACCATAAAACCGCGATTCTGGTCGAATTTTTTCAACCGAGACTTGCTTCTCTGCTGTGCCCGGTTGAACCGGGCATGTCTATGTCCTGGCCGCATTGGCACCTTCTCCCAGACCTGTAATTGAACGCAGCAAGGTCGTTGCTGAACGCAGCGCCGTCACCGTGGACGTCACCATCGATGGCAATATCATCCATTCCAGGGTCCAGGCGGCGCCGGAACGCTCCTGTTCGTGAACCAGGGACTGGTGCATGCCTGAAATCTGCGTGGCATTGTAGCGGGCCAGCGAAACAAGTAGTTCTGCAAGGACCGGGTTCTGCTTGTGCGGCATGGCGGACGATGCCCCGCCGCCTGCAAGCGCGATTTCGTCGCCTGCCTGCGCCATGAGCGAAATATCCTGGCCGATCTTGCCCAGCGAACCGGAAATCTGCGACAGCTGACCGGCAAAATCCACGATCAGGTCACGCTGATTGTGCCATTGCGGCAGGTCCTTCAGACCGAGTATGGCGGCCACTCGCGCGCGGATAGCGGGCCCTTTGCCGCCCAACTTGTCCAGCGTCCCCGCGGCCCCGCCGAACTGCACAACAGGAAAATGCTGCTTGAGCGCGTCGAGTCTTTGGCGGTGTCGGGGCAGGGGAGCGCGCCAGGTCTCGATACGGTCGCGTACGACGATTGGAATCGCCGACTGCATACGCGTTCTTGCCATCAACCCATTGTTTCCATTAGCAATTTCCAGTCGCTCAAGCTCGACCAAGATTGCCCGCAAGCCGTCATCCAGGCGTTCAAGCACCGGAATGAGCCGGATCATCAGACTGGTGTCGATGACGTCCTGGCTGGTAGCGCCGAAATGCAGAAATGCACGATGCTCGGGCGGAACAGTGCCACGCAGCTGGTGGATAAGTTCCGGGACAACAACACCATCTGTTGCAACTGCCGATTTCAAAGTGGCGATATTTGGCACGAACGTCCTGCATGCATTGGCAATCGCCTCGGCCGCTCCATAGTCGATGACCTTTTCATCGGCCTCGGCCCGCGCCAATGCGGATTCGAACGCCAGCATGGCAGCAATGTCATTTTCCACCGAGAACCACTGCGTGGCCTCCGCATCGCCGGTCAACCCTGAAAGATATGGGTGATCGAAAGGAGATATGCTCATTGCTTACACATCGAAGAAGATGGTTTCCTTGTCGCCTTGCAGATGAATGTCAAAGAGATAGGCCGATCCGTCGCGTTTCGCGATCAGGGTGTTGACCCGATTCTTGTGTTCGATCCGCATCAGGATCGGATCCTGGTCGTTGGCGGCTTTCTGATCGTCGAAATAGATCCGCGTCTGCAGTCCGATGTTGATGCCGCGCGCAACGATCCATACCGTGACGTGCGGCGCCATCAAACGCCCATCCTTGTAGGGAACCTGGCCTGGCCTTATCGTTTCGAAAACGAACTCGCCCGTCTCCATGTCGGTCGGGCAGCGGCCCCAACCCGTAAAATTCGGATCGGCAGCACCACGCAACTCCGACGGGCTGTTGTAAAGCCCATTGCTGTCGGCCTGCCATATTTCGAGCAAGGCATCGCGCAGGGGCGTCCCGGTGCCATCGAAGACGCGGCCGCGAATGGTGATCCTTTCGCCAAGCGTCTTGTCATTGACCATGGCAATGCCGAGATCGGACTCGTAAACGCCTGCTATGCCAGAGAAATTTGGCGTACAACCAATGTGGACGTAAGGACCTGCGGTTTGCGATGGCGTCTCTTTCAGGAACCCCAATTGCTGGACCATCAGTTGCCCTCCATACGGTTCTCGAACAGTGTCGAGCGGCGACCCCGCAACACGATGTCGAACTTGTAGGCGCGCGCATCCATCGGGATCGTATTGTTCATGTCGAGTCCGGCAACGAGTTGCTCGATCGCCGCTTTGTCCGGGATCGACCTGACGATCGGACAGTTCCAGATCATCGGGTCGCCTTCAAAGTACATCTGAGTGATCAGGCGTTGCGCAAAACCGTGACCAAACACGGAAAAGTGGATGTGGGCCGGGCGCCAGTCATTGACGCCGTTCGGCCATGGATAGGCGCCCGGCTTGACCGTGCGGAACCTGTAATAGCCCTCATCATCCGTTATTGTTCGCCCGCAGCCGCCGAAGTTCGGGTCGAGAGCGGCCACATATCCTTCGCGCTTGTGACGGTAACGGCCGCCTGCATTGGCCTGCCAGAATTCCAGCAGGGCGCCAGCGACGCCCTTGCCGCGTTCGTCGATCACCCGGCCGTGTACAATGATGCGCTGTCCGATGGCGCTTTCGCCGGGCTTGGCGAAATTGTGGATCAGATCATTGTCAAGTTCGCCGAGTATGGAATGACCAAACACCGGACCTGTAATCTCCGACAACGTATTGTCAAAGGAGAGGAGGGCCCGCTGCGGTGAACGGACAACGCTTGTCTTGTAGTCCGGCGCATAGGCCGGGGGATGCCACTGCCTGTCGCGCTGAAAGAAAGCACCGGTTTCCGGTTTGATGTTGGACATTGTCTTCTCCGTCACGCTGCCTTTCCGGCTTCCATTTCCTCGTAGACCCGCTTGGCCAGCTTGATCGCGTGATTTGCCGCCGGCACCCCCGCATAGATCGCGACGTGCAGCAGGGCCTCGCAAACATCGTCCTTCGTAGCACCTGTGTTTGCAGTCGACCGGATGTGCATGATCAGCTCGTCATCCTGTCCAAGCGCCGCCAGCAGGGCAATCGTCACGATCGAGCGTTGCCGCTTGGTCCAGCCCGGCCGGGACCAGACATGCCCCCAGGCCGCTTCCGTGATCAACTCCTGAAAGGGTTGGTCAAAATCCGTTTTGTTCAATTCAGCATTATCGACATGGGTATCACCCAACACGATCCTGCGGGTTTCCATGCCCTCGGCATAGCGGCGAGACTGAACGGCCGCATCCGTCATGTTTTTCCTCCAAGCTGGAATTCATCGATGAAAGCCCGCATGACGGCACTGAGTGCCTCGGGCTGCTCTACACACGGAATATGCGCCGCATCCTTGATCACTTCGTAGCGTGCGCGCGGAATCAATTTTGCCAACCCAAGGACAACCGCGGGGGGTGTCGAACCATCCTGATCGCCGACAACACAGATCGTCGGTACAGCAATGCGCGCAGCAGCCTCCGTGAAATCAGCATCACGGATTGCGGCACAGGTGCCGACGTAACCGGCTACCGGCTGGCGCACCAGCATGTTGCGGTAACCTGCAAGTTCGTCGCGTCGCTGGGCATGGAAGGCAGGTGTGAACCAGAGCTTGAAAATGTTGTCGGCGATCGACCCGATACCATCCTTCTCCACCGCGGCCATGCGCGTGCCCCAGGCTTCAGCCGTACCGATCTTGTGAGCCGTATCGCACAGGATCAATGCCCGCACCAGATCGGGCCGCATCGCATAGAGGCCCTGCGCCACGAGGCCCCCGACCGAAAGGCCGCAGATAATAGCGCCCTTGACCTCGAGATAGTCGAGAAGCCCGGCAAGATCATCAACATGATCGTCGATGGCATAGGGCGGTTTGCCAAGATCGGAAAGGCCATGCCCGCGCATGTCATAGGTGACGATGGCGAAGTCGCCGACCAGACGAAGTATAACGTCGCGCCAGATGCGCAAATCGGTGCCAAGCGAATTGGCAAAGACCAGGACCGGCCTGCCTTCCGGAGCGCCGATCAACTGATAGTGCAGCGTAACGCCATTAATCGAAGCGAATTGCACAGTGATCCTCCCAATATGCAAGCGTGACAATGGATTATGCATTTGGTTCAGTAAAATGATATCTTAGCACGTTCCCTTAACCTATGGGTTATGAAAAACGATGATCGACAGCCGCATCAAGTTCCGCCACCTGCAAACCTTCCTGGAGGTTGCGCGGCAAAAAAGCGTGATGAAAGCTGCATCCATTCTTAATATCAGCCAGCCCGCTGTCACCAAAACCATCCGTGAAATGGAAGAGGCGCTGGGCGTCTCGGTTTTTGAGCGGGACGGGCGCGGCATCAGGATCACCCGTTACGGGGAGGTGTTCCTGCGTTATGCCGGCGCTGCCATCACCGCGTTGCGGCAAGGTATTGATTCCGTCACCAATGAACAGTCGGGTGAGGGCATACCGGTCCGGGTCGGCGCGCTGCCTACTGTCTCTACGCGGATCATGCCTGAGGCGATCGGCCTGTTCCTGCAGGAGAGAACCCAGAGCCGGTTGAAGATTGTGACAGGCGAGAATGCCGTCCTGCTTGAACAGTTGCGGCTCGGTGATCTTGACCTCGTGGTCGGTCGGCTTGCTGCGCCGGAAAAGATGACCGGATTTGCCTTTGAACACCTCTATTCGGAGCAGGTGGTTTTTGCCGTAAAGGCTGAACATCCGCTTGTGGTGGCCAAGGGTGACATATTTGCCCGTCTCGGCGAATTTCCTGTTCTGATGCCGACCCGCGCATCCGTCATTCGCCCCTTTGTCGACCGGTTTCTTATCGCCAATGGGGTGGCCAAGCTGCCGCAACAGATCGAAACCGTCTCCGATGCCTTTGGGCGGGCTTTCGTCCGCTCGAAAAACGCCGTGTGGATCATTTCATTGGGCGTCGTCGCAAGCGATGTCGAGGAGGGCACACTCGCCTTGCTCCCGGTCGACACGACGGAGACACGAGGCCCTGTCGGGCTCACTACACGTGCCGACCTGACGCCGTCTCTCCCGCTGTTGATCCTTATGCAGACCATCCGCGAGGCGGCAAACAATGTGAAAGCCGGTTCAGAACCAACTCAAAACGGCAGTCCGACATAGTTTTCGGCCAGGGCTGTCGATGCGGCGCGCGAATGCACAAGGTAGTCCAGTTCGGCGTGCTGGATTTTCTGCCCGAATGCTCCGGTGTCTGGAAAGCGATGCAGCAGCATGGTCATTGACCACGAGAAGCGCACGGCCTTCCATACCCTTTGTAAAGCACGCTGCGAGTAGGTATCGAGCATGGCCATCGTTCCGTCTGCATAATGGTCACGCAAGCCCTCGAACAGATAGTGGACATCACTTGCCGCCAGATTGAGCCCCTTGGCTCCCGTTGGCGGAACGATGTGGGCGGCGTCCCCGGCAAGAAACAAGCGGCCAAAGCGCATGGGTTCGGCAACAAACGAACGAAGCGGCGCGACCGACTTCTCGAAGGAAGGACCCGTCGTCAAAGCTTCCGCATCTTCTTTTGGCAACCTTCGCCGCAACTCGTCCCAGAACCGCTCGTCCGACCAGTCTTCTACGCGGTCGTCCAATGGACATTGTACGTAGTAGCGGCTTCGCGTGGGCGATCGCATGGAACAGAGAGCAAAGCCTCGCGGGTGGTTGGCGTAGATCAACTCGTGCGAAACAGGCGGCACGTCCGCCAGCACGCCGAGCCATCCGAAGGGATAAACACGCTCGAACAGGCTGATCGCGCTTTCCGGCACGGATCGCCGGCTGACACCGTGAGACCCGTCGCATCCGGCAATAAAATCACAGTCGATTCGATGTGTTTTCCCTTCGCTTTCATATGTCACGAACGGCTTGCCTGAACCGAAGTCCTGGGGAGCCACGTTGTCGGCCGTGTAAACCGTTCTTGCACCATCGCTCTCCCGCCTGTGCATGAGATCGCGGGTAAGCTCCGTCTGGCCATAGACCGTTACCTGTTTACCGTCGGTGAGGCCCGCAAGGTCTATGCGGTGGTTGCGCTCGTCGAACGCCAGCGAGAATCCGCTGTGCGGAAGCCCTTCCGCATGCAGCCGTCCGCTAGCGCCCGCTTCATCGAGCAGTCTGACCGTACCTTCCTCGAGTACTCCGGCTCGGACGCGACCAAGGATGTATTCCTTGCTGACGCGATCGAGGATGATGTTGTCAATGCCTGCCCCGGTCAGTAGCTGACCGAGCAACAGCCCGGCGGGTCCCGATCCGATAATAGCCACCTGAGTGCGCATGATGCCTCCCGATACATGACCGCAAGCCTATGCCGCACGGCGACGGCTGCAATGGACTTTCCAGGCAAAAAGTTGGACAATTCGAACATACACGTCCGGGAAACTGTCAATGCGCAACACTACGCCAACCTTTGGACTTTATGGCGAGAGCGATGCTCAGCGGCCGGACTTCTGGCTGCACTGGGAGACGATTGCCTCGCGCAGTCAATTGCACAATTGGGAGATCAAAGCCCACCGGCATGATGCATTCTTGCAAATTCTGTACCTGCGAGGCGGAACGGGGGACGCGGTTCTCAAGGCCGAGATCCACGCGATCCTGCCGCCGGTGATGATCGCCATACCGGCGAAATACGAACATGGGTTCAGATTCTCAAAAGATATGGACGGAATCGTCATCACCATGGCCGCTTCGCGCTTTGGTTCGCCGGGGCGCAGCTTTGTTGATGCGGAAATCGGCAAATGGTTCTCGACGCCGCATTTGATTCAGCTTGACCAGGGTGATGGCGCCCAAAGTTTCCTTGCGCAGACCCTTGAAAGGCTCTGTGAGGAACTTCAGCAAGGTGGTCTGTTCCATACTGATCTGGTGGAAGTTCATTTGCGATCAGCAATACTGATGGCTGCCCGCATCACGGCCGCCCGGCACCCGGAAATGAGCGCCGGTGTCGAAACAGATGCACGTATGAAAGCATTGGACTCACTTGTGAACCGGCATTTGCGCGATCACCATCCTGCAGAATTTTACGCCGGCCATCTCGGCATTTCGGTGACCCACCTGAATCGCATTGTCAAGGCAACAACGGGGCAGAGTACAAACTCCCTGATCGCGGGCCGGCTGATTGACCAGGCCAAGCGAGATCTGGTCTTTACGTCCGCCCACATCAAGCAGATCGCCTACGATCTGGGCTTCAACGATCCGGCCTATTTCTCGCGCTTCTTCACCAAGGAAACTGGCACGACTCCGCGTCAGTATCGTATCGAGCAGCACGCCAAACTGACCGCATAACGTTCAGACCAGAAGGCTGGTGATCGTATCACGCGTCGACTGCATTGTTGGCAGGTACCTTTCGATCATCTCACCAACACTCGCTCTTACGGCCTGCGTGCCAACATTGATGGCAGACACTGTCGTGCCTCGCACATTGCGTACGGGAATAGCTATCGAGCACAGGCCAATCTCCAGTTCCTGGTCAATGACCGCGTAGCCCTGCGCGCGCACGCGATGCAGCTCATCAAGGAGGTCCGCAATCCCCGTCTTGGTATTCGGCGTATTTGCCACGCGATTGCTGTTCTTCAGAATGCGGCGCGCCTCGTCTTCAGGCAGTGCGGCGAGCAAGACCCGGCCCATGGAAGAACAATAGGCTGGCAGGCGGCTCCCGGGGTTGAGATTGATCGACATGACGCGCTTATGGGACGCCCGAGCGATATACACGATCTCATTGCCATCAAGCACCGATGCCGAAGCACTTTCGCCAGTCTTCTCGGAAAGCTGATCGAGGAACGGCTGCACGAGGCGTGGCAGCGGCGTCGATGTGAGATAGGAGTGACCCAGCCGGAGGATTCGCGGGGAGAGCGTAAAGAACTTTCCATCATAGTCGGCATAACCGAGTTCCGCGAGCGTCAGGAGGCACCGCCGTGCCGTCGCCCGCTCCAGACCCGTTATTCGCGCAACGTCCGTTATTGACAGCCGGGAATTGCCGGCATCGAAGGCCTCAATGACTGACAGGCCCTTGGCAAAGCCGCTTATGAAGTCTGTCTCGCGCATGAGAAAATCCAATTTACGCACATCTTGTGCGATATACGAACAAATGTCAAATAGCGCACAAATTGAATTGACCGCGGAATGCCGGCGGGATTACGCCTACTGTCCGACGATGAAGGACTGGAGAGAGACGTGGCGCGCATCTGTACGCTTTCCGAAGCGATCGAAGAGAATGTCAGGGATGGCGACACCCTCGCCATGGAAGGATTCACCCATCTCATACCCTACGCTGCCGGTCATGAGATCATCCGGCAGGGCCGAAGGGAGCTTTTCCTGGTCCGGATGACGCCAGACCTGATTTATGACCAGCTGATTGGCGTTGGCGCAGCCCGCGGCATGAAATTTTCCTGGGGCGGAAATCCCGGCGTTGGTTCGCTGCACCGCTTCCGCGACGCCGTCGAAAACCAGTGGCCCCGGCCACTTGAGATCGAAGAGCATTCTCATGCCGCCATGGCAAATGCCTATGAGGCTGGTGCAGCAAACCTGCCCTTCGCCATGTTGCGCGGCTATATCGGCGCTGATCTTGCCAAAGTAAACCGCAACATCAAATCCGTTACGTGCCCGTTCACGGGCGAAGTGCTGGCGGCCGTACCATCGATCCGGCCTGACGTTTCCGTCATCCATGCCCAGAAAGCCGACCGGAAGGGAAACGTTCTCATCGAGGGCATTGCCGGCGTGCAGAAGGAGGCTGTGCTGGCCGCAAGACGGTCGGTCGTGACCGTCGAAGAAATCGTGGATGAACTCAATCCGCCTTCGCCAAACGCGGTGATCTTGCCGACATGGGCAATAAGCGCGGTTGTCCACGTGCCCGGCGGCGCATTCCCATCCTACGCACACGGCTATTACCCGCGCTCGAACGCTTTCTACATAGCGTGGGACAAGATTGCCCGTGACCGCGACAGCTTTGCAGCCTGGATCAAGGATAACGTCCTGGCCAGTACACCGGGCGATTTCTCCCGTCACCTCACCAAACACGCCGCAGCATAGGGAGCAACGTCATGTCGAGTGCATTCACGCCCACGGAAATGATGACCATTGCGGCGGCCCGCGCCCTTACCAATGACGACGTATGTTTCGTCGGTATTGGCGCACCGTCTGCCGCTTGCAACGTCGCACGGCTCACCCATGCTCCGGATATCACATTGATCTACGAAAGCGGCACAATCGGAACCAAGCCCGACGTCCTGCCGCTTTCGATTGGTGACGGAGAACTCTGCGATACTGCCCTGTGCACGGTGTCCGTGCCGGAGATGTTTCGCTACTGGCTGCAGGGCGGACGTATCACAACCGGCTTCCTCGGCGGAGCGCAGATCGACCGCTTCGCCAATCTCAACACGACGGTTGTGGGTGAGTATGAGCGGCCGCAAGTTCGCCTTCCCGGCGGCGGCGGTGCGCCAGAGATCGCGAGCAATTGCGGGCAGATCTATATCACGATCGCGCTCAGCAAACGCGGCTTCGTCGATCATCTCGACTTCATCACCTCCATGGGACACGGGGAGGGTGGTGACCATCGATCCAGGCTGGGGATGAAGACGAAGGGTCCGACGCGCGTCATAACCGATATGTGCATTTTTGAACCCGACCCGGTAACAAAGGAACTGACCGTGGTGTCGATCCACAACGGTTTTACACGCGAGCAAATCACCGAGAACTGCGGATGGCCGGTCCGCTTTTCATCCAGTCTGACGGAAACACCAGTACCGACCGAAAGGGAAATCTCCGTTTTGCGCGATATCAACGCCCGCACAAAGAAAGCGCATGAGGCCGCCTGATGACCGAAGCCTATATCTGCGACTATATCCGCACGCCCATCGGCCGCTTTGGCGGCGCATTGGCGAGCGTCCGCGCCGATGACCTGGGTGCCATCCCGCTCAGGGCCTTGATGGACCGCAACAGGACCGTGGATTGGGATGCCCTGGACGAGGTTGTCTATGGCTGTGCCAACCAGGCCGGAGAGGACAATCGCAACGTTGCGCGCATGTCGCTGCTGCTAGCGGGATTGCCCGAGACGATCCCCGGTACAACGATCAACCGTCTGTGCGGCTCCGGCATGGACGCTGTCATCACCGCCGCTCGCGCAATCAGGGCGAGTGAACTGGACATCGCAATAGCCGGCGGTGTCGAATCGATGTCGCGTGCGCCTTTCGTGATGCCGAAGGCGGAAAGCGCCTTTTCGCGGCACGCCGAAATTCATGACACCACCATTGGCTGGCGCTTCATCAACCCGCTGATGCAGGAGCAATATGGCGTCGACTCTATGCCGGAGACAGGGGAGAACGTCGCGGAGGACTACCACATATCGCGGACTGATCAGGATGCTTTCGCGGTGCGCTCCCAGCAGAAAGCAAGCGCCGCAATGGCGAACGGCCGTCTGGCTCGCGAGATTACCTCTGTCAGCATTTCGCAGCGTAAGGGCAATCCGGTCATCGTCGATCGCGACGAGCATCCCCGTCCTGAGACGACCATCGAACAGCTTGCCAGATTGCCGGCACCTTTCCGCAAGGGCGGCTCAGTCACGGCCGGCAATGCGTCGGGTGTCAACGATGGCGCAGCGGCACTCATCATTGCCTCGGAGTCGGCGGCCAGGAAACATGGTTTGAACCCCATCGCTCGCATCGTGGGTGGGGCGACGGCCGGTGTTCCGCCTCGCATCATGGGAATCGGCCCCATCGCCGCGACTCAGAAACTTTGCGCACGACTTGGCATCACGCCGCAGGATTTCGATATTGTTGAGCTCAACGAAGCCTTCGCCTCTCAGGGCCTTGCGACCCTGCGCGCGCTCGGTATTCCGGAGGACGCCGGATACGTCAATCCAAATGGAGGCGCCATCGCCCTCGGGCACCCGCTCGGCATGAGCGGCGCGCGCATCGCGGGTACTGCTGCGCTCGAACTCACACTCCAAGGCTCAAGGCGTGCGCTCGCAACCATGTGCATTGGCGTGGGGCAGGGCATAGCCATCGCACTCGAGCGGATTTGATGCTCATTGCATCCGTGGCCCATCAACAGTTCTCCCGTTGAAGGCGGCGCGGTCATCTTGACACTGTAAGTTCGCCCAGCAATAGTGAAACCGGTTTCACTATTGCTGGGTTCCCGCTTGACATTTGATGTGACGATACTGGCGCCACATGTGCCCTTTTTGTTGAAAGGGGCCCTGCTCACGGCTGAGGCCTGCGGGCTGGCGCTCGTTGGCAGCCTCGCCATTGGTTTTCTCGTCGCCGCGTTGCGGACATCCTCTTCTCCGCTTCTTTCGCGCGCGGCTTTTGTCTACGTAGACCTGTTCCGCAACATACCGTTCATCGTCCAGCTCTTCTTTTTCTTTTATGGCCTTCCTGAAATCGGCATCTATATCGACGCATTCTCGACGGGCGTCATTGCCCTGTCGATCGCCGGCGGTGCATTCAGTTCGGATGTTATCCGTTCCGGGATTCTTGCCATCGACCCCGGTATTCTTGAAGCCGCCGAAGTAAGCGGCCTTTCGAAGCCGGTCATATTCCGCAAGATCGTGATGCCGATTGCGCTGCGCACGTCGATCCGGCCGCTGGGCTCGGTCTTCATCAATCTCATACTGACGTCATCAATCCTCTCGACAATCACGCTCAATGAACTGACAGGGTCGGCAAAGATTGTCGCGTCCGACACGTTTCGGCCATTCGAGGTCTATGCGGTCCTGCTGGTCGTCTATGCGAGCCTGACCTATCTGGTCTCGCTCGCAATCAGTGCATTGCATCGCCATCTGAACCGCGATCGTATGCCGGAGGTTGCCTGATGCGGTACACCAGTTTTACGTCATATGATGTGGTCCTTCTTGCTCAGGGACTAGGCGTCTCGCTTGCGCTCTTCCTCACCACAACTGTCATTGGCCTGCTCCTCGGAACGATCTGGGCCGTGATCCGGTTCTACCGCGTTCCTGTGCTCAGCCCGCTGATTGCCGTTCTTGCGGAACTGCTCAAGAACTCCCCGGTGCTCGTCCAGCTGTTTCTTGTTTTCTTCGGCCTTCCGGCACTTCTCAAAATCAACGTAACTCCGGTCGAAGCAGCGCTGATCACGCTCTCTGGCAACACGGCCGCCTTCATTTACGTCATCGCCGTCTCGGCAATCGAATCGATTGGCCGCGACCAGATCGAGTCCGCGCGTGTCTTCGGCCTGTCGCGCTGGCAGGTGCTTCGCCACATCATTGCGCCTCAGGCAATGGCCTTCGCGATAGGTCCTTTGACTGGCTTGCTGGTCAACCAGCTGCAGGTGACGTCGCTCATATCCGTGATAGGTGTCGTCGACCTGACCAAGATCGGCAACATACTCAATCTGCGAACGCTCAAGCCATTCATTGTCTGGACCATCGTCGGCGCTCTCTATTACGCGACCGCAAAGCTCGTCGCATTCGGCGGAGCGACGCTCGAGAAGCGGCTCCGCGCTCATTCTGCTTGGAAAGGTCTCTGATATGATCCGTGCCCGGGGTGTTCGCAAATCATTCGGATCAGCCGCCGTTTTGGATGGCATCGACCTCGATGTTCATGGCAGCGAAGTGGTTTCGATCCTGGGATCAAGCGGTTCAGGAAAATCGACGCTCATCCGCTGCATGAACGGATTGGAGAAACTCGACGCCGGAAGCATTACCATCGACGACTTCGATGTCTCACTGCCAAAGGATCTCGCAGAAGCGCGAAAGCGTTCGGCAACCGTTTTCCAGTTGTTCAACCTCTATCCGCACATGACCGCTCTGCAGAATGTTACGCTGGCGCCCATCCAGGTTCTCAAGCGATCACGTGCTGAAGCGGAGGCTACGGCGCGGTCCCTGCTTGACTCGGTAGGTCTTGGAGCGCGAGCCGACGCCTATCCGGCCCAGCTGTCGGGCGGACAACGCCAGCGCGTCGGAATCTGTAGGGCGCTTGCCATGAACCCGCGCTATCTGCTTCTGGACGAAATCACCAGCGCGCTCGACCCTGAGATGACCGCCGAAGTGCTCAGTATCCTTGCACAACTGGCGAAAACTGGAACCACGATGGTCTTCGTCACGCATGAAATTGAATTTGCGCGAACGATTTCCTCGCGCATCGTCTTCCTCGACAAAGGCCAGCTGGTCGTTGATTTGCCGACCGAGGAATTCTTCGCAGCCGAAGGCGGCATGGCAAGGCCGCGTATATCCCAATTCCTTTCCAAGATGCGCAAAGACTGATCATGATCCTGTTGGCAAATTCTGAAGCCTGGCCCGGCTTCGACAAATCCGTTGAACTGCTCAAGCAGCATCACCATGGCATAGACGCCATGGTCGCCGGCATCAGCGAGGTGGAGCGTGAGGCGAAGGTCCGCAGCGTCGGCTATGGCGGTTGGCCAAACATGCTTGGCAAGATGGAATTCGACGCCGGCGTGATGGACGGGACGACCCGTGACGTCGGCGCCGTGGGCGCGGTCCCCGATACGCTACCGGTGGCCGCGCTCGCACACGAAGTGATGAAACGCCTGCCACATGTCATGCTGACCGGCGACGGCGCCAGACGATTTGCAACGGAGATCGGTTTTGCAGTCGACGATACTTTGTACGAAGACAGCAAGAGGGTCTGGTGGAAGCGACTGCAGAAGGAACTGTCGCCCGACGAGCTTGCTGCATTCCCCGATATTCCGCTCGCTCCGTTGAGCCGGACCATCACGGATCCCGAACGGGTTCGCGACACAACCGTGTTTCTCGCCCAGGATTCCACCAGTGGCATCCATGCGGTGACATCGACTTCGGGATGGGCGTGGAAGTACCCCGGCAGGCTGGGAGATTCGCCCATTCCAGGTGCCGGTTTCTATGCGGATAGCCGTTACGGCGCCGCAGCTTGCACCCATACCGGAGAGATGACGATGCGCTGCGGCACGGCGCGCAGCGTCGTCCTTGCGATGCGATTTGGCCATTCATTGCGCACGGCAGTCGATTTGGCCATTCAGGACCTTGCCGAACTGAAAACAGGATTTCTCGCCGGCGTTGTCATTCACGGAATTGATGCCGCTGGCAACCACGAGGTCGCAAGTTTCCAGTGCCCTGAGGATATCAAGTACTGGATCTGGAAACCCGGAATGACCAATCCGGAGAAACGGATTGCGCGAAAATACGATCCATTGCTCACAACATAAGGGGAAGTTCATGAAAACGATGATGATCAAACTGGCCGCCCTTGCCTTGACGGCCGCCATGGCATTTGCCGGCACCGCGCAGGCGGGGAAGATCGAAGAGATTCGAGAACGCGGTACTGTCCGGATCGGTGTGTCTTTGGGCGGGGAGCCAATCGGCTTCCGTGACGACAAGAACAATCCGGTCGGCTACGACGTCGATGTCGCCACGCAGCTGGCCCAGAAACTGGGCGTCCCGGTGGAGTTCACCGATGTGTCCGGAGACGCCCGCATCTCCATGCTGGTTTCCGGTCAGCTCGATATCGTGGTGGCCAACACTTCGGCGACGCTCGAACGCGCCAAGTCCGTCGATTTCTCCATTCCCTACAATCGTGCGGGCTTGCGCGTCATCGTGCAAAAGGATGCCGGGATTGCATCGCTCAAGGATCTCTCCGGCAAGAAAGTCGTCGTCGGACGCGGGACGACGGGCGAGGGCTTCATCAAGAGGAACATCCCCGACGCCGAACTGGTATATACCGATACGTTCTCGCCGGACGGCGTCCTGTTGCTCCAGCAGAAGCGAGCAGATGCAGCGATCGAGGATTCCTCGCTACTCGACTACCTGGCCACCAAGAACGACAACCTGTTAACGCTGCCGGGGCTCTATTCCAACGATCCGATTGGTATTGCCGTTGCCAAGGGCGATCCAGAGTTTGTTCGTTGGCTCGATATGTTCGTTTCCGACTACATACAATCGGGTGCCTACGACGCCAATTACAAGAAGTGGTGGGGTGAAAAGTCCAACCCGCCCGCGCTGACGCCTCTATGGTGAATTTGGAATGGCCGGGCACGCCCGGCCGCTTCAAGAACTCGACCGCGGGACGAAGTAGGTCGGGACCTGGACCAATACGCCACCTGACTGGAAACGGTCAGGTGCTGTCAGGAATTGCAGGATTTCCTTGATATAGACAGTCTTGTCATAGCCGATCGACGAAATCGGGTAGGCCTCATATTCCGCCAGCGTGACATCGTCGAAACCGTAGAGCCGGAACGCTCTTGCATCTCCTGAAAGCGCGTCCCTATGGACGTCGAGCACACCCATCGCCATGGCATCAGAGGTGCAAAATACTGCTTCTGCATTACGCCAGGCCGAAGATGCCGCGAGCGCACGACCACTTTGATACGAGTAGTCGCCACGCAATTCCGCGATCAGTTCGATGCCGTGACGCCGCATCTCAGACTTGTAATGTGCTATACGGGTCTGCTCAACGGGTGATGCCGACCGTCCGGTAACAAGCGTTGCTGTCCTGACACCCTTTCCTGCTGCATCCGCCACTGCTGCCGCGATTCCCGACAATTCGTCGGGGATGATGGCAGGGGCATCCGCGTCGCGCATGCCATTCAGCATGAGTACCCGGTCATTACGGAACATTCTGCGCACGGTAGCCGCATCGGCAAAATCGGAAAACACGAGCGCCGCATCCACATGGTAAGCGATGCCATTGCGCAAAAACTCTTCTATCCGGTCTGCCGAACCCACGCGCACGAAGATGACCTGCTTGCCGATCGACTGGATCTCACTGATCAAAAGATCGAAGAGGTCGAGGTCGGAAAGATCATGGATATGGTTGACGACCACGGCGACCAGATTGACCGTCTTCGTCGTAAGGCTCCGCGCCAGGAGGTTGGGTTTGTAGCCCAGTTGGTGCGCCGCCTGCAGGACCCGCTCACGCTTGTCGGCGGAGACCGGTCTCGGTTCGCTCGAAAGCGCTCGCGACGCGATCGCCCGGGAAACGCCGGCGAGCTCGGCAACGTCCGCAATCGTGGGCTGATCATCGCTCTTGCGCGGTTCCATCGTGTCGTCCTCTTGGGTCGACGTCACTGCTTTTCCGAACCGAGCGCGCAGGGGCAGGAGGCGACCAGCCTCATGCTTACCTGCTTAGCCACGCTGAGTTCAACGCCAAATTAGGGTCGAACGTTTATTGTCATACTGGTTTTATCCCAAAGAAGCGCGGGCTTCCTGGGCGCGCAACCGCGCAAGCGTCTTTTCCGCCCATTCCCAATCGGGGGCAAGCTCAGTGCCTCTGAGGGCAGCTTCGATTGCCTTCCCGCGCGCGCCATGCATCTCGTGCAACTGCGAGCGCAGAATATAGACTTCGGCCCTTTGGCGCGCATGGAAAAGCGTTTCCAGAAGCCGATCCGTCGCCACCAATCCTTGCTCCGGATTGGTCCTGCTATGGACACGAAGGTTGGCAAGCTTCAGCAGCGGCCACGTCCAATCAGGCCTGGCATCGGCAGCGTGCACGAAGGCCTCGGCGGCATCCTCAATATCGTGCAACGCTTCATGGCAACGTCCGAGCAATTGCCAAGCATCCGACGAATCCGGGCGGCGGGAGAGATATTCCCTGATGCAATCAATGCATAGCGCATATTTCTGCTGCCGGTAGAGCACCTGCGCCAACTGGTAGCTCCACCAGTCGACACCGGAATCGAGTTCAATCGCCTTGCGAAGCTCGACCTCGGCCTTGTCGGGCTGCTCCAGTCGCATCAACGTCAAGGCAAGCTGATGCCGTGCACGGGCATTCCACGGTTCGGCCCTGACTGCGCGCTCGGCAAAAAGTCTTGCCTCGTCGAGCCGCTCGCCAAGCCTTCCGAGCTCTACCGAGATCATGTGATGCGCCTCGGGATTGTCCGGATGATGCTTCTTGAGATCCCCAAGAAGAGCAGGACGGACCGACTTGCCCTCGTGGACAGACAATATCGCTTCGTAAACCGCCCGCACGGGGAATACGTCAGGATCGATTGAGGCGGTGTGCGTTTTCACATGGGCCAAATCGTCTTTCGGCAGGAGCTTGAGTTTGCTGCGTACGACAGAAGCGTAGCTGAACGTCGGTGTGTCCACCGGTGGGTCGATCAGAAACCGTTCAACGAATTCCGAAAGCACGACATCCGGGCGGTAGGCCTCGATCAACTCACGATCGAATGTCTTTCCGTAGACGTAGACAAGGGTGCTGAAGCTTTCCTTGAGGAACGGCAGAAGGTTGCCGCCAAATGAATCACCGAACATGACGCAGCGCGGCAAGGTGGCGTCCTTGTTGACGAAAACCCGGATTCTTCCGCGGTTTGGAATGCGATTGTCAAATGCAAGTTTGCCGGCCGGGTTCTCGATCCGGGCCGACAGCGTGGGAGCCGATACGGGCGGCTCAAACTTGATCCCGAGATCACCAACGTAAGGAACCTCTTGGAAGCCAAGGCGCGAGCCCTCGACACGCAATGGCTCGATTCCACTATCCGACATGGCGTTGCAGAGTGCCAGGTAGCCAATATAGGCGCCAAACCCGCTCCAGTGCGTATCCGTTTTCGGATAGGTCAAGCCGTGCTTCTTGCCCTCCCGAATCTCATCGAGAGGATAAATGATCCTGCGTGCGCGTGCAGGATCAAGTGCGGCCCTGATCTGATGGATGGGCCGCTGTTCGGCAATGTCCACCCAGTCCGGAAGCTCTTCGGAATACACGAGTTCCTTGTTGGGCGCGACGAACATCAAATGCTGTGCGCCCAGCGTGGCCACGTAGGCATCGCGTTCGGCAATCAGATTGCGCCAGGACTCGATCCCGCGCGAATCCAGGACATGCCGACCTGTGATCTGGTCGATAACCCGGTTTGAATCATGGTCGAGGAAAATCCAGCCATTCTTGCCGAGCAGATATTTCTTGCTTTTGTCAGCGCGTGATGTCGAAACGAAATCATCGTTCATGAACACCTCCAAATTGGCACATCTTGCCATTCCGTATTTTGAAAGACGCGGACGTTCCGAATGGACGTGGCCGCCCCATTCACATCCCCATCGTCCTTGCCTGCGAAAGAAGCGACCGCATTGCTGAAAAGCAACTGGGCGGGCGTATGCGCGAACGTATTCGCGACTTCATAGATTTTCCTGTCGTCGAAGAAGAACTGGAACCGGTCCGCGCTCCACAACATGCCATATCGGTGGTACCCATCAGCGAGTCTGGTACGCGGGCGATAGGTCTTCGAAAAGACTTCCCGGTCGGGCAGCCAACGCCGGGCGGTCACCTGAACCGCATTGGGATATTTGGCTTCGACAACATCGAGCTCAAAACGGGTATCGCCTTCCGATTCGCGAACAGACGTCAGCCAGAACGCATTGTTGACACCCGGTTCGTTTGCGATCCGCATCTCCGACTCGAAATAGCCGTAGCGCTGCCGGAAATCCTTCGTTCGGACGTAGCCACCCGCAAACGGACGCTTTCCATCTTTGTCCCTGGGATTGCGCCCGAGGTTGAGCGACATGCCCGCGCCCGATAAACTGACATTGCCGGGCAGGCGTACCGACTTGGTTTCGCCGCCACCGTCCTTGACCCTCAGCCAGCGCTGATCGAAACCCGCATTGTCGTTGAAGTTGTCGCTAAAGGACAATTTCCATTGACCCGCCGCGCCCTGTAGAGGCGCGGGCAGATCCGAACAGAGTGCGCGGGCAAGTCCTGGCCGCGCAAGCAATCCGGCCGACGCTATCCCGAAACCGGCAAGTCCCAGAAATGAACGTCGGCTGAACCGCAAGTGCCGTGTCATACGGCGACCTTTGCCGGGGTTGCCTCCTGCTTGGCGTTGAGCCCACGCAATGTGGTTTCAAGATTCCAGGCACGGTTGCGCAATGTTTCGACCTCCCCGGTCATGAAATCGATCTCGCTGCGGAACCAGGAAACGGCCTCATGGATGTTGTGTGGCACCTGAACGAGATTGGGGCTCGAAAGGGGCTTGTCCGCAGGCGCTGCAACAGGCTTGGGCAACACGTGGTTGAGCTTGTTTTCCGTCAGGAAGCGATGGTACTCGGCGTAATTGACCCGGTAGATGTGCTGAACTTTCGAGAAATCGGCACGCTCGAGCAGTTTCTCAAGATTGATTGGAAGATAGTCCTCAATCTCAATCGAAGGGATGGCAAACAGCGACGCCAGTTCGCGGATGCGTGAATCATAGGTGAAGAAAATCGCCGGAATTCCCTGATGCAGGGCAATAACATTGCCATGGAGACGGAAACCGACCATCACATCCACATTGGCTGCCGCATCGGCGGCCCATTCCTCGATATCGAAGAAGGCGCTCATACGATTGTTGAGCATCTCCTCCGCCTCTGGATGTCCAAGCAGATTGAATTTGGTCAGGATCGCCTTGATGTTGTCCTGCTTTTCCTTGCCGCTCGAGAAGATTGCCAGTGTCTCCTCGCGCTCACCCTGCGAGTACAGCTTGCTCGATGGACGCTTGGCGACCGCATCGATCAATGCGCGCTGCATGCGATTGGTCTTGGTGGCGTTGCTGGCATAATCGGCCGAAAGATATTTGTTGAGCGTAAGTCCGATCCGAGCCTGCGCCGGGTCGATCGACTTGATGGTGATCGAAGGACGCAAGGAGCGGTAGAAGCTCGGGCAACCGATAACCCGGACATTCTTGATGCCGAGGTCATTGAAGATCTCCGCGCTGTAGAAACCGCGCACGCCGATCGACTCGCACTTGTCGGCGATGATTTTCCAGGCCTCCACGGTTCCTTTGGGAACCTCGAGTTTTTTGTACTTACCGGCCTGCGCGCCGACACCGATCGCTACGACTGGTCCTTTCAATTTCTTGAGCAGGGGCACGACGTGGGCAAGGTCGACGGTTTCGGTCAGATAGTTCGATCCGCGAACAACGGTCGCATCATAGGTTCCGTCCTGCGGCCAGAGCTTCTCATTTGCCGCATGCGAGAATTGCACATTGCGAATCTCGTCATAGGCAAGCGCCTTGAGAGTGGCATCGTAGACCAGAACGTCGCCTGTATTGATGCCGCCCTTGTTGAAGGCCGCGAGGGGATCCTCGAACTTCAAATAGGCGGATTTGTTGCCAGGCTTCACGGCAGCACCACCGTTAAGAACAAAAAGCTTTTTCATTGCTAGTCCCTCAAATTATTCATGTTGACTGATCCGGCCGCAGCTATCTGCAGCGGCCTTATTTCGGAAATATCGTCGCGTTCCCTAGATCCTGGCTCACGCAGGAGACGCTCGATTGCAGGAGCCCGATCGGGCAAAGCGGTGGACGCTGTTTGCTCCACGAGCTTCAGGGCGGGGGTGCGGGCTGCAAACCGGTCCGGGAACCACGCCATCAACTGCTGCACCAGCGGTTCAACGCTATGGTCCCAGGCGAGTGACCCGCCGCGCTCTGCGGCAGCTTCAGAGAGGCGGCTGAGCGCAGCCGAATCTTCGGCTAGTGCCGCCAGCATCTCGGTCATTTCACTGATAATGACATTGTCATCGGTCGAATCGATCAAAAGCCCATCAACGCCATGATCGATCAGTTCACCGACTGCGCCGACCGCCGTTGCAACCGGCACACAGCCGAGCCGTTGGGCTTCGATGATTGTCAGCGGAGCACCCTCCCATCGCGAGGGCAGCACCACTACATCGGCCCAGGCAAAGGCCTTGTTCAGGTGGCGACTCGAATATACCGGTGCATCCACGTGGACGCCGATATCAGCAAATCGTTCTTTCCACGACCCGCCGGCCCCCGAGTCCATGACGTCACTACCAATGATCTTCCACTCGATAGGCACAAAACGCTGCTGCAGATCACGAACAGTGGCGTACAGGCGTTCAATGCCCTTTTGCGCGTCAAGACGGCCAAGGAACAAAACGTTGAGTTTGTCCTTTGGCGGTTTGCTGCGCCGGGCGGTCAGCAGTGCGTCCCGATCCTTCGGGGACAACACGTAACTGGCAGCGTTCTGGATATGCATGAGCTTGGCGGACGGCACACCCATGCCATGCAACCATTCGACCATGTCGTTCGAGCAGGTCAGGATCGTGTCATAGACATGCTCGAAGGCGAGCGACAAATATGGGTGTCCTGCGTCCCGGCCCATTTTCGACTTGTCGAGCACATGGACGTAGTTCAATACCTTGACGCCACGACGGCGCAAATCGCCAAGAACCGCATTGACCGGCGCGACCTGGTTATTGATAACCACGTCAAGGCCGGCGAGGAAGCCCATGATCTGTTCGGCTCTTGCCGCTTCATCATGGCCCATCATCAATTCGTGTCCGGCAAACTGGTGCGGTCCGCCCCAAAGCGGGTAATCGTCCGCGAGGAAATTGATCGTCTTGAATACCCCGTCATTTTCAGGAACCCGGTTGTAGACCGGTTTTCCAAGCAGGAAGAGGTGGACCTCACAACCCGCATTCTTGAGGGAATGGGCCACCGCATAGGCTACCTTTTCAACGCCACCGAAGCTTGCAATCGGTAGCAGGAAACCGACCCTGATAGGGCTCGCCGCCTGTGGCAGCCGCGGCATGACCGGCCTTGCCCCAACAGCATGGCGCAGAAGTTCGAAATACCGGCTGCGGTTCGGAAAGTAAACCGACCGCCATATCCAGCGGTTCCCCGATTGCGACCGATAACCGGAATCTCGCAACGCGCCCAGCGTCGCGAGAAGCGCGTTGGTTGGCGAAAGTGCCGTGCTCTGCATCTCGCGCGCTGTGAACGGGCCGCTCACAACGATCTCGACAACATCGGGAGCGGGTACAGGCTTGTGCAATGAGCGTGCCCAATCATCGGATGTGTCATCGGCACAGTTGGAAAAGATATCAAACGTGCACATCCAGCCGAAGGGCTTGTCGGCTAGCGGTTCCGCGTCACTGATCTTGCGGATATCAAGCCCAACCTTTGAATTGCTCCGCTCGAAGCGAATAGCCACAAAATGATGTTTCTGCGAAAATTTCTCGCCAAGCCAAAGCAGGTTGTGGATCAGTCCCAGCCGCGTCAGCGCATCGCGATGCGCTGCGGTCATCCACAGCAGGAAGGGCGGTACGCCAAAGGTCTCCGGCTCTGCCTTGGCAGCCCAGAAGCGCGTCACGAAATCCTCCAGGCTGCACTTGGCATGCTCAACTGTGGGATCAGTGAACAGATCGACGGCATAGGTGCCCATGCCGATTGCCGCATACCTTGGTGCTTCCTGATGCTCCCATTCGAGAAGCGTCTCAGCTGCAAAAAGCTTCTTATGCTTCTGCCGGATATAGGTCAGGATACCTTCACGGGTGCGATTTGAATCCCGAAGCATGCTCTCGGCGCGTTGGCGATATTCAAACCCGAAGAAGGGATAATTCGCACCCAGAAAGCCGCGTCCGATTGCCTGGAGCCAGAAGTCCCAGTCTTCAAATCCCGACTTCATGCTCTCGTCGAAACGAATGCCAGCATCCAGCATGCGACGGGATACCAGGCTGCCGGCCTCACAAATATTGTCGAAGGTCAGATGCAAGAGGCGCGAATATTGCGTCGTATAATTGCCGTTCCATTCGATGCCAAACTTGTCGATGTTCGGATAAATCCAATCGACTTTGTCGTCCGATTTCATGAACTCGAGAATATCGCGGATTGCGGTCGATGTGATCCTGTTGTCCGCATCCAGGAAATAGACCGCCTCCAGATCCGGGAAATTGCGCAAGGCAAATTCGATCCCGTAGTTTCGAGCCGAGCTTAGACCACCATTGGCCTTGCGCAGATAGAAAACGCTGGGGTGGGCCAGGGCGTAAGTGCGTCCGACTTCACCTGTTTCCGGGAAAGGGCATCCGTCATCGACAATGACGATGGCGATATCGAAGGGCGCTTCCTGCGCCAATGCGGATTCGATTGCTTCGGCAAGCAGCACGGAATGCTTGTAGGCCGGAATGAGCACCGCAACCTTCGGGGAAAACGCGTGTCCTGCGTCATCCTCGGCCGGCGGCGGCGCGACCTGTTCGAACAGATGTTTGACTTGGTCCAGCATGAGACTTTACCCGTTGACCATGAGGCTGATGTCGCGGAATTTTGCCCAAGCGAAACTGTTGTCGCCCGCGTTCTTCATCCGGGTGGCAAAGTAGATATTTTGCCAGACGCCGACCTGTTCGGTAATGAAGGCGTTGAGGCGGGGCTCCTCGCCGTGAGATACACTTTTCCAACCGGAAAACGCCTCCCCGGCACCCGCAACACGGGATTCGCCGAACAGTTGACGGGCGCTGTCGAGGTCCCCGGCAATGACGAGTGCAAAGTCGACATCCTGTGAGGCGTCGTTGTCGATGATTGCGGTCGATGAGATACGCAGAATCTTGGGTGGGCATGCCGCCGGCAGGCGACCAATCGTAATGCCAGCTGCCGGTGGATGGCAACCGATTGCCCGCTCGTCCGGCAGCGGCAGGATTGCAGCGAAGTCGAACGAGATTTCTTCCGTATTGGCCAGTGCTGCCAGGTCAAGTATGCCAGTCGCTATCGGCATTTCCTTGAAGCCGCCATCATTTGCCTGGCGCGATTGTGCCGGCAAATAGTTTGCCCAACTTGGCAGCAGCACACCGGGCATTCCACACCAGACCTGCATTGCCAGGCTGTTCTTCAAGAGCGGCGCATTGTTCGCCGCATCGCGAACCTGGAACATCTCCAATGGCTGAAGTCCACCCAGAGACAACAGGGGCATTTCATCGTCCATGCCCTCGATGTGCAATTGCAGCTTCAGCGTCCGCCGAAGTCCCGCAAGCGTTCGCGACAAACCCAGATGGTTCCAGCCCTGATGAAGTCGAGAAAGTGGAACCACCCAACTTTCGACGACCTGACGGTCCTCGAGCGTTACCAGTTGGGCGTGCAAAGTGGCATCCTCGCGGCGGGCTAGGCGTTCAAAATGGATTGCAATCGCGCTCACTCCCGAGCTTGCGACCGGGAGGATTTGCGAAATGCCCTCGAAGGAGGCATCAGCCAATACATTGGAACGCGATGAGCTGCTGACGGGTTCATTGGAGAAGGCAAGGTCGAATGGCTGCAACCCCTGCCTGTCGACAAAGCCTTCGATCGTAGCAAAACGATTCTGCAGGTTGTCATTCAGGGTTCGCAGCGTAAGCAGTTCGCGATTCGACTGGGCGATCTTCCTGGCATCGGATACCAACAGCCCGGCAAGCTTGTGGATGATACGCGCTGTCGTCGCGATTTCCTTGCCTGACTGCCACTCGAATACTGGGGGTTCGTCCGCAAGTCCACGATCACGCAACCAGTCGATCAAACGCTTTTCGCGGCCCCTATGCATGGGATTGATCAAGATGGCGAGCGTGCACAAAGGTGCTTCGTGAATTTCGAACTTCTTGCCGGAAACATCTGACAGTATCGCGGCATCATCTTTGACGCCTTCGAAGCCCAAAATTTTGACCGCCTTCGACAAATCCTGAGGAAGTTCATCATGGTCAATTCCCATGCGAAGCAGGACCGGTTCCTTCAATAAATCAATTTCTCTTAGAGATTTCGCAGCTGGTGAGAGCTTATACGAAGTCTGAACCGTCATTTCCTAATCCCTGCCCAATCCATTGGCGCCAAACCGCATTTCTATACAAATATAATGGCGACTTCATGAAGCTTGTCAAACATTTATATTGCAGTGCAATAGGAAAAGATTTGGGCCATTTAATGATATTCTATTGGAAATGTGATTTTATTCTTTCCGTAACTTGAAAACAATTTACGCGTAATCTATTTCAAAATTTGAACCATCATCAACCACGCACGAACGTGCATGCTGCGCCGCCGATCCAAGATCGCCGACGCAGCAATGTCGTTGCCAGGGTTCAAATTGGCGGGCTATTCGGCCGCCACTGTCACACAGCAATGCGCTCTACAGGTTCGTTGCTTTTCATGACTTGCAGTTGGCGTTCCCATGCCAGGGCATCTCCAACGATCAGGTCAAGGTCCGCCCGTTGCGGCACAAATCCAAACTGGTTGCGAACACGCTCATTGCCGGCCACAAGGATTGCCGGATCGCCAGCACGGCGCGGCGCCATGCGGACCGGAAAGTCAACGCCCGAGACACGCTTGACCGCATCGATGATCTCGAGCACCGAATATCCGTAACCGTATCCGCAATTGGCTGCCGTGCTATTGCCGCCTGCTTCGAGGTAATTCAACGCACACAGATGCGCCTGCGCCAGGTCGCTGACATGGATGTAGTCGCGAACGCAGGTTCCGTCGGCTGTTGGATAATCATTGCCATAAACCTCGATATGCGAACGCTCGCCTGTCGCCGCCTGGCTGGCAATCTTGATCAGATGCGTTGCTCGCGGGAACGACTGGCCTGAGCGCATCTGAGGATCTGCTCCAGCCACGTTGAAATAGCGTAGCGCTACATAGTTGAAATCAGAATGGGCAAGCGCGGCATCCCGCAGCATCCACTCGGTCATGAGTTTCGATGTGCCGTAAGGCGAAATCGGCTGGTGCGGCATGTCCTCCGTGATCGGTGTCCGTTCGGGTTCGCCATAGACCGCTGCCGTCGAGGAAAAGATGAAATGCTTGATTCCCTCAGCGACGGCCGCCTCGATCAGTGCACGTGATTGCACCGTATTATTGCGATAGTAGAAGAGGGGATCGCGTACGGAATCCGGCACCACGATCGAGCCGGCAAAATGCAGGATTGCTGTAATGTTGTGCCTGCGGATCAGATCACGCACCAATGCCTGATCGCCAATGTCACCCTGCACAAACGGTACATCATCGGGCACCAGCCAGGCAAAACCGCAGCTCAGATCATCGAGAACGACAACCGATCGGCCGGCGTCTTTAAGTGAGAGAACCATGTGGCTGCCAATATAGCCTGCGCCACCTGTAACAAGAACGGTCATGGGATACTCCTGAAACGCTGTTGGGGGATTGTTTGTAAGAAGACGGTTTTTGCCAATTAAAGAATTCTGATTATGCCTCCCTGTCGCCTTGTACTCCTCCCCATCAAAGCCTTACTCCACTCAGGCGTCCGATCTAAGCAACCCGGCGGACGGAATCCGAAGCACGCTGCTGGGCCTTGACCATTTTGTGATCAACTCCGTTCTCCGTAAGGAACGCTTGCATCTCCTGATAGGTCTCGCGCCAGGCCAGGTTGTATCGGTCGAACAATCCCTGATCCCAATAATCTTCGAGCCTGAACGGCTTGTCGCCGAATACATTGAAGCTCGGAATCTGGTAGGTCTCGGCAAACTCGGCGGTGCGGCTGTCGTAGGTAAAATAGATCGATGGTATCCCATTGGCCAACGCCATGAGATTGCCGTGCAAACGATAACCAAGGACCAGATCCTTGGATTTGACCAGATTTTCATAGTCTGCAACGACGTCGGAATAGAAAAGACGTTGGCGGTAGAGCTTTTCGACCGTTTCATCGAGATACCAGTCCGCGGCCCACTGGTTTGCCTTCAGTGCAGCAATTGCTTCGTCCTTTTGCTCATCGGTTCCGAGAACGAGTTTCTTTTCCTCGACCTCACCTTGCGCCATCAGCGTGACATCGAAGCGGCGAGCCATGTCCTTGATTAAATCCCGATGCAACGTCAGATAACGCTCGATGTCCTGCGCATAGTCAGGAGATACTTCCCGGCGGACAGTGACCCCGACCTCACGTACATCATCCAGTGCCGGGAGCGATATTCTCATGTCCGGGTCATTGCGACGGAATGCCGTGGGGCAACCGATAATGCGGACATTCTGAATTCCGATATCATTCAGGACCTGAGCCGAATAGGCTCCCCGAACACCGACGGACACGGTGGAATCCGCCATGACGCGGAGCACGGCCTTGGTCGCGTCCGAAAGTTCGATTTGGCCCTTGACCGGAGCCTGCGCTCCGATGCCGAACGCGATGACCGGCAGACCGAGGCGCTTGAGAACCGGCACCGCGTCGGTCCAGTCCATATGCTGGTGGACATAGTTGGAGCCACGCAGGATCACGTAGTCATATTCCTCGCGCAGGCGATCGATGTACTCCATCTTCGGCCCCATGATGGGCAATTCCGCCAGCCGGTCGTAATTCATCAATTTCAACGACGAGTCGAAGACGAAAGCATCGCCAATGTTGTGATAATGATCGATATTACGCTGTACGTTACTGTATTGATACCAGCGAACGCTGTCGTGATCATAAACTTCGCCGGATGGGATCATTACGAGTACACGTGCCATGAGGTCTTCCTTCTTTTGGCGGTAATGGCGGCTGACAAATGATCAGCTTGCCTGCGAAAGAACGACGTCAGTTCTCGCGGTGGTGTTGATTGGCTGGCGCTTGTCTTTGAGCAGGTCGCCGTAGAGCGCCAGGTGCTCCTCGGCGCAGTCGATGTAGTTGGTTGGCTGGCGGATGTCGTGATGCAGCCGGTCCCATATAAGGGGATCGCTCAGGACTTCCGTAAAGCGATCGGCGAGATCTTCGGCGCTGCGGACGCGAAAGTGCAGACCGTCATGCCCGTCGCGGACCTTCTCGGCCATGCCGCCAATGTTGGAACAGATGATCGGACGGCGATGGTGCAGGGCCTCCTGGATCACAATCGGCGAATTTTCCCACCATATCGAAGGCATGACCACCCAGTCGACCGATTGCATGAGGCGAGGCATTTCCGCATTCTGATAGGCGCCATAAAATCGCACGCGAGCGCCTGCTTCCTCGATCAATTTCTCCATGCGGTCCTGAAAGTCGCGCGGTTGTTTTTCCAGGTTGCCCCCGAAAATCATCAGGCGGGAGTCTTCGCCCCACGTTTCCTCCGGAACGCGCGATACCGCATCGATCAGCACGTCTATGCCCTTGTAAGGGGTTACCTGGCCAAAATAGGCAAAGCGGTTACGACGCGGCTTTGGCCCTGTAAGCTCGCGCGGCGGCGTCACGCCCTCAATGGCAACGCCATTTTCCATCACGGTCAGCTTTTTCGGATCCAGTCCCCATTCTGCATATTTCCTGGCAAGGAACACGCTTGGGGCAACGAAGGCGTCAGCCAGCTCAAGCATGCCGCGCACAAATCGCTCCCGCTTGAGGAAGCGCGCGGGCGGAATGTCCGGGAAGCACGCATGGCAATCAATGGGTGATGACTCATTGCAGAGCTTTGAAGTGCCGGCTTTCACCATCTGGCCGTCATTGTGACAGATCGACAAATATTCATGGAAAGTGACAAGGATGGCAGTGTCGGGCAATGCCTCACGAATGGCGTATAGCGTCTCGAGACCAAGGCCAAGCACATGGTGGAAGTGGACGACATGGGGATTGAGGTCTCCGACGAACCGCAACAGGTCACGGCGGATCTCATCCGTATTCTTGTTCGACAAATAAAAATGATCATATTCATCGGCGTGAAAGAGGATTTCATCGCTGCTGCGGCGCAAGCTCATGAGTGCCGTGGTGCCGTGGCGCGGAATCGGGTGGCCTGCTCTCGCGAGATATACCGATTGTACACCGGGCAGCGTGTTCAGTCCCTTGTGCAGATTATAGGATGCGATCTCTCCGCCCCCGAGCGAGATGCTCGGATGGGCATGCGAAATGACAAGAACCCGAAGTTGTTCCGTCATGCCTTTACCTCTGACTCTGCTGATGGGCCGCGATCGACCACAGGGCGCGCTTGGGTGAGCGCATTTGCCCAACGGGCATCGAACACCTGACGGTCAATTCGTTCGATGAGGGCAATCGTCGATGCCTTGTCTGATACTGAAATATCGTCGGAGCCAAGCATCTGGGCTGATGGCAGCCAGTAGGACTTGAGACCCGTCTGCTTGAGTTTCAACCCAAGATCGAGTCCCTTTTCATGTGTACCGAGGTATCCTCGCGTGAATCCGTTCACGGAGAACAAAGCGTTCCTTGGCAGGACACAGCATTCAAACGTGGCTGTTGCAACTTCTGTTGTCCCCATACCCATGACCGCATCGATGGGATAGCCGGCATAGCGGCTTATCAGGGCGCGATCGGACTGTGCACCCGCTACCCACGTCCCAGCCCACCGGATCGAATCATCCTCATAGGCAAGCGTCGGTGACAGCACGCATTCCTTGCGGGCGTCGTAGGCGGCAAGCAAACGGTGGAACCAGCCCGCACTCCTGGGCAGGAGCGACGCGGCAAGAAATACGATGGAGTCTGTCGAAACAGCCCGGGCTCCGACCTCCATGGCGTCGTAAAGGTCTTCGGATCCGCTTGCCGAAACGAGCCGCAACCGCAGCCGGTAGAAATCCGCCAGCCTGCGCACCTGTACGCCTATCCGGTCGATGATATCGGTCGACGCGGAAATGACGATCGGTGCGACCCGCGTTTCCGGATCAAGCGCAAGCAATGCGAGAAGGGGAGCAATTTCCTCGACCCGCTCGTCCACGCCGATGATGAGTGCGGGACCGGACGCCTTCTCGAACGTGCCGAGGTCTTCGACGCCAAAAATTTCTGGCGCAGGTCGGCTGACTCCTCGCAACAAAGGTACGAGCTGCTGGTCTACGATGTGGCGAAGCGCCCAGGCGTCGGGGTCAATCGCGCGGATCTGTCGAACCACGGCATCACGCGATGTAATCCTGGTAGGCGTCAGCGGCATAAATGCACGCCGCCCATCGCTCAGATCCAATTCCAGATAGAACGGTGCGGTGCTGTCGCCTTCCAGCTCGGGCGCGAAGGCCACAAATCCATGCGCATGCCGGTTGGGGTCCAACCCGGCGTTGAAAGGAGGCTTATTGTCGAATTCGCGGGTAACGTCTCGCCGGTCCACCCGCGTCCAGTCGCGGTCGAGTTGTGTTTCACCGCGGTGGCGGCGAAGCTTTACACTTTCCACATGGCTGTCTGGATCGAGCAGCCAACCCGAAACCAGAATTCCGCTTCCTTCAACGCGATAGGCATTGTCGATGCCCATGCGCACCGGAAACGGCAGGCTTGAGACTGTTTCCGTTCCGTCAAACCGGTTGGCGGCAGAACGCATCCGAAGCAGTACTTCCGTCGAGCTGCGCACTTGAGGCAGGATCGCCCTCACATGACTGGGGGTTTCTCGCGCCCCCACGATCAGCCGCCGGTCGTAGACCTCGATGAAGCGCCATCCTCTGCGCCCTCGAAACAGAAGACGCTCGATGTCATTGGGTTCAATCCGCTCATTTGCAAGCAACAAACCGGCAAAGCCAGACGATTGTTCATTGAGATCGGGCCTTGCAAAGACGCTGATCGCGCATTCGGCAAGGGAAGATGTCCGGCCACTGATCAAGAGGCGGGTCACCGATGGTGTCAGATCCTGCGCCCAGCCCTGGACGAAAATCTCACCCTCATCGCTTCCGCCGATCAGCTCGATGCAACCGTCGGATCGAGCGCCCCCCTGCAAAAGCACTGTAATGGCCGCGAGCTTCTTGCGACCGATCGGCCCCGAAATAAGACCTTCGACCAGACCATCGATGACGGATGGCAAGTTGGAGCCGGCAAGATCGGCGATCATCGCGATCAGATCGCCCGTCGAGGCCGCGCGACTGGCAAAGGCGTAGCGTGTGGCCTTGGCCTTGTGCTGGAACATGATCGTCTTCAGCGAGCCCCGACGCAGTATATTGGTCGGTACAATTGCCACGAAGCCGTGCGTACCGGCGGGCGAGGGCTCCTTAAGCGGCCAGGTGACAAGCGTCACCTTGATGCTCATGGCAGGATCGCCGTTGAGGAACGCGGCGATCTGTTCGGCGGTCATGCTTCCAATGCCAAGGGCGAGGACAAGCGTGTCGTCGACCGGACATCCGACAACCATATCGCCTTCCATCACCATCGGATTTCGCTCGGGCGATTTACCTGTTCGCGTCACTGGCAGCACATCTTTCTGCATCTGGCCGCTCCATGATCCTTACGGCATAACCGAAATGGACACGAGCGCCCCAGCCGCAAATCCGACCAGAACAAACAACAGCAGGAACAAGGGCTTGATTTCGCCACTGGACCGTTTCTGAAACGCCTCCATTCGTTTCTCCAGGCTCGCCACCACGCCATCCAGCCGCATGAGATGAACGTCAAGCTCTGTCAGGCGCTGGTTGACGTCGCCACGCAACCCTTCGATCGAACCGCTGATATCAACCAGATCGACCGCCGGCCCGTTGCTGGCGGCATCGATTACGGGCGCAGTCCTCTGCAGTGATCGCTGGTTGACCTGCAGCTGTCGTTGGGCGGCCATCAACATGTCAAGCTTGTCGAGAATCCGCGTCATGGGAGCAGCTATGAGTGCTTCCGCCGCCTGTTCGTCGGGCTTCGGTACACGCAGGGGCTGCTCGACGCCTGCCCCGTTGATTGCAACGACAACAAGTTCTCCGGCACGGATCGCTGCAAATTGCGGCAGCATGACATCGAATGCATGCCCGCCATCGCCGATGCCGTTTCGTTTGAGGTCGGGCCGCTCTTTGTCCGCTATTGCTTCGGCTATGGGTTTTCCATCCAGCAGAACGCGAATGGTCAGCCTCATGTTCGGAGCAGTGGGATCAAAGGCCCAGCCGAAAAGGCGCCCATCGTCGATGGCATCGACACGGCCCTTCATTGGCTCGACCTTGTTGGATTTGGTATTGTCTTGCTCAGGCGTGGCATTCGGCTTCGCGGGCGCCTGTGCCGACACTGTTGTCACAATAGACATCATGTACCTCTCAGGCTGCTTCGACACGCAGCGGCCGCAGCGTCTCGATCAGATCGAGATACCGTTGCGCCGTTGTATCGATTGTATCGGGGTGGCGTGCCCCAAGTGAAAGAATTTGCAGCAGTTCAGGTTCTTCTGCGATACGCCGCATGGCAGCCGCCAGCGCCAGCGGATCGTTCGGCGGCACGGTAAGACCGTTGGTCTCGTTTTCGATCATTTCGGCCATGCCGCCAATACTACTCGTGATTACCGGACAGTTTTGTCCCTGCGCTTCCTGGATCACCAAAGGCGCATTCTCCCACCAGATCGAAGGCATAATCGCACAATCGACTGTGGCCAGGAGCTCGGCAATGTCCTCGCGGCGATAGCCGCCGCGCCGCTGTACATTGGGTGACGTTTCGGCAAAGAGGCGATCGATATCGGCAACAAAGCTTTCGCTCTGGAATGGCGCTGCTCCATGAACACGCAGTTCGAAATCGACGCCTTCCGCAATCAGCTGCTTGGCTGCCTCAAGCAGTACCGTTGTCCCTTTCCAGGGATTGAGATTACCAAAGTAGCCAAAGGCCGGCCTCTTGCGCAGTGGATTTTCAGACTTCCTGGCAACTGCCCGAGCAGGTTGGCCGTTAGGAATGACATTGATCAACGGCTCGGGGAGGCCCCAATCGATGTAACGTTGCTTGAGGAATTCGCTCGGAGCAACGAAACCGTCCACCGTACTCAGCAAGGCCTTCAAATGGCGTTCGCGCAGGACAAACTTGTCAAGGGCGATATCTTTGAAACAGGCGTGGCATCGATCCGGGCTCGCTTCGTGACACAGTTCCTTGTTCGTTGTACGCACCATCAATCCGTCATGGTGACAGATTGGGTAATAGTCATGCAAAGTCATGACAATCCTGCATTCGGGCAGGGTGCGGCGGACAATGTGCGGGAACTCGGCGCCAAGAAGCAGCAAATGGTGCAGGTGGACGATGTCTGGCCGGAAGTCGCGCAGCAATTCGACAATATCCGGTACAATCCCGTAGAGGTCGACCTGGCTCATGAAGAAGCGGTCGAAATGACCCGACCAAAGCAGGATCTCATCGCCGTTCGTGCCGATACTCTGAAAGCTTGTCCCCGGTCGCGCCTCACGGTGGATGTGGTTGGTTGCCCCAAGAAACAGAGCTTCGCATCCCGTCCGCTGATAGGCGCGGAACAGATCGTGGGCGAAAATCTCAGTGCCGCCCGGATGCAGGGCAGGGTGATTGTGGGCAGCAACCAGTACACGGGGGGCCATCACGTACCCCCCTTGCACTCGGCGATGAAGAGATCCTGATAGTGATCGGAAGAAATGCCGCGCCAGTGTCCGAATGATTTGGTCGTGATCGATAGGCCGGCACGTGCCAGCGCGTTGTCCAGAAAACCGTCATCGAAACCGACTGCGGCCAGTGGAGGCAGTTCCGGCACGAACCAGCACGGACCCTGGTCATAGCGCTGAAACCCGAGGCGCGCATCGCGCTTGTTGAATGCATTTTCCTGGGCCGTCTTGTCCACCACAAATGCCGTCATGAACAAGCGGCCACCAGGCGCAAGCACACGCTCCACCTCTCGCAGATAAGCGCTCACTTCTTCGTCCGGTAGATGGGTGATAACCGAAGTCATGATGATGAAGTCGAACTGCCTGCTTTCGAACGGCAATTCGAGCTCGAGCCCGTTGATTGCGCCCTTCGGATTGTAAAGGGAGTGGGCTATGTCCAGATGCCGGAACTCGAAATTGGGATATGAGGGGCTGACATTCTGCTGACACCAGTTGATGCCGCCTGTCACGGGATCAATACCCCGATAGCTGCCTTTTGCGGGGTCGATATACTGCGTAAGGGGAACGGCCATGCGCCCGATGCCGCAGCCGATGTCGAGGATACGGCTCTCCGGCCGTACACCGCCCTTGCGAATGAAATGGCCCAGAAATTCGGCGCCGACCGCCTGGAAATTGCCGTCGCCCACAAAAATGCTGTCCGGATCAGGCCGCGGCAGGAACCGGTTGCGCTGCACCGCTTCCATCAACCATTCAACATGGTCATTGTTGAATCCGGGGGTAAATTCTTGTTCGGCTTTCTTGAGTGCAACGATCTCAGTCAAGCGGCGCTCCTTTCAGATTTTTCAACGACAAAGGGAGCGATGGTGTCGTCCACCACTTCGTCGAGATAGCTCGTCATCAATTCGGTAATATCGTCGTTCCAGCGCTTCGTATGGAGCCACGCATTGTATTGGCTTGCCAATCCTCGCATGTAGTCGGCGCTGCGGCGGATAGACCGCCGCTCAAAGTGATACAGTGATACACTTGGCTCGTAGGCAATGTGGAATCCAATCTGGCGGATTTTGAGGCACAGATCGCTGTCTTCGTAATCCCCGATCACATAATCGTCCGTGAATCCGCCGACGAGATCGTAAATGTCCTTACGGGTAACGAGGCATGCACCTGTTACTCCGGGCACGCTGCGTGCGACTTGAGCCGGTGCGTAATCGCCCGGCATGCCTTTGTAGAAATGATGGTTGAGCCAAACCCCGCGCTGGTCCCGTGCAAAATAGAGACCTGCATGCTGAAGCGAACCATCCTCGAACAGAAGCTTTGGTCCGATTGCGCCCAACTTTTTCTGCTCAAGCAGCGGCTGAATCAAATCACCCAACCAGCCAGCCCGGCATGGCACTACGTCTGAGTTCAGCATGACCAGGACAGTACCACTGGCGAGGCTAGCGCCTGCATTACATGCACGCGCATATCCGCTGTTGCGGTTCATGGTGGCAAGCTTCATGGGAAGATCGTGAAGGATGTGCAGGCCACCGAGCAGATGTTCCGTGTCATCCTGAATTTCAGGAGAATCAAGTACGAAAATGATCTCGACATTCTCAACAAGCCACGGATCAGTTGCCATCGCGGAAAGCTGAAAACGCAGAAAGTCGAGGTTGCGGTAAAGCGGAATCACGATCGACGCCAGTGGTGTCCGGGGCATGACGCCATATTCCTTGACATCCGCAATCCGGACGGTTTGACCGAGCTTGTGCTCCACCTCCCTCAAGGCCGGCGCCAATATGCTATCGAAGACCTGGTGCCGCGCATGCTGCGGAGGCACAGCCCGCAATATGCGATTACGCTGCGCCGAAGGCTCGAAGGGCTGCAATTGCGGCACCAGCATTGTCGTTGCGCCAGACACGAGCCGCATCTGAAAGCGCGGCTGCAGCAATGGACCAAGGTTCTTGCTCTGCGGAAGCCAGGCAACAAAACCGGTCACGTCAGCGCCAAGTCCATCCTCCCGCTCACCGGTCTTGCCCGGAAACTTGTAGAAATTTGGCTGCAGCGGCAACGCGCTTCCGTTCTCGGAAAGGTATTCTATTCCAGACAGCATGGACGACGGATCATGGGTCCAGCCGCCCACAAGCTGACCTCCATCGAGTGCAAGCGCAAGATCGATTTCCGCGGCCGGGTGCGCTGACGATTTCGCAATTTGTCGGGCTGCAAGCGGCGAACGCATCTGCATGTCGATGGCGGTGGCAGGGCCAGCACCTGGCACTTGCGCCAGTTGCCGCACGAGAAACTCACGCAATTCCGCGTCGCCTTGACGCTGAGCCCACCATCTCTGGAATTCAATTGGCTGCCCGTCACTGTCGGCTAGTTTGCGGATAGCAATACCATTCTTGCCAGACAGGACGAGATGGAAAGAGGGCGGCAGCGGTCTTACCGACTCGACAAGCAAGTGGCATGATTGCCAGGCCTTCTTGGGCTGATTGCTGATGACGAATTTGGTAGGCAGAACCGTAACGGAATTCGCAGTAACAGCGTAGATCGCGGTCACGTCGCCAAGTTCGGCGTCGATCGCCGTTTCAAGGAGGTGCTGCCCGTCGATCGGCTGACCGCAGAAGCGAACAGGTCGCGGCTCCGGCGTCAGAGCCAACGTAACCTCACGGGCGGCACTGGCAAAAATCTGGTTCTGCGACAGACGAAAGGTGCTGCGCCAGGTGCCCAGAAGATTGTTGAGCAGCTTGACGTGACCCGCCGCCGTCAGATTGGCGACAGCGCTCTCAACATCGAAGGAAGCAAGTTCAGCCGCTGGATATAGCGTGACCTGTTCAGTAGGACCGAGCGCCCCGGCTGACAGAGTAAGATGAATGGGATTGTCCCTGGTTCGCATGACCCAAAGGACCCGCTGACCGCCAGACTCAAGGGGAATGTTCAAACTGACGAGCGGTACGGGTACCTCTTGCGCTGCCAGTGTACATTTTGTCGAGGTTCGGGTTGTGCCAGGAATATCCCAAATCACAACGGCAACATCCGCACAGAGACGGGAGATCGAAATGCTCTCCGTGTCGCCTGCAAACTCCGTCGAATGGTCTAGGCTCAATACGTTACCCTTTCATTCACATCGGAAGAAAAGCGTGCCCAGCCGCAAGGCCGGGCACGCCATAATCGCTATCAATGAACGGTGAAATAGTCGTTCAGATGGCTGGTGACATCGTCGGCGCTGACGCCAACGAGCGTGACGGAATCGCCATGGCCGAGATCGACAACAACGTTGTCGCCAACCTGTGTGATACGGTCCGCCAGGTCATCAGCAGAATGAATGTCCTGACCGTTGATACCGCTGGAGATCTGGAGGATGTCTTCACCAGGGGTAAAATCGAGCACGACGTCGTTACCGCCGCCGCCGTTGAACAGGAATACGTCATTGCCGGCACCGCCGATAAGTACGTCATCGCCCGCGCCGCCCGAGAGGAAGTCGTTGCCGGCACCGCCAAGAAGCACGTCGCTTCCAGCATCGCCGAACAGAACGTCAGATCCGGCACCGCCCTGGAGAACGTCATCTCCTTGACCGCCAAACAGGACGTCACTTCCATCGCCGCCGCTCAGCACATCTGAGCCTTGCTCTCCGAAGAGGATGTCAGAACCATTGCCGCCGAAAAGGGAATCATCGCCCTGTCCGCCGAACAACAGATCATTACCATCATCCCCGAATATCGTGTCATCGCCTTTCCCACCAAAGACAATATCATCACCGCCATGGGCGCGGATGAAATCATCAAAACGCGAGCCAAACAAAACGTCGTCGTAGGCGCCGCCTTCTAAAGTGGCCATCTGCTTCTCCTTCTGTCCTGCTTTATGAGTCTACAAATTGCCGGAACTGCTCCGACGATCGATGCCTTGACGATTGTGCGTTGCAACAAATCGAAATGCAACCCAAACTAAGAATATAAATGTGGCATTCCATAGTAACAAATTATTACAACCATGTATTACAGCAATTAAACGTTCGTGATATAATTAATGATTAGAATAACAATAATTCATTTATAACATTTTATTAGTAGTAATTTATTTCAAAATTTGAAATACCGCCATGTATTGCCTGTTTTGCTTCATTTTTCCCCTTAATCCTCCCTGAAGGCTCGATTAAAGCTGTCCGATATGGGGGACATGATATACTCGATTGCCTTGCGGGCCTTGTGGACGATCAGGACTTCGGCGGGCATACCCGGATAAAGTTTTACCGTGGGGTTGTCAGCAAGCGCCTTGGGCTCGATTTCCGCACGCGCCACGAAGTAGGGCGTGTCATTCTTTTCATCGATGACTTGATCGGCAGCGATATAGATGACCTTGCCCTCAAGAGGCGTCAGCGATCGCTGGTTATAGGCGGTAAGCCGAACCTGGGCAGGAGACCCCACGGCGACACTGTCAACATCGCGCGGACTGATCTTCATTTCCACGACCATGGGTTCATTCTCGGGCACTATGTCCAGAATGGGTTCGCCGGCCGCCACGACACCTCCTGGGGTACGCAGGCGAATATTGGCGACAATACCGGCCTGCGGCGACCTGATCTCGACCCGTCGCATCACGTCCTTGGCGGCAACGATCCGCTCCTCCGCATCCGCCAGCTCGACCTGGGCGGAGGTTATTTCGCCTGCGATCTCCGATTGCAGATCGCTCTCGATGCCCGTCAACGAAAATTCCGCTCCAGCCTTCGCCTGCTCGGCCTTCGCCTTGTCGCCCGCATACTCCCCGCGGTCGCCAGCAAGCTCACTGAGCCTGGTATCGAGTTCCGTCAGCTTCGATTTTTGGGCGAAGCCCTTCTTCACAAGCCCCGCGATGGCATTGCGTTGCTCTGTGATCAATTCGATCTGGCGATCGGTCGCAGCGATCTGCGCTTCCGATGACTTGGCCTGTTCCGTGTATTGTTCGATAGTCTTTTGTTGGATATCGATACGGCTTAACTTCTGTGCGTAGCGCTTTTGAAAGAATATCTGCTCCGCCTTGATTGCACTTTCTGCGGAAATATTTCCAAGCTCACCAAAATCTTCTGGAAACTTGATCTCTTTTTCACCGGCCTGCTCGGTGCGCAGACGTGCCAGTTTGGCGATCAGGCCAACACGCCGGCTCTGCAGCGATTGCAGTTCGGAGCGGGCGCGCGTGTCGTCCAACCGAATCAGTGGCTGACCCACCGTCACTTCATCGCCCTCCTGCACCAGGAGGCGATCAAGGATGCCACCCTCAAGATGGCTGACGGTCTTCCGTTTCGAATCGACGATCACGGTACCAAGTGCGACGGCCGCACTCCCAAGCTCCGCCGAGTAGGCCCAGCCAAAGAACCCGCCAAACGCCAGCCCGATTGTGGTGATCCCGGCAATGACGAGCCGGCGCAATGGAGAGCGTTCATCCTCCCGCTCAAGATCGTTGACCCATTCGGGGCGCACGGTTCCAAATTTGGTCGGCAAGTGCTCGCCCATCGACATGGCGCGGGGAGCCAGAAGTTGCGTGACGCGTTTGGGCAGATTGGTTTTACCGGTCATGATCCTGTCGCTCCCATTTTCGGGGCATTTGGTGTGATGGACGCAACCACGTCGGTCCGCGGGCCGAACTGGGTGATACGGCCATTCTCAAGGACAAGCAGCTTGTCGGCCACCTGCATGATGGTCGGGCGATGGGCAATCATGATTACGATTGCCCCGTCGTCCCTGGCCTGTTCTATGGCACGCATCAAGGCACGCTCGCCGACTGCATCAAGATTCGCGTTCGGCTCATCGAGAACGATCAGGCGCGGGCGATTGTAGAGGCAACGCGCCAGACCGATGCGCTGACGCTGGCCACCCGACAGAGTGAGCCGCCCATCACCAACCGGCGTGTCGTAACCCAAAGGCAGCCGTCCGATCATCTCGTGGACATCCGCAAGTCGCGCCGCTTCAAGGACACGGTGCGGATCACTGTCGCCCATGCGGGCGATGTTGTCCTTGATGGTGCCCTCAAGCAGCGCCACGGATTGCGGCAGATAGCCGGCAATTTCTCCGAAAGAACCCCGCTCCCACAGGTAGACATTGTTGCCATCGAGAAAAACACCGCCGGATGTCGGCTTGACAATCCCGATCATCAAACGGGCCAGCGTCGATTTGCCAGCCGCCGAAGGACCAACGATCCCGAGTACTTCACCCGGTGACAAAGTGAATGAAATGCCTTTGATAATCGGCATTTCGACACCCGGCGCCGCGTAAACCAGCCTGTCGACGATCAGGTCGCCATGTGGTCTGGGCGTCGGCATGGTCTGGCGCACGGCAAGGTTTTGCGCGAGCAGCGCCTGAATTCGCTGCCAATTGCCGATCGCCAGCACCCACTGACGCCAGGTCTCGACGATATGATCGAAAGGCATCAGCAGGCGGCCAATGATGATGCTTGTCGCGATCATCGCGCCCGGCGTGATTTCCTGCTCCATCGCCAGCAGCGTCCCCGCGCCAAGACTTGCAACTTGCACCATGAAGCGCAGCGTGCGGGCAATGGATGTCATAGCACGGCTTCTGCCACCGCCCAGGTCAAGCAGGTCCAGCGCATTCATCTGCAAGGCACGCCAGCGCCTGGCCAAGGCTGGCAGCATGCCCATGGCCTCGATCGCTTCGGCGTGCCGCAGTGTTGAGCCGATTTTCGAAATGGCTTCGACATTCGCCTGATTCGCGTCCTTCAGCAGGCTGCGCGTCAAAAGGTCGGTGATCACCCCGCAGCACACCAGAACGATCACAGCGATGACACCAATGATCCCCAGGACCGGATGCATAAGGAACAGCACCGTGAGGAATATCGGGGACCATGCCGCATCGAGCGGAGCGCTTACAGCCGATGACGTCAGGAACGTGCGCAATTCGGACAGGTCACGCAGGGATTGAGTTGCCTTCGGAAGACCCTGGTCAACAGACGCCTGGACTGCGGCGGTCAGCACCGGAAGGTTGAGCCGGCGAACCAATGCACTGCCCATCGCCTGAAACGACAGGGCGCGTATGAACTCAAGTATGCCGAAAACAATGAGCGCTCCGACGGCCAGAATCGTCAGCATAAGGAGCGTATCGGTGCTGCGGGAATTCAAGACCCTGTCATGGACCTGCAACATATACAGGGGTACGGTAAGTTGCAGAAGGCTGATGCACGCACTCAGCAATACGGCATAGAGCAGGCCCGCCAAGAACACGCGGCGTGCCCGGAAAATCAGCGTTTCAGGCGTCGGTACGGTAGGTGTCATCGCTTTTTTTCCAACATTGCTCTTGCCATTTGCATTGATTTGACGAGTATCGGTCATGTGTTATCTGCCTTGGAAATGACACAGCTGCCGGTTAGCCCTACGACCTTGGTCTAAGGCCACAGACTAGTAAAGTATTACCGTGCAGAATGTGACAGAAAAAAGTTCATTCGGTGGGGAAATATCTGAAGGAGGAGCGAAAATATATTCGCAACTTACTTCAATTTTTGAAGTAAAATTGACCATGGAGACCAAGATGATACAAAAACTTCTACACGAAGGAGTGGAAGTCGAAACATCTATTGACGGCTACAAGGCCGCCGATTTCCCTGAAATTACCGCAGAAAAACAGGGACATAAGCGCCCGGTTCATACGGTAGTTGTAACACACTTCGAGTTGGCGAGAATGATAGAGAGGGTGAATCGCCGTTTCGCCAGTTTGTTGAGAACAGAGATGACTAAGCTGGGCATCGAGGACGTCGGACCTGCCCAAGCGATGGTGTTGATGGCCATCGGCGACGTCGAACTTTCCGTCGGGGAATTGCTGGACCGGGGTCATTATGTCGGTTCGAACATTTCCTATTATCTGAAGCAGCTTGGCGATGGCGGGTACATTGACAGGGTGGCGTCCCAGCGGGACAAGCGATCTGCCCGAATCCGTCTGACTGAAAAGGGCGAACAGCTTTGCGCCAATTTGCGCAACGCAGGCGGGGCATACAACCGTGTGCTCGCTAGGGATGCCGACGATCTGCGGAATCTCGAGATCGCATTCCAGACCCTGCACAGACTCGAGCTGGTTTGGGGCAATGCCGCACGCTACGGCATCTGATCCCGTCTTGACCTGCGTTGTCTTAGCATTTGGAAGGGACTGAAATCATGCATGTGGCTTTCGTTCACAGGCGTGGCTTCGGTCAATTTGCTGCCCTTGCCGAACATCTCGGTGCAAACGGACATGATGTCAGCCTTATCTGTGAGACTGTGGACCGACGCCTCCCATCGGTCCGCGTCATCAGGCACAGGGTCGAACCCGGTCCTCGTGCTGATGAACACATGGCGAAGCACTTGGGTATTCCTGACCATCATGTCCGCATTGGCCACAGGGTCGCCGAGACATTCGATTCGATGTCACGACACGGTGAACGGCCCGATATAATAGTGGGCCATATCGGCTGGGGCAGTATGATGTTCGTGAAGGACGTTCTGCCGCAGGTGCCGGCCGTTGGCTATTGTGAGTTTTTCTACCGGGCAGAGGGTGCCGATGTTGGATTCTCTCCCGATGACAATCCCGATGCTGATACCCGCAAAAGGTTGAGGCTGCGCAATATTGCGCAGTTGCTCTCCCTTGACGCCATTGATGGCGGCATCAGCCCTACGCATTGGCAGAAGAGTTTGTATCCGGCTTCGGCCCAAAGCCGAATTGCTGTTTGCCATGAGGGGGTGGATACACAGCGCTTTCGCCCCGACATGAACGCTTCGCTGCGACTTCCGGACGGACGGGTTTTGAGAGCGGAGGATCCTCCGATCATTACGTTTGTTGCCCGGGACCTGGAGCCGTATCGCGGATTTCCCCAGGCCCTTGAGGCGGCGGCGAAAGTCATACGTAAAAATCCCGATGCGCTTTTCGTCTTCGTCGGCGGCGACGGCGTCAGCTATGGGACACCCCCTCCAAGCGGTGGTTCGTGGAAGGACGCCCTTCTTGCCGGGCATGATATTCCGCCAGACAGGATACTTTTTCCCGGTCCGATATCACATGAGTTGTTGCGCAAGCTCTACCAGATATCGACCGCCCATATCTATCTGACATATCCCTTCGTGCTTTCCTGGTCGGTGATCGAGGCAATGGCATGCGGCGCTTTGGTTATCGGTTCCGATACGCGGCCTGTGCAGGAAGTCATTCGATCGGGTCAAAACGGTCTACTGGTTCCGTTCTACGATACTGATGCTCTCGCCGATACAATTCTGCGCGTGCTTCGCCAGCCAGGCGATTTCATGCCGATGCGACTTGCTGCACGCAAAACAGTTGAACGGCGGTTTCGGTTGATCGATTGCCTTGCCCGGCAGAAGTCGCTGATCAATTCGGTATTGCGCGCCGCATGACAACTAGCGATTTCTGCCCTGTCGTTTGATGGCGGCATTCCTGTCCTGAAGTTCCCGCATGACCGTCTCAGTCGCATCTGCGGAACCAGAATGCCTGCCGTGCGCCAAGCCGGTGTATCCGCTATGCGACGCATATCGATCGTTTCCCGGCTCATGCGAACGCGACAAGGTTCTTCCGGTCCCCATCTTCCCAAATGCGCTCGTCATCCATTCTTGCGTGCCGGATGCGATGCGCGCCGTAAGCGGCACGATCTGGGCAAGGAGGAACAGGCCGGCCAGGCAAATCAGGACAACGGGCGCAGCTTCCTTCATGGTGATGGGCAGATCGTCGGGACTCATTACAATCTTGAAGAGCGCCATTACGCTTGCCCGGACCCCGAGGATATAAAAACCAAGGAAAGTGCTGAGGAAGATCGGAACCAGAACAACCTGGAGTGTTACGGTCAGCCAGCCCGAAAAAAACCGTGACGGCATCTGGAACATCAACATGATGATGAATACCGGCGCCATCGATAGCATGACCCATAATGCAATCTTGGCAAAGACCATGAGAAAAATCGCGTAACCGACAAAGAGCCCGGCAGCCAGCCAGACGATCCCGGCCTGTATGGTCGAAGACAGTCTCTCATCGAGCACATTGTCCGCTTTGGGACGGGGTTTCGGTGGAGGTCGCGAGGAATCTACCGATGGCTCGGCTGCCGGAGCAGCGAGCAACGATGCGGCCTGTTCGATCTTCACCGAGGCTTTGACCGCAATGGCATATATCGTGGACATGTCGGATGCGACTGTTCCTACGGTCATTGCCTTGCCATTGTCCGGATTGATGATTTTGGTCAGCATTATGGTGTTACTGATGTACAGCGGCGCATAATTCGCGGTGCGGTAGACCGCAACTTGCAGCGGCCCCCAGCTGGTTGCGAGAAAGAACACAACTGCGATGCGCAGAAGTCGGAACCCCATCGCCGCCACATTGTCCTCACCACGTCCTTGCCAGAACTGAAATCCCCAGAAGATCACATAGAGCACGAACAGCCCGCTAAAGACCGGCGTAAGATATGCGGCCAGGGCCCCGTAGGTCGACGCCGTGAAGTTCTGCCCGAGCGCATCAATGTTGGCCGACAGCGCAGCGATAAAGTTTCCTTCCATCCGCGCACGCCCTATGGGTCTGTCTGAACGACGTTCGCCAGCGCCTCATTGACTGGCAGCATCGGACCACATTCGTCGGGAGCATAGGCAAGCGCTGAGCTTGGCAAGGCGCAGGGCATCTTCAGTTTTTGCTTCGTTGCGCAGCCAACGCAAAGAATGCACGCGAACAGAATGCTGCTTATCAGAATGACTTTCACAAATTGTCTCCCTGCCCGCAAAAGACAGGCAACCACCGCGCCGGATCGTCGCCGAGCTTTTCCCGCAGTGCGCTCAGTTCCATGATGGTTTCGGCCCGGCCGGAGAGCACTTTCAAAAGGTCGTCCATTTCGTTCAGCCGAAGCCTGGCAATGACTGATTCTTGCCCGTGCTTGATCAGGAACGAGCGGCTCGAAGGATCTGCCGTTCTGATCCAATCCAATTCGCGTGAAGACAGGCCGAGTGCGCCCGCGTGGCTTTGCAGGTCAAGACGCGGATTGGGGAAAAACATATGCGTCGCACTCTGTTCGATCAAAGTATTGGCGATGGGCGAATTGGCGATATCGGAGGCACTCTGCGTGCCGAAACCGATGATCCCGTTGAATTTGCGGATTGTCTTCATCTTGTCCTTGATGAAGGCCGCAAATACCGGGTCGTCGAGCAATCGCCAGCCTTCATCAAGGAAGATCAGAATGGGCGTGCCATCAAGCAATTCATCCAACCTGTGGAAGATATACATGAAGGCGGCGCTGCGGGTGACAGGATCATCCAGTACTTTTGTCATGTCGAATCCGGCGACATCCGACCAGATGAAATGATCATTGGGATTATTGAACATCCAGCCCAACTGGTCTGGTCGCAGCCACTTTTGGAACCGCGCCAAAAGATCATTATCATCCGCGCGAATGCGCCCGCGCAGAAGCGATGCAAAGGCCAGGAGCGTCCGCCCTTCTGCTTCGATTAACAGAATCTGTGTGATTGCCGCGCGAAGAACGCCTTCTTCGCTTGCCGACAGCGGCAATCCATCGGGCTTGCGCAACATCAGCGAAAAAAGCTGGAAAAGAAACTCCCTGTTGATACCCGTGTCCGGCAACTGCAAAGGGTTGAAGCCAGTGGCAACCCCCGGCTGAAGGACCTCATAATTGCCCCCAAGCGCGCGAATGAAAATCTCGCCGCCCCGGTCCTTGTCGAAAAATATGCAACGCGGTCTCGGCCTTATGCGCTGTGATTGCGCCATGAGAAACGAAAGTGCCACAGTCTTGCCTGACCCGGACGGGCCGATCATGGTAAAATTGCCGAGGTCGCGCACGTGAAAATTAAAGAAATAAGCGCTCTGGCTTGTTGTCTCCAGCAGTGAAATGGCATTGCCCCAATGATTTCCATCGCGCTTGCCGCTTGGAAAGTTGTGCAACGACAGGAACCCGGCAAAGTTCTTCGACGAGATCATTGCCGACCGGGCAATGTAGGAAAAATTGCCCGGCAATTGAGCCCAGAACGCTGCCTCGCAGTTGAGGTCTTCGCGCAGCCAGATGATCGACTGATCGGTCAGCGACCCGCCAACCGCGCGGATACACCGGTCCAATTCGAGTTTGTCATCGCCAAGGCACATGACGGACATATGGTGTTCACCGTAAATGGAACGGGAACTGAGCAGTTCGTCCCGAGCGGTGGCAAGCTGGCTGCCGACGATCGAACCTGCCTCATCTGCCATTGCGACTTGCCGGGAGACTCGCTCCATCTGGTTCTGTGCCACCGGCTTGTCGATAATCGAAAAGCTCTGGCTGACAACAAACTCGTGGGGAACCTTAAGCAAACCATCCAGCAGGAGCGGCCCCGTATAGGAAGGATATTCACGTATTGACAGCATCGCGCCGAGGCGTGAATTGGCGGGCGGCGTGCTGCCGACGAATTCGACCGCGTTGCGGCCGAAATGCAGCCGCTTCATCGCCAGTGCACAGTCAAGCGCCATGCGCGGCAACCGCATGTTGATCGGGTCGAGGCCGTTCAGGATCTGTACCAGAAATTCCAGTGGTTCCGAGAAATAGACGCCGGGTTCGGGTTCCCTGATGCCGAGGATTCTTGCCTGGTAGTCCTCGAGGACCTCGTGCACGGCGTGTACCGCATCGCGCAACTCGCGCAGTTCCTCGGATTCACCCTGCCGTTCGCCCCGGGCCCTGTCCTTCGCCGCTCGTCCGGAGAAAATGTTTCGAGCCACAGCATCGATCAACCCCACCTGACCGCGAAGAGGGCGACGGACGATAGTGACATACATATCGTTGACGAACATTCGCCGCTGTCGAAGCTGTGCCGTATAGCGGCGGTTCAACTCGTCTGCGAATGCGTTGTCAAACATGCCGTCGAGCTCGGGTTCGAGCCGGCGCCGGACCATATGACCATAGACTGCAAACCGGCTGTTGCCCAACGTGCGAAGGATGGTGTTGCGCCCCTCGAGTTTACCGTTGATCTCGGCCATGTCCGCAGTTTCGAAACAGAACCCGTCGAGCTTCAGAACGCTCACAAGCAACCCGTCCTTGGTGCGAAGCGTCGTATCGTCTACGTGCCGGGAATAGGGGATGTGCGCGGCGACGGAGCGTTCCCGCTTGGCATCCGAGCCAAAGCGCATCTCCTTGCGCACCAGTCGGGAAATCATGACGGATCCCCCGGCGCATAGCTCTTGACGCCCCAAAGCGCCTTGGATTGTGGAGGCGTCCTCGCACCCTTCACGCGCAGGATATTGAAGATCTGATCGTCACGCAGCGTCAGGAAATAGCCGAAGCTGTGAATCGGCAGCACGAGCAGGAGGGTCAACAGGCTTTTCGTCGCCAGGAAAACCACCGCAGTCACCACCATGTTGAACATGGCGAACATGTATGGAACCCCGAAGAGCGTCGGCGCCCTGGCCAGTGCCTTTACCAACGGGATCATGTCCGGCGCTTCTTCCTCCATGGGTTTCAATGCCCCAATGCGTGCTGGAAGAATGCAACAATCTGCGTCGATCCGAAGACGAGAACGATGCCCATGATGACTGATCCGGCGATGCCCCACGTGAAGCGGCCGCTCCAGGCAAGAAAACCACAACTGATAACCGCGAGAATGGCCAGCATCGATGCAATCGGACCTGTCAGGATGTCGATGAGGGTCTGCAGGACCGATGTAACGGGCTGCAACCCAGACTGGGCCATCGCCTCGGTGGCCAAAAATGTAAACGTCAGCAATAGTACCGTTTTAAAAATCTGAACATTATCGAACATCTAGCTACTCCACGTGCAGAACAAATCCTTGAGACCAGCTTTCGCGGCGCCCGCCTGCGGCCCCCTGGTCTTGAATGTCAGTATCGCGCTTCCGGCCCTTGACCGGTCTGGCTTCGATCGGTTTCCAACCATTGAGATCGGTGAGAATGGCCGTGACATAGCGGACGGTCTCCGGATAGAGCGGTATGCCACGGTTCTGCTCCACGGCAGCTTCGCCGGCGTTATAGGCGGCCAGCACATAGAGCAGGTTCTGATATCGCTGGTGCAACAGCTTCAGATAGCGGATGGCTCCGCGCACATTGTCGTCGGGATCACAAATATCGACCCCGAACCGCTTTGCCGTTGCCGGCATCAATTGCATCAGGCCCACGGCACCGGCACTGGAAACGCTTTTCATGCGAAATCCGCTTTCCTGCCGGGCGATAGCCACAATCAGGTCGGTGTCGAACTTCTCCTCCGCCGCAATGCGGCGGACGGTCGCTTCGCCCTGTTCCACCGTCATGGGCCGGTCGAAGCGACATGTGCCCTCCGCCTGTTGCTGCACGACCGGCGGCGTCACCTCCGGGCTGTCTGCTATGGTAATCCTGACCGGTGTTTCGTTCGCTGGAGCCGCTATCTCTTGGGCCGGATTGGCAAATGCGGGCCGGGAAGCAGTTGCCAGGATGACGAGCGAGGCAACGCACACCCGCGCCGAATGTCCGGCGATATGTCCTTTGATATGGCGATCCATGATTCGCATGACCTGGCTCAGTTCGGGTTGATGGCACTGCGGACGAATGGGGTTTCGTCTTCGATCACATCCGGCAGCCTTCGCGACGGGAACCCCGGCGTTGGGTTGGTGACGGATACCGACCCGTGAAGCGAGCTGCGCACAAAGGGCTCGTAATATATCTCCGAAACTGCGCCGGGCCTTCCGTTGCGTCGGCCAAGCTGAATGACCAGCGGCAAGGACATGCGTAACATGTCGGTAATCTCTGGTTTGCTCAGACCGGCACCGCCGCCACCTTGCATGACCAGCAAAGCCAGCCGCGTATAGGCGGCGCTTGGCGAGTTGGCGTGGATGGTCGACAGCGAGCCCGGGTGTCCGGTGTTGATGGCCTGCAGGAAATCCAGTGCCTCACTGCCCCTGACTTCGCCGAGCAGCAACCGGTCCGGCCGCATCCGCAGCGAAGCTTCGACAAGCTGGCGCGCGTCAATACGCGCAACGTTCTGATTGCCCCGCGTTGCAATCAGGCGCACGTGATTGTCATGCGGCAGCGTCAATTCTGGCGTATCCTCGATCGTGATCAGCCGCTCCTGAACCGGTATCTCACGCATCAGCGCATTCAGGAACGTCGTTTTCCCGGAGCCGGTGCCGCCGGAAATCATCATTGAGACCCTGCGGCGCACCGCTTCCCGTAGGAATATTTCGGCATTTCCGGCCTTGAGCAACTCGCACATCAGCGTTTCATCCGCCGTCAGTTCCCCGGAGCCATCGGTAACCAATGTCGTCTGGAACGCTCCGGACACCGCATAATCCGACAAGCCGAGCTTGCGGGTCACCTGCCGGCGGATGACCATCGCGCCTCCATCGAGAGCCGCGGGCGGCAGGACAACCTGAACGCGAGCCCCGTCTGACAAGGTAGCGGACAATAACGGCTCCTGTTCATTGACGAATTGATGGCTCGCGGCAGCGACCCGTTCGGCCATGAACCGCAGGCGCTCGGCTGTCAGTGCTGGAATGATGTGCCGCGTCATGCCGGTCGCGGGGTGGCCGGCCCGCTCGACGAAAACCACCTCGGGCCTGTTGATGCAGATCTCGATGACATCCGGTGCCTGGAGAAAGCCGTGCAGCGGCGCGAAGGCCAGATCAAGCAATGCCGAAAGTGACGGGACGAGGGTCAAGACGCGCCCTCCTGCATCCAGGCACCGGGTGAACTATTTTTCATACCACCCGTGTCCCCGCTTGAGTTCCTTGAGTTTTTCCTTGACCGGATCCGGATAGAGGTCTGAGAAATCCAGATCCCGCCGAACAAAAATGGCGATCGGCGTTCCCTGATTGATGCTGATGGTCGGCTTGATGCTCATCGAACTCTTCAGCGCCTCCTGTGCGACCTGTGTCAGCCCCTGGGCAGCGGCAGACAACGCCTTGTTGCCCAGATCAGTACCTATCGCGTTGTTGGGATTGATCGTGTTGACAGTGGTCTTCTGCGTGACCGGATCATATATCTGCGTTGTGATCGGACCGGTGCCTACAGCTCGCGACCCGGTATCTGCCGCCGCCTGGGCACCCAGGCTCAGGGTGCTCAGCAAGATCGCCGTGCCGTATTTCGCCAGGTAGTGGTTGTTCACATCACCAGCAGAACCGGAGCGACCCAGTTCGTCCGTTCCGATCGACCCGAGGTTCAACGAGACCCCGTCGGCTCGCAACACACGGTTCCAGACAATGAACGCCCGTTTTTGATTCGCTTCCACACCGGCATTGTATTCGCCAATCATGCGCGTGCCGGCCGGGAGCAAAACGCGTCTGCCGTCGAACGACCAGACATCCTCCGTCGTCACGGCCCGCACCATGCCCGGCAAGTCCGTCTGTACCGCCGTTTCGAGGACACCGCGGATCATTGTACCCTGAGGCACGAGCGCGTCGATCCGCTTGTTCTGTTCCGCTTTGGCCACTTCTACCGGTTTGGCAGCCATGGCAGCCAGGAACTGACCGTTGGGATTGGCATCCTGAAATGTAGCTGTGCTCTTCTCTGCTTCATCCGGGTTCCTGGCGGGCTCACCAGGAGCCATCGCGTCGTTCGGCTGGCCAGTTTCGGAAATCACCATTGGTGAGCGATAGCGTTCCCATCGTTTTTCATCATTCTCGGATTCGTTTGCAAGCCGTTCTGCCTCCGCGGCCCGGCGCGCGTCTTCCGCCTCCGCAAGCTTGCGAGCGAGTTCCGCCGCATCCCCGCTTTGCTCCTCGGGAGCAGCAGGCGCCTTTTCCTCAACCTGCGGAGGAAGCTCTGGCGGGGGCGGTACGTCAATTTTTACATGTGCAGGGGGAGGCAGCAGGTCTTCTTCTGCAGTTTTTTCGAGACTCTCTGGCGACGCTGACCGGTTGAACCAGAGGGGCGTCGCCAGGACCGGAATGGTGATGAGGGCGAACAGTATTATCATGGCGGGCTTGCTGGGGCCGCGCCGCGGTTGAACCAGTCGCGACTCCAGGTCCGCCTCATTCTCAATGCTTTTGTGAAAATCGGGATCGGGCACTTACTTTGTCCCCTTTTCGACAACGTGGTCATTGGCGACGACCGCGGTCGAACTGGCCTTGCGATGCAAGTTGAAAAGGCACAGCGCATAGTCGCCGCGACGCAGCATCCATTGCCTGGCGATCTTGTCGATGACGATGTAATCACCCTCCCGCCGGAAATTGGCGAGGATCTCGTGTTTTCCGCCTTCAACGATGAAGATGGACGGAATGTCCCCCTCGAACCGCAACCAGGTCTTGACGCCGTCGTCAAAGGCATAGCTTGGCTTGAGTTCCCGATCGCCGCGAAACTGATAATTGGTGTTGGTATTGCCAAAGTCAAAATTGTCCCGATTGGGTTCGGAAACAAGACGCTGCGCCTCCGCAAGCAATTTGGTGTCTGCTTCTTCGTCGGGATAACGGAACTTGACCATATATGTCTGGTCGCCTTCAGCTTCCGCGCGGGCGCGCAATACAAAGGTATAAACGTGTTTGTCGCTGACAACGTTCATGTTCGTTGTGGTCTTCGACTCGACCGGCTTGAGAAATATGATGTTGCCGCGCTTGTTTGGTTCGATCTTCCAGGAGAGGCTATCGCCCACGGCCACTGTTTCGATTTTCTCCGCATCGCCCAGCACGATCATCGTTGAAACACCATGGGTGGCATCAACCGATACAACGTTGGCAGGGTTGTAGTAGACGGTCCGAACGCGGGGGTCGGCCGATCCGCGTCGCGGCGCTATTTCGGCGCGTGCTTGCATAGCTGAGCCGGCAAGGCTCAATACGACCAATCCCACCGCAATGGCCCGCACGTTACCGCCGGTCACCCAACGCGTCGTCATTGTTGTCCACCGGAGGATTCACCCGACAGGGTTTCTTGATCGCGACGATAATCCGTGATCTGGAAACCCAGCGGATTTTCGAAGCGCCATTCGTTCGTCATGGGCGCGCGCGAATAGCGATAATGCATCAACGCCACCCAGTGGTCCTCCGGCCCCGACTCTTGCCCGATACGCTGCGTCGAGAATCGCACGATCGCCGTGCGATCGTTGGGTATCTGGATCGATTTTATCGACGGCAATACACGCGTCTGACGCCCATAGCGGTTGACCGGATTGGTTGGACTGGAAGGTCCATACAAATTTGTGAGATCGCGGCTGGCATTACCAGTCGACAGCAATTGCGCAAGATCGAAATCGTTCTGGACATTAGAGGGATCGTAGGTTTCCCGCGCATTGACGTAACGGACCACATTCATCCTGGTGATGGCCTCGGATTGGGTCAAATCCCCTTCAGCGAGCGGTCGTTTGATTTCCATGTAGCCCGTCGTCTTGTCGACTTCGACGACGTAGGCTTCGAAACTCTTCAACGGCAGCAGCATGGCCATGCACGCCATTGCAAGCCCCGCCAGCATGGCACTGAACGCTGTTACGACCCAGGCGATCATGCGCGATCGTTTGACCGTGCGGATGACATCGTTTTCCCAACGCACTGCTTCGGCAAAATAGCGCGCGTCAGGCCCTTTTTGCGATGGCTGACCTTCCATGTGTAGGTCCCGCTCACTCATCGCGACCAGACAAACAGAGCAACGTGATTGGTACTTGAAACGCAAACTTCAAAATCGACCCACCCGGAGCAAAACCAAGATATTATTTTCAAATCGTATATTAAACTTGCAAAAAATTAGTAACAGTTGTCAATCACGTCAATATTTTCATATAAACACGATAAATTATTGTGCGCGTTTGCGTTGAATAATAACGTCTATACAGCATATTATGTGTATGTAGTTGCGATGCTCGTGTCAATCAGACTTTAGTAGTATAAAATCCAAGGATGGCTCTGCAACGGCTCAACCTTCCTTGATTTGAGCCGGATGGGCAAGAAATCTCAGCTTTGCCAGCACCGGTATTTTCGGAGCTCCACCGCGGTCTGGTATCAAGAGGGTGCTTTGGCGAATGGCCGGACCGTGGTACCCATTTGTGCAGCAGCAGCAGCAGCGTGAGCGCATGATCATGACCATAAGAGATGCCGACATCGTTGATATCGAGGCTTGGCTCGACTTGCAGGGCCTTGCCGGCACATCGGAAACGCTTCTGGTTAACGGATTTTGTGACCGGTGCCTTGCAGCTGGGATCAAGCTCGAACGTGCGAATGCCTTCGTAGATACGCTGCATCCAATATATGAGGGGAGGGTGTTCCTCTGGCGCCGTGAAGGCGAGCTTGAGCAAGCGATCATAGAGTATGGCTCGTCGCAATCGGGAGAGACCGCCACAAATTGGCAGAACTCGACCTTTTTCCATCTGTTGCAATCGGGTGAAAACGAACTGCGCCAACGCATCCATGTCGTTGACGCGCCCTCGTTCAGGCATCTGGCGACGTTGAAGGAGGAGGGGTGCACGGACTACCTGGCGCTTATCCATCGCTTCTCAAGCGAAGGCACGATCGGCGAGATGGATTGTTTCTATTCCTCCTGGGTAACCGACGATCCGCAGGGCTTCACGGATAGCGACCTCGCGGCCCTGAGACGGTTGGTGCCTGGCCTGGGCCTGGCGATAAAATGCGCGTCGCTGACCCGGATCGTGCGCACATTGGCCGACGTCTATCTTGGCCGCGACGCCGCCACGCGTGTCCTGGCGGGTCGCATAAACCGCGGTGCAGCCGAACGAATCGAGGCCGTTCTTTGGTATTCTGATTTAAGGGACTATACGCGCATCGCCGACGCGGCAGCGCCGGACGCCATCATCCCGATGTTGAACGACTATGCCGAGGCGGTCATCTCGTCGGTACAAGAGGCTGGCGGCGACGTCCTCAAGTTGATCGGGGACGGCACATTGGCGATTTTCACCGACGGCGACTCCTCAACCGCATGCACGGCCGCATTGAAGGCGCAGAAGCTGCTGCGACGGCGGCTGGCCGTCCTGAACGCGACGAGAGAAGCCGCCGGACAACCCGCCACCAATGTCTATCTCGGCGTGCATATCGGAGAGGTCTTCTATGGCAATATCGGCAGCGATACACGCCTGGACTTCACGGTCGTTGGTCCTGCAGTCAATGAGGTAAGCCGAATCGCCTCGATGTGCCGTTCCGTCGACCAGGACATTCTCATCTCCGAGAGCTTTGCCGCGGCACTGCCGGCCGAATTGCGTGCCAAACTTGTCTGTGTGGGCCGGTTTGCACTGCGGGGCGTGGGAAGAGCACAGGAGCTGTTCACATTGGACCCAGCGATCATCCGGAACATCTAGCTTTGGGCATCCGCGCTCCACGAGTCGCGCAATTGCGCGACTCGTGCTTTCTTTCGGCCACTACAGACCGTTTGCCTTCAAGATTTCGGCAGCATTCTCCTTGGTGATTGCTTGCGTCTCAAGAACGATCTTCTTTTCAACCTTTTCACCTGCCAGAACCTTCAAGGCCTGGCGCAGGCCTTCGGCACCTGGTGTCGGATAGAGGAACGTGGCTGCAAGCTCCCCTTTGTTCACCCATTGAACGCCTTCATTTGGCAGCCCATCCACCCCGATGAAGAGGATATTCTTTTCGCGGCCAGCATCCTTTGCGGCAAGATAAGCCCCATATGCCATGGGATCGTTGTGACCATAGACCATGGTTATGTCTTCGTGATTGCGAAGGGCTGTTGCCATGATGTTATATGCCTGATCCTGCTTCCAGTCGCCGGATTGCTTGTCCAGAAGGTATTTGATGCCAGGCTCTGCATCGGTGAACTTGTGAAAACCGTTGCTGCGGTCGTGACTGGCCTGTGTTCCAAGACCACCCCAGATCTCGACAACAGTACCTTTTGCTTTGCCCTTGCCGCCGAGCAGGTCTACGGCATATTTGCCCGCCGCCTCGCCAATGACGACATTGTCACCGCCGATCCACTGCGTGAACTTGTCGGTATCCACATTCCGATCCAGCACGATGACCGGGATTCCCGCGTCCATAGCCTTCTCAACCACACCTGTGAGACCCGCCGATTCCTTGGGTGAAATCAGGATCGCATCGACTTCCTGTCGAATGAAATTCTCGACATCTGCAACTTGCTTTTCCGTCTTGTCCTGGCCATCGGCAACCAGGAGCTCAACATTCGCGTGCTTCTTGGCTTCCGCTTCAAGGTCTTTGTTGAATTGAACACGCCACGGCTCGACGGTCGTTGTCTGGCTAAAGCCGATGACATATTTGTCCTTGGCTTCTGCAACTGCGACGTTGAATGCGAATGGTGCGATCAGGGCTGTAGCCATAGCCCATTTTGCAAACTGTCTGCGGGTAATGCTCATTTCTCTCTCCCTTGGTGTTTTCTGGTTTAAGCTGATTAGTCGCCGTGCACTGATGGTTCTGTTCGCTGGTTCGACACGGACTTCTCGGGCGCGTTGCGTGCCCTGAGTTGGGACAGGAAGAACAACCACCCACTTGAACGCCGTTCCTGGAGAAGTACGGCCACGATGATGATGATGCCCTTCAAGACAAGCTGGGTGTTACTATCGATATTGTTGAGCTGGAGAATGTTGCTGAGGAACCCAAAAATCAGAACGCCGACCAGCGTTCCGATCATCGATCCCCTGCCGCCCATGAGGCTGGTGCCACCGATGACCACGGCAGCAATGGCATCGAGCTCCAGCCCCATGCCGGCATCAGGCTTTCCCTGCCGGTATTGTGCGACATATAGAATGCCAGCCAGCGCAGCGAGATAACCGGAAATGGCATAGACCGTAATCTTGACCCGCCAGACAGGAACGCCGGCTAGCCGGGCTGCCTCTTCATTGCCACCGATGGCATAGACATAGCGGCCGAATTTGGTGAACTTGAGAACGACCCAGAACAGAACAATGATGCTGGCGAAAATTACGCCCGGAACCGGAATGACCCCGAACAGCAACGACCGCAAGGCTTCAAAGTCTTCTGTTGCATTGCTTCCCGTGTAAACGGGCCACACCGCAGTGTTCTGACCTGCGGTCAGTCGCGCCAGCCCAAGACCGGCGACCATCATGGCGAGTGTTACGATGAACGGCTGCAACCGTCCACCGACTATAATGACGCCGTTCACCATGCCAAGCATGAACCCAACGGCAGGCACCACGAGAAGAACGAGCAGGACACCTGCCTTGCTGTCGGAGCTTGACGCCACCCAAAGGGCAATGCTGAAGGCTGCGACAACGGCCACAATCAACGACACCTTTGACATGGCTGGCTCGCTGGCGCTGGTACCACTCAAGGCGGTTCTTCGAAGCTTCACAGCAAAGGTGACAATCGCAAACAGGAACAGAAAGCACAGGATAAACACTGCAGGTACACCGAGCAGATAAGCGGCTGACCACCCCTCATTGGTCAGGAGCATGGCGCAGACTACGGAACCCAATGCCAGAACGGAACCAACTGAAAGATCAATCCCCGCAATCAGGATCACCAGAGTCATGCCGACAGCGGTAATGCCGGTCACAGAAATCTGCCGGAACACATCGGACAGATTTCCAAATGAAAGGAATATGTTATGGCCCTTCGACGAGACCGGGGATGATAGTACACCCACGAGAAACAGCAGGGCGAGGCCCCAATAGAGCTTGGTCGCCTTCAAAAGACTCTTCAACCGCAGCGTACCCCTTGATGATCGCATGATCCGCTCGCTCGGATAGCTCATGCTGCCTCTCCCGTGAGTGCATTACCCAACGGCGTCGCAAGCTCCATTACACGCTCTTCTGAAAACTCAGGGCTTTCGATGATGCCTGTTGCACTGCCTTCGCACATCACAAGGATACGATTGGAAAGCGCCAGAAGTTCCGGCAATTCTGAACTTACCATGATGATCGCAACGCCAGAACGGGCGAGTTGCTTGAGCAGATCGTAGATTTCTTCCTTTGCGCCAACGTCTATGCCCCGCGTCGGTTCATCAAGCAGCACAACGCTCGGTCTTGTCTCCAGCCATTTTCCCAGAACGATTTTTTGCTGGTTCCCGCCGCTCAATTCATCGATCTGTTGCTCTGGTCCCTGACAGCGCACGCGCATTGCCCTGATAATACCATCGGCAACATTTTTTTCCTGAAGCCGGGTGATCCAGCCGAGTGGAGCGAGCCGCGAAAGGGAAGGCAGAACGGCGTTCGAGCAAATATCGGCATGCATCAGGAGCCCGGTGCCCTTCCTGTCCTCTGTCAAGAATGCAATGCCCTTGCTGACAGATCGGCGGGGCGTGAGGGTCTGGGCATTCCACTTAACGCCCCGCCACTCGATCTGGCCTGAGCGTTTGCCGATTGCCGCACCGAAAATAAGCTCGAGCACTTCTGTGCGGCCGGAGCCCAACAATCCGCCAATTCCAAGGATTTCACCGGCATGCACGTCAAAACTCACATCTTTCACGACGCTGTGGATCCGCCCGCGGGAATTTGGCTTCTGCAAACCGAGGTTACGCACGGTCAAAACAATCGGTTTATCGAGAACTGATGATTTGGCTTCCTGCTTTTTGAGTTCGCGTCCGACCATCATCCGGATAACGTCGCGCTCGCTGATGTCGCCAGAACGCCGCGTTGCAATGAAATTGCCATCACGCAAAACAGTGATCTTGTCAGCAAGAGCAAAAACTTCGCTCATGCGATGGGAAATATACACAATTGCCACACCCTGGCGGGCCAACCCGCGAACAAAACTGGCGAGCCGTTGGGCTTCGGCCTCCGACAGGGCCGAGGTCGGCTCGTCAAGGACGAGCACGTCCGCATTCAGCGATAAAGCTCGAGCGATCTCAACCAGTTGTTGCTCACCAACACGTAGGTTCTCAACTTCAGCGCGCGGATCAATGTCAATTCCGAACTTGGCGAGGATTTCGGCGCTTCGCACTTCAATTTCAGCATAATCGATAAACAAGCCGGCCTTCAGCGGCTCGCGGCCCAGAAAAATGTTCTCTGATACGCTCAGTCCCGGGATGAGATTGAGTTCCTGATGGATGATGGCGATTCCACTCCGCTCCGCCTCCTTTGGCGTCGCGAAGTCCACCTCGCGCCCGCGGACGGTCATATGTCCGCCGCTTCGACGATGGACACCGCTCAGGACCTTGACGAGTGTGGATTTGCCCGCGCCGTTCTCACCCATGACGGCATGAATTTCGCCTGCATAGATATCGAGATCTATGCTTTGCAACGCTTGAACGTGAGCAAAGGATTTGCTGATCCCTCGAAGCGAGACAATGGGGGCCTGACTATCCAAAATGCTCCTCCAAAACATTCTTTCCAGCTAGCGTGTAACATGTTAGGTGTTATTTGATCAGTGTCAACCGACCTACTCTTGGTTCGACGCAATGCTTGAACCGTTTGGGGGTAATCTTGCAGGTTCATTCTTCGGGCAAGATCTTTAGAGAGCAAAAAGTCGTCTCGGTCACCCGCAAAGACCAAGTCTATACGATCCTACGTCAGGCGATCATCTCGTCGCAGCTGTCACCAGGAGAAGCCATCCGCAAGGAAATTGTTGCCGCCCAACTTGGCGTGTCGCGCACTCCGGTGAGCGACGCAATCAACCGATTGGCGGATGAGGGTCTGGTCGAGATTTACCCGCAGACAGGGACGTTTGTTGCAAGACTCTGGCTGGACAAGATTGAAACCGCGCAATTCGTCCGTTTGGCGCTCGAAACAGCAGCCATCCGGCGGGCGGCCGAGCGCATAACGCCTGACACGCTCACGCTTTTTCGCCAGAATTTGGAGCAGCAGAGAAGGGCAGCCGAGCGCTTGGACTTTGAACAATTCTACGAACTCGATGAAGCTCTGCACGATATGATCTGTGATGCTGCCGGGTTGGTCGGCTTGCGCGAGATCGCGTCCAAGGAGCGGAGTCAGATTGATCGCGTCAGACGACTTCTGCTCCATTATGAAACCCGAATGATGGAGACCTTGATCGAGCACGAAGCAATCATAGAAGCGATTGCTGAAAAGGACCCCGAACGAGCCGCCAGGACGATGGAGGCTCATATATTGCAGATGGGCAAACTTCTGATGCATCTGCGCGAAAAACGCCCGGAATTGTTTGGAAGCTGACCCCTTTAGTCGTGCAGATTGCGGGCAATTGCTGGTCCGACATCGAGGTTCCGAAAAATAACCTCGAAACCGCCACGCTCCGGCGAGCACGCCATCAGTCCGACGGACGCGTCAGCTTTGGAAAACGGTGCCAAGCGGGCCAACTGCCATGGCGTTCCGTTGACTGAAAATTGCACCCGAACGGCGTCATCATGGCGTGTCAGCTGCACCGAAACGTCATCGTCCGGGCTCGCACTGTGTAGTGGAATGACCGACCAGTCAGACGCACCATTTGTAACGACAACGCTGAAGTGCATCAATCCGTCGGTGTATTCTATGCCCGTTTTGATCCAGTTGTGCTGGTCAATTCGCAGCATCAGGCCGGCTTGATCGTAGAGCTGTTGATAGTCTCCTCGAAATGAAACTCTGGCTGTGAAATCGCCTGTGACAGGCGTCAGATAGGCGTGGCCATTATCACGTTGAAATCCATAAAAAGTGTCCTGCCAGAAGTCGGTTTTTTCGTCTGTGGCGAGCTTTAGTTCCCGTGCATTGCCACTGGCATTGGAAGGTGGATTTAACCAGCTGAATTCTTTGCTCATAGGTGCTCCCATTGTTTGACGGCGTATAAGGACATAAAGTGATTACATGGGCATTCACAGACACTTGCCGCTGCCGCCGGGCTTCGCTCCCCAGCCTTGGGCGTCAAACGTGTGTTCGGCGGAGGTCAAATCGTAGTGGTTGACGCGGGTTATTTGAAGCCAAGAGTTGGATCGATATGACGCAATCGTCGGGTTACGCGCCTTCGTTTCGCATTATCCATTGGGTCATCGCTGTCCTAGTCTTCGCCGTATGGCCTCTTGGAATGTTGCTCAAATATTTCAAGGACGACGTTAAGCTCAGTTTCTACATGCTTCACGAGTCATTCGGCTTTCTGGTGCTCTGGTTCATGTTGCTACGCTTGGGTATGAGGTTGTCCTCCAATGCTCTGCCTGCGCGTGCTGACGATTGGACAGGCAAACTATCCCTGATTGTGCATGTCCTGCTATACATCGCATTGGTAATCATGCCGGTAAGCGGTTTCCTGGCCACCAACGCCCACGGCTTTCCGCTCCAGTGGTTTGGCCTAGTTCCCATTTGGAGCCCCGTTGGACGTGCGCCGGCTATTGCTCCTTACTTCAGCATTCTCCACACCTTTACGGCTTGGGCCATTCTCGCCCTCGTGTGCCTTCATATAACAGGGGCACTGTTTCACCGTATCGTGCGTCAGGACGACACCTTCCAAAGGATGCTGTAGGCAATGCAAAAAGTTGAAGTATCGGACCGCGATTGGAAACATCTTCTCGATCTACGCGACAAGGTTCATGTCCCCGGGAGTCCCGCCGGGTCAAATAGCAACCCATGCATGTCCCTGTACCGGCCTCTTGCCGAACGTACAAAACCGTTCGTGCTTGCGCAGGTCGGCCAATCCCTTGACGGGCGCGTCGCTACCCCTTCGGGCGATGCGCGTAATGTATCGGGGAGCGACGGCATCGTTCACCTGCATCGCTGCAGGGCATTGATGGACGCAGTGATTGTTGGTGTCGGAACAATCATCTCGGACAACCCCAGCCTTTCTGTGCGCAAGGTCAAAGGACCCAATCCGATACGCGTTGTGATTGACTGCAACGGCGAAATTCCCGCGGATGCCAAATTCCTTAATGATGATGGAGAAAGCGTCATCCTTATTCAGGCCGACGATGTCGATCGAACCATCAACGGAACTCAAGCCGTCAAGCTCCCCCGACGGCAAAGCGGGCTGGACGTTGAGGATATTCTCGGTGCTCTTCGCAAATTGGGGTTAAATTCGATTCTGGTCGAAGGCGGACGTCGCACCATTGCGCGATTTCTCGACGCCGGAGTCGTGGATCGGCTGCATGTCGCAGTTGCACCGCTGATAATCGGTTCTGGTCCAAACGGGATCTGCTTGCCACCCGTTCATAGTCTTTCCGAAGCGCAACGCCCGAAAATCGACGTGTACAATATTGGCACTGACGTGCTGTTTGATTGCGACTTCAGACATCAGTACCAACAGACCTGAGAGACGATGTCCGAGGTAAGGCAAGCACATCGGTATGGCCTACACGACATCCCCCCCGTCCGATGGCTTTGAGCCGGAAATCCCGCCAGTCTGCAAGTTTTGCGGACTGCAGCTTTCCGGTTTCGCTAACCGCAGTGGCCACGCCATCGACGAATGCCTGGTGCAGTTCGCTTGCCCTTTCGTCGATGACCCAATCGCTCCGGGCGACCTCCACACTGTACCCTGCGCTCGCGAAAACATCGCTTGTGACATCGGCCGATTGCGGTCCCAGGGCGACGCCAAATCCCTTGTCGGAGCGCTGGTGAAAGTTGAAGAGCTCCAAGACCACTGCATCCTCGGGATGCGCGATTTCATATGTCATCTCGCCGTTGTAATTCAACGCAGCATAGAGCCCCGTGCCCAACCCGACCAGGCGCTGCGCTAGTTCCTCGATGAAAATACGTGAACAGAGATCGAAAAGGGCCGATGCGGTCACGAGGTTCGCATCATCCAGTGGAAGCGCGGAGACATGGTTGAGATCCGCGATTTCATAGGTGATGTTGCCGTTGCCGACATGCCGTCGTGCGGCTTCTCCCAGCAAGCGCGGATCATGATCAATCAATCGCCATCGTGTCGACGGCATGCGGAAACCCATGGCGCGAAAGGTAGAACCGGTTCCGCTGCCAATATCAACGATTAGACCCTTGGGATCTGACGCGATAAATCGCGCCGTTTTGCCCAACAAATCCTCGTTGCGCGCACGACAGTCGACCGGCTCGCGCAAAGCGAGCCAACTGGTGTCAAACCCGGTCATTCGTCACGCTCTCAATGGCGGTCACGCATCGTTGCGCGGTGTCGGCCCACACGGGCAACGATGCACCATGACGAAACGAAGCAGCAGCCATCGTATTTCTCAAATCCTCATTGACCAGCAGACGTCTCAATGCGTCGGCAAAGCCTAGGGGATCATCCGGGGCAACGAGCAATCCCGCATCATCGGGAACAACTTCCGGTACAGCACCGGCCCTGCAGGCGACAATCGGCAAGCCATGGGACAAAGCTTCTGCAAAGGCCATGCCATAACCTTCATACCGGCTTGCGAGCGCAAAAATGTCCGAGTGGGCAAGTTCCGAGCGAGTGTCGTCCACCTGCCCAGCGAGAATTATGCGGTCAGAGAGACCGCAATTCGCAATTTGCCGCACGAGTTTGATTGTGTATTCGCCATCCATTGAACGGCTGCCGATAATCTTGCATTGCCATGGTAAATCGGCAATCTGCGCAAGCGCCAGAACAAGGACGTCATGTCCCTTGCGAGGGATGATCGAACCGATGCTGATAATGCGCGGGATGGCGACGCCCCCCCTGGCACGAACACCTGGATCAGTCCCGGGAACGGCTACGGTAACCTTGCTTGCGGGAACGCCATACGTTTCGACCAGCTGTTTTTGAGTTGTCGAGGATGTAACCAGTATCGCCCTGGCATAGGAAAGGGCCTGTTTTTCGGAGTGAGCCAGCCCCGCGGCAGCCTCTGCAGTCAAGCCTCCCTCCAAAGCGAGCGGATGGTGGACCAGGGCTATGAGGTTCAGTGATTGCGAGAGTCTTTGGGCGATCTGGCCAAACGTGCCAAATGCAAGGCCGTCGATCAACACAACCGAGCCTTCCCGTAGCGCGCAGAGTCTTTCATCTGCCAGTGTCAGTGTTGGCGCTGTGGGAAAGGGAAAGCCGTCACCAAGCGGAACGAGTTGCACGTCCCATCCGAGCTTTTGCAGTTCTGAAATGACCTTGCGATCGTAACCGTAGCCACCTGTTCTGGCTTGGATGTCACCGGGATATGCGAAATAGATGCTCTTGGTCAAATATCGGCCTCGTACCAACCGCGGGCCATGTGGGATTCATTGAGAAGCACACGAATCCTGCATATGCGCGCGCCTCCTTCACCAAGTTTCCCCGTTCTGACGGCCACCGTCAGTTCATCGAATATATGCTTGCAGATGACTTCGGTAGTCGTAACCTTCTCGGCGAAGATTTCCAACTCATCAAGGTTTTGATAGTTGAGCGGCTTGAGTATCTGGGCCAGCGTAGACGTTGCCAGACCTATATCCACGGCCAGTCCGTTTTCGTCCAGGTCTTTCGTGAAGAAAGCAGCGTCAACGACGAAAGTTGCGCCGTGCATTGCTTGGGCAGGACCAAATACCGGCCTGGGTAAACTGTGGGCGATCATGATGTGATCGCGGACTTCAATTGCAAACACGTAAACTCCTGACCCTAGAGCAAGTTTTGTCTATTTGCTCTAGTAGACAATGCGGTGGCAGAGCGTGGCCGGCGATGCGACGATGCCGGGATAATCACGATCCAAAGTGTCGAACGAGCTTTCGCCAGAAAACATGACATCGAGCCTATCATCGGCAAGTAACGAAATTGCGGTCCCAAGTCGCCTCGCAAACGTCCAGCGTGAGCGCCTCGTCGCTGCTATCCCTCCAACCTGCGAACTCACAATGGATAGGCGTTGAGAGTGAAACCTTTCGCCAAGACCAATGTCAATGCGCTTGTCCCCGTACCAACTCGCTTCGACAATACGGCCCTCATAACCAGCGCATTCCAGTGCCACATCGAGTGCCTCGGAGGAGGCCGATACATTGATCACCACGTCGCAATCGGGCGGGGCTTCAGCGGGCGAAATGAACGCAATGCCAAGGGCCGAAGCGACGGAATTTCTGTCTGGGTTTATGTCTGCAAGCCGCACTTCGGTCCCGACGATCTGGGTTGCGAGAAATGCCGTCAGCAGCCCCACTACACCAGCGCCAAGTATGACGACGCGATCGCCGGGGAGGATGCCTGCATCCCAGATCACGTTGAGGGCTGTTTCCATGTTTGCGGCCAATACCGCACGACGTGGAGGCAATGATTGGGGCAGGCAATGTATATCGGATGCGCTTACAACAAACTGCGATTGATGGGGGTGCAGACAAAACACCGCGCGGCCCACCAGCTCGGCTGGTCCGCCCTCGACAATACCGACGACGGAATAGCCATACTTCACGGGGAATGGAAACGAGCCATCCTGGTATGGACAAGCCATTGCTTGAAATTCGGATGGCGGGACTTTTCCATTCAGCACAAGCGATTCCGTGCCGCGGCTGATCGATCCGAAGCACGCACGTATGCTGACTGATTCGGAATTCAGGGATGGCAGTTCCACAGAGCGCAGTGCGCAAATGCCCGGTTGTTCAATCCACAGCGCGCGTGGCGATGATTTGTACCGGTTGCTATGGTTCATCCTGAGCGTCCGTTGCGTGAGTCTGCCCAAACTATCAGTTAACACCGGCGGATAAAGGCAGCCATCTTGCAGGTTTGTCACTTTTATTTGAAAGGCGAGGGGCGAACCGTTGTTGCACACTGACTGCAGCTACCTGGAGGTCACCATGACGATTCCGCGGGAATTCGGTTCTCGGGTTTGTAACAAAGATCGTTATCACCGTGCAGCAGTGTTGGGGCTTGCACCATCAGCTTATTTTTCCACCTCACGACAACTCTTTTTGGACACGGTCACGATACTCGCTCTGGTTGGCGCAGCGGTTTTGGCCATTTCGATCACCCTGATCTATGCCGGTGATTTCGACTGGTACTTCGCAGCTCTGACAATGGGAACTTACTTGCTGGGTAGCTGGCTGGTCGTCGCCAAGCTAAAGGGATATCCGCACCAGCGCTTCGGCCCCGCAAATACCATCACAGCGCTCAGAGGCGGCTTGACCTGCTTGATGGCCGGCTTCCTTGTGGAAACGGAATGGCTGATCGACCCGACAATGACCTCATGGATATGGGGCGTAGTTGCGGGATCTCTTTTGGCGCTGTGCCTCGACGGCCTTGATGGCTATCTGGCACGGCGGTTTGAAATGACTTCGGAGTTCGGGGCACGTTATGACATGGAGGTCGACGCAGCGCTTATCCTGTGCCTTTCGCTATTGATCTATGCAATGGCAAAAGCCGATTGGTGGGTAATATTCATCGGAGCCATGCGATATCTTTTTGTTGCCGCGCAGTTCTTCGACAGCAGGCTGAAAAGACCGCTCCAGCCCTCCCTTCGACGAAAGGCGATCTGCGTTTTGCAGATGGTGGCGCTCTGCACCATCCTCTTGCCAACGGTTAACCCTCCCGTTTCGACGTCGATCGCTGCCTGGGCGCTGCTTGCGTTGGTCTGTTCATTTGGCAGCGATGCATATAGCCTGATGCGCCGGCAGGCCCGGCCCCTCACGATGACTAAAAGGGGAGCGTCAAACGCCGATTTGCCAGTCAGTTCTCCCATCACGGCGAAGATGCCACGCGAAACGCTGGCTCCAGCGCCGGGATCCAAGGTCGTATGATTGGCCCTTATCGTGGAACACGAGCATTGCCTTCGTTCCCGGGAGCAAAGACTGATGTTCATAGATGAAACCTCGTAAAAGATCAGCTTTTGAGTATATCGGTACGGTCGCAAGCGTGTTGCGATTACCATGTGCAATTCTTGCGGCGCTATTGATCCTGAATTTGCCCGCCGATCCGAGTGATATGGCTGGTGCAAGCTTGCTCAGGATTCCGGTAGAGATTTTTCCGATCACTCTCCTTCTTGTCATTCTGAACGGCTCATATTTCAGAATTGCGCGATGGTTGCTGACCATCGCCCTGACAATCTTGCTTCTGTTGAAGCTGGCCGACATTGGCACTTACAGCGCCTTTTCCCGGCCTTTCAATCCAATCGTGGATGGCAAGCTTCTGGTGGATGGATGGATCGTCTTGAATGGATCGGTAGGGCCGACCAACGCCTACGCATTGGTGATCGCGGCCCTGCTTTGCATCGTGTTTGTCATATCCCTGCTATTCTGGTCATTCGGTGCATTTCGCAAAGCTGATACTGGCCGCTGGCCGCTGATCCTGGGAACGGGACTTGGAATCGCAAGTCTTGGCGCCATCGCCGTCGTCCATACAAACCATGGTTCAGGCTTCCTTGAAGCAAGCGCCACATCATTCGTCACAGATCGCGTGACGTTGCTAAGACGTTCGCTTGCGGACAGGCAATTGTTCGAGAACTTGTTGGCCAATGACCCCATTGACGCAATTCCCCCTGGTCGCCGCCTCAACGCCCTGAACGGCAAGGACGTGATCCTTGTTTTCATCGAGTCCTATGGCGAAAGCGCGCTCCATGATCCCCGATACGCCGGCGTGATCGGTAGCCGGCTGGAAAAGGTAGAGCGACAACTCCACGAAGCCGGTCTTTCTTCGCGCAGCAGTTGGCTTGTGTCGCCAACGTCAGGCGGGTTGAGCTGGCTTGCGCACGGAACCCTTTTGTCCGGCGTTTGGGTAGACAGCCAGCAGCGCTACGACCAGTTGATTGCCAGCGACCGCCCCAGTTTGAATCGACTGTTCCGCGAGGCAGGCTGGCGCAGTGTCGCTGTTATGCCAGCCATCACGATGGATTGGCCAGAGGCCAGTTACTTTGGCTACGATGCGATCCACGCGGCGAACAATCTCGGCTATCGCGGCAAACCCTTCAACTGGGTCACCATGCCGGATCAATACACATTGTCGGCGTTTCAACTATCTGAGCGTAATCAGCTGCATAGACCGATCATGGCGGAGATCGCACTGATTTCCAGCCATGCCCCCTGGACCCCGATACCAAGACTTTTGGATTGGTCAACAATCGATGACGGTATTGTTTTCAACGAGCAGGCAACGTCCGGCGATCCGCCGGACGTCGTCTGGCGCGACCAGGATCGGATCCGCGCACAATATCTGGCCTCAATAGATTATGTGCTTGAAGTTCTCGGCTCATACATGGCCAGGTACGGACGGAATGCGGTCTTCATATTGCTGGGTGATCATCAACCGGCCAACATCATTACCGGGCCAGGTGCATCGCGGGCCGTTCCTGTTCATATAGTCACCGACAATCCGGACTTGCTAGGCCGCCTCGATGTAACACGATGGACCCCTGGCATGATACCTGGCCAAACCCAGCAGCCGGAACGCATGGATAAATTTCGGGAGGAACTGGTTCGCAGGTTCAGTGATCCACATTGACCAGCTCCCTCGTAATTGCCTAGTCCTGTTGGCCCAATCCAAACGCCATGGATCATGGAACAAGCAGGCAAATTTCGCGTTTAGGGCGAGTAGCGCGGGGGACAGCAATCATCAACGCTCATTTTGGCAACCGCATTCGTGCTGGCATCGTTTCCAGCTCATCGGAAATACTGAGTAACTGAAGTCGGAAACCATTCCATAGGGCCTATATGAGCTTTGCAGAACAGCCACATTCAACCGATGATAGATGGTTTTTGCGTCACGGCGGCGAACTTGCGCGGCTGATTGGCGACTTCGACTGGGCGGCAACGCCTCTTGGCCCGATCGGTGGCTGGCCGCCGACCCTCAAGACGACGATAGCCCTCATACTTTATTCACCGGTCCCGATCGTGACACTATGGGGCGAGGTGGGCATCATGATCTACAACGATGCCTATTCGAAATTTGCCGGTAACCGCCACCCCAAGCTTCTTGGATCTGAAGTCCGCAAAGGCTGGCCGGAGGTAGCGGACTTCAACGATGTCGTCATGAAAACCGGCTTAAGCGGCAAGACACTGGCTTATACGGATCAGGAACTTACCCTGGATAGAAGCGGCCGTCCCGAATCCGCCTTCATGAACCTCGATTATTCACCGCTTCTCGGCGAGGATGGTCGGCCAGCCGGCGTCATGGCGATCGTTGTCGAAACCACTGCGAAGGTGCGAGCGGAAAGACGCCTGAAGGGCGAGAGCGAGCGGCTGCGGCACATGTTTGAGCAGGCTCCCGGGTTCATGGCGATGATGTCGGGACCTGAGCACATCTGCGCAATGGCCAATGCCGCCTATCTCCAGTTGATCGGGCATCGCGACATTCTTGGCAGACCCTTGAACGTTTCACTGCCAGAAATAGCCGATCAAGGCTTCGTGAAACTTCTTGACGAGGTCTATGAAACTGGACGGCCCTTTGTCGGCCAAGGCATGTCGGTGGAACTGCAAGTTCGTCCAGGCGGGAAACGCGAAACCCGCTACGTTGATTTTGTCTATCAGCCGATCTTTGACGAAGCTGGCAAGACCTCTGGCATATTCGTTCAGGGCCACGATGTCACCGAGCAAAAACAAGCCGATATCGCGCTGCGCAAGGAAACGCGTCTTTTGCAGATCCTCAATCATATAGGCGCTGATATCGCGGGTGAGCTTGACCTCGAAAAGGTCGTCCAAATGGTCACAGACGCCTGTCTCGAGATGGTGGGAGCACAGTTCGGCGCGTTCTTTTATAATGTTCTGGACGAGAAGGGAGAGAGCTACATGCTGTACTCCCTCTCTGGCGTGCCGCGCGAAGAATTCTCCAAATTCCCCATGCCGCGCAACACGGCGGTCTTTGCACCCACCTTTGCAGGTGAGGGCGTCGTGCGCTCGGATGATATTCTCCAGGATCCTCGCTACGGAAAAAGCAAACCCCATTACGGCATGCCGAAGGGCCATCTCCCTGTTCGCAGCTATCTGGCCGTGCCGGTGTCATCTCGGTCCGGGGAGGTCATTGGCGGACTGTTTTTCGGGCATGCGGAGGTGGGCATGTTCAAGCCTGACCACGAAACGCTGCTGGTTGGCATTGCCGGCCAAGCCGCCGTCGCCATCGATAATGCGCGGCTTTTCCAGGCAGCTGAACGCGAATTGGCGGAGCGACGCCAGGCCGAGCAAGCGTTACACCTGTTAAACATGACGTTGGAACAACGGGTCGCCGATGAGATCAATGAGCGATCCAAGGCTGAAGAACAGTTGCGCCAGGCCCAAAAGATGGAAGCACTGGGCCAACTCACAGGTGGCGTCGCACATGACTTCAACAACCTCCTGCAAATTGTGTCCGGCAATCTGCAACTGATGGCAAAGGACGTTGCGGGGAACCCGCGCGCGGAGCGTCGTGTGGAAAACGCACTCGCTGGCGTCAGTCGGGGGTCGAAGCTGGCAAGCCAGTTGCTCGCCTTCGGCCGCCGGCAGGCGCTTGAGCCCAAAGTTGTCAATATCGGCCGTTTTGTTGCCAATATGGGGGACATGTTGCGCAGGACGATCGGCGAGTCAGTCGAGATGGAGTTCATTGGCGCTGGCGGACTGTGGAACACACTGGTTGATCCGACGCAAATTGAGAATGCCGTGCTCAATCTCGCGATCAATGCGCGCGACGCAATGGACGACAGTGGCAAGTTGACGATCGAGGTTGGCAACGCCTTTCTCGATGATGCTTACGCCCGGAAACATGTGGACGTCGAAGCGGGCCAGTACGTGATGCTGGCGGTAACGGACACTGGTGTCGGCATGTCCTCAGAGGTTCTTGCCCAGGTATTCGAGCCATTCTTTTCCACTAAGCCAGTCGGGAAAGGTACCGGGCTCGGCCTTTCAATGGTCTATGGCTTCGTCAGGCAATCGGGTGGTCATGTCAAAATTTACAGCGAACCGGGACAGGGCACCACGGTCAAGATCTACTTGCCACGGGTCCATCATAACGAAGACATACTGACAGATGCGGATTTTGGCCCCGTTACCGGTGGCACCGAAACCGTACTGGTGGCTGAGGACGACGAGGAAGTTCGTGCCACCGTGGTAGAGATGTTGGGCGATCTTGGTTACAGGGTACTCAAGGCCAAAGACGCGACAAGCGCACTGTCCATTATCGAAAGTGGCGTGCCCATTGACCTGTTGTTCACGGATGTCGTCATGCCTGGCCCGCTTCGCAGCCCGGAACTCGCCCGTCAGGCACGGCAAAGGCTTCCAAACATCGCAGTGCTATTTACATCGGGATATACCGAAAACGCCATCGTGCATGGAGGGCGGCTCGATGCAGGCGTGGAACTGCTGTCGAAGCCATACGGACGCGAGGCGCTCGCCAGGAAAATCCGCAATGTACTCGACAGCCAAATTCAGCGAGATCAACAGTCCGAGCAGGCGCTTGCGTCGGCTCCGGAATTCAACGAGGCGCCGTTGTCACCTGCCTTGACGATCCTGCTCGTGGAAGACGACGTGCTCATTCGCATGAATGCAGCTGATATGTTGACCGAAATGGGCCACACCGTTGTCGAAGCTTCGAACTCGGTGGAAGCAATGAATGCATTGAGGGCGCAGCCATTCGACATCCTGTTTACTGATATTACATTACCGGGCGCATCTGGCTCGGACCTCGCAAGCGAGGCTCAAGATTTGCAGCCGGACATCGGTATCATCTTTGCCACGGGACGCGACGCTTTGCCGAAAATGCGAGAAGGGATCAGGTCCGTTCTCCTGCGCAAGCCGTATGGCAGTGGCGATATCGTCGCGGCGCTGAGCGCCGCCCGAAATGGCAATTGACAACCCAAACCAATACGCTCGTGTCGTCTCCGGCCATACACAGGCTCGGGTTGCAAACCCGTGAGTGCGGTTGAAATCATTTGGCCGTCATTGACGAAATGCAAGAGCAAGCGAACGACGGCCAATCCCCAAATTATTTAGTTGAGATCTCCCAAATACCTCGGATTGCTCAATGGTTTGTCCTGCGTGCAAGGGGTAAACTTCGGAAAAATTCGAGCAGAGCTCTCATCTGCCAAGCTTGTCCATGGCGTGTTTGAGATGGGAGCCTCGAACCCTTTGAGAGGACTTTCATGCGTGATTTTAATCACCAGCTGCCAAACGATCGGCCATACCAACTGTATGGCAGTCTGTTCGTGGCCATCCTTGCAATAGCTGTTGGAATTGGCTGGGTTTTACTGCACAACGTCGCGCAATAGCAAAACCTGTTGTGCTGCCGTAATCCCGTGGGTGCGATGGGCACCGATACAGTATACGCAAGCTAGCCCGGGATCGGACAAATCGAGACATGCTTGAACTCGGGCAATGTCCGGTAGCGTCGCCGGACTGGGGTTATTATGCGTTCCGCTTGGCTCACAATATGAAAATGGCGGCCGCGGCGCAGCAGCCGGTCAGGATTTCTGCAGTCGTACGACCAAAGCACAGTGTCCCTCCTTCGACAATTTCTGTCCACAAAACGGCAAATTGGTGGTTTTTGCCATGACAGCCTGATGCGGGTGCGCTATGGTCCAGCCTGTCGAGGGTCTGATGATTTGCACAATCGCAAGGCCCTGTCAGTTTGCGGGAGAGTGTCCCGTGCAGTGATGCGCAGGACCACCGAAGGGGAAATCGCCCGAAATCTCTCAGGTACCAGGAACCGCAAACGGATAAGACAACTCTGGAAAGTCGGGGGAAACCCCGCGCCGAAGGTGTAAGTTCAGCCAGACCGCAAGAGCAGCGTTCCGGCCGGGCGAGTCTCTCAGGCTTCCGACAGAGGGGTAAAGATTGAATCCGCCATTGTGGCGGAGGTCTTTGCATGTCTCTGGAGTAAAAATGGGCGCCGACGAAAACAACAAATCAGAACATCTCAAGTCATTACCTCTTGAGGATCTGCACAAAGCCGCCAATGCGCGCTTTGGCGGATTTGCGGGATGGTCAATGCCGATCACCTATCCGCTTGGCGTGATGAAGGAGCATCTTCACACCCGCGAGCTTGCCGGACTTTTCGATATTTCCCACATGCAGCTGTTCGAGGTTTCCGGTCCTGGCGCCGCCGCGCTGCTTGCTCGCGCGTGCCCGCTTGATGCGGCGTCCTTGGCCGCGGGACAGTCCAAATACACGTTCTTCCTTGATGAGAAGGCTGGTATCCTCGATGATCTGATCGTCACAAGGCTGGGCGACGACCGCTTCATGGTGGTTGCCAATGCCGGCAATGCCGCTACCGACGAGGCGCATCTGCGTGCAGTAGCCAAAGGCTATGATTGTTCAATCGATGCGCTGGACCGCGTGTTCCTGGCAATCCAGGGACCGATGGCGATCGACGTCCTCGCCGCCGCCGGAATTGACGGAACCGGACTTTCCTTCATGCATGGTTTCGAACCGAAGCCCGGCTGGTTCATGAGCAGGTCCGGCTATACGGGGGAAGACGGTTTCGAGATCGGGCTGCCCGCCGGAGAGGCGCGGAAGCTTGCAATGGCGCTCCTCGCCGACGAACGTGTGGAATGGGTCGGCCTTGCGGCGCGCGACAGCCTGCGTCTCGAAGCCGGACTCTGCCTGCATGGCAACGATATCACGCCGGAAACGGATCCTGTCGACGCAGGTCTTACATGGGCCATTTCCAAGCCCGTGCGCGAGCAGGCGGCGTTCATCGGAGCCAAGGCGCTCCAGGACAAGCTCGCCAAGGGTCCAAGCCGCAAACGCGTCGGCCTGAAACCTGATGGCCGCCAACCGGTGCGGTCGGATTCCCTTCTGGTGGATATCCACGGCAATACTGTTGGTTTGGTGACATCGGGCGGCTTCGGTCCGTCAGCAGGCTATCCCGTTGCAATGGGCTATGTCGGCAAGGATTTTGCTCCCGTCGGCACCCAGGTTTTCGCCGAGGTGCGCGGCAATCGCATTGCGCTCCATGTTCATTCACTTCCCTTCACGCCACATCGCTACCACAAAGGATAATACCGATGGCATCCACATATTTCACCGAAGATCACGAATGGGTACGCGTCGAGGACGGCGTTGCCACGGTCGGCATTACCGATCATGCGCAGGATCAGCTCGGCGATCTCGTCTTTGTCCAATTGCCCGAGATTGGCCAGTCCCTGTCGAAGGGCGACCCGGCCGTTGTGGTTGAATCAGTCAAGGCAGCCTCCGACGTCTATGCGCCGGTGGACGGCGAAGTGGTCGAGGTCAACGAGGCGACAGCAAGCGACCCGGCCCTGGTCAATTCATCGGCCACAGGCGATGGCTGGTTGTGGAAGATGAAACTCTCCGACACGAGCCAGCTGGCCGCGCTGCTGGATGAGGCGGGATACAAGGCGATTATTGGATAGGAATACCATATACCCTCCCGGGCCTCCGGCCCATCCCTCCCCACACGGGGAGGGTATAAGTGCTGCATCCCATACCATTGTTACTCGCTGGATGCAGAACTTCGTATCGTTTGCGGCCTTACCCCCCTTGTGGGAGGGGAGGAGCGAAGCGACGGGAAGGGCCATTGAACTGCAGACAAAAGGCGCACCATGAACAACAACACAATCTTCCCCTTCACCGATCGTCATATTGGCCCGAGTATCCAGGGCTCGCGCGCCATGCTGGCGACGCTTGGCATTCCTTCGCTCGAAACCCTGATTTCGCAGGCGGTGCCGAAGTCCATCCGTCTGGAGCGGCCGCTGAATATCCCTGAGGCGGTCAATGAGGCTGAGGCCCTGGCCGAGCTCGCCGCAAAGATGGACCAGAACAAGACACTCAAGAGTTTCATCGGGCAGGGCTATCACGGCACCCACGTGCCGGCGGTGATTCAACGCAACCTGTTCGAGAACCCGGCCTGGTACACGGCCTATACGCCGTACCAGTCCGAGATCAGCCAGGGGCGGCTTGAGCTGCTGTTCCATTTCCAGACGCTGGTTACAGAGCTGACGGGCCTGCCTGTGGCATCTGCCTCGCTGCTTGACGAGGCGACAGCGGTCGCCGAAGCCGTTGGCATCGCCTGGCGGCATCATCGCGAAAAGCGCGCGCGCATTGTCCTTGCAGGAGATGTCCATCCGCAGATCCTCGACGTGGTCAGGACGCGTGCCGAGCCGCTCGGAATGACGGTGAATGGTGGCGAAATCAACGCGGAAGTAGCGGCGATCATCGTGCCCTGGCCGGATACCTATGGTGTCTATGGCGATCACTCCGCCATCATCAAGGCCGCAAAGGCTGTTGGCGCGCTGGTCATTGCCGTCGCCGATCCCCTGGCGCTCACGATCAGTACATCCCCGGCCTCGATTGGAGCGGATATTGCCGCTGGTTCGATGCAGCGGTTCGGCGTGCCGATCGGCTATGGTGGACCGCATGCCGCCTATCTTGCCGTCAGCGACGCGCTGACGCGGCTTATACCGGGACGCCTGGTTGGCCAGTCGGTCGACGCCAAGGGTCGGGCCGGCTATCGCCTTGCGCTTCAGACCCGCGAACAGCATATCCGCCGCGACAAGGCGACATCCAATATTTGCACGGCGCAGGCTCTTCTGGCCAACATGGCAGTATCCTTTGCCATATGGCACGGACCGCAGGGTCTGCGGGCGATTGCGAGCCAGGTTCATGCCCGGACCGCACGCCTGGCGGCGGGTCTTGCCGCTGCCGGACTTCAAATCGGCGGCAAGCACTTCTTCGATACAATAACGGTCAATGTTCCCGGCAAGGCGGGCGCCATCGCCGCCGCCGCTGAAAAGGACGGACGCCTTGTGCGCATCGTCGACCAGGACCGCATCGGCATTGCGGTTGATGAAACCACGACGGACGAAGATCTGGTCGCTCTGGCCGCGCTATTCGGGGCCAGCGTCCCGGAAACTGCCGAGGCAACACTGCCGGGAACCCGGCCAGCCGAGGGCTTCATGACCCAGGCCGTCTTCCACCAGCAGCGGTCCGAAACCGAGATGATGCGTTTCCTGCGCCGGCTTGCCGACAAGGACCTGGCGCTTGACCGCGCCATGATCCCGCTCGGATCCTGCACGATGAAGCTGAACGCTGCAGCCGAGATGCTGCCTGTCAGCTGGCAGAGCGTTGCGAACGTGCATCCGTTTGCCCCCGCCGGTCACGCACTGGGCTACAAGTCGCTGACCGACGACCTGGAAAACTGGCTGGCCGAGATCACCGGCTTCGATGCGGTTTCCCTGCAGCCCAATGCGGGCAGTCAGGGTGAGTATGCAGGCCTGCTGGCCATCCGCCGCTACCATCTTGATCGCGGCGATGACCATCGGGATGTCTGCCTCATTCCGGAGTCAGCGCATGGCACCAATCCTGCCAGCGCCCATATGGCCGGCATGCGTGTGGTTGTCGTGGCCTGCGAAGATGAAGGCGATATCGACCTCGACGATTTGAAGGCCAAGGCCGAATTGCACTCCGCCAATCTTGCGGCGCTGATGATCACCTATCCTTCGACCCATGGGGTCTTCGAGGAGGGCGTGAAGGATATCTGTGCGATGATCCATGCGCATGGCGGCCAGGTCTATTTCGACGGGGCCAACCTCAATGCGCTGGTTGGTTTGGCACGCCCCGGCGACATTGGCGCAGACGTGTGTCACATGAACCTGCACAAGACCTTCTGCATTCCGCATGGCGGCGGAGGACCCGGCGTGGGGCCGATCGGCGTCAAGCAGCGCCTCGCCGCCTTCCTGCCTGGCCATGTTGCAGTTGGATCGGCTCATGCAGTTTCGGCCGCACCCTTCGGCAGCGCATCGATCCTTCCGATCACCTGGATGTACATCCGCATGATGGGTGGCGCCGGTTTGAAACGCGCGACGGAAATGGCCATCCTCAATGCCAACTATATCGCCGATCGCCTGAAGGACACCTATCCGGTGCTGTTCCAGGGTCGCAATGGCCGTGTCGCGCACGAATGCATTCTCGATACGCGTGTGCTGAAGGAAAGCGCGGGCATCAGCGTCGAGGATATTGCCAAGCGGCTGATCGACTATGGCTTCCATGCCCCGACCATGTCCTGGCCGATCGCTGGAACGCTGATGGTTGAGCCGACCGAGTCCGAATCGAAGCGCGAGATCGACCGTTTCTGCGATGCGATGATTGCGATAGCGGGCGAGGCGGCAAAGGTTGCCAGCGGCGAATGGCCGAAGGATGATAATCCGCTGGTCAATGCGCCGCATCCGGCAGGCGATGTTCTTGCCGACGACTGGTCGCATCCCTACAGCCGCAGCGTGGCAAGCCTGCCTGCAGGGGAGAGCGAGGAGAACCCGAAATACTGGCCGCCAGTGTCACGCATCGACAATGTCGCGGGCGATCGCAATCTGGTTTGCTCCTGCCCGCCAATGCAAGCCTATAGTTAAGCATGAAATTAATTGAACGAGAGTTCAATTAATTTCGGAATGGAAAGGGTGCCAGACGGATATCTGGCACCTTTTTTCTTGTTTTGCGGAAAGGTTAGGGCGGATCTCGGCCGATTTGCATGCCGAATGTCGGAATCTCAACCGGGAATCTTCGAATTTGGTGTCAAATTTTCAACTCACGCGGGAATTTGTGCTGTGCCAAGGCGAGTGCTCACCAGTTGGGTGAGATGCTCTGTTCCATGCTGTCGCCGCCGGGCTGGAGTTCCGGTGCAAGCTGCCGCAAGGACAAGGGGAGGGCCTGCAAGTCACTGGATTCAAAGGAAAGATGCGAAAGCCGGGTGCGGACGAGGTCCGCTACCGCACGCGCCTGCATGCCGTCGCGAATCCGCTTGGCCGCATCACGATCGGCTCGCCGCGACAGCCACAGTTTGTGCAGCGCAAAGGCTCGTGGGTCCGGGCAGGAATATGCCAGTGGGTAACCGCGCTGATCGATCACGACCGCAGACACTTTAGGGCTGTTGACCAGCCATGAAAGCCCTTCAATTTCAATGGCTTGCAAATCATCTTCGTCTGCGCTGAAACGCGACTTTCCCCCACTTGCCATGACGTTCCTGGGCGTCGGTTTGATAAGATCGACCAGGAAACCATCACGGTTGGCTGCCCGGTAGCTGTTCTTCGCCAGGGGCGCAAATGAATGATCGATCTTTTGCAGGAGACCGATCAATCCCTTGGCACCGAACTCCTGGCTTATCAACCGCAGGCTGAATCGCGAGTCCATCAGGAGATCGACGTCCTGCGTGGAAAGCAGTCCGCTCGTGATCTGGACGCCGCCCAAGCGCTCATAGACAAAAAGCGCATTTGTTCCAACGACATCGACCGCCGTTCCCATGAGGCCGCTCTTGTCCAGGGCGCGGACGATGCGCGCCGTCAGAAGCGGCACACGCCCAAGTGCCATGGCCCGGTTGACCGGGGCAAGTTCATCCAGTCGTTGTGCAAGACGGGTCAGGCGGTCCTTGGTATTGTCGCGACCGGAATGAAACTGTTTGTAGATAGTTTCGGTTTCCGGTGATCTCGGGCCCAGTGATTTCCAGATGCCGCTCGTCTTCTTGTAGAGATATTCCTTGCCATTCGTGCTCGTCTTCCATGACATGGAACCGGCGAAGCGCTGGTCATACTCCTTCAGGCTTCTGCCGTAGACCTCGTAGCTCTGCTCGGTATCGACATGCTGGCGTATTTGATCAGAAGATAATTCCTTGAATTCAATCATATTATCCCCAATCAAGGTTGTTAATGGAGCAATAGGGATAATAGCGCGTATCGCGTAAATCAAAAAGCTGATTTTCAATGAATTATCCCTGTTCAATTCAACATCTGGCGCAAAAGGGATATTCTGCGTGCAATCGGCACCAGACAACGCTCATGCTCCTGACAGACCGATGTCAGGAGCCTCGCTGTATTATTTATCGCGCGCATGCATGGTAGGAGGAGCACCTTGCCGGAGTTCGACGTCAGCCACCTTTTGCTGACCGACACCATAGCGGTACATGATGTTGTCTGCCGCGGCACATGCCGCCATCGCAGCGCGGAAGAATCTGCTTCGGCAACGCATCTCGTGTTTCCGTATCGCGGTCTCTACGTCCGGCATGTCGGCGGTGACCAAACCGTGGCGGATGCGAACCATGTACTCTTCTTCAATGCCGATGAAACCTATCAGGTCAGTCACCCCGTCGAAGGTGGCGACGCAAGCCTGTCGCTCTGCCTGCCGGAGTCAATGTTGCGCGAATTGGCACCCAAATCCCTGCTCAATGACCATGGCAACCCGGGCTTCTGCCGCCAGCATCTGCGCATCGATGCGCGGGCACAGGTCCTGGTTGCATTGTTGCGGCACAGTCTGACGAACGGCACCATCGACCCACTCGAAGCGGAGAGCCTGTTGCTTACGCTGGTATGCCGTAGTCTTGGACCGCGACAGGCACACCGCCACCGGGCAACCTATGCACGCAGCCGGCTGGCCGATCGGATCAAACTTCTTCTGGCGAGCGATCTATCCCGGCGCTGGACCTTGGCGGACATTGCCGCTGAAACCGGCGGTTCGCCCGTCTACCTGACCCAGATATTCCGGCAGGTCGAAGGCGTTCCCCTGTACCGTTATCACCTCCATCTGCGTCTTGCGCGTGCACTGGATATGATCGCGCGATATGACGACCTCACCGCTTTGGCCCTGGATCTGGGCTTTTCCAGCCACAGTCATTTCACGGCCGCCTTTCGCCAGGCCTACGGCCGGTCACCGACGGCCTTCACGCGATCCACCCGAAACGCCTAAAGATCTCGATAGCGGCTATGGCAACTAAATGGTCTCCTGAGCAGGCCGACAATCGGGCTGAAAGGGAGATAGAAAGATGACCGAGAAAACCTGCGCCGTCTGTGACGACAAACTCGATGCGACAGCCATCGAGGTCAAAATCGGAACGCATGTCGTTGAAGTCTGCTGCGAAGAATGCGCCCAGAAATTGCGTGAAGCGAGCGCCAAGGGCCACGAACAGCGAGCCGTTTGATCTCAGTGACTCAGCAACCCCATCTGGCATAGCCGGTCGATGCCAGATGGGTCAAGGAGATGGCATATGGCTTATGGAGGAATCAACTTGGTTCGAGGATTGAGCCGGATCATGGCAGATGTGGCGGCTTCGATCAGGCGATCGCGCAACAAACGATGTATCAACGACCTTCCGGACCACATCCTCAAGGATATTGGCTGGCCGGATGCATATGCAGAACGACCAGGGCCTCCAAACGCCACGGCTGACGACAAGGTAGGCACGTGCGCCGCCAAGGATCGTACATCCACCGGCGAGCGGATGATCACGCTGACCGCACAAGGGAAGCCACACTTTTTAGTTCCATAAGCTATATTATGCAACTTGGCTGTGGGGGTTCCTTGGCCTTTCGCGGATCGGTCAGTATCACACGTGGGCTTCCACCTTCTACTCGATGATCAGCATACCGACGACGACTACCAGATACTTTCGCTCGCCAAGAAGCATACACTTTCTGCTTAAGACGCCGCCTACCTCGCATTGGCAGTGGACATCAGTTGCCTCTGGCCGCAGCTCACCGGCGCCTCGCTACTGCTGCCCGCGCCGAACGGATCGAAATATCAGGCCCGCTGGGCAACAAGCTTCAATCGCTGATCCTTCCCGCGCGACAGGGCCATCACCCCGAGTGCCTGCCCCTTGCCGCGCAGGGCATGGGTGCCAAGGTATGTGGCCTCGACATCACCCGGAAACTTTATGCGCGCGGCGAGATCGCTTGAGATAAGTACGGGAGAATCGAGTGTCCGGCACAGGCTTTCCAGCCGCGCGGTCGTATTCACGGTGTCGCCGAAATAGGTGATCTTGTGATGGTCGACCCCGATTTCAGCGGTGATGACGGGGCCGCCATGCAATGCCGCCCGCAAGCGCGGTATCCTGCCGAAGCGCTTCATCCATTTGTCCGCATTGGCTTCGATCGCATCGAGGATATCGAAGATGCAATGAACGCAATTGCCATCCCGTATACCGCGCTCCATGGGCCAGGTGATGATGGCCGCATCGCCGACATAATCATCGATCGTCCCGTGGCGGCGACGTACCGGTGCAGCCAGCTCGGCAAACAGCGCACTCAGATATTGCTGGGCCCGCAGGTCACCGAATTCTTCGGCAAAGGAGGTCGATCCGACCAGGTCGACGAACAGGAAGACACGTGCTTCCTCGATCGGCCTGCGATAGCGTCCTATCAGCAGATTGGCGAAGATATCGCGGCCGAGGAGTTCGCGCACCCGGGTGACGAAACTGAGGATGGCCGAAACGCCAAGCGTGTAGAACAGGATTTTCGGCGGCAGGACCGCCTGTTGCCACCAATCGCCCGGAAGGTACCCGATGGCCCAAAGCAGCGTGCCGCACAGGGTGTAGCCCACGCTGATGAACAGATAGAAGACGAGGAACGCGCAGACAATGAAGGCTGGCGTTGGCAGCGCGTTGATCCAGTTGTACAGCCGCGGGAAAAGCGTCCCGCGTTCGAAGGCAATGACAGGGATACAGATGAACAGCGCAAATATCGCGCCGGTCAGCGATGCTTCCCCGTAGCCAAGATATCCGTAAAGCACACCGCTGGCTGCAACGGCGCAAAGCACGAATACCCAGAATCCGAATGAATACCTGTTCATGGGCCCTGGTTCCAATCGCTTCACTTCAGCCTCTTATAGGCTTCAAGGCGGTCGAGATATAATCGATTCTCGCAGGAACTATGGCAGAGCGGTGTCATTTTGACGTGGAGGGGCCTGACCAGGCGTTTCGCAGACGTGTACCCTCCTGGCAATCCTACTTGCACCGCTTACGCTTTGGCTCTATCGCCGTCACACCTGACGGCGATAGAACAATTGCAGCAAAGGTGAAACGCTACTCGCCGTAGGGCACCCAGATATTCTTCACCTGCACGGCCCGGCGCAGATACTCCCTGCCCTGGCCCTGGCCGGTGCTGAGCCAATCGCGCTGGCGGCCATTGCTTACCCAGGTCGCCTTGAGATTGCCGCAGGACGCCTTTTCCGCCATGGCACTGCCCTCCTTCGAGCCAAAATACCAGAGCGCATCGACCTCGTCGTGATCGGCCAGCGTCCTGGCCAGCACGTCGCGCTCACCCGTGACGATGTTGACCACACCGCCGGGAACATCTGACGTGTCGAGAACCTGGTAGAGGTTGGCGGCAAGAAGCGGATGTCGCGTCGAAGGCACCGTGATCACACGGTTACCCATGGCAATCGCCGGCAGAACCAGCGAAACGAAGGACAAGAGCGGCATCTCGTCGGGGCAGACAATTCCCATGACACCCCATGGCTCGTTCATCGCCAATGTCACATGACGGGATTTGGTTGCGTGGACCGCCCCATCATATTTGTCGGACTGGGCGGCATAGTAGAAGATGCGGCGCAACGCAGCAGCAAACTCCTCGGCGGCCGCCTTGGTGGACACGCCCGTGCTTTCCACCAGCAGGGCCTCGAACTCGGCCTGCCGGGCGCTGAGGTTCTCGCCGATATAATACAGCACCTGCGCACGATTGTGCGCTGTGGCAGCACCCCAGGCGCCGGCCTTGGCCGCCGCCTCCACCGCGTTGCGGATATCCTTGCGGTTGCCTAGCCCGGCCTGGCCAATGACCTGCCCGCCCTTGCCGAGCGCCGAATAGCTGTAACCGCCATCCGGACGCGCCTGCTTGCCGCCGACATAGTTCTTGACCGTTCGGTCGATCGCACCGGTCCCGGCGACCTTCGCATCGCCGTCGGGCGCTGCCGAAAGCTTGAGCGCCGGTTCGGCTTTCACCGGAGGCAGGCGCTTTTCCCAATCGGCCGAAAGATACTCGTAAAGGCCTTCGCGGCCTCCTTCACGGCCGAATCCGCTTTCGCGGTAACCGCCGAAACCGGCGCCCGCATCGAGCAGATTGGTCGAATTGATCCAGACGACCCCGGCCTTGACCCGCGCCGCCATATCGAGCGCGAGGTTGATATTTTCCGACCAGATCGAGGCTGCCAGCCCGTACTTGGTGTTGTTGGCGAGTGCAATCGCTTCATCGGGGGTGCGGAAGGTGCTGGCGGTGGCGACGGGACCGAAGATCTCGACTTCGCAGACCGTCGATGCCGGCTCGACATCGGTAAAGAAGCCGGGTGCGAAGTAGCTGCCCTTGGCCGGCAGTTCTACCTTCGCCTGCCACAGCGTCCCGCCCTCGGCCTTGCCCTGCTCGACCAGCGCGGAGACGCGTTTCAACTGGCCGGCGGAAACAAGCGCGCCGATATCCATGGTCTTGTCGAGCGGGTCACCGACCCGCAACGTTTCCATGCGCTTGCGTAGCTTGTTGTAAAAGCGTTCCGCAATGCCTTCCTGAACGAGTATGCGCGAGCCGGCACAGCAAACTTCACCCTGGTTGAACCAGATGGCATCGACAACACCTTCCACCGCTCCATCCAGATCGGCATCCTCGAAGACGATGAAGGGGGACTTGCCGCCCAGTTCCAGCGAAAGCTTCTTTTCCGAACCGGCAATCTGTTCGCGGATGATGCGGCCAACTTCGGTCGAGCCGGTGAAGGCGACCTTGTCGATGTCGTCGTGACCGCAGATCAGCGCGCCGGTTTCGCCATCGCCGTGGACAATATTGACCACGCCCGCGGGCAGGCCGATTTCATGGCAGACTTCGGCAAAGGCGATCGCGGTCAGTGGCGTCAACTCGGCAGGCTTCAGCACGACCGTATTACCCGCGGCGAGCGCGGGGGCGATCTTCCATGCGAGCATCAGCAAAGGGAAGTTCCACGGGATCACCTGGCCGCAGACACCGACCGGCGAGTACCCTTCGAACTCGGTCTCGACCATCTCTGCCCAGCCGGCATGATGGTAGAAATGCCGGGCCACGAGCGGAATATCTATATCGCGCGTCTCGCGAAGGGGCTTGCCATTGTCCATGGTTTCAAGGACGGAAAAAAACCGTTCACGCTTCTGGATATGACGCGCAATGGCATAAAGATACTTGGCGCGCTCGTGCCCTGGCAACTTAGACCATTTGCCGAAGGCGCCGCGTGCGGCCTTGACGGCCGCATCGACATCCTCTGCCGTACCCTGCGCGACCTTGGCCAGAACGGTTTCGTTGGCCGGGTTGCTGACGGAAAATGTCTTGCGACCTTCCACCGGAGTGAACTTGCCGTTGATAAAGTGGCCGAAGCCCTTCGCGTTGATCTCAAGCCAGTTCTTGACGTCGGAGTTGCTCTCCGGTGCGGGGCCGTATTCCATGGTGCGAAGGATGTCCTTGATCTGTCCCATGCTCATTTCCTCAGGCTAGCGCGTGGCGCGAAGACGCGGCGTAGCGGCCCGTCACATAATGTTCCAGCTGCCGTTCGATGTCGGCGAGCATCGAGCTTGCGCCGAGGCGAAACAGATCCGGCTGCAGCCATGGGAGTCCAAGCTCTTCCTTCATCAGGATCAGCCAGTTCATGGCATCCTTGGCGGTTTTCATGCCACCGGCCGGCTTGAACCCGACCGTCTGGCCCGACAGCTCTCCGTAATCCCGCAATGCGCGCAGCATGACCAGGCTGACCGGAAGCGTGGCGTTCACCTCCTCCTTGCCAGTCGATGTCTTGATGAAATCGGCGCCGGCCTGCATCGCCACCATCGAAGCCCGATAGACGTTGCGCAGCGTATTGAGATCACCCGTCGCGAGAATGGCCTTGAGATGCGCATCGCCGCAGGCCTGGCGCATCTGCACGATCTCGTCATAGAGTGCCTGCCAGTTCTGGGTGAGAACGTGCTCACGCGTGATGACGATATCAATCTCGGCAGCGCCTTCGCCCACCGCATAGTGGATTTCGGCCAGCCGTTGCGGCAGCGGAGTGAGGCCAGCTGGAAATCCAGTCGCCACGGAAGCAACGGGGATCCCCGAGCCATGCAGCGCCTTGACCGCGTGCGGCACCATGGTGGGATAGACGCAAACAGCGCCGGTTGTGATGTTTTCGTCCGCAAGGCCAAGCGCTTCAAGAATGTCGTCCCGTATCGGGCGGCGCGCCTTGGCACAAAGGCGGCGGACACGACCCGCCGTGTCGTCGCCGGCAAGCGTGGTCAGGTCAATGCAGGTGATGGCCTTGACCAGCCATGCAGCCTGATACTCCTTTTTCACCGTCCGGCGCGTCGTCAGTGTCGCAGCGCGGCGTTCCGTCGCCGAGCGATTGACCGCGATGTCCTCGAACCATTCCGGCCTGAGCTTGGTGCCGGCATTGCGCGCGTGGGAATGTGCCAGCTTGATTTCCGTTCCATCCGGAACCTTGGTGTGTTGCGTGTTCATCCCCGACCCTTCCTATGATCTATAAAGCGATTGAGCAGGATGGCTGCAACGATGATGATACCGGTTACAGTCATCTGGTAGAAGGAGCCCAACCCCAGAAGATTGAATATATTGCGAAGTACCTGGAGAAGCATCACGGCAAAAAAGGTGCCGAGGACACCCCCACGCCCGCCAAACAGGCTGGTACCGCCCAGCACTACCGCTGCAATCGCGTCGAGCTCCAGCCCTTGTGCTGCTGTCGGCTGCCCGATGCGCAGACGCGAGGTCAAGAGAATTCCGCCGAGCGCTGCCATGAAGCCCGACACCGCGAAAACCGCAGTCACGATCAGGCGCGTTGGCAGGCCGGACAGGCGTGCCGCTTCGGGATTGCCGCCAGTCGCAAATACATATTCGCCGAAGACCGTGAACCGCAGAACCAAACCTGCCAGGATGCAAAGGACGATGAAGATCAGCCCCATGGAAGAAATGGCGAAGCCCGGCAGGATTGGCACCATCGTCGAGCTGATCGCGGCAAATCCCTGCGGCAGCCCGCTGACCGGGACGCCGTCCGTCATAAGATAGGTGAGACCACGAAACGAGACGAGCCCGGCCAGCGTGACAATGAAGCTCGGCACCTGCGCGAGTGCACTGATCGCTCCCATGGCCGCGCCACAGGTCGTGCCTGCAAGCGCAGTAATCGCCACCGCGACGAACGGATCATACCCTTGCGACAACAGCGTCGCCACCAGCATGCCGCAAAGCGCCACGACGCTGCCAACCGACAAATCGATATTGCCGGTGAGAATGACAAAGGTCATGCCGATCGCCACCACACCCACGACGGCCGCCTGCTGGAACAGATTGGCTATATTGGTAAAGGTCAGGAAATTACCCGACAGGGTTGCGGCGATGACCACCACCGCCAGGAAGATGACGATGAAATTATATTCTATGGCCAGATCAGCGATACGTTTGCTGAGGCCCGGCGCGTGCGCATGAACCGACGGCAGTGCGCTTTCAGAGTTGGACATGATTTTCACCCAGAATTGTGGCCCGCAATATCGTATCGCGGTCGGTGACGGATGGATCGTACCTGCCGATATTGCGTCCTTCGTGGAAGACCCAGATGGCATCGCAAGCGGCATAAAGCTCCTCCAGCTCACTGCTGGCGACAATGACTGCAGCGCCGCCTTCGGCTAGCTGATCGACGAGGTTGTAAAGGTCGGCCTTGGCGCCGATGTCGAGCCCGCGGCTCGGCTCATCGAGCAGCAGGATGCGCGCGCCGTTGATAATCCATTTCGCCAGGACGACCTTCTGCTGATTGCCGCCCGAAAGCTGGACCACCGCCTGCTCGGCCTTGCCATACTTGGTGGAAAGGCTTTCCAGGACCGGTGCCGTTCGCTGTTTTTGCAGGGAATGGCGCGTCAGCCAGCTCCGGTTCATGGATGGCAAGGTTGCATTCTTGTAAATCGGGGCATGAAGGATAAGGCCCTCGGTCTTGCGGCTTTCCGGCACCAGACCAATGCCGCGACGGATGGCGTGTGCCGGATGGCGCGGATGAAAGGACTTGTCCTCCAATACGATATCGCCTTCAAAACTGTTTGCACCGAACAGCGACTTCAGGAATGAGGTGCGGCCGGCTCCGTTGAGACCCGTCAGACCGACGACCTCGCCCCACCGCACTTCAAGACCGGCGATATCGAGGCCCTCGGCTCCCCGCAGACGGTTGACATGCAGCGCCACTTTTCCGGTGACCGGCTTGCGGGTCTTGCGCTCGATCAGGGAGCGCTCCTTGCCGATGATCGCTTCCACGAGTGCCTCGTCGCCAGTGCTCGCAACGTCGAACGTATCGATGGTCTTACCACCCCGAAGCACCGTGACGCGATCACCAATCTCGCGAAGCTCACCGAGCCGATGGCTGACATAGAGGATGGCGACGCCGTGCCGGACGAGATCGCGGATGACCTCGAACACGCTCTCGAGTTCGGTCTCGTTGAGCGACGCCGATGGCTCATCCATGATGATGATCTTGGCATCCATGGTCAGCGACCGCGCGATGGCGGTCAGTTGCTGGTTGGCTACGGAGAGCGTTTCCACCCGCGCATCCGGCGAGAATCCGGCGCCGACCCGCCTCAGTGCCTCGCTCGACCTGCGCCGCCGCTCCTTGTGATCGATGAGACCGAACTTGCCTGGCGCGTGGCCGAGGAAGAGGTTTTGCTCGACCGTCAATTGCGGGACCAGATCAAGCTCCTGATAGATCATCGAAATACCAAGGCGGGCCGCTTCCGCCGGCGAGCGCAGCTCGACCGGTACGCCGTCCAGCAGCAATACGCCATCCGTTGGTCGAAATGCACCAGCAATGATCTTGAGCAGGGTTGACTTGCCCGCACCATTGGCGCCCAGCAGGCAATGGACTTCTCCTGCCCGCACGTTCAGCGACGCGGACTCCAGCGCAACAATGTTGGGCATGAATATCTTGGAGACGCGCTCGACGGTCAGGACATCATTCGCCATCTTCTGAGCCTCCAATCCCAAGCGCGTAACGGGCGGTCGCTTCATCGGTAACGATGACGGATACATAACCGGCCTTCAGGGCGGACACGGCGATCTGGAGCTTTTCCTCACCCGCAACGACTCCGATCGACCACGGCTTTGACTTGAGGAAATCCAGGCGTAGACCGACGGTCCGGTCATCGATGGCCGTATCGACGATCCTGCCGTCGCGATCCACGAAACGGCCGAGTATGTCGCCTACGGCACCCGCATCCTTCAGCCGGTCGATATCGGCTTCGTCGAGATAGCCAGAGCTGAGCAGTACCGACTCATGCGTAATGCCGCCCATGCCGAAGCAGACCACTTCGGCCCGCTTGGCCAGGGTCAGCACGCGTTCGATGATCGGGTCTTCCTCGAGTACTTCGCGCGTGCTCTTCTTGCCAACGATTGCCGGAACGGGAAGGAGCGTTGCCGAACCATTGCCTGCCTTGGCAAACTCTTCGGCAACGGCACTCGTATGGGTCGCCGTCGAGCGGAGATTGGTCGATCCGTTGACCAGAACCACATGCACGCCAGGGTTCCAGTTGCCAGGCAGGAACCGCGCGACCGCCGACATGGTGCGGCCCCACGAGACGCCGACCAGCTCGGGCTTCGGGTTGAGCCCGGCAAGATATCTGGCAGCGGCCTGCGCGACACTTTCCATCAGCAGCGCCGAATCCGTCGTGCCGCCCGAGGGGACCACGATGGCATCCTTCAGGCCGTATTCCTGCTGGAGCCTTACTTCCAGTTCCGTCCTGCGATAGGCCCTCGGCGTGATTTCGATGCGCACGACACCGAGCTCCTTGGCTTCGGTCAAAAGGCGGCCCACCTGCCAGCGGGTCAGGCCTAGTTCCGTCGCAATCTCGCTCTGCGTTCGCTCGAGATCATAGTAGAGCTTGGCAACGCGCACCATGAGATGCTCACGCTGCTCATCGGACGGAAGGCGGACGGATGGATTTAGTCTTGCATCGTTCATCGTTCTGCCCCCGCCATCTGCCGGACACTCAACGCGTGAAGCACCGGCGTGAGTGTTTCCGTTGCATCTCTATAGAGTTCCATCATCTCCCGATAGCGCCCCGCCCGCCCCGATTCGGGTATGAGTTCCCTGGTCGGTGCGGCACATGCCTCCGATGCCGCGATCAGGTCGGGAAAAAGGCCAAGGGCGTGAGCCGAACAGACGGCCGTACCGATCAGCGAAAGGTTATCGTCATGGGCCACATGGACCGCTCTGCCAAGGGCGTCGACGGTGGCCTGAAGCCAAAGGGCGTTCTTGCAGATGCCGCCGGCAATCACAATGCGCTCGACGGCAACGCCGCGGTCTTCGAGAACGGCCACGACATTGGCGGATCCGAGGGCGATCGAGTCGACCGCCGACGCATAGACATCGGCGCGATCATGGCCGAGCGACAGTCCGAGGATCGCACCCCTCAGGTCCGCGTCGCGATAAGGCGTGCGGTTACCCATCCAGTAGTCGAGGGTCAGCAGTCCGGGGCTGCGGTTCCGCAAACTCGCGGCCTCGCGGATCAATGCCGCGTGACCCTGCTCGTCGAGCCCGAAAAGCTTCTGGCTGAACCAGTTGAGAATCGAGCCTGCCGATACCTGGCCGGCTTCGACCAGCCACAACCCGTCCACGAGGGCATTGGGATAGGGTCCCCAGAATCCGCTGACATCGCCCTGTTCTTCCAGATGCGTCAGATGGACGACCGACGTGCCCCCGATGATCAGCATCCCGCCGGCGGCAACCGTGCCCGCACCAAGAACACCGATATGAGCATCGATGCCGCCCTGCGCGACGATGGCAGGGGTGGTGATGCCGAGCGCTGCAGCCACCTCCGGCAGCAGATTGCCGATAGCGTCCCCGACCGGCACGATGGGTTGCGGCAGCTTGTGCTGCAGCTCGGGGATGCCGAGTGCGCGGTAGATTTCCGGAACGAAGGCGGCATTCTTCGAATCGTAGTTCCATTTGCAGGCAGCATTCATGCGCGAACCGACCCACATGCCGCACAGCCGGTAATTGATGAAGTCCAGGGCCTCGCCGATGATATCGGCCCTGGCGAAGATCGCCGGTTCATTTTGCGCCAGCCACATGGCCTTAGGGACCAGCCATTCGACGGCATCACCGCCGCCGCTATAGGCCATGACCGGATGTTCCACGCTCTCAGTGGCGCGAGCCTCCTTGCTGGCGCGGCAATCCATCCAGAGGATGGCCGGATAGAGCGGCTTGCTTTGCCTGTCGCAGATCACCACCGATGACGCGGTCGTGGCAACGCAGACGGAAGCGATTTCGCCCGACCCGCATTGCGCGACCGCATTGCGGCCGGCCGTCAAAAGCGCGCTCCACCATTCTTCGGGCTGCTGCTCCGCCCATCCGGCGCGCGGATAGCTGGTATTGTAACTGGCTTCCGACAGGGAGAGCATGATTCTGCGCTCCACATCGTAAACTCCAGCCCTGACACCTCCCGTGCCAAGATCGAAGTTCAGGACAAGTGACATTTTTTACGGCTCCTCCCGTTCCGCCCGGTTATGGACGGAACATCACTTTCGAAAAGAACATCGACCGGTCGGTCCTGAACTTTTCGAACATGCCCGGCAGTTCGGCAAGATCGAGATCATGGGTGATCATGAACTCCCATTCAAGCTCGCCGGAGCCCAGCTTCTCCAGGGTCACGGTCCATTGCGGTCCGGGATAGGGTGCGCCGAAGGAATTCCACGATCCGTGGAGGGAAACCTCCTGGCGCAGGAAATGCTGGAACGTCCTGTTGTCGAGCGTAACTTCGGCAACCGGTATACCGATGAAGACGACATGGCCGCTCGGTGCCGCAAGCTTTGCTGCCGTGTTGATCGATGAAGGATGGCCCGCCGCCTCGATGATCGTATCGCACAAAAGGTCTGGCGGAATATCCGCGCCCGCAAGGAATGTGTGCTTCGCCCCGGCCCGGCGGGCCATGGCCAGTTTCTCCTCGGAGACATCGATGGCGACCACCTCGCTTGCGCCCATAAGCTTCATCCATTGGATGGCAAACAGACCAATCGGTCCGCAGCCGATGACGCCGCCGCGCTGGCCCATGCCGATGCCGCCCGCCTTCCAGATGGCGTGCAATGCAATGGAGGCGGGGTCGGTCATGGCGACGGCTCGCGGATCGATGCCCTCCGGCGTCTTGAGCAGGTTGGCAACCGGAACGCAGACATATTCCGCATAGGCGCCATCGCGGCGCGAGCCGAAATAATCATAATCCCTGCACCGCGAGAACTGGCCCTTCTGGCACTGGTCGCATTTGAAGCAGGGCAGCATGGGCGGAATGGCAACAAGTTCGCCAATTTCAAAACCGTCGACACCCTCGCCGATCTCGGTGATGTGACCCGAAAATTCGTGACCGCAGATGAGCGGCATCCGGTGTGCGCCCTTGATCAGCATGCGCGGCATATCCGATCCGCATACGCCGACCGATGCTACGCGCACGATGACGTGGCCTTCTATAGCTTGCGGGGCGGGAACATCTTGAAGGCGAATATCGCCGGGGGCATAGAGCACTGCTGCGCGCATGAACGGGTCCTTGAATGGAAAGTCTGACAAGACGCGGGACAGGATGTGCCCTGCCCCGCGGTCTCGGGAGGTGACCTACTGGTCGAGAACCTGCGGGCGATACTCGGCAAAAAGACCTTCGCGCGGGAATTCGGCAACATTCTTCGACGTCACGAGGGTCGAGCCGGCGTCAACGAATTTCGATACGTCCTTTTTCGCCGCGGCTTCACGAGCGACCTGGATCGTCACGTCGCCGAGATATTTCGGGTCATTCAGCGCCGAGGCAATGTAGTTGCCGCCCTCGGCGATGATGGTCAATGCTTCGGATAGCCCGTCGACGCCCGCGACCAACACATCATTGCGGTTGTTTTCCTTCAGCACCTGCAGCGCGCCGAGGGCCATGTCGTCATTATGGGCATAGACGACCTTGACGTCGGGATTGGCCTGGAGCAGGTCCTGCATGGCGGTGACGGCATTGGCCCGGATGTATTCAGCATAAGGCCCCTCGACGATGGCGTGGCCCGAGCCTTCAAGCGCCTTATGGAACCCGTCGCGGCGATCCATCATCACCGCACCCCCGGCATCGCCCTGGATCTCGATGATCTTGGCCTTTTCGACGCCATCGGCTTTCAGCCGCGCGGCGACCGCTTCGCCGACCATCTGGCCCATTTTCTTGTTGTCGCGCCCGACATGGGCGGTGACCCCGGTGCCATTTACGCTGCGGTCGACTGTAATGACCGGGATGCCGGCGGCGACGGCGGCCTCGAGCGAGGGAACGACCGCGTCGGGATTGACCGGATTGATGATAAGGGCATTCACACCCTGCGTGATCAGGTCCTGGATATCATTGTTCTGCTTGCTGACATCGCCGTTGGCGTCCAGAAACACCAGGGTATCGCCGCCGGCCTTGGCAGCCGCCTCGGCGCCAGTCTTCAATTGCACATAGAATGGCGACTGCAGCGTCACCTGGCTGAAGCCGATCTTCAGGCCCTCGGCATTGGCGGCAGGCATGGCCATTCCGAGCCCTGCGGCCATGGACAGTGCGGATACGGCAAAGGCAAATCTCGACAGAATGTGGCGGCGGTTGAGCATGGTTTTCCTCCCCAATGACTCACGGTTTCGGCAAATCAACAAAAGTGCAATTATTGCTCATTTGTAAAATCAGATAACCAGAACTTCTTTTTGCTGTCAACGCGTCGATTTCAAAATGGCGTGATGGGTTCGTGGATGTTCCGGGTGTGCGGCCGACGAATGGCGATAAGCGTATGGTTCCATTTGTAAAAATTGATGATTGCTGAGAAATGCCAGATGCACCGCGGTCGGGAGAAGGCGTGTATTGCGCGGCGAGCGCTGACCAAAAAAGGGCGTCGATACAGCGGCTCCGACCATGTGGCATTCCCGCAGATGTGGCCTGTTCCCATGCCGCGCGGATCGCGGCAGGGCATCGAGAGCACCCCAGGATTCTGCGGGGGCCTGCTCCTTGTGTCCGGAAACAAGGCCCCATAACATCTCAGTCCGATTGCGTGCTCACAACCTCCGGGCACGCCCTGGTCCTCAATCTGCGAGTATCCAATGTCCATTGCGATCACGCCCGAACGGATAACCCGCATCGAACGGTTGATCCGGCCGCATATCCGCCATACGCCCGTCCTCGGCATCGACCTTGGTGATTTCGGTCTTGCGAACCACAGGGTCGATCTCAAGCTGGAATGCCTGCAGCATTCGGGCTCGTTCAAGGCGCGCGGCGCCTTCACCAATCTCCTGACCAGGCCCATTCCGCCGGCAGGCGTTGTCGCGGCATCCGGCGGCAATCATGGCGCCGCCGTCGCCTATGCGGCGATGCGCCTCGGCGTGACCGCCACGATATACGTCCCGGCGGTCACCTCCCCGACCAAGGCGCAGCGCATCCGCGATTACGGCGCCAAACTCGTTATGGGCGGTGACCGCTATGCCGATGCGCTGGCGGTCAGCGAGGACTTCGCCAATGCGAGCGGCGCCCTTGCTATCCATGCCTATGACCAGCCCGAAACCCTGCTCGGACAGGGCACATTGGGGGCCGAGATCGAGGCCGATGTGCCGGATGTCACGACGCTGCTGGTCGCGGTGGGCGGCGGCGGCCTGATCGGCGGCATCGCCGCATGGTTCGGTGGCCGGATAAAAATCGTGGCGGTCGAGCCCCAAGGCGCACCGACCCTGCACCGTGCATTGGCCGCCGGCGAACCGGTCGATTCCCCTACGGAAGGTATTGCCTCCGATTCGCTGGCGCCCAGACGCGTCGGCACGCTGATGTTCCCGATTGCCCAGGCTTTCGTGGCGCATTCGCTGCTCGTCTCCGATGACGATATCCGCGCGGCGCAGGCAGCGCTGTGGGACAAGGTCCGCATCGTGACAGAGCCCGGAGGTGCGGCGGCCTTTGCCGCGCTTCTGACCGGGAAATTCGTTCCCGCGGCCGACGAGCGTGTGGCTGTCGTGGTTTGCGGCGCCAACACGACGGCTGTGACATTCGCC
>NZ_JAIUDQ010000007.1 GCF_020164435.1 Phyllobacterium lublinensis | reverse complement strand
CAGATTGGCGCGTTAAATGTATCGCAGGCGTCGAGCTTGCCACTGTCGAAGCCGCGCTTGAACCATGTCGCGCGCTGGTCCGATGTGCCGTGGTTGAAACTCTCCGGTACAACATAGCCCTGCATGCGCCGCTGTAGCGTATCGTCACCGATCTGCTGGGCAGCATTCAGTGCTTCCTCTAGGTCTCCGGCGTCAAGAATGCCCTTCTGCTTGGTATAGTGGCCCCAAATGCCTGCGAAGCAGTCGGCCTGGAGCTCGACACGTACGGACATGGCATTGGCGTCGGCCTCGCTCATGTTCTGGCGCATCTGGTTGAATTTCGGCAGTACCCCGATCAGATTCTGCACATGGTGCCCGACCTCGTGCGCCAGCACATAGGCCTGTGCGAAATCGCCTGAGGCCCCAAATTTCTTGTCGAGTTCGTCATAGAAACTCAAGTCGATATAGAGCTTGCGGTCACCCGGACAGTAGAAGGGCCCGGATGCAGCGCTCGCGAAGCCGCAGGCCGACCGAACCTGCCCGTCGAACAGCACCATGGTCGGGGCGGGATACTGCTGCCCTTCGGCCTGGAAGATACCGCTCCAGACATCTTCGGTTTCCGCGAGGACCGTTCTCACGAATTGCGTCATCTCATCATTGCTCTTGACGGACGCATCGCCCGAAGGAGCCTGACTCTGCCCTGGCACCAATTGACCGCCTCCGCCCCCGGAATCGACGAGTATCTGCATCGGATCGATGTTTGTGCAGAACTTCAGAAACAGGAATATCGCGGCCAGGATGAGTATGCCGGTAAATCCGCCACCTCGTGCCGTGCGGATGCCGGAGCCACCCGGAAGGCGAAAGCCACCACCGCGGCCGATGCCGCCGGGAATCCCGCCGCCTTCGCCGCGTTGATCCTCAACATTGTCACTCTGTCTACGGCCCTGCCAACGCATTTCCCGTCTCCCGATCGCCGCCGGCGCCAAACGGCCGACCCATTATGGTTTAGTATAGTGCTATTTGTTTCACGCACGATGCTAATTTTCAACGTGCAGTCGCACAGGATAGGGCCTCAAATTTCGTGAGTGATTGGTGCGTTGCGACGATAACCCGTCGGACGGGGCGAAAAACTGCAGCGAAAAAGCGTGAAATGGCGCGTTTTTGGGGTTACGCAATGCGATGGCTTTGCCTATAAGGCAGCCTTAGCCTCGCATTTGGAATTATGTGCCTGCCCGTACGGTCAAACCCGTGCGGTTTTTTGTGCAGCACGCTGTTGATAGGAACGCACCCATGCCAAAACGCACCGACATCAAATCTATCCTGATCATCGGCGCTGGGCCGATCATCATCGGTCAGGCATGCGAATTTGACTACTCCGGCACGCAGGCATGTAAGGCGCTCAAGGAGGAAGGCTATCGCGTCATCCTCGTCAACTCCAATCCGGCGACGATCATGACCGATCCGGAACTGGCAGACGCGACCTATATCGAACCAATCACGCCGGAAGTTGTCGCCAAGATCATTGCCAAGGAACGTCCTGATGCCCTCTTGCCGACCATGGGCGGCCAGACCGCACTGAATACTGCCCTGTCGTTGCGCCGCATGGGCGTCCTCGACCGCTACAATGTCGAGATGATCGGCGCCAATGCCGAAGCGATCGACAAGGCCGAGGACCGTGCCCTGTTCCGCGAGGCCATGTCAAAGATAGGACTTGAAACACCAAAGTCGATGCTAGCCAATGCCACTGAGGTCAAGGACCTTGACCGCAGATTGCACAAGGAACAGCGCGAGGCAGTCAAGGCGAAATATTCGGGTGCTGAGCTGGACGCAGCTTTGGACAAGCTGGAAACTGAATGGCAGCTCGGCGAAGGCGACCGCAAGCAGCGCTATGTGGCCCATGCGCTGGGGATGGCGGGTGCGGCGCTCGATCATGTTGGCCTGCCAGCAATCATTCGCCCCTCATTCACCATGGGTGGCACCGGTGGCGGCATTGCGTACAATCGCGCCGAATTCTATGAGATCATCGGCAGTGGCCTTGACGCTTCGCCGACAACGGAGGTTCTTATCGAGGAGTCAGTTCTCGGATGGAAAGAGTATGAAATGGAAGTTGTTCGCGACAAGGCGGACAATTGCATCATCATCTGCTCGATCGAGAACGTCGATCCGATGGGCGTTCATACTGGTGACTCAATCACCGTTGCGCCGGCTCTTACCTTGACGGACAAGGAATATCAGATCATGCGCAACGCCTCGATCGCGGTACTGCGCGAGATCGGCGTTGAGACTGGCGGATCAAATGTGCAGTTTGCGGTCAACCCTGAGAACGGCCGTCTGATCGTCATCGAGATGAACCCGCGCGTATCCAGGTCTTCAGCTCTTGCATCGAAAGCGACGGGCTTTCCCATCGCCAAGGTCGCCGCCAAACTCGCTGTCGGCTATACGCTCGATGAACTCGAGAATGACATAACTGGCGGTGCGACACCCGCCTCCTTCGAGCCATCCATCGATTACGTCGTCACCAAGATCCCTCGTTTTGCCTTCGAGAAATTCCCTGGTGCCGAACCAACCCTGACGACTGCCATGAAGTCGGTAGGTGAGGTCATGGCCATCGGTCGTACGTTCAAGGAATCGCTACAAAAGGCTTTGCGTGGTCTTGAGACCGGTCTTACTGGTCTTGATGAGATCGCGATTCCTGGTCTCGGCGAAGGCAATGACAGCAATGCCATTCGGGCCGCCATTGGAACGCCAACGCCTGACCGCCTCCGTATGGTCGGACAGGCGCTGCGCCTCGGCCTCACCGTGGAAGAAGTCCACGAAGGCTGCAAGATCGACCCTTGGTTCCTGGAACAGATGGCCGAGATCATTGCTACGGAGGAGCGCGTGCGGGAGCATGGACTGCCGCAGGATGCTCAAAACCTTCGCATGCTCAAAGGAATGGGTTTTTCGGATGCGCGACTTGCCAGCCTTGCAAAGGTCGAAGCCAGCGATGTGACCAAACTGCGCAACAAGCTCGACGTTCATCCCGTCTTCAAGCGCATCGATACCTGCGCCGCCGAGTTTGCTTCCCCGACAGCCTATATGTACTCGACCTATGAAGTGCCATTCGCCGGAGCACTCGCATCGGAGGCTATGGTTTCGGACCGAAAGAAGGTGGTCATCCTCGGAGGCGGCCCGAACCGTATCGGTCAGGGCATCGAGTTCGACTATTGCTGCTGCCATGCCGCCTTCGCCCTGCGTGACGCCGGGTATGAGGCCATCATGATCAACTGCAATCCGGAAACAGTGTCGACCGACTACGACACGTCGGACAGGCTGTATTTCGAGCCGCTGACTGCCGAAGATGTCCTGGAGATCCTGCGCACCGAACAGACCGCCGGGAGCTTGCATGGTGTGATCGTGCAATTCGGTGGACAGACGCCGTTGAAACTGGCTGATGCTCTCGAGAAAGCCGGCATACCAATCCTTGGCACCTCGCCCGATGCGATTGATCTCGCCGAAGATCGCGACCGCTTCCAAAAGCTCCTGATCAAGCTCGATCTCACCCAGCCCAAGAATGGCATCGCCTATTCCGTGGAACAGGCGCGTACGATTGCCGGGGAGCTGGGCTTCCCTCTGGTCGTTCGCCCATCCTATGTTCTCGGCGGCCGTGCCATGCAGATCATCCACGATGAACGCGGCCTGCAGAGCTATCTGCTCGACACGGTCCCGGAACTTGTACCGGAAGACATCAAGCAGAAATATCCGAACGACAAGACCGGTCAGATCAACACATTGCTCGGCAAGAATCCGCTGCTGTTCGATCGCTACCTGACTGAAGCAACCGAGGTCGACGTCGATTGCCTGTGTGACGGCAAGGACACTTGGATTTCCGGTATCATGGAACACATCGAGGAAGCTGGCATCCATTCCGGTGACAGCGCCTGCTCCCTCCCCGTTCATTCTCTCTCTGCCGAAACCGTGGCTGAGCTTGAGAAGGAAACAGCGGCACTTGCAAAATCGCTGAACGTAGTCGGCCTCATGAATGTCCAATATGCCATCAAGGACGACACGATCTATGTGCTCGAAGTCAACCCGCGCGCCTCGCGCACCGTGCCGTTCGTCGCCAAGACCATAGGCACGCCTATCGCCAAGGTTGCAGCAAGGATCATGGCCGGTGAAACTCTTGACGGCGCACTTGCCAGCTATGGTGGCAAACCATCGACAACGGGGCGCCAGCATATCGCTGTCAAGGAGGCAGTATTCCCGTTTGCGCGCTTCCCGGGCGTCGACACGCTGCTCGGACCGGAAATGCGTTCTACCGGCGAGGTGATGGGCCTCGACTATGATTACGCGCTTGCTTTCGCCAAGGCTCAACTTGGGGCTGGCGTCGATCTTCCGCGCGATGGCACACTCTTCGTCTCGGTTCGCGATGAGGACAAGCCAGGAATCCTCCCCGCGGTACAGCGTCTCGCCGGACTTGGATTCAAGATACTTGCGACTGGCGGTACGGCGCGGTTCCTGCGCGAGAACGGCGTCGAGGCACAGAAGATCAACAAGGTTCAGGAAGGCCGTCCCCATGTCGAGGACGCAATTCGCAACAGGCAGGTCCAACTCGTATTCAATACGACCGACAGCGCCAAGGCGATCTCGGATTCGAAATCATTGCGCCGCGCGACATTGATGCAGAAGGTGCCCTATTACACGACGCTTTCGGGCGCGGACGCCGTGGCGGAAGCCATTGCGGCATTGAAAGCCGGTTCGCTGGAAGTACGGCCACTGCAGGATTATTTCGTGTGAACTGCTGATCTAGACTCCCTGGAGCCCCTCGTCTTCCATGCCATGCCCCGAGGGGTCGCTGACGAAATGCAGCACTTTGGCGAAGACGTGGTCGCCCTTGTCTTCGCGTCCAATGTGCACGACCGTTGATTTGCCAAGGTGATTGCGCAGGACCGACATGACCCGGTCATGGGCGCCGGGCTCCATGCCGTCAAGCGCTTCATCGATCACCACCCAGGTCGGTTTGTGCAGTTTGAGCCGGGCGAAGGCCAGTGATTGCTGTTCGTCATCGCTCAGTTCCCTGTCCCAACGTGCCCTGAAATCAAGCATGGTCTCGAGCCGAGTCAGGCCAAGTTCGCGCAGGGCTGATACAAGCTCCTCGTCAGAAAATCCGTCCTTGCCGACGGGATAGGACATGGCTTCGCGCAAGGTGCCAGGCGGAAAATAGGGCAGGCGCGGCATGAAGAGGATGTTCGTGTTCGCAGGCAAACTGACAGTACCCGCTCCCCAAGGCCAAAGGCCCGCAATCGCACGAAAGAGCAAGGTGCGATCAATCCCGGGTTCGCTGGTAATCAGGACCCGCTCGCCCTCCTTCACGACCGCCCTCTTTTGCTTCAAGCGAACGGTCGCCCGTGGCGCGGTAATCTTGAGCGAATCGAGAACAATCTCGTTCGAGCTGGAATCTGCGAACTTGATGCGATGCTCCAGGCTGTTCCTGACGTCAGTGGCCTGCACGGCTTGCCGGAACGAGGTTACGCGAAGAAGGGTAGCGCGCCAGTCGGCGATGGCGCCAAAATTATTGACGAACCATTTCAGCGCATCATGCACCTGATTGAAGGCACCGATTGCGGCCATCAACCCGCCAAAAGAGAGGTTTCCCGCGAAGTAGACCGGCGCCGCCACCAGAATGGGCGCTACGATGGTGATCCACCCATAGCCCGATGTGACCCAAGTGAGTTGCGTCAGCGCCGTAACAAGCAGGCGGATGGCAGCCAGAAGGCTATCAATATCAAAACCAATCCTCCGGTTCTCGTCGGCCTCCCCTCTGTAGAGGGAGATTGCATCGATATGCTCGTTCACCCGCATCAGCGAAAAGCGTAGTTCGGACTCTTTCTGGTAGCGATCCGCGTTGTACTTGATCAGTTTGCGCCCGACGAGCCAGCTTAGCCAGGACGCCGAGGCAGCGTACAGGAATGCGGCCCACACCATATATCCCGGGATGGAGAAACTATAACCGAAGACATTGAACACGAAACCGCTGGAAAACGTCCATAAGACGCCGACAAAACTGATCAACAGGATCGAGGCCTGTAGTAGGCCGAATCCCAGATCGGTCGACATTTCCGAAAGATGCCTGGCATCCTCGTGAAGCCGCTGGTCTGGATTGACGCCTATCGGCCCGGAGTTGGATAGCTTGAATGCACGGCGTGGTTGCAGCCATTCGCCGACCAGGTCACGCGTCAACCCTTCGCGCAGTTTCAGCCGCGTCATCTGGTTCAGCCAGGTTTGCGCTACATTGAGGACCAGCAGCACCGAAGCAATAGCAAAGAACACCATTAACTGGTCAACAAAAGCTGGGAAATCGCGCCTGGACAAGGCATCGTAAAAGGGAACATTCCAACGATTCAGCAGGACCTGACCGGCGGACGTTACGATAATGATGCTGAACACGCCGAGAATCATCAGAATCAGGCGATTGCGAACCGGCGATATCCAGTAGATGTCGCCGATAACACGTAGCTGGGCCGCGAGGCTTACATCCACTTCGCCCGCAACGGCCGTGGCTTTGGATCGGTTCTGCTTCTGCTTCGCCATGAGTTTCCCCCGTGGACGACCGCGATTCGGCCTGTTGACTTACTATCTACCCTTAAAACATGTCGAATGGTGCGCTGAAATTCAAAAGGGAATTTCAAACCAAATTTACGCCTACGCCCCGTACCATCGGCCCTGACGATAACTGCAATTGAATACGGCTTGTTTTGGCAGAAATTCTGTCATATGAATCCGCCATCGATTTTATCGGTCGAGTGACTTTGCGACCTGCGTAACCTGTTGCGCTTCCTGATGAACTCCATTGCATAGGTTCGATTCCCTGGGCTGCATATGTGCATGCTGCCTGTCTTAATATCTGAAAGGAATTTCCCATGGCTTCGGGAACAGTGAAATGGTTCAACAGCACTAAGGGCTACGGCTTCATCCAGCCTGATACTGGTGGTGCAGACGTTTTCGTCCATATCTCCGCTGTTGAACGCGCAGGTTTGCGCGGTCTCAATGATGGCCAGAAGGTCAACTACGAGATCGTCCAAGACCGTCGTTCGGGCAAATCGTCCGCTGACAACCTCAGCGTTGCCGGCTGATAGGCCCACGGGAATCGTCGGATTTCTGAACGCACATAAATTCAAAAAGGCGGGATTTTGGTCCCGCCTTTTTTATTTGAAATCAACGGATTGCGCCGCTCAAGGGAATCGGAGTCGGAGCGGCTTCAACCATGCTCTCACCTGAACGAGCCGGCGAGTTGATCGAAAGCCTGCGCGGCAATTGACTGCTCAGCCCGGCAGCCATGTGATCGGAACGTGACCTTCATCGCCGGCAACACGGCCAAGCCACTTGGACACTGAGGGATAGGCTGCAAGGTCAAAGCCGCCACGATTGGCTTCGTGCGTATAGGCATAGAGCGCGATATCAGCGATGCTGATGTTGCTTCCGGTGAAGTATGGCGACTTCTGCAGTTGGTTTTCCATCACGAGCAGCGCCTTGTTGCCACCTTCAAGGGTGGCCGCCAGACGTTCCGGCGTCGCGTCCTTTGCCCGCTCTGGATATACCAGCAAGGCGCGGCGGACGGCGATATTGGGCTCATGCGTATATTGCTCGAAGAACAGCCATTGGTACATCAGCGCACGCTCATAAGCGTCTGCCGGAATAAATCGACTGCCTTCGGCGAGGTGCAAAAGGATGGCGTTCGATTCCGCAAGCAGGCGACCGTCGTCAAACTCGAGCAGGGGGACCTTGCCGTTTGGATTCTTCGCCAGGAACTCCGGTTTGCGTGTTGAACCATCGGTTGAAGATATGGCGATGTGTTCGAACGGGACCGCCAGTTTTGCCATTAGAAGTCGTGGCTTGTAGCAGTTTCCGGAATCGATTTGCGAATAGAGTTTTGGCATCGTGCTGGTCTCCTGTGGCGGGCGAAATATTCCCGCTACGTCCCTCTATGTCCAATCATTTTGATTGAAGCGTCATGCAAGCATTACTGATGCTTGCGCCATTCCATGTCACACCCTGCACAGAAAGTGCATGATGTGAAGACCCGCAAACATGCTTTTGCTTGCGATTCTCCGGCCGTTGCGACATAGCAAGCCCGCAAACCGTCTACCGGTCATCAAAACCTCGCTCCTGGAGATCGATACCATGGCATTCCTCGCAGACGCCCTTTCCCGTGTGAAGACTTCCGCAACAATTGCGATCACTCAGAAAGCGCGCGATCTCAAAGCCGAGGGCAGGGACGTTATATCGCTTTCTGTTGGCGAGCCGGATTTTGATACCCCCGAGAATATCAAGGAAGCCGCCATCGCTGCCATACGTCGCGGAGAGACGAAATACACGCCGGTAGCCGGTATTCCGCAGTTGCGCGAGGCTATCGTTGGAAAATTCAAGCGTGAGAACGACCTAGAGTACAAGGCCAACCAGGTTATTGTCGGAACGGGGGGCAAGCATGTAATCTACAACGCATTGCTCGCCACATTGAACCCCGGCGATGAGGTGATCTGCGTCGCTCCCTATTGGGTGAGCTATCCGGAGATGGTTGCACTGTGCGGTGGAACTCCAGTGATCGTGTCAGCCTTCCAGGAGAACGAGTTCAAGCTCCAGCCGGAGGATCTCGAGAGGGTCATTACTCCGAGGACCAAATGGATCATCATGAACTCTCCCTCGAACCCATCTGGCGCTGCCTATAGCTGGGATGAGATGAAGAAGCTCACGGACGTGCTCATGCGCCATCCCCATGTCTGGATTTTGACCGATGACATGTACGAGCATCTCACATATGGAGATTTCAAGTTCGTCACACCCGCACAGGTTGAACCGAACCTCTACCACCGCACGCTGACAATGAACGGCGTGTCGAAGGCCTACGCCATGACCGGTTGGCGTATCGGATACGCTGCCGGCCCAATCGAACTGATCAAGGCTATGGATATGGTTCAGGGCCAACAGACCTCCGGCACGAGTTCAATCTCGCAATGGGCGGCAGTGGAAGCCCTCAACGGCACGCAAGCTCACCTGAAGGTATTCAAGAAGGCATTCGAGGCGCGCCGCGATCTCATCGTCTCAATGTTGAACCAGACCAACTTCCTTGAATGCCCCAAGCCAGAAGGCGCCTTCTACGTCTATCCGTCGTGCGCAGCAGCCATCGGCAAGACAGCTCCGTCCGGCAAGGTCATCGCAACGGACGAAGATTTTGTGAGCGAGTTGCTCGCAACCGAAGCCGTTGCGGCGGTGCACGGATCAGCGTTCGGTCTCGGCCCGAATTTCCGCATCTCCTACGCAACATCTGATGCCAATCTCGAAGAAGCTGGAAAGCGCATTCAACGCTTTTGCGCCAACCTTCGCTGAATTGAGGGCGTCAAATTTGAGGGGCCGTTTGGCCCCTCATTCGCGAGTCCCAGCTTCACAGCATTGTGTGACACCAGTTGCTGAAAACTGGGTACGTTCGATCCAATGTTGCATGCGAGGACTGGTCACATGTTTGCTATTCACCAAAAACCGAGCTGGACGCTTGCTGAAGCCTCGGCCACCCCTGAAGACGCGTTCCTTAATCGGCGTTCGATCCTTAAGGCCTGGGGCATGGGTGCGCTGGCAGCAACCGGAAGCGCGCTCCTCCCAGCGCTGGCAAACGCACAAGCCGCACCCAAGGCATCCGGTAACCCTGCCCTCTATCCGGCAAAACGCAACGAAGCCTACAAGCTCGACCGCAGTCTCACCCCGGAAGAGATCAATTCGAAATACAATAATTTCTATGAGTTCGGCGGCGACAAGGACATCTGGACGGAAGCGCAGACACTCATTACCAATCCTTGGGACATCGAGATAGACGGAATGGTGGACAAGCCCTTCACTGTGGCCTTCGTCGACCTCGAAGCCAAAATCCCGTTGGAAGAACGCCTGTATCGCCATCGGTGTGTGGAGGCCTGGTCAATGACAATTCCGTGGACCGGATTCCCCTTGGCAAAGCTTGTTGAACTCGCCAAGCCAACAGCAGCAGCGAAGTACATTCGGTTCGAGACGTTCAACGATCCGTCCATGGCAAGTGGACAGAATGGCTTCCTCTATAGTTGGCCCTATGTCGAAGGCGTCACGATGGCGGAAGCCGCCAATGACCTGGCGTTCATCGTCACTGGAGCCTATGGCAAGCCTCTGTTGAACCAGTTCGGCGCGCCCATACGCCTCGCCCTACCCTGGAAGTACGGATTCAAGTCGATCAAATCCATCCGCAAGATCACATTCACCGATCAACGCCCGGTAAGCTTCTGGGAGGGTTTGGCCTCGAACGAATACGGCTTCTGGGCCAACGTCAACCCGGAGGTCGCCCATCCTCGCTGGAGCCAGGCCCAGGAGCGCGTCCTGCATACCGGAGAAACCGTCCCGACCCTGTTGTTCAACGGCTATGGAGAACAGGTCGCGTCACTGTATGCGGGCCTCGAGAGCGAGCCGCTCTATCGATAACGCGCTGCTAATGTAGCCGGAAAAGAAAAGAGGCCGGACAATTGCCCGGCCTTAAGTTTTGAAGGTGCCGTTTCCGGCTAAACCTCCAGAGGGGAACACTTGCGGGCGCGCAATGGGAGGAGGAGACGCACCGGCAAGTGATGTGGATATGAGGGTTTTGACGCGTCATCGCAACACCCATTTGTGCAACGCACCCATGCAGCGAATGCATAGCGGCTAATTTCGTTGCGATATTGGAACGCTTATGAACTGAACGGACCGAAAATCGACAAAATCATACTGCCGTTTCTCGTTTGGTTGGAAAGAAAATTTTTTCACAATACGGCTGACCAGAAGGCCTAATACGACCAGGTGCGAGCCTTTGAGAAAAGGAAATCTCGGAACACATGCAATTTGGCAGCATTCTTGATTCCCTCCGGATAGCAGAAAAACGTATCGAAGGATGGTAATTCCATTTCCGGCAACAGCCTGACCAGTGTCGAATCCTTCTCGACCATGTAGTCCGGCAGGACGCCCAGACCGACACCCCTCTGGATCGCCCGCTTGATGGAGAGGAGATTGTTGATCTGCAGCACTGCCGGCCGCAAATTGCCATCAGTCCGACCGATTACCTCAAGCCAGTTGAGATTGGTAAGGTAGGACGGCGCAGGTTCACCAAAGCTGACGATGCGATGGGAGTCGATTTCTTCGATGCTTTCTATCTTGCCATACTTGGCAATATAGGCCGGTGACGCATAGACATGCATGTGCACCGTAAACAGCCGCCGCTGGATAAGATCCGGCTGTTGCGGCTGGCGCAGGCGTATGGCGCAATCGGCATGGCGCATCGTCAGATCGAGCTCCTCATTGTCGAGGAGCAATTGCAATTGTACTTCTGGATAGAGTTCGATGAACTCCTGTACACGCTCGATCAACCAGCCCGAACCAAGTCCTACCGTCGTGGTCACGCGCAGTTTTCCCGAGGGCCTGTCCTTGCTCTCGGTGAGCCGCGAGCGGACATTTTCAAGCTTCATCAACACTTCATGCGCTGTACGGTAGAGCACCTCGCCCTGCTCGGTCAGGATCAGGCCGCGGGCGTGGCGATGAAACAGTGGTACCCCAACATCCTGCTCAAGTGCACTGACCTGACGGGAAATGGCCGATTGCGACAAATGCAACGTCTCGGCGGCATGGGTGAAAGATCCCGCCTCCGCAGCAGCGTGAAATATTCGCAGCTTGTCCCAATCAAGCGACATTGCGCAGTTTCTCCCCGTTCTGACCACGCATTTGGTGGTCAGCTCCAATTTCGTGGCTGCTATTCAGCAGCTTCGCGTACAGGTTCCTGGGCGGCGAGCCAACGTTCGGCCTCCAAGGCTGCCATGCAGCCCATCCCAGCCGCTGTGACCGCCTGACGATAGATGTCGTCGGTAACATCGCCTGCGGCAAAGACGCCGGGGACATCCGTTGCAGTCGAGTCAGCAGCAGTCCAGAGATAGCCATTCGGCTTGTGCTTGAGTTTCCCCTTGAAAAGCTCAACGGCAGGCGCGTGGCCAATGGCGATGAAAACACCATCTGTGACCAGATCTGTCTGTTCGCCGGTCTTAACATGCTTCAGCCGAACACCGGAAACCGATGCTGGAAGCGGCGACTTCGCTTCCGTGCCGGTAATCTCGTCGAGAACATGGTCCCAGAGCACCTTGATGTTCTCTTTTCTGAAAAGACGATCCTGCAGGATTTTCTCGGCGCGGAAGTGATCGCGACGATGCACGATCGTGACCGACTTCGCCAGATTAGAAAGATAAAGCGCTTCTTCAACCGCGGTGTTGCCACCGCCGATAACAACAACATCCTTGTTGCGATAGAAGAATCCGTCGCAGGTGGCACAAGCGGACACGCCAAATCCCATGAAAGCCTGTTCCGTGGGAAGGCCGAGCCATTTCGCCTGCGCGCCAGTAGCAATGATCAGCGCATCGCACGTATATTGCGTGCCGCCATCGCCAACCAGCCGGAACGGGCGGACCGACAAATCGACGTCCGTGATGATGTCATGGACGATCTCGGCGCCGACATGTTCCGCCTGGATACGCATCTGATCCATCATCCAGGGGCCCTGCACCGTATCGGCGTAACCCGGATAATTCTCCACATCGGTCGTGATCATTAACTGGCCGCCCTGCTGCAGGCCAGCCACGATAACCGGCTTGAGGTTTGCGCGGGCCGCATAAATTGCCGCGGTGTAACCGGCAGGACCGGAACCGATAATAAGAACGGGCACATGGCGCTGTGACATAACAAGACCTTGAATCAATTTCAGCTCGAGCCACGATAGGTGGCGCAGACCGGGGTTCGCTTTCAACTGCCATAAAGTAGTGGCTCATACCCCTTTGTTGCAAGGTCTGTGCATAACATAGGCGCGTTAGCCACAGCTTGTACGTTCGTTTGCGCGGTCTACAGCGCGTTGTAGTGTCTGCCGGAACAGGTTATCACGCTCCTGTTGTCAAAATTGCAATCTGGGACTGTCAATTTGTCGGTGCTGATCCTGTTTGCAACCGGCGCGGGATGTGATTACACAGCGCGGGGAATCGCCTATGGTGACCTCAATTTTCTTGGGACAGGATATGATATGCCTTTGAAGGCGGACCTCGATGCGATCGACTGGAAAATCCTGAAACAGCTGCAGGATAATGGCCGGATCACCAATGTGGAACTGGCAGAACGCGTTGGTATTTCGGCGCCTCCCTGCCTGCGTCGGGTGCGCAAACTGGAAGAAAGCGGCGTCATTCAAGGCTATCGGGCGATTTTGAACGGCTCGATATTGGGCCAGGATATTGTCGCCTTTTGCATGATACGCCTGCATCGCCAATCGGATGCCGACCTGAAAAACTTCGCCGAGAAAACGCGGGACTGGATACTGGTGCGCAGAGCATGGATGGTATCGGGTGAGTCGGATTTTCTGCTCCACTGTGTCGCCAGCGATCTCAGCACCTTCCAGAACTTCGTCATCGAAGAACTGACGTCGACACCGAATGTGGATTCCGTCCGCACGTCACTGACCATTCGGTCCGTCAAGAATGAACCGCTGATGGTGCTTTAACCGCGCATTCTCCGCATCTGACTGTGGCAATACAGGCCAACGCGGTAATATGGTCGCAAAATCTCCCTGCTCAACCGCTCCAGGACCGTCTTGCTTTTACCCTGTACCACCGTCCCGCCGAGGTCGAAATCGATCTCGCGAATGGTGATAGGCCGCGCTGAGAGTACACGGACAGGGTGCAACCAGTGCATCTGAATCGTCGTATCCACTGGCCGGTCGAAATGCCTGGTCGCCGCGAGCAGCGCGATGGCAGCATCACGTCCGACGAGTTGCATCTGCATGCCAAGGCCGGGCAAGGCCGGCTGTATGAGGCTGTTCGCGCCTGCCGTTGCGACCTCAGGCCCCTTTTCGCCGCGTGCCCAGCGCGGAAAGCGAACGTAGTCGCTGGGCTGCATGCGATCCATGGCAAGCGACAATTGGGCGGCAAATGCTGCGTCGTCAATGTCGACATCGTCTTCGACGACGAGGCCAGCATCGAGGTTGTGTTCAACAATTGCCTGCCACGCTTTGCGGTGCGAGAGAAAACAAGCGACTTCCGAAACACGCAGTGCAAAGGGATAGTGAGGGCTGTGCAGCGAGCGGGTGTAGAAAGCCCGCACCTCGTCATCGCTCATGTTCAACGCGTCGACGGCATCGATGATCTCGGTCTCGACCGGCAAGCGTCCGATCAGTCCGCGAACATGTTCGCCGCGCTTCTTCGCCCGTTCCAGGTGAATGACGAATGCGCGGACCTTCACGGCTTCGATCCGTTGCCAAACAGATGCTCGTAGACATCCAGGATTTTGGCGGCTTCCTGTTGTAGTGGAAAAGTTTTCCGGACATGGGCCAGCGCCGCTATACCGGCGCTTTTGCAAATTGCTGGGTCCGCAAGATAAGGCGCAATGGCCGCCTCGAGCGCAGGCCCATCACCCGCGGCAACCACCGTTCCGGTTCCGGCTCCGATCATTTCGGCATAGGCACCGGCGTCACTCGCCACCACAGCGGTTTGCGACGCCATGGCTTCAAGCGGCGTCAAGCCAAACCCTTCATTTCGAGATGGTGCCACATAGAGGGTCATCCGGCGATACCAGAGGCGTACATCCGGAACCTCACCCAGGAAGAGGATACGGTCGGTCAGCCCGGCGCGGGCGATCTTGTCCCGAAGCGACTGCTCGAATCCCCTGTACTCCGAGGTTGTGCGACCCGTCATGACAGCAGTCCATTGCGGGTGCTTCGGCAATAAATTGATCATTGCCTCGACAAAGAGATCTGTACCTTTCGAAGGACGGATCCGGCCCGAACAGCCAACCAGAAACTGTCCCGGCAAACCCGAAGCTGCAAAGCTGTCCTGATCGTCCTCGGGTGGGTGGAAGAGGACGGTATCGACGCCATGCATTATGACAGTGTGTGGCACTTTCAGAAAACTGCCTGATTTGCCACTTGTCGCAATCACTCCGTTCATCTGCCGAATCAGCCACTTCGTGAAAGGCCGGTGGTCACGTTGCGCCGCAGAGGTGAATAACAGCTTCAGTCGCATGCGCAGCACCGAGCGCATGAGAATACCGGCAATCATTTCATTGTTGCGGCGTGCATGCCAGATACGAAATGGCCTTGTTCTCGGCTTGAACCAAAGGCCCGGAAGCGAGGTCCATCCGATGTTCGGCAGGTCCGCAGGCAATCCCGGGCCCATCGTGACAATGTTGAGACCATTGGCGCGCTGCAGTGGAATGAGTTGAACAATCGTCGAAGTTACTCCGGAAAGCTTTCGCTTGAAATTGGGAGCGATGACTTCGACGCTGCTCAGGGGATCAGCGGGCACTGATTTCAGACGAAGCTGAAGCCGATGATTTCGTAAGACCGCGCACCGCCAGGTGCATTGACTTCAATCGTCTCACCTTCGCTCTTGCCAATCAGTGCACGCGCAATCGGCGATGAAATGGAAATGCGGCCTGCTTTTGGGTCAGCTTCCTGATCGCCAACAATCTGATAGGTCCGCTTTTCTTCGGTGTCCTCATCGATCAGCTGAATCGTGGCGCCAAACTTGATCTTGTCGCCTGAAAGCTTCGAAATATCGATGATTTCGGCACGTGCAGTATAATCCTCGAGCTCGCCCACGCGGCCTTCATTGTGGCTCTGCGCTTCCTTGGCTGCATGATACTCGGCATTCTCCGAAAGGTCGCCATGGGCGCGCGCTTCCGATATTGCCTGGATGATGCGGGGCCGCTCTTCCTGTTGGCGCCAACGCAATTCTTCCTTGAGCTTGTCAAAACCAGCCTGAGTCATCGGGACCTTTTCCATGCCCTCTCCTTTCATAGTCAGTGCCGACGACCCCGTCAGGGCAGCCGCGCGGCACAAAAAGAAAACGGTCACCGAAGCTCAAACCTCGGAACCGTTCAGTCATCCGTGCCTTAATATAACACTGTTTCAGGCAATTTCACGAAGAAAGTAGAAAATGTCGCAACACCGCATGCCAATCAGCAACCCGGCATGAATGATCCAATCAATCACGTCACTGTGAGACGACGTAGGCCAGGATTCTGCGCAAAATAACAGCGTGATTTCGCGAGCGCAAAGAGGACAGCAGTCAATGAAGCGGAGAGTTGGTGCCCTATCCTTCGGACTATTGGCAATGCTTGCAGGTTCCTGCCTCACTGCGTCCGCGAAGGATTTCAAGACCGAAAAGTTCACCATCTCTACGGAAACGATCGCAGGCAATCTCGACCATCCCTGGAGCCTTGCGTTCCTGCCGGATGGTACGCTCCTTGTGACTGAACGCGTCGGCAACATGCGCCTCGTCACCAATGGCAAGGTGTCGGAGCCAATCGCAAACGTGCCCAAGGTCGCTGTCATGGGTCAAGGCGGCTTGCTCGATGTCGCGCTGGCCCCCGATTTCCCCACGAGCGGCAAAATCTATTTCACCTACTCGCAGCCCGGCAAAGGTGGGGCCGGAACGGCATTGGCCAGTGCCAAACTTGTCCGCGACGAGGATGGCGCGTCCCTTGAGGATGTCTCCGTACTGGTTTCCATGAACCGAAAAAGCCGGCGGGAACAGCATTTCGGGTCACGCATCGTCGTAGCACCCGACGGCAAACTGTTCGTAACCATGGGCGAGCGAGGCCAACAGCGGCGCGCGCAGGACTTCCGGGATCACGCGGGCTCTGTCCTGCGCATCAATGCGGATGGCTCCATTCCCGCCGATAATCCGTTTGCCGATGGAAAACGTGGCCTGCCGGAGCTTTGGTCAAAAGGCCATCGCAACCCACAAGGAGCAGTCTGGGATCCGGTGACACAGTCGCTCTGGACCGTAGAACACGGCGCCATGGGTGGCGACGAGGTCAACCAGCCGCAGCCTGGCAAGAATTATGGTTGGCCGGTAATCACTTACGGCAAGGATTACTCGGGCGCAAAAATCGGCAAGGGTTCAGCAGCAGAAGGCTATGAACAGCCCCTTTATTATTGGGATCCGTCGATCGCCCCATCCGGCGCCGCAGTCTATGAAGGGGAAATGTTTCCCGAATGGCAGGGCGATCTACTCGTTGGTTCTCTCAAGTTTGAATTACTCTCTCGCCTTGACCGCGACGAAAAAGGCGCCATCAAGGGCGAAGAGCGAATCTTCGACGGCGAATTCGGACGCATCCGCGATGTGCGCGTTGCACCTGACGGCTCGGTCTATCTCCTGACGGATCAAAGCAATGGGGAAATCATCCGGCTGACCCGCTCACGCCAGACCTGATCCGATCCCCCTTGCCGCGCGAGATCCCAGCGATTAGAGATCCCCATGGGCGGGATCAGGTATCCGCGAGGGGGAAATTCGACATGACGCATGGCCGCGCCAATATCCTGCTGCTTGCTGCCGGTGCCATCTGGGGCCTCGGTTTTGTGGCGCAATCGAGCGCCATGAGCAGCATTGGGCCCTTCATGTTTGTCGCAGTTCGTTTCCTGATCGCGGCCCTGACCGTCCTCCCCCTCGCCCATCGAGAGGCCCGAAATGCACCCGGAAAACTGGAACGCTCGGACTATTTCGGATACGTCTTTATTGGTTTGCTTCTTTTTGCTGGTGCGGCGTTCCAACAAATCGGCATCATGACCACGTCGGTGACCAACTCCGGCTTCCTGACCGGGTTATATGTCGTGATGGTCCCATTCCTGGCCGTCGTGCTGTTCTGGCAGTGGCCCCACCCGGTCGTATGGCCCTGTGCAATGACCGCGCTTGCCGGCATCTATTTGTTGTCCGGCGGCAAACTCGAAGGATTGGCGATCGGCGATTGGCTCACAGTCGCATGCGCCGCGTTCTGGGCACTGCAGATCATATTCATCAACCGCATTGCAATCCGAAGTGGCCGCCCGATCATGCTTGCGCTCGTACAATTCATCGTATGCGGTGTTCTCGGGCTTATCATCGCGCTCGCGACGGAACGCATCGAACTCTTTGCAATGTTGGCAGCGGCGCCGGAAATTCTCTTTGCCGGTATATTCTCATCAGGCATAGCCTTTACGCTGCAGGCCGTGGGTCAACGTTTCACGACCGCGCCGCAAGCCGCCATCATGTTGTCTTCCGAAGCACTGTTCGCGGCGGTTTTTGGCGCCTTGATTCTTGGAGAGCGCATTTCGTTCCAGGGCGCCATCGGCTGCGCCCTGATCTTTGTAGCAATGATTGCAGTCGAGCTTGTTCCGGCTCTGCGCAGTCGAGCCGATGTCAGGCCTTGAAGATCAATGTCGCTCCCCCGGCTATGAGGGCGAAACCTGCTAGGTGCTGCCAGGTAAAGGATTCCTTCAGGTAGAAAACCGAGAACACGCTGAAGACGACCAGTGTGATCACTTCCTGCATGGTCTTCAGCTCGGCCGCAGAATAGACCGTATGGCCAATGCGGTTTGCGGGGATCGCAAACCAGTATTCCACCAGGGCGATGCTCCAACTGCCAAAGACCACCGGGGTCAGAGGCGCAGCCGGATACTTCAGGTGACCATACCAGGCGAAGGTCATGAATACATTCGACACGATGAGCAACAGGATTGGCATGACGGAGGGCGAAAGCAGGGTTGGCATGACTGGCTCTTTTGGGAGGAGGGAGAAGCTTCATTCAGCGTTTCGGCAGGTTTCGTCTATGTATTGCCAATAGCGCCGAAAGCAAGCGGCAATCGCTCGCGCCGCATTTCTTACGCAGGCATTAAAGCCGGCGCTGACCTTTCCTTTACAATTTAGCACTATTTTTACCTGCATCAGGCAGGGGAATGTGGTGACATGAGTTTTGCGTTGTCGTCCGCTAAGCGCTTGAGGCGCATCTCAACGATAGTCGTATTAGGTTCGTGCACGGCGCTCAGCGCTTGCGGCATGGGCGACGTGCGGCGCCCAATGGCTGACGTCGGGACCGGCACGGGTACGATGGTTGCAGAGCAGTCCCTGGCCACTGAAGAGAACCAGCAGGTAGCGGCCGAGGACACCCAAAGGCTCATAGTCCCCGAGGCGGAACAGATGGCCGCTGAAGAAGTTCAGCCATTGTCCACACCGCCAGAAGAGCAATTTGACAACCAGGACAATCAGCTTGACGTCCCTCTGGAGCCAGCTCCAGTCGCCAACGAGGACATTGAAGACGATAGCTATGGATATGCCGGCGGCATAAGCGATCCAATAGCGCGGGGCGAAAGTATTTATGCCATGTCCGGCAGCGAGGTCGCCTGTCGAACCCAACTGAAGCGGCTTGGTGTCGTCTTTCAGGAACACGAACCGATCAACAATGGAGGCGCTTGCCGTATCGATCATCCGCTTACGGTGAGCGGATTCGCGAGCGGGCGCATCAAGCTCAAGCCGAACGCCACCCTGAACTGCCAGATGACCCTGGCGTTCGCCCGCTGGGTCAAGGGCGATCTCTCGCCTTCAACCCGCCTTCGCTATCTGTCCGGGATAAACACTATTCACCAGGCATCCAGCTATTCCTGCCGCACGATGAGCAGTCAGCCCGGACGGAGCATGTCCGAGCATTCCAAGGGCAATGCGCTCGACATAGCAAAGATCACGCTTAACAACGGCCGCCAGATCAAGGTTCAGAAACCCGGTCTCTTCGCGTTCCGCCAGCGCGGCCTTTTGAATTCAGTGCGGTCGGACGCCTGCGATTACTTCACGACTGTCCTTGGCCCAGGCTATGACAGGTTCCACCGAGATCATTTCCATTTCGACCTGATGCATCGGCGCAGCGGGCACCGCGCCTGCCGGTAACATCTGTTCCGTCGTTACGACTGAGCCGGATGATCAGCTTCTGCTCGCCCCCAATATTCCGTAACCGTCACGATGATCAGAATCGCGCTCGTCGTTGCACCCAGCAACAGGGGTGAAAGCTCGGCGGCAAGGAAGGCCAGAACAGCACAGAGACCAAGGCCGATCAGATGCGAGAGTGGCACCTTGCCAGTGATATAGAGTTTGAACAGCAGGTTCCCGACCAGATAGAGCGCCGTTCCGCCGATGGAAGTCCAGATCGTAGCCGCATCCGAATGACCTGTCGGGTGCGCCAGAATGAGTTCATCCGACACAGCCACAACGATTATGCCGGCGACGAGCAAAATGTGAATATAGGTATAGGCCACGCGGGCAATCCGTCCAGGATCATTGGTGGCCGCAATCTTGTGATGGGCGACTGCTTGGCCAACGTTGAAATAGATCAGCCACATTGCAACGGACGCGACAAAGGTCGTGAGAAACGCCGAAAAAGAGAGCAAATTCCATTGCTGATCAGTAAAAGTGGCGCCCGAAACCAGGATCGATTCACCGAGAGCTATAATGATGAAGAGCGCGGCCCGTTCCGCCATATGGTTGCCATCCACATCCCATTCGGTCGTTGATGACGAGCCCAGACCCGGTGTCCAGTAACCAAATGCCGGTCCAACCACCTCGATTGCCAAAGCGACGGTCCAAATGAAGAGTCGGGCCTCTGGCTCAGCAAGACCTCCGCCAATCCAGAAGCAGGCAGATACGGCGAGCCATGTCGTGATCCGCTGGAAATTCCTGTAGTTGGAGTGATTGTGACGCCGCAAGGCCCACACCGTGAACGTCGAGCGTCCGACTTGCATGAATACAAAGGCACAGGCAAACACCAGTCCACGTTCGCCGAAAGCAGTTGGGATTGAAGTTGATAACAAAAGCCCCGCCAGCATAAGCACGAACAGCATAATCCGCACCGGTGACCTTGTCGGGTCGAGCCAGTTGGTACACCACATTGTATAGACCCATACCCACCATACGGCGGCGAGCATCAGGGCACTTTCAGCAAGGCCCTTGATACTCAGGTCGTGCAACAGCAGATGCGATATTTGCGTGATCGCGAAGACAAAAACCAGATCGAAGAACAGTTCGACAAAGTCGACCTTCGCGCTGTCTGCCTCATCGCGCTTGCGTGAGTAGTCTCGAACCGCTCCGAAAAATGCCACGTCCGCACCCCAATTTTGCGAATGACTGTTGCCGGTACGACAGTTGTATCGAAGTTCAAAAACATTCACTGTCGAATACATTACGAATCGGATGCGACACTACTCGAACAACATGCATTTGCCACGTTTGTGAATGGGTGATCCCCACGCAGTTCACACATTCAACGATTTCATCAATGGATGCATCAGAGATCGTACGTGGGATACAGCATATCACGCGGTTCGCCGCCTCATCCGAAGACATAGTCTTTTACGCTACTGACAAATGGGGCTTGCCTGACCGTTTTGAAGGCTCCTTTAATATGGGGATTCGCCATTCGGAGGAGGACCATATGCGTTTTACCGATCGCTATCCCATTATCGTCACCACACGCAAAGAAGCGTGTCGCGATTTCTGGATCAGACACTTGGGTTTCGTTAGCGGCTTCGACAGCACGTGGATCTCATGGCTCACGACCGAGGATCAGTCAGCCTCGATCGCCTTCATGACCCCCGACCATCCATCCGCCCCACCCGGACCTGAAAGTTTCAGCGGCAAAGGCATGTGCTTCGAACTTCAGGTCGACGATGCCAAGGCCGCATTTGAAAAGATCAGCGCAACAGGGCTCGATATCAAGTATCCGCTGACCGACGAGCCGTTCGGCCAGCGCCGGTTCGGTTTTCATGACCCTTCCGGTCTGTGGGTCGACATTGTCGAGCAAATTGAATCAAAGGCCGGGTACTGGGACAAGTACATGATCGGCGACTAGAGGGTAACCATCAGATCGCAGGCACGGGTGTCGGCTTGCCATCCTTGTCTAGGGCAACCATGACGAAGTCGGCATGGGTAACCAGCTCCATCAGGTCAGACAGATAGCGCTGGGCCCACGCTTCGACCTTCAGCGTGATCGACGTGCGCCCAACATGGGCGACATGGGTATAAACGCAGAGCGTATCGCCGATCTTCACCGGCTTGGCGAAGGCCATTTCCTTGACCGCAGCCGTCACCACACGCCCGCGTGCCCTTTCGGCCGCTCGGATACCACAGGACAAATCCATCTGCGCCATGACCCAGCCACCGAAGATATCGCCCGCCGCATTGGCATCCGCCGGCATGGCAAGGGTGCGTAGGGTCAGTTCGCCAATTGGCTTTGTCGCTTCGGTCAATTCCTGTCTCCGTGGGTGGTTGCTGGTTCGCGCGATGATGCGGTGCGCCGGCAGGATTGAAAAGGGGGGACGTGCAACAACTGTCGGAAACCCGACATACGGGGTCGTTGCGCAGTTTCAGGATCGTTACGGGCCTGGCTTACTCTGTATCTTCACGAGTGCGGAGGGAGCCATGAAAGTCACCGATGTCAGAACCTTCGTGGTTGGCAATCCACCGCCATCGTTTGGCGGGACCTGGTTCCTGTTCGTCAAACTTACAACGGACTCCGGCGTTGTTGGTTATGGCGAGGCCTACAACTCGACCGTCAGCCCGCAGGTGATGCGCAAAGTCATTGAGGACATTGCGGAGCGCTGGCTCGTCGGAGAAGACCCGCACCACATCGAGCGCTTTTTTCGCCGCGCCTATTCCGGCGGCTTCACACAGCGGCCCGATGTGACGGTCATGGGCGCGGTATCGGCTCTTGAAATGGCCTGCTGGGACATCATCGGCAAAGAGGCAGACAAGCCCGTCTACGAGTTGCTTGGGGGCAAGGTGCACGAGAGACTCCGGAGCTATACCTACCTCTACCCGAAGCCGGAACTTGGCGAGACATCCGAGATCTATTGGAATGCGGAGACGTCGGCCGAGCGTGCCGCTGAATATGTCGCCCAAGGCTATACTGCTGTGAAGTTCGACCCTGTAGCGCCCTATACCTCGTTTGATCCCCGCCAACTCTCGCTCGAACAGCTCGATCTCGGCGAGAAGTTCGTCCGCCTTGTGCGGGAGGCGGTCGGCTCCAAGGCTGATTTGCTGTTTGGCACACACGGTCAGATGACGCCGACGAGTGCGGTCAGACTGGCAAAGCGGCTCGAACCCTACGATCCGCTTTGGCTTGAAGAGCCTGTACCGCCGGATATGCCGGAGAACATGGGCTACGTGCAACAACACACGTCTATTCCGATTGCCGCCGGTGAGCGCCTGACGACGAAGTACGAGTTTCAGCGTTTGCTGGTGAACCGCGCCGCCAACATCCTGCAGATGAACCTTGGTCGTGTAGGGGGGATCCTGGAAGCCAAGAAGATTGCCGGCATGGCCGAAACGTTTCATGCGCAGATAGCACCGCATCTCTATTGCGGGCCAATCGTCGGTGCCGCCAACATCCAGATTTCAGCGTGCAGTCCGAATTTCCTTATTCTCGAATGCATTCAGGCCTTTAGTGGATTTCATGCCGATATTCTCAAGACGCCAATCCGTTGGGAGAACGGGTATGTCATTCCATCCTCAGAACCCGGCCTTGGTGTCGAGTTGAACGAATTGATAGCAGAAGCCAACGCGTATGACGGTCATGCCCTGCACCTCAATATGGGTCGTGATCCTTTGACCATCTGAAGTGGGCTATCGACGCGCCAAATAAAAATTTGTCGCGCACAAACTTTACGCCATGAATCCGCTTTATTTTCTTTGGAGAATCCTCTTATATATCAATCGCATTCCCCGTATCGAAAGTTCGTTCCGTGCCTCTCCATATTGAGCTCGTCGGCAGTCTTGCTGCCGTGATTACTACACTGTGCTGGATCCCGCAGATCATCAAGATTGCGCGGCATCGCGATACAGCAAGCATATCCTTGTCCATGAACATTTCGCTGGTGTTTGGTGTCTTCCTCTGGCTGATTTACGGAATGATGATCGGTTCGTGGCCTGTGATGGCGGCAAACGGAGTGACACTGCTGCTTATCCTGACGATACTCGGGCTCAAGCTCCGCTATGGCTGATCAATGGCCCGGCGCCATTCCAGATTGAACGGATCCTGAAAATACAATTTCAAATGCGTTTCGCTCTGTTGCGGTCTCCAGCATGCTGAATCGAGGTTTCTATTCGGCAGGCAGATTGCAGATTAATGGTGGCGATATTCCATATTAAATCAACGGCGTATACGAACGACAGTTATGAAAGCCGGTTTGTCTTTCCAGAGAAATATTATGCAATAGTTCGGGATGCCGTTGGCGACTGGATCATCTACCATCTGCCAATGCGGCGAGCGGGCAAACGAAGGAACCGTCCGGAGGGTTACTTTGCTGCAGCATATGTCGCATCCGCCCACATCTCCACGAACAATCCAGGCTATTGCGAGGCCAGACTTGAGCAGTTCCTCGAATTCCCGAAGCCAGTCCCTTCCAAGGTGCGCGACGGACCCATCCTTTACTTCGAGGACGGCATGCTCGAAAGCGACGGATCGGTAAATGCATCGCTTAACCAACAGGGGGTAAGGGCAATCGCCGATGGAAACTTTTACCGGATCATCGAGGCCGCTTTCGGCAGAGCCGCTCTCGACCATGAATCGGAACCTACCCTAGGATTAGCCGAAGACGGGCCGGCGGCAGAAGAACGCACACGAATTCTGACGTCCCGCTCGCTGCGGGATCGGGCCTTCAGGCAACTGGTAGGACATGCCTATGGCATGACTTGCGCGATGACTGGGATATCGATGCGGGCCCCAGACCAGACTTACGAGGTTGAAAGCGCACATATCATGCCGGTTGAGGCCGGAGGCCCCGATTCGGCGAGCAACGGCATTGCACTTTCACGCTGCGTGCACTGGATGTTCGACAAGGGTCTGCTGTCGATTGACGCCGATTACCGGATACTCAAATCCCGTCGTTACTTCGAAACACGGATCGACGGGTTGTTGAATGGATCGGGTCAGATTGCGCTGCCGAAAACCGACAGCCATCGTCCCCATCCGGACTATCTGCGCTATCATCGCGAAAACGTCTTCCGGCGCTGAACACGGCACGCTCTAAGGTAAAATGCTCCTGACAGCACTATGTCAGGAGCAGCGGATCACAGGCGACTTTTCCAGTCACGGCTCTTCCCATTTTATCGGACTCCCACCATATTCAACTTATGGCTAAATCTCCTGACAAGTATGAAGTGCAAGGTTTCGGCGAAAAGCCCCAACCCGAGCTGGAAGGCGTACCGTTAACCGGTGCGATCAGCGATTGGGCAAAGCAAATAACCGAAAGCTCGGCACAAACTTCGGCGAAAGCGACAAAACCAAGGAAAGCGCCAAGCACGCAATCCAGTGCTTCGCGAACATCGCGCGGTACGTCCATTGGCGGGTCCACCGACCCGAAAACGCGGGCCGCAGCGGGACTCAATCCTGTAGCCGGCCTCGACATCGGTCTGGAGGATGCCAGCAACATCATGCCCGGTGGCGCCACTGCCACGGTCGCCGCGCTTGCCGCATTGATCGAGAGCGGCAATCCACTGTTCAAGAATGGCACTGCGTGGCAGCCGCACCGGCCGGCGCGCCCCGAAAAATCGGAAGGCGGCATTCAGATAAGGATGGAAACCGACTTCCAGCCTTCCGGTGATCAACCGACCGCGATACGGGATCTGGTTTCTGGGATCAAGGAAGACGACAGGACGCAGGTTTTGCTTGGTGTGACGGGCTCCGGCAAGACCTTCACCATGGCCAAGGTAATCGAAGAAACGCAACGTCCAGCCCTGATCCTTGCGCCAAACAAGACACTTGCGGCGCAGCTATATGGCGAATTCAAATCGTTCTTTCCGAATAACGCGGTCGAATATTTCGTTTCCTATTACGATTATTACCAGCCTGAAGCGTACGTGCCGAGGTCGGACACCTATATCGAGAAGGAATCCTCGATCAACGAGCAGATCGACCGGATGCGCCACTCGGCCACCCGCTCACTGCTGGAACGCGACGATGTAATTATCGTCGCCTCAGTCTCATGTATTTACGGTATCGGCTCCGTCGAGACCTACACCGCCATGACCTTCGAAATGAAGATTGGCGACCGTCTTGACCAGAGAGCATTGCTCGCAGACCTGGTGGCACAGCAATACAAGCGACGCGAGATGGATTTCACGCGTGGTTCGTTCCGCGTGCGCGGTGACACGATCGAGCTCTTTCCTGCCCACCTTGAGGATCGCGCCTGGCGCATCTCCCTGTTCGGCGATGAGATCGAGTCAATCACCGAGTTCGATCCGCTTACCGGCCAGAAAACAGGCGACCTGCGCTCGGTAAAGATCTATGCCAATTCGCACTATGTAACGCCGCGCCCGACACTCAATCAGGCCATTAAATCCATCAAGGAAGAGTTGAAGCACCGGCTGGTCGAGTTGAATGCGGCGGGACGCCTGCTCGAGGCGCAACGGCTTGAACAGCGCTGCACATTCGACGTGGAGATGCTGGAGGCGACCGGCTCGTGCGCTGGCATTGAGAACTACTCGCGCTATCTGACAGGCCGGAAACCTGGCGAGCCGCCACCCACATTGTTCGAGTACATCCCCGACAACGCCCTTGTTTTCATCGATGAGAGCCATGTGACGGTTCCGCAAATTGGCGCCATGTACAAGGGCGACTTTCGTCGCAAGGCGACCCTTGCGGAATATGGATTCCGCCTGCCCTCATGCATGGACAATCGTCCGTTGCGATTCGAGGAATGGGACGCCATGCGTCCGCAAACGGTTGCGGTTTCCGCAACGCCCAGCACATGGGAAATGGAAGAATCCGGTGGTGTCTTCGCCGAGCAGGTCATTCGGCCGACAGGCCTCATCGATCCGCCCGTCGAAGTGCGTCCTGCCAAATCCCAGGTGGATGACGTTCTTGGCGAAATTCGCGAAACTTCGGCAAAGGGCTATCGCACGCTCGTCACCGTACTGACCAAGCGCATGGCGGAAGACCTGACGGAGTATTTGCACGAGCAGGGTATACGCGTGCGCTACATGCACTCTGATATCGACACGCTGGAGCGTATCGAAATCCTGCGTGATTTGCGACTTGGCGCCTTTGATGTGCTCGTCGGCATCAATCTGCTGCGCGAAGGGCTCGATATTCCGGAGTGCGGTTTTGTTGCAATCCTGGATGCCGACAAGGAAGGTTTCCTGCGGTCTGAGACATCATTGATCCAGACCATCGGCCGTGCCGCGCGCAACATCGATGGCAAGGTTATCCTTTACGCCGATCACGTCACCGGTTCGATGGAGCGGGCAATGGCGGAGACTAACCGCCGTCGTGAAAAGCAGGAGGCCTACAATACTGCACACGGTATTACGCCTGCGAGTATCAAGAAGAACATTGGTGACATCCTCGACAGCGTCTACGAGCGCGACCATGTCCGCGCAGATATCTCGGGCTTTGCCGAATCCGGCGCAATGATCGGCAATAATCTCAAGTCACACCTCGAACATCTCCAGAAGCAGATGCGCGATGCTGCGGATGATCTCGATTTCGAAGTGGCTGCGCGCTTGCGCGACGAGATTAAACGGCTGCGCGAGACGGAACTGGCTATTTCGGACGATCCGATGGCGCGCGAGGTAGAGCTTGAGAGTCCTGTTACAGGTCGGACCAAGGGCAGGCATAATGCCGGCCGGGCCATGCACCGTGTGGTCACCGATGACGACAATCCGGACGCATCACTGTTCCGCAAACCTGATCTCGACGAAATGGGCGGTGACACCACCCGTCCGCTTGGCGGGGTGTTCCGCAAGAATTCGCTCGACGAGATGACTGTCGGCCGTACGGAAAAGCCGGTGATCGGCAACGTCCCTGCAAAGCCGGCCTTCACCGGAACCAACCGCAACGATCAAACGATCATACGGCGAGAACGGACAGGTGCAGGTTCGTACGAAGACGCTGGAGATGGGCGCAAGAAGCGCAGGCCGGGCAAGACGGGGCGTCCGGGTAGGTAAGATACGTTCGGGCCGCACCTATTTGCGGCTGAACACCTCTTGCCCGGCATGCAATATCTCATCGGCGAACTTCGGATCATCGACGGCACGTGACAGTACAATCGTGCCGACCAATCCTGCCAACGTGGCAATCGCCTTTTCGCGCCTGGCTGCCTCGGATTGTCCGGGAATCGCCTTGGCGAGTACGCGAAGGAGGGATTGCGTTCCTTGAGTGAACCGAGCGCGCACGGTCTCCTTCTGACGCGCAATGTCAGGTGCAAGTGCAGCTATCAAGCAGCCTGTCCCGGCGTTGTCCCTATGGGACTTATCCAAATAGGAACTGACAATCGCTGCTAGGGCCTTATCTGGCGAAGTTTCTGCGAGTTTCTCCCATTTCACGGTCGAGCGGTCCATGACCGCTGCACTGGCTTCAGCGATCAAATCGTCCTTGGATGCAAAATGACCATAGAAACCGCCATGCGTCAGACCGGCGCCTTTCATCAGGTCCGCAACGCCAATCCCGTCAAAGCCTTTTTCTCGAAACGCCCGCCCGGCAACCTCGATAATCCGTTCCCGATTTTTCGCCACTTGTTCCCTACTGACCCGCATCAAAAAATTCCTCTCAGTCACCGATTGACTTTTTATATGATGATCGTCATTGATAGTCAATCATTACGATCATCATATAAAAGACCTGCAGAGATGTGGGCGACCCGGAGAACTCATGCGTTACAAACTTTTTGGCAACCATACTGGCTTGCGCGTTTCAGAATTTGCCCTCGGCACCGGGAACTTCGGCACCGGGTGGGGATATGGCTCAACACCTGATGTCGTACGCCCGATATTCGATGCCTATGCCGAGGCTGGCGGGAATTTCATCGATACGGCCGACAGTTACCAGTTCGGTCAATCGGAAACGATTATCGGCGATTTTATAGCCCCTGAGCGCGACAACTTCGTCCTTGCGACGAAATACTCCCATGGGGCTTCGGCAAATGCCGGTCCTCTGGTTGTCGGCAATAGCCGCAAATCCATGATACAGGCGGTTGAGGCAAGCCTGAAGAGATTGAAGACCGATCGTATCGATCTTCTCTGGGTTCACATGTCCGATGAAATGACGCCAATCGAAGAGATCGTCCGCGGCCTGGACGATCTCGTGCGCGCCGGGAAGATCATCTACTCCGGTTTCTCCAATTTTCCGGCCTGGCGTATCGCGAGTGGCGCGACGATCGCCTCCCTGCGCGGATGGACGCCAGTGGCTGGCCTGCAGACCGAATACAGCCTCGTCGAGCGAAGCGCCGAACGTGAACTGCTGCCGATGGCAAAAGGTTTTGGACTTGGCGTCGTTGGCTGGTCGCCCCTGGGCGGCGGACTGCTCACGGGCAAGTATCGCCGGGGTGAGGAAGGTAGGGCTACCGGCCTTGGCGCGGTGATTCAACATGAAGACAGTTCTCAACGGTCGGCAATCATTGACGAAGTGCTTGCCATCGCGACCGAAATCGGCGCCACACCCAGCCAGGTCGGGATCGCCTGGGTTGCAGCAAGAGGTGTGACGCCCATCATCGGGCCGAAAACGCTGGAACAATTGCGAGACAACATGGGTGCAGTTGCGCTTGTGCTTTCAGAAGCACACATCGACCGACTGAACCGTGTGAGCGTAGTAAGTCTCGGGGCGCCCCATGAACTGCTTGCGGATATCCGCACAAGACAACGTCTCGCTGGCGGAAAACTCGAACTACTCAATCTTTCATCTACGCCATTGATCTGATTCAGCACTAGCCTCATCCATGAAGGGCCCGACATGATCGCCTCTCCCCTCGCCACTTTGCTTGCCCGCCGCAATATTCATTACGGTTGGGTTGTTATTGCCGTCACGTTTCTCACCATGCTCGTAACGGCAGCGGCCGTGGGTGCGCCTGGCGTCCTGATTGTGCCATTGGAAAAGGAATTTGGTTGGGAGACCGAGCAGATCGCAACAGCATTTTCGATTCGGCTATTGCTGTTCGGTCTCATGGGCCCATTTGCCGCGGCATTCATGAACTATTTCGGCGTACGTCGCGTGGTATGCGTCGCACTGGCACTGATCACAGCCGGATTGCTGGCTTCGCTGGCCATGACCGAGATATGGCAGTTGATCCTGCTGTGGGGTGTTGTCGTAGGCTTCGGAACGGGTCTCACCGCAGTCGTGCTTGGTGCCACGGTCGCCGCGCGCTGGTTTACCGAACGGCGCGGACTGGTACTCGGCATGCTGACCGCCAGTTCAGCGACCGGACAGTTGGCATTCATGCCTCTTATGGCATCGCTCAGTGACTATTACGGCTGGCGGACAGCGGTCATGCTGATCTGCGGATTGCTGATCATAGCAGTTGTCGCCGTTTACTTCCTGATGCGCGATCGGCCATCGGATGTCGGCCTTCCCGCCTATGGTGACAAGGAAATCGCCGTGACGCCACCGGCTACTGGTGGCCTGGTATCGCTGGTCACCATGCCTCTGGTTGTACTGAACGAAGCATCCCGCAGCAGTACTTTCTGGATACTTTTCGCGACCTTCTTTGTGTGCGGCGCAAGCACGAACGGCCTGATCGGCACGCACTTTGTTGCACTGTGTGGCGACTTTGGCATGATCCCCGTGGCCGCTGCCAGCGTATTGGCGATGATGGGCCTTTTCGATTTTTTCGGTACGATTGGCTCCGGTTGGCTATCCGATCGGGTCGATAATCGATGGCTCCTGTTCTGGTATTACGGACTGCGCGGCTTATCGCTTCTCTACCTGCCCTATTCCGACTTCTCCTTTTACGGGCTGTCTCTCTTCGCCATTTTTTACGGTCTCGATTGGATCGCTACAGTCCCCCCAACAGTGAAACTGGCAACTGACCGCTTCGGCCGCGAAAAAGCAGGGCTTGTCTTTGGGTGGATCTTTGCGGGGCACCAGCTCGGAGCGGCTTCAGCTGCCTATGGCGGCGGTTTCGCCCGCACTGAATACGCAACCTATTTGCCAGCGTTTCTGGTCGCTGGAATTCTCTGCCTCATCGCGGCACCGCTGGTGTTGACGTTAAGCAAGCGCGGCAAGGGCAGTCCGATATCCCAACCCGTCCCGGCAGAGTGAATAGTCAAACCAGCTGTGGGTTTCCGTCATGAAGCAACACATCGACTTCTCCTGAGCAACAAAGGGGTGCTAAGGACTCAGCGCGCCGAATGCGCGCAGAATCACGTGGACCTGGAGAACGGATGAAAGTCGATATCGACATGGGGGCGGCGCCAGGCGCGGCGAAGGCCATGCTCGATCTGGAAGAGCTTCTGGCAACACGCCTCCTGGTCCAGGGTAATTCCGGCTCGGGCAAATCGCATCTTTTGCGGCGGCTGCTCGAACAAAGCGCACAATGGGTGCAGCAGTGCGTCATTGATCCCGAGGGAGACTTCGTCACGCTGGCCGACAAGTACGGTCATGTGGTCGTCGATGGCGCTCGTACTGAAAACGAACTCACCCGCATAGCCGCGCGCATCCGCCAGCATCGCGTATCTGTCGTGCTTGATCTTGAAGGGTTAGATGTCGAACAGCAGATGCGCTGTGCCGCGGCCTTTCTCGGAGGTTTGTTCGACGCAGAACGCGATTACTGGTATCCGATGCTGGTCGTGGTCGACGAAGCGCAGCTTTTTGCACCTGCCGTTGCCGGAGAGGTCTCCGACGAGGCGCGAAAACTGTCGCTCGGTGCCATGACCAATCTGATGTGCCGAGGCCGCAAGCGCGGTCTTGCCGGCGTCATTGCCACGCAAAGATTGGCAAAGCTTGCAAAGAACGTTGCGGCCGAGGCGTCCAATTTCCTGATGGGCCGCACCTTCCTCGACATTGACATGGCGCGCGCTTCTGACCTTCTCGGAATGGAGCGGCGCCAGGCGGAGCAATTCCGCGATCTGGCGCGCGGTCATTTCGTGGCCCTCGGCCCAGCACTGTCCCGGCGCCCGTTGCCGGTGACGATCGGTCCGGTGGAGACATCGGCCCGATCATCGAGCCCCAAGCTCACGCCGCTTCCGCAGCCCGGCGAGGATGCGCACGATCTGATTTTCACGCCCACGCCGGAGGAACGCCGTGCCATCGTCCGCCGCACACCCCCGCCACCCACACCGACGCCTACGGCGGACATTCTCAACCAGCTTTCGCAGGCAGGAACGATATCCCAGGTTGAAATGCCCGCGCCGACACTTTTTCCAGAAATCGACCAGGCGGAACGCAACAGTCTGATCGAGAGCGTCTTGTATGAGATGCTCAGCGATCCAGACGCGTCCTTCCGCACAGACGCTGTCCTCTACCAGGATTTTCTGGTTCGTTGTCGTATCCGACGTGTACCGGGCGAAGCGCTGGCGTTACCCGATTTTCGCCGCAAACTGGCCGTGGCTCGAGCCGGAATTGATGGCGAAACAGCTCAAAGCGAACCCTGGCAACAGGCGCTGGAATTGTCCAAGACCCTGCCGGACGATGTCCAGGGTGTGTTTTTCATTGTGGCGCAGGCTGCGGTTACACATAATCCCTGCCCTACGGACGCAACCTTGGCTCGCGCTTACGGCACTCATTCGGCCCGCCGCGCCCGACGGCTACTTACCTACTTTGAAGAACAGGGGTTGATTGTCGTGCGCACCGATTTTACCGGCAATCGTATTGTCGCATTTCCGGATCTTGGCTGCGAAACTGCCGCTGGCGATCCAAATGGCCCCGACGAAAGCGGGCAGGAACAGCACGCGGCCGAGTAGTCAGCCAATTTCCGCGAGCAATGGCAGCAATTCTCCCAGATGGTCGATCTGCCTGAACCGCTGCTCGGTCACCGGCGCTTCGACGTGCTCGAGCACCCAGGTCAATTCGTGTGGCACAAAGATTCCCCAGCCGCCTGCCTCAATCGCAGGAACCACATCGGATTTCAATGAGTTCCCGACCATGACCGCACGTTCCGGCCCGTCGCCGTGTCGGTTGAAAACGCGCTTATATGTCTCTTGGTCCTTGGTACTGACAATCTCGACGGCATCAAAGAAATCACCGAGACCCGACTGGGCCAGTTTACGTTCCTGATCGAACAGATCTCCCTTCGTGATGAGTACAAGCCGGTACTGATCGGCCACCTGCTCCAGCGTTTCCCTTACGTGGGGTAGCGTTTCAACCGGATGACGCAGCATTTCGCGACCTGCGGCGAGGATCTCTGCAATGACCGACGTCGGGAGCTGCCCCTCGGTAACTTCGACCGCCGTTTCGATCAGTGAAAGCGTAAATCCCTTGGTGCCAAAACCGTAGAGATCAAGGTTGCGTTTTTCGATGGCAAGCAATCGGTCTGACAGATTGTCGACATTGGCATGCGCCGACAACAAATCGGCAAAATGCTTTTCGGAGGCTCGGAAGAATTGTTCGTTCTGCCAGAGCGTGTCGTCCGCATCGAAGCCCAGCGTCGTAATTCTTGAAGGCATGTCAGCAGCGCCCCTCGCCGATAATTCTGTAGCCGGCATTGCGAGCCTCGCATGCATTGCCGAAAGATCGAACGGACTCGCCGCGGCGTGCGCACACCGGTTCGTATTGCTGTGTGCACATGCTGGGAGCAACCGGGTCCATGGGTCGGTCTGGTCCTTTGTTCCAGCCAGCTCCGGGCCTAGTACCGCGATTACTGCACTCTCCAGTGCCGATAATGCGATAGCCTCGTGAGCGTGCTTCGCAAGCATTGCCGAAGGTCTGACGTACCGATCCATGAACACCACATACAGGCGCATATTCTCGCGTACAGAGTTGGGGATTGGGCGGTTGCTGACGGCTGGGAGCGGACTCGTCCGAGACCGTACAACCAGCGATAAGTGCTGCCGCTGCGATCAGCATGCCGCATGTCCGGAAGTTTGCTGTCTTCACTTGCATGACCACCCCCCTTCATTCAAGCGTTACGCAATCCAATCAAAAATTGGAATCAGTGCACCTGAACCTCTTACCAGAATTAAGGCTGTGGTTTATGCCTGTATACGGGTTAAGGGGGATGATAACAGAGTGACTCGGCTCAGACAGCTCAGTTTGATCGTAACGTTTTTGATTCTGCCCTCCTTTGACGGCTGGTCAGCAGACAATCCGTCCGTTTCTACGCCAGTCACGCCGCCAACGCCAACCGTCGGTCAAATATGTGCAGCCATAGCCACCCACGCCGATGGTCATGGCGTTCCGCGCGATTTCTTTGCCAGACTGATCTGGAAAGAAAGCCGCTTTGATGTTGAGGCAACCAGCCCGGTCGGCGCGCAGGGTATAGCCCAGTTCATGCCCGGAACCGCCAAAGAGCGAAAACTCGATGACCCGTTCGATTTCACCAAGGCACTGCCCGCTTCTGCAGCGCTTCTGAAAGACCTGCGCAAATCCTTTGGCAATTGGGGCCTGGCGGCCGCAGCCTATAATGCCGGCCCAACAAGGGTGGCAAATTGGCTATCGAGTGGAGGCTTCCTTCCTTTGGAAACGGAAGAGTATGTCCTCGACATAACCGGGCAAGCGGCCGACGATTTTGCCACGGGCACGGAAATCAACGCACGGCCTCTCAACGCAAAGCTGAGCTTTGATGCGGCATGCCGTCAGCTGCCGATCGTCCGTTTTGAAACGATTGCCATGTCTCAGATCAAGCCCAAGCCGTGGGGTATCCAGATTGCAGGCAATTTCCGCCGTGCGGCGGCCGTCGGTCAGCTTCAGCGGCTGCGCCGAAGTTTTCCAGCAATTCTCAACACGCATGAACCCGTCATCAGTCGCAAGCGCTCGGCCATGGGGCGCCGCGGTATCTATGCCGTGCGCATCGGTGCAGACAGCCGCAGCGAAGCCAATCAGATCTGTGCCAAGCTGCATGACGCCGGAGGCGCATGTATCGTGCTGCGCAATCGATAGCAGCCACTTCCTACCCGGACATCCCAAGGCACCCCGAACACCGGAGCGACAGGAACCTTCTACCTACAAGTATCTAAGTTGCGCAGCTGTTCGATATAATCGTCTAAACTGCAGAAAAACTTTTGCTTGCCAAAAAACACTTATTCTAGCAGTCTCAAAGCGTTCGGGCATTTGCGAACACTGGAAGACTGGAAGAACGGCGCGCCGGAACCGCAAGAATACCGGGTCGGGAGCAATCCCGGCAATGATCGGCTCCTTTCCTGAATTCGAGAACTGCCTGCATGACTTCCGCCGAACGTAGACTACAGAAGGCGGCACTACCAATCCCGCAAACCCGGAGGGGGACGCGGTAAGTAAGGAAAAGGAACGAAGCATGGCACAGACCGGTACGGTCAAATTCTTCAACAGTGAAAAAGGCTTTGGCTTTATCAAGCCGGACGACGGCGCAGCGGACATTTTCGTGCATATCTCCGCAGTTCAAGCGTCTGGTCTAACAGGTCTCGCAGACAATCAGAAGGTTTCCTTCGATACCGAGCCTGACCGTCGTGGCAAGGGCCCCAAGGCCGTCAACATTTCGGTCACTGAATAATTCTGGCAGTTGAAACTGCCCAAGATCCCCGGCAATGCCGGGGGTTTTGAACTCTGAACCACCTCGCGGCAAGGCTCAGCCTTTTCTGCCGCGAAGCGGGAGCGTTTGCAGTTCTGCAAGCGACTGGTTCGCGCCACGCTCCCGCCTTGGATTTGCTGATATTCAATGTATCTATTGCGCGTTGACCGGCCGTGAAGCGATTCCTGTGGCTTCCGTTCAGCTTGCATTCATGCGGCAATGGATAAAACAGGCATCACGGCTGGCGCTCCCAACTGTTCGTCCAGCCAACACGACACGGCGAGGCAAAAAGGCTTCACCAAGGATGCTTCAAGGAGGCACAAAATGAACAAAGGCACCAAGATTGCCATTCTAGCAACCGCCGCGCTGGCAACGGTCATGGTACCTCTTGCCTCGGCATCCGCCGACTCCTGGCGTGGCAATCGGTACTATCGCCACCATCACAACAACAACAACGGCGATGCTTGGGCAGCGGGAGCAGTCGGACTTGCGGCCGGCGCGTTGCTTGGCACCGCGCTCGCCCAGCCCAGGGAGCCCGAAGTGATCTATCGTGACTATGACGACGGTTACTATCGTCGCCCGGTTCAGGTTTATCAGGAAGCACCCCGCTATTATGGCGGCGCCCAGCCCTGGTCGCGCGAATGGTACCGTTATTGTTCCGATCGTTATCGCTCGTTCAATCCCGAAACCGGCACATACCGCGGTTATGATGGACGCGATCATTTCTGCAATGCCAACTGATCGAACAAGAAACCGCCGGTAACCCGGCGGTTTTTTCTTCTTCTGTCATGTCAAGAACGGGTTGGAGCGGCGCTCTTCGCCAAAACGGCCTCCAGGACCGTGCCCGCATATGAAGCCAATATCGTCCCCGAGTGGCAAGAGCTTCGTCTTGATGGAATTGATCAAGGCAGCATGATCCCCACCCGGCAGATCCGTCCGCCCGACCGAACCGTTGAACAGCACGTCCCCTACATGGGCGAATTTCGCTGCACGATTGAAATAGACGACGTGCCCCGGCGCATGCCCCGGACAATGCAGCACTTCGAACACATGTGATCCGAACGACACTTGGTCACCATCGTTCAACCACCGGTCCGGTGTACAATTGCGCACCTTGTCAGTAACGCCGTATTGCGCGGCCTTTGCCTCTATACTGTCCAATAGAAAGCGATCTGCCTCATGCGGTCCGATGATGTCGACCGCCAGTGCGTCCTTCATGTCCATCGCCCCGGCTGCATGGTCGATATGCCCATGCGTGATCCAGATGGCTTCTATGACAATGCCATTTGACTTGATCGCGTTCAGCACTTGATCGTTGTCCCCACCAGGATCAATGAGAACTCCATGCTTGTCGTCGCTGTCGAAAAGTATTGTGCAGTTCTGCTGAAAGGCCGTGACAGGAATAATACCGGCCTGCAATTGTCCCATGTTACGCTCGTCCTGATTCCTCGGTTTGCTCAACCCACGTTAGTGCAATGAGTACCCAAATGAAAAGGGCGGCCACAAGGACCGCCCTGTAAAATTCCATGCCTTGAAATCAGGTCCTGGCCATCGAATTCTTGATGGCGCCTATGATAGCCGTCAAAATCAGGCCACCAACGCCGCTTCCGGCGACCTGGCCAATGATCGAGCCGAGGTCCAGCCCGGATGATGCTGCAGCGTTCGCTACCATCTCGGCACCACCAGCGCCGAGGAATTGCGTCAGATATCCGCCTATAAGTCCACCAATACCGCCGGCAACTGTATTGCCCGTCGTGCCAAGGCTCAGGTTCTTGAGTAGTCCGCCGACAATATTGCCGCCGACACCACCTGAAATAAGCTGGATAATGATAGGAAGAAGCGCTTCCATGATTGACACCCCGTCAACGTTTCAAGCCAGACTCATGCCTGACAATTGTCATGATGACTAAGTTTTAAGCAATGTCAAACAACTTGATACCTCTACTACGAGGTATCAAACACTATTTTGATTCCTACTTTAGGGTTTATTCGGCGGATACTTTCTTTGGCATTACTTCTGCAGCATAATCATTCATCAAGTTGATGGCAATTTCGCCAACCGTGAAGCGATGCGGGCCAATCTCGGAAACAGGCGTAACTTCCGCCGCTGTACCGGTCAGGAAACATTGTTCGAAACTGTCCAGTTCCTCCGGCATGATGGCGCGCTCGACGACTTCATATCCACGACGCCTCGCAAGATCGATCACCGTCCGCCTTGTAATACCGTCGAGGAAGCAATCGGGTATTGGGGTGTGAATGACCCCGTCCTTGACGAAGAACACATTTGCCCCTGTCGCTTCTGCAACTTGTCCGCGCCAGTCAAGCATAAGTGCGTCCGCATAGCCCTTTGCCTCCGCCGCATGCTTGGAGATCGTGCAGATCATGTAGAGACCCGCTGCTTTCGATTTCGACGGGGCTGTTCTAGGATCCGGACGGCGATATTCAGCAAGATCCAGTCGAATGCCCTTGCGCTTTTGCGCAGGATCAAAATAGCTCGGCCACTGCCAGATGGCGATCGCAACATTGATCTTGTTGGCTTGCGCTGCCACACCCATCGACTCGCTGCCCCGCCATGCGACCGGGCGAACGTAAGCGTCCTGAAAGCCTTGCTTGGCTAACAGCTTGCGGCAGGCGTCGTTTAGTTCTTCCACAGAGTACGGGATCGTGAACCCCAGGATCTTCGCCGATTCATGCAACCTTTCCGTGTGTTCGTTCAGCTTGAAAATCTCACCGCCATAGGCTCGCTCACCTTCAAATACCGCACTTGCATAGTGCAGGCCGTGGGTCAGCACATGAACCTTCGCATCGGCCCAGCGAACGAATTCGCCGTTTACCCAGATGTAACCTTCAAGCTGATCAAATGGAACGGATGCCATGTTTTCCTCCAGGCGTTTGATTCCTGATAATTTGCGGGTTTTTAGGATCGCGCCAACTGGTCCCGTTTGCCAATTGGTGTACCATCGCCCACGAAGCAATAGGCGTTTCGATGAGGAAAATGTCCCAGAAACACGTATTGGCTTTTCGTTTAATACAAAATGTGGCCAACAGCTTGCCAAAAATTATCAGCAGTCTAAAATTAAGTCAACAAGACTGACATAATTTTCACCAAGAGCGGGAATCCTGCATGAAATCTTATACACCAAATCGGCATATCGAGACAGCCCTGACGAAAAATGATGCCAGTGAACTGGATATCATCGAGCTGTTCTTCTTCGCCTATCGCGACTTCACTGCCGATCCTGATCTCATTCTGGAGAAGCTGACTTTCGGCCGAGCCCACCATCGCGTTCTCTATTTTATCAACCGCAAGCCGGGCATGACGGTCGCCGAATTGCTCGAGGTCTTGCAGATTACGAAGCAAAGTCTGGCAAGGGTGCTTAAGCAGTTGATCGACACAGGCCACGTCGTCCAGATCCCCGGCCCCCGTGACCGGCGGCAACGGGAACTTTACCCGACATTGAAGGGACGGGAACTGGCGCTCGAACTTGCGGCACCGCAATCACGCCGTATTACGAGTGCATTGGAGCAGATCGGTCTCTCCGATCGAACGGTCGTAGAGCATTTCCTCAAGGCGATGGTGAATCCGGGGCAATGGCAACAGATCGACAGCTTGCCAAAGGCAGGGTAGAAACGCACCAGAAACCCGCGCAGCGGGCACCAAGGCCACAAAAGAAAAGGAACGAAATTGGTGAGCGACGAAACCACGCTTTCAGACGATGCACCGCACCTGCTGATAGTCGACGATGACACCCGAATTCGAAATCTGCTGTCCCAATATCTTACGGGCAGCGGCTTTCGCATTACGGTTGCCGCCAATGCGGATGAGGCACGAAGGAAGCTCGCCGGGATCGATTACGATCTTCTTATCCTGGACGTGATGATGCCTGGCGAGAGCGGTGTCGCTCTGACGCAGTCCCTGCGCCAGGAAAAAAACGTACCCATCCTGATGTTGACTGCCCTGTCGGAGACTGACAGCCGCATTGCAGGTCTCGAAGCGGGCGCGGATGATTATTTACCCAAACCCTTCGACCCGCGTGAGTTGATCCTTCGCATCAACAATATCCTGCGTCGGGGTGCTCCCGCCTCCCAGGCGAAGATCGAGCAGATTGTGTTTGGCCCCTACACCTTCGTCATTGCCAAACGTGAACTCAAGCGCTCGGGCGAAATGATCCGGCTGACGGACCGGGAGCAGGACATCATGGCGATCTTTGCTGCTCGTGCAGGTGAAACCGTGCCTCGCCATGAATTGACGGGCCAGGAGGGAGACGTTGGGGAACGTACCATTGACGTTCAGATCAACCGTCTCCGGCGCAAAATCGAAAATGACCCCGCCAACCCGGTTTGGTTGCAGACGGTGCGCGGCGTGGGCTATAAATTGAGCGTGGAGTAGCCACCCTCTCTCAACGTATTCAAATGCGTGAGCGGATACTTATCAGATGGCACCGACCGACACCGCAAAACGCGCATTGGCAGTCAGGAAGCGCCATTGGCGGCGTAAGCGAAGCACCCTACTTGGTCCATGGCGCAAGTTCACGCGATGGCTTGCGCACTGGATGCCGAAGCGGCTCTACGCCCGATCGTTGATCATCATCATCGCGCCAATGGTGCTCCTACAATCCGTCATCGCATTTGTCTTCATGGAACGGCATTGGCAAACGGTAACACAGCGCCTGTCGACGGCAGTCGTGCGTGATATCGCCGGTATCATTGATCTGATGGACACATATCCCCAGGATCAAGGGTATGAAAACCTGATCCGGATTTCTCGAGAACGATTGGCGCTCAACATTTCAATCCTACCGGCCGATCCCCTGCCCGCGCCGGGTCCCAAGCCATTCTTTTCCATACTCGACAGTATATTGAGCGAGGAGATCACCAAACAGATCAACCGCCCCTTCTGGATTGACACGATTGGCGATTCCGACCTGGTTGAAATTCGCATTCAGCTTGAGGACAAGGTGCTGCGCGTCTTTGCACGCCGCAGCCAGGCCTATGCATCCAACACGCTGATTTTTCTCGTTTGGATGGCGGGATCGGCATTGGTCCTACTGGCCATCGCAATCCTTTTCCTGCGAAACCAGATAAAGCCGATCCAACAGTTGGCCAGCGCCGCCGACAGTTTCGGCAAAGGCCGCGCACCCCCGCCCGATTTCAAGCCGCGTGGCGCCGAAGAGGTTCGAAGGGCAGGAGCCGCTTTCATCGTCATGCGGGAACGAATCGAACGCCAGATTGAGCAACGCACCACCATGTTGAGCGGGGTCAGCCACGATCTGCGCACCATCCTCACACGCTTCAAGCTCCAACTCGCCCTGGTTGGTAACAAGGTCGACACTGAAGCGATGGAGCAGGATATTGAGGATATGCAGTCAATGCTGGAAGGCTATCTGGCCTTCGCTCGCAGTGAGGCAGAGGAAGAAACGGGCACGTTCAATCTGGAGCGGTTCTTTGCGAAACTCAAAGAGGAAGGCACGCTGCTCGAACGTGGTTTCGTATCGAGCATCCGCGGCGAACCAGAGATCCATGTCCGGCCCAATGCTTTTTCCCGCCTGATATCCAACCTGGTGTCGAATTCGTTTCGTTACGCGAAAAACGTCTCCGTGACTGCAGAGCACCGGGAGGGCTGGCTGACAATCACGATCGATGATGACGGACCCGGCATACCCAAGGAAATGCGCGACGAGGTGTTCAAACCGTTCTTCCGACTCGACGAAGCCCGCAACCAGGATGCAGGCGGCACCGGTCTCGGCCTTGCAATTGCACTCGATATAGCTCGTAGCCATGGGGGTGATATTACGCTCGACGCCAGCCCGCCCGGCGGACTGAGGGCAGTCGTTCGAATTCCGGCTTGAGCCCGAACAATATTGCTGGGACTAGAACAGCTTGCCGCCATTGGGCACGGGCTTGCTGACAGCCGCCAGGACGACAGCGCCCTCCTCGTCGGGAAACCCGAGTGTCAGGACCTCTGACATGAATGGGCCGATCTGGCGCGGCGGGAAGTTTACGACAGCCATGACCTGGCGCCCCTTAAGCTCTTCCAGACTATAGTGCTTGGTGATTTGTGCGGATGATTTTTTGATGCCGATTTCAGGCCCGAAGTCGATTTTCAACTTGAAGGCCGGTTTGCGCGCTTCGGGAAAAGCTTCCGCGTCGACGACGGTGCCGACACGGATATCCACTTTCTCAAAATCATCGAAACTGATGGCCATTGTCTCAATCCGCTGATCGGAGCCTGTCAACTGCGCCGGGTCAGGCTGACCCTACCGTTTCGAACAGAATGCTGTCCAGCGATTCGCGGGCGGTCGATCCCGACCAGACGACAAACTGAAACGCCTGGAAATATGTCTCGCAGGCATCGAGTGCACTCGAGAGCAGCACCTCAACCTGCTTGCTCGTCGGCTCTGCCCCGCCCGACAGCAACAGCGACTGGCGATACATGACAGCGCCCTCCTGCCGCCAGAGATCGAAATGCCCCATCAGCAATTGTTCATTGATCAGCGAGAGCAGGCGCATGACTTCGTTGACGCGCGGCTCGCTGACGGCAATATCGAAAGCACAGGCCAAATGCAGCGCCTCGAAATCTTCCATCCACGAGAACGAAATCTGGTAGTCAGTCCAGTTGCCTTCAACGGTGATGGCAATTTCATCTTCTCCGGTGCGCTCAAAAGCCCATTCATTGGTGTGGGCCACATGCTCAATCACATCCACCGGATGCAAATCACGCGCAATTTCTATTTCCAGAAGGCTCATCGCCATTACCTGCTAAATCGAATTTCATATGAACGCTGCGGGAGCACAGCGCACCCACCCGAAAGACACCAAACACTTGAAAACCCGCCGACAGGAAGAACGCGCCGGCCGGATCGCGGTTACGAAACCTTGTAAACCGCGGCACGACCGTTGAAACGAATCATGCTGTAATTTCAGTGTATTGATGCTGAGTCTGAGCGCCAGCCCCCTTTTGGTGTAATGGCAAGAATGGATGTGGACAGATGCTGTCAAAAAGATTCACGACCTGCCTTTAACTGACTCTAAGACAACGATTTTCGGCGGTTTCCACCTGTTGATAAATTCTTAAGATTTATTTTGGGGAAAATGGAAATCGGGCTCCAAGAAGCGAGAAGCACTCGAAAGAAATTGCAGCAACAGGGAACGTCGCTGTTGGAGTATCGCCAAAATACAAAAACCCATCGACTCGTTACCGGTCGATGGGCTCGCTTCATTCGATGATTGTCGAAATCAATCCTTCTTGGCCCGCCCTGCGGCCGACCCCGATTTGGCAGGCTTGCCCGCCGCGTCCTTTTGGCCGACAAGAGCCTCCAAAGCCTCTATCCGAGCCAGAAGTGCAGTATTTTCTGCCCGGGCCCGGATGGCCATTTCGCGCACGGCTTCGAAATCCTCGCGTTGCACGACGTCCATGGTGTTCAGCAACCGTTCTGCCTGACCACGGAACGCCGTTTCAACTTCTCGGCGCATGCCCTGGGCTGCTCCAGCTGCGTCGGTTACAAGCTTTGCCAGTTCATCAAGTACGCGGTTCGATGATGATCCGTTAGTCATGGCGAATACCTCCTCTGCTGCACTGTGCGCTCCCTGGCGCCCTAAGCACGCAGCAGCACCTTGATTGTCGCATCAACCGTTAAAACCAACCCTCGATTTTGAGATCATGCGCTGGTTTCACAATCAAATAATCGTCGCACGAGGCGATTGCAAGCAAGTTGGACCATTGGGCAGCCTGCGCGCAAATGTTACCGGGAACATAACTTGACGGTCCGCATGCCCTCGCGCATGGTCCGCCAACATTCGATCCTAATCTGGAGTGTTTTTGTGGGCGAATTCCTTGTTCCGACTTTTGCTGCGATCGCATTTCCTGACATTGATCCCGTGATATTTTCTATCGGGCCGTTCTCGGTCCATTGGTACGGCCTGGGTTATGTTGCCGGCATTCTGTTTGCATGGTGGTACGCCAAGAAACTCATCAGCAAGCCCCGGCTTTGGGCAAACAACACGCCCCCGATGAAACCCGCTGATCTTGATGATTTCGTACTCTGGGCGGCGCTGGGTGTCGTCCTGGGCGGACGCCTGGGCTACATTCTGTTTTATGACTTCGACCGATATCTGGCCAATCCGCTTGATATTTTCAAAGTTTGGGAAGGCGGCATGTCCTTCCACGGCGGTTTCCTTGGAACGGCAGCGGCGATGATGCTTTTTGCAAGGTCGCGCAGGATCAACGTCTACAGCATGTTTGACACCATTGCGGCTGGCGTGCCGATCGGACTCGGACTGGTCCGGATCGCCAATTTCATCAATAGCGAACTTTGGGGACGGCCGACCGATGTTGCCTGGGGCATCGTCTTTCCAACAGGAGGTCCCTTCGTACGCCATCCTAGCCAGCTTTATGAGGCGGCTCTTGAGGGCATCGTCCTGTTCACGATATTGGCGATTTTGATCTTTTACGGCCGCAAGCTGAAAAGCCCGCGCTACATCAGTGGAGCGTTTGTCGCGCTTTATGGCCTTTCACGAATGTTCGTCGAATTTTTCCGCGAACCGGACGCACAGCTCGGCTATCTTTACGACGGCTGGTTGACGATGGGAATGATCCTTTCAATTCCCATGGTGCTTGTGGGCCTCGGCTTCGTATTGTCCGCTCGCAACCCGGAAGTAGCAACAGGACGATGAACCTGAAGCAACGCATAATGCGCCAGATTGAGGCGGCAGGTCCAATCAGCGTTGCCGAATACATGGCGATGTGCCTCTTCGACTGCGATGCAGGCTATTACACAACGCAAGAGCCTTTCGGCAAGGATGGCGATTTCATTACAGCTCCAGAGGTCAGCCAGATGTTTGGGGAACTCATTGGCGTATGGTGCGTCGGAGCGTGGCGGGACCTTGGCTCTCCAGACAAGTTCATACTTTGCGAAATGGGCCCTGGACGCGGCACGCTCATGCAAGATCTCATCCGGGCCGCGAGCAAGCTCGCCCCGGATTTCATTGCTGCCGCAAGAATCCACATGGTTGAGATCAGCGAGCGTTTGACCGACATCCAGCAGGCAACGCTTGATGCGCACAGGCATGCGATCGCATGGAGCAAACAGTTTTCTGACATCGAGCACGGCCCGCTCATTCTCGTCGCAAACGAGCTTTTCGACGCCATTCCCACGCGCCAATATGTAAAAACAAGTGACGGCTTCGTCGAACGCATGCTTGCACTCGACAACGATAAAAACCTGGTTTTTGTTGGGGGTTCTGCCCGGATCGACCGAGCCCTGCTGCCGCCAGCCAGCGACGACGCGCCTGAAGGGAGTATCTTCGAAATATCTCCCGCGCGCAGTGCTTTGATGCAGGATATAGCGAGACGTATCCACGATGACAGGGGTGCGGCCCTGCTTTTCGACTATGGCCATTTGCAACAGGGCTTTGGTGACACCCTGCAAGCGTTGAGCAAACATGCTTCGGTCGATGTGCTGCACATTCCTGGTGCCGCCGATCTGACAACCCACGTTGATTTCTACAGCCTCGCCCAGGCCGCCCGCGCGGAAGGTTGCAAGACCAGTGCAAAAACCCAGGGTGAATTTTTGATTGCGATGGGTTTGCTGGATCGCGCCGGAGTGCTCGGACGGGACAAATCACAAGCCATGCAAAATCAGATCCGCGCCGATGTTGAACGACTTGCCGGTCCCGATCAGATGGGTACGCTGTTCAAGACGCTTTGCGTGACCGACCCCGCGACCCACATTTTTCCCTTCGAAGCGAAATGAAAATTCAGGCAATTGACTTCATCCGATTGCTCAACCACCATCCGCAGCCTTGAAAGGCATCCGGCATGATCACGTCCGACAAACCAGTACCACTGCATTCCTCCCTGTTGGGTTCCCCAGAAACGAATCGGATCGCACACGGCTTTTTCACTCGCCACGGCGGCGTTTCGGACGGAATCTATCGTGGTCTGAACGTTGGCAGCGGTTCGAACGACAATCAGGACCACGTCAAGGAGAACCGACGGCGCGTCGCGGAATCACTCGGTGCACCGTTATCGCACCTTGTAACCGTCCATCAGGTCCATTCTCCCGATGTGGTCACCGTCACAGCTCCATTCGCTGGCGCAAGGCCTGACGCCGATGCCATCGTAACGGCAACGCCAGGTATCGTGGTTGGCGCTCTTTCTGCCGATTGCGGTCCAATTTTGTTCGCCGACAACGAGGCCAAAGTGGTCGGCGCTGCCCATGCTGGCTGGAAGGGCGCTATTGGCGGCGTGCTTGAAAATACAGTTGACGCAATGATCGCCCTCGGCGCCCGGCGTGATCGCATCCAGGCCGTCCTTGGCCCCACGATCGGCCCCGACAACTACGAGGTGGGCGGTGAGTTTTACAATCAGTTTGTTGGCACTGATCCTGCCTACAAGGATTACTTCCGCGACTCGGTCAAGGATGGCCACAAGATGTTCGATCTGTGGGCCTTCATCATCACGCGGCTTGAGCGGGCAGGCGTGAACGCCTCATCGCTTGAACGATGCACCTATGCCGATGAGGATCAGTTTTTCTCCTATCGGCGAACGACGCATCGCAAGGAACCGGACTACGGCCGCCAGATTTCGGCGATCACCATCATGGAGTAACGTATGGCCCTTCATTTCGAACCGGAAGAATTTGCCGCCCGCCGTGACCGGCTGTTGATGGTGATGGCCGAGCAGAAGTTGGATGCAATTCTGCTGTTTGCTCAGGAGAGCATGTATTGGCTGACCGGCTACGATACTTTCGGCTTTTGTTTCTTCCAGTGCCTTGTCGTCAAGGCCGATGGCAGCAACGTCCTGATGACCCGCTCTGCCGACTTACGGCAGGCGCGCCAGACCTCGAACATCGAAAACATCATCGTCTGGGCTGATCGTGACAACGCAAATCCTGCAGCAGACTTACGAGAGCTCCTGAACGATCTCGATCTGCTAGGTTGCCGTATCGGTATCGAGTACCAAACCCACGGCTTGACCGCCGCCAACGGCCGAAAACTTGACGAGCAGCTCACGGCCTTTGGTCAACTCGTTGATATCTCTGGTATAGTTGACAAGCTTCGTGTTCTGAAGAGCCCGGCAGAGATCGTGTACTGTCGACGGGCCGCAGAGCTGAGTGACGAAGCTCTCAGTGCAGGGTTGAAGCTGATCAAGGCTGGAGCAGACGAAGGCGCGATACTCGCGGCCATGCAATCCGCGATTTTTTCCGGCGGGGGCGACTATCCGGCCAATGAGTTCATCATCGGTTCGGGTGAAGATGCCCTTCTATGCCGCTACAAGTCCGGCCGCCGCAAGCTGACCAAGAACGATCAGCTGACGCTCGAATGGTCCGGGGTTTACCGGCACTATCACGCCCCCATGATGCGAACCGTGTTGACTGGAAAGGCGTCAAAACGCCATCAGGAGCTTTACGAGGCAGCCCATGAGGCGCTGCATGAGGTTGAGGCTGCGATGACGCCGGCCTCTACTTTCGGGGATGTGTTCGAAGCACATTCCAAGGTGATGGAAGCGCATGAGTTGACCCGCCATCGCCTCAATGCGTGCGGATATTCCGTCGGTGCCCGCTTTACGCCATCGTGGATGGACATGCCGATGTTTTATTCCGGCAACCCCGAACGGATACAGCCCGATATGACCCTGTTTGCTCATATGATCATCATGGATTCCGATACTGGCACGGCCATGACTTTGGGGCGCACATATCTCACGACCAACGGCGAGGCAGAGACGCTTTCCCGCCAACCTCTTGACTTGATCGTAAAATAAAACTTTTGTCTGCTTTCTTAAGCGGACTAACAGATGGCTCATGACGGGGTTTGGCTGAAGATGAAGTCGCGTAACTCACTGACATGTGCAGTCGCATTGCTGATGGCGTTGGCGCTCGGGGCATGCAACAGCTCGGAAGCCCCGATGGGCGTCGCCAAAACTGATCTGCAGAACAGCCAGAACGCATCAGGAGCGCCGACAAATCCCGGCACAGCAACAACGCCCGGAACACCTTCCACGGCGACCGGAGCCCCTGCAACCGCCGCGCCAAGCAGCGCGCCTGCGGTCCAGACAGCGGGCGGCGCCACATCCGGACCCAACCAGGCAGGTGCACCCGCCGCACCGGGCTCCCCCCGCACAGCGAAATTGCGTTTTGCACCCATTGTCGGAGCCCCCATCGCAGCGGCAACGCCGCTTTCACAACGGTTGTCTGCACTTGCAAAGGCAAAGGGCATTACACTGGGCACCTCCGCCGACACGGACAACACCCACATCATGAAGGGATATTTCTCCGCCCTTCCCGACGGCAACCAGACAACGATCATATATGTCTGGGACGTCCTCGATCCTGCTGGAACACGCCTTCATCGCATACAGGGCCAGGAAAAGGTGCCAGGCGGCGGAACGGACCCGTGGAACTCGGTGCCTCCCAAGGTCATGGAAGGCATTGCCGACAAGGCGATCGATGGCTATCTGGCGTGGGTGTCAGGCGCCAAGACGTGACATATTTACGCGTTTTGTGCGATATTGCGGTTGAAATACGCTTGAATCTAGCTAGCCCGCTTGCAATGTGCGTCAAGCGCAGTAAAAGGCCCGCCATATCCTTAACTTAACTGACGCTCTGAAAAAGACGTGAGGAAAATACGGCATGAAACTCTTCGCGGGCAATTCCAATCGTGTTCTCGCCGAATCTGTTGCCAAGTATCTCAATATTCCCCTCGGAAAGGCCAGCGTTCGACGTTTCGCTGACCAGGAGATCTTTGTCGAAATTCAGGAGAATGTCCGCGGCGAAGACGTCTTTGTCATGCAGTCGACGTCATTTCCGGCAAATGATCACCTGATGGAATTGCTCATCATGATCGATGCGTTCCGCAGGTCCTCGGCAAAACGCATCACGGCCGTTCTCCCCTATTTCGGCTATGCCCGCCAGGACCGAAAGCCAGGTCCCCGCACTCCGATTTCCGCAAAGCTCGTGGCCAATCTGATTACTGAGGCGGGTGCAAACCGCGTGCTGACGCTCGACCTGCACGCGGGGCAGATCCAGGGCTTCTTCGATATTCCAACTGACAATCTTTATGCAGTTCCCGTTATCGCGCGTGACGTTCGCGCGCATTATGGGACGTCGAACGTCATGGTCGTTTCGCCGGACGTCGGCGGTGTTGTCCGCGCCCGGTCACTGGCAAAGCGCATTGATGCGCAGCTCGCCATCGTCGACAAACGTCGTGATCGTCCGGGCGAATCGGAAGTCATGAATGTCATCGGTGATGTTCGTGGCAAGGACTGTCTGCTTTTCGATGACATCGTCGACTCGGGCGGCACGCTCTGCAACGCTGCCGAGGCACTGCTTGCAAAGGGCGCCACGAGCGTAACCGCTTATATCACGCATGGCGTTCTTTCCGGGGGCGCTGTTACCCGTATCACCAGTTCCAAGCTGAAGGAGCTTGTGATCACGGACTCAATCCAGCCTACGCCGGCAATCGAAGCAGCACACAATATCCGGGTACTATCGATATCCGATCTGATTGGTGAGGCGGTTTCGCGCACTGCGTCAGAAGAATCCGTTTCAAGCCTGTTCGACTGACAGTCCAAGCCGGTTGAACCGGCACCGGTCAAGCAACTTGCACAATAACTGTCTTTCCGTTATAGAGCCGCCATCCGCGTAGACACCCTTGGAGGCAACGCGGAATGGGGCGGTCAGGTTGGGCCGCTTCATGTTTTTTGGACAGCCAACGTTTGGCATCAAGAAACACTCCAGATTTGAACCTCGAAAGGAAATGCCATGAGCGAAGCATACGAGCTCAAGGCCGAGGCGCGCGAACGGGTTGGTAAGGGGTCCGCCCGGGAAATTCGCCGCAACGGTAAAGTGCCAGCAGTCATCTATGGTGACAAGCAGGCACCAGTGTCGATTACCCTCGACTACAAGACGCTGTACTACAAGATTCACGGCGGCGGCTTCAAGACGACGATCGCCAACATCCTCTTGGATGGCAAGTCGATTCAGGTCCTGCCCAAGGACTTCCAGCTTGATCCGGTTACCGACAGGCCGGTACACGTCGACTTCCTGCGCATTTCGGCCAAGTCGGTCGTGAACGTGCATGTGCCGATCCACTTCCACAATGAAGACGCATCGCCAGGCATCAAGCGCGGCGGCGTTCTCAATATCGTTCGTCACGACGTTGAGCTTCATGCGCCAGCAAATGCTATCCCGGACGCGATCGACATTGATCTGACGGGATTGCAGATCGGTGACTCGGTACACATTTCCGCCGTTACCCTGCCAAAGGGTGTGACTCCGGTCATCCAGGATCGCGATTTCACGATCGCCACGATTGTGGGCCATGCTGTAGACGTTGCGGAAACCACTGAAGCTGCTGCGGAAACCACCGAAACCGAAGCAAAAGACGGCGAGTAATCGTCTCTGCGACTATTGGGAGCGAGGCACGTGCTGCTTATTGCTGGTCTTGGCAATCCAGGCTCCCAATATGCTGCAAACCGGCACAATATCGGTTTTATGGCGGCGGATGAAATACACCGCCGCCATAATCTTTCACCGTGGACCAGGAAGTTTCAGGCACTCATTGCCGATGGCATGATTGACGGTGAAAAGACGATCCTGATCAAGCCCCAGACTTTCATGAACCTGTCGGGCCAATCGGTTGGCGAAGCGATGCGCTTCTACAAACTTTCCGTTGCTGACCTTGTCGTGATCTATGACGAACTTGACCTGCCTGCAGGCAAGATGCGGATGAAAACAGGCGGCGGTTCGGGCGGTCACAACGGCATCAAATCCATTGATGCTCATTGCGGCAAGGAGTATCGCCGCATTCGCCTCGGCATCGGCCATCCCGGTGTCAAGGAGATGGTGTCCAATCATGTGCTGGGCAATTTTGCGAAAGCGGATAGTGCCTGGCTGGAACCCCTGCTGGACGCGGTCGCGGCCAATGCCGGTCTGCTGGTGAAAAAAGACGATGCCGGCTTTATGAATCGTGTTGCGCTGGCAATGGGCAAGGAGCCGCGCGACACAGCGCAAAAGCCAGTTGCAAAACCGGCCGCTCAAAGCCATATCCGCCAGGCAAGGCCCCAAAAGCCGACCGTCAACATACCGAAATCTGGCCCCATGGCCGACATGCTGAACAAACTTTTCGGCAAGAAAGAATAAGGATCGCTCATTATGGGTTTCAAATGCGGCATTGTTGGCCTGCCCAATGTTGGTAAATCAACACTCTTCAACGCACTGACCAAGACGGCCGCAGCCCAGGCCGCCAACTATCCCTTCTGCACGATCGAGCCGAATACAGGCGAGGTTGCCGTGCCCGACCCACGTCTTTACGCCATTGCCAAGATTGGCAAGTCGGCCAATATCGTGCCAACGCGCATCAGCTTCGTCGATATTGCCGGCCTGGTGCGCGGTGCGTCCAAGGGCGAAGGTCTCGGCAATCAATTTCTTGCCAATATCCGCGAAGTTGACGCCGTGGTGCACGTGCTTCGCTGCTTCGAAGATGACGACATCACCCATGTCGAAGGTCGGATCGATCCGGTTTCGGACGCCGAGACCGTCGAGACCGAGTTGATGCTGTCCGATCTTGAAAGCCTTGAACGGCGCATCGTTCAGTTCCGCAAGCGCGCCAGCAGCAAGGACAAGGAAGCGCTCACTGTGCTGCCTGTCATGGAACAGGCCCTGGCACTGTTGCAGGATGGCAAGCCGGTCCGGTTCATGCTGAACGGGATTGCTCCCGAGGAACTTCTGATCCTGCAGGGCCTCAATCTCTTGACGTCAAAGCCCGTGCTATATGTCTGCAATGTGGCTGAAGCCGATGCAGCGACCGGCAACGAATACACCGAGGAAGTCGAGGAAATGGCGACCAACCAGGGCGCCGAAACTGTGACCATCTCGGCTGCTATTGAAGCGGAAGTGGCTCAACTGCCCGACGAGGAAGCGAAGGAATACCTGGACGCCATGAACTTGGACGAACCGGGTCTCGATCGGCTCATCCGAGCCGGCTACAAGCTGCTCCACCTCATTACCTATTTTACCGTCGGCCCGAAGGAAGCACGCGCATGGACCGTCGAGCGCGGTTCCCGGGCACCGCAGGCCGCTGGCGTCATCCACACGGATTTCGAACGGGGCTTCATCCGCGCCCAGACGATTGCTTATAATGACTACGTCAAGCTTGGCGGCGAAGTAGCTGCCAAGGAAGCCGGTAAGGCGCGCGACGAAGGCAAGGAGTATGTCGTGCAGGATGGTGACATTATGCTGTTCAGATTTAATACATAACTGGTTTGATCATGAGCGACCATTTTCCCCGGTATGCATATGAGGATTTTACCATAGGTAGCGAGTGGTCGCTCGGATCCAAATTGGTAACTGCCGAGGAGATTATTGCTTTCGCGAGCGTGTTCGATCCACAGCCATTTCATCTCGATGAGGCTGTGGGCAAATCGAGCATACTCGGCGGCCTTGCGGCGTCTGGTTGGCACACCGCATCCATGTTCATGCGTATGTTCTGCGATGCCTATCTGCTCGATTCAACGTCCCAAGGGGCACCTGGCGTAGATTACGTCAAATGGAAGCGCCCAGTCCTTGCAGGCGACACGTTGACGGGCAAGACGACAATCCTGGACCAGCGGACATCCCGGTCGAAACCCTCTCTGGGTTTTGTAAAGATGCATCATGACCTCTTCAATCAGCATGCCCAATTGGTCTGCGAATTGGAGCACACCGCCATGTTTTCCCTGCGCGAGCCCATCGAGCCATGAACAGCATCAAGCAGCAGATTGGCGTAGAGCAGGACCTGGGCACGCACACCTTCTCAGCCGAAGAGATCGTTGGCTTCGCTACCAGGTATGATCCCCAGCGCTTTCATGTGGATCCCGAGGCGGCAGCAAAGAGCAACTTTGGCGCGCTTTGCGCCTCTGGCTGGCATACCACTGCCGTGTGGATGCGCTTGAACGTCGAGGACATAAAATCTCAGGTCCAGCAGGCTATCGTTCGTGGTGAAACTCCTCCGCAATTTGGCCCCTCCCCTGGATTCGAAAATCTGAAGTGGCTCAAGCCGGTCTATGCTGGCGATACGGTCCGCTTCACGCGCACACTCAAAGCTGTTCGTGCACTACAGTCGCGGCCCGGTTGGTCGATGATGCAGATGTCGTCTGCAGCATACAATCAGACTGGCGATAAAGTCCTGGAGTTCGACAGCGCAGCCCTTGTGGCTTTGCCTGATAGCTAGAGCCAAGGCTCTAGTGGCCCTCGAAGGCGACCAAAGTACGGACGTCCACACCAAGTGATTCCAGCTTCTTCCTGCCGCCGAGGTCAGGCAAGTCGATCATGAAACAGGCACTGACAATGTCGGCGCCCATCTGCTGCAACAGCTTGACGGCGGCTTCTGCCGTCCCACCCGTTGCGATAAGGTCGTCCACCAGAATGACCTTGTCGCCAGGCGCAATCGCATCGCGGTGCATCTCCATCTCGTCCACACCGTATTCAAGACTGTAGGCGATGCGCACTGTATCGTGCGGCAACTTGCCCTTCTTGCGTATCGGTACAAATCCCGACGAAAGCTGGTGCGCCATGGCCCCGCCGATTATGAAACCACGGGCCTCGATCCCAGCGACCTGATCCACCTTGCCGCCTGCGAAAGGGTGCACCAGTTCATCAACAGCACGGCGAAACGCACGCGCATTACCAAGGAGCGTCGTGATATCGCGGAACATCACACCCGGCTTGGGGTAATCGGGAATGTTGCGAATGGCATCGACGAGGGTCTGCCTCAGGGTGGATTCCATTTCGTCGCTCCTTCGTGCCGCTGCAGGTCCCGCAATCTAGCGTCCCTGCAGCTCAAAAGAAAAGGGCGCCGTGCGCCCTCTCCGGTTCAGTATTCTGGAAACGATCCGAGCTCAGTGCTCGACGTCAGACCAGATCCGGCGCTTGGCAACGTAAACCAGGCCGGCGAAAAGAACGAGGAACACCATGACGCGGAAACCCGTCTTCTTGCGGTCTTCCAGGTGGGGCTCGGCAGCCCACATCAGAAATGCGGAAATGTCCTTCGAATATTGGTCCAGCGTCTGGGGAGAACCGTCATCATAGGTCACCTGGCCGTCCTGCAGCGGCTGCGCCATCGCAAGCGACTTGGCGGCAATGAAGTACGGGTTGTAGTGCGTTCCCTCTGGAATCTGCATCCCTTCCGGCGGCGTTTCACCGAAACCAGTCAGAAGCGCATGGATGTAATCGGGGCCACCCTCCTGATACTGCGTGAAGATGTCAGCCAGGAAAAGCGGGAAGCCGCGCTCGACCGCACGCGCCTTGGCGATCAGGGAAAAGTCTGGCGGTACGGCCCCGCCATTGGCCGCAGCAGCCGCCTGGGCGTTGGCATAGGGCGACGGGAAATGATCGGCTGGGATGGCTTTGCGATTGACAATTTCACCATCGGCGTTGGGCGCATCCGGCACTTCATATTCTGCAGCAAATGCCTTCACCTGCGCTTCCGTATAGCCAAGCTCCTCCAGGGAGCGAAAGGCAACCAGGTTCATGGAATGGCAGGCCGAACATACCTCTTTATATATTTTGAGGCCGCGCTGCAGCTGCTGTTTGTCGTAGTGGCCGAATGGACCTGCAAATGTCCAGTCGAGTTCAGCCGGCTTCTTGATCGGAAAATGCGTCGGCTCGGCAGCATTGTGACCTTCTTCCTCAGCGGCATAAGCGCCGCCAAATGCCAACAATGTTCCAAGACCAGCGGCTGCGAGACCGAGGAGGATTTTTTTCATGGGGAAGTCCTTTGAGCCCTTCACGTTTCTCAGCCTTTGGTTTCCGGAGCCGCGGCAATGCCAACGGGTTGGCCGCCGCTCTTGTTCTTGGCAAGCACGGCCTCGGTGATCGAGTTTGGCAAGCGCCGCGGCGTTTCAATCAGGCCGAGCAACGGCATCAGGACAACGAAGAAGCCGAAATAATATGCCGTTCCAAGCTGTGAGAAGATGACATAGAGACCTTCTGCCGGGCGAGATCCGAGCCAGCCAAGCATGATGGCATTGGCGACGAACAGCCAGAAGAACAGCTTGTACCAGGGACGATAGACCGCTGAGCGTACCTTCGAAGTATCGAGCCACGGCACGATGAAAAGCACTGCGATAGAACCGAACATGGTCAGAACGCCGCCGAGCTTGGAGTTGATCGGTCCGATGTTGAAGGTGATTGCGCGCAGCATCGCGTAGAACGGCAGGAAGTACCATTCAGGGACGATGTGGGCTGGTGTCTTCAGCGAGTCGGCCGGGATGTAATTGTCCGGATGACCCATGAAGTTCGGCAGATAAAACACGAAATAGGCGAAGAGGATGAAGAACAGGCAAAGACCGAAGGCATCTTTGACGGTAGCGTATGGCGTGAAAGCGACCGTGTCCGTCTTTGACTTGACCTCGATACCGGTGGGATTGGTCTGGCCGGTCACGTGCAATGCCCATACGTGCAGGACGACAACGCCGGCGATCATGAACGGCAGCAGGTAATGCAGAGAGAAGAAGCGATTGAGCGTCGGATTGTCGACGGCAAAGCCACCCAGAAGCAACTGCTGGATCGGATCACCGATGATCGGGAATGCCGTAAAGAAGCCGGTGATAACCGTTGCCCCCCAGAAGGACATCTGACCCCAGGGCAGGACGTAGCCCATGAAGGCTGTTGCCATCATCAGGAGCAGAATGATGACACCGAGAATCCACAGCAGTTCGCGTGGCGCCTTGTATGACCCGTAGTAGAGACCACGGAAGATATGCACATAGACCGCAAGGAAGAACATCGATGCGCCGTTGGCGTGCAGATAGCGCAGCAGCCATCCGGAATTCACGTCACGCATGATCTTTTCTACGGAGTTGAAAGCGAGGCCGGTATCGGCAGCGTAGTGCATTGCAAGCACCACACCCGTCAATATCTGCGAGACCAGCATTATCGCCAGGATACCGCCAAAGGCATATGCGTAATTGAGATTGCGCGGAACCGGATAGGCAACGAATGAATCATACACCAACCGCGGCAATGGCAGTCGCGCGTCAATCCATTTTTCGATTCCAGTGTTCGGCGTATAGGATGAATGTCCACCGCTCATGTCGTGTCTCCCCGTGGAACCTTAGCCGATCTTGATGACGGTGTCGGAAATGAATGAAAGTGGCGGGATCGCCAGGTTTTCTGGCGCAGGCCCCTTACGGATACGTCCAGCCGTATCGTAGTGCGACCCGTGGCATGGGCAGAACCACCCGCCAAAATCACCTTGCTGACCAAGGGGGATACAGCCGAGATGGGTGCATACGCCAACCATCACCAGCCAGTTTTCCTTTTCTTTGGATGCAGTGCGGTCGGCATCAGTTGCCTGGGCATCGGTTGGCAGATTGGCATTGCGCGCAACCGGATCCTTGAGCTGGCTCAGTTCGACTGCCTTGGCTTCCTCGACTTCCTTGGGTGTCCGATTACGAATGAAAATCGGCTTGCCACGCCATTTGACCGTCAGAGACATGCCTGGCTGAACTGCCGCAACATCAACTTCGATAGACGAGACTGCCAGCGTGGATGCGTCCGGTCTCATCTGATCGATGAAGGGCCAAGCAAAGGCTCCTGCACCGACCACACCGGCCATACCTGTCGCAATATAGAGGAAGTCACGCCGTGTCGGCTCGGTCGTATCGTGTGCGCTCACGGGGCCTGTTCCTTTCCGAATAACAACGCAGCGGGAGAGTCCACTATGTCTGCATAACAGAAGACAGGCCCAAGAAATGGACCTCGCGGAATCCCCAGCATATTGCGTGGTTTCTAAGCATCTCGCTTAAGCTTGTCCAGCCTGACGGCACCATAAGGGCAGGATGTCGCAGGGCTAAGCAGTCGCATCACTCATGCCCGATAAATCCACCGGACTGCCGTGCCCAGAGACCGGCATAGATACCGTTGGAAGTAATGAGCTCGTCATGCGTCCCGCTTTCCACTATCTGACCTTTGTCCATCACCACTAGCCGGTCCAACGCGGCAATGGTGGACAGCCGATGGGCGATGGCAATGACCGTTTTGCCACGCATCAAACGATAGAGACTGTCCTGAATCGCCGCCTCCACCTCGGAATCGAGTGCTGACGTGGCTTCATCCAGTATCAGGATCGGCGCGTCCTTCAGCATGACCCTTGCTATGGCGATCCGCTGGCGCTGCCCACCGGAGAGTTTGACGCCGCGCTCGCCTACATGCGCATCCAGGCCGTGCCGGCCTTTCGGATCGGTCAGGGAGTCGACGAAAAGATCCGCCTGCGCATTCCTGATCGCCTGCCGCATCAATTCGTCCGAGGCGTCCGGCCGCCCATACAAGATGTTGTCACGCACCGAACGATGCAGCAGCGACGTATCCTGGGTTACCATGCCGATATGCGCACGCAGCGAGTCCTGGGTAACCTTCGAAATGTCTTGGCCGTCGATCAGAATGCGTCCGCTTTCAAGATCGTAGAACCGGAGGAGCAAATTGACGAGCGTCGACTTGCCTGCACCGGAGCGGCCGACAATGCCGATCTTTTCACCCGGCTGAATATCGAGCGAAAAATTTTCGATGACGTTTCGGGCAGTATCGTAGTGAAAACTCACCTGTTCGAACGCAATGGCACCTTGCGTGACGCTCAGACTCGACGCACCGGGCCGGTCAACCACCGAGACAGGTTTTGCCAAGAGCTCCATCGAATTCTGGATCGTGCCGAAATTGCGCAGCAGCCCGTTGAGATTGGCCATCATGCGAGTGAGGAGCATGCTCAAACGGAGAACAAGGCCAAGGGTGAAAGCCACTTCACCCGATGATATTTCGCCAGTCAGCCAAAGATCGATGGAAAGAGCTGCGACCGCGCAGATCATGATACCGCTTGTCGCCGCCAGCGAGATGCGGATGCCGCTCAGGCCGCGTGTAAGAGACATGATTGCGGCAAGCCAGCGATCCATGCCACGGCGCATGTAGGCATCGTCGCGCTGCGTCGTCCCGAACAGCTTGAGTGTCTGAATATTGCTGTATCCGTCGACAAGACGTCCCATGACAAGCGAACTTGTTTCTGCCGTTTCCCTTGCCGCGCGCCGAACCCGGGGCAGGAAGTAACGCGCAGTGAACCCGAAGACAACGAGCCAGAGTCCGACCACCGAAGCAAGACGCCAGTCGAGCCTGCCGATCAGGAACAGGGTAGTCGCACAATAGACGAGGCTGAACCATACGGCCTGGAGCAGCGTCACCATGAAATCCCCGAGCGCCTGACCGGCGGCCCAGACCTTTGTTACAATGCGCCCGGAAAAATCGTTCTGGAAAAACGACAGGCTCTGGCGATAGACGAGGCTATGGGCCTGCCAGCGCACAAGATTGTTGAAGCCTGGAACGATGGCCTGTTCTTCCACCAGTGCCGCGAGCGACAGCACGATCGTGCGCCCGATGAACACAGCAAGCAGCATCAGGAGAAGCGCGGTGCCGTGCCGGTCAAGGAGACCCTGCCAACCCTGCGCCCGATCGGCCGATGACAGTATGTCGATTACCTTGCCGACGAACCAGAACAGTCCGGCTTCAAACAGCGCAATGAGCCCGCCGCATACCAGCATGGCGAGAAAGACATACTTTTCCTGCCGGACGTAGAACCACATGAAAGCCAGGGACCGGTTCGGAACGCGATCCGCAGGAGAACTTGCATAGGGGTCTATCCAGCTTTCGAACAGGCGAAAAAGGCGTGTCATTCAACCCACTTCAATGTTGGAGTCCCTGTCATGGTGGCGGTCCGGCCTCTTCGGCCAATCTCTCGAGGATTTGCATTGCCTCATCGGCGCGATCGGCCGGCACAAAGAGGTGATCATGGTAATAAGCCGATACAGGGTTCACACCCATTCCAGCCGCGGCGAGACGCGCCGAGATCGCAGCAAGGAATCCCACCGCCTCGAGCGACGAGTGAACTTCAAGCGTAATCATGCGGCACCGAAATGTTCCCGCAAGCCCGGCGCGGCTGGCTTCCGACTCTTCCAGAATCAGTGTGAAGCCATCCGCCTCACGAAACGTCATGACGGGATGTACGCCAGGCGGAACGGAAAGCCCTCCTGGCAATGTGGCAAACAGATAGGTTCCATCGGTAAGCATCGGTCGCATGCTTGCCAGAAGCTTCTTCAGGTCGGTTTCACCGGGCATCCAGTCTTCCTCCGCCGAAAAGTCTTTGAATTGCCGAATGGTAGAATTAGCTGACGTGACACCGGTATACGAAACGCGTCAACGGCCGGCGAAACACCTTCGAGCGAGTCCTGCCAGCCGTCAAATTAAACTTCGGTTAGTTACGTCACTCAGCTGCTTCCTGATCGTCAAGGCCAAGGAACCCGCCCGATTGTCTGGCCCAGAGTCCGGCGTAGATGCCATTGGCGGCAATGAGTTCATCATGGCTGCCGCTTTCGACAATGCGCCCCTTGTCCATGACGACCAACCGATCAAGCGCTGCGATTGTCGAAAGTCGATGTGCAATTGCAATAACCGTTTTTCCCTGCATCAGACGATACAGATTGTCCTGGATTGCCGCTTCTACTTCAGAATCGAGTGCCGAGGTTGCTTCGTCCATGATCAGGATCGGTGCGTCCTTCAACATGACGCGCGCAATCGCTATCCGTTGACGCTGCCCACCGGAAAGCTTGACGCCCCTCTCCCCGACATGCGCGTCAAATCCGCTCCTCCCCTTAGGATCGGTAGCGGACGCTATGAACCCATCGGCTTGTGCATTCTTGACGGCCTGTAGCATCAGGTCATCGGTCGCATCAGGCCTGCCGTAAAGGACATTGTCCCGGATCGAGCGATGAAGGAGCGATGTATCCTGCGTGACCATGCCGATATGGGCATGCAGCGAATCCTGCGTAACCTTGGAGATATCCTGCCCATCGATCAGAATCCGTCCACTTTCCAGGTCGTAGAACCGCAAAAGCAGATTGACCAATGTCGACTTGCCTGCACCCGATCGCCCAACGAGGCCGATTTTTTCACCTGGGCGAATATCCAGCGACAGACGATCAATGATGCCGGCTCCTTTGCCGTAATGGAAACCGATCGCTTCAAAGGAAATCGCACCGGCGCTCACCTTCAAATCGGGCGCATTCGGAGCATCCTGTACAAGTCGTGGCAACGAAATTGACGTAATGCCATCCTCCACCGTTCCGATGTTCTCGAACAGGGCCGACATTTCCCACATGATCCATTGCGACATGCCATTGAGGCGAAGGACGAGACCGATGCCAACTGCGACCGCACCGACCGATATGGCCGAGCCGATCCAAAGCCAGATGGCAATCCCGCCGACAGCCAGGAGCAACAAGCAATTGAGAGCATAAAGGCCAACGTGAAATCCCGTCACCATGCGCATTTGGGTATAGGCAGTGCCAAGGAAATCCTGCATCCCCTCGCGCGCATAGCTCTCTTCCCGCTTCGAATGCGAGAACAGCTTGACCGTCGCGATGTTGGTGTAGCTGTCGACGATGCGGCCGGTCATGGCGGAACGCGCATCCGCCTGCTTTTCAGAAATTCTCCGTAAGCGCGGGATGAAATAACGCATCAGGCCGACATAGGTGACAAGCCAAACGACGAAGGGCATCATCAGTCGCCAATCAGCCGCGGCGGCAATGATCAACGTGCCACTGAAATAGACGATGACATAGTTGAGCACATCGAGCAGCTTCATGACGGTTTCCCGCACGGCCAGCGACGTCTGCATCAGTTTGGTAGAAATGCGGCCTGCAAACTCATCCTGAAAAAACGTCATCGACTGGCGCAGAAGATAGCGATGAACCATCCACCGGATGCGCATCGGATAATTGCCCAGCAGTGTTTGATGGATGACCAGTGAATCGACAAGCACGATACCCGGCATCACGATGAGTACGACAGCTGCGATCAGCGCGAGCTTCCAACCTTCATCGGCCAGGAACGTTTCGCGCGTATGGTTCGAGAGCCAATCCACGATATTGCCCAGGAACGCATACATCGACACTTCGAGGATGGCGATAAGTGACGTGCAAACTGCCATCACCGCGATCCACGGCCAGACGCCCTTCGTGTAGTGCAGGCAGAACGCCACCAATGTCTTGGGTGGCTCTCCCGGTTCGTCGGGTGGAAACGGCTCGAGCCTTTCTTCAAACCAGCGAAACATCATCAAACCTCATGTGGGAATATCTTTACTCAGACGGCGGACCGAATATCCGGATTGCAGGAGAGCCTCACGACACAATCATGGACCAGACCTGCAGTGGTAATAACGGACGATTGCGGCTGTGCCAGTACGTCGAAAGCTATGCGGGAAGAAGGGCCACAGAACCGCTTGAGGCACCGGACATTGGCCGGTTTGGAAGCAGTCGGGTAATTTCAGGCATCGACACCTCCAAAGTTAGCGTTGCGGTAGGCCCCCTATACCGATTATGAACCCAAAAGGCGAGAGGGCCTATCTAAAGCGCGATGGTCCTTGCGGATGTGTTGCGGACGGAGCACTTTTCATTGATCGACTCAGCACCAGATTTGCGCATCGCACTTTATCAGCCAGACATTCCCGGCAACACCGGCACGATTTTGCGCATGGCCGCATGTTTCGGCATCGCTGTTGATGTCATCGAGCCTGCAGGCTTTGACCTTTCCGACCGATCTTTGAAACGGGCCGGAATGGACTATCTCGAAAAAGCAGCGCTGACGCGCCATGCCGACTGGCAGCAATTTCAGGAATGGCGACTGAGCGAGAACCGGCGACTACTCCTGTTTTCAACCAAGGCATCCGAGCCCTATACCGCGTTTACGTTTCGCAAAGGAGACATATTGCTGCTCGGACGCGAATCGGCGGGTGTACCCGATGATGTTCATCGCGCTGCAGATGCCAGGCTGATCATCCCCATGGCTCCGGGCGCTCGGTCGTTGAATCTCGCGCTTTCAGCGGCAATCGCCGTAGGAGAAGCCTTCAGGCAACTGTCGCTATCGTCATGAAGCCGCCGGTCCGTTGTGGACCGGCGGCAACTTAAGCCGGATCAGTCGATCTGGGCTGCCTTGCCACCTTCCCACTTGTAGAACACGAAAGCGGGCGTGGTCAGGTCACCGGTGCTTGAATAGGTCAGGTCACCGACGACGGTTGGAATCGCCTCACCGGACTTTATCTTTGCCGCAACTTCCGTGGGCTCGGACGAGCCGGCTTTTGCAATGCCGTCGGCAATGACCTGCAGTGCTGCATAGGCATTGAGTGTAAAGGCTTCTGCCGGGATGTTCTTGGCCTGGAGTGCTTCCACAACCTTGGCAGCAGCCGGATTCTTGGTCGGGTCCGCACTGTTGGTGAACAATGTCCCAGCAGCCGCATCGCCGCCAATTGCCCAGTATTCGGTGTTGGACAGGCCGTCTGGACCAATGATCTGCGCCTTGATGCCCTGGTCGCTCAACTGGCGGGCGATAAGACCGCCCTCAGCATGATATCCGCCGAAATAGATGACATCGGCCTTTTCGGACTTGAGGCGCGTGACCAGCGCACTGTAGTCTTTCTCGCCTGCATTGATGCCTTCGAAAACAACTTCCGTAACGCCGCCCTTGTTCAGGACAGCCTTCAGTCCATTGCCGATACCTGTGCCATAGGGCGTCTTGTCGTAGACAATGGCGATGCGCTTGTCCTTGAAATTGTCAAGGATGTATTTGCCGGCAACATCAGCCTGCTGGTCATCGCGCCCGCAGGTGCGGAACACCGTCTCGAGACCCCGCGTCGTGAGGTCGGGGGTCGTTGCCGTCGGCGTGACCATGACGATGCCGTTCTCGGCCAGAACATCCGAAACCGGCATGGCAACGCCCGACGTTACCGGACCGACAACGAACTTGATACCTTCGCCAACCACCTGGTTCGCTACCGAAACGCCCTGCTTCGGTTCACCGGCGTCGTCGAAAATCTTCGTGACGATTTTTTCGCCCTTGATGCCGCCCGCGGCGTTGATTGCCTCGGCGGCACTTTCAACGCCGTTCTTCACCTGCAAGCCATAGGCCGCAACCGGGCCCGTAACCGGTGCGATGATGCCAACCAGGATGTCAGCCTTGGCAAACGACGTCATCGCCATGACAGCGGCCAACGCGACGCCCGATATCAGTGATAAGCGCATGGTTTCCTCCTTGAAATTTTCTTGTGCGTCCGGTCGATTCTCCGGTGCTGGCAGAGTTCTACTGGCTTTGTATTGGGCTGTCAGCAATGATTGATAGAAATTCTGCGTGAACGCCGGAAAATCTGATAAATCTCCGAGAATCGGAGCATTTTTGCCTCCAACTGATCAATTTTTTAAAGAAAGCCATCAATTTTATTGTTGAATCTTCGTTTTTTGCTGTTTTTAGTCCGCATTTGGTAGGCGGCGCATCGTGAACTCGATGATATCGCCGGGCCGCTCGTACCAGCTTTCGATTTCGGTCCAATAGGCAGCTTTCGGGTATTGCTCAAACCACTCGCGGGCCTTTTCGCGTGCAGCCAGTCGGGGCAATCGGAAGCTCTCCCTGACAAATGCGCCACGCTGCTGGTTGGCGCCCTCGCGGCTTTCCTTCAATCTCTTGCGCAAGCCGTCAAGCGGCGGCTTTGGAAACTGCGACCGGGGCGCTTTGGAGGCCATCTCGTATCCCTCACTGAACCCTACAATGACAGAGACTAGGGAGAGTTCCGGCAGAAAACGAGTCATTTTTTGTGCATTTGATATTTGAGTAAACATACCTGCCTTTTGGCAAACAGCCGATGTGATACTGTCCGCCTCAAAAAGGATTCTTTGCCATGGACCGCCCCGATATTCCCGCCGTTCTTCCAGAAGCGCTTGATGACAAGAAAGCTGCCGCCACCGCATGGTTCGCAGAGCTGCGCGACAAGATATGCGGAGCGTTTGAACAGTTGGAAGACGAGCTGGATGGACCGCTGTCGGATCGCGCTGCTGGTCGGTTCAAGCAAACGCCGTGGCAACGTGATCAAGGCAAGGGCGGAGGCGGCATCATGTCCATCATGCACGGACGTGTATTCGAGAAAGTCGGCGTTCATATCTCGACGGTGCACGGCGAGTTCAGCCAGGAATTTCGCAAGCAGATACCGGGCGCCGATGAAGATCCGCGTTTCTGGGCATCCGGCATTTCCTTGATTGCCCATCCGCAAAGCCCCTTTGTGCCTGCGGTACACATGAACACGCGCATGGTGGTTACCACACGGCAGTGGTTTGGTGGCGGCGCCGACCTGACGCCAGTGCTTGACCGCAAGCGCACTCAGGACGATTCCGATACGGTTGCCTTCCACAAGGCGATGAAATTCGTCTGCGACAAGCATGCGGCAGTCGCCAATCATGAAAAGTTCAAGGCCTGGTGCGACGAGTATTTCTACCTTCCCCACCGCAAAGAACCACGTGGGACTGGCGGTATCTTTTATGATTGGCTCCATTCCTCGGAGGAGAACGGCGGGTGGGACGCCGATTTCAATTTTACACGCGATGTTGGTAGGGCCTTCTCAGTTGTCTACCCCTATCTCGTACGCCAGAATTTCAATCGCGATTGGACCGACGCGGACCGTCAGGAACAGCTTGTTCGACGCGGCCGCTATGTGGAGTTCAACCTGCTCTACGATCGCGGCACGATCTTCGGACTGAAAACCGGAGGCAACGTCGATTCAATACTTTCCTCTATGCCGCCGACAGTCAAATGGCCCTGATCCGGTATTTTTAGGGATCAAACTTCGCATCGATGCGTTATGATGCTTGCTGGTGCGGTGAAGGCCGCGCCTTGTCGAGCGAGCGCGTCAGGCAAATGTTTGCGGGCTCACAACAGGGAGAAAAGGCCATGAAAGAGCTTCATTGCATTGTTCCCGGTTGCCAGTGGCACACACGTCACGACACCGAAGCTGAAATCATCCGCCGCGCCACAGAACATCTTCGCGAGACCCACGGCGAAGGCGTTATTCGTGAGCAGATGCTTGAAACGATCAAGGCGAATATTCAGCCCGAGAAAGGCCGAGCCGCCTGATCAGGCTTTCCCCACATAACCGGGAATTTTGGCAAGCAGATCATCGCGCGTAAGGGTGAAGCCTGATTGGATCCATTCATCTTCAAGCGCGCGATGCACTTCGCCAATTGCAGGTCCTTTGTCCAGTCCGCTGTCAAGGATGTCGCCGCCAGACAGCGGAAATTTGGGCCGTTCGTAACTCTCCAGGAAAGTCAGCAGCTTCGAAAGATGTCCGGCACGCATCATCGCGGCGTTATCGTTGATTGCGTCAGCGCGAGCCGAGGCAAGTGAAAGCCGGAGGCGGTCACCCATGCCCTGGTCGTTGCCCCGGTAAAGCTTCTTGGCAAATCCTGCCTCGGAGATTTCAGGTTGCGGCGGCGGCGTGGTTGCCCAGTTGTTGAGCCGATCACGCTCATTGTTTGAAAGTTTCAGACGTGACGCGAGTTCGTCAATGCGTTCGGTGCTCGGCGGTATCATGCTTGCAAGGCGCAAGAGCGGGTCGACATCCCAGTGAAGATCCTGCTCGGTTTTCACAAGGCCGTGGATCGCATCGATTCCCCATTTCTCGCTCTCCGGCAGGATCGCGGTCAGAACGCCCGCCTGTCGCATCCAGAGAAGGGCACGTGAAGGATCGGGCGCAGCCAGAAGCTTCTTCAATTCCGACCAAACCCGCTCGGCCGAAAGGCGGGCGAGACCATCCTTCAATCGGGCGCAAGCCTTCAGCCCTTCGCTTTCTGGACGTCCTTTTCCATACCAGGCAAAAAAGCGGAAGAACCTCAGGATGCGCAGATAATCCTCCCGGATGCGTTGCTCAGGATCGCCGATAAACCGTAGCATACGGCTTTCGATGTCGGCCAGGCCCCCGACGGGATCGATGATCGTCCCGTCGGCCTCGACATAAAGCGCGTTGATGGTGAAATCGCGCCGCCGCGCATCCACTTGCCAATCGCGCCCGAAGGCGACTTCTGCGTGGCGGCCATCGGTATCGACATCAACCCGCAGGGTCGTAACCTCATAGGGGTGCTTTTCCGCAATCACCGTCACGGTACCGTGCTCGATACCGGTCGGTACAACCTTAAAACCAGCCTCTAGTGCGCGCCGCGCGGTTTCCTCCGGTAAACACGTGGTCGCAATATCGAGATCGCCGACAGGCTGGCCGAGGAGCGTGTTCCTTACAGCACCGCCAACGACACGTGCTCCCTCCCCCTGTGTGGACAGCACTGCCAGCAGCTTTTGCAGGGACGCATCTTTGAGCCACGGGGCTCTGTCGGCTATGGAAACAGGTATGCTCAAGCATAGAGCCTTTCATAAAGCGTGCGAATGATTCCTGCGGTAACGCCCCAGATGAATCGATCGCCAAACGGCATGGTGTAATAGAACCGTTCCTTGTCCTGCCATATGCGGCTCTCCCGGCGATGATTGGCAGGATCCATCAAGAACGACAACGGCACTTCGAAAACGTCGGCGACCTCGGCCGGATTTACCGCCAGTTCAAAAGGCGGATGCACCAATCCCAGGACAGGCGTTATGGAGTACCCGGTCGTTGTCAAATAGCGCGGCAAACGCCCGATGAGTTCGACGTGGCGCCCTTCGAGTCCAATTTCCTCGTGGGTCTCGCGTAACGCCGCTTTCTCGGGCTGATAGTCATCTTCAGGGTCAATCGCCCCACCGGGAAAGGCCACTTGACCAGAATGCTTGCGCATATTGGCCGTGCGCAGCGTGAGAATGACGCTTGCTTCATCGCCGCGATCAACGATCGGGACCAGCACAGCAGCATCCCGCAGCGGATTTGCAGCGATCAAGGCATCCAGATCCGGATTGAGCAGATGATCGCCGTGATCCTTGTCCAGCGTTTCGTTGCCCTTGACCGCGACACGGCGAGCAAATGCCCGGGCGGAGAATCCAGATTCGAGAGTTCCGGGTTGCGATAGAATCATAGGCTTTGCTTTTCCAGTTCAGCCGCAGGCATGATTGGGAAGATCTCGCCGCCCGACTGCACCGCGAACATGGTTTCGCCATCGACAGCGATGTCTTCCCCGTGACTGACCAGTTCGTACATGACCGGCCGTGCAAGCAGCGCCTCCAGCCGCCCCCTGACAAGGACGTATGGCTTCAGCCCGCCATTGGCCTCATCGATGACAAAGCGCAAGGGATTGTCAACGCTGGCTTCAACAACATCGCCCACATTCGTGCGAAACGTCATGATCTGTTCCCGGCCCTGGCCCGATACGTTGAGTTCCACTGCCAGAAAAGGCGCATCCTCAACGCTTATGCCCACTTTCTCGACGGGGGTCACCAGATATGTCCTTCCATCACTGTCCTTGCGCAGGACCGTGGAGAAGAGGCGCACCAACGCTTGCCGGCCGATAGGCGTGCCCATGTAGAACCACGTACCGTCAGCTTTGATTTCCATATCGAGATCGCCACAAAAGTCAGGATTCCATTTGTCGACGGGTGGCAGGCCTTTGCCTTGAGTCGCCGCGCGTGAAATCAGCGCCTCAAGTCCGCCTGGGCTCTGCAAACTGCTTTCTGTTTCAGCCATAGCTTGCCCTTTTTTCTGTAGACGTCACGAAATAGTCAACGTTGGACCGCTTGTCTGCATGTCATAGTGATTTAGATTCATTTAAGAAAGACTCTGAGCAGATACCAGCGGCGAGGTAAGCCCATGACCCTGATTAAACCCGAGGCAACATCCGATCCCAAGGCCATGATCGCCGAGGCGGAACGCGCACTGGCCGACATTGCCAAGATAAGGGGGGGTATCGGCACCGTCATCTTCGGTCAGGAAAGTGTCATAGAACGAACGCTCGTGGCTTTGCTGGCCGGCGGGCATGCGCTTCTGGTTGGTGTCCCGGGGCTGGCCAAGACGAAGCTGGTGGAGACCTTGGGGACTGTACTCGGGCTCGACGAGCGCCGCATCCAGTTCACGCCCGACCTCATGCCATCCGATATTCTCGGATCGGAGGTCATGGAACAGGATGATAATGGCAAACGCTATTTCCGCTATGTCAAAGGGCCGGTCTTTGCCCAGCTGCTAATGGCTGACGAAATCAACCGCGCATCGCCGCGTACGCAATCGGCGCTGTTGCAGGCGATGCAGGAGTATCACGTAACGATTGCGGGCGAACGCCATGATCTACCCCAGCCTTTCCACGTCCTGGCGACGCAGAACCCGCTGGAGCAGGAGGGAACCTACCCGCTGCCGGAGGCACAGCTCGACCGGTTCCTCATGCAGATCGATATTCTCTATCCGGAACTTGAAGCAGAAAGACGTGTTCTGCTTGAAACCACGGGTGTGTCCGAAGCAACGGCGGAGACGATCATCGATGCGGATCGACTTCGCGAGATGCAGCAGTTGATCCGGCGCATGCCGGTGCCGGAAGGCGTCGTCGATGCCATTCTCAAACTGGTGCGCTCCGCACGTCCTGGCGCTGACAACGAGATTGCAAGAAAATTCATATCATGGGGTCCGGGGCCGCGCGCCAGCCAGGCCCTGATGCTCTGCTCGCGCGCCCGCGCGCTTTACGACGGCCGCCTTGCTCCTTCGGTGGATGATGTGAAGGCGCTCGCCGAGCCGGTACTTCAGCATCGTATGGCGCTGACCTTTGCTGCTCGCGCCGATGGAATGAACGTTCGCGATGTCATAGCCAACCTGACCAAGGTTGCTCTGTAATGGCAGCCATTGGCGAGCAGGTTCGGCGGACCGACACGGGTGACGCGTTGGCGCGAGCCCGCCAGCGTGCGGCCCTTCTCCCGGATCTTCTCGTCGAGGCGCGTCGTATCCTCAATACCGTTAATACAGGTTGGCATGGCCGGCGCAAAAGTGGTGTCGGCGAAAGTTTCTGGCAGTTTCGCCCCTACACAGAGGGTGAAGCCGTGGCACGAATTGACTGGCGCAGGTCAGCCCGTGACGATCGCACCTATATCCGCGATCAGGAATGGGAGGCTGCACACACCGTATGGCTGTGGTCCGATCCATCGCCATCGATGCTGTACAAGTCAGAACAGGCGCAGGTATCGAAGGAGTCACGTGCGCTCGTTCTTGTCCTTGCATTGGCCGAGCTTTTGTCACGCAGCGGTGAGCGTATCGGGTTTCCCGGGGTAACCGACCCTTCGTCGGCCAGAAATGGCGCCGAGCGCCTGGCAACCCTGCTTTCGCACACTGCCATCCTCGCCCCCAAGCCCGATCTCAGCAAGGTTCGCCGGTTTTCCGACGTTGTCATCGTCAGCGATTTTCTCGACCCTGTCGAGGAGACGCTCACAGTCCTGCAGAAGCTCGCCCATGACGGCGCGCGCGCCCATCTGATTGAGGTGTACGATCCGGCTGAAGAAGAATTTCCCTATCGGCGACGGACGGAGTTCATCGATCCAGAAAACGGGACATCGCTGACCTTTGGTCGGGCCCAGGATTACGCCGAAGATTACAGGCGTCTGTTTTTTGCCCGCCGCGATACGCTCAGTTCCTTTTGCAAAAGAATTGGCTGGAGCTACACTACCAACCGCACGGACCGGCTGGCTTCTGATGCCCTTGTATCGGTTCACATGAACATGACCGCCAGTATCGGTTATCAGGGAGGACCCACATGAGTGCTCTCCCGCTTGCATTTGGCGCCCCTGCTATCCTTCTCGGCCTGGTCATCCTTCCGCTTATCTGGTGGCTGCTGCGGGTGACCCCGCCTCGGCCAATGAAGGAAATCTTCCCACCGCTCAAAATCCTGGCGCAGTTGCTCAAGAAGGAAGAAACACCGAACAAGAGCCCGTGGTGGCTGACTTTGCTGCGACTCCTGCTTGCCGCCTTTGTCATTCTGGCGCTGTCCGAACCCATCTGGAACCCGCGCCCCGAAACGCTGACGGGGAAGGAACCTGTCGCCATCCTGCTCGATAATGGCTGGTCTTCAAACGAGGAATGGATCGCGCGCAAGGAAACAGCAGAACGGCTGATTGCTGATGCGGCTCATGCGGGCGCGCTCATCTACATCCTCGGCACGGCCGAAAAAGCCAATGCAGACATTGGCCCCTTCGATGCCAATGCCGCACTGGAGCGGCTAAGGGCGTTGACGGTGCGCCCGATTCCCGTTGATCGTCCGGCTGCTTTTGCGCGCCTGAAAACAGCCCTAGCAAACGTTTCCGGAACGCGAATTGCCTATCTGAACGACGGCGTCGACACGCCCCGATCGGCAGAAGCGCTCCAATCGCTCCAGGATGCAGGCGTTGCGTCCATGATATGGTATGAGCCGTCGATCTCGTCGCTGGTTGCCATACGCCAAGCCGTGAACAATGCAAACGGTCTGACGGTCCGCGCAGTACGGCCAGGCAATGATCGCGGCCAGAGCGGCGTCACCATCGGCGCCTTCGATGAAAAGGGCCGCCGTATCGCGGAGACGGGTCTTGTTTTTGGCGCTGGCGAGGCAACTGCCGAGGCCGTCATCAATGCACCGTTTGAATTACGCAACGATTTCCATACGTTGCGGGTTGATGGAACCGCCCAGGCCGGCGGAACCTACCTGATTGACGACAACAATAAACGGCGGCGGGTTGCCCTCATTTCCGGATCGGAAGCGGATATTTCCCAGCCGCTGCTTTCGCCGCTCTACTACATTTCACGGGCTCTTGAGCCCTTTGCTGATCTCCTGCGCCCACGTAATGCAGAACTGGTGCGGGCGGTACCGGAACTGCTGGAGCAGAAACCGTCGGTTGTCATCATGGCCGATATCGGCAAGCTTCCCGCGGAAACAGAACAGATATTGTCGGATTGGATCAACAAGGGCGGCACGCTGGTGCGCTTTGCCGGACCACGCCTGGCGGGCAATAGCGAACTCGATCCCCTCTTGCCCGTAACGCTGCGCAAGGGCGAACGATCCTTGGGCGGAACCCTGTCCTGGAAGGAATCGCAGCCCGTCGCCGCATTCCCGGAAAACGGCCCGTTTGGGGGGTTGCCAACCCCGCAGGATGTAACGGTGACGCGGCAAGTGCTCGCCGAGCCTTCGGCCGACCTTTACGACAAGAGCTGGGCCAATCTAGCGGACGGCACCCCCCTTGTAACCGGAGAGGCGCGCCAGCGCGGCCAGCTTGTACTGTTTCACGTCACCCCGGAAGCAACCTGGTCGAATCTGCCGATAAGCGGCAGTTTTGTCGACATGCTGCACCGTATCATCTCATTGTCCAACAGTTCCGGACCCGCAGCAGGCGATACGCGCGAAAGTGGCTCTGCCGCCTTGCCGCCATACCTTACGCTGAGTGCCGAAGGCACACTGGTGCCGCCAAATGGAGATACCAAGCCCTTGCTGATCAGAAGCGGCACAATCCCGCCTGTGAGCTTTGATAATCCGCCCGGCTTCTACGGTGTCGAGGATGCCATGATGGCGTTCAACCTGTTCAAGCCGGATGGCGAAATCAAACCGCTGATAAGACCGGAACTGACGATGCCCGTGATGACCGCCCGATACGCGGTCGATGAATCGGTACCGCTTCGCGGGCCGCTTTTTGCGCTCGCGTCACTGCTGCTTGCCCTGGATGCAATCGCAATCCTGTGGCTCGGTGGCCATTTGCGCCGACGCATACGCCCTGCGAGCGTCGCCGCATCCTTGGCCATACTGGCGCTGGTGGCCGTTCCGGGCTTTGGGCCGCCACCCGCTCTTGCCCAGCAAAATGATAGTAAATCCGGCGATCAATTCGTCCTTGAGGCGGTTAATGTCACCCATCTCGCCTACGTTATAACCGGAGATAGAGCTGTAGACGACGTCAGCAAGGCGGGACTCTCCGGCCTGTCCAGGGCCCTCACCGACAGCACCGCACTGGAGCCCGGTGAACCTATCGGCGTTGATCTGGCAACCGACGAACTTGCGTTCTTTCCCCTGATCTACTGGCCGATCGATGCCGCAGCCCGAATGCCGTCTCCGGAAGCCATCGCCAAGATCGACGCCTATATGCAGCAGGGTGGAACCGTACTTTTCGATACCCGCGACCAGGATGCGGCGGCAATCAACTTCGATAATTCGACGACACCGTCCAATCAAAGGTTGAGGGATATCCTCGGAGGTCTCAACATACCGCCGCTCGAACCGGTCCCAAGCGATCACGTTCTAACAAAATCCTTTTACATACTGCAGGATTTCCCCGGGCGGTACCGCGGTAGCCCGCTTTGGGTTCAGGCATCACTTTCGACTGAGACCCGCGCCGACCGGCCAGTGCGCGCCGGTGATGGCGTTACGCCGATCATGATAACCGGGAATGATTTTGCCGGTGCATGGGCCATAAATGCTGATGGGTCGCCTCTGCTGCCAACGATACCCAATGACCCCATGCAGCGCACCTACGCCTATCGCACCGGCATCAACATCGTCATGTACATGCTGACTGGCAACTACAAGTCGGATCAGGTGCATGTGCCTGACCTCCTCGAACGGTTGGGGAACTAGGCGATGTATCTCTCCCTGGATTTTCAGCCACTTGTTTCAAGCACGCTGCTGGCGTTGCTGCTGGTGCCGTTGTTCCTCCTGACGATGGCCGGGATTTTCTTTCGCCAGCGCGGCAGTCTGATTCGACTTTTGGCGGTCATGGCCTTCGCGATGGCGCTGTTCAATCCGATCGTCGTCAACGAGGAGCGCGAGCCGCTGAAAAGCGTTGTGGCCGTCATTGCCGACCGCAGTCAGAGCCAGGATATCGGCAATCGCACGGCCGACACCGATGCGGCACTCAAACAGGTGCAGACGGCCCTTGCCCGTTTGCCGCAATTCGAAGTTCGAACTGTCGAAACCGGCCGCGCCAGTGAAAGCGACGATGCAACGTCAACCCGTCTGTTCCAGGCGCTGAACGGGGCGTTTCGCGACGTCCCGCCTGCCCGTGTCGGCGGTGCCATCATGATTACGGATGGCCAGGTTCATGATATCCCCGCCAACCCAGCGGGCCTTGGCTTCAATGCGCCCGTCCATGGCCTGATAACCGGGGTTCCAGACGAAATCGACCGGCGGATTCAGTTTGTCCGCGCCCCTCGCTTCGGGTTGACCGGCAAGCCCCAGGAGATGACCTACAAGGTCACGGGTGCCGGCGAACAGCAGGGCAGCCGCGCCCGCGTGCGCGTTCGGGTCAACGGCACTGAGGTCAACAGCGAGGATGCCATCGTCGGCGAGGAAATGCCGCTGGAGGTGACATTGCCGCGCGCAGGCGTCAATATTGTCGAAATCATCGTGGATTCGCTCCCCAACGAGTTGACGGAAGTGAATAACCGGGCCGTCGCCATGGTGGATGGCATTCGTGAAAATCTGCGCGTCCTGCTCGTGTCGGGCGAACCCCACAATGGTGAGCGCACGTGGCGTAACCTGCTCAAATCCGACGCATCTGTAGACCTTGTCCATTTCACCATCCTGCGGCCGCCCGAGAAGCAGGACTCCACCCCGATCAACGAGCTTTCGCTTATCGCCTTTCCGACGCGAGAGCTTTTTGTCGACAAGATCGAGCAGTTTGATCTGATCATTTTCGATCGCTATCAACACCGCGATGTGCTGCCGCTGCTCTATTACGACTACATCAATGACTATGTTCAGAAGGGTGGCGCCCTGCTCATTGCAGCCGGCCCCGAATTTGCTGGCAACATGTCGATCGCCAATACGCCACTTCTATCAGTCCTTCCTGCGACGCCGACAGGCAATATTGACGAGAAAGCCTTCTACCCGCGTCTGAGCGAGCAAGGCAAACGTCACCCAGTGACACGTGGACTTGAAGGCAGCGCACAGGAGCCGCCAAACTGGAGCCGCTGGTTCCGGGTCATCGACGTAAATCCACCTGACGGCAATGTCGTCATGAATGCTGGCGACAGGCCGTTGCTGGTCCTGAACCGTATGGGCGAAGGCCGTGTCGGCATGTTCCTTTCCGATCAAGGCTGGCTCTGGGCACGCGGCTTCGAAGGCGGCGGCCCGCATGCGGCCCTGTACAGACGAATTGCCCATTGGCTGATGAAAGAGCCTGATCTGGAAGAGGAAGCGCTGACCGCAACCGGCAGCGGCCGCAACCTCGAGATCCATCGCCAGACAATGAAGAAGACTGCCGACCCTGCCAGCATTATTACGCCATCGGGCAAAACACTGTCAGTTCCCCTGACCGAGACAGAGCCCGGCGTATTTACCGCTACATTGCCGACCGATGAAATCGGTCTTTACCAGGTCGCGAACGGAGACCTGACAACCCTTGCGCACGTTGGACCTGTGGACGCGCCGGAATTTGCTGACAATGTTTCCACCACGGCAAAGCTCGACCCCCTCGCCCGGGAAACGGGTGGCGGTACCCGCCGCCTGCGCACCGACGCGGATCAGAGCACAATCGAAGTGCCCAATATCGTTGCCTCCCGTGGCATCGCGAGTGCCAGCGGAGACAACTGGATCGGGCTGAGACCCACCAACGAAACCGTCCTCAAGAGTGTCGACCGTCTGCCGCTGTTTTCTGGCTTTCTTGGCCTTGCTGCAATGATTCTCGTCCTGGGCAGCATGTGGTACCGCGAAGGAAAATAAGCTTCAAATCCCGCCGGAATGCGCATGACGCACCTTGCCCGCAACATCGTACAGGGCGCGGGGTTTGAGTTCACAGGCCAGGAACCGTGCCGGATCGACTGGCGCGGGCATCTCGATCTGGTGACCCGAAATCTGGCGAAACCCAAAGGGCGCATAGTAGGGCTCGTCACCCACCAGAATAACTAGGTCATGACCGGCCAGACGGGCAGCTTCCATGCTCGTTCGCATGAGCGCAGCTCCAATACCCTGATTCTTCCAGGCCGGGCGGACGGCTAATGGCCCGAGGAGCATGGCAGGCGTGGGGCCGATCAGAATCGGGGTCAACCGGATCGACGCAATCACATGCTCGCCGTTCAGCGCGACGAAGGACAGGCTCCGGTCGTGTGGGCCGCCCTCACGAATCCGGTAGGCAGCACGGGTGAAGCGCCCGGGACCAAACGCTTCCCTGTTGATCTCTTCTATGACGACATCATGCACCGGCTCTTCCGGCGCATAGGCCACGACATGATTCAGCATGCTAGGTATCTTTTCGAAGGAGTAGACAATCGCCTTGGGCTGCAAGCCACATTGGCAATACAGGAACATCCGACGCAGTCTGAGCGCCGGCCGGGTTTCATCGTCGGATGAAAAGAATTCCTGTCACAAGATGTCTCCTTTTCTGCTCGCCTAACATCAAACAAGATGCAGGTAAACCGAAAATCGCTTCAGGCGCGAAAAAGTGACGTTCCTTCACGTGCCATCAGCTGGCGCATCTACCAGGTCAGCGGCACTTCCCCGCCGTCCAATATCTCGGATAGCCTTCGCCGCGTGGACGGCGTGATACCTTCTGGCAGGGAATCGAGGTTGAAGAACTTCGCTTCGGCGATTTCCCGATTGGGCACAAACGGAGCAACCTGCCGGAACGACCGGCAGATATATAATGCAACATGGTCCCGCCGTGAGGCATGGGCGTTGTGATAAATGGCAAAAAGCTCCGGTCGTCCGGTCAGCTCGATATTGCCCTCCTCCATCAGCTCCTTCGCCAGGGTTTGCTCTAGCGTGTGTCCGGTTTCCACGCCGCCGCCCGGAAACTGCCAGCCGGGAACATAAGTATGGCGAATGAGCATCACCGAGCGCGTCGCCTCATCAATGACAACGCCGCGTGCGCCCAGGGTCATCGGACGACGAAAAAGGAAATAGGTGTGAAACAGGTGGTGACGCCATCGGGCGCGTTGCTTGACCATTCGTCAGACCTTGAGTGGAACCCTGGTGCCGTGCGACGGTTGTTTCACTGGATTTCGCTCCCATACTCTCATAAAGCTGAAATGATGTTTCGCCTCGCCCACATTTCTGACATCCATCTGTCGCCACTTCCAGCGCTGACTTTGCGCGAATTGGTTTCCAAGCGTATTACCGGCTACATCAATTGGCGTTCAAACCGCAAAGGCTCGATGACTGGCGGTACATTGGAGAACCTTGTTGCCGATATGCAGACCCAGGAACCCGATCATATCGCAGTGACGGGTGATCTGGTCAATCTGGCTCTCGATGAAGAACTGGAAACCGCACAGCGCTGGCTCAAATCACTGGGCGATCCCGCCAAGGTCTCGGTCGTCCCCGGGAACCATGACGCCTATGTGCCGGGTGCACTGAAAAAAACACGCCGCTACTGGGAACCGTGGATGCGCGGCGATCGTGAAGCTGCTGCCAACAGTCCAGTTGAGTTTCCATACTTGCGGGTACGAGGCGACGTGGCGCTGATCGGCGTTTCTTCGGCCCGCGCCACAGCCCCCTTCATGGCCACCGGTGATATTCGTGACCGGCAGGCGCGCAAGCTCGGGCAAATTCTCGATGAGACTGGCGAGCGCGGATTGTTCCGGGTGATCATGATCCACCATCCGCCTGTGCGCGGTGCGGCTCCTTCTCACAAGCGTCTGCTTGGTATCGGCCTCTTTCAGCGAACCGTTCGCGAGCATGGTGCTGAACTCGTATTGCACGGCCACACCCATCTCGCTACCCGTTATGAGATCAACGGACCTGACTGGACGGTTCCCGTCATATGCGTACCCTCGGCAAGTCAAGGGTTTGGGGGAAACCACAAGCCGCCTGCCGCTTTCAACCTGTTCTCAATCGCAAGAACGAATGCGGGTTGGTCTTGCCGGATGATCGAACGAGGAATTGTCGACGAACAGATGACAATCCGCACCACTCGCGAGCTGGATTTGAAGGTGGGAGCAGTCTTTAATCCGGCCTTATGAAGGGAGCAATATGTTCCCAGAAAAGGAGCAGGAGCGCACCGGCACCGGCCGACGCGCCGATCAGGAACCAGAACGTTGCCGTAATGAACGCACTCAAGCGCGATCGCTGGGGAGCGGCGGCATTAGCCAGGTTCTTCGCTGGCGAATCCGCTTCCTTGAAGGGTTCGGTTGGAAGCAAACTGATCCGCTTTCCTTCCATTAATCTTTGACGCTCGACAATACGCTCGGCGATATAGTTCGTAACTGCGTCCGCAATCGGCCTTATTTCGGGCGATTCTGCGACGACAATCCGCCCCAGCCGGGTGTCCCGGACGAACCTGTAAGTGCGTCGGTCGCGCCCCATCATTACATGTGAAGTTGCATCGATCCACAGCCGCGGCTGCCCGCCCTTGGAGACTGCGAAGTCCCATTGCAGATCATCGATCGGAACATCCTCGAAAACCGGGCGCAAATCGTCAGCAAGGATTTCGATCCGCGCAAGGTCCGCTTCCTTCGCATCCATTGCGATGTCGCCCCGATCGGCTGCACTGACTTGCGCGCCGCGTATTGCGTCGGCAAGTTTCAGCCTGTCGTCGTGGGTCTTCTCTCGCATGAAAGCTTCCACCATCCAGTCCGCACGGGTGTGGTCAGGTCGGTCCTGTTCTTGAATTTTCAACTTGGACATCATTAACGATCCGGCCTGCTATTGCACCTTAAACTTGTCCGAATCCGGCCTATCCTTTGGCTTAAGCAAGGATTTACCTACGAATTTACTACTCTTTCGGGTGACAGGAAAAAGGCCCCGAAGGGCCTTTGACTAGCTGCCGATAATCCGGTTTGCGGCTGAGATGATGCCCTCGAGCGAGGCTGTGACGATGTTCTTGTTGATGCCCGCACCAAAGATCTTTCCGGCCGGGTGCTCGATTTCCATATAGCTGATGGCGGCGGCGTCGGACCCGTGCTGCAACGAATGTTCCGAGTAATTCACCACTGACAGACGCATCCCGAGATAATGCGATAACGCATCGATAAACCCGTCGACAGGTCCGGTCCCCCGCCCCTCGATCCTCTTGGTTTCGCCACGATCCGTAATTTCAGCGGCAAGTATCCGCATGCCTTTTTGCTCAGTGTCCGGATAGGTGTGATGATCGACGAACTTCAACCGGGCGTTGGGTTGTTCGACGTAAAGATCCTGGAAGCGCTCGTAGATGCGCTTGGAGGGCATCTCTTTGCCTTCCTCGTCGGTTATCTGCTGGATATCCTCGCGGAATTCAACCTGCATGCCGCGCGGCAGGTTCAAACCATAATCGGCCTGGAGAATATAGGCGATCCCCCCCTTGCCGGACTGCGAATTGATGCGAATGATCGCTTCATAGCTGCGTCCAACGTCCTGCGGATCGATCGGCAAATAAGGCACCTCCCAGAGGGACTTGTTCGCCTGCTTGATCGCTTTCATGCCCTTGTTGATCGCGTCCTGATGCGAACCGGAGAAGGCGGTATAAACCAACTCGCCGACATAGGGGTGCCGCTCCGGAATCACCAGTTGATTGGAGTATTCGTAAACATCCTTCATCCGGTTGATGTCGGAACAGTCGATTTCAGGATCGACGCCTTGAGTGAACATGTTGAGAGCCAGCGTGACGATGTCGACATTGCCTGTCCGCTCGCCATTGCCGAACAAAGTGCCCTCGACACGGTCCGCACCAGCCATCAGGCCAAGTTCGGTCGCCGCTATACCTGTGCCGCGGTCATTGTGCGGATGCAGGGAAATGATCAGGTTTTCGCGATTGTCGAGCTGCCGGCACATCCATTCGATACGATCCGCATAGATGTTGGGCGTCGACATCTCCACCGTGGAGGGTAGATTGATGATCAATTTGTTGTCCGGCGTCGGCTTCACGATCTCGGTCACTGCATTGCAGATTTCCAACGCTACCTCGAGTTCGGTACCCGTAAAGCTTTCCGGTGAGTATTCGAACCGGTAGCCGCCACCAGCCTTGGCCGCCATATCGGTAATCATCTTGGCTGCGTCGGTGGCGATAGATTTGATTCCGTGTACATCCTTGTTGAACACAACCCGGCGCTGCAACTCACTGGTCGAGTTATAGAAATGAACGATCGGCTTGTGGGCGCCTTCCAGAGATTCGAACGTGCGGGTAATCAACTCGGGCCGACACTGCACCAGCACCTGCAGCGAAACATCCGGAGAGGAATTGCCTTCTTCAACGCACCAACGCGCGAAATCAAAATCCGTCTGTGAGGCGGAAGGAAAACCGATTTCAATTTCCTTGAAACCCATATCGAGCAGCAAAGCAAACATCCGGACCTTGCGGTCATGCCCCATTGGATCGATGAGGGCCTGATTGCCATCTCGCAGGTCCACCGAGCACCAGATAGGTGCCTTCTCGATGCGCTTTGACGGCCATCGCCTGTCTGTGAGGTCAACGAATGGATAGGGCTCATACTTCTTGGCTGCGCCGGGCATGCCCGCATTTTTTCGAGGGGCGATCATATCGGTCATTTGCTTCTCGTTTCTGGCCGGATGCGAGCGGTTTCTCGCGCAATCTCGGCACTTTTCTTAAGCGTTACATTCAACTTGTAAAGGGAGAAGGAGCGACAGCCTCGCGGCGGTTTCGACCGCCGGACGCTCCTCTTAACGAGCCCGGCGGTCGCCGATAAGGTCGAGAAGAAGCGGAAGCAGGAACGCGCGATTCGTCAGGCCCGCAAAGGCGGACTTGGCGAAGGACTGATGAGCCGGGCGCATTTTCATAGTTCAGACAAATAAACGACTGACTGGTCCGATGCAAGCGGAATGGTTTCGGGTCACTCAGTTCTTCTTGAGTTGTGCAGTCGCACCGGACAGCCATTCGCTGACGACTTTGACGTCATCTTTGCCAAGACCGTGATCCGACTTGATGGAACGCGCCTCTACGCGAGCGCCATGTGCCCGTAACATTTCCTCCAGAGCGGGCGCATAAGGCGCGTAAAGCTGGTCGGACGCCCCTGAGACTGTGAGTACGCGGGCATTGGCGAGGTTCGCTTGCACTGTTCCGGTCAAGACCGGCATCGAGCGCAGCAGCACGGCCTGCTTGACCAGATCCGGATACAGCATCATGACCGCGTTGATGAGGTTGGCACCATTGGAATAACCGAGAAAGGTCGTGCGGTTCGGATCGATTTTGTATTCCTGTGTCACCTGCTTCAGAAATTCCGCAAACGCCTTTGCTTCCGAGCGAATGTCCTTCTGGTCGAAACTGACTGGGGTAAGCCGGCGATACCAGCGATTCGATCCGTCCTGGATCACGCGTCCGCGCACAGCGAGGAGCAATGCGTTGGGTGCTATCTTCGCCCCAAAGGAAACAAGGCTGGTTTCGTCCTGTCCCGAACCATGCAACAACACCATCGTGTCGCCATTTGGTGCTTGCGGGCGATAGATGCGATACTTGAATGCCAAATTCTCATGGAGCGACCCCTCGTCCCGCGGACGAATTTCGCCTTTGATAACCTTTTTCAAACTGCTTGCACTGCCTGTAGCAACGATGTTGATGGGCGCAACCTTCGCCGGCTGCTGCTGCGAGACAGCCTTGTTCTGCGGCGAACAGGCATCCGCCTTTTCATTCTTATCAACATCAGGAACAGGATCAACCGTATCGGACAGAATTTCCGCCTTGGCTGTTTGCTTGTCACAATCGGCAATGCTGCGGGCGCTCGCAGGAGGCGCCACGGCAAGGAGAGAAATGCCTGTGATCAATGCATAAAAGTACAGTTTACCCATAAGTTAATCCTGGCAGTTAAAGGTTAACTAATTTTGTAAACAGCCGCGGTTATCCGCTCGGCGCTGCCATGCGTTATTGGCGCTCGATCCTCAATTTCAGGAACTGATGCGTGCCGCCAAATTTACTGTCCCCTGACGTACGCCCCCGGCGTCGCATCGAGATATGGAGAATTGCATTGCTAGGGTGACATGTGCCCCGGCAGCATTTCTATGTCAACATAATTGTAACGAAATCATGACGCTCTGAAATAATCCGTTACAAACGTTGCAGGTCTGCATCGGCTATTGGCAAAAAATCAGGCGATAAGTCCCTTGAGTTTGACATGCTGCAGCAACATGACCGTCTTGGCGTCGACTATCTGATGGCTCTCAACCATGGCCAGGGCATCGTCCAGCGACATTTCCAGAACTTCGATGTCCTCGCCTTCGTCCGCATGACCCCCTCCATCGGAAATCCGGTCTGCGGGATCGTAGGCCGCAATAAAGAAAACCAGGCGTTCGGTTACACTGCCCGGGCTCATGAAGACGTCGAATACACGCTCGATGTGCCGCAAGCGGTAACCGAGTTCCTCCTCGGTCTCCTTGCGCGCAGCCGTTTCAGCGTCATTATCGTCCAGGAGGCCAGCGCACGCCTCGATCAGCATGGGATCGTGCCCAGCAACGTAGGCCGGCAGACGGAATTGTCGTGTAAGCAGAACCTTTCCGCTTACCGGATCATAGGGCAGGACCACCGCACCATTGCCGCGATCATAAACCTCTCGCGATTGGGGCTCGGTCTGCCCGTCGCGCCGTACGAAATCATAGCTGTATTTCTTCAGGGTTCCCCAATTGTCGGAGAGCACTTCAACTGACTTCATACGGACAGGGCTGTCGCTCATGCGAAGAAACTCCAGGGATAAACACTAGGCGAAAGGAATAGCGGCCGTGCCGATCGGCAACTTCGCTTCGTCCTCCGGTTCGACATGAATAACCACGCTGGCATCAGGAATCTGTTGCATCAGCGCGTTCTCGATACGGTCGCAAATGACGTGTGCGTCGCCGACGCTCATGCTCGCTTCGACCACTAGATGAAACTCGATGAATGTCATGCGGCCGGCAATGCGGGTCTTGAGATCATGGACCTCCAGCGCACCGCCCGCATTGGCGGAAATGACATCGCGAATGCGCATCGTTTCCTCGGTGGCAACGCCGACGTCCATCAATCCCTGCACCGAACTGCCAATCACATTCCAGCCTTGCCACAGGATGTTCAGCGCGACGATGAAGGCGAGAAGCGGATCAAGGAACGACCAACCGGTCAAGATGGCTCCAACAAGACCGGCGAAAACGCCTACCGACGTTATAACATCCGTCATGATGTGCTTGCCGTCGGCCTGCATGGCCGGGGACCGGTGCCTTCGTCCAGCATTGATGAGCAAGGTTGCCCAGAAAGCATTGACGATCGTTGCCACGCCGTTGATCGCCAGGCCAAGCCATGGCTGTTCCAGCGTCCGCGGTGTCGCCCAGACAATCCAGACCTCGCGCAGGATCAAAAGCGCGGCGACGACGATCAGCACGCCCTCGAGCACTGCTGAGAAATACTCAGCCTTGTGGTGCCCAAAAGGGTGGTTCTGGTCGGCCGGCTTGTAGCTGACGCGGATTGCCCACCAGGCAGCCAGTGCCGCGACGACGTTTACGATGGACTCCAGCGCGTCGGAATAGAGCGCAACCGAGCCGGTAACGTAATAGGCACCATATTTCAGGATCAGCACCGTGATCCCAATAATAATAGACCAGAACGCCAGACGCTGAACCGTCGTGCTCTCACTCATGCTTAGGCCGCTCGCTCCTTGGCGCGTCTTGGCAGATGGGCCACGACGTTTTCGATCATGCGCATACCAGCATTGTGGCCAAGTGTCATGATCGATTCCGGGTGAAACTGAACCGCGGCGATTGGTTCGCTCTTGTGCTCGAATGCCATGATGACGCCGTCTTCGGTCTCGGCGGTAACGACAAATTCGTCAGGCAAACGAACCGGGTCGGCGAAAATCGAATGATAGCGGCCGACTGTCACTTCCTTGGGCAGACCGGAGAAGATCTTCCCCTGCTTCGTGATGCGGATGCGTGATGGTTTGCCATGCATCGGCACATGGAGCTGGCGGAGCGTTCCACCATATGCCTCAGCCAGGGCCTGCAAACCAAGGCAGACCCCGAAAATCGGCAGATTCCGTTTGCGCGCTTTTTTGATCGTCGCCTTGCAGTCAAAATCCTCCGGCGTGCCCGGTCCTGGGGAAAGCACGACGAGATCCGGTTTGATCCGATCGAAGATTTCTTCCGGTACCGGCGTTCGCACCGTGCTTACCGTCGCACCTGTCTGGCGGAAGTAGTTCGCAAGCGTGTGAACAAAGGAATCCTCATGGTCAACGAGAAGGATTGACAGTCCCTCACCGACGCGTGCCACAGCCCGTTCTTCAGGAAGGATGTTGCTCTTGTGCGCCTCGCGGACGGCAGCAATCATCGCCGAAGCCTTAAGTTCGGTTTCGGCCTCTTCCTCTTCAGGCACCGAGTCGTAAAGTAGCGTTGCGCCAGCGCGAACCTGCGCGATGCCATCCTTGATGCGGATCGTACGCAGCGTCAACCCGGTATTCATGTCACCATTGAAGTTGACCATGCCGATCGCACCGCCATACCACGCGCGAGGGCTTCGCTCATTCTCTTCGATAAAGCGCATGGCCCACAGCTTGGGTGCACCGGTCACGGTCACGGCCCATGCGTGCGACAGGAACCCGTCGAACGCATCCATGTCTTCACGCAAGCGCCCTTCAATATGATCGACCGTGTGGATCAGTCGCGAATACATTTCGATCTGCCGCCGGCCAATCACGCGCACCGACCCCGGCTCACAGACTCGGCTCTTGTCGTTGCGGTCGACATCCGAGCACATGGTGAGTTCGGATTCATCCTTCTTCGAGTTCAGCAGCTTGATGATCTGCTCGCTGTCGGCAATCGCATCTTCACCGCGTTTGATCGTCCCGGAAATGGGACACGTCTCGATGCGTCGGCCGACTACGCGAACGAACATCTCCGGAGAAGCTCCCACCAGATACTCATTATCACCAAGATTGATATAGAACGAGTAGGGAGACGGGTTGATGGCCTTGAGGCGCCGCGAAATGACCGACGGGCTGGTCTCGCAGCGCTCATAGAATGTCTGGCCAGGCACGACTTCAAAAAGGTCTCCACACTTGAAGCTGTCCTTGGCCTTCTTGACGAGTTCCGCATAATCCCCGGGTTGATGATCGCCGCGACCCGGAATGTTATCGGTCAGTTTGAATGGAGCTGCAGCAGTCTCCCGCGGCAAACCCTCCGTCGAGTTGCCATCAAAGGAATACTCGTATCGATCGAGCCATGCCTTGGCTGCATGATGGTCGACGACCAGGATTTCGTCGGGTAAGTAAAGCACGATGTCGCGCTGATCTTCCGGGCGCTTCAGCTTGTATTCGACTGGATCGAACTGGAATGCGAGGTCATAGCCAAATGCTCCGTAGAGACCGAGGTTGGCGTCATCTTCCGTAAAGAACAGGCCGACAATTGCACGCAGGACAGTGAACACGGAAGGAACGCGCGAGCGCTCTTCTTCCGTGAAGGGACGGGTGGGTAACGCTATTTCGAGTTCCAGCCTTGTCGCGCCTGCCGCTGTCAGGGATACATCCTCCAGCGCCGCAACTGTCTGCTGGATGGGAGCAAGCAGGATTTCCCCACGCTTGTTCAGTGCATCGATCGTCATGTGACGGCCGTTCGAGGTGATGACAACCGGTGGATCGACAATGGCCGTGTCCCAACGCGTATAGCGGCCCGGATACTCGTAATTGGACGAGAACACTGCGCCACGCCGCTCATCGAGCGCATCGACATAGCCGTCAATCGCACTGGCGTAAACCGTTGCGACACGTGACCTGGAGATCGTGACTCCGCCCGCCGTGTCGAATATTTCGACGTCACCCTCAATTCTATGCATCCTGATCTCCACTCTGTTGCATTTGGGCCTTGGGGGCTTCTGGCGGTCAAACAAAAAGGCCGCCCGGAAAACCCGTTGCGGCCCTGATCCCTTTTCACAAAAATGCAAAAGGCTGCGTGGCCGCTATCAGCGAGCCCACCACCAGCCATTTGAAAGAATGCGCGTGTTCATGGCGCTGATTGTTAGCTGCATGCGGCGCTGCTTGCAACAGCAAAAATAAGAGATGCCTGCAGTCTAGATCCAATCGACATTCAAGGTTTGGAGCGTGGTGTGTCGTTGGACCTAGAACAGGCCCTCGATCAATCCATCGCCATTGAGATGAATACGTTCGGCTGACGGGGACTTCGGCAGGCCGGGCATGGTCATGATCTCTCCACAGATCGCCACGATGAATCCCGCCCCGGCGGAGAGGCGCACTTCCCTCACATGGACGACATGATTGACCGGCGCACCACGCAAATGCGGATTCGTCGAGAACGAGTACTGGGTCTTTGCCATGCATACAGGCAGATCGCCATAACCGGCGTCTTCCCATTGACGCAGTTGTTCGCGCACGCTGGCATCGGCGTCCGCCTCGGCGCCGCGATAGATGCGTTTGACAATCGTCTCGATCTTGTCGAACAGCGACAGTTCATCCTCGTAAAGCGGTGAAAACTGTGCGGCTCCACTTTCGGCAAGCGTGGTCACCTTATGAGCCAACTGCTCGATTCCAGCGGAGCCTTGCGCCCAGTGCTTGCATAGGATCGCCTCGGCGCCATGCGCCGCAACAAACGCTTTCACCGCGGCAATTTCGGCATCCGTATCTGCCGTGAAATGATTGATGGCCACAACCACCGGCACGCCAAACTGCCGGACGTTCTCCATGTGGCGCCCGAGATTGGCGCAGCCTGCCTTGACTGCGGCAACGTTTTCACGACCGAGATCTTCCTTCGCCACACCACCATGCATCTTCATCGCACGGACGGTTGCTACGATGACAGCAGCCGCAGGATTCAACCCTGCCTTGCGGCATTTGATGTCGAAGAATTTTTCTGCTCCGAGGTCTGCTCCAAATCCGGCCTCGGTCACCACATAGTCGGCAAGTTTCAGCGCCGTTGTCGTGGCGACGACCGAGTTGCAGCCATGGGCTATGTTGGCGAACGGCCCGCCGTGGACGAATGCCGGGTTGTTTTCCAGCGTCTGCACCAGATTTGGCTGCATTGCATCCTTTAGCAAAACCGCCATTGCCTTGTCGGCTTTCAGGTCGCGGGCATAGACTGCCGTTTTGTTGAAGCGATAGCCGATAATGATTTCGCCCAAGCGCCGTTCCAGATCGCCCAGATCAGTCGCCAGACAAAGAATGGCCATGACCTCCGATGCAACTGTGATGTCGAATCCGGACTCCCGCGGAAATCCATTGGCTATCCCGCCGAGCGACGAAGCGATGTCACGCAGGGCACGGTCGTTCATGTCCATTACGCGGCGCCAAGTGATCCGACGTGTATCGAGATTCAGCTCGTTACCCCAGTAGACATGATTGTCGACCATTGCCGCGAGCAGGTTGTGCGCCGCAGTCACCGCGTGGAAGTCGCCGGTAAAATGCAGGTTGATATCCTCCATGGGGATGACCTGCGCATAACCGCCGCCTGCGGCTCCCCCCTTGGTCCCGAAACAGGGGCCGAGCGACGCCTCTCTGATGCAGACAATCGCCTTCTTGCCGATACGATTGAGCCCGTCACCGAGTCCGACTGTCGTGGTTGTCTTGCCTTCACCTGCCGGCGTCGGGCTTACCGCCGTGACGAGGATGAGCTTGCCATTTTTCGCGCCCCGCTTTGAATGGATGAACTCCGCAGACACTTTGGCCTTATCGTATCCATAGGGTGCAAGGTGTTCGGGTGGAATGCCGATTTTTGCACCGATCTCGAGAACTGGCTTTTTCGCAGCCGAACGCGCAATCTCAATATCGGATTTGACCATAGCCATCGACAGTCCCCCCAAAATCGGAACTACTCAAATAGCATTCTCAATGCAAATTGGGGATAGCCCGAACTGACTATCCCCAATTGCCGCGATTCTCGGACTGCCTATTCGCCCATGGCAATCAGGCTTGCATTGCCACCGGCAGCGGCGGTGTTTACCGAAACCACCTGCTCAAGTGCAAAGCGTGAAAGGTAGGCTGGGCCGCCTGCCTTTGGCCCCGTTCCCGAAAGACCCGAGCCGCCAAACGGCTGTGTCCCGACAACAGCGCCAATTGTATTGCGGTTAACATAGACATTGCCGGTGTCGAGCCGGTCGATGACCTTCGTGACCGTTGCTTCAATGCGTGTGTGCAACCCGAACGTCAGTCCGTAACCGGTTGACGCAATCTGATCGAGGACCTTGTCAAGGTCCTTGGCCTTCCAACGAACCACATGCAGTACGGGACCAAAGACTTCGCGTTCCAGCGCTTGCGGACGGTCAAGTTCGACGATGTGCGGCGCAAAGAACAGCCCGTCCTTCGGTGCATCGCCGGCATAACGGACTTTCTGGCCCTTGCGCATCGCCGCAATATGGTTCGCAAGCATCCCGAGCTGTGCCTCGTCGATAATCGGCCCGATGTCCGTCGAAGGCAGCGCCGGATCGCCCAGCGTCAGCTCCTTGGCGGCACCCTCGATCATTTCGAGCATGTTGTCGGCAATATCCTCCTGCAGATAGAGGATACGAAGGGCCGAGCAGCGCTGCCCCGCGGACCGGAATGCCGACATCACGACATCATCCGCCACTTGCTCCGACAGCGCCGTTGCATCAACGATCATGGCATTGAGGCCGCCTGTTTCTGCAATCAGGGGAACAATCGGTCCCTTCTTGGCAGCCAGAGTGCGGTTGATTGCCCAAGCCGTGTCTGTCGATCCCGTAAAGGCAACACCGGCGATATCGGTGTGTGACGTGAGCGCAGCGCCAACAGAGCCATCGCCGGGAACATAAAGGACTGCGTCCTTCGGCACGCCGGCTTCGTGCAAAATGCGAACAGCTTCGTAGGCAATCAGCGGTGTTTGCTCGGCAGGCTTGGCAATGACCGTATTACCTGCGGCGAGAGCTGCCGTTACCTGGCCAAGGAAAATTGCCAGCGGGAAGTTCCACGGGCTGATGGACACGAAAGCACCCCGGCCACGATGCCGCAATTTGTTGTCCTCGCCCGTTGGCCCGGGCATGATCTTGTCGGTGCCGAATTGCCGCCGTGCCTCGGCAGCATAATAGCGGCAAAAGTCGACCGCCTCGCGGATTTCCGCAATTCCATCATCGATCGTCTTGCCCGCTTCGCGTGACAGGAGATCGAGAAACAGGTTGCGCTTGTCTTCAAGAAGGTCTGCCGCCTTCTCCAGTGCCTTGGCCCGGATCTCCACGGGTACGCGCGACCACGATGCGAAGCCCTTGCGGGCAATGCCTACGGCTTTGGCAGCTTCATCGGAAGTAGCAAACACCACGGTGCCAACGATCGATCCGTTGACGGGTGAGACGATGTTCTGGGATTTGCCGGCAGCCTTGATACCGTCAATCAGCGGAACTGCATCGACGCTGCGAGAGGCCTTGGCGACGCCGCTCAGCAATCCGGCAAGCTCCTTCCGGTCGCCAAGTTCGACACCGGCGGAATTGGCACGTTTGCCATAGAGCTTCGCGGGTAGCGGAATATTTGGATGCCTGTAACCCTTGCCGTCGTTCAGCTTTTCGGCTGGCCGGACCAGCAGATCAGCAATCGGCACGTCATTGTCGCCTACCACCGAAACGAATGAAGAGTTTGCACCGTTTTCGAGCAGACGGCGTACGAGATAGGCCAGCAGATCGCGATAGCCGCCCACTGGAGCATAGATACGGCAGGCTATCTTGTCGTTCTTCTCGGTGATCTGCTTGTAGAGACTCTCGCCCATGCCGTGCAGGCGCTGGAATTCGAAGCCGGTCTTATCCGACCCTGCCATCTCCAGGATCATCGCCACCGTCAGTGCATTGTGCGTGGCAAATTGCGGGAAAATGCGCGGGCGCGCATCCAGCATGCGCTTGGCGCAGGCGAGATAAGACGCGTCAGTCGCCGGCTTGCGCGTGAAGACCGGATAGTCAGGCAGGCCGCGTTCCTGCGCCCTTTTCACTTCCGTATCCCAATAGGCGCCCTTGACGAGGCGCACCATCATCTTGCGGTTGTGCCGCGCTGCCAGCCGGTCGATATGATCGATCACTTCGAGCGCCCGCTTCTGATACGCCTGTATGGCGAGACCGAATCCGTCCCAACCCTCAAGCGAGGGATCCGCGAAGACCCGGTCGATCACGTCCAGCGACAGTTCCAGCCGGTCGGCTTCTTCGGCATCGACAGTGAAATTGAGGTCATAGGATTTGGCCTTCTGCGCCAAGGCGAGGAGATCCGGCACCAGTTCTGCCATGACCTGATCATGATGGGTCGCAAGATAGCGCGGATGCAGCGCGGAAAGCTTGACTGAAATGCCCATGCGATCCGGGAGTTTCTTGTTGCCCGTTGCCCGGCCGATGGCGTCTATCGCGTCCGAATAGGACTTGAAATAACCGCGCGCGTCCTTGCGGGTTCGAGCACCCTCGCCCAGCATGTCGAACGAGTGGCGATAGCCCTTTGCCTCATTGCTGCTGGCGCGCTTGAGGGCATCCTTGATGGTTTCACCAAGGACGAAATGGTGTCCAAGGTAGCGCATCGCCTGCTTGGTGGCCGTGCGTACAGTTGGCAGACCGATACGCTTGACCAAGGAGGAAATGACCCCTTCGGGCGTTTCACCCGGCTTGATGACCTTTGCCGACAGCCCAAGCGCCCAGGCGGATGCTGAGACAAACCACGTATCACCACTTGGCTCATGCTCGGACCAGTGGCCCTGCTTGAGCTTGTCCTCGATCAGTTTGTCCTGGGTAGCCGCATCCGGCACCCGCAGCAGTGCTTCCGCCAGGACCATCAGTGCCAGTCCTTCGCGGGTAGACAGACCGTACTCGCGCAGGAAATCCTCAACACCGCCAATCCCGCTCGCCTCCTTGCGAATCGTGGCGATATACTTGCTGGCTCGCGCATCGATACGGCGATTTACCTCTTCCGGGAGGCTGATCGTCTTCAGCAGCGACGCAACGAGTTGCTGGTCATCGACGGCATAGGGCGCAGAAAAATCATTGGTAGTCGGCAATTGCACGGTCATCAGGCTTCCCCTTATTGATTTTTCCCATATAATCTATTCCAAACGGGCATTCTCACCAATGAATGTTGTGTAGTTGGTGCAAAAAACTAAAAATGGGGAACAATTTAGTGATGAAAAATCTGGACAGTCTCGACCGCAGGATTTTGCGCGAGCTGCAGAAGGACGGACGCCTCTCCAATACGGAATTATCCGAGCGCATCAGCCTGTCCCAGACCGCGACAACCGAACGCGTCAAGCGCTTGACCCGTGATGGCTATATTCTTGGATACACGGCGAAACTGTCGCCTAAAAAGCTTGATCGCGCAATGCTTGTGTTCGTCGAAATCAAGCTGGACCGGACCACCCCTGACGTCTTTGCTACATTCGCCGCTGCAACGCGCCGCAATCCGGACGTCATGGAATGCCACATGGTCGCTGGCGGCTTCGATTACCTGATCAAGGCGCGCGTCGCGGATATGGAGCACTACCGGCGCTTTCTCTCGGATGCACTTCTTTCCCTACCGGGAGTGCGCGAAACCCACACCTATGCGGTGATGGAAGAAGTCAAGGAATCCTCGGCTCTGCCGGTTTGACAGCACACCCCTCCGCAACCGGGTACAGCATTCGCCACAGGCTGCTCCGACTGCGGCATCATCCATGCCTTTAACCTTGGAGATGTATGCGCGTGCGGTGTTTGCCGTTCAGCATCACCCTGGACGTGAAGAGGATCCGGAATCGCTGGCAAGTGCTCCTCCGGGTCCAATTCACAGTCTAGGAAACGAGGGTGGGCGAAAGCTCGCCCTCACTCCACAACAAATAAAGCAATCTTGCAAATCCAAGTCCACTACTGCTGCAAGACCTGCTTGATGTCGATCAGGTTCGAGCGGACGCGGAGAATATAGAAGCCCATCGTCGTCAGATGGTTTGGCAAGAGCCAGCCGCTCTCCTTGCCATTGGCGATGATCCACGGCTTGATATTCAGCGCGGCTCGGAGCTGGCCGTCCATGCCGTCCCAAAGCGGCGTCAGATGTTTCTCCTGCAAGACCTGATTGAAATCGACCTGTGCCGCATTCATCAGGCCGTAATAGGCATAGAGCTGCCCATAGGCGAACCAGAAGCGGTCGTCCGCCCGCGTGTCAAACCATCCGTAATTGTTGTTCTCGGACCTGTCTTTCAGGATCGCGGAAGTCGCGCCGATATCATTGGCGATACGATCGATGAACTGGATAAGATTGTCGGCGCGCGCATCGAATATGGCGTTGCAATTCTCCAGCTTGGAATTGAAGGTCCGCAGATCCTTCACGGCCGCGCGGTAATAGCTTGGGGTCGGCGTCTTCGGACCGAACGGATTCAAGCCGAAATACCATGCGTCTTCGGTAAATTGCAGATTGCCGCGCGCTTTCTGCAAATCAGCATCGATCTGCGAAGTGCCCCGCACACGGCCAAGTGTATCCACAAGCTCAACCGCCGTGCGCCGCACTGCATTGTTGATACCACGCTGGAAAGAAGCCTTGTTGTCCAGGAAGGGCGTATCGTCCCAGTCGATCCCGAAGAAACCGAGCTTGTAGAGGAGCATGGACGATATCCAGCCATTCTGATTGACATTGAGATCAATAAGGTCGGCGGTTACCTCGACAATTGCAGAGCGAGCGCATGTTCTCGCCCCGGTGGCAGCTGCCTGTGCGGCAACCGGCTCACCAGCCGGCGTATTCCGGCTCTTGAGGTCATAGGTATCGACGTAATCCGGATTGAAATTGCTCCAGACCTGCGTGTTATAGAAGAAATAGCCATATAGGCCGAGCCAGACGACGGCTGTGAGACCGAGAACAGCCTTGAGGATAATGCCACGCTGTCCATACCACCTCCCGAGCCATATGAACGGCCACAGCAGCAACCCGATCACGAAACCGATGCCGCGCCCAATGTAGTAGAAAACGCGGCTGAAGAAATTGATCACGGGCTCGAGCATTGTGTTTCCTTGTTACTGTTCAAGTCCATAGAGCCGTTTCAGCAGCCCTTCATTAACCCACATAGGTTGTTTCACAAGGAACGACAATGCATTCCGGAAACACGCCACCTCCAACATCAGCACAAATTGTTGGGCCGGTGAAGATGGTCACGGGTTGGCTAACCCAAAGCTACGACGTCAACCCGTATAATCTCTTCCGCAGCGTTTCCTTGTCCTTCAGATATGTAGTCTTCAGAATGTCGACAACGTGCTTCTGATAGGAGGGGCTCCAGCCCTCATAGTCGGCAAAGAATCCCTGCTTGTTGAAGACATAACGCGACAGGAAATCCCAGGGCACAAAATCACTGATCAGGTGATTGACCAGCCAGGCGTCGGGGTGCTGTGGCAGCGCGCGGACGACGAGGAAACGGCGCTTCGGATCGATCTCCGCCATGTTCAGTTGACCGGTCTGGCCGACTTCGCGCTTGACCGAGTTCAGGAACGGCCAGGTACCATCATGATTGATCAGGCCCGCATTGGCATGGATCCACGTTTGCAGCCAGATGCGGTCGATATCTGTCAAATCCCTTTCAGGCTCCAGCGACTGGATGAGATGCCGGATGATCATCTCCCCGCGATTTTCCAGATAGCCGGACTTCTCGATCCATGAGGCACGTGGCAGTTCGATACGCGAGGTGGAGGCAAGAAACTGGAATACCTGTTCGGCGTCCCTGATCGAAATGTAGTTGACCTGCCAAGGGCGGGAGCGCCGGAATCCTGGCGCCGATGGGTCGCCGATAACCGTCGTCGTGTTGTCATCCACGAAAATATACGTCCCGCCAAAATGGCTGGTCCAGAAAGCCCTGTGACGGAACAAAACCTTGTCCGGGACCATCGAATTCTCGCGGATGTCTCCCGTTACCTTGGAAAGCTCGACCATGCGGTTCAGAAGTTCGTTGTTGCGCCAGGCATCGGGCTCGTTCTGTAACCGGTCGACCAGCAGACGCAGTTCGGCTGCCTGGCCCATCACATTCTCGGCGGAGAGGACCCGGAACTCCACCTGATTGATGGACAGGAGGTCCTCGATGTCATTGACAACCGAAACAGAGTCCTCGATCTCCCCATAAAGGACGTCCTTGATCGTCAAGGCATTGATCGCGCGGGCATTGCTCGTGAAAAACTCATACATCAACTGGGACGTGTTGGAGAATTGTGTATGCACGACCGGCAAATCCGCTTGGGCCGGTGTCAGGATGATGAATCGGCGGTTGACGCCATTCGGATCGAGATAGGACGGATCCTTCAGTTCCCTGGCGATCTCCGGCGAGAAGCCGGTCCGGTCAATGTCAAAGCTCTTGAGTTTCGTCGCCCGGAAACCAAAGGATTTGAGCGCACGATTGTAGCGTTCGATCAGATGCGGCTGGTCCACTGTCAGCAGCCGTCCGTAGATCAACTCGTTTTCATAAAGAAGGTCCATCAGACGTCCCATTGCCCCTTGGCTTTGAGGGTCTCGACTTCGCGCACCGCCCGCTCGCGCAGCCGCGCGTCTCGGATCATTTTTTCCACTGCCGCATCATCGGACTTGTCCGCGTAACGGAACTCGGAATCGGCGTACCGATTGGTTTCCTGCAGCACCATTTCCATCGTGAACGGCTTGCGCAACGCCTCGATCATCGCCTTCTTGTCATCATAGCTTTTGTGCATGAACGCTTCCGGCTTTTCAAACCATTCGTCCGGCAACTCAACATCCATGGCACGCATCTTGATTGCGTCCGTGACGTTCTTGATGGCACGGCCCGTAAAGCGTGGTTCCCGCTCCTTTATCATGTGCAGATAGGTGCCTATGTCAGTCAGAGTTTCGGGTTCACCATTCTCCGCGATGAACCGGTCATAGACAATCTTCAGCCCCTCTTCTTGGGGCTTCGACAGTTCATCATAGGCGGTTTCAACTGCCCGCTCGATTTGTTGGGCTTCAAACAGCTTGTGGTCGCCGAGGGGAATCTTGTGATTCTTCCCGGCTAGTAGGGCAAAAATGTCGATATAATCGTCGCGTGTCTGGGGTCCGTCTACCAGCCACCGCGCCCCGGCGCGCTGCCTCAGGGCGTCGTCGACATTTTCCGGATAGTTCGAAAACATTCCAAAAGCACAATTGCCGCGCACTACAGTCGAGGCACCGGAAAATGCCTCCATCAGCACCCCTGTGATTTCGTGTTGACCTGATGAGGCACGGTCGTCAGAGCGCTTGGCGGCCACCTGATCGATATCATCGATCGTGCCGAAGCCGATCGCCCGGGGGTTGAGAACATTGGTCACGAATTGCTTACAGTTCTGGCCGGATTTGCCCTGATAGGACGAGATCTGGTCCACGCCGAAGTTCTCGTAGTGGAATGTATAGCCGGCCACCTGGCAATAATCGTTCACAAGACCGGCGATCATCTGGATCAGCGTGGTCTTGCCCGTTCCCGGCGCGCCATCGCCGATGAACGTGAAGAGAAAGCCGCCCAGCTCGACAAAAGGATTGAGCTGCCTGTCAAAATCATAGGCCATCAGCATCTTCGAAAGCTTCAATGCCTGGTATTTCGCAATGTGATTGCCCACTACCTCATCGGGCTTCTTGAACGTCATCACCAGCGGCGTGCGCTTCTTCGACGGCGCAACGTCGAAGCCATCCAGGGTGAAGTCATCGCTGTCCAGCCGCAGGTGGATGTCCTCGAAACTGCCTAGTCCGTCAAAGCGCCCTTTGCGTTGCAGCAATCCATCGATGGCCAGCGCGGAGTAAGCCTTGGCGCGGGACAGCATCACCTGTTCGTCACCCGCCCCCGAAATTGCACGGTCAAGCCCGGCAACCACGGACTTCAGCGCGTCATGCGCCGTGTCGAAAACGAATTCAGGAACCGCCACGTCATTGGCCGGCTCCACATCCGCTTCGATCAGTTGTCCGAGATAAGCAGCAAGCGTAAATGCGGCGACGTAGGAAGCGGCGGACAATAGCCGCTTGAATTGGCTGGCCTCATCGCCCTGCAACGGTGCTGAGGCATTGCGCGCCATGAGGCTTTCAAGGTCCGTCTGGCGCCCGAAGACATCGGCAACGGCCAGGGCGATGGCGATACCACGCCGTGTCCGGAACAGCAGCGTGTGCTGGGCGACCGACAGCATCTGATCATCCGGCCGCACCGAGTGGATCGTGTTGGCAAGCTCCACTTCCCGCGTCTTGCGCAGGCCACCTGTCGAAACGGTCGGAACAAACCGCCTGCCCGTTCCTGCAATCTCGGTACCGGACTTCGCCTCACCGGCGTCCAGGGAAACGAAACGCGTCACCATCGCCTGGGCAACGGCAAGATGCTTGACGATGTCCTTTTCCTCAATCGTGGTCAGGCCGACATCCATGCTCGTTCCTCCTAAAAATCGGTCTCAAATGCCGCTGATTACCTGGCCATTGGAGAGAATATGCGTGGCAAAGCCGTCAAACACCCGGGCAGCTTCCCCGGAGGCATAGAGCGCCTGATAGGCTTCATGCGGCACCAGGGCGTGCCGTTCATAATGGCTCACGCCCTGCCGCGTTGCCTCAAGGTCATCAGTGTTGATGTGGAATTCCTCTCGCGAGGGCTCGGACGACCACAGGCCGCGTTTGCCGGGCTTTTCCGCCGTCGAGAAGACCTCCTGCAAGGTCCATGTCAGAAGCCACGCATCCTCCGGCCTGCGAACAAGTTCGAGCACGTCGGCAACCTTCTGGTTATGTTCCGTGATCCCGGCGGTATAGAAGGGTCCAAGCACGACACGCCGCAGCTGCTTGGGGTGAAGTTCGGGAAAATCCTGATCAAGGCTTGTCGCAATCGTGACCGGCGAAAGGGAAAACGCGGAGTTCTTCGCGGCAAAATCATCGAAGCGGCGGGCGAGATCGGGGTTGAGAAGTCCCCCAACCGGCAGCGGTATCTTGACCTCGCTGTTCAGTTTTCCATCCTTGTCGACGAGCGTCTCCACCATGTTTTCGGAGGAGTCTTCAATGACTGCCATATAGATCAGTGGCAGGTTGGCCGCCCCATCGAAGGTTCCCCAATGCACGACGTAGAAAGGCCGCATCGTTTTCGGATTGACCGAAACACGGATGGTGACGGGAAGCAGGAAGGGCGAGAAGACCTCCCCTTGCGCGACAGTTTCGAGGTAAATCCGTTCTGCCATCGATTTTTGCAAGGCGCGCGGGAAATCTCGGTTACGCAGAATGAAATCTGCCATTTCACTGCGCAGTGCTTCCGCCGGCGGAATCGCCGCCAGCCGTTGCTTCGCGTCTCTCTTATCGTTCTCAAGTTCGAGGACGTTCTGAAAAACCGGAAAGCCGCTCTCAGCTTTGGATATGCGAAAGCGTTCGGCAAAGCCCAATCGGTTGCGCCAGCATTCAAAGGAAGTGTCCAGCCGCTGCAGATACTCTGAGACGGTCTGTGCCACCAGACCATGCTTGTAAAGCGGTGAATCCTGGTTATTCAGAAAGACTTCCAAACCATCCAACGCAGCGCGGATGGCGCCGAAATAGCGCTCCGCTGCCGCGAGGTCTGCATTGCCGTTCATCGCGCTAGCTCTACACGTAATCGGCGGAGTTGTGCTTCTTCAGGACTTCGGAAAACCGGCGTGAGAAGGCATCATCGGCCAGCTTCTTGCGGCGCTGGATGTCCTGCGAACTGACCATGTTTTTCTCGTGCATTTCGAGCAGGTCGCCGATGTGCTTCTGTGCAGCAGCACCGACGCCGGCCATGGTCTCCTCCGCCGCAGTATCCACCTTGCTGCCCAGCGTGTTGATCTTGTGGGCCACGTCTTGCTGGGCTGCTGTCTTCAAGGAATCTTCAAGCGCCTTGTAGAGGACTATGCGCTGTTCTGTATCGATCGCCAGCTTGTTGATCAGTGTGCTCTGTGCCGCGATCTGGTTGTTGAGCGAATCGACAAAAGTCTGGAACATGGAGGTGTAGCGTTCGAGCGTCTGGCTCTCGGCAAGGAGTTCCTGCTCCTTGGCCTGGCGTTCATTGTACTCGGTAGCAAGCTTTGACCGTTCGCCTTCAAGCTCGGTACGGGTTCCCTGGTCGGTTGACGCAGCGATGCGGTTCTCAATGTCAAGCAAAAGCGGATTGAGCTCCTCGATGCGCTTTTGTGTGGCCTCCAGATTGGCGATCGTCGCCTTGCGCCGTTCGATCACCGTTGCGAGGCTGGCCTCCGAAGTCTTGTAGCGCTCATCAAGGACCGCCTTCTGTTCCTTCAGGATGCCGACAATGCGATCGGATTTGGAGAGAAGCTCCTGCAGATTTCCCGCAAGCGACATGTTGCGAACGCGGTCGGAGCGCAGGCGCTGCGCTTTTTGCTTGGAAAAGACGCCAACGAATTTTTCCCAGCCCGAAAAGCCCTTCATGCTTTCGAACTCCGAGCCGAAGACGTTGGTTGCGTCCTCAAGGCCGATGATGAGTTCGGCAATATTGCCTTCCATTACCTTCTGCTGGCGCAGGACATCGTCTATGCGCGCATTCTCGATGTCGAAGTCCGAAGCCCCGATCTTTTCGTCAGCCTTGGCGAATTTGTCGAGCACAACGCTCGATTGGTCGATTTTCGTCCGCATCTCATTGACCATGGTCTTGGTCTTTTCGATCTCGGCATCAAAACTTTGCAAAGTCGCCATCTATCTCTTCCCCTGAATGCCCAAGAAAAATTTCTTGCTCGCTGCGAATATAGACATGCCACATTGCGAAAAAAAGCCTATCGGAAAATGACAGCCAGGGAAGAAAACCTGCAACAAGTTCGATTTACACTGCCGAGGGCGCATCAGGCGCAATGCGCCCGGTCTCCTCTTCCCAATGTTTGCGGCAGAGGGAAACATAGACGGATTTTTCAATCGCCACCTGATCGCCCTCGATCAGTGCCTTGCCCTGGTGGTCGTGTCGCACAACCATTGTCGCCTTGGCGCCGCAATGGCAGATGGTTCGGATCTCCCGCAGTGTATCGGCGATCGCCAACAGCTCTGAAGAGCCAGGAAACAGCTTGCCCTGAAAGTCGGTACGCAGCCCAAAGCACATGACCGGGATACTGAGGCGATCGGCAACACGCGCCAACTCCCAGACCTGGTCCCTGGTCAGAAACTGCGCTTCGTCGATGAAGACACAGCTCAGCCTGCTTTCACTGTCGGCCGAAGCGATACGCTCGAACAGATTGTCGTGCTCACGATAGAGCTCCGCTTCGGCGCTGACGCCAAGGCGGGAAGTGATGCGCCCAATTCCGTTCTCGGCATAGTGCGCGGCCGTGAACAGCATCGTACGCATGCCACGCTCCTGGTAGTTGTAGGAAGCCTGCAAGAGCAATGTGGACTTTCCGGCATTCATTGCCGAGTAACTGAAATAAAGTTTTGCCATAGCGTGCTTTAACCTGACTTGGATCGTCGCTTGAAGCCTCACACACCTCCTACATGCAACTTTTGTCGGAATATCAACAACTGTCGCTATTTGACTGGATTTATGCGCGCCCATGCTTGAATGACCGCCGATTTGGTGCTTGGTTCTTGCAGGTATCAACCGGGAGAAACCCGGAGAGGGAGAACTAACGATGAAAGTGTTATCCAAACTCACCATTTCTCTGGCTCTGGCGCTGTCCGCAAGCACCGCATTTGCAGCGGAGCCCGAATCTTGCAAGACAGTCCGATTCGCCGACGTGGGATGGACTGACATCACCGCAACTACGGCGGCCACAAGCGAAGTCCTGAAAGGACTTGGTTATTCAACCGATACTAAGGTGCTTTCCGTACCTGTCACTTACGCTTCGCTTGGCAAGAAGGACATTGACGTGTTTCTCGGCAACTGGATGCCGACCATGTCTGCCGATATCAAGCCGTATCTGGAGAACAAGACAGTTGACGACCTCGGCCCAAACCTGACCGGTGCGAAATACACCCTCGCCGTGCCGCAGTACCTTTATGACAAGGGCCTGAAGGATTTCAAGGATATCGCCAAGTTCAAGGATGATCTCGGCGGCAAGATCTACGGCATCGAACCAGGCAATGATGGCAACCGCTTGATTCTCGACATGATTTCCAAGGATCAGTTCGGCCTCAAGGGCTTCGAGCTCGCTGAATCGTCCGAGCAGGGCATGCTGGCGCAGGTCGCTAAGGAAACGAAAAGCGAAAAGCCGATTGTTTTCCTCGGCTGGGAGCCGCATCCGATGAATACGAACTTCAAGCTCGCCTATCTTTCCGGCGGCGATGACGTATTTGGCCCGGATTTCGGCGGCGCCATCATCCATACCAATGTCCGTGCGGGCTACACGACCGAGTGTCCCAATGTCGGCAAGCTGCTGACAAATCTCAAATTCAATCTGACGATGGAAAATGAGATCATGGGCAAGATTCTCGATGACGGCGAGGATGGAGCGAAGGCAGCGACGGAGTGGCTGAAGGCCAATCCCGCCATTCTCGACACCTGGCTGGCAGGCGTGACCACTTTTGACGGCAAGGAAGGACTCCCGGCAGTCAAGTCAGCGCTTGGACTGTAATCGCGATCTCGACCGGGATCGGCTGTAAGAACAAAGTGAACACCAACTGTCCGGCTTTCGTGCCGGACAGGTCTTTCCATTATTATCATGTGACAGAGGGATAGTTTCGCTTGGACTGGTTAACGCAAGACAAGATTCCAGTTGGCAGGACGGCGAAGGCCATCGTCGATTGGCTTACGAACAATTTCGCCTGGTTCTTTGACGGCCTGGCGACAATCATGCAGGCTTTCATCGACGGGCTTATGTTCCTTCTGAAATACCCGCATCCCTTGATCATGATCGTGATCTTCGCGGCTATCGCCTATGCGCTGCGGCGATCGATCGGCGTAACGTTGCTTACCGTTCTCGGCTTCCTGTTCATTCTCAATCAGGGTTACTGGCAGGAGACGATGGAGACCCTCACGCTCGTGCTTTCTTCCTGCATTCTGTGCATGGGCATCGGCGTGCCGATCGGTATCATCGCTGCACACCGCCCGAAGTTCTATGCGGCCATCCGTCCGGTTCTCGACCTGATGCAGACATTGCCAACTTTCGTCTACCTGATCCCCGCAATCGTCTTCTTCGGCATAGGCATGGTTCCAGGCCTGCTGGCGACTGCAATCTTCGTGCTGCCGGCCCCTATAAGACTCACTCATCTCGGTGTCTCGTCGACCCCGCTGCACCTGGTCGAGGCTGGCGAAGCGTTTGGTGCATCGTCGCGCCAGCTGTTGTGGAAGATTGAATTGCCCTATGCCATGCCGCAAATTCTGGCAGGCCTGACCCAGACCATCATGCTGTCGCTTTCGATGGTCGTCATCGCCGCACTGGTCGGCGCCGATGGCCTGGGCGTCCCGGTCGTTCGCGCGCTGAATTCGGTCAACACCGCCCTGGGTTTCGAGGCAGGACTTGTCATCGTGGTGGTTGCCATCGTGCTTGACCGAATCTTCCGCCCGGGCAAGGAGGTAGGCGAATGACCGCGATCACTCTCGAAAACGTCTGCATCATCTTTGGCAAGAAGACGGACGATTCGCTTGCGCTTGCCGACAAGGGAAAAAGCCGCTCCGACATCCAGGCGGAAACCGGCCACGTGCTCGGCGTACACAATTGCTCGATCACCATTGCCGAAGGCGAGATTGTCGTCCTGATGGGACTTTCTGGCTCCGGCAAGTCAACCCTGCTGCGTGCCATCAATCGCCTCAACCCCATCTCGCGGGGCTCGGTTGTCGTCCATAATGGCGGACGTTCCATCGACGTCGGCAAAGCCGACAAGAACACGCTGCGTGACCTGAGAAAGCACCTCGTTTCGATGGTGTTCCAGCAGTTCGGCTTGCTACCCTGGCGGACAGTGGAAGAGAATGTCGGCTTCGGCCTCGAACTGTCTGGGGTTCCCAAGGAGGAGCGCGCGAGCGCGGTGCAGCAACAGCTCGAGCTCGTCAATCTGAAGGATTGGGCCAAACGCAAGGTCGGCGAACTCTCGGGTGGCATGCAGCAGCGCGTAGGTTTGGCGCGCGCCTTTGCAACCGGCGCACCCATCCTGCTCATGGATGAACCATTCTCCGCACTGGACCCTTTGATCCGCACCCGGCTTCAGGATGAATTGCTGAGCCTGCAGGAGCGCCTGAAGAAAACCATCGTCTTTGTCAGTCATGATCTCGATGAGGCGATGAAGATCGGCAACCGGATTGCCATCATGGAAGGTGGCCGGATCATTCAATGCGGCACGGCCCAGGATATCCTGCTCAATCCCGCCAATGATTATGTCGCGGATTTCGTTGCCAACATGAACCCGCTCGGTGTTCTGACTGCGGCCGATATCATGGTACCGCTCGACCGTTCGCGTCCCGCTGACCGGCCTTTCGCCGCCACTGCGCGCCCTGAAACGCCGGTACGCGAGATCATGCAGGCGGTGGCGAAGAACAATGGCGACGTGGGCGTTGTCGACAAGGGCACGATTCTCGGCGTGATTTCCGCCGACGACATCGTCCGGGGCCTCCTGAAACACCAGAGAAATTAAATTATCCGGCTGGAACCCCATCTGGCTTGGGTCATTGAGGGTTTTGCCGGGGTGCGTGGTTCGCCAGCATCTTGCGAGGTACCGAGTGTTCTCCTTCTCTCCCTGGCCGAGGAAAGCGCGGCTCGGAAAATACCCTACTCTGCGTCCTCTTCCTCATCGCCAGCCTTGCCAGCGGGCTGCCAGGAATGGGGCGAGACCTTTTTCTGGGTGTTCGAATCCGTGAATATCCACCAGCCGGCGTCGGTTTCATCCCACTGGCCGCCGGTGGCCTTCAGCCGGTCAAGCGAACGAAACTGACCAATCGATTCGTTCTCCTGTCCGTCCTCATCGGTCCAGAAAACCTGGACCTTGCTGCCATCTTTTGGCGCCGTAGCAATCGGCTGCTTGGTCATAACTTCCCTCTCGCTGTGCGTAACTCGACAAGCTCACGATGAGGGAAGTGTTTTGACAGCAGAGAGTCAAGTCTGGCCGCAGCTATTTGTGCAGCCAGCCATTTCCCTCATGGTGAGCTTCGTCCTGAGCTTGTCGAAGGGCGAACCACGCGCAACTCCTGAGCCACACAGCAGCAGGAATCAATCAGGCCGCAGCCTTCTTCTTGGCCAGACGTGCCCTGATGCTTTCGACGTCGGACCTCGGTGTCGCTGCAAACAGCGTCTTCGTATAGCTGTGCTGAGGATTGGAGAACACCTCGTCGCGCGTACCATATTCGACGACTTCGCCGTAGTACATCACCATCACCTCGTCGGCAATGTAGCGTACCACTGACAAGTCATGGCTGATGAAAACGTAAGTGAGGTTGAATTCGTCCTGTAGATCGGCAAGCAGATTGAGCACTTGCGCCTGAACAGACAGGTCGAGCGCAGAAACCGGCTCGTCCAGCACCAGAAGGCTCGGGCTCAGCATCAAGGCACGGGCAATGGCGATGCGCTGGCGCTGGCCACCCGAGAACATGTGCGGATAACGATTGTAGTGTTCAGGACCGAGCCCGACCTTCACGAGCATCTGCATGGCCAGGTCACGGCGCTCCGCTGCGGTCTTGTTGGTGTTGAGCAGCAGCGGTTCGCCGAGCACTTCGCCAATCTTCTGGCGCGGGTTGAGCGAGCCATAGGGGTTCTGGAAAATGATCTGTACTTTCCGACGAAGCTCGGGCGTGACCCGATCGCGGGCAATGTTGATCGGCTTGCCGTCGATAAGCAGCTCCCCCGATGTCTGCGGATCGATCAGCGTCAGAATACGACCAAGGGTTGACTTGCCGCAACCGCTCTCGCCAACGATGGCAAGGGTCTTGCCCTTCTCAAGCGTGAAGCTGACACCCTTGACTGCATGCACAGTCTTGGCCTTGCCGAACATGCTTCCGCCTACATGGTAATCGCGAACGATATTGCGCCCTTCAAGCACGATCTCCGTCATGATGGGGCTCCTGAAATTGCTGCTTCCTGTTTCATGAAGTCCGCGACGGTCGACAGCCGGTCACCTGTTGCATTCTCCGGCAGGGCAGAAAGCAGCGCGCGTGTGTAGGGGCTCTTGGGCGACTCGAAGAGTGAAAGCACATCGGCCTCCTCCATCTTGCGTCCCTTGTATTGCACGATGACACGGTCGGCTGTTTCCGCGACGACACCCATGTCGTGCGTAATCATGATCAGGCCCATGCCGTACTTCGCTTGCAGACTGACCAGCAGGTCGAGAATCTGCTTCTGGATGGTCACGTCCAGCGCGGTCGTCGGCTCGTCGGCAATCAGCAGTTTCGGGTTGCAGGCAATCGCGATGGCAATCATGACGCGCTGGCATTGGCCGCCGGACATCTGATGCGGAAACGAGTTCAGGCGCTCTTCAGGAGTAGGAATTCCCACTTGCTGCAGCAACTCGATGGCCCGCTTGCGCCGTGTCGTTGCGTCCATCTTCATGTGAAAGCGCAACACTTCCTCCAGCTGAAATCCGACTGTGAAGCAAGGATTGAGACTTGCCATCGGTTCCTGGAAAATCATGGCCACGTCGCGACCGACGATTTCGCGCCGCTGTTTGTTCGTCATGGTCAGAAGGTTATGACCATCAAAGGTCATGCTGTCGGCAGTGACTGTCGCCGTCTTGGGCAACAGTCCCATCACGGCGAGCATGGCCACGGACTTGCCGGAACCGGATTCACCGACAATGGCCAGCACTTCACGCGCATCAACCGAAAGATCGATGCCCTGCACGGCCATGAACTGGCCGGTGCTGGTGTCGAAGCCAACCGAAAGGTTCTTGATTTCGAGCAGTGCCATGATCTCAGCTCCTCTTCAGCTTGGGATCGAGGGCATCACGCAGGCCATCGCCAACGAGGTTGATTGCGAGCACCGTAATGAGAATTGCCAGGCCGGGGAACGTGACAACCCACCAGGCGCGCAGGATGAACTCACGCGCTTCGGCGAGCATAGTGCCCCATTCAGGCGTTGGCGGCTGCGCGCCCATGCCGAGAAAGCCGAGGGCAGCGGCTTCGAGGATGGCGTTGGAGAACGACAACGTTCCCTGCACGATCAACGGCGCCAGGCAATTTGGCAGGATCGTCTTGAACATCAGGCGCAGGTGGCCCGCGCCCGCCAGCTTCGAGGCAATCACATATTCGCGGTTCTTTTCACTCATCACCGCCGCACGTGTCAGGCGGGCAAAGTGGGGCTGCAGGACCAGCGCAATGGCGATCATTGCATTGAACAGGCCAGGTCCCAGAATGGCGACGAGCACCAGGGCCAGAAGCAATGGCGGGAAAGCCAGGATGATATCCATGATGCGCATGATCAGCGCATCGACCCAACCGCGGAAATAGCCGGCAAGGACGCCGAGTATCACGCCGCTGAACATGGCTATGGTCACAACGATGAGACCGATGAACAGCGAGAACCGGGCGCCGTAAATCAGGCGGGACAGAAGGTCACGGCCAACTGCATCAGTGCCAAGCAGGAACATCGAATTGCCGCCTGCCTGCCATGAGGGCGGCGTAAGCAGGGCTTCGCGGTACTGTTGGTATGGCGCATGCGGTGCAATAAGCGGCGCAAAGATTGCGACCAGCAACAGGAACACCAGGACGGCGAGACCGATCACAGCGCCCTTGTTGACGCTGAAATAGAACCAGAATTCCGAGAACCGTGCCATGCGGCCCGAGCTCTGGGCGGCGGCAATCGGTACGGGCGGGGAAACTTCGTTAGTCACTGTTCCTCACTTTACGCGGATGCGCGGATTGACGACCGCATAGAGCAGATCGACGATCAAATTGACGGTCATGACGATGAGCGCGACCAGCATGAGACCACCCTGAACGACGACATAATCGCGTTTGGCGATCGCATCGATCATCCACTTTCCGATACCGGGCCACGAGAAGATGGTCTCTGTCAGAATGGCGCCGGCCATGAGAAGACCCATCTGCAAGCCGATGGTTGTGATGACGGGGATCATGGCATTGCGCAGTGCATGCACGCCGATAACCCGCTTTTGTGCAAGGCCCTTTGCTTTTGCGGTACGCACATAGTCCTCGCCCAGGACTTCCAGCATGGCCGAACGCGTCTGGCGAGCAATCACCGCAAGCGGGATCGTGCCGAGCACGATGGTTGGCAGGATGAGATGCGAAACCGCCGATTTGAAAGCGCCCTTGCCGCCTGAGATCAGGCTATCGATCAGCATGAAGCCGGTCGTCGGCTTGAAGAAGTAGATCAGATCCATCCGGCCGGAAACCGGGGTCCAGTGCAGTATGCCGGCAAACAGGATGATCAGCAGGATACCCCACCAGAAAATCGGCATGGAGTAGCCAACCAGCGCAATGCCCATGCTCAGCTGATCAAAAATCGACCCGCGCTTGACAGCAGCGAAGATTCCGGCGGGAATGCCAATAATGACGGCAAACAACATGGCACAGATGCTGAGCTCAAGCGTTGCCGGGAAAAGGGTCAGGAAATCTGCGAGAACTGCACGTTTGCTGGCTATCGACGTGCCGAAATCGCCATGGAATATGTTCCACAGGAACGAGAGATACTGTTCCCAGATCGGCCTGTTGAAACCGAACTGCTCCATCAGTAACTGGTGCCGTTCAGGGGTCATGCCGCGTTCGCCGGCAAGAGCGATGACGGGATCTCCAGGAAGCAAGCGAATGAAAATAAAGGCCACAAAGCTGATGCCAATGAACGTTGGGATCAGCAGCAGCACTCGGGAAGCGATATAACGAAACATGATAACCTGAAAAAAAGCGGTACCGGCCAAAAGCCGGTACCGCGAGGAGTTTTAATTACTCGGCGATGTCTACGTTTTCGAAGTTGTGCACGCCAAATGCGCTCGGCACATAGCCGCTCACACTCTTGTTCATTGCAGTCGTTACGAGCGAATGAGCAAGCGTTGCCCACGGAGCTTCGCGCTTGAACACAGCCTGGGCTTCTTCGTAAAGCTTGGTGCGTTCGGCAACGTCGGACGTAACGGCCGCCTTGTTGATCAAGTCGGTGAATTCCTGGTTGCACCATGCAGCGCGGTTGGAGCTGCCGACAGCCTGGCAGGACAACAGCGTTGCGAGGAAGTTGTCCGGATCGCCATTGTCACCGGTCCAGCCGATGATGACAGCGCCATCATGCTTCGGATCGGAAGCGCGCTTCAGATATTCCTGCCAGTCGTAGCTGACGATCTCGACCTTGACGCCGACCTTGGCAAAATCAGACTGCAAGAGCTCAGCCGTACGGCGACCGTTCGGCATGTAAGGACGAACAACCGGCATTGCCCAGATCTTAAGCGAGAGATCCTTGACGCCAGCCTTTTCGAGAGCTGCCTTTGCCGCTTCAGGATTGTATTCGTCATCCTTGATCGACTTGTTGTAGGACCACATCGTTGGCGGGATCGGGTTGATCGCAGGCGTACCCTGGCCAAGATAGACGGCGTCAACGATTGCCTTCTTGTCGATTGCCATGTTGAGCGCCTTGCGCACTTCAGCCTTGTCGAACGGTGCCTGCGTCGTGTTGTAGGCAAGGGTCGAAACGTTGAGGCCGCTTTCCTGCATGACGGTGAGGTTCGAATCTGCCTTCAGGCCCTCGACATCTGCAGGATCCGGATAGATCGTCAGCTGGCATTCGCCGGCCTTGAGCTTCTGCACGCGGACAGCCGCGTCTGGCGTGACCGCAAAGATCAGGTTGTCGAGTTTGACCTTGCCCTTCCAGAACGTCGGATTGGCTTCGTAGCGAATAGCTGTATTCAACTGATAGTCAACGAACTGGAATGGACCCGTGCCTACCGGCTGTTCGTTGAATTTCTGCTGAGTTCCATCAGCCTGAAGCTTGTCGGCATATTCCTTGGACACGATGGACGAGAAGTCCATGGCCAGGTTTGCGATCATCGGTGCGTTCGGCTTGGTCAGCGTGATCTTGACGGTCAGGTCATCGACCTTTTCAACCGACTTGATCAGCTTGGGGAAGTCCATGCCTTCGAAATACTCATAGGAAGCGCCGTCGACATACTTTGCCCATGGGCTGCCTTCCTTCTGGCGTTCGAAGGAGAAGACGACGTCGTCAGCGTTGAGGTCGCGCGTCGGCGTGAAATAGCTTGTGGTCTGGAACTTGACGCCCGGACGCAGCTTGAATGTGTACTGCAGGCCATCATCGGAGATGGTCCAGCTTTCGGCCAGCGCAGGCTCAACCTCGGACTTGCCGGGCTTGAACTCGACCAGTTTGTTGAACACGGCCTGTCCTGTTGCATCGAGTGTTTCACCACCCGTGTAGAGCGCCGGATCAAAACCGCCAGGAGCAGCTTCGGAGCAATAGACGAGCGTTTTGGCCGAGGCTCCACCTGCCATCAGCCCACCCGTCAGCATTGCGAGCGCCGTCGCCGCAAGGAGTTTCTTGTAGGTATTCATCTTTTCCACCTTCAGAGGTTTTTTATGTTGCAGGCCCCCATGCCTACAACGAAGGTTGCATGGAAGCCTTTGCAATGTCGCAATGCAAGCAGATTTATTCGCAGTCAACCCGTCACATGCTGCATAATTGACGATTCTGGGGAAAGTCACCCTACAAGACGAAAAAACAGTGAAATTCACCAAAAATTCGTCCACTGAGTTCCGGTATGCGGTGTAGGCTCAAATTGAAATTAGCGTGAAGAAATGAATTTCGAAGGGCAAAAGCAGTTCCCAGTCTGGCTAACTAGCGTAACTCGTGCAAGAAGACATCGGGACTAAAGGGAGGAGCCATTTTGAACATCCAAGGCCATACAGCGATCGTAACGGGCGGAGGTTCGGGACTGGGCGCAGCAACGGCGCGGGCACTGGCCGAAAAAGGCGCCGAGGTTGCCATTTTGGACATCAACTTGGAAGCCGCCCAAAAAGTGGCCAATGAGATTGGCGGAATCGCCCTCAGCTGCAACGTTTCGAGCGCCGATGATGCTCAGAAGGCCGTATCCCGCGTGACCGATGAATTGGGAACGCCCCGCATTCTGGTCAATTGCGCTGGCATTGCCAATGCCGGCCGTATCGTGGGCCGCGATGGGCCACACGATCTGGAGCTATATCGTCGGGTAATCGAGGTGAATCTGATAGGTTCATTCAACATGCTGCGCCTTGTGAGCGATGCAGCGTCAAGGCTCGAGCCGCTGGAAGGCGGTGAACGTGGTGTGATCATCTCCACCGCCTCGGTCGCAGCTTTCGACGGGCAGATCGGCCAGGCGGCCTATGCGTCGTCGAAAGCGGGAATCGCCGGCCTCACCTTGCCGGCCGCGCGGGAACTTGCGCGCTTCGGCATTCGCGTCATGGCAATCGCGCCAGGCATTTTCGGAACGCCCATGCTGCTGGCAATGCCGCAGGACGTTCAGGATTCCCTTGCTGCCTCCATTCCGTTTCCCTCCCGGCTCGGCAAACCCGAGGAATATGCTGCGCTCGCACTGCACATCATCGAAAACCCGATGTTGAACGGCGAGACGATACGCCTGGACGGTGCAATCCGGATGGCTCCGAAATAGTGCCTGACATGATCCGACCCATCATTTTAGAACGATTTCAAATCAGCATTCTGTTAATATATGCAATCTGGAATCGAGTTGAGTTTAAGGCAGATTGCTGAGACCCGGATGCTGGAAGAAAAACAGATGACGGTTGTCAATCGTCTGGTCGTGTTGTTGCCAGGCTTTGAACATATGCCTGTAGAGGCTCACCATCGTCGCTTTGTGCGCGAGGCGGCAAAGACAGCGCCTGTCTATGACATGCAACTGACCGAAACGGCTCCACTCAAGACGTCCCGTCCCGACGCAGAAGTTGCCACCGGTGAGTTTAGCCTGCACACGTCAGGCAAAGACTGGGCCACCCAAACGGATTTTGTGCTTTACGGTCTCGGCGACATTACGATGTTCTATGCATCGAGAAATCCGCTCGTGCGTTTACTCAGTGGAACCGGCGCCCTTCTCGACTTCATCGTGACGGGAACATTCTTCCGCTTCGTTGCCGTTAGCTGGCGATATTCGCTGTTCTTCCTCTACCCGGTGATACTTCTCGGCCTGGTCGTTGCGGCGTCATTTGGCGCCTATGACGTCGCATCAGGCCTGGTGTCGGGGTCTATCATCGTTCCGCTGGTCTGCGCGCTGATGACGGCAGGCATTTTGTGCTGGTTCGCCCACCGCAAGCTGCACTTGCTGCTTCTACTGGATGACTGGACATTCGCCTGGGATATCGCCCGGGGCCAACGGCCGGGTGTGCTGCAAAAACTGGATAAAGTCGTCGCCGATGCAGAAACCCGAATCGGCAGGACTCCGGCAGGTACTGAAATTGTCGTCGCTGCCCACAGCCTTGGCGCAATCTGTGCGCTTCAGGTCCTGGATGCTGCTCTACGCCGGAATGCGCCGCGCCGTTATGGTCTTCTCACTGTCGGGTCGAGCCTCTTGAAAGTGGCGCTTCATCCCTCTGCCAGGGCACTGCGCGAGAGCGTCGGAACCGTTGCGCGCAGCAACGCGACCTGGATTGATGTGCAGTCGCTGACTGATCCGATGAACTTCTACAAATCCGATCCTGTGCGCGATCTGCATATCCAGGACGCCAAATCCCCGGTTTTGGTGAGGGTGAGGTTTCGCAATCAGCTTCGTGACGAGGCATACCGTGCCATACGGCGAAACCTGTTTCGGGTTCATCGCCAGTTCGTTTTTGGAGTTGAAAAGCGAACGCATTACTCCTGGCATGCCATTTTGTGTGGACCGGAGTCATTTGCGGATATTGCCGCTCGGGGCGGATTGCCTTGTGATCGGCCCAAGCCAGCTGCTCCGGCAGCCATCAAAATTCAAGGATCTGCTGCACGATGATATCTCTGGTGACCGCTGGCAAGGCTCTTTGGGTCATGCTTGTTACGAGCTGGTATCTCTTGCGCCGTCCATTTGACCGGCGTGCCCGCCGTACAAAACTCACCGTCGACCGGCGCCCTGGCGCCGATACCGTGCGCCTTGCGATCTCCTTTACTGGCTTTGGCATCATCCCGGTCATCTATGTTCTGACCGGACAGCCGCGCTTTGCAAATTATGAAGCCCATCCGGTGCTGCTCACGCTTGGCGTGATTTCCGCCATCGCCGCACTTGTCCTCTTCCGCCTCACGCACAAGGCACTTGGAAAGATGTGGTCGGTCTCGTTGCAGCTCAAACAGGACCACAAGCTCATTACAAACGGCATCTACAGGCGCGTCCGACACCCCATGTACACGGCATTCTGGCTCATGGCCCTGGCTCAGGCCTTGCTACTGCCGAATTATGTCGCCGGGCTCTCCGGACTGGCCGGATTTGGCTTTCTGTTTTTCTCCCGCATAGGCCCGGAGGAGGCGATGATGGAAGAGGCGTTTGGAGAGGAATATCTGCAGTATCGCGCGCGCACGTGGCGCGTCCTGCCCTATGTCTACTAAACACTGCGTTTAGGCGAAGGCGGCCCGAACGTTCACAATTTGGTCCCAATCCAACTGGTATTGATGCGCGCATGAGCGACGCGACCGGAACAGCACACCCGCGCCAACAGGAACTCCCAAACTTTCAAGATTCAGAAAGCAGGCTTCGATGAGAACAATTGGTGTCATGCTCTTGCTGTCCGTTACCTTGGCAACTCCGGTGCGTGCGATGGATACAGGCACCGCTCGCGAGCTGGAACGCCTCGATCCGCAAACGCGTCTTGAACAACGGTGCGACGTCGAGGCAATGGAGCGCATACATAAGGATCCCGCCAAGCTCGTACCCGACGAATTGGTCGCCTACGCCTTTGAAGAACCGAAGATCAAAGGCGACAAGATCCGTTCGGCCGGCGCTGCATTCCGCAGCAAGGGTGAATGGTATCACCTCTCCTATTCGTGCTCGACATCGCCCGACCACATGACGGTGCTGGCTTTCGAATATGCCATAGGGGATATAGTGCCCCACAGCGAATGGGCGCACCATTATCTGGTACCCTGACGCCGTCCGCATCAGAGCTCTATCTTTGCTTAAAGGGAGTTCGGCCGATCCTGCGCCAGCAGCATCTGGCCGATCGCATCAACCGCCTTGCCGTTTGGTGCTTCATAAGCCAGCAGGCCGGGCTCCGTCGTCGACCGTACCGGCTGGGCCGCCGGCGCTGTTCTGTAATCCATGGCCTGCGGCGGCGGGTCCATTGGCACCGCGACTTTCGACGTGTCGAACGTCATCGGAGCGATATCCGCCTGGGCAACGACGACAGGCTGGTTCATTACCCGGCCAGACGTCGGTGTCGACGAGGTCGTCGCAGCCGGCTGGGACGCGCTGGCAACCATGACCGTGTTCGCCGGCTTGGCGCCGGCCATTCGCGTGCTGGCAATATAGGCATTGGCGATTGCCACGCTCGCATCCTTGGATGCGATTTCGGCCGTATGGTAGCGGTCGCGCTTCTCATAGAAGGCGTTACCCCCGGCAACAACCGTGTAGTGCATGTTCTTGTAGGGGAACCGCAGGCCAGCCGTATGGAAGAACATGGCGTTCTTCACCTTTGGATTGCGTTCACCCTTGAGCACCGCGTCCGCTGCAGCCTGGACGTCCGGCAGCGCGGCGGATTTCATGGGTCGTGACAGCACACCAGGTGCAAACTGTCCCTTCTGGCCGACCACGCCGCAAATCGTATTGCCCCATTTGCCCGAATCGAGCCGGTTCATGACCACCGTACCAACGGCCATCAGGCCCTCTTGGCTCGAGCGGTTGGATTCAAAGAACATTGCCCGTTCCAGGCATTCCTTGTCCTTGGGCGTATAGGCGTAACTTTTGCTAGTCCGCGTTGTCAGGTCGGCCGAAATCTTGGAATGCGACCCGGTCTGGGTGCAGCCGCTGGCGAGCCCGGCGACCGCGATGATGCCCGCGATAGGATGGATTTTCCACTTAGCGAAGCCGATCACGAAGCAATTCTCATCGCTGTTGTTCCTGCTGGTGAAGGTGCTCTCAGAATGATGCCATTTGGGGCCAAACAATGGCAAACATGACCGTTGTGTAATGATACCTTATCATCCATTTGAAATTAACCAGTTATTTTAACCGACACAAGCACAAAAAAATTTCAAAAATGGCAAAATTAAGAATTCATTTACCCTATTTGCCTTAATCTTTACGCAATGGATCAAGCTCAGAGGTCGTCCTATGCGCACGCATTCCGCTCGGTACGATACCCGCGAAACACTGATGGAAGCACTCCGGGAACTGATCGCTCTTCAGGTTCCGGCCGAAGACGTTGCTCCCGTGCTTTGCACCATTGGCCCGGTAGACCTCGACCTGCTTGCAGACTGCATGAATGATGTCGGCCTAAACGACAATCGATCCCTCGCCGCCTGAATCCGCTGCCCCTCTCAAATCCCTTGTTCCCCTTTCGCTAACGAACTATCAATCGGTTGTTCGCTGACATGAGGGGCCCGCTTTGACAGAAAATATTGACGTCTTCCGTGACATTGATGATGGAGCAATACGCCTTGCGCGTACATTGCTGCGCTCGGCTCGCCACGCGGTCATAGCAACTCTCGACCCTGCATCCGGCGACCCGATCGCCACGCGCGTTGGATTTGCCACGGACCATGATGGCACTCCCATCATTCTGGTTTCTGCTCTGGCTGCCCACACGCCGGCGCTTCTGGCAGACCCGCGCTGTTCGCTGCTGGTCGGCGAACCGGGCAAGGGCGACCCTCTTGCCTCGCCGCGCATGACCATTTCGGCCAGGGCACGCGAAATACCTCGCAATACGTCGGACCATGCGCGCGTCGAATGGCGATACCGGTCACACCTGCCGAAATCCAAGCTCTATGTCAGCCTTGGCGATTTCCTGTTTTTCCGGCTCGAGCCCAAGAACGCCCGGCTGAATGGGGGATTTGGCCGTGCCTATCAATTGGATGCGTCCGAATGGCTCAGTCTCTATCCTGTCAACGAGGAACTGGCAGTTGCGGAGCGAGGCGCAGTCGAGCACATGAACGAGGATCACTCCGAAGCTATTGCGCTGTATGCCCGCTTCTACGCCCAGGCGGCGGATGGCAACTGGCGCATGACGGGCATCGATGCCGATGGCTTCGATCTGGCCGAGGGTGACAATGCCTTGCGCATCTTCTTCAAGGAGCCGCTCACCTCAGCCAAGGACATGCACATGACGCTTGTTCGCATGGCTGGTGAGGCCAGAGCCGGATTGGAATCCTAACAGACATCATTATGACATCGGTTGCGCACAACCCCGACTGGCTGGAGCATCGCATCACCCGGATCGTCGACGCCGACGATGAGCGGCTTGCACCCTACCGCAACGTACGCGAACGCGACCTGGTGGGACGTGAGGGCCGGTTCATCGCCGAGGGCAAGGTCGTTCTGAATGTCCTGTTGTCCAATCCGGCCCTCGTCGTAGAATCGCTGCTCATCCTGGAGAATCGGCTTGCTGGACTTCGCGACCAGCTGAAAGCCTGTCGGGATGACATTCCGGTATACTGCGTTTCGCGCCAGACTATGGATGCCATTGCGGGTTTTCCGATGCACCGAGGTATTTTGGCAGTCGGCAGGCGCAGTGAGCCGCCCTCCATCGATGCGCTGATCGATGCCTTGCCGGAACGGGCGCTGACTGTGGTTCTGTGCGGCATCTCCAATCACGACAATATGGGCTCGATCTTTCGCAACGCTGCTGCATTCGAGGCGAATTGTGTCCTGATGGACGAGTCCAGTTGCGATCCGCTCTACCGCAAATCGATCCGGGTTTCTGTCGGGGCGGCACTCAAAGTGCCTTTCGCGCGCGGGCACTCGATCGAGGAAATAGTCGGCAAGTTGCAAAGCTGCGGGTTCGAAGTGTTCGCCCTCAGTCCGTCGGGCACGACTGCCATCTATGATGCAGCCCTCGCGCCGCGGACGGCACTGCTGCTCGGCACGGAAGGTGAAGGGCTGCCAAAGTCGCTGCTGCAAAAATTGCAAACTGTATCCATCCCGATGTCGAGAAGTTTCGACAGTCTCAATGTGGCGACGGCGTCGGGCATAGCCCTATCCAGGTTCAGCCGTTTTTCTGGCATTTGAGGCCGCGGCCTGCAGCGCACGGATTCGCTCGGCGAGGCTGACGATCACTTCACCATTTTCGTCATAGACCGCAGACGTCTCGCCCCCCGCCTTGGCCAACAGATCGTTCACCGGGGATGACGGCCCCTCCAGCCGCGCAACCATGGCCACCACCTGCGATGCGAGTGCGTTCATCTCCTCACGCAGGCGGATGATCTCCTGCGATTGGAGCAGCGCTTCCTTTCCGCGCGGCGGCTCCAGAAACGAAGAGCCCTGCTTTCGGCCGTCCGCCAGTACCTTGCGCAATCGCTCATTGATCCGGTCGATTTCCTTCTCACGACGCGAGAGTCTCGCCTCGCTGTCTGACAGTTGCCTGAGCAGCGCGCTCGAACGCTTTTCCAGTTCGGCGCTGCGTTTCACCTCCTGTTCCAGGGCATGCTGGCTCGCCTTCAGGTCGGTCTCAGCCTTGCGCCTGCGTTCATCACTATCGCGCTTGTCCTGCCGCGCTTCCCGCAGTTCGTCTGCCAGATTCTCGATACGGGTCGACTGAGCGGCGACTTCGATCTGCAGGCTATCCGCGTTCATTGCAAGGCTGGACATCCTGCGATGCAGGAGTTCCAGTTCTGCCAGGCGCTGTTCGAGCGTACGTTCGTGGCCAACGATCACCTTGGCCGCCTTTCCCAGTTCACTGTCCCGGTTGACAAGGGTAGAACGCAGATCTGTCACCGTCGCATCGCGGGCAGCCAAATCCCCTGTCAGATTGCGCACCGTACGATCTTTCTCGCTCAGTTCGGCCAGTTGCCGGGCGGATTTCTCGCTGACTTTTTCCAGGCTCAGTTCAAGCTTGCGTTCGGCAATGGCGTGCTCTGCGCGCAAACCGTCGCGCTGCGCCTGTATCTCGTTCAGGGTCAAAGGCGTCTCCGCTTCGACACGCTTGCGCGTGAGAAGCGTTGCCCTTCGCCAGATCGGAGGGGCAAAGAGCAGGGCCAGCAAGACAGCGCTCAGAAATCCGAAAGCAAAATAAAGCACAGACTGGATCAAGGCAGGAGTCCTGTTAGAGGTCTATCTCGGCATGTCTAGTGGAGCCACTCCTGCCTAGATAAACGCAAAGACGCGAACTGAACAGTCCGCGTCCTATCGAAGCACGAGCGTGGTATCGGTGGATCAGAATGGATTCCAGGTCGGCGATTGCGTCAACTTCAGATAACCGACATTGACACCGAGGCGTGCGCCAACGCCTGTCCTGATCGGGACGAGGAGGACCTGGTTGCGCTTGAGCACATTGAAGCCGACACCTGCAAAGAGATAGGCGGAGCCGGCAACACCGACGAAACGGCCATACAGGTTCTGCACATCGTCCAGGTTGTAGACGAGCATCATGACACGGGAACCCTGCCCGCCAAAATCCCAGCCGATCGACGGCCCCTGCCAGAACGTCTTATGGTCACCGGCATTTTTGGTATAGAGCGTTCCTTCGCCATAGGTCAGGCCGCCGATCAATGCGCCGGACCCCTCCTCACCCAGTACATAACCATTGGGCAGGCCGTAATTCTGGAACACCTTTTCGACGGCCGTGGCGAGCCCACCCGATGTTGATCCGAAAAACCGTTGGCCGGAATTCACGATCTCATCCATCGTATAGGTTTCTTGCGCGCTCGCCGTCTGCGCCTGCGCGACGACAAGCGACACAATGGTCATGAGGAGGAGAAAGCCACGGTTCAAAGACAAGAGTAGAGACGCCATCATAATTCCTTTTGGCTGTTCGCTTCTTTGTCTGACGCCTGTTGCAGATCTTGCGCCTGCTTTTCGTATTGAAGCTCTATTTAAGGCGGTAAACCTTGTATAAAAGTTTATGAATCGATCTTGGCATTTCAATGTCTGGCAATGATCGGCAAAAACGTAAGGATTTCAGCATTTTCACGCTTTAAGCATGACGTTCTTGCCGATCAGGATCAGGCTATGTAACCAAATGGATCGGATATCGAAGTGATTCGCGCCAGGTAGTGATTCGCGATACCCCGCGCCAACCAGAGAACTTTCAGGAGAATCCATCATGACATTGCCCGTTATTCTCTCGGCAACGGACCTTGGAGCGCTCCTCTCAAGCCGTATTTGCCACGACATCATTTCGCCGGTCGGCGCCATCAATAATGGGCTGGAACTCCTCGAGGAAGGTGGTGCCGACGAAGATGCCATGAACCTCATCAAGTCGAGCGCGCGGAGTGCTTCCGCCCGTCTGCAATTCGCGCGAATTGCCTTCGGTGCTGCCGGCTCGGCCGGTGTCCAGATCGACACGGGCGATGCGCAGAACGTTGCGAACGAATATATGAAGGGAGAGAAGGCGGAACTGACATGGGAAGGACCCCGCGTTCTCCTGCCGAAGAACAAGGTGAAACTCCTCCTCAATCTCGTTCTGATTGCCAATGCGGCGTTGCCCCGCGGCGGTAGCCTTTCTTTGGTGCTCGAAACACCCGATACACAACCTCGCTTCGTTCTGACATCACGCGGACCAATGTTGCGTGTGCCGCCGAAATTCCTTGAACTGCACAGTGGCAAGGTTCCCGAAGAACCCATCGATGCCCATGCCGTACAGCCCTATTACACCCTTCTCCTCGCTCAGGAGGCCGGCATGACCATTTCGATTCACGCCACGCCGGAAGAGATTGTCTTCACCGCCGCGTGAACTCCTCCTAAAAGTTGCACTAAAATTTACCATCAACCTTGGGTATTTGTTCACCCAAGGCCTGCTAGTGTCCGATCCCAGCACAAATTGGGCCAACGCGGAGAGCAACCTTTGTTACGGTGCATGATTGTTGATGGATCGCCTGTGGTCAGGAAGGTTGCGCGCCGGCTCATCGCCAGCGATACCACCGTTGTGACCACGGCGGATACCGGCTATCAGACCGTCGCCGCCTGCAGTGTCGAAATGCCCGATGTGATCATTCTCGACAGCGCCCTGACCGATATGCCGGCTCCCGACATCATTGCCCAGGTTCGTGCCCTCCCGGGCGGCGAGACCAGCAAGATCTATCTCTGCCTGCCCGAAATCGACGTGACGAAGATCATGCGCGCCAAGCGGGCCGGCGCCGCGGGGTATCTTCTGAAGCCGTTCAACCGTGCTTCCATTGCCGAAATATTGCCGCAGCTGCCGCTGGCTGGCTAGAGACAGCCGATTTAATCCGGCTCTTGCACAAACGTCCAATATCGCTTTGGGGATGGCTGCTACACCTCCCGGAAACATTCTGAGGAGTTGCAGATGCAGACAAACGAACCACAAACGCCCTACATCCCGATCAACTTTGCCGAGAAGTTTGAGCTTTTTTCAGAGCGATGGCTGCCCAAGGTCATCGCAGAGCTCAATGATTATCAATTCAAGCTTGCGCGAATCGAAGGCGAATTCATTTGGCATGACCATCCTGACACCGACGAAGCCTTCCTGGTCATCGAAGGCAACCTGCGGATCGATTTTCGCGATGGTTGCGTCCATCTGGCGGCCGGCGAAATGTTTGTGGTTCCACGCGGCGTCGAGCACGAGCCAGTTGCCGAAAAGGAAGTCAAATTGATGCTGATCGAGCCGCGCGGCGTGACCAACACCGGTCGTGTAGGCGGAGAGCGCACCGCACGGAACGACGTCTGGATTTGATGCATGCCATTGCGCATTAATAAAAAGGCCCCGCGTTGCGGAGCCTTTTTGAAGAGAAAGCTGCGCGCCGATCAGGCGATTTCGCGCATTTCCGTTGCATCGGGTTCACGCAGGACATAGCCGCGGCCCCAGACAGTTTCGATGTAGTTGATGCCGTCCGATGCCGAGTCGAGCTTCTTGCGCAACTTGCAGATGAAAACATCGATGATCTTGAGTTCGGGTTCGTCCATGCCGCCATAGAGGTGGTTGAGGAACATTTCCTTGGTGAGCGTCGTACCCTTGCGCAGGGAGAGCAGCTCAAGCATCTGGTATTCCTTGCCCGTCAGGTGAACGCGCTGGCCGCTGACTTCCACCGTCTTGGCGTCGAGATTGACAATCAGATCGCCGGTTGTGATGACCGACTGGGCATGGCCCTTCGAACGACGCACGATCGCATGGATACGGGCCACCAGTTCGTCCTTGTGGAAAGGCTTGGTCATGTAGTCGTCGGCGCCGAAGCCGAGACCGCGAACCTTGTCCTCGATTCCGGCCATGCCGGAGAGGATGAGGATCGGTGTTTTCACCTTCGACAGGCGCAGGGTCCTCAGGACTTCGTAACCCGACATGTCCGGCAGGTTGAGATCGAGAAGAATGATATCGTAGTCGTAGAGCTTGCCGAGATCGACACCCTCTTCGCCCAGATCCGTCGTATAAACATTGAAGCTTTCCGACTTGAGCATCAATTCGATGCTCTGGGCCGTTGCACTATCGTCTTCGATTAAAAGAACCCGCATATCATTCCCCTTTTCCCGCCGCTGAAATGGGTTGCCGTGCAATCCCGAAGTCAGGTCGCGAAACAAGCCGTTTCCATAACGTTAAGATTGCCACCGAATGGTTAACAAAATCTAATTCCGCTTTGCAAGTGCCTTTGACTCTTAAATTAAGGATCATTGGCACAGCATTGATTCATAAGGTCAAGTCGCCGGTCAAAAACCATCAGATTGAACATCAGGTTCCAGCCCTAAGCGATTCATTCGACTCGATAAATTCCCTGCCTAAAAACTTCAGGTTCGGATTTACCGAGCTTTAAGTCTTAAGGCGTATGATTAATGCTGAATGTAAAGGAAAGGTTACCAGAGAGGGCAGCCTTTAAGTTTTTGTTTCATTTTCCCGAAGTGATTCGGGTGAAATGGCGGCCGGAAGATCGTCAGCCAGGGTCTTGGCGGGATTTTGAGTACCGGCTTCATGTAAGGCGTTTAGGGGGTAAGACAGATGAAATCGCATGAAGGTTTGGTTCGGCTCAAACTCTTTCAGGTCAAGGAAAAACGCCGTCAGCTCGGCCAGCTCGACCTGATGATGGGCGAGTTTGAGCGCATGGCCGCCGAACTCGACGCACAGATTCTGTCGGAGGAAAAGAAGGCCGGCATCAACGACACCTCCCATTTCGCCTATCCGACTTTCGCCAAGGCCGCTCGCCAGCGCCGCGACAACCTGTTTGTCTCAATCCGCGATCTCAAGGCGCAGAAGGACGATGCAGAAGCAGCGCTCGCCGAGTCAGAAGCCGAACTCGCCAAGGCCGAAGCGCTTGAACAGCGCGACGGCAAGCCTCGCGACGAAGAAATGCCGGTCACCGACCGGCGCGCCATGATTGGCTAGCAGACAGTGACCCTCAGGCCGGTGAGCAGCGGAGGCGCGTGAAAACGCATCCGCTGTTCCACCTGTCGAGATTCAAGTGCATTTTCAACGTTGCTGTATCACATCCGCCCACTCGGCATGCCGAAGCGACTGGGCGCGCATGAACGGACACAGCGGAATGATCTTCCATCCCCCTGCCCGCGCATCCTCCACCGCATGCAGTGCCAGCGCCTGGCCAACACCCTGACCGCGCAAGGCATCGGGCACCGCCGTATGATCGACGATGATCAGATGCGGGCTCGCACGCGAAAAGGTCATCTCGGCCTCGTGGCCGGAGACGATCGCAACATAGCGCCCACCCTTATCCGTGGCCTCTTTCTCGATTTTGACTTCGCTGGTCATCGATCTGCTCCTTGACGCGTATGGCATAGTGCCTTCATGCATTAGCCTGGATCAGCTTACAAGGCACAGTGAACATCATCATGCCGGTGCGACTTTTCATTCCCCTCCTGCTATTCGTCGCCACATTTTCGCTGGCACTCGGCTTGACCATGCCGTTGATGAATGTCAGCAGGTTGTATTTCTTCGATGACAATCCATCCCTTCTTGGCATCATCGCCTCCCTCTGGACCGGCGGCGATTGGCTGCTCACGATCGTGGTCGTGCTGTTTTCGATCATTCTGCCGGTGACCAAGCTCGCTGTCGCGCAATTGGCGGCGGCACAGATCCCGGCCGCCAGGCAGATTCTGCACAGATGGGTTGTCGTCCTGTCAAAATGGTCAATGCTGGACGTGCTGCTTGTCGCGCTGGTGATATTCGGTGCAAAGACAAGCGGGCTCGCGACGGCCATCGCGCAACCGGGCCTTTGGTTCTTCACCGCATCGGCAATCCTTTCGGCCGTGGCGACGCACTTGATTGTCCGGGAAGAAACAACCGCGTAAGCGAAAGGGCTGACCCTGCGGCCAGCCCTTTCTTTGCATGCGCACCATCATCTAATGACGATATTGCTGTATCCGGGTCGTTCGAAGACCAGCCAGCCCATGATCGGAGATCGAGGACTGCCAGGACAGGAACTCCTCCACCGTCAAAGTATAGCGTTGGCAGGCTTCCTCAAGACTAAGAAGACCACCGCGTACAGCGGCAACCACCTCAGCCTTGCGGCGAATAACCCAACGCCGCGTATTTGCGGGTGGAAGATCGGCGATGGTCAGCGGGCTGCCATCCGGGCCGATTACATATTTTACTCTCGGTCGAACAAGATCGGTCATTGTACTCTCTACACTAAACTTCAAGACCTATCGCAGCAGACATTACAGGGAGGGCTTTAATAATTGCCTAAACCGTCAGTCATTCTCTGGTAACTTCGGTTAATGGATTGGCGGCGTTTTCATTAAACTTTGCACCAACTTCGGAAAATTCCGGGGCTTCGCCCGTCAAAGTGCCACTCCCCCTTCGGACACAGAAAAGCGCAACCTTTGCGACTCCCTGTTGGCAAGGCCGGGGCAATAACCTATATAGGCCCAATAACAGCACTGCGCCTTTATGCCGCTGCCAGAACCGGATCCGCCTATGACACTGAATAATCTCGATCTACCGGGAAAGCCGGAAGACACCCGTATAGTCGTTGCCATGTCGGGCGGCGTGGATTCTTCTGTCGTTGCCGGCATCCTCAAACGCCAGGGCTATGACGTCGTTGGCGTCACGCTGCAGCTCTATGATCACGGTGCATCCACCCACAGGGCCGGCTCCTGCTGTGCGGGTCAGGATATCGAGGACGCTCGCCGTGTTTCCGAACGTCTCGGCATTCCGCACTACGTGCTCGACTACGAGGCACGATTCCGCGAGGCCGTAATCGATCCCTTTGCGGCCAGCTATGTCAGTGGTGAGACGCCCATCCCTTGCGTTTCCTGTAACCAGACCGTCAAATTTGCCGACCTTCTGCAGACGGCTCGTGACCTCGGCGCAGATGCATTGGCGACAGGCCATTATATTCGCAGCCATGCCAATGGCGATCATCGTGCCCTTTACCGGCCCGTCGATACCGACAAGGACCAGAGCTATTTCCTCTTTGCCACCACGCAGGAGCAGATCGACTATCTGCGCTTCCCGCTCGGTGGCATGACAAAGGCGGAGACGCGCGCAATTGCCGAAGAGCTTGGCCTGACGGTCGCCAACAAGCAGGATAGCCAGGACATCTGCTTCGTGCCCCAGGGCAAATATTCCGACATCATCTCAAAGCTGAAGCCGGAAGCTGCCAATCCCGGCGATATCGTTCATATCGATGGCCGCGTGCTCGGACGCCATGAGGGTATCGTGCACTATACGATCGGCCAGCGCCGCGGCATTGGCGTTGCCACCGGCGATCCGCTCTATGTCGTTCATCTCGACGCGCAGAACGCGCGTGTCGTCGTCGGACCGCGCGAGGCGCTGGAAACCCGCAAGGTATATCTGCGCAACGTCAACTGGCTCGGTGACGGCTCGCTGTCGCATATTCCGGGAAGCGGTGTCGAGGTCTACGCAAAGGTTCGTTCAACCCGTCCGCCGCGGCCCGCCGTCCTGCATCATCAGGGTGGTGAGACCTGGGTCGAGCTTGTCGATGGCGAAAGCGGCATCGCGCCGGGCCAGGCCTGCGTGCTATATTCGGATGACAGCAATACAGCGCGCGTCTTCGGCGGTGGCTTCATTGGCCGTTCGGAGCGTGCTCCACAGGCCGAAGCCATGCTCAAGCGGCTGGCGCAACAGGGCCACGCCGCAGCCTAGGGACCTTATCTCTCCCCCTTGTAGGAGAGATAAGAATTTTCCTGGATTTAGCGTCTTTGCTAATCCTTGGAAAATCCAAGAGAGGGGGCAAAGGCAGATGCCAATCCCCCCTGACGATTTCTAGCACTTAGCTGGCGCTAAGATGCTGAAATCGCTTTCTCCCCCACGAGGGGGGATTGCCGGGTAACCAACCTCAAGCAGACTTCTCCTGAAACTCCCGGATAGTCCCGATGATGCGGTCCTGGTCAGCCGTGCTGAGATAGGGATGCATTGGCAGGCACAGGATATTCTTCGGCAAGGTCTCCGAGACAGGCAATCCGCCAGGTGCGCGCATGTAGCGCTCATAGGCCACCTGCAGGTGCAGCGGCTTCACGTAATAGATTACCGACGGAATGCCGTTTGCCTGCAAATGCGCCTTGAGCGCATCGCGGTTCTTGGTTTCGATCGCATACTGCGCCCAGGCCGAACGCGACCCTTCCGGCATGACCGCTACCTTGACCACATCCCTTAATCCGCTGGCATAACGTTTCGCCACCGCCTGGCGGGCTTCCATCTCATCTTCGAGAATGGCCAGCTTTTCGATGAGAATCGCAGCCTGTATCGTGTCGAGGCGTGAATTCAGCCCGATACGCACATTGTCATACTGGGTTTCACCCTTGCCGTGGAACAGTACAGACCGCAGGACTTCGGCGAGTGCACCATCATTGGTGAACATCGCGCCGCCGTCGCCATAGCAGCCGAGCGGCTTGGCCGGATAGAAGCTGGTTGCTGCCACATCGCCGAACGCACCGCACATGGCATTGTCGCGCTTGCCGCCGATGGACTGGGCGGCATCCTCGATCACGAACAGGCCTTCACGCGCCGCCACGGCCGAAAGCGACGTATAGTTGGCGGCAAGACCGAACAGGTCGACGGGAATGATCGCCTTTGGCTGCAGCCGGCCTTCGGCGCGCACGGCGGCGATTGCCGCCTCAAGCTGTTCCACGTTGATGTTGTAAGTGTCTGGGTCGACATCGATAAACACGGGCTCGGCGCCCGCGAGCGCGACCACTTCCGCCGTAGCGGCAAAGGTGAAGCTCGGGCAGAAGACAGCATCACCGGGGCCAATGCCCTTCGCCATCAGTGGCATCAGCAAGGCGTCGGTGCCGTTGGCGCAGGCAATCACGTGTTCGACGCCCACATAGTCGGCCAGGCGCTTCTCGAATTCCGCAACTTCCGGTCCGAGGATGTACTTGCCTTCACGCACAACCTTGGCAATTGCCGCATCGAGTTTGCCGCTAATCCGTTCACGCTGTGCGCCGAGATCGATGAAATGCATCATTGCTCCAATATTAAACATGCCAGCGATCTGCCGCGGGCAACCGGTCCGGCTCCTCTTTAAAAGGGCAGATCAAGGTCTGCCAGAGGTCCGTCATTCAAAGTTTGCCTCTGCTTGTAACAAGGCGTGGGCCTTGTACCAACGCTTTGCTCCAAGGGCAATGTCAATGCACACCGAATGTCTGGTTCAGTGTTGGGGCCGGCCGGGATACCCGGGATTCGGCAGCCGATTTACTTGGCGATATTGTGCGTGACAGTCCCCGCCGTCAGGATGCGCAGGACCCGGATCGCCTCTTCGCCGTCGGTCTTCGGCTGGACGCGCGTCCGGATGGCATCGATGAAGTTCTGCAATTCCCGGGTCAGCGGCATGCCCTGGGCGATCTTCACATAGGTCGGCTCTTCCGTCGTCGACGCCCACTGGCCATTGTCCTGCCAGATCGAATGCTTGTAGACGGCCAGTTTCCTGTCCCAGGTCTCCATGTCGTCGAAGACGGCCATGGCCTTGGTACCCACGACAGCGAGGCGCCGCTCGCGATAGGGATTGAGCCGCGAGGCGAAGAGATGCCCGCGGACATTGTTGGGAAAGCTCAGGTGCAGGTGCGCGAAATCGCTCAAATGGTCGAGCACCGCGGCACCCTCACCGCGCACCTCGAGCGGTTCGGTCCCGGTGATTGCCAGGATCATCGAAAGATCGTGCGGCGCGAGATCCCACAGCGCATCGTTTTCCGTGTGGAATTTGCCGAGGCCAAGCCTGTGCGAATGGATATAGCGGACCTTGCCGAGATCGCCGGACTTGACCAGCTCCAGCAGCTTCTCGAAGGCAGGATGAAACCGAAGGACATGGCCGACCATGAAGATCCGGCCATTGTCGTGCGCAGCCTTAACCGCGCGCTCCGCATCGGGCACGGTCAAGGCAATCGGCTTCTCGACCAGCACGTCCTTGCCGTTGGTTACAGCACGGATTGCCGTCTCCGCATGGAATTGCGGCGGCAGGGCCATGACGATGGCATCGACATCCGGATGGGTGAAAAGGTCTTCGACTTCGATATGCGCAACGCCCTGCTCTGCGGCGAATCCCGCGGCACGATCGCTGTTCTGATCGGCGACCGCATAAAGAGCACCGAGGCTCTTCAATGTACGGATATGATTGCTGCCCCAATAGCCGCAACCAAGCACTGCAATCCGTGGAGCCATATTTTCAGCGTTCTTCATGTCGGCATCCAATATCCGGACGGTGAAAAGATGACAAGCCTTCGATGCGTAGCATTTGCGTGTCGGGCACACCAGCCTGCGCCGCGGGCGGATTCGCCATGAGAGAAAGGAGGCTGGTCGCAAAACCCCAATTGACCTGACCGCTCCACGGGGCGCAGACTTCCCCCATGGTCAATCCCCCTTGAAACACGCGCAGCAGGTTTGGTAGGCCCGACAGGGCGCAGACTTCCCTCATGGTGAGCCCGTCGAACTACGCACAGCAATTCCGCAGCCAGAGGGACTCACACATTCAGATGCGATTGCGGCGCAAGATTGCTTGACAGCTTGTTTATCCCCACATATACCCCGCCCGTCCCTGTCGAAAAGATAGCGCGGCCTTCCGGTTCCTTTTGCAAGGCGCACCGTTCACGGATCGCGATGACACATGGGGCGAAGTAGCTCAGTAGGTTAGAGCAGAGGAATCATAATCCTTGTGTCGGGGGTTCGAATCCCTCCTTCGCTACCATTCCCTCCCCCAATTCCGGTTTTGGCCGGACGCGCGGAACTTAGCACCATACTGAAACGTAGTAGTGACGCTGTCACGTTGGTCCAAATCATGTTGGCCCTGTGCATAAGGAAAACCCCGCTGGATCGGCGTTCTATGCATTGATTCCAGATCATGCAAATCTTCAAGCGCTGCAAATGCAGTTGAAGCCTTTTGCATGCGGAAGGTGGCCCCGCCCCGCCATTAACCTCCCGTCGCAGTGTTGAAGAGCGCCCAGCAACCCATCGCCACGAAGACCGCTGCGAGAGCAGTGTTGACGACGTCAGCAAGACCACCTTTGGCTGCCAGCCATTTGATGCCGGTCCCGAACACTGCATAGATAACAAAGCAAAGAAGGGCAATAATGGCAAAGGCGGCGGTCATTGCGATTACAAGAGATGCGGAGTATTCATCTTTCGGAACAACCTGGGGGAACAGCGCAAGAAAGAACATGATAGCCTTCGGACTGAGAAGTGTTATCATGAAGACATCCGCAAAGTCCTTCCAATGACTCCTGCTTGTGTAAGGCGTTGCGTCCGAGGAGAATCGGAACGGGTTAGCCTTGTACAATCCTATACCTAGATAGATCAGGTATAACCCACCGGCAGCCATCATGAAGGTAAGCAACCTGTCGAGGCTTTGCGCAATGGCGCTAACGAGTGCAAGCGATAGTAGCACCTGCACGACCGAGGCGAAGACGTTTCCCATGGCTGCTGGAAGAGCTCTCGTTACGCCACGCCTTGCCCCTGCTGTCATGGCAAGGAGCATGATCGGTCCGGGGATAAAGCCTCCGACAAACACCGCAAGCGAATAGGTAATCCATTGATGCATCGTCACGCGGCTTCACCTCGCGGAACTCGCGATGCAAGGTATTTTTCGAACAGCACCTGATTGTCCCTCGAAACATCCGGGAAAAACTCATACCGCCGAACGACATCGAACTCTGAATCTTCGCGGTTCCAGCGCACAGCATTTACTTCGGAGAGGTAAAACATGATCTCGGCGTTGCGCAACTTTCCCTTGGCCGTCATGGCCAGTCCGCTTTCATCGGAGGAAAGGAGCTCAAGCGCCAGCAGCGCCTCCACCACGTCATCAAGTCGTCCGGGTGCACTTGACTGAGCTGCCTTCCGCTGGCGAAACACCGCATCGGATGGCTTGAACATCAAGGGGTATAGATTGATGGCGTCAATTTGTCGGATCGACGTGAGAACGCGCAAGGTTTTTTCGAAGGATTCGAGTGTTTCGCAAGGCAAGCCGGTTATGTACGCTGAGCCAATACTAGGGATGCCTTCTTCGGCTGCGATGTTGATGAGCTTTTTGAACCCATCGCACGAGGTATTGCCACGGCTGATGGACTTCAATACTTGAGCGTCCGTTGCTTCGAGATCGATGATCGCAGTCGTGAGGCCAAAGTCGCGAAGCACGCGCAAGCGCTTTCGGTAGCCATCGAGATCGTTGGCCATGTCTGGGTGAAATTCAAACTTCACCTCTGACAGAATTGACAGGTCAAATCGGGCCCGGAGACCGGCCAACAGGGCAGTCAAGCCGTCAATCGAAAGTGCCGAAGGTGTGCCGCCGCCAAACTGGATCGTTCGCGGCTGGATTTTTTGTTGAAACAGCTTGGTGTACGTTTCTAGTTCGGCAAGAACGCCTTCGATATAGAGTGCTTCCAAGCCGTTATCTGTGTTGCGCGGTATAATTTCCTTGTAGAAGTGGCAGAATGAACAGTTGACGTGGCAGAAGGGGACATGGATGTAGATGTCGACCTGGCCGTCGGGTTCTGCACCCAATGTTGCGGCGATCGCTGGCGAGAGAATCTCGGCAGGCGTCATGGCGCCTAGGGGATGATATAGCCCAGCGAGATAATATTCTTCATCCCATCGACCAAGCCCCTTGCTGTCAAGAGTCTGGATATCAAATGACTTAAGAACACGTTTCGAATCGTCGATTGCAGTCATTGGTGCTCCGAAAAAGCGATGAAGGATTGAAATATCCGGAAATGCGAACTTTTCGACCTGAGCCGCTGTTGTGGTTGAATGGTAGTCTGTTTGATTGATAAGCTTCCCCCCTCCCCAATACTCCCACATCTAAGCGTGGACACATGCTCGCTTGAGGTCAATTCAACGAAAGACCTATGACCAGCGGACAACGTGCGGGGCAATCTCACGGCGTTCCCGAGTGTTCCAATTTCAGATGTCCAACAACAGACAGTTCAAACTGGACACGCTTGCGAGGCGTCCGGCTTACAGCCACCCCAACTCATCTAACCCATTGTGATTAAGCCTTGAGCTAGCCGCACGTGTCGCCCGCCTCATTCACCGGGTGTAGTGTAAGCCGTTGGTTGCAGGGCGGCAGGTGACCTGGGGAGGCTACCAGTTCGTGCAACCCGCTTAGGGGAGTGCACTCATGCCCCCGTCGATTTTCACAATTCGTCTTTGATTGGTTTGACACCGGCAACGGACCCTTGACGCCGTTCGCGGTGCATCGGTCCTTGCCCTTTTGACGCGGGCGCGGGCGCAGCATGACTGCTGCCCTCGCCAATGGCGCGCAATTTTAGCGAACACGTGCCGGGGTTGTTCGGCACCATGATGGCGGTCGCCCCGGCAGTGCGAAGGGGAGGATGAAATGGCTATCAACTTGGCTCAAGGTAGGTCTGCTCCAACTGCTCGGTGTAACGGACAGCCCTTTGATCAACCTGACCAATGGCAATGACGCGTTTTCAAGCACCGGCAACATCGAGGCAACGATGCCCTCAAAGGCGGCAAGGGCATCGACACGCTGGCCTATTCGCTCTCGTCGGCCGGGGTGACCATCGCGCTGACAAACACCGGGGCTGGCAACGGTATCGGCGGCGATGCGCAGAACGATGCCTATAGCAACTTCGAGAACATCGTCGGCTCGGCCTTCGTCGACAGTCTCACCGGCAAAATGGCGTCAATGTTCTGGCCGGCCTTGGCGGCAATGACACGCTGCGCGGCATGAATGGCGACGACATTCTCGTCGGTGGTGCCGGTGCCGATCTTCTCGATGGCGGCAATGGCCTAGACACGGCCGATTATTCGACCAGCAAGAGCCCGGTGCATCTGGTGCTGGGCGGCGTGAGCAGCGGCGGCGATGCGCAAGGCGACACGCTCGTCTCGTCGGCACTTCAGGGGCGGATGTCTTCGACGGCTCGGCCAGCCTCAGCGGCTTTTCCGCCGATGGAGGCGGCGGGGCAGACTCGATGTTCGGCGGCTTCGGCAATGATACTTGAGCATCGGCGGCGCAGCTGGACTTGCTGCCTTCGCCGCACTTGCCGAGGAGGGCGGTACGCTCGACGGCGGCGATGGCAACGATACGATCATGGTTTTGGCGGCAATGATTCGATTAGTGATGGTAATGGCGACGATACCATCGACGGCGGCGACGGCGACGACTGGTTTACTTTCCTCGGCTTCGATGGATCGGAAACGGTCAATGGCGGCGCCGGCATTGATACTGTCGACTACAGGGGTGCCATCGGGTTTATTGAAATCAACCTACTTCAGAGGACCGCACCGGGGGCCGCCAGTGGCGACCGTTTTTCGAATGCTGAGGTCTTCATAGGCACCAACTTCAATGACAGAATGACAGGCAGCCTTAACGTCACGGAAATCCTCATCGGCGGCGCCGGCGCCGATACGCTCAACGCATTGGGATTCGGCGACACTTTGATAGGCGGTTTGGGTAGGGACATATTGAACGGAGGGATTGCAGGAGAGATTCGATTCAAGTTTCAATCAGAGGACGATTTTGCAGATGGCGATCAAATCAACGATTTTGTTGGTGGTGAAGACAAAATCGATCTCTCGGAAATCGATGCAGACCCCACCACGCCGGAAGATGATGCATTTGTTTTTGGAGAAAGCGGAATCACAATCACGGATGTAAACGCCGATTCAATCATTACCATAGCAAGTTCTGCCGGCTCAATCAGGGTGACCCGTGAATCAGGCACCTCCACGTTAGTCGAATCCGATTTCATACTCTAGGCGCAGCCCAAGCAGAGACGGCGGCCTTGGTGTCGTCACCGAGGCGGTCCATCAAGCGACGCTTCACCGCAGGCCGCGTTCGCCACATGCGCTGCGGCGCGGAACCTTCCTGCCGCCACGCACTTCGGTCCACGGTCTGGCCAGTCCAAAAGCAGGCGGGCGACGGAGGCGGCCTGCGGGTTGTTGAAACCTTTTTAGGGTCATGCCCCAGTTTCGGCCTTTGAACCCATAGCATAAAGACCAGCGCAGGATCAGTATCCGGTGCTTTTTTTGGACCATTCTTGCGTCGGCTGGTAAGATTCGTCCTGATCGGTCAGACCTTCTTGGTCCATCCGATTGGCCCATAATCATGCATGAAAAGTTCCGGTTCAAGGTGGGAGTTCCGGTCAGGCAATGCGCTGCAGCGATCAAACGCACCACCAACGCCCCCATACAACAGCTAAATACACCCCGGAACTACATCGAATTGTTGCCCGCCTCGCCCATCGGGCGTATAAATGCGCGGTTGGCTGCAGGATGGCTGGCCCTGGGGAGGATACCGGTTCGTGCAGCCCGTTCGAGGGGGAGGCATGATCATGCCCTCATCACTTCCACAATCAATCTTCACAATTCTGGATGTTTACAATGGAGGCTGGACGCCCCTGACGGTGCCCAACCCGCCCCTGCTTGTTCAAGGAACCGCAGGCAATGACGATATCACGTTCACCCCGGTTCTCCTGTCTGTCGTTGACGCAGGCGACGGCAATGACCGCATCACCATAACAGGGGGCCTCGCCGCCGGTATCAATGGCGGCAATGGCAAAGACCAGATTTTCGGCGGCAACGGAGCCGATATCGTCGATGGCGGCGCCGGCAATGACTATATTGTCGGCGGCCGCGGCCTCGATGAGCTGAACGGCGGTGCCGGCAACGATACGTTGAGTTATGAGAGTGCGATCTCGGTGCGCAGCGGCCCGGGCATCACGCTTACGCTCAATGCCAATGGCGGCGTCAATGTCGGCCAGTTCAATGCGGGTTCGACCGATGCCGGGGTCGATCTCATCACCGGCGGCTTCGAAAATGTGGTCGGCACGAACGACGATGACAGGATCACCGGCAATGCCGGCAACAACATACTTGTTGGCCTCAATGGCGAGGACACTCTTACTGGTGGCAACGGCAATGACACGCTCATAGGAGGCCGCGACAGAGACGGTCTAATAGGTGGCGGCGGTAATGACACGTTTGTTTTCTTGGCAATGAGCGATTCAGTGGGTGGTAATGCGGCAACGATTGATTCGATTTTGGACTTCGGGGTGACAACTGGTGACCACGACATCATCGATGTCTCACGGATCGACGCAAACCTTAATCAGCCCGGTGACCAGGCTTTCCAGCTCGTCGGGCTTGTCCGCAGTAGAGACGACGTACACGCAGGTCAGATCGGTTACACGGCTGTAGACAGCGGCGACACTGTGCAAGTTGTCGCTGTGCAGGCCGGTGGCGGTCAGATGGTGATAAATCTGTCTGACCAGGATGTGGCGGCGCCTGATTTCATTCTCTGACGCACACTGACGATGGCCTGTTGCCGGTCACAATGATCGGCAACAGGCTGTTCCGTATGCCGCCTTTGGCGTCGCCACGCATGCGCTGCAGCCAGCGACCTGCCTGCCGCCGCGCAATTCGGCCACGGTCTGGCCAGACCGAAAACAGGTCTGGTGTCGGACGTGTTGACTGGAGCAATTCAAGTTTTGACTGAAACGGCATTTCACCCCACTCCGGACCTTTGGTCCGATTTGCCGGGGCAAGCCACGGGTCTTGCCCGTCCTACGGACCTCATCAAGGGGAGGGTGAAGAGATGGAAACGCTTGGCACCCCACCTCCCCTTTTATGGGGGGCGAAGCGGGGGTGAACCATCTGCTTCCGAACAAGCAGATCCTCTTGCGCCCGCCATGAATGCGTAGTCTAAGGTCAGCTCAGATCATCAGCCATTGCGGGACAGGAGCCGGCATGCCCTCGACAGAATTGTTCATCGCTTTTCTGGCCACCACGGCGATCTTTGCCTATATCCCCGGCCCGGCCATGCTTTATGCGGCCGCGCAAACCATGGCGCGCGGACGAGGCGCCGGGCTCATGGCCTCGCTCGGCATTCATCTTGGCTGCTATGTGCATGTCTTCGCTGCCGCAGCGGGACTGTCGGTGCTCTTCCATGCGGTGCCCTTGCTCTATATGGCGGTCAAGTTTGCCGGCGCGGCCTATCTGGTGTGGCTCGGCATCTCGCTGTTCCGCGCCAGATCGCAAGGCGATGTCACCCTGCCGGGAACCTCGCCCAAATCCGGACGGCGCGCCTTTGTCGAAAGCATCAGCGTCGAGGTGCTCAATCCGAAGACGGCGATTTTCTTCATGGCGTTTCTGCCGCAATTCATCGATGCGCATGCGGCCTTTCCCGTCTGGGTCCAGTTCGTCATCCTTGGAACGATCGTCAACCTGATGTTTTCTTCGGCCGATATCGTCTGCGTCATTCTGGCCGGTGCCGTGCTCACCCGCTTGCGGCGTTCCAGTCGCGCCCAGCGCCTGATGCAGCGCGCCGGCGGCACCCTGCTTGTTGCCCTCGGCGCCCACCTCGCTTTTCAGAAAAGCTAGCACGACAGGCGGAAACCCGCTTACCCCATACGCTCGCGCAGTTTCGGCACGGCAAAATCCAGAAATGCCCTCAGCTTCAATGGCGTGGGGCCCTGCGCAATGTGTATCACGCTGACCGGCCATTGCAGCGGCTCGAAGGCTTCAAGCACGACCTGCAAATCGCCTGCCGCGATGGCCCGGGCAGCCTGATAGGACAGGATGCGGGTAACACCCAGTTCTGCAACCGCCGCATCCACCGCAGCTTCCGCCGTCGTCACGCTCAGCCGGGAGCGCACCGGGACGGCGATCTCCTTCCTGCTGCGCATGAAAGTCCATACCGCAGGCGACGCGAACCCTTCAAAGGTGATGCAGTCGTGCCCGGCGAGATCCTCGGGCTTTTGCGGCGTACCATGCCGAGCGAGATAGGCCGGGCTGGCATAGGCCGCCCGGCGGATCGAGCCCACCTTCGTCGCGATCATGTTGCTGTCGGGCAGATTGCCGATGCGGATGGCAACATCAATGTGGTCCTCCACCAGATTGACCTGGCGGTCGCTGAGACTGAGACGCAGGTTGATCTCGGGATAGGCCTTGAGGAATTCGACCACCACCGGCAGCACATGCAGGCGGCCGAAAACGACCGGCGCCGTTACGGTCAGTTCGCCCCTCGGTGCGCTGTACTCGCCTGCGGCGGCACGTTCGGCCTCATCCAGCTTCTCCAGGATGACCCGGCTCGCATCGACAAAAGCGCGTCCCGCATCCGTCAGCACGAGCTGGCGGCTCGAACGGATCAGCAGGCGCGTGCGCAAATGGGCTTCGAGATCGGCAACCTTGCGGCTTACCGTGGCCAGCGGCATGCCGAGACGGCGGGCGGCTGCCGAGAGGCTTCGCGTTTCGACGGCAGCAAGCAGCACTTTCATTGCGTCCAGGCGATCCATACAACCTTCCATTTTTCAGGAGGAACAATCCCGATATCCCCTTCTACAGCGATTCAGTGAAAGATACTAGATTAGGCGAGCGAGCCAATGGCGGCCCGCGTCCGACCACTCAAGGGATCTGGCCATGTCGTCTGTTTCCGCATTTTCAAGCGATATTGCATTCACGCCGACCGTCAAATCGATACAGGCGCGCAAGGGCTCTCGGGATGGTTATGCCAGCATGGAGCAGCGCGGCGGCTGGCGGACCGGTATCACCCCAGACCTTGCGCAGTTCATCGAAAGCCAGATCAGCGTGTTCTTTGCCACGGCCAACAGTGATGGCCAGCCCTATATCCAGCACCGTGGCGGACCCGCCGGTTTCCTGCATGTGCTCGACGATCAAACGATCGCCTTTGCGGATTTTGCCGGCAATCGCCAGTATATCACGCAAGGCAATCTCGCCGATAATCCGAAGGCCTATCTGTTTCTTATTGATTATCGCACGCGTCAGCGGGTCAAACTCTGGGGCGAAGCGCGGGTGGTCGAAGGGGATCCGGAATTGATGGCGAGGCTGATGCCCGGCAATTATCGCGCCCGCGGGGAACAGGTCATCCTGTTCAAGGTAGCCGCGTGGGACATGAATTGTCCGCAGCACATCCCACTGCGCTTCGATGCCGCCGAGGTCGAGGCCATCATTGCCGTGCGCGACGAGCGCATCAAGGCGCTGGAGGCCGAAGTCGCCCGGCTGCGTACCGGTCAATCGGCCGATGCAGGCTGATGCAGTGCCTACTTTTTGCGTTTGCGTTTTGCTGCGGCGGGCTTGGCGTCAAACAGGTCTTCGCCGCTCGCGGTTGCCGGGTCGGCGCTGGCAGTTTGGGCGTCGGCCTTCGCAGGCTTCTCGTCAACCGCGCCAGCCTTCGGGTCTTTCAGTGCGAACTTGATCGCCATGCCAATAAGCCTTTTCGAAAAGGATGTGAGTAATCGCCCGTCATAGACCATCCAGCGGGGATGACCAGCATGAAACGGCAAATATCCCGCGCGAATTGTGTGATTCAGTAATCGGTGGCGATCTTGAAAATGGCTTCGGTCCGGTTCGTCGCCTTCAGCTTCTTCATGATGTTGTGGATATGCACCTTGACCGTGTTGGCGGCCAGCTGAAGCTCGAAGGCGATCGATTTATTGGCCTTTCCCTGACGCAACAGGCGAATGATATCGCGCTCGCGTGGGGTGAAAAGACCGACGTCGCTCGTGTTCATTCGCTTCTTCGCCAGCATGCCCTGAAGATCGCTGGTGTTTTCGGCGGCAATGAAAACGCCGCCGGCAACGGCCAGCGATATGGCCTCGATGCAAACGTCAACGCCGACATTTGACGAAATATAACCGCGGATTCCGTAGTGAAGGGCTGTCGCCACCTGCTGCAGGTCGTCATTGTCGGACTGGATGACAACCGGCACGCCACGAAACGACGATACCAGTTTGCGAATGCTGCGTCCGACCGGGCCATGCACGATGTTGTCACCGCCCGCATGGATCAGAATGACCGCCAGCGGCAAGGAATCGAAGCCGTGAACGGCATCGATATCGTCAAAGGTGACAATGCCAAGCCCAAGCCCGCTCATTTGCAGCGTCCGCGCCAGACATTCGCGGGCCAGCACCCTGCCATCGACGATTGCAAGAACGGGCGTGTGCACCGAGGTCGGCTCGCGGCCACGCCCGCCGGCACTGACGGGCGTGGCGCGGTCCCCCTCTGTAAAGGCCGCAATACCTTGACTGTGATGGTCCACAGTTGTCCGGGACAGCATCGTTCCCCCTCATCGCCGATCATCGAGCCATTAAGGAAAAATCCCGAAGATCGCCGTTCATACTGTTCCCCGATCGGCTCCATGCAGACGAGTATTCATCAACATCGCTGATTGGCGCTAAGCACTCTTGCCTATTTTATTTCGGTCCGCTTCACCCCTCAGGGTTAAGCCGGCGGGACATTTGCGCGGGGCAGTTGGGACCTAATTCGACGACAGGAACGTCACAAGCCGCAACAGCTCGACATGGCTGCGCACATTGGCCTTTGCATAAAGGCTCTTCACCTGCGATCTGATCGTTTCCCTGGAAAGCCCGGCGTCGGCAGCGATCACGTCAACGGATTTGCCCGAAAACAGGCCGCGCAGCGCGCGCGTCTCTGCGGCCGTCAGCATGTATCGATTGGCAAAATCGCGCAGGTCAGCCGGGGAGTAGCGGTTGCTGCGCGGCTCGAGAAGGAGCACTGCCGTTGGCCCTTCGAAGAGCGATGACAGTTGGTCCTTCTGCACGCCGATGATCGTCATTCTGGTGTTATCGAGCAAAAAAGTCTGGAACTTTGGTGCCTGGCTGTTGCTGCCGAGCACCCTGTACAGCATGCGGTTCGCCACGGACGAATTGATCTGGAGCTTGCCGCTGAACGACAGTCGAATGTCGGTCCCTTCATCAAGCATGGACTGGGCGCGCGGGGATATTGTCTTGATCGTTCCGCCTGCCCCGACCACGACCACGCCCACGTCGAACAGGTCCAGAAGCCTTGTTCCGGCCTGGGCAACCGATCTGTGGATGGAAGCGGCCTGATAATGCTGGAAGACCCGCGCCAGATGCGGAGCAAGTCTTGTGAGAAGTTGAGCCGAAGGCAAATTCTGGTCGTGATCTTGCCTCGACGTCAGCACGCTGAGGAAAAACGATCGGTCCTGGTCTTGCAGGATCGTAACTCCCACAGCTGACTTAGTACCCATCGGCAACAGGAAGTCATTGTAGAACTCGGTCTTGTCGAGCTCGCCATGCGAAAGCATCTGAGTTGCCGTGACACCGACGCCGACCTCCCGTTTCAATGCCTTCGGCATCCAGGGATTGAGGCGTGAATAATAATTGGAATAGTCGCTGACCTGGCTTTCGGTGAGACCCGATTGCAGCGAAAAAGCACCTGACCCTGAAGCACGATCGTGAAAGAACAGCGTGGATCGACCTTCGGGCATGGTCATGGCCAGCCTGTCGAGGAACTCTTGCCAACTCGATTCCTCTAGCAATGACGAATAGATCAGATCGACCAGTTCATTGTCGACGGCATTCAAGTCGTGTCTCATCCCGGACCGCCTGAGCTTTGTAGTGCGGCAAAATTTCCGTTTAACAGCAACAACATGCGGCAATTCGATAGTGTCAGGATAAGCATCAGCCGTGATTTTTGCAACCGACACGAGCAGAGGCGGGTGTAGCGGCGGGATGCGGCCGCCGCTGTCCACATGTCCTTTCGCCGGTCAATCGCCAATGGGATTGACGTCGTCGACGAAGCCGAGAAGGTCAGCCATGGTAAAGTTTCCGGCCTGCTTCGAAGGAAGTGTCGGCTTCCAGTTGGAGTGCCGCCAAAGGTATGAATTCTGATCACCATGAACGAGTCCGACGAACACTTCCGATATGATGGTCGAACCGACCGGACCGAGCCGCTCACCGTTGTGACGCACCTTGGCTTCCTTCAGGATGTAGTACCAAAGTGGCGTCGAGGTGTGCAGACCCTTGGCTTTCGCGACGGCTCCATCCGGGCCCGACGCAATTTCATTCGGGGTCAGCGGATTCTTGATCTTCATGTGGGTTGCCACCGACTGACCCGAAGGCAGACCAAGGTTGACCCCGCGCTTCAGGTTGCGGAATGCCAGATTGCCACCGCCGCCAGGAAGGTTATGCAAGGAGGATGCAAGGAATGGATCGATACGCCGTGATGCGTTGAGGTCCACATGTGCGCCGCCCATGTCTCCAAGTTCATGGAAGCGCCGCCAATCGATGATCCAGTTGCTGGGCAGCGTGGGGAAGGCTGTGTTCGGCGGCGTGGTCGGCGGTGTCGGTGCAAGATCGCCGACCAGTCCCCCGGATAGACCCGTGAATTCGAAGAAAAGCAAGAAATCCGCCCCGGTGAAGACGCGGTTATGCGCATATCTTTGGCGGACCATGCTGTGTCCGAGACGGTAGGCCGCCGCCGAAAATTCGACCGGCATATATGGCACCCGCTTGAAGCGGTAGAATTTCCGGCCATCATGCAGGATTTTGGCGACGATTCCCGGCTCGGTCAGCCGTTCCACCCAATCATGCAGCACCATCCACTGATAATGCCACGTCACGACCTTGCGTGCTTCAGCGAAGATGTCCGCCGGCGGATTGGGCTGTGAACTGATTCTGTCGCACACCTTGTTGTGAAATTTCAGCATGGCGACATGGGTTTGCGCGACAAGCAGATTTTCGTCGTTCCGATGATCCGCGATAAGGGCAAAGCCTTCCGGGCTGCGGGGCAAATCATTACGGAATTCGCCCTCTCCCGAATTGAAATTCTTGCCAATGAGGAACTTCGGCCCATGTTTCCGGCCGGAGCCCTCGCCCGGGTTGCGTGCATAGAGATGCGGGCTCCCATCCGGTCCAAGGCCATATATGGCATCGAGGTCGAGACTGGGCGTCCTGAAATTCTCGATTCCAAGCGGGTCCTTTTCCTTCTCGCCAAGCGATGTCAGATCGAGCGTTATGTCATGATCGACAAATTGCCCCAGATAGGTGAACCCCGCAGGGATGTTCGGATTGTTCCCCGCCGTGATGTTGGGGTCATTGTCCACCATCGCATCGGCAAGCGCCTGAAGCTTGTCGTCGCTGACCGAAAGCGCCGGCAGTTTTGGAAACATCCGCCCGAACATGCCGGGATCCCTGTGGCCCGACAGCGCATCGAGCAACTGCCGCGTCGCATGCCTGCCTGCCATGCCGTGGCCCGGCGTCGTCTTGACTGCCTGGACCTTGCTCTCAAGGGTTGCCAGCAATTCGATGGGCAGGCCCAGAGGTCCCGTCTTCACCGTTGTCGTCTTGGTCTTGAGGGACATTGCGTTTCTCCTCTTTGCTATCGTCAAACCGATGCCTGACGTGCCTAGCCACGAGCGGGACATACTTACGCGCACGTCAATTCTGTCGGAACATTTACAATTTTATTCAATATTCTTATGTATATCCGGTTGAGAGATTCAAAAACTACAGGTCAGGAATCGTTTAAACCATCAGCCGAAATGAATTAGCCCATTATCATTAGAGTGGGTTTTGCCTAAATATTGCTATTGTCTACTCTGAAGCCTGGGCGGAGGAAAAGATGAGCGCGACAAACCCGGACGCGGAAAGGAAGAGCGTAGGTTTTGATCAGGTGCTCCTCGGTGAATATCAGGCGATCACGGAACGCCGTCAGGCACTGGGCATCTCGGTAATTCCCTCTTTTGGTGAATCCAGGTCGATCCCGCGCGAAATATTCGGCGTGGCCCTTTCCGGCGGCGGCGTGCGATCGGCCTGCTTCTGTCTTGGCGCATTGCAGGCGCTCGACCGGTACAAGCTGATCCCGCGCATTGATTATCTTTCGACCGTTTCAGGCGGTGGCTACATTGGCGCAAGCATGGTATCCGCACTGACCCGCAGCAATGGCGAGTTTCCGTTTGCGGTGGCCGAACAGGAGAACGGCGACGTCCGTGACAACGAACCGGTCAGCCACATTCGCGATCACAGCCGCTACCTCGCACCGAAAGGGCTCTCCGACCTGCTTCTGACGGTGGCGGTCGTCTTGAGAGGACTTGCTGTGAATCTGTTGCTCGTGCTCTCCGTGCTCTTTCCGCTGGCCACCTTGACGATCCTGGCCAACCCGTCAGGTTTTCACCTCCGGCACAACATCCTTTATGACCTGGCCCGCTATTTCGAACCCCCGGCCGGGTGGAAGGCTGAGCCCCTGACCTCCGGCTACGACTATCTGCGCGATCCGTTTCTGCTGACAAAAGCGACAGGCGTCCTGCTCGTGCTGTTTCTCATCGTCTGGGGTCTGCGTCGATCCTATCTGGAACGGCACAGCATCCAGAGGCCGCAGCGTATTTCCGAGCCAAGGAGTCGCTGGACTCGCGCTGCGGCGCTACTCCTCGTTCTGTTTCTTCTGGTGGTGATCATAGAGGTCCAGTCCCGCGTCCTCGCCCGCATCATTGACTGGTACACGCAGGCCGGTCCCAGCGGAACGAGCATCGTCTCGTTTGGCGGAGTGCTCATGACGATCATAGCAAGCACGGCGCTCTTCCACGAAAGATTGGTCAGTCTGATTCAGAAGGCACTCAGCAACCCGACGATCGGCGCGCGGATACAGGCATGGAGTGCGAAGCTGGCGCTCTATGCGGCAGCCCTGGCGCTGCCGGCACTGATCTACCTGCTGTTCCTGACCCTGTGTGTCTGGGGCATTGCAACGGCCGCGGGCACATATCCGCTTGCCCCGTCCGCGCTTGCCGACCCCGGCATTGGCCTTGCCCGCTACGTCGGATTGGCACTTCTCATTTCGTTCGCAATCTGGCTGGTGCTGTTGCTGACACGCCCGACCGGGCGGGAGATTTTCTCCAGCATGAGGGCGACGCTGTTTGAGCACGGCTGGCGTAGCCTGGCCGCAATCGTTCTCACGCTGATGTTTGTCTCAGCTTTGACCGCGACTGCCATCGCGACAAGGGCGCCTGGCACATCCTGGTTCATGCTCTACAACTACCTTGCCATTTCCGCCTTCATCACCTTTCTGGCGATGAACTTCGCCGAAAATGCCAACGCACTGCATCGCCTCTACCGCGATCGGCTGAACATCGCTTTCAGGCTCGGTAAGGGCAGATTGGGAATAGCGTCCCTGCCACTGGGCGAACTGGGAACGAAGTCACCTTATCTTCTGGTCAACGGCACGCTTAACGTCCGCAGGTCGACCCCAAGAAAGCGCCGGGGCTCCACCAGCCCCGAACCCGCCACCGATAGCGACGGCGGGACCGGGGCAAACACACTGCCAAGTACCGACCCGGCAAAACGCGGTCGCAACGCAGAGTTCTTCCTGTTCTCCAAAGGCTTTGTCGGCAGCGACGCCACCGGCTATGCCTCGACCGAGGCCATGACCGCGAATGAGCCGCAGCTGGACCTGGCGACAGCGGCGGCAATTTCCGGAGCAGCCGTATCGTCCAGCATGGGGCGTGTCGGCGCGCGAATTCTCAGCCCCACGCTCGCGCTTCTCAATCTGCGGCTCGGCTATTGGTTGCGTAACCCCCGCTATGTGGACGATGCCCAGGGCCCGGCACCACAGGATGCGGCGCAGCCTGCGGCGCGGGTCAAGGCAAGCTGGTACGACTTTTTCCGCTTTTACCTTGCCGCTGAAGCATTCGGCATCCTTCGCTCGGACAGTTCGCGCATATTCGTCAGCGACGGCGGCCACATCGACAACAGTGGGCTCTACCAATTGCTCAAACGCAAATGCCAGATGATCATGGTGATCGATGCCGAAGCAGACCCAGCCATGAACTTCGGCGCGCTGGTCGATGTGCAGCGCTTCGCGCGGATCGATCTCGGCATCAGGATCGCCATTGACTGGGAAGCGATGCGCAACGCCATGCTGAAGCGTTCCGCCGACAGGGCAAAACGCATTCCACCCGACGACGAGGCGCACTGCCAGCATTTTGCTGTCGGAAAGATCATCTATGACCAGGCCGGCACCGAAGGTATTCTCGTCTACGTCAAGGCGTCGGTTACCGGGGATGAACCTGACTATGTCCTGGATTACGAACGCCGCTATCCGCTTTTCCCGCATGAATCGACCGGCGATCAGTTCTTCTCCGAAGAACAGATGGAGGCCTATCGCTCGCTTGGCTTCCATGCCGCCAATTGTGCGCTCAAGGAGCAGAAATCAAAGGCGATCGGCCCGATCCCGCAGGCAACGGTGATCTCCGAGTTCAAACGGCGGCTCGGCATCGCCGGGCAGACGATCAGCTGAGATCGAAGAACGCGGTGTAGACAAGCCGCTCCTCGACGACGCGCCGGCGCAACACCTGGTTGCCGCGTCGCTCGGGAACGGTGCGGTCCGTGTAATATCGCTCATATTCGCGAATTGCGACGCGCGCCGGTTTTTTGATCGTTCCGGGCTCGGGAAGAGTAACGTGCGTGTCCCAGATCGCGGGATCGATTAGATCAAGCGGAAGCAGATCACCGCCGAGGCCCTCAATATCGGTCAGATTGATTGCCTCAAGCGCAATTTTCCGCCCCAGCCGGCTCGTGACCGTTGCCGTTGTCTCGACCCTGCGGGCGGTCAGGTCAAAAAGACTTGCATCAGCAAAAAACGGCGGTGTACCGACTGGGGCGACAAGGGTGGACGCCAGCACTTTCACATCCGACCAGGCCAGGTCTGAATCAATGTCCGGGTCGCGTGACTGCAATACGAGCTCCACCTTGTTTCGGCCGGTTTCCGTTGGCTGCCCGGGGAAAGGTATGAAGGAAATGCCGAGATATTCTGAGTCGATCGGGAATTTCATCGGGCCGTGGCTTGGCACCGAGCCGCGCAGCTTGACCGATAGTACGGCACCTTCCTGTTCGAAATATGCGCGCCTTCGCGGCAGAACCTGCGAGAAGTCTGCAAGAACCACTTTCGAGATCTTGGCCGATGCCAGCGCATTGGGCTGGTATCGCACCAGCGCCAGCCTGACAAATGGCATGTAGCTGCGTCCCGGATCGAGCTCGATATCGCAATACCAGAGCGAACGTTGCGGATCCCAATGGACGCGGTGACCGATCACATGCACCTTGGTGTTGACGTTCGGGTTGAACGGGTCCTCAAACTCGCGCAGCGATACGACCTCATCGGCCACGCGAGCCGGAAAGTCCGTTACGCGCGTGGTGTTCTTGGGCAAGACAGTATCCCATAACGGGTCAAGGCCCCATTGGGTGACGAGCGGAACCAGATGGGTCGGAATATCCGTGAACCGGCCATTGTTCTGCAGAATGACGACACCAAGCAGTTCACCATTGCCGGACGAGAACCAGGGCCGTTCCAGCCATACCCTCAGGCCGTTGCCGTAGCGGGTTGTGTCGAGAAACTGCTTGCTCGACTTGTCTTCCCAGCGAAAGGTTGGAACAACATAGAGAATTCGTGGCTCGTCCGGATGAGCGCTCGATGGGACGATCGTGTTCAACGCCGTGCCGGACGTTACCAGGCACGGAGCGCCGGGATCGTCATCGGCACCAATCGCCATTTTCGGGCCTTCGGCGACCGGTCCGATGCGGGTCACTTCGTCCCGCTGCGCATAAAGCGACGGCGGGAGATATTCGCGAAACCGCGTGGTTGCGCGCAGCGTGTATTCGATCAGCCGGAATTTGGTGTCGCCGAATTCATGGCGGTCGCCGCGTGCGCGCGGGCGGTTCGGATCATGCTCCTGGGCATTGATGGCGCTGGCGAGGTCAAACGTGTTGCCATGGTTTTCGGCCAGAAGGACTTCACCAAGTGCGCCTTGCGACGTGATGAGTTCAGGGCCTGGCTTCTCCAGATCGTCAACCCATTCCTTCCAACTGGCCTCGACTTCGAATTTGCCGCTGCTTGGGCCATGCAGACGGACCGTTGCACGCAGATTGGCATGCTGATCCCCCGTGGAGCGGCTGATGCCCAGCTTGATAAGTTCCGGCAGGCAGACCGGCTGCTGCGTGGCATGAACCAGCGTCAGGTCCCGGTAGGGCGTCATCATCCATGCGCAGCCGAGCTGGGCCATATCGCGAAAGAAGGCCCGTTCGCCATCCGTATCTATCCAGGTCGGGAGGCCGAACGTATCGATGAGTGCCTTGTGGACGATGCTGGAATAGCGCAGCCGGGCGATGCGCCCCTTGGCGACGAACAGCGTCAGGACCCGCTCGTCCTCATCCCACGCCGGCGTTCCGTCATCGGCGAAAGTTTCATCGCAGGGCGGGTCCTTGAGTGCAGCTTTTCGCTCCTGCAGGGCAATTCTGAAACCCGTCGAATCAGGCCAGTCCTTGGCATGGGCCACCACGAGCACAAGCTCCTGGTCCGGAGCGCGAACGATCGCCGCACTGGGGCCCAGCACCAGTGGAACCGTAACGCCGGGAATGGAATGGCCGGGCATCGCCCGCAGGGCAAAGCCCCCGGAAGCACCATCGGGCAGATAGGGAGTGGTAACCTGCGCTTCGCGATGAATCACGTACTGCCCGGCGGCAAGCCGGTCGCCTGTCGGGTTGTCCGGTGACGGCAGGCGCAGCGGCAGCGACTGACGCGTGGCGATGCCCGCGACAGACGTCGGCGTAATCAATTCGACGACTGCCGTCGGATTGGCGTCATTAAGGGTACCCGCCTCGCGTGCAGCGATGGCATAGGCCTGCTTGATCGCATTTGGGTCCGCGAAGAAGCTGTCGAACAGCCCATGCTGCTCGCACTGCAATTGCGATGATTTCGGCGGCACGACATGTCGCTCGTTAACGGCCTCATACTCGAAGTCGTCCGACGCCGGTAATTGCACCGCAGCGGTGAAAGCTGGCGTGCCAAGATAGGCCTGTGGGTCCACATTCCAGTTGCTGCGAATGACCATGCGCTCGAGTGACTCGCCCTCGCTGGTCCGGTTGCGGTGCACGAGCACTGGCGGGTCAACCGGCTCGAACCGCCAGTAGCCGACCGGCTCGCTCACCTGAACGTCAGTATCGAGCGATCTGTCGGCAATGCCCAGACTGTTCCCGGCAAGGTCGACGATACGCGCACGAAAACGATAGGACGTTCCGAACCGCAAGCGCGGCAGACTGTTCTTGGCCGCTACGAAGTTGACCGAAAGGCCATTGCCGCCGCTCGTGGCCACATCGGTGACGTCCTCAGGCGTTTCGCCCTGCACGCCGCTTGCAGAGTCGTCACGCGAGCGCAATGTCTTGCCAGGCCGTTGCGTGACCAGGCTCCATCCTGCCCAGCGAAACATGGACTCATGCAGATAATGATCATCGGGATCTGTGTCTTCGCTGGCGGAGCTCGTCGTCGACGCTCCCTTTACATAGCCCTCATCATCCGGAAATTCGATTTCGGCGTTCTCCTCGATGAGCCGGTAAGTGCCGTTGCGTCCGCAGAGCGAATGCCATGCCTGCTCGACGACGCCCTTGATCGGCCGCACATCCACGCGGTAACCGCGCAGTACGTCCTCAGTGAAAAGGACCACCTTCTTCGAAGCCGCCGCGCCGGACTTCACCGCCGCATCCTTCAGCGCCGCCGATGCAGCACTCTGCGCTATGGCGAGTGCCCGCCCGTGGCGCGAAACGCCCAATCCGCCCGATCGCAGCGCCGCGACCGGCTGCGTGTCGCCGGTGGTGTAGGTTACCTCGCCATCGGCGCCGAGAGCCAGGCTTTTACCCACCAGTCTCTGCGCAGAGAGGACGAAATCGACGGTCTTCAAGGCGGCACCATCCGCATCGACCTGATAGATGTCGAACAGGCTGCGCTTTTCGGCATTCCAGTCGTCGTCGGCATGCTGCAGCCGCAAGACGCCGCGTTCGTGATCGGCCGTCCTCGGCCGTGTTGTAAACCGTTGCTTGTCGGCCTGCCATGCCGTGCGCGGACAGGAATCATCGGCGGAATCGTGCGCGCCTGCCCAGCGAAGCACCAGTGACATCAACCCTCGTGCCGGTGATGCGGCCATGATGGCTTGATCGATCGGTGAGTTGGCTGGCAATACACAGTCAATGACCAGCCCGAGCCGGCGCAGCAGTTGCGGATAATCGCTATAGGACGCCACGATCTGGTGAAAATCGAACTCCGGTGGCTTCGGGGGAGCCGGGACATCCGTGAGTTTGGGCCGCCGCAGTTGTTCTTGCTCCTGCAGTTTCTCCAGTTTCTTCTGGGTTAGCGGCTCGCGCCGGTAGAAACGATCGGCCTGGTAGAAGGCGTATTCGGCTGCGGAAGAGAATTGCGCCATCAGTCCGGCATCTGCACCCCCTCCAGCCGGATTGTGCCAGTCCGGCGGCAGGACGCGCGCCGGGAACTTGCCGCCAGGTTTCGGATTGCCCTGGTCATCGTCCTCCGCGGCAACCGCTTCGGCGCGGTAGGGTGTCTTCGGACCGAATACCGTGTCCCGCAAACGCTTCTCGACACCCTCGCGATTATCGTCGTCAAAGAAGCGGTTGAACCCCGGCAGCATGAACTCGATTTGCCGGTCACCGAGGCTGATGGTCTGGGTTCTGGTGCCGAGATCGCCCAGCATGCCCTTGAGACTTGGATTCGCCAGGCTCCAAGGTAGAAGCGTCGGGGGATTGGCGGTCGTTTGAACGGCGATATCCCTGTAATGCTTGCGCACGGTGCCAAGGACATTTCGCATGGGAAACGAGCGAAGGTTGACTTTGCTCATATCCTTGAAGACAAAACCACTGACCGGCGTTTCCTTGAAGAACAGCTTGGTCCATAGCGTGGAATCGCTCGTGCTGATCCGGTCGAGCTGCACCTCCTGTGCGCCAATCCTGAGACCAAATTTGACATTCGTCAGCGTCTTTGGCCAATTCACCCACTCCGGAAACGCCTTGAGCTTCTGCTCCGCGACAGTGTCCGGTGTCAGGCGCGGTGAGGCGACGATCGAGACGCGCAACCGGCCCGCAAACGGCCCCTCTTCCATGCGCCCGTGCGGCAATACGGTCCAGAGAATGGTTTGCTTTGCCATGGTTCTCTCTCCCTAAAGGTCCTGACCTAGGCGAACGCTTCGACGTATTCGCGCCACGCATACTCGGTATCGACGCCGATCAGCGCCAGCTCATCGTCAAGAGGCAGCGCGGAATCCACGCCCATCAGATCACGGAAGGTGGGATCGCCATTGGAACCGGCAAACTTGCGTTCGCACGTCACCGTGACGCTCGTTGAGAACATGAATATCTCGACTTCGATCGTGAGCTGTGCCTTGCCAACGCATTTGCCCGTCTCGAATTCGTAACGCAGCTCCAGATAGAGCTCGAGCGACGCCGATATCAGGCCAAGCACGCTGACATAGCCGCCAAGGCGGAAATACCCGGTCAGTGAGCAGGCGCTGTTTTCCATGCGAAAGTAGATGCCCGCCATGACGTGGACGCCGCCCGATGCCACACCGAGATCTATGGAAATGCTGGCGCCGAACTCAAAGGACGCTTCAAGGATCTGTATCCCATGCGGATCGAGCGTGATGCCGAAGAAGCCGCCTCCTCCGAACAGCGATACAGTCAGGTTGAAAGGTTGCTCACGCGTACAGAAATTGAATCGGACGGAGAGCGGCTGGCCGATGAACGGAACGGTGAACCCCGCTCCAAGGCTCAGATTGCTCAAATTGAACAGGCCGATCGCAATGCTGGGCAGTGTCAGCGAAAAGCCGGCATCGATGCCCTGCGGTGTGATGTCCAGGAAGGGCGGATCGGAAAACCCATCGAGCGGAATGAGGTCGCGCAAGGTTTCGACGAAGCTCAGCGGTCCGACAAACTTGATGTCGTTGAGCAGGACATCGACATCCATCTTCGCGCCGCTGTCGACGCGAAATTCGATCTTTTCGAAATTGAGCTCGATGAAGCTTGCAGGCGCAATCAGGACAAGGTCGAAATGCTTGAGGCTGCATACAACGCTCATCTTGGGGGCGCTGCTGCCATTCTTCTTGACCTTGGCTTCGACGGCGACGAGGAAGCCGCGCTTGTCATTGGCGCGGAACAGCGGATCCTTGGCCCGATCCACGCCGGGCAGTGCCCAGTTATCGATGGGTGGATTCCAGTCAAAACGAATCGTCAGCTCGTCGCCTGTCAGCATTTCTAGGAGCTTCAGCAGGTCAGCCGCTGCATCGAGAACCTGAAGGACAACGTCCATCGCCCCGATGACGGCCTGCTTCGGCGCCCCATCCAGCAGCCGCGATCCGGATACCGTGGAGCGCAGGGGGCCCATCGCATTCTGAACCGCCGCCAACCGGGTGCCGAGCTCGCCCGGATCACCCAGGAGATCAGCGAGTTGGTCCGGCTGGCCCACAATGGCGTCCAGTGCCTGGAAGAGTGTCTTTCCCTGCGTGATCAGGGTCGTGATCGTCCCGATATCGCCGAGCGTCGTTTCGATTTGATTGGCGATCTGCAGCAGCGATTGGCGGAACCCCGCGGGAAGGGAAACGCCGCCGACCTGGGCATTGGCGGCGGTACGCAGCTGGTTCGCGGCATTCTGCGCAGTCGTCAGAGCCCCGGCGAGTCCGGCCAGTGCGGGCGCCGTATCGATGCTCGCCACCGTCAGCAGCGGCGCGATCTCGGTTTTGACCGCAAGCAGCGCGGTCTTGAGATTGTTGATCCGTGTTTTCACATTGGCGACAAGCGCAGCCTCATAAGCTGCGGCCTGATCGAGCAGGTCATCCAGCGTGTTCTTGATAACTTCGATCGCCGCGTCAGCAATCGCACCCGGCTGTTCAGCAAGCCGGCTGACAAAGTCGAAGAGCCGCGCAAGGCCACTGATGAAGCTTTCCACCTGCGTACTGGCTTCGCTTGCAAATTTCGGAATCTGCTCGGGCTTTCCGGCAAGGCCGCTCACCGCCTGGATCACATCGCCAAGCGGGATGCAACCGAACAGCAACGGCAGGGGCAAATCGGACAGTGTTGCGGGAAATGCATCTGCTCCAGTCATGTTCCCGGCGATGAAATTGCTCACATTGCCGGTAACCGGCCCCGTAAGCCGCGACAGGGCACTCGGCGTCAGATTGGGTTGGACAAACCCGCCTGCGCGATCGCCCTGCGTGGAGAAATCGAGTTGGGCCATGCCAAGTTCGGAGACAACATTGACAAAGACCTGGCCCTGATTGTTCGCAGCGAACCCGTGCTGCAGGTAATGGGCATTCCACTCCACCTTGTTGGATTTGCCGCTGCCGGCCAGCTGGGATAGTGCAGCAATGCGAATATCGGCGCGTTCCACCTTGGGATAGAAGATCGGCCTCGACAGATTGTCGCTGTAACTGCGCAGCTTGAAGTTCTTCTTCTCCGAGAACCCGTCAAAACTGACCGAAACGGCCTCCACGGACGTATCGCCTGCCTTGACGCTGGGAGCCAGCGCTATGCGCTGCTGCTTCAATTGCGCCACGCGCCGGCCGGCGCGTGATGGATCGGTCCAGGCGTCATGGGCGATTTGAGCATTGGCTTCGGCCAGATCGAAATCGGCAATAAGCTTGTCGCCTATCAATGTCCTCGGGCTGGCAAGCGTGTTGTCCATGAAGATCATTGGCAATTCAAACTGCACGGTGCGCCCGTCAATATCCGTGGCAGCCATTTCGAACTTGAAAGGTGCATTGCCGACGCAGGGCCAGAACAGCGTCTGGCCAAAACCGCCGATCAGGCTTTGGGCGCTGGTTGGCTGATCAAGGCTGGGTGTAACTGCCGTAAGGATGCGCACACTGGAAAAGGGCATCTGCCGGTGCAAGGCGATCGTTGCGGCAATATTGGTCAGATCCGGATCGGCAAAGCGGCGTTCGCGCTCACGCACAACGATGAAAAGCCGCTGCCGCAGATAGGCCGTGTTGCCGGGAACGGCTTCCGACGTGCCCCTGCCATTATGAAATTTCCGCTCGCTCACCTTGACCAGGGCCACGCGGTGACCGAACGGGTACAGGAACCCCTTGTAGACGATGCGGACATAATGGTCGCGGCCCATCGTCCCCCGGTGGACCCATTCCTCGACCGACAGTCCAGGCGGATCCCAATTGCCGCGCGAGTCGAGCCATCCGCCAAGCGCCGACAGCATGAGCAGGTTTGTGCCAACGGGCTGCGGCTTGTAATTCGACACCGAAAAATTCGACGATAGATGGGTAATTTGAAACCGGTCGAAATCATCCATCGGCATGCGGAAGGGAATGGTGTTTGGCAGCGGCAAGTCTCCGGCCACCGGAAATTTCGAAATCATCGGCTTTGGCGAGCCCTCGCCGGTCAAGGCCCAGACCGCGCGCACCGTGCGCCGCGAATCCGGATTTGGCGGTTCAGTCACATCGCCATTGGCCTGTGGAGCAACGAGCCGTGAATGCCACAGCTCGGTATGGCCCGTGCTTGCAGAATCACCGGGCTGCTTTGCATGTCGCCAGCGCTCATCGATATGCGGGCTGAGGATCAGCCGCCAGGGCAGTTCGATCGCCGTCTGCCGCGGGCCCGGTGCGGCCGGTCTCGGACCGCGAGGTACCGGAATAAAGCCCGGATCCACTAACGCGCCGATATCGACCAGATCTGAATCGCTCAGTTTGCGCGCCTTCAGTGCCTTGAGGCCGGGACCGCCTGTCGCCTGTCGCAGTTCGATCGTGCTCCTGTCGGCTTGTACCGCGGCGATCCGCAGGCTGCGTGCGGCGAAACTCGTCAGCGCCGCCCGTTGCCGCGCGCTCAGCTTGGCGACGCTGGTCGCAAACAGGTCCGTAAAGCGCAACGGCGTGTCGATCTCGACGGGCGGCCGCGCATTGGCCGGGACCGAAAGCTCAAGCGTTTCGCAGGCCTCGAGTACGCCTTCCAACGTATAGGGGACATCGAAACCATCCGGAACCTTGAAAGCCAGCCTTGACTCCCCGGCAATGCGGGCTCGAACCGGCGGCCCGGTCAGCGCCTCGGCACCGCCGGGCTCCGGCTTCGGCGGCGTGGGTCGCGGCGGCGGCGGGTTGCTGGTCCCGGAAGGGGGCGTTTCAAAGAAGGTCTGTTCCGTAATGGTCTGCGGCGGGAAATGCACGATCAGGTGCGCTGGTCCAGCGCCAGCCTTGGTCAGGCGGGGCGACTTTCCCGGTGAAACAGCAAGGTTGTTGAATTCCAGACGCAGGACCACCATGTCGCGCGGCCGAACGACGGCAGATCCCTTGCGACTTCTGTTGAAGAAATTCTCGTTGGGGTTCGGATCAGCGAATACATCCGGAATGTCGATTATTGGTCCCGTGACGATGTCGACAGCCACTTCGCTGGCGGCCTTGACCGCCGATTTGACCGCTTTCCGCTTGCGTGAGGGAGCAGGAGATCCAGCTTTCGGCTTCTTCGGAGACATGACGAGCCCACCTTTCACGAAAAGACCAGCACCACTTTCGGCGGAGATGTCGAGAACCGGCACCACGCGACGGCGGGCTTGCATTTGCAGGTCTCACACAGCGGGGTTTGACCGTGCATGAAGACCCGAACTTTCATCTTGTCGTCTCAGAATGCTTCAGATCGAGTATTCTTGTTGTCTTGACCTGATCAGTATTTGATCTTTGGGATATGCTTCATGCACTGCATTATCGCTGCATTCCAAATACACTTGCCAAAAGAACACCGGCGAATGAAACAGATCGATGAAAACCAGTCGATTATAATTTTAATCAATAATTCGATGTATTTTTATCCTGGGTAATTGAATATTACATCGTTGAATGGGGCGTGCAACTAACCCATAAGCATTAGCCGTGAGGACGTGCTGACCGTGAGCTTCAGCGCGTCCAGAATGGTGTCGTGCGTTTGAACTTGCGCCATCTGCGCTTCATCCGGTTGGCTCCGGCCAGCGCCACATGTCCCTGCCAGCCGATGACAGCGCCAATGGCGCGATGTACGGCGGGATGCTGGCTGCTCTGGCTGACATCCGACAACAGGGCTCGCGAGGTTATGATGTCATTGGCTTCGCCGAGAATGTCCTGCAGGCGTGAGAGTTGCTTCAGATATTTGTTGGCCGCCCCCTGATCCGCGTATAGCGGCAGGAAGAACTCCGCTGCATACCGCAGTTTTTTCAACGTTATCCGGAGTTTATGACGCTCCTGCGGGTGAAGGTGACTGAATTTGCGCCCGCGCTCCAGGGCCTTGTGCTCGAGACCGTCCAGTGCACGCGAGGCAAATTTGGTCATCGGCTCGGCCAGGATCGCCAGCGACTCGCTCGCAATGTCATTTCGCCAACCCCGCTGCTCGATCGCAAGCCCGAGCCTCAACAGAAAACGGTTGGTCTGGGGATCGCCCAGGCTTTCCCGAACGGCATGATGGCCCTTCTCCCGGAACGGCTCGCTCGCCTCGCGCAACGCCGAAAACGCTATAGGGGAAAGGTCTGCTTTTTCGATAGTGGGAAGGGTCTCATTGACAAACACGTCCCAGTTTCGGGCAGGCCCGAGCCTTTGCGCGAACCTTCGGGCATCGGCATCGAGCGCCTGCAGCAATGGCGATTTCAGATCGCGCCTGATCAGATAGAGCGCCGTCCGCAGGCGACGCAGTGCCACGCGCAACTGGTGGATGCCTTCCGGTTCGCGTCCGCTCTGGGCCGCACAGAGATTTGCCAGTATCTGCTGCTGGCAGCCGGAAAGAAGCTTGGCTATTCCCTCGTCAACTGTGTCCTCGCGGCACACGCTTGACGTGCCTGCCTTTACGGCCGAAGCGCGGAGGTTCAGGGCCAGCGCGTAACCGCGCGAGGATTTGCTTTGGGTTTCGAGGCAAAGCGGCGATACGTCCATCAGGTCGAGGCCAAACCGGTATAGCACGGCCGCCTTGCCATGCTTCAGTTCCAGTTCTATCTCCGACAGGGACTCCCGCTGTTCTCCGGCTTCGATCATGCCGTCGTCAAATGCAATCTCGATCTCGCCATCGGGTACATCGAGCGCAATCGCATGCCGGCGCACCCTGGTAACGAAGACGGGTGCGAGATCGCTGGCACCAATTCTGCTGAAAATTCCATCGATTTCGCCAGTGGGCAACGCGCCCAGATTCGGCGCTTGCTCCTCGACCGGTGCTTCCCACTCGTCGCGCTCCAGCGGGTTCTTGGCCGACAGGCGCTTGATCGTTTGGGTAAAGTGTTTGCCGCTGCGCCGGACCCGCAGGGAAAGACCTGCGCCAAACAGTTGGTGATCGGCAGTATCGTAATAGGTAGCCTCGAGCCGGCGGATCGTGCCCTTGTTGCGGGCCGACTGCAGGACGGCTGGCGAGCCGCGGATCGCATCGAGCGTGCCCGGCGGAGCAAGCAGCTTCAGCTCGGTTTCAACGGGAGCCGAGTTGGGCGGGACATCACGGTCACCGCCTGCTAGCGTCACCGCATTACGAGCCAAATTCGCCATCCTCACATTCCCGCCCCACAAGGAGCCGCCTTACCCAGTACGGTCTACGACACTCGCGGCATCTGAAGCGCGAAAGCTCCAACGAATGCCGGGATATCCGTCGCACCAGCCTTTCAGGACGAGCTCCACAGACTGATATACTACAGATACCGGCAGAGCCGTAAACTCCCATTTTTGGCGGCGCTTTTCGGTCTTGTCCCGACGGAACAGGTCGCACCCAGCTTTAAAGGCAGGCCTCGCAGATCGCCGCGACATGGCGATGGTCGGTACCACAGCATCCGCCCAGCACGCGTATCTGGGGGAATTGCTGCCTCAACGTTTTGTAGCGTTGTCCAAGATCAAGCGGGTCGCCGGCATCAAGGCTCTCCGATTCATCGAGCTCCGCATGGCTTTTCGCCGAGGCGTTTGCCTTGGCTCCATACACGCGGTCGATCCAGGGCTCGCCCTTTTCGAGAGACTGCATGAAATGGGTCGGGTGCGCGCAATTGATCAGATAATAGACGGGAGACGCACCAGTCGCCTCGTCAACGCGGTTGATCGCATCACCCAGTGACAGGCCCGTTACCAGTCTGCCATCCGTCTCGACCGTAAAGGATATCGCGCAGGGCATGGCGTTGAGCTTGGCCGCCCGTGCAATCCCGATCGCCTCCTTGTAGTTCGTCAGCGTATAGGCCGAGACCATGTCCGCCTCCGTCTGCGCGAAACTTTCGACCTGCGCGGCATGGTAGGTTTCGGCCTCTCCTTCATCCATATCGCCGGCCTTGTAACCATCTCCGCGTGGCCCGATGGCGCCGCTGATGACACATGGAAACCCGGCTGGTTGGAATTCCTTGCGCAGCTCGACCAGCAGGGCGACGGAATCCCGGTTGATTGTGCGCAGCTCCTCCGGTCCATAGCCGAGCAATGCACCCCAGTCGGGATTTGCCCGCCAGGTGGGTGTATCGAGAATGAAGCCAGTGTGATGTTTCCGGGCAACCTCAAGGTAACGGATATAATAATCCTTCAGTTGCCGCCTGCCCTCTGGCGTGGACATCAGCACGAATGATGCGAAATGCGGCAGTTCGACCCCTTCTTGAAAGATCAGGGTCGTTTCCATTCCGCCGTCGCTGAGAAAAATGTCTCCGGCGAGCTGCGGCAAGTCCTGACGATATTTGGCCATGCTGTTTCTCCTCCTTCGGCCATCCAACGCGTCCGCGTATGCAATCCCCTCTTATTGCCTTTGAATTTTCGGTTGGGCACCGCCCGCGGTTCTTTCACCGCCTGGGCGCGATCAGGTGCCCTACTCTTTTATCAGAGATAGCCGGCCTTCGCGATCAATATGAACACCCAAGCCCCGATAATGCGCGATCGTCGTATGGGCAGTCTCGACAGCGTGGCTATGCGTTGCCGTTATCACCATGACGTCGGCGCCGGTGGCGTCTCCCGCCAGGATACCGGGAACTGCATCTTCGAAGACCAGGCAGTCAGCCGCTTCAACGCCAAGCCTGCTTGCGGCAAGCAGATAGCAGTCAGGATTGGGCTTGCCGACTTTCACGTCTTCTGCAGTTACAAGGTTTGCCGGCACAGGAATTCCCGCAGCGGCCAGACGGCGTTTTGCCAGTTCGAGGGGCGATGAGGTTACGATCGCCCACTTGTCCTCGGGTATGGCGCTGAGAAATTCCGCTGCTCCCGGAAGCGCAACGATCCCATCCACGTCAATGATCTCCGCCTCGGTGATCTTGACGGCCTCCGCTTCGGGGTCAACGCCCGGCAGGCCCAGCCTGCGAACAGTATCCACGGCCCGGGCCCCATGCATGGTCGGCAGGAAGGTCTTCACATCGAGGCCATGCTGTTCGGCCCATCTTGCCCAGACGCGTTCGGCCGCCAATGTGGAATTGAGAAGTGTACCGTCCATGTCAAACAGGAATGCTGCGTAATTCTTGTCAAATGCCGAAGATGTTGCTGGCACGATGGTCTTTTCTTTCTGTGATGATTGTTGTCGGTGGACCCGGGCCCGACCCTAGGTCAATCCCTCGACATATTGCTAGTGCCAAATCGCGCATACGCAATTCAGTCGACCTTCGTTCTGGCTCGATCCTCTCCCTTAACGAACAGCGGCCCGAAGGCCGCTGTCACAAACTCGGAACAAAAATCGCAGTCTTACTGGCGTGCATCCAGCAAGTCGTTGACGCGATCGACCTGCGCCGTGGTCAGGGTGCGTCCGAATGCGGTTTCGAGGTCGACCACCGCATCCTCAAGCGCTTCTTCCCGAAGGATGGGATCCTCTATTGCCAGAGCATCTTCCCGAGCACGTTCATACGTGGCGATCTTGCCGACCGAGGAATTGGGTGCGGCGCGTTCCCTCGCCCGCGCGGATGCATGAGCGGCATTGAGCGGACCCAGCGTGTTCGGTTCATCGGTGTTTATCGATGCCTTCTGAACTTTCTGAACCTTCTGAGCTTTCGTGTTCAGCGATGCTCTCTGAACTCTCTGCGACTTGGATTTGTCCTGAGCACTGGCTGACTTGCCGCGATCGGACGATTTTCCACTGCTTTCGCCGCCCTTCCCGTTTCCGTTGCCATTTCCACCACCGTTCCCGCCGCCATTGCCACCACCGTTCTTGGCAAAGGCTGATCCTACCGGGCTGAAACTATCTGTGGTCGACAAAGCCGTGCCGGCTACAAACAAGCCAAGGCAGGCTGCCAGGACGATACCACGTTGGAATTGAGCCATATTTACCTCTCCCAAAACTACACAATTGTGATTATACCCGAAACTGAACGTTCGTTTAAGGCTCCAATGTGGCCGCACGCAATAGACGTGCTCACATATTGTTTTCAACCGACACTTAATCATCTCCCTACGATCGCGGCTTGGCGGCGCCCCAGCGCAGTCCATCCATGAGCAGCGAAACAATACGGCGCGAGCGCTCGCGCCAGTCGGGGGTATCGGGGCTCGAATATATTCCCGATAGTGCCTGAAGCACATCGGAGCTGTCGATGTCGCTGCGAATCGATCCATCTGCAATCGCCGCGGCGACGAGACCGCGCAGGGCCCCCGTCACCATCCCGGCCGTGTTGGCAAAGACGTCGGAATTTGCGTCGAAGAGTATTCGCAGGCTGTTCGCCATGCCTCGCTTGGCAGCTATGTAATCGACAAAACGCTGCATCCATTCGGCAAGCGCAACGTCAGGCGCATTGTGCTGCGCCAGTTCGTCTGCAGCGGCGCAAAGCGCCTCGACCTCGCGGCGATAGACAACTTCGACGAGATGTTCCCGTGTCGGGAAATGCCGGTAGAGCGTACCAATGCCGACACCTGCCTGCCGCGCGATGTTCTCCAGCGAAGCATCGCCTCCATGCTGGGCAAAGACGATCCCCGCTATCTCCACGAGTTTCTCCCTGTTGCGGCTGGCATCGGCGCGCAACGGCCTGGCAGGCGGAGAAAGCTCGATCTCCTGCAGCTCTGGCGGCGGCCCCTTTGTACCCAATATTCCAACTCCAGTACGATTAGGCCTTGAACCCGCAGGGGCAAGCCGCTATGTTTCATAAACGGAGGAGCCTCCGATTAGTTCGTCACCTTCGGACTATTACCCCATTTAGGGCCTGCATGTCATGTTTTTTGCGCCTTGAACGCAGTCAAACAGAACCGGCGGCCCAATTTATTTCCAATGAGCGTACTGGAGCAGGACGCCGATGACAAATCGAACCACCATCCATCTGGAAATCAACGGGCAAAACCAGGCGCTTGAAGTCGAGCCGCGTGTGACCTTGCTCGACGCGCTACGTGACCACCTGCAGCTGACCGGAACCAAGAAAGGCTGCGACCAGGGCCAATGCGGTGCCTGCACCGTGCATGTTGATGGCGAGCGGGTGCTCGCGTGCCTGACCCTCGCGGCACAGGCAGAAGGGCGCAAGATCACAACCGTCGAGGGGCTTTCCGAACCCGGCGGCGAACTGCATCCGGTCCAGGCTGCTTTCCTTGATCACGACGCCTTCCAGTGCGGCTACTGCACGCCCGGCCAGATCATGTCAGCTGTTGCCTGTATCCGCGAAGGCCATGCGGGGTCGGATGATGACATCCGCGAATATATGTCGGGTAACCTCTGCCGCTGCGGCGCCTATCCGCACATTGTCGAAGCAATCCGTGAAGCAGCGAAGGTGATGTCATGAGAGACTTCTCATATCTGCGCGCAAGTTCGGTCGAAGAGGCGCGGCGTGCGGCGGCGATGCCCGCAACCATGCTGCTGGCCGGCGGAACCACGTTGGTCGACCTTGCGAAATGCGGCGTCACCGAGCCAGAACGGGTAGTCGATATCTCCCACCTCAAAGGGCTCGACACGATCCGCGTCGACGCCCAGGGCGCTTATATCGGCGCATTGGCCAAGATGAACCGCGTCGCTGCGGATGCAGCCATCAAGTCTGCGTTTCCGGCGGTTTCAGAATCGCTCTGGCAGGCCGCTTCAGCGCAGATCCGCAACATGGCGACGATCGGCGGGAACCTCCTGCAACGCACGCGCTGCGCCTATTTCCGCGACCCGGCAACCTTCCCCGCCTGCAACAAGCGTGTTCCGGGCAGCGGCTGTTCAGCACTCGAAGGCGTCAATCGTGGTCATGCCGTCCTTGGCACCAGCGACGACTGTATCGCGACCTATCCGGGCGACCTCGCAGTGGCGCTCATTGCCCTTGAAGCCGTCGTGCACCTTGGTGATCGCACAGTCGCAATCGATGATTTCTTTCTCCTGCCGGGGACCACGCCGCAAAAGGAACACGCCATGCAACCCGGCGAATTGATCACGGCAATCACCATTCCGGCATCGCCGGCAGCACGGCGCTCGACCTATCTGAAAGTGCGCGACCGCCAATCCTATGAATTTGCTGCGGCAAGCGCTGCTGTCGGCATCGAGTTCGAGCCGGACGGTGAAACAATTCGCGATATCCGCATCGGTCTTGGCGGCGTTGCTACCAAACCATGGCGCGCCCGTGCAGTGGAAGATGCGCTTCGCGGCAAGGCCATAGAGCCGGACATCATCAAGAGCGCCAGCCGTCTGGCTGTCGAAGGCGCGGTTGCCCATGGCGGCAACCACTACAAGATCGAGCTCGCCCCGCGCGTTGTTGAACGCGCCATCCTCAAAACGGGAGCCATGGCATGACAATTGTCGACACAAAGATCAAACACGGCGATGCCTCGGATGGCATTCTCGGCGGCCGCCTGTCCCGCATTGACGGACCTGCCAAGATTACGGGATCTGCCGACTATGCAATGGAGCATTTTCCCGAAGGCATGGTCCATGCGGTCATCATTGACAGCACGATCGCGTCTGGCCGGGTACTCGCCATCGACGCTGCGGCAGCGGAGGCATATCCCGGCGTGCTGCTCGTTCTCACACCAGACAATGCGATAGCCATCAAGACCGCCACGGACTGGACCGGAGCGCCACCGCCCGCTGTTCCCTTTGAACCGTTCGCGCGCGAGATCACTTTCAACGGCCAGCATATTGCCGCTGTCATTGCCGAGACGTTCGAACAGGCGACAGCTGCCGCCGCACTCGTCAAGGTCACCTATGACAAGACTGTCCCGATTTCGACCTTCGACGACCCAAGGGCTGGTGAAGGCTACCCGATCGACATGATGACCAAGGAATGGGGTGATGCAGAGGCCGCACTCGCCACGTCTCCCGTCCGCATCAAACAGGAATACCGGACACCGCGCGAATACAACGTGCCGATCGAGCCGCATGGACTGATCGCCCAATGGACTGGCGATATGCTGACCCTCTGGGAACCGAGCCAGTGGATCGACGGCATGTCCCGCACCTATGCAGAATGGTTCGATATACCCTTCGAGAACGTGCGCATGCTGTCGCCCTATATCGGCGGTGGTTTTGGCTCGAAGGCGCTGCCCACGCGTTACGGCGCTGTTGCCGCCATCGCTGCGAAGATGCTCGACCGCCCCGTCAAGCTTGCCATCACGCGGCCACAGACCTTTACCGCCTTCGGCGGGCGTCCGGCGACACGGCAGACCATCGCACTTGGCGCTACCCGCGAGGGCAAATTGCTGTCGATCCTGCATCGCGGCGATAATGAGACATCGATGAATGACGTCGCGGTCGAACCGCTGGGCTCCGTCATATCGATCATGTATGCGACGCCGAACTTCTCCTCGCGCCAGAACCTCGTGCCGGTGAATACGGTCAAGCCGGGTGCACTTCGCGCGCCCGGCGAAAATCCCAGCGCCTTCGGCATTGAATGCGCGATCGACGAGCTTGCCTACGAAGTCGGCATCGATCCGCTCGATATCCGCCTGCTCAACTATGCGGAAGAAGATCCGAGCGCCAACAAACCCTGGTCGACTCGCCGGTTGCGCGAAGCCTATGCGGCAGGCGCGGATGCCTTCGGCTGGGCCAAGCGGAACCCGAGACCACGCTCGATGCGCGACGGCAAGCAGCTTATCGGTTATGGGGTCGCTGCAGGTACCTATCCGGTACGCCGCACGCCTGGCGAAGCAATGGTCCGCATCCTGAGCAATGGCACGATTGAAGTCGCAAGCAGCGGGATTGATATGGGTCAGGGTACCTATACCATTCTCGCCCAGACGGCCGCAGAGGCAATTGGCGTGCCCGTCGAGACCGTCATGGTGAAGCTTGGCGATTCCTCGCTGCCGCGCGCACCGGTTGCCGGCGGCTCACAACTTGCCAATCTCATGACCGGCGCAGTGCACAAGGCAGCGCTTGCTGCCCGCGACGAACTGATCGGGATCGCCATCAATCATCCCAACTCGCCGTTCCGGGACCTGCAGGCCAATACGCTGACCATCGAAGCCGGGCGGATTTCGTCGCCGCGCGATACGGGTGCAGGCATAGGCATTGCCGAAGTCATGCGCCGGACCGGCCGCGACCGTATCGAGGCATTGCGCAACACGCTACCGGAAGAGCACCAGAACGCCAAAGATCATTTTCGAAACTTCACGACGATTGCGACGATGAAATCGCCGACCGAGGGCGACTATTCGCTTCACAGCTGGTGCGTGCATTTCGTCGAAGTGCGGGTGGACGTGGATTTTGGCACGGTTCGCGTCGCGCGCATGGTGTCCGCGCTCGATTCCGGCCGTCTCTATAATCCGAAGCTTGCCGAGAGCCAGTGGAAGGGCGGCATCATCATGGGTATCGGCCAGGCGCTGCTTGAAGAGGGGCTTGTCGATGACCGGTATGGCCGGGTCATGAACAACAATCTCGGCGATTATCTCGTTCCCACCAATGCCGATATTCCAGATCTGAAGGTGATCTCGGTCGGCATTCCCGATACCCATGCTTCCGTGCTGGGCGGCAAGGCGGTGGGTGAGCTGGCCATTGTCGGTGTGGCGCCCGCAATCGCCAACGCGGTCTACCATGCCACCGGGGTGCGGGTCCGTAACCTGCCGATTACCCTGGAGAAACTGATCTAGGAAAAACTGGACGCTGTGCTCTCCCCCTGTGTGGGGGGAGAGAAAAATCGGGATCAGCTACTGCAGCTTATGCGGCATCCTGGATCGCCGACAGTTTCCAGTCGGAATCGCCCTTGCGCACGAAGGTCCATACCTCCGTTGTCTGCGTCGCTTCCTCGTCGCCATTGACGACACGTCCCGTATCGCGGTCCAGCATCGTATCGACACTCGAATACCGCATGGCCGTCGTCGCATATTGCGTATCGCCCTCGGCCCAGGCTTCCGCAATGTCGGCTTGCAGGAGCTTCACGTCCGAAACGCTGTTGCGCAAACCATCGGTGGCATTCTGGCCAAGTTCTTCCGCAAGATAGGACATGGCCTCTGGCGTGGTCAGCTTGCGCAGGGTGGCGTAGTCTTCCTTGCCATAGGCCGTCTGCACTTCGGTCAGAAGCTCTTCGAAGCGGTCAAGATCGTCCTGCTTCAGGCCGATATCATCGGATGCCACCGAAGCCTTTGGCGTGGTTGTCTGGCCATATCCCGCCGTGCGGCCCTGCCCCGAACCCGAGCCGATGGTCGGGATCCGGAAGGACGAAGATGCGGGCTGGTCACTGTTGTAGGCATTGCGGCCGAACGACTGGCCGGCACCCGCTGTTGCAGTGGACGGCTGACGCGACCGGAAAAAGCGCATCGCGAGCATGACGGCACCGATAACCAGGGTAACCTGCAGCAGCATGCTGAGCAGTCCGGCCGCACCGCCGAAACCGGATCCGAACAACGTTCCGATAAGACCACCGAGCAGCAGGCCTCCGATCAGCGAACGGCCCATGCCGCCGAAAAGTCCGGGACGCTGTTGTTGCCCGGCGGCCGGTTGTGCGGCGCTGGGCTGGTTCTGTGGCCGGGGAGTCATCGAGCGCTCGATGGGAGCAGCGGGAGCAGGCGCGGTCCGTGTTGGTGCAGGTGCCTGGAACGTGCGGGTCCCGCGGCTGCCGAACCCGCCGCCGGCACGCCGGGCGTCAGCCTCGTAGACAGCGCTGAACGAGACCGCCAATCCAATCATGAATATGGCGGCAATTCGGCTGAGACGGGAAAGAACGAGCGGCATGCAGACAGTCTCCTCAAGCATTGTGTCGGTTTCACCCGCGCATATGGGGAAAGCGATCGACGATTTGAAGGATCATCCTGCAAATAACGGCAACTATTCCCTCATGCCCTCATCCATTAGGTTTAGGAGTTTTGCCGAGCGCACCACAATGGGCTCATGCTATAGTGCCGCGCGTGGAGTTAACGGGGAGGTCAAGGTCTGTGGGTCAAGCCCAGGTGGAACGCAGGCTGGCGGCGATTTTGGCCGCCGATGTCGCAGGTTACAGCCGGTTGATGGGAGTCGATGAAGCGGGGACGGCGCGGGCCTTGCGGAGCCATCGCGAGGCGATATCGCCAATCATTGCGAAACAGGGTGGCCGCATCGTCAAGACCATCGGCGATGGCGTATTGCTGGAATTTCCGTCTGTCGTTGCTGCTGTCGCATGCGCAGCAGCCATCCAGAGGCTGATGTCGGAGCGAAATGCGGCGTCACCGGCCGATCAGCGGATGCTGTTCCGCATCGGCATCAATCTTGGCGATGTCCTGATCGAAGGCGACGACATTCTTGGAGATGGTGTCAACGTCGCCGCCAGACTCGAAGAGATTTCCGAGGCCGGAGGAATCTGCATTTCAGAAGACGTGTACCGGCAGATCGACGGCAAGGTCGACATCAACTTTGCCGACATGGGTATGCACCACCTCAAGAATATTGCGCGCCCGATGCGCACCTACCGGGCGCACCTGGAGCAGATCATGCCGTTGCGGGCGCCTCGACCCACGCTCCCGGACCGGCCATCGATCGCCGTCTTGCCGTTCGGGAACATGAGCAGTGACACGGCGGAGGATTATTTTGGCGACGGCGTCGTCGAAGAAATCATCATCGGGCTGTCGCGCATTCGCTGGCTTTTCGTCATCGCGCGCAATTCCAGCTTCACCTATAAGGGACGCCCCGTCGATGTGAAGCAGGTCGGGCGCGAACTCGGCGTACGTTATGTGCTGGAAGGCAGCGTGCGGCGCGCGTCCAACCGGGTGCGCATCTCCGCCCAGCTTATCGAGGCCGCCACGGGGGTGCATATCTGGGCAGATCGCTTTGAAGGCGGGCTGGAAGACATTTTCGAACTTCAGGACCAGGTCACCGCGAGCGTCGTCGGCGCAATCGGGTCAAAGCTCGAGCAGGCGGAGATCGAGCGGGCCAAGCGCAAGCCCACCGAAAATCTCGACGCCTATGATTACTTCCTGCGTGGCTCTGCTGCCCTCCACCGCTGGAGCCGGGAAGGCAACAATGAAGCCCTGCGGCTGTTCTATCGCGCCATAGAACTCGACCCGGACTATGCCGCCGCTTACGGCATGGCCGCCCGCTGCTATTCCCAACGCAAGGCCAGCGGCTGGATGGTCGACCGCGCGGCAGAGACGGCGGAAACCGAGCGGCTGGCCCGCCATGCCGCCGCCCTGGGAAAGGATGATGCGGTCGCGCTCACCACCGCCGGAATCGCTTTCACATATGTTCTCGGCGCCCATGACTATGGCGCTGATCTGCTGGATCGCGCGCTTGCGCTCAATCCCAATTGGGCCTCGGCCTGGCTGTTCAGTGGCTGGGCGAGGATCTGGCTCGGCGAACAGGACGTGGCAATGGATCACCTCATGCGGGCCATGCGCCTCAACCCGCAGGATCCCCAGATGTTCAATGCCCATGCTGCAATGGCCACGGCCTACTTCTTCTCCGGACGGTACGAGGATGCGTCGTCGTGGGCGCATTCGGCCATTCGTGAGCAACCGGTCCACTTCATCGCTACCTGTGTCGCTGCGGCGAGCCATGCACTGGCCGGCCAGGCTGCGGAGGCCAAGGACGCGATGAAGCGCTTGCGCCAGCTTCATCCCGACCTTCGCCTGTCGACCCTCAACGATTGCTTCCCTATCAGGCGGCCGGAGGATGCCGCCCGATGGGCAGAAGGCCTGAAAAGCGCCGGCCTGCCGGCGTGATCGGTCGTACGGGCAATTGAGATTCAATGGGCTCTAGATTCCCGCATACCACTCGTAGCCGCGATCTTCCCAGAAGCCGCCCTTGCCGCCCCAAAGGCCCTTGAAGCTGTCGATGAGCTCGATGCGCATGACATATTTGGCATGCTTGTACCCAAGCTGCCGTTCAACACGCAGCCGCAGCGGCGCACCATGGGCGACTTCCAGGTCCTTGCCGTTCATGCCATAGGCCAGGATCGTCTGCGGGTGCCACGCATCAACCAGGTCGATGCTTTCATAATATTGGCCGCTGCCGTCGAGCGTCTTCTCATATTCATCAGCACAATGGAAAACCGCATAGCGAGCTCCCGGAGCGATCCCTGCCCTTTCCAGGACCAGGCCAAGGGGAACGCCTGTCCATTTGCCGATGGCGCTCCAGCCTTCGACGCAATCGTGCCGCGTGATTTGCGTGCGCGATGGCATGGCCCTCAATTCGGCCAGCGACAGCGTGAGCGGCCTTTGCACCATGCCGTCCACCACGAGCTTCCAGTCCGCGAAATTGCTTACCGTCAGCCGGGCATATTCCTCACTGTCGGGCTGCGTGGAACCATTGGCCTTGAATACGGGCGATAGATCCGCCTCGGTATATTCGCGTGCCAGCGGCTGATGCGACATCAGCAGGCGCTGTGCCCCCATTGTCAGGGACTCTGCCTTCTGCAGGACATCGTTGACCTTGGCGTTTTCCACCAGTGCATCGCAGCCGGTCAGAATGCCCGTTGCAGCGACGCCTGAGCCGATAAGGAAACGGCGGCGTGTGAGATCAAAGCCCATTTGACTGGTCCTTTCCCGGTTCGACCCTCAGGGTGTAATAGCCGGTGATCATCGAGCGCAGATTGTTCCAGACGCCGGACACCAGCACCATGACGATGTGTACGACAGCGAAGGCGACCAGCAGCGACGCACAGATGAAATGGATCGTACGCGCCGATTGCCGTCCACCGAAGACATCGAGCAGCCAGGGGAAGATCGCGTTGAAACCTGGCGACATGGTGAGCCCGGTCAAAACGATCAGGGGCAGTACCACAAAGATCACGCCCACATAGGCCAGCTTTTGCAGGGAATTGTAGTGACGCGCCGCCTCGCCCTTCGGAAAGCGCAGCCGCGCATGCTCGGCAATCTCATGCGCCAGATGTCTGGGCGCCAACTGCTCCCTGCTCGGGACAAGGTCGCGGCGTACGTGCCCGGCAATGAGACCGTAGAGCAGATAGATGAGGCCGTTGATGACGAGAAACCATGCGAAGAAGAAGTGCCAGCGGCGGCCGGTCGCCAGATCCTGATAGCTCGGGATCGTTATCCAGGATGGAAATGCACGGGGGCTGAGCTCTCCATCTTCCGTCGAGGCGCCGAGGATGCCCGTGGTGTTCAGCGACAGCGACCCTATGCGGGTAATACCCTTGATAGTATCGCCGTCCTCAACCGCCCCGATGGAAATGAAGGAGCGATCGGGCAGCGCGTCAGCTCCGTATTGCCCCCAGTAAAGCGATGGATGGGCATTGAATATTTGCAGCCCGCTCATCAGCAGGAAGCTCAGGCACAGGACGTTCAGCCAGTGCGTGACACGCACCGCCACGGAGTGGCGATAGAACCGGACCTTCTTGGGCATGACCATTCCGGTATTGCCGGTGCCGGTCGTTACGCTAGTCATTTTAAGCCTCCTCGGGAGTTGCAGCGCCTGTCTCTCCCCTGTGGGGAGAGATGGTCGGTATCGTCTGCACAAGCATTTCGCTCACTTCTTCTTTGGAGCCATCGCGTCGGGCGCCATGGCGTCCTTCTTCATCGGTTTCATTGTATCCTTCTTCATCGCCATCGTGTCGCATTCCTTCACCATGGCATTCATCTTTGTCGTGTCCTTCTCCATCTTGGCTTTCGCCATGCAGTCGGACTGCTTCATCGGATCGGCCTTCATGGCATCTTCGGCAAAAGCCAGGCTGGCACCGGCGAGTCCGGTCGCGAGAACTAGGGCAGACAGGCTGATGTGGCGTGTGAAACTGTTCATGATTGTCTCCTCGGTTTGAACAAGACACGATCAAATGCGCCAGGAAGTTTCGGGAGCCTCTGATCAGGGTCACATCAGGCAGTTCGCGCGGCAGTGAGGTCCGGTTACAGCCATCACGCATTGGTGATCATTGTTGCGTGGATTTGCGTTTGGAGGATTGACCTGCTGCGGGCTTCCGTCTCATCTGTAACTTTTTCGCCGCTGCCACGAATTAAGGAATGAATCGGAGTGCACTCGGTCGAAACGCGATTGAAAGAGTTGATGCTCGCAAGTCTGGCGGGTGATGCGCGCAGCTATGGCGTCCTCCTGGATGATGTCGCCAGGCACCTGCGCGCTTATTTCCTGCGCAGGCTCGCGGATGCCCACAAGGGCGACGCTGACGATCTCGTGCAGGAGACGCTGATGGCCTTGCACACGAGACGGGCAACCTATGAGGTAGACCGGCCCTTTACGGCCTGGCTTCATGCGATTGCGCGCTACAAACTGATCGATCATTTCCGGCGCAACCGCATCCGGGCTACCGTTCCGCTCGATGATGTGGAGGATTTGTTTGTGCAGGACCAGTCCGACGTCACCGCCGACCGCATGGACGTGGAGCGGCTGCTGCAATCGGCGCCGGAAAGGTCAAGGGACCTGATCTACCGTACAAAGATCCAGGGTCAATCCATCGCCGAAGTGGCGCAAAGCACCGGCCTTTCGGAAACGTCGGTTAAGGTCAGCATACACAGGGGATTAAGGGCGATAACCGCTAGGTTGAAGGGTCATGCAAATGACGACAAATGATCTGATTGCGCGTCTCTCTGCCGAACTGAAGCCGGTATCGCGGTTCGCCGTCATCCGGCGTGTCCTGATGGGTCTTGGCCTCAGCCTGATCGCGTCTGCGGTTCTCATGTGGATGTGGCTCGGCATGCGTGCGGACCTTGCCGATGCGGCAACGACCATGCCGTTCTGGAGCAAATTTTTCTATACGCTCATCCTTGCAGCCGCCGCGACCTGGGCAGTCAAGCGCATCGCTCACCCGCTTGGCTCCATCGGCGTCAGTCTCGGCGTGATTGCCGCAACCATCGTCGTGATGATCATTCTTGCACTAGTGCAAATGGCGATGAGCCCCCCCGAGGAATACATGGCCATGCTGAAAGGCCGTTCGGTCGCGGTCTGCACCTTCAACATCGTCATGCTGTCACTGCCGTTGCTGGTCGGCGGCTTATGGGTACTGCGCGGTCTCGCTCCCACCCGGCTTGCGGTTGCCGGAGCAGCAGCGGGCCTTGCCGCCGGTGCAATTGCTGCCTTCGTCTATTCGTTCCATTGCAGCGAAAGCGCCATGCCTTTCATCGCCGTCTGGTACACGCTCGGCGTGCTCGTTCCTGGCCTGATCGGCGCGATCACCGGACGATATATTCTGCGGTGGTAGCTGCGCCTATCTCTCCCTCAAGGGGAGAGATGATCGGCATGCTCGCAGCTCACCGATTCATCAGCCACTCATGCTCCACAGCATTGTGAAATTTCCAGGTGCGCTTTGGACCAGCCATCACATTGAGGTAATAGAGATCATAGCCATGGCACGCGGCGCAGGGGTGATAGCCCTTGGGGACCATGACGACGTCACCATCCTCGATCGCCATCGCTTCATCCAGTGACCTGTCATCGGTATAGACCCGCTGGAATCCGAACCCTTGAGGCGGGTTGAAACGGTGGTAGTAAGTCTCCTCCAGGTAGGATTCGGCCGGAAGGTTATCATGGTCGTGCTTGTGCGGCGGATAGCTGGACGTATGGCCGCCCGGGGTGATCACTTCGACCACGAGCAATGAATCCGCAGGCTCGTTCTCCGGCAGGATATTTGTCACGTAGCGGGTGTTGGTGCCCTTCCCGCGCGTTTCCTGGCCGAGATCGTCAGGCGAAATGACCCGGACGGGCAGACCGCCGCCGAGCCCCGGCGCTGAGCAAACGGCGAGTTCCAGATCCGTATCCGCCGTCACCGACCAGTTGCTGCCTTCCGGCACATAAACTGACCATGGCTTGCCATCGAACGGCGACATCCGCTCCCCGAGCAGGCCAAGATCGCGACCGTTGACAGTGACGACTCCCTTGCCGGTAACGAAGACGAGGCAGACTTCCTTGTCTTCGCTGCGGCCAGCGACCAACTGGCCCGGCGCCGAACGATGAAGATCAAAGCCGACATAGGTCCAGCCGGCACTTTCGGGCGTGACATGCGCCACATGCCCGGCGCCTGGCTTAGCCTTCAGCAAGAGTTTCGACATGGTTTCACTCCTTCCCAGCATGATCCCGAAAGTTGTCGGACTTTTCGGATATGATCATGCGTCAATCAGATTTGTCCTCTGGCGCCGCGGGTTCCGAAGCATCGTAGATGATAAAGAACTGCCAGACGCCATATGCGGCGAAGCCCAGCGCCAACACGCCCCAAAACGGCGTACCGGTTGCAAATTCGAAGATTGCCCAGGCAACGCAGAAGGCGACGACTGCGACGCGTCGCCAGAGCGGACGAAACCAGGGATGATTACTGTCTTTGTTCATTTCGAACCCATTTTTCAACCCTTGGGGAAACCCTGGGTCTCGACCGTATAGCCGGCGGCCGTCATGACCCGCATCAGTTCCTTATACCCGACTTGCGCCATCTTGAGCGGTGGATTTTTCTTCGGATCCTGTTCAGCCTCGACCACGAACCAGCCTTCATAGCCGTAATCGGCAAACTTTTGGACGATTGCACCGAAATCCAGCGAGCCGTCACCCGGTACGGTGAAGGCGCCGAGGGCAACGGCATCGAGGAAGGACTGGCTCGAGCGGTCCAGACCGTCGATCACCGGCATGCGGACATCCTTGACATGTACGTGGTTGATCCGCCGGTGATGATTGTCGATTGCGCGCAGCACATCGCCGCCGGCAAAGGCCAGGTGGCCGGCATCCAGCAGGAGCGGAATACCCTCGCCGGAATATTTCATGAAGGCGTCGAGTTCCGGTTCGGTTTCGACCACAGCCGCCATGTGATGATGGTAGGAGAGCGGCATGCCCTGCTGTGCGCACCATTCACCGAACTCGGTGACCTTGCGGGCATATACCTTCATTTCCTCGTCGCCAAGTTTCGGCTTGGTGACCAGCGGCTTGGATCGATCGCCCTGGATCGAGCGGCCGACCTCGCCGTAGACGATGCAGGGTGCATTCACGGCCTTGAACAAGTCGATCATCGGCTGGATGCGGTCCTTGTTCTTTGCCAGATCCTCGTCAACCAGCGTACCCGAGAACCAGCCGCCGCACAGCGTAACATCCGCCTCGCGCAGGATCGGCAGCATCACATCCGGATCGTTCGGAAAACGGCGGCCCATTTCCATGCCGGTAAAGCCCGCAGAACGCGATTGGCGCAGGCACTCCTCCAGCGAAACGTCGTCGCTGAGCTCCGCGAGATCATCGTTCCACCATGCGATCGGGGACATGCCCAGTTTTGCCTTCACGTCATTACTCCAATTGATACTTGCATTTGTTGTTGGTTTGCTGCTCCGGGGACGAGTAGTGTTATTCCACGCTGTTCTCTCCGTCATCTTCGGGCTTGACCCGAGGATCCATTTTTCTAGTTCGCGATACCGAGCGATGGCTGGATCCTCGGATCAAGCCCGAGGATGACGGATGAAAGCTAAGGATGGCAGAGGAGTAGCAAAGCATTCCAAACTCATCCTAGTTCCCGACCGACCTAAGCCTGATCGCTTCCTCATAGGCCTTGCGCTTGGCATTGACCTCGCTGCGCTTGCTGACTTCCGGGACGGCGACATCCCACCAGAATCCACCCTCCTCGGTGGATATGAGGGGGTCGGTATCGATGACGATGACCGTCGTTCGGTCGTTGCGTTTGGCCCGCTCCAGAGCGCTCTCCATGTCGGCAATGGAGCTCACCTTCTCGGCGATCGCCCCGAGGCTTCGCGCATGCGCGGCAAAGTCGATATCCGGCAGGATCTCATGCTTCGAGTCCTTCAGCAGATTGTTGAAGTTGGCGCCGCCAGTGCCCATCTGCAACCGGTTGATGCAGCCATAGCCGCGATTGTCGAGGAGCACGATATTGATCTTGTGGCCGAGCATGACCGACGTTGCGATCTCGGAATTGAGCATCAGGTAGGACCCGTCGCCGATCATGACGACAACTTCGTCGTCCGGCTTCGCCATCTTGGTGCCAAGTCCGCCTGCAATCTCGTAACCCATGCAGGAAAAGCCGTATTCGGCATGGTACGATCCCGGCGCGCCCGCCTGCCACAGCTTGTGCATTTCGCCGGGCAGACCGCCTGCCGCGTGCAGGACTGTTGCTTCGCTGCCCATGGTTCGTTGAACGGCACCGATGACCTGCGCATCGGATGGCAGCGACACATTTGTCGCGCCTGTGACCTTTGCCGCAGCTCTCTGCCAGTCCGCCTTGCCATTCTCGGCTTTCTCAGTCCAGCTTTTCGGCGCGCGATAGTCCTTGAGCCCGGCGGCAAGCTCGACCAGCCCCTCCCGTGCGTCAGCGACCAGAGGCAAGGCCCGGTGCTTGGCCGCATCGAACGGTTGGATGTTGAGCCCGATGAAGGTCTTCTCGCTGTTCTGGAACAGCGCCCAGGAACCGGTGGTGAAGTCCTGGAGCCGGGTTCCGACCGCGAGGATGACATCGGCTTCTTGCGCCAGCCGGTTGGCTGCGGACGTCCCAGTGACGCCGACAGCCGCCATGTTGAGCGGGTGCCGGTCGGGCAGCGAAGATTTGCCGCCTTGGGTTTCGCAGACCGGAATTCCGGCCGCCTCGACGAAATCGGCGAGTTCCCTGGAGGCTTCGGAATAGATGACCCCGCCGCCGGCGATCACCAGCGGCTTTTCGGCCGAGCGGAGCGCGCCGATTGCAGCGGCAAGTTCGCCAACATCGGGCCGCGGTCGCCTCGGCGCCCAAAGCCTCTCCTCGAAAAAGCTTTCAGGATAGTCATAGGCTTCCGCCTGCACATCCTGGCAGAGGGCCAGCGTTACAGGCCCGCATTCTGCAGGATCGGTGAGCACGGTCATCGTTCGCTGCAGGGCAGGTATGATCTGCTCGGGGCGCGTGATGCGGTCGAAATAACGCGAGACAGGGCGGAAGCAGTCATTCGCCGAAACCGTACCATCACCGAATGATTCAACCTGCTGCAGGACCGGGTCCGGCAGTCGGTTGGCAAAGACGTCGCCCGGCAGGAGCAGGAGTGGCAGTCGATTGACATGCGCGAGCGCGGCTGCCGTCACCATGTTCGTTGCGCCGGGGCCGACGGAACTCGTCACCGCCATCATGCGCCGGCGAAACGTCGCCTTGGCAAAGGCGATAGCCGCATGCGCCATGGCCTGTTCGTTGTGCGCCCGGTAGGTCGGCAGCTCTTCCTGCACCTGGTAAAGCGCCTCACCGATGCCAGCGACATTGCCGTGGCCGAAAATGGCCCAGACACCGGCGAAAACCGGCATCTTCTTCCCATCCACAATCGTCATCTGCCGGCTGAGAAAGCGCGTCAGGGCCTGAGCCATCGTCAGGCGTATCGTCTTGGTCATGTTACTCTCCTCCCAGGCTATCTCTGCTATGCCGCTTGTCTGTTGCGGCTGGCAAGCCAGGCCTTGGTCAATTTTTCGAAACGATCGGCCATGTCGTCAATGGCAGCCTCATCGGAAATGCGACCGGAGAGCCAGTTTTCGGCCGCATCCATGAACAATGTACGCCCTACGGCGAAGCCCTTCACCACCGGCGCATCGGCCGTTGCGGCGAATGCGGCCTCCAGTTCGTCCTGGGGAGCTTCAAGTCCGAGCAGCACCACGCCGCGGCACCAGGGATCATGCTTCGCGATCACGGACTCGATCTGCCTCCAAGCGGCCGCGGATGCCTGCGGCTCAAGTTTCCACCAGTCAGGCTTGATGCCGAGCGCATAGAGCTCCTCGAGCGCCTGGGGAATGGTGTTGTCGTCGAGCTTGCCGTGCTTGCCGGCGATGATTTCAATCAGCAGTTCGCGCCCGACCTTGCGCGCCGCCTCGAACAGGGTGCGCAACTTTGCCTGCTGCTCCGCCTTCAGTTCCGCCGGATCATCCGGCCGGTAGAAGCACAGGCACTTGATGCAATGGTCGACCGGCCATTCCGCCAATTGCGAGCCAATATCCTGTGAGAACTCGAATCGGAGCGGCCGCGAACCCGGCAATTCTACGGGACGCCCCAGCCAGTCGAAATTGTGGCGGGCGAATTCGAACATCGCCTCCCGGCCGAACTTCTCGTCGAGCAGCATGCCATAGCCGCTGCGGCCATTGGCCACTTTCGCCGCCGCCTTTACCGCCAGTTCCTTGAACGCATGGATTTTGTCTGCATCCGCGCCAAGCTTCTGCGCAAGGTCTTCGAGCTGCACCCGGTGATCGATGGCGAAGGCCATCATTGACGGGATTTCATGCCGGCGCGTCGTTGCCCAATGCACGTGGTTGATCGCCTCATCCTTGCGCAGTGCATGGTGCGGGCTGCCGTGCTTGAGGAAATACTGCAGTTCCTCGAAAGTCGGAATTTCCGGCGCGCACAACAGCCGCGAAACCGCAAAGGCCCCACAGGCATTGGCCCAGGTCGCCGCCGTTGCCAATGGCTCGCCACCGAGCCAGCCGCGCAGGAAGCCCGACATGAAGGCATCCCCTGCGCCAAGGACGTTGAAGACCTCGATCGGAAAGCCCTTGCCGACAATGCCATCCTCGAGATTGTCGGAAATCGCCCCTTCATAGACGATGCAGCCCATCGGGCCACGCTTCAGCACAATGGTGCCGCCTGAAAGCGCCCGAATTGTCTTCAAGGCGCTGAGCAAGTCGGCCTCTCCCGAGGCGATCAGTACTTCTTCCTCGGTGCCGACGATCAGGTCGCAATCGGCAAGCACAGTCTTCAGGTGATTGGAAACGGCGTCGGACGCAATGTAGCGGCTGTCCCCTGCCGCGTGTCCGGCAAGCCCCCACAGGTTTGGCCGATAATCGATATCGAACACCACCTTGCCGCCTGCTTCTTTCATCAGGCGGATGGCCTTGCGCTGCGCAGCGTCGGTGTTGGGCTTGGAGAAGTGCGTTCCGGTCACGACAACGGCACGCGCCGACTGGATGAAAGCCGGATCGACGTCGCCCTCGTTCAGTGCCATGTCGGCGCAATTCTCGCGATAGAAGATCAGCGGGAAGCTTTTGTCGTTCTCGACCGACAGGATGACCAGCGCCGAGAGCCGCTCCGGATCCGTGATTACGCCATCGGTGGCAACGCCTTCACGCGCCATCTGTTCGCGGATGAACCTTCCCATCTGTTCATCGCCGACCCGCGACAGAAGTGCCGAGCGCAGGCCGAGACGCGCCGTGCCCACGGCAATGTTGGCCGGGCAGCCGCCAACGGATTTGGCAAAGGACGCGATATCCTCCAGGCGTGAGCCGATCTGCTGGCCATAAAGATCAACCGACGAACGGCCTATCGTGATGACGTCAAGCGGCTTGCTCGCATCAGTTCTGTCCATGATAGTCCTCCCGATAGGCTGAAGTGTCCGGCATCAAGTGGCCAGGAATTTTCCTATATGAAATAATAATTCTATCGAATCGTCAATATGGAATGCCTGTTCTTTTTCAGATTCTATCGTTTGAAGGCGATTCAGATGCTGCAAAATCATTGTGCGTGGTTCGACATTGTTGGCGAGGGCGCGGTCTGGTTGCGATGCCAATCGCACACCGTGGCGCCCTGCAATCCTCTACGCCCCTCATGGTAAGCTTCCTGAGCCTGTCGAAGGGGGAACCACGCACAGGCGCGGTAATTGTATTTGAATCACAAGCTCCGCCGCTTTTCCGCGACACTCACCGTCAGCGCCATCGCGAGGGCCATGGTGCCGGATAGCGAGCGGAAGCCGGAAAAGTCGCCTTCCGCCGCCTCGAACCATACCTTCGCCGACTGGGCGAGTGGCGAGAACGCACTGTCGGTAATAGCCACGACCGGCACATTTCGCGCCGCCAGGGCTGCCGCGTGCTCGATTGTCGCCGAGGCATAGGGGGAGAAGCTGATGGCGATGGCGGCATCCTTGGGGTTGGCGAATGAGAGTATTTCCGGATCGATACCCGCCGTTGATTCGATCAGCTGGTTGCGAATTTTCAGCTTGCCGAAGGCATAGGCCATATAGGCGGTGATCGGGTAGGAGCGGCGCCGCGCAATCAGATAGATCGTCTCGGCGCCCGCCAGGATGTTGACGGCCGCTTCCAGCACCTCTTCTTCGACATTATGCGAAATTGTCTCGATGGAGTGGCTTGCTGCCGTGAGGAACCCGTTGAGTATAACGCGGTTCTTGGAGAGGCCGTGCGTGTCGCCACGCAATGCCGAAAGGCGTTCTTCATAGGAAACCTGCCGTTCACGCAAGCGCTCACGGAACACCGACTGCAGGCTCGTGAAGCCGTCGAAGCCGAGATGCTGGGCAAAGCGGATCAGCGTAGAGGGCTGGACGCCCGCAGTCTGGGCGATGCTCGCCGCTGTCCCGAAAGCAATCTCGTCCGGGTTGCTGAGCGCGTACGCAGCTATTTGGGCGAGACGCTTCGGCAGGGCCTCACGGCGATCGAGGATCATGGTGCGCAACGCATCAAAATCCCGCGGTAATGCGACGTCATTATCCATGCTGCCCACCAAATCGCTCCCTCTTACCCGCGTCCTTGTTGTAAAATATTTGTATCAAGACGGATCAGTTATTCCATTTTGTCCTGTTATAGATTATTTCAATCGGAAACTGCAAGCGTGGAGAGAGCGATGTTAGGTGTAGGATTGATCGGAACGGGATTCATGGGCAAATGCCACGCGCTGGCCTGGAACTCGGTTCGCGCCGTGTTCGGCGATGTCGCGCCTGTGCGCCTGGTGCACCTCGGCGAGGCCAATCCGGAACTCGCGGTGCGCCGCGCCAACGAGTTCGGTTTTGCGAAAGGCTCGGGTGACTGGCGCTCGGTCATCGATGACCCGGAAGTCAATGTCGTCTCCGTCACCACGCCAAACCAGTTTCATCCGGAAATGGCCATTGCAGCGCTCAAGGCCGGCAAGCATGTCTGGTGCGAAAAGCCGATGGCGCCCTCCTTCAACGATGCGGAGGCCATGCTCTCGGCAGCAAACGCATCCGGAAAGGTCGCAGCGCTTGGCTACAACTATATCCAAGGCCCGGCCATTCGCCACATCCGCAAGCTCCTCGCCGAAAAGGTGATCGGCGATGTCAATCACCTGCGCATCGAGATGGATGAAGACTTCATGGCCGACCCCGATGCGCTGTTCTACTGGAAGCACGCGGCTACATCCGGTTATGGCGCGCTCGACGATTTTGCGGTGCATCCGCTCTCGCTTCTGTTCACGCTATTCGGCCGCGTCTCACGGGTCATGTGCGACATGTCGAAGCCCTACCCCGCCCGCAAGACGCAGGACGGCAGTGATCGTCCGGTCGAAACCTACGACAGTGCCAGCGTGCTGATGCATATGGAAAACGGTGTTGCAGGCACGCTGCAGGTCAACCGCTCCGCCTGGGGCCGCAAGGGCCGCATCGCATTGCAGGTTTTCGGCTCCAGGGGCTCAATCCTGTTTGACCAGGAACGCGCCAACGAATTCCAGCTCTATGTCACCGCGGACCGTGCCACCGAACAGGGCTACCGCACCATCCTGACCGCGCCGCACCACGAACCCTATGGCCAGTTCATTCCGGCGCCCGGCCATGGCCTGGGCTTCAACGATTTGAAGATCATCGAGTGCCATGAGCTGATCAAGCGCATCAATGGCCAGCCGGCGCATCTGATAGAATTCGCCGACGGGCTCGAGATCGAGAGGACCGTGCATGCCATGGCACGATCGTTCAACGAGCAGCGCTGGGTGGATGTAAGGTAGATCTGCAGATATCACGTGCGTGGTTTAAGGGTGCTCACCAACCATGAGGGAAATTGTTGTGCCGCAGGAAGACGCCAACGCTGTCCCTGCAATCAAACAATCTCCCTCATGCAGAGCCCCGTCGAACCACGCACGACTCACCTGCTGTTTCATTCCAGCGTCCGGCCATGGCCTGGGCTTCAACGATTTGAAGATCATCGAGTGCCACGAGCTGATCAAGCGCATCAATGGCCAGCCCGGAGGACCGTGCATGCCATGGCACGCTCGTTCAACGAGCAGCGCTGGGTGGATGTGAGGTAGATCTGCAGATATCACGTGCGTGGTTTAACGATGCTCACCAACTATGAGGGAAATTGTTGTGCCGCAGGAAGGCGCCAACGCTGTTGGCCGTAGCTCCCTGCAAATCAAAGAATATCCCTCATGGTGAGCCCCGTCGAACCACGCACGGCTCACCTGCAATGTGATTTCGTCAACTACACCGTGATCGTCTTGCCTTCCTTGACCGACCTTACGGCCGCATCGGCAAGCGCCAGGGCGATCAGTCCGTCCTCGCCGCTGGGTGATGCCTTGACGCCCGTGGCTATCGCGTTGATGAACGCTGCGATCTCATTGGCATAGGCTTCCGTGTAGCGGGTCATGAAGAAGTCGTGCAGCGGCGGCCGCGTATAGCCGCTGCCATTGGCAATCTCGATCGAGACCGGCCGCTGGTTCTCGGCCTGCGCCATGCCCTTCGAGCCGTGCACCTCGATACGCTGGTCATAGCCATAGGTGGCGCGGCGGGAATTGGAGATGACACATTGCTTGCCCGATGCCGTCGAGAGAATGACGCTGACACTGTCATAGTCGCCAAGCTGGCCAATCTTCTTGTCGACCAGCACCGAGGCATGCGCCGTTACTGCAACAGGATCTTCGCCGAGCAGGAAGCGGGCCATGTCGAAATCATGAATCGTCATGTCGCGGAAAATGCCGCCGGACCGGCTGATATATTCGGCCGGCGGTGCACCCGGATCGCGAGAGGTGATCGTCACCATCTCCACATCGCCGATGGCGCCGTCATCGATCGCCTTGCGGACAGCGGCGAAATGCGGATCGAAGCGTCGGTTGAAGCCAACCATCAGGGTCGCGCCGGTTTCCCGGACCACGGCAAGGCACTCCTCGACACGCTTGACGTCGAGATCGATTGGTTTCTCGCAGAAGATCGCCTTGCCGGCGCGGGCGAAACGCTCGATGAGGTCCGCATGGGTGTCAGTCGGCGTGCAGATGATGACGGCATCGATGTCGGATGCCTTTTCGATTGCCTCGATGGTGCGAATTTCGCAACCATGCGCGGCGGAAAGGTCCTTGGCCGCCTGTTCGAAAGCATCGGCGACGGCGACGAGCTTCGCCTGCGGGTTGGATGTTACGGCCTTCGCGTGGACCTTGCCAATGCGGCCAGCGCCGAGAAGACCAAAACGTACAGTCATTTCATTACCTCTTAAGTGAAGCCCGGAAGGATCCCGGGTGTTAAAGATTGGTGGCCAACAGTGCCGCGCTTATCTCCCCTTCGAGGGGGGAGATATCCGGCGTCAGCCTTTGTGATGGTTCTAAACCTTCCGCTTCTTCTGGCGATACACGTCCACGATGACAGCAGCAACGATGATCACGCCCTTGATGATTTCCTGATAGTAGGCGTCGACGCGCAGGAACGTAAAGCCGGAGATCATGACGCCGAGAATAATGGCACCGATCACCGTGCCGGTAATGCGACCGACACCACCCGTCAGCGAGGTGCCGCCGATAACAGCAGCCGCGATCGCATCAAGTTCATAGGTCACACCCATGCCAGCCTGCGCCGTCTGGGCTCGGGCGGCAGTGACGATCCCGGCCAATCCGGCCAGGAGCCCGGCAATGGCATAGACCTTGATTAGGTGCTTCTCGATATCGATACCGGAAACGCGAGCTGCCTGCGCGTTCGCGCCGATGGCATAGGTGAACTTGCCGTAGCGTGTATAGCGCAGGGCAACGTGGAAGATCAGCGCCACCAGCAGGAAGACGACCACCGGCCAGATGCCCGTGCCGATGAAATTGAACTGGTCGGTCAGGCCCGATACAGGCTGCCCCTTGGTGTACCACTTTGCGACGCCGCGGGCGGACACCATCATGCCGAGCGTGGCGATGAACGGCGGTATCTTGGTGTAGGCGATCAGCCAGCCATTGACGATGCCCGCGAGAAGCCCGATGCCAAGGCCAACGCCGATCGGGATGAAAAACGGCAGGTCTGTCAAAGCGGGATAGACCGGCCGCGCCCAAGTGGAGGACTGGGCGAAACTTGCGGCAATCATCGCGGTCATGCCAACCACGGAGCCGGAGGAAAGATCGACGCCACCGGTGATGATCACCTGTGTCACGCCGACGGCGATGATGCCGATGACCGACACCTGCAGGATGATGATCCGCAACCGCTGAAAGTTCATGAGGAAGCTCTGCCCCGCAAAAATCCAGCCGAGAATCTCGAAGATCAATGCGATACCGACCAACACCAGAAGGATATTGACCTCGGGCGGCAGCCGTCGGCGGCTCTTGGGCGTCAGTGTCGGCGTCGTTGTCTTGGCGGTTACTGGTTCGCTTGTCATTGCTGGTTCCTCCCGGGGCCACTCACTTGGAAGCGAGCTCCATGACTTTTACCTGGGTTGCTTCTTCGCGATCGAGAAAACCGGTAACCCGGCCTTCATGCATCACCATGATCCGGTCGCTCATGCCGAGCACTTCCGGCATTTCCGACGAGATCATGATGACCGCCACACCTGTCTTGGCGAGCTGCGATATCAGGCGATGGATTTCCGCCTTGGCGCCTACATCGATACCGCGCGTCGGTTCGTCGAGAATGAGAATCTTCGGGTTCGTGAGCAGCCACCGGCCGATCAGCACTTTCTGCTGGTTACCCCCGGAAAGGTTTTCCACTGTTTCCTGGAGGTTCGGGGTCTTGATCCGAAGCGTGTCACTCATGGTCTTGCAGGCTTTGGCGATCTGCTTTTCGGCCACGAAGCCGTATTTGACAAAGCGATCCTGCAACACGGCGATCTGCATGTTTTCCAGGACGTCGAGAATAAGCAGGCATCCGGTATCCTTGCGATCCTCGGTGAGGAAGGCCATGCCATGAGCAATCGCCTGCGTGGGCGTGTTGATCTTTACCGGCGTGCCGTTGATCGAAATCGTGCCTGTCGTTGCCGGCGTAACGCCAAAGATGGTTTCGGCGACATTGGACCGGCCCGAGCCGACCAGTCCGGCTATGCCGAGGATCTCCCCTGCACGCACGTCAAAGCTCACATCACGGAACACCCGTTTCAGCGAAAGGTCCTTAACCGAAAGGACCACATCCCCGATCGGCACAATCTCCTTCGGGAACATCTGCGTGATCTCGCGCCCGACCATCATCTTGATGATGTCGTCGCGCGTCACATCGGTCGAGGCGTGGGTGCCGATAAAGCGGCCATCGCGGAACACGGAAAACTCGTCGGCGATTTCGAACAGCTCGTTCATCTTGTGGGTGATGTAGACAATGCCGATGCCCTGGGCGCGCAGGTCGCGGATGATCTGGAACAGGTGCTCCACCTCGCGCTCGGTCAGCGCCGAAGTCGGCTCGTCCATGATCAGCACATCGGATTCGTAGGATACGGCCTTGGCGATTTCCACCATCTGGCGGTTGGCGACGCTCAGGTCCCGGACCTGGCTTTCGGGATCAAGCGAAATGTTCAGGCGCTTGAACAGCTCCGCGGTCATCTCGTACATCTTGCCGTGATCGACAAATCCGAAGCTGTTCTTGGGCTCGCGCCGGATCCAGATATTTTCGGCCACCGTCATGAATGGCATCAGGTTGAGTTCCTGATGGATCATGGCGATCCCATTCTCCAGCGCATCCAGGGGTGATTTGAGACGGATCGGCAGACCCTTCAGGTAGACTTCGCCCTGATCTGGAATATATATTCCAGCGAGGATTTTCATGAGAGTGGATTTACCGGCGCCATTCTCGCCCATCAGCGCATGCACAGTGCCGCGCTTCAGCCGGAACTGCACATTGTCCAGCGCAAGCACGCCGGGAAATTCCTTCCTGACGTTCTCGGCGTTCAGGAGATATTCCGCTTGCGGCACGGCACCACTGGCGCGCACGGCGGCCATGGTCGAGGGACTGACTGACATGATCATCTCCTCCCAGAGAGGCTCTCAGAGCAATTCCAAGAAAGTCCGAAACGGGCTTTCCGTCCGGAATTGCGTGAATATGTAGTATATACCGGAACGCACCGGATTTGATGCGTTCCGGATTGTTGAAAACTGCTTAATTGGCCTTTTGGTACTTCGAAAGATTATCAGGTGTTACGAGCTCAAAGGGAACATAGACCTTAGACTCAACCTTCTCACCTTTGGAGAGCTTCAGCGCGGCATCAACCGCGCCCTGGCCCTGGCCGGCGGCATTCTGGAACACCGTCACGTCGAGATCGCCCGCAGCCATGGCGGCAAGCGCGTCCTGGGTTGCGTCGACACCGCCAACCACGACCGAATCCATCGAGCGGCCGGCAGCCTTGAGAGCCTGGATGGCGCCGATGGCCATCTCGTCATTGTTGGAGATGACCGCATCGAATTCGAGACCGGCCGAGAGCCAGTTCGTCATCAGATCGGCGCCTTGCGTACGCGACCAGTTGGCGGTCTGTTCTTCAACGATTTGAAGGCCTTTGCACTCGTCCGTAGCAATGACGTCATGGATGTCCTTGGTGCGCTGACGTGCGGCCTGGTTGGACAGTTCGCCCATCATGACCACGACCTTGCCCTTGCCCTTGAGCAGGCGGCAGACTTCCTTGGTCTCGAGCGTTCCGGACTCAACTTCGTTCGAAGCAACGAAAGCCTGCTTCTCCGGCAGTTCGTTCACGTTCACCGGTTCGCGGTTGACATAAACCAGGGGGATACCGGCTTCCGCAGCGATTTTCGACATTGCTGCCGTCGCATCGGTATCGACCGGATTGACGATGATCGCATCCACCTTCGAGGCGATGAAATTCTGGATCTGGCTCTGCTGCTTGGCCACGTCGTTCTGTGCGTCCTCGACCTGCAGCGTCACGCCGTCCAGTGTCTTGGCGTAATCCTGCATGCCATTGCGCAGGACGGTGAGGAAGTTGTCGTCGAACAGGGCCATCGAGACGCCGATATTGGCGGCAAGGGCCGAACTGCTCATAAGGGCTGAAACAGCCACAGTCATCAAAAGCTTCTTCATTTCATCTCCTCCACAAATGGTGCCCGGCTGCACCGGTTTTAATCCGGAATCTCCCCACGCCTTGCACATGCGCAGCCAACCTACCCATGGCTGCGAATGTCCGGTCGCTCGGAGTGCGCGAAGTTTCACGCAACTTGATTCTGAACGTCAAATACGGAATATACAGACCGCCGCGCTCAGTTTCTGAAATATTTATTCCATTTTATCATTGCAGCGTCAAGCGGGATTCCACCCGTCGAAGGCAATTATTGCAATAAGACCATTTGCATAGCTGTGCACTTTCCCGGGGCCCGCTTATGCTGGTGTCGCAGTGTCGAGGCGGTCGCAAACGCACAAACGCAGGGTCGTATTGTGCTTCCGGAAGCCATGCAGGCTGGACAGGCAACGGAGGAAGAGTAAAGCTGCCATCGAAAAGGAGTTGGGCTGAGGGCCGGTCCCGATGAAGCGTCTTCTGGTTTATGGCGCCATCACATGCGCCGCCTTGCTGGCCGGTGCGGCATTGATTGTCACCGGGCAAACGGCCGTGCCTCCAGGTGCCATAGAATCATCCGTCATCCGCACACCGGAATTGATCGCCCTTGCCTGGCGGTTGCCGGCGGCAGCAACCTACAAGCAGCAGGTCAGCTGGCAATCCAACGGCTCGCGCTGCGGTCCGGCAAGTCTTGCAAATGCGTTCCGCTCGCTGGGAGAAGAGGAGACGAGCGAAGCGGCAATCCTCGACGGCACGGGCAAGTGCTGGACCGGCTATTGCATCATGGGGCTGACCCTCGATGAGCTTGCCGAGGTCGCGCTACAGCACACCGAGCGGGAGGTTTCCGTACTCCGGAACCTGACGTCCGAAGAATTTCAAGAACATCTCAGACATGCGAACGACCCCAATCGCCGGTATATCGTCAATTTCAGCAGAAAGCTGATTTTTGGTGCCGGCGCCGGCCATCATTCGCCGATCGGCGGATATCTCGAGAACGAAGACAAGGTCTTCATCCTCGATGTGAATGAGAATTACAGGCCCTGGCTTGTCGAGCGCGAACGATTGTTCCAGGCAATGGACACGTTCGACGGAGGCCAGAAGCGCGGCCTGCTCATGATCGAGTAGGATCGCCATCGCGTAGCTGTGTCGCCAGAGGCACAACGCCCCCCAATCCCGCGCATTGCCTACTCAGACTTTGGTCGAATTGACCGGCGGATGGTCGGACGACTATCCCTTTGAGCGGGAGGTAAGTTGCATCAATAGGGAACGGCATCCGTTCCCGCGGCGCGCAATTGCGGCGCGCACGCGCCGGACCCCACGCGGGGTCCGCCAATGCCGGATTTAACCGGTTCTTATGTTCAATGTTTTTGGGAGGAAACAATGATTTCAAGAAAGACATTTATCGCCGCGCTGCTGGCCGGCAGCATGCTCGCCGGCTGCAACGATGGCAACAAAACGGACACCGATGGCACGTTTGCGGCTCCGGCCGCCGGCAGCAACGGCTCCATCGCGTCGGGAAGCGATTCTTCCGCCAATGTAGGCAAAGGTAACGGCGGAGATACGGACAAGACCGACGTGAACCGTCCGCCGACCCGAGTCAATATTCCGCTGACGCAGTTCGTCGATCCATTTATCGGCACCGGTCCGGGGCAACATCATGATGGTCCCAATCGCGGCAGCGCCATGGGCGCATTTACCTTCCCCGCCGCAGGTCGGCCATTCGGCATGGTCAACTGGGGACCAGACACGAACACACCCGGCGGCTATTCCGTCAAAGGCTATCACCATGAGATGGGCCGTATCACCGGTTTCCCCCTCACCCATTTGAGCGGCGTCGGTTGCAATGCAGGCAGTGCCATTCCGTTCCTGCCCATGTCCGCGACAAGCGAGACAGAACCTGTCCTTGATCATCAGAACGAAGCCGCCGAGCCGGGCTACTATTATATCAAGTTTCCGGAAAGCGGCATCGAAACCGAATTGACCGCCACGACACGCACGGGCCTTGGCAAGTTTACCTATCCGGCCGGAAAGAATGCGCTGTTGCGGATTGCTGCTCAATCAAGCACAGGGTCTGGCACACTGACGGTAGACACCGCAGCGCAAATCGTTTCCGGTTCGACCCGTGATGGCGGGTTCTGTGGTTCCGGAGGCTGGTTCAACGTCTATTTTTACGCAACGTTCGAGCAGGCCTTCACTTCATCGGTCTCAGGCAATTCAACGACACTCGCCTTCACGACAGCTGCAGGCGCATCCACAATTGTCCGTGCGAAAGTCGGTCTTTCATACGTTAGCGTGGACAACGCCAAGGACAACCTTGCAAAGGAAGCCGCGACCCTGACATTCGAGCAAGTCCGCCAGCAGGCAAGCGCCGACTGGAACAAGCGCCTGAACGCGATCCAGGTTGAAGGCGGCAGCAGCGACGACAGGAAGAAATTCTACACCGCACTTTACCATTCCCTGCAAACGCCTTCGACGTTCAGCGACGTCAATGGCCAATATCTCGGGTTCGACGACAAGATCCAAACGCTGCAACCGGGCCGTGTCCAGTATTCGAGCTTCTCAAGTTGGGATACATATCGCTCGCTCATCCCTCTGCAAGCCATGTTGTTCCCCAATGAAGTGAGCGACATGATGGGCTCGCTCGTCAACGACGCCAACCAGTGCGGTGGCACTTTTCCCATGTGGGTGCATGGCAATTCGAGCAGCCCGATCATGCCCGGCGACGGCGTCTCCATCATCGTAGCGCAGGCTCACGCCTATGGCGCAAGGGATTTCGATAGGGCTGCCGCCAGCAAGATCATGCGCGATACTGCCTTCGGCCGTGCAAGGACATGCGATGGTGTCACGACACTGCCGGGTTTGGACCATTACATGACCAAGGGCTATATTCCTGCAAGCGCTTCAGTCCGGGGCCCGACCTCGTCCAATATGGAATATACGAGCACCGACTTCGCCATTTCGCAGTTCGTGGCCGCACTCGGCACAAAGGACAGCCAGTTGGTTACCGGCGGTCCCCTGGACGAAGCCGCATCCTTGCGCACGCGCTCCGGCAATTGGCGCAATCTCTACAATCCCGACTGGAAGCAAGTCGCCGGCCAGCAATACCCGCAGATTCAGCCGCGCTCAAGCGACGGCAGCTGGCCATCGGGCTGGGTTGGCAACAATGGCGGCTACAATGGCAGCTATAGAGAGCAATGGGCCGAAGGCAATTCCGAGCAATATACATGGATGGCACCGCATGACATTCGCGGCATTATCAATGCGGTGGGCGGCGAAAAGGCCGCAATCGCACGGCTCGACAGCTTTGTGACCCATGTCAATGCCTATGAAGACTTGCCCGGCTACATGTGGATCGGCAATGAACCGAATTTCGCTTCACCCTTCCTCTACAACTGGACGAGCCAGCCCTACAAATCGCAGGCCGTGGTCCAGCGCATCAGGACCAACCAGTTTACGACGGCCGTTGATGGCATCCCCGGCAATGACGATCTTGGCGCGGAATCTGGCTGGCTGGTATGGGGCGCACTCGGCCTCTATCCGCAAATCCCGGCGGTTCCAGGCTTCACCATCACCAGTCCGCTGTTTGAAAAGGCAGTCATCTGGCAGGGCGACAGGCATCTGATGAGCCTCCATGCCGGCAATGCTGGCAAGACCTATATTCAGGATGTCAAGCTCGACGGCAAATCCCACGCCAGCACCTGGCTTGCTTTCGATCCTGAAAAGGCAGGCCGGACGCTCCATTTCACCCTTGGCGAAAAGCCGACCTGCTGGGGCGCCAAGCCGCCTGCGGACCAGCTTCCCCCGTCGTTTGGTCCAGACGGAAAGGATACGGCCCTCAGCCAGCCTGCAGAGACATGCACCTTGCCGTGAACGCTTACGCACGACATGGGTCAAACTCGACGAGCGCAAGATGAAACCTTCCTGTGGCGGCGTCAGACCCGGCCTCTCGCGATCAAGACCCCCGGCGGCCTGGTCCAGATACAGGCTGGAGTTTGCCGGCACCGAAGCGATTACCGTGCCGGAATTCGAGCTGCTTGGGGAATGACAAACTGCAATGATTTATCCGGGGCCGGTCCCGTAACCGCGCCCCGGCTTGTCGAGTGCGAACGGTTGTTCCAGGCAATGGACGCGTTGATGGAGGCAAGTGAGACCTGCTCATGGTCGACTAACCCTGTATAATGCCTGCTGGTCGGACCGAGCAGGAAGGGTGGAAACATGAGAGTTGATGGCTCGTGCCATTGCGGCAGCATCACCTTTACAGGAGAGGCCGACCCCGGAGACGTGAGCATATGCCATTGTTCCGATTGCCAGACCCTGACAGGGACGGCCTTTCGCGTCTCGGTTCCCGTGGCCGCGAAGGATTTTCATGTCCTGTCGGGGAAACCGAAGGTCTATATCAAGACCGCCGCAAGCGGAGCGCGGCGGCGACAGGCTTTTTGCGGCGACTGCGGCACGCCGATCTACGCCAGCGCGGATACTCAGCAGCCGACCGTCTATGGTGTCCGGGTGGGCACGCTCCGTCAACGTGCGCAATTGCAGCCGACACATGCCGTCTGGCAACGGTCAGCGCTGCCTTGGATACCCGCCATTGCGGGCATAACCACCTACGACGAGGAAGACGATTGACTTCCCGGCCGCACGGACGGGCCGGGAATGCCGTTGGCCCGTCGATTGGACCTAGACCAGACCTGCCTTGATCGTGTCCATGCTCGCGGAAATGGCTTCCGAGGGATTTTCCAGTTCCTGGACCTCCCGCGCGAACGGCTCGAAGGAAAACAGGCCCTCATAGCCCTGTTCGATCAGATCGCGCATCTGCTGGAGATTTCCGAGCCGGTCATCCGCATCGACCAGAACACGATGCGGATCCCGCATGTCGCTGACAGCAATGTCCGGATCGGTCACACCGGAAATATGTACGAGGCCGGTCAGTGCCGGAAAGAGGTCCGGCTCGCCTGCGAGGTGATGATGGAACGTGTCGTGCACCAGCTTGAACCGGTCCTGCCCGCCGACCGCCTCGATCGCCTCGGCAGCCTCGCGCTTCGAACGCAGTGAACAGATCTCGAAGCCGAGCGGCTCGACAAAACCGATGAGTCCACGCTGTTCGAGAATCGGCTTCAGCGCCTTCAAGGCAGTGCGCAGGTTCGCCTGGCGCTCGCCATCATTCTGCCCTGAGCCATCATTGACCGGAACCAGAACCAGCGCCATGGCTCCAACGTCCCTGGCATAGTCGGCAAGTTCTACTGCCTCCTTCTCGCGTGCCGGCGACCATTCGTTGAAACGCTGCAATGCGTTGATCGTGGCGATGCGAACGCCAGCCTGCTCGGCCAGCGCCCGGACCTCCGCAGCGGGCATGCCGTTCAGAATGGCATTGCCGTCGAGGTCATTGCGGATCTCGACATGGCTGAGACCGAGAGATTTCGCCAGCTGGAAGAACTCGCGCGGCGAAAGATTGGGGGCGACCATGTGGTTGATCGCGAAAACTGGTTGAGAACTTTTATTGGTCATTCAAAATACCTCCGCTGAGAGAGCTTGCTGCAGATGGTTGCAACGGGCCGCAAATATCGGGCGCACCATCTGTGGAGGACACCTTTGCGTCAATCGAAATCCTATCAAAAAAACTATCATTTCTGATAGATTCCGACATGTCGGTCAAAACGACCGATCTCGTCGTGCTCTGGTCTTTTTAATCCAACCTGCCCGAATTCGAACAGGAAAACGCAAAAATGACTCGGGAAATGGCGATTCCTGAGGAGAATTTTCAATCATAACGGGAAATTTGACTGTGGTCGCGTGCAGACGTCCACCTAGATGTTCTCCGGCAGATAGATGTCGAAGGGCAGAAGTGTCTGATCAGATGCATTGGCGGTACCGTGCTCGATGGCGTGGCCCATGAGGTCCACCAGTTCCCGGCAGAGCCGCGGCAGCGGCGTTGCAATCGCCATCGTCACGATATTGTCCGCCAGCGCAGCCCGTGATTCCGGCGTGATTTCATTGACGATCATCACCGGCGGCGGATCCATCCTGGCCTCACGCAAGGCGGCGATGGCGCCTTCCATGCCGCCGCCCGCTATATAGCATCCGGCCAGATCCGGATGACGCCGGAGCAGTTCGCGCATGGTTTCGTGCGTGATCTGCCGCGTCTCGAGATTGACCATCGTGTCGAGTACTGTGAACTCCGGTGCCTGTTCGCGAAAGAAGGACCGGAAGCCTATTTCGCGCAGTTCATGGCCATGAAAGCGATGGCTTCCGACGAAAAGGGCAACTTTTCCCGGTTTTCTGGCGGTTTTTGTAATCATCCACGCCGCCGTGCGCCCAACCTTGCGATTGTTCACACCGACATAGCCCTCCCGCGAACCCGCCGCGAAATCCGACAGGATCGAGAACACCGGAATGTCATTGGTCTTGAGCTCGTCGATCGCCACGGCAATCGCCGGGTGGTCGGGGGAAACCAGCCCGATCGCGCGGCAGCGCCCGGCCAGTGCTTTCAGCCGCGCGACGATTTCGTCCGGACTTTGCGACGCGCAAAAATCGATGACCGGAACGCCGCGAAAATGCATCGCCGCGTTGACGGCGGTTTCGATTTCGCGCGCAAATTCCTGGTAGAACTGTTGGCCCGGCTTCTGCAGGAGGAAACCGAGCCTGTATTCCGGCAGTTCCTGGCGCATGCGCTGGCGGATCAGTCCGGCGGCATGGTAGCCGATGAGATTGGCCGCCTCATACACGCGCCGTGCCGTCTCTTCGCGTACCGGCAGCCGGTTGTTCAATACCCGGTCCACGGTCGCGACGCTCACGCCGGACTCGCGCGCCAGATCCGCAATGGTAGGCCTGTTTGCCACCTCATACACTCCATGATAGAATCTATCATATCAAACTACCAATCATTGATTGAAAATGATAGAATTTTGTCATCCTTGATTGAGCCGAGTTGAGCGCAAGCGTAGTATCCCGCCATTCAGCCGGAAGGTGAATGCCTTTTCCGTTGCTCGATCAGGGAGGTCTCGCAATGAATGCTGCCGCGCTCGCAATGCCAACCAAACGGGATTACAGCCTCATCGGCCGTGACGCCCGGTTGGCCGTTGAATCGGGCCTCGCCGCCGCCGAGTGGTATCACACCGACATTCCTCGCAAGCAGATGAAGGAGCTCATGAAGCGCTCCGACGGCCCCGCCATTCGGGACACGGCGATCTGGCTGGGCAGCATGGTGATTTTCGCTGGCCTCGGCGTGGCATTTTGGGGAAGTTGGTTCTGCGTGCCGTTCTTCCTTGCCTATGGCGTGCTGTACGGGTCCGCATCGGACAGCCGCTGGCATGAGTGCGGCCACGGAACGGCATTCAAGACCCGCTGGATGAATGACGCGGTCTACGAAATCGCCTGCTTCATGATCATGCGCAATCCGGTAACCTGGCGCTGGAGCCATACACGGCATCATACCGACACTGTAATTGTTGGCCGCGATCCCGAAATAGCAGTGATGCGCCCGCCGGACCTACTGCGCCTCGTGTTGAACTTCTTCGGCATCCTCGATGTCTGGCATGCAATGGTCGACCTCGCCCGCAACACCTTCGGCGTGCTCAGCGCCGAAGAGAAAACCTTCATTCCCGAGCAGGAACAGCCGCGGGTGGTGCGGATAGCGCGTGTCTGGTCGGCCATCTATGCCGTCACCATCGGCCTGTCGCTTTACATGGGATCAATCCTCCCACTTGTGCTCATCGGCCTGCCGCGCCTCTATGGCGCATGGCACCACGTTCTCACCGGCCTGCTGCAGCATGGCGGCCTGGCCGACAATGTCACCGACCACCGGTTGAACAGCCGCACCGTTCTCATGAACCCGGTGAGCCGGTTCATTTACTGGAACATGAATTATCACGTCGAGCACCACATGTTTCCAATGGTGCCCTACCACGCATTGCCGCAACTGCATGCGATGATCAAGCACGACCTGCCAGCGGCCAATCCTTCGATCCTGCATGCATATCGAGAGATGGTTCCCGCATTCCTGCGCCAGTTGCGCAATGAGGACTATTTTCTCATTCGCGAACTGCCGCCCACGGCAAGGCCTTACCGCGAGGAATTCCACAGCGACCCCGCGACAGCCGCCGCAGCCGAATAACCACGACACATCAGGGAGGACTGAAAATGAGCAACTGGATAGAAGCGTGCACGTCGGACGAGATCGACGAAGAGGACGTCATGCGCTTTGACCATGATGGGCGCACCTTCGCGATCTACCGCAGCCCCGACGACGAGTTTTTCGCCACCGATGGCCTGTGCACCCATGAACATATCCATCTTGCCGATGGTCTGGTGATGGACGAGATCATCGAATGTCCCAAGCATAACGGACGCTTCAACTACAAGACCGGTGAGGCAAAAGGGGCGCCCGTCTGCGTGAATCTCAAGACCTACCCGGTCAGGGTCGAGGCCGGCAAAGTCCTGATCGAGGTGGGGTGATCGCGATGCAAAACGGGATGGTCATCATTGGCGCTGGAGAATGCGGCGCGCGCGCAGCCTTCGCCTTGCGGGAAAACGGGTATGACGGACCGGTGACGTTGATTGGAACCGAGCAGCATCTCCCCTATGAGCGGCCTCCGCTTTCCAAGGATGCCATGGTTTCCGATTCCCATCCATCGCCGCGAACAATTGCGGGCGACGAACAGTTCAGCGAAAAACGCATCGATTTCATAGCCAGATCCACAGTAGCGGCCATCAACCGCCCGGCGAGACACGTCGTACTCGAAGATGGCCGGCAAATTGGCTACGATCGGCTCCTGCTTGCGACGGGCGCGATCCCCCGCGCCTTGCCGCTCGCTGCAAACAGCAAGCATTGCGTCACCCTGCGCAGCTTCGAAGATGCGATGGCCATACGAGCTCGGTTTCAGCCCGATGCCCGGATCGTCGTAATCGGCGGCGGGTTCATCGGCCTTGAACTCGCGGCAAGCGCGCGCAGACGCGGTGCAAAGGTGACTGTGATCGAAGCGCAAGCGCGGATCATGATGCGCGGCGTTCCGGAGGAGATTGCACACATCATTGATTCGCGTCACCGCGCCGAGGGCGTCAGTATCCTCTGCAACACCGGGATCGTTTCCATCGTCGACAATGCGGAAAATGTCGCGATCACCGTTTCAAGCGGCAATGTCATCGCCGCCGACCTTGCCATCATCGGCATTGGCGCAACGCCGGTCACGGCCCTTGCCGAAGCATCAGGCCTGGAAACCGGCAACGGCATTGTCGTCAATGAATGGCTGCAAACCAGTGACCCTGATGTCTTTGCGGCCGGAGACTGCTGCGCCTTCCCGCTTGCCATCTATGGCGGTCGGCGGGTGCGGCTCGAAGCCTGGCGCAACGCGCAGGAGCAGGGCACGCTGGCAGCACGCAACATGCTCGGCGCGCTTGAGCCGCACCAGTCGGTCCCTTGGTTCTGGTCGGATCAGTATGAGCTTGGCCTGCAGGTCGCCGGCCTTGCCGACGAGGGTACGCAAACCGTACGCCGCGATCTCGGCGACGGAGCCTTCATCCTCTTCCATCTTGATGAAAATGGCCGGCTTGTTGCCGCCAGCGGAATCGGAACGGGCAATGCAGTTGCCAAGGATATCCGGCTCGCCGAGATGCTCATTGCAAGGAGCGCCAGGCCGGATCCCAACCAGCTCGCGGAGTCGGCCGTCAAACTCAAATCGCTGCTTGCAGCCTAGGACAGAACATGAAAAGCCAGCGACCCACCGTGGCAGATCTCCTCGCCATGAAGAGTCGGCGCCAGTTGACAATGCTGCGCGTCGAAACGCTTGAAGAGGCGGAGGCTGCTGAGCGTGCCCGCGTCGACCTGTTGTCCGTACCACCCGCGCTCCTGACACCGGAGTTTCGCGATGCCGCCCCAACGGCATTCACGTTTCCGGGGCTTGAATATGGGCAGTTCGTTACAGCCGAGGATTATCTGCGCGCCGCCTTCCAGGCGTTGCGTGCCGGTGGCGATGCCGTCTATTGCGCCGCCAGCCTCGACACCATACGCCGGATGCGCGACGAAGGCATTCCTGTCTGCGGCCACGTCGGGCTGATCCCCTCCAGGGCAACATGGACCGGCGGCTTCAAGGCCGTAGGCAAGACCGCACAGAGCGCACTGCACATCTGGCAGCAGACAAAGGCGCTGGAGCAAGCCGGCGCCTTCGCAGCAGAAATCGAAGTGGTTCCCGTCGATGTTGCAGCCGCGATCTCGGAGCGCACGTCGATGTTCATGATCTCCATGGGTGCAGGCGCAGGCTGCGACGCGCAATATCTCTTTGCAGCGGACGTTCTCGGTTCAAATCGGGGCCATTATCCGCGCCATGCCAAAGTCTATCGCAATTTCACCGCTGAATATGATCGTCTGCAGCAAGAGAGAGTCGCAGCCTTTTCCGAGTTTGTCGCAGATGTGCACGCGCGAAACTATCCGGGGCCCGAACATGTGGTTGGAATTCCGCCTGACGAACTGGACCGTTTCCTGAAAGAGCTTCCTGGAGTCTAATTAATGGATCATCAGCCCCTGAACCATTCAACCGCAACAAGAGCGGCTGAACATACGCATCGCTTTGTCCTTACGCTTTCCTGCGAAGACCGGCCGGGCATCGTTGCTTCGGTGACGACTGAACTCGCCGGCACCGGTGCCAATATCGCCGAGAGCAACCAGTTCTGGGACCGGCAGACCAACCGCTTTTTCATGCGCATCGCCTTCACTGCC
>NZ_JAIUDQ010000006.1 GCF_020164435.1 Phyllobacterium lublinensis | reverse complement strand
CTCGTAACAGCACTCTTCTACTTTCAGAATTTCGCCCTCCACGAAGATCTGAAAGAGCGCTCAGTCCAGCGCAGGGGATATCTTCCAATCCCGTAGCTTATAGACAGTACCGGGACGCGGACGTGGCTCGCTCGCGCCTTCTTTCATGCGTCGCTTGAAACTGTGGATGGGAGTTGCCAGATCGTCGATGCGGATCTCGACGACTGATGGCCCTTCGCAGGCAAATGCCTTGTCGAGAGCCGGGCCGATCTCGTCGGGTGTTTCGACGTAGAAGCCTTCAAGACCCAGGCCCTGCGCGGCAGCAGCGAAGCCCGGCTTACAGCTCTGATTCTCCAAAAGCGCAGACTGAACGTTCTTGAAGAAAATGTCCTGCCACAGCTGGATCCATCCCAGACGGCCATTGTTGAGGACGATGTTCACCACCCGTTGCTTGTGTTGCAGTTGGCTTGCCAATTCCCCGATCGTATAGGAGAACCCGCCGTCTCCAGCCACGGTTACAATACGCACATCAGGACGCGTTGCGGCGGCGCCGACAGCTGCCGGCGTTGAATAACCCAAACCACCCTGTCCTCTGGCATAGAGGAAGCCGCGGCCAGCCTTTTTAGCGGGGAGGAAATTCGCAATCCATCCCGCCGAGAAACTGGCATCTGAGATTACTATGTCATCCTCGCCAAGCCGCTTAGCCAATTCGTACATCGCGCGCGGCGGAGAGATCGGGATTTGATCGCTTTCGATCTCAATGCGTTTCTGCTCTTCCCCTTCCGCCTTGACGGTTTTAATCCGTTCGATCCATTCCGAATGTGTCTGATCCTCCAGCGATGCGTTCAGGAGCGTCAAAGCCTCGCGAATATCACCGAACAGCGGGACGGTTGGGCGGAAGGTCCGACCATGCTCCAGAGGGTCGGCATCGATCGTAATTGTGGCTTGTTCAGGCAAAGGCAACGTCCAGTTCATTGCCGTGTTCTGACTGGCCTTTGAGCCGCACCAGATGACAAGATCGGCTTCTTTGACAAGCTCAATAGCGGCCCAGGAGCCAAGCGGGTTCAATGCTCCGGCGGCGTAAGGCAAGGTTTCGGCAACAGCACCACGTCCCGTTAAACTTGTGACGACCAGCCCCTGCAGCTTCTCGGCGAATATGCCAACCTCCTTTGTCGCGGACGAACCGTGCACGCCGCCACCGCATACGAGCGCAGGCCGCCTACTCTTCCGGATGAGAGCGATCGCATCTTCGATTGGGCCGGCAGGGGGCGCCGAGCGCAAATACGGGGCGCGGATCGCCCGGTCGTCGACGGCGATTTTAATTGCGTCCTCGTCCCAATCTGCGTCGAATATGTCATGCGGTATGATTAGGGCAACTGGGCCCTGTCGCGGCGAAGTGGCGGTTCGAAATGCGGTGCGGATCAATTCGGGCAGAGCGGCAACAGAGGGGACCAGCCAAGCGTCCTTCGAGATAGACTTGAAGAACGTCAGCTGATCAAAGCCTTGGGAGGCAATACCTTTTTCCTTGAGCGGCAGCCAGTCGAGCGGCAATTCGCCGACAATACCTATCATTGGGATGGACGCGTTGAGCGCTTCTACGAAACCTGCAGACAGGAGATTGGCGCCTGGCCCGACCGTGACATCGCAAACGCCAGGCTTGCCTGTCAACCGAGCATACGCATCGGCCGCATAGGCCGCATTGCGTTCGTCGCGCATCAGAACATGGCGAATGCGATCGGTACGTCGTGAGATGCCGTCGTGAAGTGCCGTGGTCTGGCCCCCAGGCATGCCGAATATGAGCTCCACGCCATATTGTGCCAGCATTTCCGAGACCAGATCTCCTATATGAGCCATTATCTTTGTTCCTGCGTTGTGCCGTTTAGTTTGCAAGGTTGGTTTCATCCTCCACCAGAACTGGTGGACGGGTGTTTCTGCGTAGTTTCTGCATATTCCAGATGGCGCCGATGCTTGTGACAGCATCCCTGTAGTTGCCGTATTTTTCTTCGATCGCCTCCACCCTGGTTGGATCGGGATCAAAGCGGCGTTCAACCACCACCATCTTGTCGATCGCCGTCTGCACGTCCGGATAGAGTCCGCTGGCGACGGCACCGCACATGGCGGCGCCCTTGGCGCCGAATTCCGTGCCATTGGCTATCTCGACTGGAAGATTAAGCCCATCGGAAAACATTTGAGCCCAGACGTCGCTCCGCGAGGGTCCGCCGGCAAGACGCACGACATCGCAAGTTGCCGCGTCAGGCCCTGCAAGGTGGGTCTCAAGATCGTATTTGTGTGCAAAGACGATGCCTTCATAGACTGCGCGCATCACGTCGCCGAGATTGTTGTCTGCGGTAAGCCCGAGGAAGCCGCCCGGTGCGCCCTTTGGACCGCCAAACAGGAAGGGAAAAAACAGGATGTCGTTGTCGCGTCGAAGCGCAACATCGACGAGAGAATTACATACATCGTATATCGACTTGCCTTCACGAATTGCACGGTCGCCTTCTGCGGCGAGCATAGTCTTGCACATCCATTCGAGGTTGCTCGCTGATGTCGGGGTTGCAGAGGTCGCGAGAAATGTTCCGGCTACAGGGTATGCCGCCTGGATCGTCGGCAGCGGATTCAGAGCCGGACGACTATGCAGAGTGGAATTGATGCTGAATGTGCCAGCGACAACTGCAAGCTGGTTGGACGTCGCGACGCCCGAAGAAAGCGCGCATCCCACCACATCATAGACACCCCGGGCAACGGGGGTTCCGGCGAGCAACCCCGTCTGTTCTGCAGCCGCGTCGCTGAGGCCTGCAACGACCTCAGTCGACGGTCGAACCGGAGGCAGTTTGTTGATCCAAGCACTAAGACCAAGCTGTTCAAGTGCGCCAGTTGCTACCGACCCCGAATTTACATCAACGACGCCAGCGCAACCGGCATCCGTAGGATCGGTGGAAACATCGCCACAAAGGCGCATTCTCAAAAAATCCTTGCACAGCAGAACATGAGCCGTTCGCTCTACCGTCTCAGGCTCAAAACGAGAGAACCATGACAGGAGAGCGAGGGTCTGGCCGGGCCAAATCTGCTGCTGTATCTGCGACGGCAGATCACTGATCAACCCACTCTCAGCCCATTCGCCGATAATTGCACTGCTGCGGGAGTCGGTTGACACAATGCCGTTTCGTACGGGATTCCCGCTCCTGTCGACGACAAAGACGCCCGCTCCAAATCCCGAAGGTGTGATTGCAACGATTTGCTCTGGTGCAGTATTGGTCTTCTCCATCAGATTGCGAATTGCTTCGCAAGTCGCATGCCACATCGCGTCGGCGTCGCGTTCGGTCCAGTTCGCTTTCGGGAATAACATTCTATTTGGGCGACGCTCACACCCCAGCTCGTTTCCAAGAGGATCGAACAAGGCAACCTTCGTCATCGTCCCTCCGGCATCTATGCCAATGAGGCGCTCACGCATATCTCCTCCCACCACTGCTGCTTCCTCGCCCTCTCCTCAGGACTTGTCAGAACCGCATTCTGAATTCAAAGCAACTTGTAATTACGAGTTACCGTACTTGATCTTTTTTTAGAGTCAACCAACTTTGCGAGTTGACCCAATTTTCCCTGAAACACGACTGATGGACTTGCGTCAACCATTCGGCTGTCGGACGAAAAAATCATTGCACGCCACAAACTTGTAATTATAAGTATCTGAGTTTAGCGGTCTTGAAGTTGGTTGAACTAAATGCGTTGGGAGGCGTGGGTATGCGAACAAGAAGTGATGTTCTGGAGCAATTGCGCTCCAGGGAGTCAGAGACAGACATCATCTTGATCGTGGGCGGTGGCATCAACGGCTTGGGTCTTTACAGGGACCTGGCCCTCCAGGGCTGCCCCGCAGTCCTTGTGGATAAGGGAGACTTTGCCTCGGGCACGAGTGCGGCCCCATCCCGGTTGATACACGGAGGCTTGCGTTATCTCGAAACGGGCGAATTTGCTTTGGTTAAGGAGTCCGTCATCGAACGAAATCACCTGCTGTTGAATGCGCCGCACCTTGTCCACCCATTGCGCGTGTGGGTGCCAGCCTTCAGTTGGGTTGGAGGCACCTTCTCGGCAGCCTTGAGATTCTTGCGCCTTAAGAAGACACCCGGCGCCAAGGGGATCGTTGTTATTAAGCTAGGGCTGTCCTTCTTCGATCGGTTCGGCAAGGCTAATCAAACAATGCCGCGTCATCGGTTGGTGAGCGCAAAAGAGGTACGCAGCCATTTGTCCGAGCTTTCGAGGAAAGTTAAGGCCGTTGCCGAATACTACGATGCGCGTGTAACACATCCGGAACGCCTGGCGCTCGAACTGGCCGGAGATGCTGAGCAGGACTGCCCGGAATCCATTGCAATCCCTTACGTTTCGCTACGGCGGACGCTGGATAGCAAGGTAGAGCTTTATGATGAGATAGGGGGAACGAGCTTTTGGCTCCAGCCTTCCATGGTGGTCAATTGTGCAGGTCCGTGGGTGGATCAGGTCAATCAATCGCTGGGCATCAACCTTCGCCTCATGGGTGGAACAAAAGGTTCGCACGTTGTACTCAAGCGGTCAGACCTCGCAGCAAAACTCAATAATCTGATGCTTTATTTCGAAACTCACGACCATCGCGCCTGTTTGATTTACGCGCTTGACGAAACCCATGTGCTGCTTGGGACAACCGATCTTCGTACCAGTGATCCTGACGATACGGTTTGTTCTGAAAACGAAATTACTTACCTCTTCGACGTTTTGCAGCAAGTCTTGCCTGATGTAACACCGAGCCGCGAAGATATCGTGTTCACTTATGCCGGGGTCCGGCCCCTCCCTTTCAATGAAGACGGAGCAACAGGGGCTATAAGCCGCGATCATTATCTCAAAACCTTGCCCCCAACAAACGAGCGTGGATTCCCCGTTCTGAGCTTGGTCGGCGGCAAGTGGACCACCTACCGCGCCTGCGCAGCACAGATGGCTGACGAGGTCTTGCGGCATCGCGGCAAGAAAAGGACGGTTGACACAATCGATATTCCCGTTGGTGGAGGTAAACGCTTCCCTTCAAAGCCTTCCGAGTTTGCGGCAAAGGCCAAGGACCTAGCTGTAACGCATAAGTTGACAGTCGATAGCGCCACAACACTGCTGGAGCGCTACGGTAGCACTGCCGAAATTGTTGCAGCTGAGGTTCAAGCTTGTCATCATGACCGGCTAGAATTTGCCTCGGATTATTTTGTTGGTGAGATCACTGTGATTGCGAAGAATGAGCGAATAACGCGGCTTGCCGATATTGTTCTAAGACGGACTCTGATGGCATTTGAAAACAGGGCGAATAGCCATGCTGTTCGAGAAATCGCGGAAATCGTCGGTGCATTGTTGGCTTGGGATCGCAATCGCATAGAGCAAGAAATTACTCAAACAATCGATTCTCTTCGCTTGCGTCATCATGTTGGAGTAAAGATTCCGTCATGAACACAGTGCTAAAAAAGCGGACGCATCCACGTGATCCGGTCAGCGAGCCGTTAACCGAACGGCGGCCGATCAGTGACGGTGGAACACCGCTATGGGCACAAGTTAAGTCGTCGCTGATCGAAATGATTGCGGATGGCAGGATGGAACCACGCTCAAAGCTGCCTTCTGAGACTGAACTTTGCGCGAAATTCAATGTGTCGCGCACCGTAGTGCGCGAAGCACTGAAACAGCTCGTGTTTGAGAGATTGGTATACAAACATCAGGGCAAAGGTTCTTTCGTTGCGGAACGGCGTGACGAGCAGGACTTCATCGGGTCGACGGTGGGCTTCAGCGACGAATTGATGGGCAAGAACAAGCTCGTAACTCGGCATGTCATTCGCCAGGAAGTCGCTCTTCCTACATCGCGTGCGCGAAAACTGCTGAGACTGGAGAGAGACGAGCGGGTCGTCATGATCGATCGCGTCATGTTGGTTGACGGCGAGCCAAGAACACTCGTTCGCATAAGCCTGCGCCAGAGCGCGGTCCCGGGACTTGAGGCGCTACCTCTCGAGAAAAGGTCGCTTTATGAGACACTTCGCCGACAATACGGTATCAGCCTGAAGCGCGCCGAGAGGTGGATTGAAGCATACACGCCGACACACGAAGAAGCTCAGCTTCTTCAAGTCGCACCGAATACGCCCCTCGTATCGATCGAATCCTGCTCCTACGGAGATGGAGACGACCCCCTTGAGTATTTCGTAGCGATCTACAGGACAGATCGCGCACGATTGCATTTCGTAATAAAATAGGACTGATCGAGAACTGGTTCGATCAGTCTTTCGGTTTTCACAATCTGCAAGCGCTCCATCCCGTCGATGAAGCACTAATCACCGTCATGAACACATCCATTTCGACGAAGAAGACACGTCGTTTGCGGGCTGTGGATGACGATCCTCGATTGACGACAACCTATTACGATTTCCATCGCCACTAGGTTACCGTCTCAACACTGCACCGGACGCGCGTTCCTACAACCTCACGGCCGATGGCCTAGGGCTGCGAGCCTTCGGCCGACTAAGCAAGCTTATCTACTTGTGGGGCACATTCGTTGATGGAAGAACAATCCATCTCCCCTCATCCCATTCCCTATGGACTCATCACTATGGACGGAGGGCGTCAGGTCATCTTGTTTCTATCGCGCGCGGGGATCTCCTCGCCGTTTTAGCAAGTACCATTTTTGTTCATTCGAAGTGCACGCTGCAGTTCACGTGTGAAGTTACCAAAGCAGATACGAAAAACGGATGTATTACGTACAAAACCAAACGGACCCAAAAGAATTTGGAAGGCTTGGATCTCATCGCATTTGCTGACGGTGTGCAGGGACTCGGCCAAGCGAAGGCATCGTAGTTGGTTTGCGACTAACCCTCTTGCCCTGAGAGCAATGCTAATGGATAGGCGCGTTCGTCGCGACCGCTCCCCGCCCCGCGATCAGGGCTGCTTTTGGGGCAACGTGGAAGTGGGCTCGACGGCCGAATGGCCGACGCAAGCCGTCGTTCTGTTACGAAATCCAAGATGTTCGCTTTGGGCCAATCGCAGACCTTGGTGGCACGCCTCCCAACAAAAACGTGACCAAGCAGCTGTAGCTAAAGAAGTTTGACCGGAAGGTACAAACCGACATCTAGATTCGATAGAAACGCTCTGCGTTATCGTGAAACAATTTTAATCGGTCAGCATGGGAGAAGCTGGTGGTGATCAGTGATCCAACAAGTTTTGCTGAGAGGGCGGGCTGAAAGAGTTTTGGAGAAGGTGTGGAACGCCCGACTTCAACCGATGACAATGCCGACACCTACCAAGCAGCTGACCGGCCCTCTCCTCACCCCCATGACCACCCCACTTGCCAGCGGGCGCAGCAGTCGGTTTTTGGAGTTTCGGGAAAAGAGTGTGCTTGGTTTGAGGCGCAGTATTATGAGATTGGAGTGTAGACGGGGTCCACAATCTATTGCCAATTGCTATACTACAACCGTCTTTGGTTTCAGAAGAATGGATTACTCGGCGATTTATGTAATCGACGCTTCTGACAGGAACTATTGTTCTATCCGCCCCTCCTGCATCTCTTCGCCAATAAAGCAATTGTAGTCTCCCCGGACGTCCACACGCTTCAATGGCGGCTTCGACCCCTGCATGTCGCTGATGGTCTGCCCCAATATCTCGATTGTAAGCTTGCGAAGAATAGTATTTGCAAAATTGCCAGCCGCTGTGATTTTCAATAGGAACGCCCCTTCGCCACCGATCACGCAGTTCTCGTAATAGGCGTCGAGATCCGGAATCGATGCTGAATCCTGACGCATCAACATGATTGGAAGGCCATCGATCACGATGCCCTCGGCGACAGCCAAATTGCGGGCAATGGGTGCTGGAACACCTGCGTTATTCGGACCGTCTCCGGAGATGTCGACTACACGCCGCATGCCTTGATACAGGTTGATCCGAAAGAGTTCTCGCGAGAATGCAAGAGTGTTGGAGATCGAGGTGAATGGTATCCGGCTCATCGGCTGTCGGTCCAGAGCGTCCGCAAACTGCGCCGCGGTACCGGGGCCGTCGATCAGTGTCCATGGTACGACCTGGACAGCAGAACCACCCCACTCAACGTAGGTCACTGCGATCTTGCCAACTGGTCCGCTCTGTATTGCATCGATGAGTGCAGGCGCGTGAAAGGCATCCACATAACCTTGCCGTTGAATTCGCAGTTCGTCGATCTCCATTGAGTAAGAGACATCAACGGCAAGAACCAGCTCAACATCCACTTTAACCGGAGACACGCCGACAGGTGTACCGCTCCCCGAAAGGCCAAAACAGACAAGTAGCATGCAGTACAGTTTCATGGTGAGGGTAGTCCTGGTGCAGGATCATATTACGCCCGCTCGTCGAGCGCATAATGCAAGGATCTCAACCGTCATTTCTATCCGGAACTCACGCAAAGTGCGCATGGACTCGCCACTGGAAGCCCTCAAAGCGATTTTGAACGCCATTCTGGGATAAGTGGGGTTCAGACGTTAGAAAAGCGTTCTATAACCCGATCAATCTCCAGAAATTTTCTCGCATATCCAAACCAACAGTAACAGAACATCTCTATAGATTTAGTGCATTATAGTTGACACTCCAGCTCCAATTGAAACTTGTGCAGGGTGTTACGCAACACATTAAATTCTCCACGTTTTGCACCTCCTCATACGCACGTTTTAGCGTTTTGCAGCAGCCGACGGACGCTAGGCGCTGCTTAGCCCAATAGCTTTCTCGGAAGCAAATACAAGGAACAGAACTGGATATGACTTTAAAGTACAGAACACTTGGCCGTAACGGCCTGCATGTATCGCCTCTTTGTCTTGGAACGATGATGTTCGGCGGAGAAACCGACGAGCCTACATCCAGGCGCATCGTGGACCGGGCATTTGAACAGGGCGTGAATTTCATCGATACCGCCGATGGATATGCAAACTTCCAGTCAGAAGTAGTTGTTGGTAATACCATTCGCGACAAGCGCGACAGTTGGGTTTTGGCGACAAAGTTCGCTAGTCCACGTGGTGAGGACCCTAACAGCCAAGGCACTTCCCGCAAATACATTCGCCGGGCTGTAGAGGGCAGCCTGAAGCGACTTGATACGGATTACATCGACATTTACTATCTACATCGCGAAGATCATAACACGAATGTCGCAGAAACTGTTCGCACGCTGGGGGATTTGATTTCGCAGGGGAAGATCCGTTATTACGGCCTCTCCAATCACCGCGCCTGGAAGATAGCTGAATTCAGCCGGGTCGCCGATCAACTCGGTATCGATAGGCCCATCGTTAGCCAGCCGCTTTACAATCTCGCCAATCGCCAGATCGAATTCGAGCATCTAGACGCATGTGACTATTTTGGTTTGGGCGTCGTTCCTTATAGTCCCTTGGCGCGTGGAGTACTGACTGCAAAATACCGGATCAATGAGGCACCATCGGTGGAAAGTCGTGCCGGCCGCAACGACAGACGTCTGCAACAGACCGAATGGCGGCCAGAATCCATAGATATCGCGCAGAGGATTGCAGCGCATGCTGCGGAACGCGGCATTACACCAGGCCAATTCGCCCTAGCCTGGGTCCTCAACAACCGGTTGATTACTTCTCCAATTGTCGGGCCGCGCACCGAAGCGCAGTGGGAGGATTATTTGCCAGCTCTCGAATATCGCTTTACAGCGGAAGATGAGGCACTGGTGAATGAGCTTGTCGTAACAGGGCATTCTTCTACGCCAGGCTTCAACGATCCCGGACACAAATTTTTTGGCCGACGTCCCTATGTTGGCTGATCTTAAAGAAGAAAAAGAGCCGGGCCAGCCAGCCCGGTTCAAGGCAACGGACAGAGGGTGACAACTTGGCCCTGTTAAGTTAACCCTGACGTATTCAGGCCGATGCGGCAATCAACTGACGCGTATAGGCGTGCTGGGGCGAGCGCCAAATTGTTTCATGATCTCCGCTTTCTATGATTTTCGCATCCTTCATTACCATGACCCTGTCGGAAATATATCGCACCACAGCGAGATCGTGCGATATAAACAGGTACGAGAGATTGAACTCATGCCTTAGATCGACCAAAAGATTGAGCACCTGCGCCTGCACCGAAACGTCAAGTGCCGACACTGGCTCATCGCAGACCACTAGTTTCGGTTTGATAACCAGCGCTCTTGCAATAGCGATGCGCTGTCGCTGGCCACCAGAGAATTCGTGTGGATATTTTCCAGATGCTGTTGCTGGCAGGCCAACACTATCAAGTATACCGCGAACTCTTGCCTGTCGCTCCACCTTGTCACCAACCCCATGCACGACAAGGGTCGTTTCAAGCATATCGCCCACCGAGCGGCGAGGATTGAGCGAACTGTAAGGATCCTGAAAGATCATCTGGAAATTACGTCGCAACGGTGTCAGGTGCCTATCCTTCAATCCCGTAAGTTTAACTCCATCCAGCCATATCCCTCCAGAGGTTGGGCGAACAAGCTGCATGATCGCTCGACTGAGAGTTGATTTTCCGCTCCCGGATTCACCAACAAGACCAAGTGTTTCGGCCTTTGCTAATTCAAAACTGACATTGTCGACTGCTCTCGTCAGTCGCCCGCGCTTGTCGCCGTAGTCGATGGTGATGCCTTCAACGCGAAGTAGAGACGTTGCTGCTGTTGGGGGACGGTTTTTTTCACGAGCGTTCCGCTGGTTCAGTGCGAATTGATACTGCCCCGAACTATCCCGGTAGGAGCGAATCTCAGCTAGTGGGCGCTGAAGGTAATGGTTGTTTTCGTCCAGTCGGATCGAGGCCCCTTGAAGTCCCCGCGTATAGGGGTGTCGGGCCTCGGTAAAGAGATCCGACGCTGCCAGCGCTTCCATTTTTTCACCGTGGTGCATGACAATGACATTATCTGCCCAACGGGCAACTAACGGTAAATTGTGAGAGATCAGCAGCAATGACATCGAAAGCTCACGCCGAAGCTTGTCCAGCAGTTCGAGGATTTGCGCCTGAATCGTCGCGTCGAGCGCCGTTGTCGGTTCGTCCGCGATCAACAAATCAGGCATGCAAGAGACCGCCATGGCGATCATCACCCGCTGTCTCTGCCCACCGGAAAGCTGGTGCGGATAGGCGTCAATCAGACGTTGCGGCTCGGGAAGTTGCACCAAATCGAGCAACTCCAAAACACGCTTGCGAACCTGGATCTTGTCCAATTGTTGGTGATGGCGGATGGCTTCCGCAATCTGGTGGCCAATCCGATAAACCGGATTGAGTGAACTCATCGGCTCCTGAAAGATCATACCGATGCGATTGCCACGGATCGCCTCCATCTCTGCTTCAGGAATTTCGATGAGGTTACGTCCCTGGAACCGGATTCCGCCGCTTATTGCCACCGTGTCCGGCAGAAGCCGCATAGCTGCGTGAGCGGTCGTGGATTTGCCGCAGCCGGATTCACCTACAAGCGCCACCGCTTCGCCGGGCATAATATCAAACGACAGGCCGTTGACGGCATTTCCAGCACGGCCACCGCCGCCATAGGCTACTTTAAGGTCAACGATGGAAAGAATGGGTGTCTGACGGGTCATCCGTTATTCCTCAATCGTGGATTCAGCGCCTCATTCAAACCATCGCCAATCAGATTGATGGCAAGGATCGTAACAATGATCAGCCCGCCAGGAATGGCGGTCAGATACCAAGCATCCTGGAGCATGGTGCGGCCATTGCCGATCATACTTCCCCAAGTTGGAACATTAGGATCGCTCAGTCCAAGAAATGACAGTCCGGCTTCCGTGAGAATGGACGACGCAATCAACACGGACGTTGTTACAATTACCGGCGGCAGAGTATTGGGCAGTATTTCCTGCCAGATAATGCGTAGTCTACCGTAGCCTTGGCTGCGGGCAGCAGTCACGAAATCGGATACGCGCAACCAACGGAATTCCGCCCGCACCAGCCTGGCAATCGTCGGAAACGAGCCGACACCGATTGCAAACGTGATCATACTGAGCGTCGGGCCGCCGATAGTTACGATGACGACGGCCAGCAGAAAAGAAGGCGTGGTCTGAAAGAGCTCAGTAATGCGCATCAGGACATCGTCGACCCAACCGCCGAAATAGCCCGCAATCGCACCCACCACCACACCGATGAACACGCTGACCAGCGCCGACAACAAACCTATGGCGAGTGACATGCGCGCGCCATGGACCAAGCCAGCCAAGACGTCACGGCCTAGAGGGTCTGTTCCCAGCGGATAGGCGCTCAGTTGAAACGGAGGGATAACAGCCGCTGCAACTGTGGAAAGAGGGTCGTCTGGAAAGAGCAGTCGGGCGAAAAGTGCCGCGAGCACTAGCAACAGGAGCGTCACCGCACCGGCGACCGCAGAACGATGCCGCAGAAATGCCTTCCATGCAGGTTCTGCCTCAGGTTGAGGTGCTCCGGCTTGAACAGCGGAAAGGACTCCGTTTGCGGGGCACACAATGTCCTGTGGAATTGCCGCTATCTTGGGTGCATTCATGCTTCGATCCTCGGGTCCAACCAGGTTTGCACAAGATCAGTGAGAATATTGGCCGTGATTACGAGAATGGAGGAGATCAGCAGAATTCCGAGCAGAACGACATATTCCCGTGCCAGAACCGCCTCGTAGGTCAGCCTCCCGAGCCCTGGCCAGCTGAATATCGTTTCAATAACGACGGAACCACCGAGTAACGCTCCCACATGCATACCGGTGATCGTAGAGAGCGGAATAAGTGCGTTTCTCAGGACATGACGAAAGGTCACCTGCCGCGAGGTGAGTCCTTTCGCCCGCGCCGTGCGCACATGATCGGCAGTGCGGGCTTCCACCATCGCACCACGCGTAAGTCGTGCAAAGATGGCCACGAAGAACGTTGCGGAAGCAACCACGGGTAGCACCATGTGTTGAGCGACGTCCCATGCATAAGCCCAGCCCTTCGAAGCGCCACCAAGCGTACGGGACCCTTCCGGCGGTAACCAGCCGAGATGAACGGAAAACACAACGATGAGCATCAGGCCGATCCAGAAACCGGGCGTCGAATAGAGTACAAGAGACAGCAAAGACAGCAGTTTGTCGGGCCACCTATTGCGCCAGCGCTCCATGATGACTCCAAAAAGGATGCCCAGCAAAAAAGCGAGTACCAGCGCAGCAAACTTCAGCAGCACCGTCATTTGCAGCCGCGCGAGTATGAGATCCGTGACATGGGCATTATAACGTGCCGAAAAGCCAAGGTAGAACTGCGAGAGATTATGGAAATAGTTGATCAGCTGGGCAAACACAGGTTGATCGACGCCAAATCGCACACGCAACATATCCATTGTTTCTTGTGTGGCGGCTCCGGATTCTGCGGCGAAAGCTTCAGCCGCATCGCCAGGCAGGAGCTGTATCAGCGTGAAGTTCAACAGAATCACGCCCAAGACAAGAGGTACGGCCTGCAGCGCTACGCGCACAAATCTCCGAGAGAGTCTTCCCGCAGGCATTTTTCACTCCTCATATTCTGGCAATTGGCAAGCTGCGCCCGCTCAAAAAGCGGGCGCAGGGCTTTTTTCATTAGTCAAATGAGTGCAGCCGGATCGTCGCCAGCGCGTCCGGATCATTGGTAAGGCGCGCAACGAGCCCCACTTCCCAGTCCAAATAATCTCGGAAAAGAGCGTTGCGCCTTTCCGGTTCCAGCGCATAGCGATCCGGTAGATCGGCGCCCGCTTCAGGATCAAGGCCACCTTTTTCCAAGGGCAGTTCAGCCACCTTCCAAGCATTAGTGCCGCCAAGCACGGCACGAACGTCCTTACCAGTTATTGCCCGCAGTTCGGCTGCTCTAATCTGCGCCAGAACGCCATCTTCCGATGTAAGAACCGATACCCCAGCAACTGCCAAGACAGCAGCCTCCAATTCGGGACGGCGGATATAGCGCGCCGATGGTATATGCCCTTTGCGATATTGGTTTGAGCTTGACAGATCGAAAACGACGGCCTCATCGTTGCTCAGGCGCTCATTCAACGTCTGTGGCAACAAATAAGGTGCGGCAGGGTGCTGTCCGGCGATAATTCGCTGCGCTTCCGGCCCACTTTCCTGGTCAGCCCGCAGTGGGCCATCCAGTACATAAACCTCGTATCCGCCCTGCTGCACCAGCCAGGACGCCGTCAGTCGATCCCGCACACCCTCCGGATCATAGACCACGATCCGCGCACCCCGAACACCCACAAAGCGCTCGGTGCCGCTGGCAAGCTGACCGCCTGCTGCATGTCGGAACCCGCTGGCGTGACCAACGCGATATTCCTCTGGCGACCGGACATCGAAGAGGAAAAGCGACCTGTCCCTCTCCACCTTAAAGCGATCCAGTGTCGCATTATTGATCGTTTTTACGCCGGTTCGATCTGCCAGCTTGCGGGCAAGCTCGCGGGTGGCTGTCAGCTGATTACCTTCCGCAAAGCCGGCGGTGGCGGCAGGACCATGTTCAAGGTTGTAACCTGCAATCAGCCACTCCATCGTCCCGCCTGTCAAAGATGCCACAGGGTTGGATATCCCCGCGTTGATGAGCGACTGTGCTCCAAGAATAGAGCGAGTGCGCCCGGCGCAATTGGCCACCACCAGCGTCTCCGGCTTCAGTTGGAGCGAGCCAATCCGATGCAATATTTCAGAACCGGGCGCATTTATTGCTCCGGGAATGTGGAACGCCTCGAATTCCTCGCGTGGACGGGTGTCGAGGACCACGACATCTTCGCCATTGTCAATTCGAGACTTCAAATCCGTGGCAGTGATGTTCGGCGTGTTTTGAGCGTGTTCCACCACTTCGAAGAAGCCGATACTGGGCACATTGCGTCCAGTGTAGAGAGAATAGCCCGCCTCGTTCCACGCCTGATTGCGACCTTGCAGGAGCCGAATATCGCTATACCCTGCTGACCGCAATATTTGTGCCGCCGCTTCGGCCAGTCCCTCGTTGTCGTCGGTAAGTATGATGCGGGTATCGAGGCGTGGTATCAGGTTGAAAGCCAGCAATTCCAATTTCGAGAATGGCAGATGGACTGCATAGAGAATATGGCCTGTTGCGTAATCGGCCTCTTCACGCAGATCGAATAATGCAAGTTCCTTTCCATCGGTCAAAGCAACCTTAACGTCCAGAACACTGATTTCGGTGAATGGTCCCGCATCGGGAACAGCATGTACGGTTGAGAGCGTGTGAGCCATGGAAGTCTCCGGTGTCAAGGACGCGGTCCCGCAAATGGCGGGCCGCCCTCGCTGTCAGTTAAAGTGGGTCTGTGAGTTAGAACCGCTGCCGCCCGCAGCATCTTCGATCACGTTGCTTAGGTTCGCCCGCGCTACAAGGGGATATCGCGGTGAGATCACCGGAATGCGGACAATATCTTCTTGCACGATACGCTGAAACTCGTTGTAGTATTGCCTGCGCCTGGCGGGATCGATCTCCGCCCCCGCTGCTTCCAACAAGCGATCGACTTCTGGGTTGGAATAATTGGCCGCATTGGAAAATGCCACGCCCGGCTTGAAATTCTTTGACCAGTAGAAGCGCTGCGCACCGATTGCGGGGTCAGGACCGACAGTTGCATGATAGATGATCGTGTCGAAGTCGCGCTTCGTATAGGCACGATTGACAAATTGACCGAAATCTTGATTGCGGATCTCCAGATCGACGCCGATCTTGGCAAGGGTGCTGCGAATAAACTGCGCGACCAGAAGATGTGTAGCATTATTGGCGGCGTAGTCATTGAACAGCTTGAGGCGGACACCTTCGCTATTGCGCTTGTAACCTGCCTCTTCCAGAATGTTCTCTGCCTTCTCCAAGTCAAAGATGTATTTCGGAACGTCGGCATTGTGCCATTCCGGCAGGCCCGGTGGTATCGGGCTTTCGGTCGGGGTGGCGAATCCGTAGTAAAGGTTCTTCTGAATGAAATCGCGATCGATAGAGTGAGCGAATGCTGTGCGCAAAGCACGGTCTCTAAAGCGCTCACGGTCCAGATTGAACTCGAACACCACTGCGCCGACGGCGTAAAGCGAACCACGCGGATCGTCGATCACCTGAATGTCTGCATTTTTTTGCAGCCGCACAATATTACTGAGGGGAACGAAACTCGACACCTGTACGGTTCCTGCCTCTATCGCCGCGCTGGTTGTTGCTGGATCGGGCAGCGTGCGAATAATCAACTGATCCACGAGTGGATGACCGGCATCCCAGTAATCCTGGTTTTTCTCTAATGCGATATGGCTGCCGCGCTCCCATTCAACAAAACGGAACGGTCCGGTGCCGATCGGGCTGTTGTTGCGCTCCGCCACTGCCAGATCCCCCTCTGCGGGATATGTATGGCGCGCCAGAACCGGCGATTCATTCGCCACTAGCCCAAGCAAGACGACTGGCGAAGGGACCGACAAATCAAAGATGATGGTATGATCATCAGGTGAGTGGGTCCCCGTGACATTGGCAAAAGCACCACGACCACGGGCATGGTATTTTTTCCATACATCAAGGGAAAAGGCGACATCGTCCGGCGTCAGGGGTGTTCCATCATGGAACTTTACACCCTTGCGCAAATGAAAAGTGATGGTCTTGCCGTCACCGCTGACCTCCCAGGCTTCTGCGAGCGCCGGAGCTGGTCTACCGTCCAGACCCACCTTGATCAGACCATCAAATATTTTGGACGTAGGCGGTCCGGCTTGAGTGGTGAAAGCGCCTACGAGGTGCACAGGCTCCACGGAATTGGACACTACCAGCACGCCGCCTGTCTTACCGTCCGCAGCACGTGAAATTGTGAGACCGGGTACGGCAGAAAGACCGACACCTGCCAATGTGGAGAGCAATAAATTCCGCCGATTTATGGTCATTTGCGCTTCCTTCGATGGGTTCAATGGAAAGATTCTTATTGTCTACTGGATTGGTAGACAATAAGATAAATGAGCAAAAGCAGCAGTTTAGCGTGTGCGTTTCGAGCTGCCCCCTCTGAATAGAATGAATTCCTCGTTTTTCCAGCGTAACCGCAACATCTGTCCGCTCCATTCTGAAAGTAGCCAACTAATGATGACCACAGAGACCGATCAAACCTTCCCTTCTCAGCCCAAAACCGGGAGCTCAGCAGCGACTTTCGGGCATGATGACGAAAAAAAATCGGACGCGCAGAGGCGTCATCTCTCACCGTTTGATTTTCCTGACAGTCCCTTGTCGAAGGTCGCTGAACAACCGCTGATCATGGGCCTGTTTCTCGATCTCTATCAACGCAGCACGATAGCTGGTGGGGGCGAGGATGGCTGGACGTTCGATGCCAATGCGAAGCTGGTTCAGAGAGCCGAAGCGACTGGGTTCGACCTCGCCTTCAGTCGCATGCAATGGCTGCCAAAGGGAGCGATCGGGACCTCGCTGGACGCTTTCACCACACTCGCGGCCATGGCACCGCTTACAAGCAAGATACTTCTCATCTCTTCCATCCACGTTCTGTACGGACCATGGCACCCGCTCCATCTGGCCAAGTTCGGTGCGACGCTCGACCATATTTCCCGCGGGCGCTGGGGCATCAACATTCTTACTGGGCACCGGGCCGTTGAACACGAAATGTTCGGTTGGTCTCAGATAGAACATGACCGACGCTACGAACTGGCCGACGAACTTTTCAGCGTATTGGAGAGACTTTGGTCAGAAGATGAAAACTTCACCTTCAAAGGAGTTTCATCTTGGGAACTGCGCGAAGCGTTCGTCACGCCGAAGCCTAGCTACGCCCGTCCTATTCTTGTGACCGCGACAGGGTCTGACGCTGGCATTGCATTTGCTGCGCGCCATTCGGATTTCGTCTTCGTCACGAGTCCGGGTGGCGCAGTAATAGAAAACGCTCTGGCCACGCTGCCATCCCATACTGCGCGCATCAAGAACGCCGCCGCGGGCTTCAATCGCAGCCTGAAGGTTCTTATCAATCCTGTCATCGTCAGCCGAGACACGGAAAAAGAGACAGAAGCCTACGCCAATGCCATAACGGCGAGCCACTCGCCGCGTGTGGAATTCGCCAGTGATGCTCATGCCTGGCGAGTGCGCAAGGACAAGTCTGTCAACCAGGGCCGGAAGCTTGGCGGCAATGTTGAAGTGGTCGGCACGCCAGAGAAGGTCGTGGAGCAACTCATCGGATTAAAAAAGGCAGGTATCGATGGGATTCAGATCGGATTTCACGATTGGGATACCGACTTCAGCTTCTTCGAAGAGCGCATCCTGCCGCTTATGAAACAAGCCGGTTTGCGTCACTGAAACCGCGATTCCACCCATCTAGAATTTCTCGTTCACCTGAAAGCTGCCTACATGACCTCATCTGTCGCGATTCCCACAACGTTGAAAACCAATTTTGCCAGCACCTCGGAACTCCAGGCACTTTTCGACCAGATTGCGGTTGGTTCTGCCGCCCGTGACCGCGAGCGTATCCTGCCTTTCGCCGAAATCGGACGCATTCGTGAGGCCCGTTTCGGGGCGTACCGGTTGCCGGTGCATGTTGGTGGCGCGGGCGCTTCGATGCGCGATCTGTTCAGCATGGTAATCAGGCTTGCAGAAGCTGACTCCAACATCGCACATATCCTGCGAAATCACTTCGTATTTGTAGAGCGGTTCGCACAGCGACCCAATAGCGATCAGCAAGCGTTCTGGCAGCATAAAGTGGCTGAAGGGGCGATATTCGGTCTTGCTAACGCCGAACGCGCCAAAGCCCAGACTGGTGATGATAGTGTCACAAGGCTTGCGCCGAAAAATGGCGGCTACCTTTTAAATGGCGTGAAGTTCTATAGCACCGGCAGCCTTTACTCCGATTTCATTATCGTGCGGGCAAAGGATCAGGATGAAAGGCAGGTGACGGTCATCATTCCAACGGAGCGCGAGGGCATAACGCTCGTAGACGACTGGGATGCAGCAGGGCAGCGCCTGACGGGCACAGGAACGACCCGTTTTGAAGATGTACGGGTGGAAGCCGCCGAAGTGATTTTGGATGCGGAGGGCACTGCCTACAATTTACCTTATGCAAGCACCCTGCCACAGCTTTTCCTTACCGCAATTAATGCCGGTATATTGTACGCAGTGCTGCGTGATGCGAAGGCGCTAATTCGGCAGCGTTCGAAAAAGGCATTCTATCATGCCCCTGCCGAATTGCCCCGGGAGGACCCGCTGCTTCTCAAAATCATCGGCGATATCTCGGCCCATGCGTTTGCATCACAGTCTGTCGTGTTGGCTGCGGCCGACGCGCAAGATGCTATTCTTGCCGCACGGGAAAACGGGGAGCCGGCAAGGGAAGTAGCTCACGAAGGCTCCTTGCAGGCCGTCAAGGCGAAGATCCTCGTCGATGCTCTTACTCTGCAGGCCGCGACGTCACTTTTCGATGTCGGCGGCGCCTCATCGACCCAACGATCGCATAATCTCGACCGTCACTGGCGCAATGCAAGAACAGTTTCGGCCCACAACCCTGGCCACTATAAGGCGTTGGCAATCGGCAATTTGGAACTGAATGATGCTCCACTCCCAAGCGTCGGATTCTTTTGAATCCGTTTGCTGCTCATATGAACAGGGGGTAGCCTTCCTGCGGGACTGGCTTTGTGAAGTGCATAATCTCAGTAACGGCGAATTCAAACCCACTAAGCGAGGACTGGTCCTGCCTGCGTGCCGGAAACAGTCGCTTCGATGCCATTAAAGCGCTAACTCCAAGTCTACAAGTGCACGATCCATTTGCATAGATACCGGCGCACGGTTCCGACCCAGATTGTGTTGAGTGAGGAGGTCGGACCCTCCTTCTGGGAGTACTATCCAATGGACCACACTACTCGACAGCTGATTGACGTGATTTGCGATAGACTCCTTGATCTTCACGTAATGGCCAACGAGGATGGTCGCTCGGCTCGACAAGTTTTCCGTTGCAACGGGGCAAGCGTCCAAAATCTTCCGAACAGTCTATCGGCGCCCAATGAATATGGATTGGTAACTCACGCGATGCACAGGAGATATAGATGAGTGCCGTGAAAAAGGTTGGTAGGGCTTCTGGATACAACGAAGAGTTCGCGGCGCTCGTTTGTGAGGAGATATCAGGCGGCGCTAGTCTCCGCTCAATTTGCCGACGGGAGAACATGCCATCACAGAACAGCGTTTTCTCGTGGCTCAGAAGATTTCCTGAATTTGCCAGCCAATACACGCGCGCCTGCCAAGCTCGCGCAGATGCCATGGCGGAAGAAATCATCGACATTGCCGACGACGGTTCGAACGACACCTACGCCAACGAAGATGGCGATGTGCAAATCAATACCGATGTCATCCAGCGGTCCAAACTCAGGGTCGAAATACGCAAATGGATCATGGCTCACATGAGCCAAGAAGTATGGGGTCGTGCAAGAACATCAAGGCCCAGGTGGCGACGCAATCAAAGTCGAGATTAGCAAACGATTCACAGCTATGAGGGTTTTTCGTTACCCCAACCGTTACCCGGACCGCATAACAAGCAGATCCCCCGGAGGGGTGCATTTTTAAAACATTGAATTGTTATCAGAAAATGGTCGGAGTGGCCGGATTCGAACCGACGACCCCTTGACCCCCAGTCAAGTGCGCTACCGGGCTGCGCTACACTCCGACATCTTCTGCAACAAGCTCAAAAGGTTCGCTTGCATATAACAAGCCTGGGATGATCCAAGGGCTGCGCTATACCGGGGAAACCCCTAAATTAGTCAGGTTTTTTGTGCAAGGGCAAAATCGGCAAAAAGAGAATTCTGAACACAAATGCGCCTGTAGTACTCAGGCCAGGCCTGTCACGTTCCCTCGTCGGGGATATTGAGAAGATGGCCGCAAGCCTTGCAATGGACGGCGTCGGCCTCGTGCCTTTGCAATCCGCATTCAGGACATGGAAAGGTCACCTTGTGCGGCCGGACCACAGCCTGGGCGAGGCGCACGAAAAGCGATATCCCGACAATCATGGTCACGACCGAGGTGAGCTTGCCGAGGGTGCCGGGAAGCGTGATGTCGCCAAAACCCGTTGTGGTGACCGTGGCAACGGTGAAATAGAGGGCATCCACAAAGCCCTCGCCGCCGTCGAGCTTGTAGAAGAAGCTCGTGTAGACAAAGCCGGTCACGATAAACAGGAAGACAATGAGGTTGATGACTGCGCGTACGACGTCGATGTAGTGAACGCAGCTGCAGAAGCGCAGCACCTCCTTCAGGAAGGTACTCTGCCCGATCGCCCAGATCCGCATGGCGCGCAGGAAGGCGAAATTGAACAGCAGATCCGGAAAGAGCAGCGTGGCGAGGATAAAGAGATCCACCCAGGTCATCGGGCGGAGGATCCAGGATTTGAAGCTTTTTGCCAGCATCACGCCGGCCATCAGTTCGAAGCCTATCCAGATCGCGATCAGGTAGTCGACGATCAGATAGGATGGGCCCGACCGCAGATACGGCCCCATGATGAAAAAGGCAAGGATAGCTATGTCGATGAAGAAGAAGGCGCCCTGCAACCACAACGACAGTCTGTCGCGACCGGTCTTGACGCGATTGAGCACACGTCTCAGCTTCTCGATCTTCGACCAGCCGCTCATCGTGGCAACTCTGTCCTGCATCTCACTGCTATAGCTCATTGGGGCAAAGTTTCAAGCGGACGGGTGGCGGCCATACCTCCCACGCCGGCTCCGCAAAAAAATTCTATATTTGTTGGAACCTTTCTTCAGTGGTAGCATTGTAGGTATACTGGTCCCCAACCAGTTAGGCTGAACCCCACAGCCAACCCCTAAGTCCCAGCTTTCATTTGCGTGAAAGCTGGGCTTTTTCTTTCAACGCACCTGATCAAGCAGGCGCTTGCATTCCAGAAGGTCGAACAGCGTCTCCTGCAACAGGGCCCGATTGTCCTTCGAGAGCCGCTTGCCGTCGGCAGCAACCGGCCCTTCGTCGTCGCCCTTGATCAGGCCGAAAAGCCGCCTGCCCTGCGGCGCAGACCTCGGTGTCCCCATGACTGCCGCTTCCTCATCGGCCTCAGCGCGGCTTTGCTCGGCCGCGAGCGCCTCTTCCTGGCGCGCTGTCGCCTGCTTCTGCTGGCTGATGGCTTCAGCCGCGGCGGTATCGCCGCTGCCCAGTGCTATGATGAATTGCGTGCCGTTTTCGCGAAGAAGGCGCTGTACACCCTTGATCGTATAGCCCTGGTCGTAAAGCAGATGACGAATGCCTTTGAGGAGATCGACATCGAGCGGGCGATAATACCGCCGACCGCCGCCGCGCTTCATCGGCTTGATGTGAGTGAACCGGGTCTCCCAGAATCGCAGGACATGCTGAGGCAGATCAAGGTCTTCTGCGACTTCGCTGATGGTTCTAAATGCGTCGGGACTCTTGTCCATGATTTCGCCCTTTCAGGAGAAATTCTGATTCGACGTCTATTTCAGCGGTTTATAGGAAATTTTTCAAGCGTAGCGCGAGACTACCCCCAGTAATCTCGCTTGTTCAGCTGACAAAGACGCCAATCCGCCTTTGCGCTACGCAGATTTCTTCTTGCGCGTCTGGTGCGAACGCAGAATGCGCTGCTTAAGCACGTTGGACGCCTTGAATGTCATGACGCGACGCGGAAGAATCGGCACTTCTTCCCCCGTCTTCGGATTTCGACCGATCCGCTCGTTCTTGTCCCTCACCTGGAACGTGGCGAATGATGAAAGTTTGACTGTCTCGCCACGAACAATTGCATCACACACTTCATCGAGAATCGTCTCGACGAGTGAAGCTGACTCCGTTCGTGAAAGCCCTACCTTACGATAGACTGCCTCAGCCAGATCAGCGCGCGTAATGGTCTTACCCCCCATACGATCTCAAAGCTCTCGTTGTTGCAAAACTAGCAGGTGAAGCGGAAGTTACAGAATGAAAACCGATCGGGCAAGCAAGTTGAAAAGTTCGTGAACCAATCTGCCGGCCCAACCGACTACCTACCAACGTAGCAGAACTGCACCCCACGTAAAGCCCCCACCCATGGCTTCGAGAAGCACCAAATCACCTTGTTTGATCCGACCGTCCGCTACTGCGGTTGCGAGAGCTAAGGGTACTGAAGCGGCTGATGTATTTCCATGTTGGTCAACCGTAATAACGACCTTTTCTTCGGCGAGGTTGAGCTTCTTCGCAGAGGCGTCGATGATGCGCTTGTTGGCCTGGTGGGGGACGAACCAATCGATATCTTCGGCTGTAATTCCAGCCTCGGAAAATGAGGCTTCGATGACGTCGGTGATCATGCCAACGGCGTGCTTGAACACCTCACGGCCTTCCATGCGCAGATGCCCGACAGTCTGCGTTGAGGATGGTCCACCGTCTACGTACAACTTCTGTTTGTGCGATCCGTCCGAGCGCAGATTGGCCGTCAGCACGCCGCGATCGGAGGTAAGGCCGCGTCCTTCGCTGGCTTCCAGGATCAATGCACCCGCGCCATCGCCGAAGAGCACGCAAGTCGTGCGGTCCTTCCAGTCAAGGATACGCGAGAACGTTTCCGCGCCGATCACGAGCACACGCTTGGCCATGCCGCCCCGTATGTAGAGGTCAGCAGTGGTTACCGCATAGACGAAGCCTGAACAGACGGCCTGCATGTCGAACGCGAAACCATGGGTCATGCCAAGGCGCGCCTGGATATCAACGGCCGAGGCAGGAAACGTGTTGTCCGGCGTGGATGTCGCCAGAATGATGAGATCGATATCGTCCGGTGTCAGGCCTGCATTGTCGAGTGCGGCCCGCGCCGCCGCCTCACCGAGTGAAGCCGTGGTCTCGCCCTCGCCGGCAATGTAGCGCTGCCGGATACCCGTCCGCTGAACGATCCATTCATCCGATGTTTCAACCACACCTTCAAGTTCGGCGTTCTTTACAAGGCGCGCCGGCTTGGCTGCGCCTATACCTTTTACAACGGACCGGATCATCTAAAACTCTACTTTTCCTGTTGTTCTGTTTCGGCTTCTGCGTCGCTCTCGGATTCACCTTGGAAAGCCGCGCCGACAGGGCTTTTGTGAAAATGGGTCAGATCGGCTGCGATCTTGTCCAGAAGCTTGTTGTGGGCCATGTCGTAGCCCACATCGATCGCAGAGGCAAAGCCCAAAGCGTCGGTGCCGCCGTGGCTTTTGATGACAACACCGTTCAAGCCGAGAAAGACGCCGCCATTGGTCTTGCGGGGATCCATCTTTTCGCGCAGGCGATCAAAGGCCCCCTTGGCAAAGATATACCCTATCTTGGCCATCAAGGTGCGGCCCATCGCTTCACGCAGATATTGTGCGAACTGCTTTGCGGTGCCTTCGGCGGCCTTGAGCGCGATATTGCCGGCAAAACCTTCAGTCACGACGACGTCGACCGTGCCCTTGCCGATGTCGTTTCCTTCGACGAAACCGAAATATTCCAAGCTCGGCAATGGAATTTCGCGCAGGATACGGGCGGCATCTTTGACGTCATCCTGTCCCTTGATTTCCTCGACGCCAACATTGAGCAAGCCGATGGTGGGCCGCTCAATCTCAAAAAGTGAACGCGCCATGGCAGCGCCCATCACGGCATAATCAACGAGCTGCTGGGCGTCGGCACCGATATTGGCCCCGATATCGAGGACGATGCTCTCGCCCCGCAATGTCGGCCAGATGCCGGCAATGGCAGGCCGTTCGACATTTGCCATCGTGCGCAGGCAAAATTTCGACATCGCCATGAGCGCGCCCGTGTTGCCTGCAGAGACGCAGGCATCGGCTTCGCCGGTCTTCACGGCTTCGATGGCGCGCCACATGGACGATTTCCATCGGCCGTTGCGCAGCGCCTGGCTGGGCTTCTCGTCCATACGCACCGCCACGTCGCAATGATGGAATGTCGAGGCGTCGGCCAGAGCCTTGTAGTGGGCCAGCACAGGCTTGACCTGTTCTTCTCGCCCGAAAATCACAAACCTGATGTCAGGATGGCGCTCCAGCGCCGTTGCCATGCCCGGGATGACGATCTCAGGACCGAAATCACCGCCCATGGCATCAATGGAAATTCTGATCACTCTCGATTGTCCTGTCCTGGTCAGTGCCTGCAAGCGGGGGTACGTTGAAAAGACTCGGCGAAAATAGTCATTTTGTACGAGCGTACAACATATTTCTGCCAGCTGACCGCAAGTCGAACCGAATTGTCTTGAGAACCGCCCCCTCCAGCATCTAGTCCCAGGAAGTCTCAAGGATCAAGTCTTCTGTTTCCAATCTTTCAAAGCTGCGAACGGGTTTTCCGGCTTCTCGGCATCGTCATCCCCGTAATGCACGACGACGGGCGGGGCATCCTCAATGCCCTCCTTGCGCGGATACGGATTGATTGCGAGTTCGAAAAACTCCTCGGCGATGGCACCGGCATCCAGCATATCTCCGGAAAATGTCTCCGGTATGTCAGGACCGTCCGCGCTGATGACCATTTCGCCGTTCTCATCAAGCGGCGGACGCGCAAGGCGGGAATTCTCCGGAACGAAAATCGTGTCAATTTCGGCGTCGACCCTTGCGTCTATAGGCTCCAGCGTCACGATGCACGATTGGACGATATCGGCATGGACCTCGCCGCGAACACGAACGCCGTCCTTCTTCCAGGGCACGATCTGCAGGTCGGCCTTGAAGGATTTCACATCCTGCAACTCGTGAAGGTCGCGCAACGCCTCGCGTTCGCGGGCATTTGCCTCGATCTTCACGTTGAGACCCTTTTGCGGGAGCCTTTGCACCGAAAGGGGAAAGCTCAGCGCTCCATCCACGTTATTTGTCATCACGCCTCCTCCAATGCAGATCCGGCATCAGGAAATGTTACCTTACCACCCGAAATCATATCATCTGTCTGGTCTTCAAGGTGCCGCGTCACCAGGAGGACGTACTTGCCAAGCGATTGGGCACCCTGCCACTCCTGATTGTCGGGCCGTATATTGCGGGCGAGCGCGGCAACCAGCCCGGTATAATCATTCTCATCCAGAGCCTTGTCATAGGATTCGATGCGCCCGTAGAACATGCGCGCCAGCTTCTTCATGCGCTTTGGAACGCCGGAATCGCCGATGCCGAGCTCACGCAGCGAATGGTCGACGTCCAGGAAGAACTCATCGGTAACCTCTTGGCCAATCGACTTCAACGCCGGGGTGCGCCCCTTGATGCGGCGAATGAACAGAAACACATGCAGGGAAAGCATTTCATAGCGACCCAATGGCGAATCCGGTACATCGAGGTCAGAATAAAAGAACGGTTGCCGCGCCGCTGCCACGATCGCATCGTAGAGGGCAGTTGTAATCGCCTCATTTGCCTTGGCCTTGCGGCTAAATAGACTGAGAATCATAGAGTTGTGCCTTAACTTGAGTCTTCCATACAGCACGAGTGGCGTGTTGCATCGGACTTCAAGGTGGTTTACCGAAGTTCTGCGGGCGGGGAAAGACTTGCGCCCAATTTGAAATGGAGATGTCGTTGCTGCAGCGGATTTTCAAGACCGATCGTTCACGGGATTTACTTCTGGCCGGGACCCTTCTTTTGGCCGCAGGACTTGCCGGCTGTAACACCGCCAATCTCAATCCATCCGAGACCTTGACCCAGGGCTATGTGCTTGACGAGAAGGCGCTCGAGTTCGTTCCTGTGGGCTCCAGCCGCGAACAGGTCATGCTGTCGCTTGGCAGCCCTTCGACGACGGCAACCTTCGACAATGAAGTCTTCTATTATATTTCGCAAAAGCGCCACCGCACCGTCGCGTTCATGAATCCGAGGGTGACGGAGCGGCGAATTCTGGCCGTGTACTTCGACAAGGACGGCAAGGTCGCTAGTATTTCCAACTACGGTTTGCAGGATGGAAAGGTCTTCGACTTCATCTCGCGCACCACGCCGACAGGCGGCAAGGATCTCTCCTTCCTTGGTCAGTTGCTGCAAGGTGTCGGCAAGCCGCCAACGCTGGGTGCGGGTGGCCCGCCCGCTTAAGCAGCTTCCTTATTCTGCCAAGCAAAAAACCCACGAAACGCGTTTCGTGGGTTTTTCAATGCAAGGGTGATTGCAGTCAGTGTGCAAGCACGGCGAGCAGGAGCAAGGCCACGATGTTCGTGATCTTGATCGCCGGATTGACAGCGGGTCCTGCCGTATCCTTGTAGGGATCGCCGACCGTGTCACCGGTGACCGATGCCTTGTGTGCATCCGACCCCTTGAGGTGCCGCGTTCCATCCTTGCCGACAAAGCCATCCTCGAAGGACTTCTTGGCGTTGTCCCAGGCGCCGCCGCCCGACGTCATCGAGATGGCAACGAAGATGCCGTTGATGATGACGCCCAGCAATGAAGCGCCAAGCGCCGCGAAGGCCGATGCCTTGGATCCGGATATGACAAGAACACCGAAATACACCACGATGGGCGCCAGAACCGGCAACAGCGATGGAACGACCATTTCCTTGATCGCCGCACGGGTGAGGATGTCCACTGCCCGCGCATAATCCGGTCGTTCCGTGCCAAGCATGATGCCCGGCTTTTCGCGGAACTGCCGGCGCACCTCTTCAACAACTGAACCTGCCGCGCGGCCAACGGCGGTCATGGCGATGCCTCCGAAAAGGTACGGGATAAGGCCACCGAAGATGAGGCCGGCCACGACATACGGATTGGACAGCTCGAAGGAAACGGCACCGATTCCCTTGAAATAGGGGAACGCTGTCGCCCCGTCCTTGTTGGCTTCGGTGATGAAGAACTGCAGATCGTTTGCATAGGCTGCAAACAGCACCAGCGCACCGAGACCGGCAGATCCAATCGCGTAGCCCTTCGTCACTGCCTTGGTGGTGTTGCCTACCGCGTCAAGCGCGTCCGTCGATTTGCGGACTTCCGGATCAAGGCCCGACATTTCAGCAATACCACCGGCATTGTCAGTGACCGGACCGAACGCATCGAGCGCAACGATCATGCCGGCGATGCCCAGCATGGCAGTAACTGCAATGCCGGTACCGAAGAGCCCCGCAAGCTGGTAGGTCGAGATGATGCCACCAACAATCACCAGCGCAGGAAGCGCCGTCGATTCGAGTGAAATCGCCAGCCCCTGGATCACATTGGTACCATGTCCGGTGATCGAGGCCTGGGCGATCGAATTCACCGGGCGCTTGTTGGTGCCGGTATAATATTCGGTAATCACCACGATCAGGCCGGTCACGATGAGACCGATGAGGCCGCAGATGAAGAGATTTGTACCCGTTATCACCTGGCCGCCTACCGTGCCGACTTCGCCCCATCCGACTGTCATCGACGTTGCGGCGCCGAGACCGAGGATGGACAGGAGTCCGGTCACGATGAGCCCCTTGTAAAGGGCGCCCATGATGGAGTTGTTGGCGCCAAGCTTGACGAAGAAAGTGCCCGCGATCGACGTGATGATGCAGGCTCCGCAAATCGCCAGCGGATAGAGCATGACGGTGGCAAGGTTCGGCGCCCCAGCAAAGAAGATTGCGGCGAGAACCATGGTGGCAACAATCGTCACCGCATAGGTTTCGAACAGGTCGGCAGCCATGCCGGCGCAATCGCCGACATTGTCACCGACATTATCCGCGATGGTTGCAGGATTGCGGGGATCGTCCTCGGGAATTCCGGCTTCAACCTTGCCGACGAGGTCGCCGCCGACATCTGCGCCCTTGGTGAAAATACCGCCGCCGAGCCGGGCAAAAATCGAGATGAGGGAAGCGCCGAATCCGAGGGAAACGAGGGCGTCGATCACGGTGCGATCGGCAGGCGAATAGCCCAATGGACCGGTCAGGACCCAGTAGTAGACGGACACGCCAAGCAGGGCGAGGCCCGCGACCAGCATGCCGGTGATGGCGCCAGACTTGAACGCGATCTCAAGGCCAGCGGCCAGACTGCGCGAAGCCGCCTGCGCGGTGCGTACATTGGCGCGAACCGAAACATGCATGCCGATGAAACCGGCAAGGCCCGACAGAACGGCGCCGATCATAAAGCCGATTGCTGCGGTACCCGACAAAAGGAACCAGACGGCGATGAACACAACGACTCCAACTATCGCAATCGTGGTGTATTGGCGTGTGAGATAGGCCTGTGCGCCCTCGCGGATTGCACCGGCGATTTCTTGCATGCGTGCATTGCCCTGGTCCGCAGCGAGCACCGACTTGGTGGCCCAGACCGCGTAGACGATAGACAGCAGACCGCAGGCAATGACCAGAAACAGTATTGTCATGCCACTCCCTCAGATTATGACCGGAAAAACCCCTCCCCGGGCAGGTTCGGTACGGCACACTGAGATCCGCCAGGCCGGCAGAAATGCGACCGTATGTGTTAGGAGTAACGAAGCAAATGCGAAAACGTCAAGGTCTTTTGCAAATTGAGCAAAATGCCAGACGAAAGTAGGGATTTCCGGCCAGAAAATCGTGCACAATCATACTGATCCGTTGGGAAGGGGGGCGATGTGAATCTGATCTACAATGAGCGCATTAGATTGTTTGCCACGTTCTTGAATGGATTGGGCATTGCGATATTTGCGGTCGGCGGATCTGCTCCACTTATATCGAGTCTCAATGGGCCGATCGGACCGACACAGTTTCTTTCATTTGTTAGTGCGGTTTGTGTTCTCGTAGCATTCACACTACATTATTTGGCGAGCACGTTCCTAACAAGGATTAGACCATGGCAACGCTGCAGATGCTTTCTTTCTTCATTGCACCGGTCAGCGCTCTGCTCTTTGGACTGATTGGCTTCTACATCATCGACCGCAATGCGCGACGCAAGCCGCGGGACAGTTGACAGTAGATTGATTAGCGCCTTGGGCCCTTGCCCTTGCTCTCGCCGCGAATTTCGAATGCCAACCGGTCCAGGACCGCATTGACAATCTTGGGCTCCTCATCGGTGTAGAATGCCTTGGCGATATCGACGTACTCGGAAACAATGACGGCAGTCGGAACGTCGACGCGATCCTTCAATTCCCAGATTCCGGCCCGCAGAATAGCGCGCAGCGTCGAATCGAGCCGCGACAATGGCCAGTCTTCCATCAATGCCTGGCGGATCATTGGATCAAGGGATGTCTGGTCGGCCACAACCCCGGAAACAATACCGCGAAACCACTGCGGGTCGGCGTCCAGATATTGCGTGCCGTCGACCTCCTTGCCCAGGCGATGCGCTTCATATTCGGCGACGACCTCGAGCACACCGGTACCGGCGACGTCCATCTGATAAAGGGCCTGCACAGCGGCCAGACGAGCGACGCCACGCTTGTTGGCGGTTTTCACAACTGGGTTTTGCTCATCTTTGGCGGAAGGCATTCGTTCAGGCTCCAAGTTTTTCCTTGAGGGCAATCATGGTCAGCGCAGCCCGTGCCGCAAAGCCACCCTTGTCCCCTTCCTCGCGACGCGCCCGCGCCCATGCCTGGTCATCATTCTCGACTGTCAGGATGCCGTTTCCGATCGCAATGCTTTCGTTAACCGCAAGATCCATGAGGGCACGGCAAGATTCATTGGCCACGATATCGAAATGATAGGTTTCGCCGCGAATGACGGTACCGAGCGCCACATAGCCATCATATTCCTTTCTGCCATCGCCTGCAGCATCAAGTGCAAAGGAAATGACGGCAGGAACTTCCAAGGCTCCGGGGACCGTAACGACATCATAGGTGGCGTTGGCCTCATCGAGCGCCATCTTGGCGCCATTCAGGAGGGCGTCAGCCAGATCGTCATAGAATCGTGCTTCCACGATCAGCAGATGTGGCGCCTGCGCCTTGTTTTTTGACATGATAGCTCCGAGGGAATGGTCTGGCGTCGCCGCCGCTGTTCTGGTCCTAGGCCGATTTCGGATATTCTGCAAGCCGCGCAGCGTATCTTGCCATCTGATCGATTTCGATATTCACCTTGTCACCGGATTTACGGTCGCCCCAGGTCGTCACCTCAAGCGAATGGCGAATGAGCAGCACATCGAATTCATTGCCTTTGACACTGTTGACGGTCAAGGACGTACCATCCAAAGCCACGGAGCCCTTTTGCGCAATGAACCGCGCAAGGTGCTGGGGCACGCGCAAGGTGAATCGAACGGCATCGCCCTCGTCCTCCCGCTTGACGATCTCTGCCATTGCATCGATGTGACCCGAGACAAGGTGGCCACCCATCTCGTCGCCGAGCTTCAATGAGCGCTCCAGGTTGATGCGCGTTCCGGTCTTCCAGCCTGCAATCGTTGTCAGGCGCAATGCTTCTTCCCATGCCTCGACCTCGAACCATCGGGCGTTCGATCCCTTTTCGGGAAGGGTCGTGACGGTCAGGCAGACACCCGAACAGGAGATGGATGCGCCGATCTCGATCGTTTCCGGATCGTATCCGGTTTCAACGCGGAGCATGACACCTTCGTTAAGCGGCCTTACCTGTCCAACTCTGCCGATATCCGTGACAATTCCTGTAAACATCGTGTTTCCCTAAAGAACTCTGACAAATTCGTTATACCGGTCATCACCGAACCGATATTCGCGCCGCAATTGAAATCCACGCGCGATATGGGAGTGCAACTCAGGCGCCGCAACCCCGCCTCTACTACCAATTGCAACGGAACCCTGGAAAAGCGCGATACGATCAATCAAATCTTCGTTTAAAAACGAACCTGCAACCTTGGCGCCGCCTTCCACCATCACGGTGGATATGCCCTGTGCTGCCAGGTCGTCCAGCAACTCCGGCAGTGCCGTCGCGCCGCAATCGGTCTCCGTCGCCAGGATTCGGCAGCCGGCTGCCACCAGGGCGTGTCGCCTTGCCGGCTCAGCGGCGGCGCTTGCGGCAATCCAGACGGGAACGGTGCTTGCGCTTTTGACCAAGGCGCTGTCGAGCGGCAGGCGGAGACGGCTATCAAGGACGACGCGGATTGGCGAGCGGTCCTCAAGCCCCGGCAGGCGGCATGTCAGTAGCGGATCATCAGCAAGTACGGTTCCGACGCCGACCAGGATGGCGTCCGATTCGGCGCGCATCATATGAACCTGCGAACGGGATGCAGATCCGGTGATCGAAACCTGCCCTTCGCCTTCCCTACCGATATAACCATCGCTGGAAAGTGCAAGTTTCAGAGTCACTTCCGGCCGTTTCTTAGCAGAGCGAATCAAATAGCCCGCAAGATTGTCGGCGGCCTCGGAGCCGAGAACATTGGTCTCCAGGTCGATACCGCCGGCACGCAGGATGGCATAACCCTTACCGGCCACACGATCGTCGGGGTCATGGGCAGCGGCAACGACGCGGGTAATCCCGGCCACAACAAGTGCATCCGCACAAGGCGGCGTCCGGCCATGATGGGCGCAGGGCTCGAGCGTTACATAGGCCGTCGCCCCTCTTGCCCTTTCGCCGGCTTCGAGCAGCGCTTGCGTCTCGGCATGCGGGCGCCCCCCGATTGCCGTAACGCCCCGCCCGACGATCACGCCGTCTTTGACAATGAGCGTGGCAACGGAAGGATTGGTTCCGGTCAAGCCCTGATGCTGGCGCGACAGCCGGATAGCCGCCGCCATGAAGCGCCGATCAAGCGCGCCTTGCCCCGCCCCCGCCATCGGTCTTACGGGTTCTCGGTAGGATCGGACGAGACGTCGCCGGACGTAATCTCGTCGATGACGTCGTGAAAATCCTTGGCTTCACGGAAGTTGCGGTAGACGGAGGCAAAGCGGATATAGGCAATGTCATCGATACCCTTCAAGGCATCCATGACCAGCCTGCCGATTTCATCGGATGATACCTCGGGTTCGCCGGAGCTTTCCAATTGGCGGACAATGCCCGAGACGGCACGCTCTACCCTTTCCGGATCGACCTGGCGTTTGCGCAAGGCGATTTCAACGGAACGCATTAGCTTGTCGCGATCGAATGCTACCTTGCGGCCGCTTTTCTTGACCACCAGCAGATCGCGCAACTGCACGCGCTCGAAAGTTGTGAAGCGTCCGCCACAGTCCGGACAGACGCGCCGCCTCCGAATGACCGCTCCATCCTCGGCGGGACGGGAATCTTTCACCTGAGTGTCTTCGGACTGGCAGTAGGGACAACGCATTGAACAGCTTTCCAAACGCAATTTGGGTGAAGATAGTGTGTTTTTCGACGATATAAAAGCGCTCAGGCGGAGACGATTGATAATGGACCATTCGATCCATCGCAATCTCCTCCGCCTGAGATAACCTCAAGCCATCAGATTATTAGCCGGATACTATCCAAGATAGGGATAGAGCGGGAAGCGTTCCGTAAGATCAATGACCTTCTGCTGTACGGCCCTCTCGACCGCCGCATTGCCTTCATCGGAATTTGCGACCTTCAGGCCGTCGAGAACTTCCGAAATCAGGTTGCCTATCTCGGTAAACTCTGCCGCGCCAAAGCCGCGTGTCGTGCCGGCCGGCGTCCCAAGGCGAACACCGGAGGTCACGAACGGCTTTTCAGGATCGAAAGGAATGCCGTTCTTGTTGCAGGTGATGTTTGCCCGGCCGAGCGCGGCCTCTGCACGCTTGCCGGTTGCGTTCTTGGGGCGAAGGTCAACCAGCATCAGATGGTTGTCGGTACCGCCGGATACGATATCGAGCCCGTTCTTCTTCAAGGCTTCGGCCAGAGTCTTGGCATTGTCCGCAACATTCTTGCCGTAGGTCTTGAATTCCGGCTTCAATGCCTCGCCAAAGGCAACCGCCTTTGCCGCAATGACATGCATCAGAGGTCCACCCTGCAAGCCGGGGAAGACGGCCGAATTCATCTTCTTGGCTATTTCCGGATCATTGCAAAGAATCATGCCGCCGCGCGGACCGCGCAGCGACTTGTGCGTGGTCGTGGTGACGACATGTGCATGGGGAAGCGGCGATGGATGCACACCGGCAGCAACGAGGCCCGCAATATGCGCCATGTCGACCATCAGGTAGGCGCCAACAGCGTCGGCGATCTGGCGGAAGCGCTGCCAGTCCCAAACCCGCGAATAGGCGGTGCCACCGGCCAGGATAAGCTTTGGCTTGTGCTGATGGGCCTGCCGCTCGATTTCGTTCATGTCGAGGAGGTGATCATCCTCACGGACGCCATAGGAAACCACGTTGAACCATTTGCCGGACATATTGACCGGCGATCCATGAGTGAGGTGCCCGCCGGAATTCAGATCAAGGCCCATGAACGTATCGCCCGGCTGCAACAGCGCGAGGAACACGGCCTGGTTCATCTGGCTGCCGGAATTCGGTTGAACATTGGCAAATTCGCAACCGAAGAGCTGCTTGGCACGCTCGATGGCCAATTCTTCGGCAATATCGACGAACTGGCAGCCGCCGTAGTAGCGCTTGCCGGGATAACCTTCGGCATATTTGTTGGTCATGATCGAACCTTGCGCCTCAAGCACGGCTCGCGACACAATGTTTTCCGATGCGATCAGCTCGATTTCATGACGCTGGCGACCCAACTCCTTGCGGATCGCGCCGAAGATATCCGGATCGATCTCTTCAAGTGATGCGTTGAAAAAGGAATCTGCAACAGAAGCGCTTGCATTCGACATGGTGTCTGGACCCTCATTTGCCGGTGGGTAATCTATAGGTGATTGCGGCGCATTATCATACTTAAACCGGCAAGGCCAATGGCCGGTACGCGAAAAGCAATGGTCGGAAACCGCCTTCCGGATATCAAATACGAAAAGACCGCCCGGAGGCGGTCCTTGTCAGTCCTGTTGCCCAATAAAAGCGGTCAGGTGTTCGTGCCAATCGACAGGGCGGCCTGGCCATCACGCTCGTAAATGTCATCGCGCAGATGGACAACGCCGTCACCGGTGGACCACGCAGTCACGTAAACGAAGTGCAGCGGTACGGGGTTTGTGACCTGTATCGGCGTGTTGACACCGGTCTTGATGGTTGCCTCCATCGTCTGGCGGTCCCAACCCGGCGTGTCGCGCAGGAGCCAGACATTCAGGTCGCGCACATTCTGAATGCGCACGCAGCCCGACGATTCAAAGCGCATCAGCTTGTTGAACACGCCCTGCTGCGGAGTATCGTGCATGTAGACCGCATAGGGGTTGGGGAAGTTGATCTTGGTCGACGACATGGCGTTGATCTTGCCCGGGTCCTGCCGGAACATCAGCTTGACCGCGTCGTCAGTATTCCAGTCGACGGTTTCCGGAGCGATTTCTTCGCGGGTACGCTCGTCGAACAGGCGGATCTTGTTGCGCGAAAGGTACGTCGGATCCTTGCGCATCAGCGGGATGATGTCTTTCTGGATGATCGACTTCGGCGCGGTCCAGTAGGGATTGAGGATCACTTCCTGGATGTTTGAATCGAGGATCGGGGTCTGGCGGTCAATCTTGCCGACGATGGCGGTGTGGCGCTGGACAACGCGTCCGCCTTCCACTGCCTCGATCTGTGCGGCAGGAATGTTGACCATGACGTAACGCGGCCCCTGATCGGTCAAGGAAAGCGCGCGAACACGCTCGAGGTTCGTCTGCAACTGGCCGAGGCGAACATCTGCCGACACGTTCATTGCGGCAAGCGAGAACTCGCCCATGACACCGTCGGCAGGGAGGCCATGACGAGCCTGGAAGCGCTTTACCGCGGCATCGACATAGGTATCGAACGAATTCGACAGGCCGGCACTTTCGGAAAGGTCTCCGGCGATCATCAGGCGCCGACGCATGGCGGCAACGGCGGGGTCGACAACTCCAAGCTGCAATTTGACGGTTGCGGGAACCGTTGGCCAGCCGCCATTGGCGACAATCTGGCTGTAGGTGTTGATTGCGCCTTCAATGAAGGAGACGGTCTCGGGACTAGCGATGGGCTGAAAGCTTGCAACCTTGCCCTTGCTGGTGGAGCGGGCATCGAACTGGTCGTCCCAGTTGCCGCGCTTGGGAGCGGCGAGAATATCACCGATATCGGACTGCTGCGCAAATGCCGTCGAGGTCGCGGCAGCGAAACTGGCTGTTGCGACGCCCCGAATGAAAGCGCGGCGATCGATTGCTGATGATCCGAATTTCTTCATATCTTGTTCAACCCTTGGAAGTTCTTCAGCCATAGCCCTCTGCAAGGCAGATTGGCGATTATGGTTGCCAAAATTATCAGGAACACCCTTAACAAACAGCAACTTTCAATCTGATCGAGCGACTGTGATGGTCCGACGCCGATCAGCCCTCACCGAGCTGTTCCTGGTGCTGCACTGAACATGAAATATCCGTTGCCGCATTTCCACGCCATTATGGCGGATTGATGACTGCTTGCTGATGGTTGCCTCCAGCACAACCACGTTTCGCCTGGGCCGAGCGAGACAAAGCCCGCCTTCGCAGCGCGCGAAGCCGGGCTTTTGTTTGAACTGCTCCAGCGCTTACATCCGGTAAGCGATGGAGTCATTCCAGAAGCGGTCAAGGCGCTGGAGGGCCTTGTTCATGGACTGGAACTCTTCGGCCTTGATACCGCCGACATGTTCAATGGAAGCAACATGGCGCTCGTAGAGCCCTGCGACCAGTTCCGCGACTTCCGTTCCCTTTTCGGTCAGGCTTACCCGAACCGAACGCCGGTCGGTGCGCGACCGCTCGTGGGAGATGAAGCCGAGTTCAACCAGTTTCTTCAGATTGTAGGAAACGTTCGAACCCAGATAGTAGCCGCGGCTGCGCAATTCGCCGGCCGTGAGTTCGGCATTGCCGATGTTGAAAAGCAGCAATGCCTGGATCGCGTTGATGTCGCTACGGCCATTGCGGTCGAATTCATCTTTGACAACATCAAGCAGACGACGATGTAACCGTTCGACCAACTGAAGTGCTTCAAGATATAGAGTACGCAATGCTGTATCACTTGGTGTAGAATGCTGGCTCGCACCAGACTTTCTCTGTGTGTTGTTCATAATACCTGCCTCACTGTTGTTTCGGTGTATTTTTCTCACCGTTGAGGCAACACTATCGAATGCGCATAAAATTCGAATTAAAACACAGACTTAACAGTACCTTACCACGAATGAATCAATTTCAGTCTTAATGAAGACTTACCCGGGGGCATTTCGCGCTATCGCATCGGCTTCGCCTGATGGCGCTTTTGCAGGAACAGAACGATGCGGAAGGCAATGTAAAGGAGCGCCACGCAGCCATGCACGATCGCGATCTGCGGCCGGTAGAAAAAGTAGTGCGAGAAAACCGTGAACATTAGTGTTTCGCCGGCGGCAGCGACAAACCAGATCACCGGCCCCCACGAAACCATCATCCAGAGTCCGGTCGAAGCCACGGGATAGAGCATGGCCAGTGACACGGTCGCCACCTTCCACTGCCAGGGCATCAGATCGAAGCGCCAGAGCAGCCCTTCATAATATCCGCTCAGTTGCGCCCAGTAACCGACACCGGCCACGAGACAGTAGATCGAGACAAGCCGCAGGAACCAGACGAAGCCCATTTGGGCCATTGTCGGATCGAATGGCAGTTGCGTAGGTCTGTCGCTCATGTCAATTGCAGTTCCCGCTCGCCCAGAGGGGCAAAATAGCCATCCACCATCTCGGGCGTCACGTCATCAACATTCGCGGGCTGCCAGGCTGGCTCGTTGTCCTTGTCCACAAGAAGCGCACGCACGCCTTCATAAAAATCGTGATTCTCAAGCATGCGTGACAGGATCCGGTATTCCAATTGCATGCATTGATCCATTTCGAGGTCACGCCCTTCTTCGATCTGCTTGAACGTCACATGCAGGCTGGTCGGTGAGCGGGTCTTGATGAGATCGAGAATCTGCTGCGCCCATTCGTTTCCGTTCACACCAGCCGCGGCAAGGCGAATGAGGCAGCCGCCGAGTGTTTTCGAATCGAACAGAACCCCTATCATGTCGCGGGTCTTTTCTGGTGTTTCATAATCGGGATTGATGGTTTTGCCCCGCAAAGCCTTCTCAGGATCGCCGGTCCTGATCAGGCTTCGCCGTACCCGTTCCTTGTCTTCGGCCTTGATCGCGTGCGTGGCGATTCCGCTTTGCAGGCAATCTCCCTGCCTGATGCGGTTGCCGGTAAGTGCGAGGTATATGCCGAAATGCTCCGGCAGGTGCGGCAGGAATGCGCTGCCCCCGACATCGGGAAAAAAGCCGATGCCAACCTCCGGCATGGCGAACATGACATCTTCCGTGACGACACGGTGCGAACCATGCACCGATATGCCGACGCCGCCGCCCATGCAGATGCCATCTATCAGCGAGACGTATGGCTTGGGGAAGTGTCTGATATAGGCGTTAAGCCGATACTCCTCGGAAAAGAACTCATAGAGAGGCTTGCCGGCGCGGCCCGCATGATAAACTGCCAGGATGTCGCCACCGGCACAGAAGGCGCGGCCCTCGCCTTCGACGATCACACAATGAACGTCAGGGTCTGTCGACCAGGCAACGAGTGCACGATAGAACGCCGACACCATGGTGCGGGTCAATGCATTCAGGGCCTTCGGCCGCGTCAAGCGGACAAGACCCGCCTTGCCCCGCCTCTCGAAGACGATTTCGCCCTCTCCGCCAAAATCGATTTTCATACGTCCCCTCCACGCTTGCATGCGGGAGGTTAGGAAACTCGGACGCACCGCGTCAATGGATCACAGGACAGACGAGCATCTTGGTCCGATGGCTGTTCGATGTTAAAACCATTCCAAACAACAGCAAGAACGTCTGTATCTCGCAGACAAGGCAGCAATCATGAACAAACACCCCGCGTTTCAGGATCACTCTCCAAGAACGGTAGACGAAATCACCCAAGGCCGCCGCTTGCGGCGCATGCGCAAGGCCGACTGGTCGCGACGTTTGGTTCAGGAAAATCAACTGACGGTGAACGATCTGATCTGGCCGATCTTCCTGTGCGAGGGGGTTAACCGGCGAGAGGACATCAGCGCCATGCCGGGCGTTCAACGGTTTTCCGTCGACATGGCCGCGCGTGAGGCAGAGCGCGCCGCGAAACTCGGTATTCCCGCCATTGCGACCTTCGCGAATATCGACCCGGACCTGCGCGACGATGCGGGCTCGGGTATTCTGGATCCTGACAATCTCATTAATCGCGCAACACGCGCCATCAAGGCAGCGGTGCCGGAAATCGGCCTGATCACCGATGTCGCGCTTGATCCGTTCACCAGCCACGGTCATGACGGCATTTTGCGGAACGGCGTCATCGTCAATGATGAAACCGTGGAGCAGATCACCAGGGGCGCTGTGCTGCAGGCGGCCGCCGGGGCAGACATCATTGCCCCATCGGACATGATGGACGGACGCATCGGCGCCATTCGCGATGCGCTCGACCAGAACGGTTTCCAGGATGTCGCGATCATGGCCTATGCGACCAAGTTTGCTTCGGCGTTCTATGGCCCCTATCGCGAAGCAATCGGCACATCGGGCCGGCTGAAAGGCGACAAGAAGACCTACTACATCGACCCGGCGAACACGGACGAGGCCGTGCGCGAGGCCGAACAGGATCTGGCCGAAGGCGCCGATTCCCTGATGGTCAAACCCGGACTGCCCTACCTCGACATCATCCGCAGGCTCAAGGACACCTTCGCGGTGCCAACCTTCGCCTACCAGGTCTCCGGCGAATATACGATGATCAAGGCCGCGGGTGCGAATGGCTGGATCGACGAGGAGCGGGTCATGATGGAGACGCTGCTGGCTTTCAAGCGAGCCGGTTGCGACGGCATACTGACCTATTTCGCACCGGTTGTGGCGGAGCGATTGAAAGCCGGCATCTGATTGCTTCTTGAATTAACGTTCTCGAATTCCCAATTTCAGCGCAACGGCAATGTGTCCGTCTCTTGAAACAGGAAACGAAATGAACGCGAAGACCCTTGATGGCGAAATCATCACCAACCGCCTTGACGATTGGCGATTGTATCAGGGCGTGCGGACGAGCCGCATCTTTGCGTTCCTGATCGATTATGTGATCGTATTTGTTCTATGCATTCCCGTCGCGGTGCTGATCGCGATTCTTGGCGTCGCTACGCTGGGTCTTGGATGGACGCTGTACGGCATCATGTTTCCCGCAGTCGCTCTTGGCTATGTTGCCACGACAATGGGCGGAGCCCGTCAGGCGACCAAGGGAATGCAGATGATGGGCTTGCGGCTTGAACGCCTCAATGGACAAAAGGTCGACGGGCTGCTTGCCGTCGTTCATACGGTCCTGTTCTGGGGTCTGAACGTTGTGCTCACACCGCTTATTCTGCTGGCAACCCTGTTTCTTGATCGCAAGCGCACTGTGCATGACCTCCTGCTCGGCACGGTAGTGGTCCGGGCATACGACTAATCTCAAGAGCCCCAGACCGGGGCTCTTCTTCATTTTGGCTTTGATTATGATGAATTTGCGTGTTTTCGGGCTCGCCCTGATGGCGATTGTTTCCTTTGGCTTTGGTACCAATGATGGCTTGGCTGCTTCTCCCGCCGGCCGATTTTGCGGCGAGATGATTTCCAGCGGCGACTACCAGGATGTCGAGACGCTCTTGAACATCGACAGGGATGGGCGGATTGCCGGAGCCTATGAGCTCAACGAGCCCGACGGCCGCGTCGCCGGTACGCTGACGGAGAAGGACGGCAGTGGTACATCGCGTACACTGGTTTGGGCCGACAAGTACGGCACCGGTACACTCGACCTGCATTTTTCCGATGATTATCAGGAATTTCAGGGGCGCTGGGGCGCATCGATGAACGGTCGGCCCGAAGCACCCAGCCATACGTGGAACGGTACGCGCTGCACGGGCCCTTCCCTGCGATAATCTCATCGCAGACATTCACAGCTGAATACAATATAATTGAATTGACGTTTTCGGCGGTCGTACGATTCTATAGGCATTGCCGACCGTCCCGGGACCTTGAATGACGCACCAACCGCAGCAGTCACCTCAGTTCTTCCTGACAGCCCCCTCGCCCTGTCCCTATCTGGAGGGTCAGCTCGAGCGCAAGGTATTTACGCATCTGGTTGGCGGACGTGCCAGCGAACTCAACGACCTTCTGACTCAGGGCGGCTTCCGGCGTTCGCAAAACATTGCTTATCGCCCTGCCTGCGAAAACTGCCGCGCCTGCGTCTCGGTGCGCATTCTGGCCGGCGAGTTCAGGCAGGACAAATCCATGCGCCGGGTCTGGAACCGCAATCGTGATCTGATCGGCAATATCCACCAGGCCGAACCTTCGACGGAACAGTATTCGCTTTTCCGCCACTATCTCGATGCCCGTCACAACAAGGGCGGCATGTCGGAAATGACTGTGCTCGATTATGCTATGATGGTCGAGGATACGCATGTGCCGACCCAGATCATCGAATACCGCCGGCGCGGACCCGATTCCTTCATCACCAAGAAGGGCGAAGGGGAACTAATTGCGGTAGCGTTGACGGATACGATGGGGGACGGCCTGTCCATGGTCTACTCCTTCTTCAATCCGGAGCACGCCAGCCGCTCACTTGGCACATTCATGATCCTGGATCACATTCAGCGCGCAGCCGCAGCCGGTCTGCCCCATGTTTATCTCGGTTACTGGGTCGAAGGTTCACGCAAGATGCAATACAAGATCCGGTACAGACCTCAGGAACATCTGGGTCCCAAGGGCTGGGAGCGCCAAGACTAAGTACTAACATAGCCTGCCCAAAACTGCCCTGGCATGCGGCAAATCACAATAATTCGGAAAACGCCACATGTCACAGCTTGAACTCGACCATCGCAAGGGCTTGCTCATCACCGGGATTGGTGGCCTCGTGCTGACCGCCGATATTCCCCTGCTCAGGCTGGGGCACGGGGAAACCTGGTCGACCCTGTTCTTGCGCAGCGTTACAACCTTCGTCGCCGCCCTGATCATATGGGCGGTCTGGAGTCTTGCAACAGGGCGAATGCGGACGATCGTTCCTGGCCGGGCTGGCCTTGTCGTGGCTGCGCTCTACGGCCTGACTTCCATCACCTTCATGATCGCGGTCTATAACACCAAGACTGCCAATCTCGTTTTCATACTGGCGTTCAACACGGTCTTCTCCGCCCTGCTTTCATGGGTGTTCTTGAAGGAGCGGCCAAAGACCGTGACGTTCATCGCCATGTTCTTCATGCTCATCGGCGTCGGAATCATCGTGCGCGAAGGGCTCGCATCCGGCCATGTCTTCGGCGACCTGGTGGCGCTTCTGTCCACCTTCATTCTTTCAACCGCGATTACGGTCAGCCGCGCCTCGGGCCAGGACATGGGCTTTGCCGCAATCCTTGGCACGGCACTGCCCATGCTGGTTGCGGCCTTCATGGTATCGCAGAACGGCTATATGGTGGAGGTACCTGGCTGGATCATTTTCAATGGCGCGGTGGTAACCACCCTCGCCTTCCTGTGCCTCGCGACCGGTCCCAAATTTATTTCCGGTCCCGAAGTGGCGATGTTCTATTTGCTGGAAACCGTGCTGACGCCGATCTGGGTCTGGATGATCTTCTCGGAACGACCCAGCGATCCGACCCTTGCTGGCGGCATGATCATAATCACTGCTCTTGTCTGCCATTCGCTTTGGCAGATGTACCATGCTCGCAGACTGGCAAGGATGAAGGCCCTGCGCCATCCGGTGTGAGCCGGAGCCGTGCGGCGTTGGTACCCCACTTCCTTTTACACGGTTCGCCCACCTCACCGTGAGGGAGGTGGGCGAACCGGAAAGCTGATTTCCTCCTCGCACGGTAGTTATTCCGCAGGACAGGGTTCAACTCACTCCGCCGCCTCGGCGATGATCGCATCCGGTGATCTCAAAGCAACGGCATGGGTGCCTTTTGGCGACGCGTCATGCTCATCCGGCTTGTTCGGCCCGAAGGACCAGTGGAACGCGCGGCCCATCCAGTGGCTGACGTCATCCATGATCGTATAGAACGACGGGACGAAAACCAGAGAGAGCACCGTCGAAACCAGGAGGCCACCGATAACGGCGATCGCCATCGGCGCGCGGAACTCGCCGCCATCGCCAAAAGCCATTGCAGCAGGCAACATACCTGCCGACATGGCGATGGTGGTCATGACGATTGGTCGGATTCGCTTGCGGCCCGCATCGATGATGGCTTCGTTGCGTGCCACGCCATGTTTCGCTTCCTCGACCGCGAAATCGACAAGCATGATGGCGTTCTTCGTGACGATGCCCATGAGCATCAGGATGCCGATAACGACGGCCATCGAAACGGAATTGTTGGTCAAGAGAAGAGCGACCGCAACGCCGGCAATCGATAATGGCAGCGACATCAGAATTGTGAAGGCATGGAAGATACTGCCGAACAGCAGGATGAGCACGACGAAGACCAGCATCAACCCCATGATCATGGCATCGCGGAAGCCGGTAAACACTTCGCCCATCACTTCTGCGTCGCCCGTTTCCTGAATGCGGACGCCTTCCGGCATCGACTTCGCCTGCGGCAAATTCTTGACGATCTCAAGCCCTTCGCCGATTTCCTTGCCTCCGGCCATATTGGCGCCGACCACAACACGACGTTCGCGGTTGAAACGTTCGATCGATGACGGGCCTTGCCCGAAACTGATATCGGCAATTGATTCCAGCGGAATAACGACGCCGGAGGGCGCCGTCACCGTCAACGTGCTGAGTATCGACAGGTCGCGGCGCGATTCTTCGGTCAACTGGACCCGGATGGGGATCTGCCTGTCGCCGACCGTGTATTTGGCCAGGTTCGGATCAAGATCGCCCAATGTCGCGACGCGCAGGGTGTCGGAAAGAGCGGACGTCGAAATGCCCAGTTCCGCCAATTTGTCCATGCGTGGCGTGACAATGATTTCCGGACGGTCAAGCGCAGCCGTCGAGGACACCGCCTGGAAACTACCCGTTGCGGTCATGGCGCTCTGCAGCTGGCGCGCCTCCTCGCTCACCTTCTCGCCGTCGCTGCCAATCACACCCACGGCAAATTCACGCTCGCCGCGATCATTGACGAAATTTCCACGCAGATCAGGTACTTCTGAGAATTTGTTAAAGATATCGACTTCGATCTGCTTTTGCGTGCGGTCGCGCTCGCTCTTGTGGCTGAGCTTGACGATCATTGTCGCACGCCGGGTGTCGAGCGACCCCGTCGGCGAAGCACCGCCGGTAACATAGGTCTGTTCCACCTCGGGAATCTGGCGCACAAGCGAAGCTGCCTGATCCGTGACCCGCAGGGTTTCATCAATGGGTGCGCCGGGCGGAAGCTCAAGGCTGACGGCCACACGCGACTCATCCTGCGCGGGGACGAAGCCGGATGGGAGGAATCCCATTGCCCAGATGGCCACCGCAAAAATCGCGATACCGCTGACCAATGTCAGCCAGCGATAGCGCAGGGTAACTGCAAGGAATCGCGTGTAGGCGCGGATCCAGCCCGCCTCCTGCTCACCGTGATGCAGGCTCTTGCGGTCGCGCAACAGATAGGCCGTCATCATCGGTGTAATCAGACGCGCGACCAGCAGCGAGAAGAAGACCGCAATCGCAACCGTAAGACCGAACTGCTTGAAATATTGCCCGGCAATACCGCTCATGAAGCTGACGGGTGCAAAGACCGCCATGATCGTGACGGATATCGCGATAACCGCAAGACCAATCTCGTCAGCCGCTTCCAGCGAGGCGCGATAAGGCGATTTGCCGGAACGCATGTGCCGGACGATGTTTTCGATCTCGACTATCGCATCGTCCACAAGGATGCCCGTCACAAGAGTGATGCCGAGCAGGCTCACCAGATTGAGCGAAAATCCCATCAGATCGATGGCCCAGAAGGTCGGAATAGCCGACAGTGGCAATGCAATGGCCGCTATCAGCGTCGCGCGGATATTGCGGAGAAACAGCAGGACCACGACGATCGACAGCAACGCCCCTTCCACCAGCGAACTCATCGCCGACTCGTAATTGCCGTAGGTGTAGTTCACCGAGTTATCGATGATGCTGAAGCGGGCATCGGGATATTTCTGCTGCAGCTGGTCCATGCGGGCCTGAACCAGCGCAAAAACATCCGTATCGCTTGCCCCTTTGGCACGGAACACGGCGAGCGATACGACTGTCTCATTGTTGACGCGTGCAAAGGACTTCGGCTCTTCGTAGGAATCGTTGATTGTTCCGAGCGCATCGAGGCGAACGGAGCGTCCGCCGGCAATCGGAATTTCCACCGCCCGCAGGTCGTCGAGCGTTCGGGACGCGCCAAGCGTGCGGATAGTCTGCTGGGTGCTGCCAAGATCACCACGACCCCCGGTAAGATCGGCATTCATGGACTTCAGCGCACGGTTGACGTCTGCTGCCGTCACGCCGAGGGCTGTCAGGCGATCCGGGTCAAGCGCTACGCGGATTTCGCGCGTGACGCCACCGTAGCGTTCGACCCGGCCAACTCCCTTGAGCCCCTGAATGTCGCGGATAATCTTGTCATCGACAAACCAGGATAATTCCTCGGATGTCATGGCCGGCGCGGACACCCCATAGGTCAGGATCGACGAACCTTCGACATCGACCGAATTGATGATCGGTTCCTTGATCGTCGCCGGAAGATCGTCACGGATACGGGACACGGCGTCCTTGACGTCATCGAGTGCCTTTTGCGTGTCGACCTCGAGACGAAACTCGACCAGCGTTGTCGAATTGCCTTCGGTCAGATTGCTGGTGACATTCTTGACGCCGGTGATATTGGCAACCGAGTCCTCGACCCGCTTGGCGATCTGCGTTTCAAGTTCGGTTGGCGCAACGCCAGGATCGGTGATCGATACTGAAATCAGCGGCACGTCGATATTGGGGAACCGCGTAATCGGCAGTTTGGCGAATGCCATGAGACCAAGCACGGTCAACACGACGAACAGAAGGATCGACGGGACCGGATTGCGGATCGACCAGGCGGAGATGTTCCAGTTCATTTGACCGCCCCCGTCGCTTCATTGGCTACACGAACGGCGGTAACGCGGTCGCCATTGGCGACAAAGGTTCCGGCCCGGGCAACGACATCCTCGCCCTCGTTCAAGCCCTGCAGCACCTCGACGGCCCGGTCATTGCGAATGCCGAGGTCGATCTTGCGACTTTCGACAACACCGTCCTCGACCACCTGCACCAATGCAGACTTGCCGTGGTAGACGACGGCAGACAGCGGAACGCTGATACTGTCGCGGCGCGCCAGTTCGATAACCGCACGGGCAAAGTTACCGGGACGGATGGAGGGATTCCTGTCGAGCGCGATCTTTACCGAACCGAGACGCGAGCTTGCGGTAATCTCGGGGGATATCAAACGAACCCGGCCGGTAACCGGATCCTCCATGCCAGCGACGCGTACGGCAACGGGCATGTTTTCCTTCAGACGCGGCAGATCAGCCTCCGGGATGTTAGCAGCCAGCTCAAATTCCTGGTCGCGCGCAATGCGGAAAAGAGGGCCGGCGTTGAACGATACGATGCCGCCGAGCAACGCATTGCGGCTCAACACCACCCCGCTTGCCGGAGCCCTCACGTCAGCCTTCTCGAGGCGCAACTGCACATCGCGTTTTTGGGCAGCCACGAGTTGCAGTTGCGACCTGGTAGCAGCCAGAGCCTGCCTCGCCGTGTTCAGCCGCGCATTGGCACTGTCATGGGCATTGGTGGCGTTGTCGAGTTCCATCTTGGAATTGATGCCCTTGGCAGACAGGGCACGCGCCCGTCCGAGTGCTTCCAGCGCCTGGCGGACGGCGATCTCGGCATCAACAATCTGCGCTTCCGACTGGGCGATCGAGGCTTCAGCCTGGGCGCGCTGAGCCTCGATCTGGGCAAGCTGAATCTCCAGCGATGATCTGTCGAGGCGGGCGAGAATGTCGCCTTCCCTGACCACGTCGCCCTGATCCGCATTGAGCTCGAGAACCAGCAAACCCGCCACGTCGGTGCCAACAGCCACCTCCTGACGGGGCACAATCGTTCCTGTCACGGTCAGCGTTGCGACCATCTCGTTCTGGCTTGCAGGAACGACGTTGATGACCGGAGCCTTGATGTCGTGGGTCTCAGCCGCCTTCTCTTCGGCGAAGCCGTCAACGGTCACGGAGGTAGCAAGGCCCAAGGCGAGAGCCAGGGAGACCAAGATCTGTTTGCTGTTCTGGCTCATTGAAATACCCAAGGTAAGAGCTGATTATTTGTGTGCTATGGTCTTTGTCGGACGCAACATGGCTTCGGCCAGCGCACGAAACACCGGTTCCAGGGCCTCCACCGGCACGCCTTGCGAAGGGAAGTTGCGCATGATGATCCCCTCACCCATGGCGGCAAGTGTGGCGACCAGAAGCTCCAGGTCCGTAACGGGATCGATCTCGCCGCGTTCCTTGGCCGCTGAAAATGCCGCAAGCAGTGTGTCGCGCATCAGGCCTTCGTGCAGTTCGCAGATGGCAGCCACGCCTTCGTTGCGCATTGCCTCGGCGCGCACTTCGACGAAAAGTCGGGCACTGGAGTCTCGCGGCCCCGGGCCGGTCGCGTTCAACGACATTTTGCGCACATGGTCGACACCAACCCGGGTGACAGCATCAACAATGTTGTCGGATTCGGACATGCGATCCAGTATCTCGGCGCTTTGCTGGCGGTGAGCAGCGGATATCTTCTCGATGATCGCTTCCTTCGAAGGAAAATAGCGGTAGAGCGCGCCAGGGCTCATTCCCGCTTCGGAGCAAATCTCGTTCATGGAGGCACCGCGAAATCCTGAGCGGATGAAGCACGTCATTGCCGCATTGAGGATGCGCTCCTCCTGCGCTTCGCGATTGCGGGCGCGCTTTCCGAACAGCTTTGCAACGAAACAATGCGACGCATCGCTTGCGTCATCATCGGCTATATTCGTTGCCTGCTTTGGCAGGACGTCATCAACCATGGGATACCAAAAAAGAGAGAACGTTCTCTCTCATTTACAGCACGCGGCAAATGGGGTCAATACGAGAATGATCATTCTCGTTTCACTACTGACATTACCAGGTTCGGATTTACGAAAACTTGCCAGACCGCGGGAAGCCTTTTGGAACCATCCGCCCTGCTGAGGCTCGGGGCCCGACCCATTCCAGCAGTTCGAGTTTTCCGCGGCTGAAGCTGCGGCCGGAACCATCCTGCCACGTCAGGCCCTGCTCCATCGTAAAGATACGAATGTCCGAGACCCCGCCATCCTTGTACCGCTGCAGGCGAACGCCCTTGCCACGGCCGAGTTCGGCGACCTCGGTGAGCGGGAACACAAGCATCTTCCGATTTTCACCAATGATGGCGACGCTGTCCCCGGTAACGGGAATGCAATGACGCGCCTCGTCCGGTGCCTTGACGTTCATCACCTGCTTACCCTTGCGGGTGTTGGCGATGATCTCGGCTTCCGGCACGATGAAACCGTTGCCCACATGGGACGACAGGAGCAGCTTGCGCTCAGGATTGTGCACGAAAGCGGTCACGATGTCCTGGTCGTTCTCCATGTCGACGATGATGCGAATCGGCTCGCCATGACCACGCCCGCCGGGCAGGCTGTTGGCGCCGATCGTGTAGAACTTGCCGCCGGTGGTAAGTACGAGGATGCGATCCGTCGTCTCCGCATGGAAGGCCAGCTTCAGCTTGTCGCCCTCCTTGAAGGTAAGCGTCGAGAAATCCGGCAAATGACCCTTCATGGCCCGCAGCCAGCCCTTTTCCGAGACGACGACCGTAACCGGCTCCTTCTCGATCATCGCGTGATGGATATCGGTCAGATCATGTTGCGGCGCGTCGGCGAGCGTCGTGCGGCGCTTGCCCAGCGGCGTATCCGGCGCATATTTCTTCTGCATCTCCGAAATCTGCCAGGAGATGGTCTGCCACTGCTTGGACTCGGAACCGAGCAACTGTTCGATCTCGTGCTTTTCAGCGGTCAGCCCGTCGAATTCCTTGCGGATCTCGAATTCCTCAAGCTTGCGCAATGAGCGCAATCTCATGTTGAGAATGGCTTCAGCCTGAACGTCGGTGAGTTCGAAGCGGCGGATCATCTCCTGCTTCGGGTCGTCTTCCTCGCGGATGATGCGGATCACCTCATCAATATTGAGGTAGGCGATCAGCATGCCGCCGAGAATTTCGAGGCGGCGCTCGATTTCACTCAGGCGGTGGCGCGAACGGCGAATGAGGACATCCTTGCGATGCTCCAGCCACTCCTTCAGAACGTCGCGCAAGGACAGGACATTCGGCACCTTGCCGTTGGACAGCACGTTCATGTTCAACGGATAGCGTGTTTCGAGCTCGGTCAGCTTGAACAGGGACTCCATAAGGATGTCTGGATTGACGCTGCGGCTCTTCGGCTCCAGCACCAGACGCACGTCCTCGGTGGATTCATCGCGCACATCATCAAGCAGAGGCAGTTTCTTGGCGATCAGCAACTCGGCGATTTTTTCGATCAGCCGCGACTTCTGCACCTGGTAGGGAATTTCTGTGACGACGATGATCCAGGTACCACGCCCCTGGTCCTCGACCTGCCAGCGTGCCCGTAAACGAAAGCCGCCACGGCCGGTCTTGTAAGCCTCGAGTATTGCCTCGGGGCTTTCGACGAGAATCCCGCCGGTCGGGAAATCCGGACCACGCACCCGGGTTTTCAGCGGGTCTTCATCATCCGCCTGGGACATGAGTTCTTCGACGGAAGCATCCGGATGCTTGATCAGATGCAGCGCTGCCGCGCAGAGCTCGGATACATTGTGCGGCGGAATCGATGTCGCCATGCCGACGGCGATGCCGGACGAGCCATTGGCTAGAAGGTTTGGAAATGCGCCGGGAAGAACGACCGGCTCCTCGTCCTCCTCATTGTAGGTCGGACGGAAATCGACCGCATCCTCGGTGATACCTTCGAGCAAAAGCATGGCAACATCGGTCATGCGCGCTTCGGTGTAGCGCATGGCGGCGGGATTGTCGCCATCGATATTGCCGAAATTGCCCTGCCCGTCGACGACGGGATAACGTACAGCAAAATCCTGCGACAGCCGCACCAGCGCGTCATAGATCGACTGGTCGCCATGCGGATGGAACTTGCCCATCACCTCGCCCACGATGCGCGCACATTTCGCATAGGCCTGATCCGGCGAAAGACGCAAAATCCGCATGGCATGCATGATGCGGCGATGGACCGGTTTCAACCCATCGCGTACATCCGGCAAGGCACGGTGCATGATTGTCGAAAGGGCATAGGCAAGATAGCGCTCTTCCAGCGCCGCCTTCAGATCAACCGGTTCTACATTGTCGTCGTCGCCATTGTCAGGCGGAATCAGGCTTTTTCCCATGTCAATGGGTTATCAATTCGACGAATCCCCGGCAAGCGATGATTCGTCCAGATCACAGGCAGTTGCCGGCATTGCGGTTGCCCGGTCGGTGGACTCTTGCGTTACCATCTCAAATCTGACTTTCTACCGACTAAGTTGCAATTATTGCCCGCAGCCAGACGCTTGTCATAGTTTCGCCGCGCCCCACGCAATAGGCTCGAAAATTAAAGCAATAGGATCAAATCATGCTTCCAATTTACTCTTTGAAATCCGGTGCGCGCGTTCTCGCTGCAACCACCGCCCTTGTCGTCGTCTTTGCCGGTTCGGCCTTCGCTGTGGATGGCAACGCCGTCGCAGCACGATTGAAGGCTATCTATGCCGAGCAGGGTGGCACGATTGATTATGGCAGTGTTGAAACCAACGGCTCAACAGTCGTGCTGAAGGACACCAAGGTCTCCACCGCCGGAGTCAAGGAAACCTTCACGGCCGGCGACGTCACGCTGAGCGACGTCAGCGATGTCTCCGGCGGCGGTTTCCGCATCGGGGCGCTCACGATGCCCGATATCGATTTCAGCCCCGAGGGCGAACCAGCAAGCAAGATCAGCGTCGATGGGATCAGCCTGCAGGGCATAACCCTTCCCCCGGAAGGTGCAACCGACCCGCTCGCCAAAATTCTGCAATATGAGCGGGCTGAAGTGAAGCACGTTAACTTCAATGCAAAAGGCAAGGACGTTCTCACCGCCGATAATCTGACGGCGAGCATTTCGCCGATTACGGAAGCCAACCCAGTCGCCTTCACAACCAATGTGGAGCGTTTCAAGGCCGACCTTTCCGACGTTCAGGATCCGAAGACCAAGGATGCGCTCAAGGCTCTGGGCTATGAAACCATTTCCGGCAAGATCGACATGAGCGGGACCTGGAACGTTTCCGATGGCCGCCTGAACTTCGACAAAATGGACTTCGTTGCCGACAATGCCGGTACGCTCGGCCTGAAACTCGATATCTCCGGCTACACGCTGGACTTCATCAAGGGCTTGCAGGAAGCCACCAAGGACATGGAAGGCAAACCCGACGATGCACAGGGCATGGCGATGCTTGGCCTGATGCAGCAGTTGAGCTTCACCGGAGCATCCATCCGTTTCGAGGATGCGTCACTGACATACAAGGCGCTCGATTACGTCGCCAAGCAGCAGGGTGCCAAGCGTGACGACCTTATCAACCAGGCCAAGATGATCATCCCGATGGCTGCGGCACAACTCGGCAATGCCGAATTTTCGCAAGCGCTCAGTGCCGCGGTAAGCACCTATCTGGACGATCCCAAGACCATCGAGATCAAAGCGGCGCCCGCAAAGCCGGTTCCCTTCGCCATCATTGCGGCCGGCGGCATGGCGGATCCGAAGTCCCTGATCAAGACGCTTGGCGTGACGGTCGTTGCGAACCAGTGATGCGCTCGAAATCAAAAAGCCCGGCAGCGATGCCGGGCTTTTTTTGTTGTTCTGGAGTCAATTAGCAGAGGTTCTTAAGCCTCTTTCTTCACCGGATTCAGGCGTATGTGAAGATCGCGCAACTGGGCAGGCGATACTTCCGACGGTGCATTCATCAACAGGTCGTATGCCTGCTGGTTCATCGGGAACATGGTGATCTCGCGCAGGTTCTTGGCGCCGACCAGCAGCATCACGATGCGGTCGATACCAGCAGCCATCCCGCCATGCGGCGGCGCACCGTACTGGAAGGCGCGATAGAGGCCACCAAAGCGTTCCTCAACGGTTTCGCGCGAATGGCCGACAGCCTCAAAGGCCTTCACCATGGTCTCGGGCAGATGGTTTCGGATGCCGCCAGAGGCGATTTCGAAGCCGTTGCAGACCATGTCGTACTGGAAAGCCTTGATCGTCAACGGATCCTGGTTCTCCAGCGCGTTCATTCCGCCCTGCGGCATGGAGAACGGGTTATGGGCGAAATCGATCTTCTTCTCGTCTTCAAGCCATTCGAAGAACGGGAAATCCACGATCCAGCACAGCTTGAACTGATCGCGGTCGACAAGGTTCAGTTCTTCGCCAGCCCGTGTGCGGGCCGCGCCGGCAAAAGACACGAACTTCTTGGGATCGCCGGCAACGAAGAATGCGGCATCGCCATCATCGAGGCCCAGCTGGATGCGCAACGCTTCCGTGCGCTCGGGTCCGATGTTCTTGGCGATCGGGCCTGCTCCTTCGAGCGTTTCGCCTTCCTTGCGCCAGAAGATATAGCCGAGGCCGGGCTGGCCCTCACCCTGTGCCCAGGAATTCATGCGGTCACAGAACGCCCGCGATCCACCGGTCTTTGCCGGAATCGCCCAGACTTCCACTTTGGGGTCGTTGGCGATCATGTTGGCGAAGACCTTGAAGCCGGATCCGGCAAAATGCTCGGTGACGGACTGCATCTCGATCGGGTTGCGCAGGTCCGGCTTGTCAGAACCGTATTTGCGCATGGCATCGTCATAGGCAATACGCGGGAACTCCTGCGTCACCCGCTTGCCATCCGCGAACTCCTCGAAAACGCCGCGCAGGACGGGTTCCATGGTGGAGAGGACGTCATTCTGTTCGACGAAGCTCATCTCGATATCGAGCTGGTAGAACTCGCCAGGCAGGCGGTCGGCGCGCGGGTCCTCATCGCGGAAGCATGGCGCGATCTGGAAATAGCGGTCGAAGCCGGACATCATGATGAGCTGCTTGTACTGCTGCGGCGCCTGCGGCAGGGCATAGAACTTGCCGGGATGGATACGGCTCGGCACCAGGAAGTCGCGCGCGCCTTCCGGCGATGAAGCCGTGAGGATCGGCGTTGAAAACTCCGTGAAACCGATATCGGTCATGCGGCGGCGCATGGCGGCGATGATCCTGGTACGCGCCATGATGTTCTTGTGCAACGTGTCGCGGCGCAGGTCGAGAAAGCGGTATTTGAGGCGAATGTCTTCCGGATATTCGAGTTCGCCGAAAACCGGTAACGGCAATTCCTTGGCCGTCGAAAGGACCTCGACGTCACGGGCAAACACTTCGATTTCGCCGGTTGGCATGTTGGCGTTTACGGTGTCGTCGGTGCGGGCCTTCACTTCGCCGTCCACACGGATGACCCATTCACTGCGCACGGTTTCTGCCAGCTGGAATGCCGGCGAATCCGGGCTGGCCACGATCTGCGTCAAACCGTAGTGATCGCGGATGTCGATGAAGAGAATACCGCCATGGTCGCGGACGCGGTGAACCCAGCCGGAAAGACGAGCGGTCGAACCAACGTCCGATTTACGCAAGGCGGCGCAGGTATGGCTGCGGTAACGGTGCATGATATGTGCCTCTGATATGTATGTGCTGGCTGCCGGAAGGCGTGGGACGAGCCCAGGAACCCCAAGAATTTGCGCGGACAAGCGCATTTTGAGGCTGATTTGTCAAGATCAGGATTGCGAGAGCGAGACAAACGCCAATCGGTTCGCTATAGAAAATTCATGACCATGATTACAACCACAGACCAGCTTGAACAGGCAGTTGCTGCCCTTTCGCAATCCGATTTCGTGACAGTCGATACGGAATTCATCCGGGAGACCACGTTCTGGCCGGAACTTTGCGTCATCCAGTTGGCGTCGCCCGATCACACGGCCATCATCGATGCGCTGGCGCCGGGCCTTGATCTTGCTGCTTTTTTCCGGCTGATGGCCGACGAAAAACGCGTCAAGGTCTTTCACGCCGCCCGGCAGGACATCGAAATCATCTTTCACCTTGGCAATCTCATTCCGCATCCCGTGTTCGATACTCAGGTCGCCGCCATGGTTTGTGGCTTTGGCGATGCAATCGCCTACGACCAGCTCGTGCAGCGCGTGGTAGGCGCGCAGATTGACAAATCTTCACGTTTCACCGACTGGCGGCGGCGCCCGCTCTCCGAGAAGCAGCTCGACTACGCCCTGGCGGACGTGACCCACCTGCGCGACATCTATATGCATTTGAAGACGAGTCTCGAAGAGGAAGGCCGCACGGAATGGGTCCTCGACGAAATGAAGATCCTTACCGCCCGGGAAACCTACGACATGCATCCCGACGACGCCTGGAAGCGGCTCAAAATGCGGCTGCGCAAGCCGCAGGAACTCGCGGTCCTGCGTAGCGTGGCCGCCTGGCGCGAACGCGAAGCGCGCGAGCGCAACGTGCCACGCGGACGCGTCCTCAAGGACGATGCCATTTATGAGATCGCTCAACAGCAACCGCGCGATACGGAAGCCATGTCACGTCTGCGAACGATTCCAAAGGGTTGGGAACGTTCCAGCATGGCAACAGGCCTTCTCAATGCGGTCAACCTGGCGCTGGACCTGCCGAAGGAAGATATGCCGCGCTTGCCAAAATCCGTGCAGTCACCGGAAGGTGCAGGCGCCGCGGCGGAGCTCCTGAAGGTGCTGTTGCGGCTTGTGACGGAGGAGCATGGCGTCGCCGCCAAGGTGGTTGCGACCACCGACGAGATCGACCGGATCGCAGCGGAAGGCGATGGTGCGGACATTCCGGCATTGCAGGGCTGGCGGCGCGAGGTCTTCGGCGAGAAGGCACTGCAGCTGATCAATGGCGAGCTCTGCCTCAAGTTCGAGAACAGGAAAATTCGGGCGGTGGCCTGGCCGGACGACGAAGGTGCAACTGCCGACAGCTGATTTTCCACCACCGATTGAAATTCTTGCGCCAGATTCGATGTTTCTTGCATAGGGATCGATCATTTGCGTGCAGGAATCGCAAACTCTTGTGTGATTTCTGTCCCGGACGCTTGCTGGAACTTATCGTTCGATCGTGATCGAAGCATCGAGCCATCGATTTCTCGCATTGATCATGTGCTTGTCGAAGGGCGAACCACGCACAAGACCAATGCAGCCAAATTGAGTAAACCATCATGACCGTCTCGACGCTTCCTGCTCCGTCGCTCGCCAGGGAAATCGCCCTCCTCGCCGTCCTCGCCACCCTATGGGGGGCGTCCTATACATTCATCAAGGTGGGCGTCGAAACCATTCCGCCCATTACCTTCATCGCGGCACGGACGCTGATCGCAGGTGGGCTGCTTCTGGCCATCATCAAGCTGCGCGGCCTGTCGATGCCGCGGGATCCTGTCATCTGGAAGCGGTTCCTCGTCCAGGCCTGCATCAACAGCGTCATCCCGTTCACACTCATCGCCTGGGCGGAATTGACCGTCGACGCGGGGCTCGCAACCATCCTCAACTCCACGACGCCGATCTTCGCATTCCTGCTGACGGTGCTGATTACCCGGCACGAGGCGGTGACGTCCCGCAAGGTTTTTGGCGTTGCTGCCGGTATTGTCGGCATCAGCCTGATCATTGGCCTCGAAGCGTTTGGCGGCCTGGGCCAGACCCTGATTGCGCAACTGGCCATCGTCGCGGCGACAATCTCCTATGCCTGCGCCGCGATCTTCGGGCGCGGGTTCAAGGGGCTCGACCCGATGATGCCAGCGGCCGGCTCACTGATCTGCGGGGCAATCCTGCTCATTCCGGTCAGCCTGGCCGTCGACCGGCCGTGGACCATTGCGCCCTCGACGGATTCACTTCTCGCCCTGCTTGGTCTGTCGGTGTTTTCGACGGCCCTCGCCTTCGTGATCTATTTCAGGCTGATCCATACGCTTGGATCGGTCAGCACCACGTCGCAGGCCTACCTGCGCGTGCCGATCGGCGTGGGTATTGGTGTGCTCTTCCTGGGGGAAAGCCTGACGTCTACGGCATGGATCGGCCTCATCTGCGTGATTGCCGGAGTCGCAGCCATGACGCTTCCTTCCCGCCGGAAGGCTACTGTCACCCACTGAGATTCAAGCTAGCCATTCAGTGCTTCCGCGGCAGGCACGATTCGCTGGTTCACCAGGTCATGCAACTGACGCACATAGCCTGAGCGGCCGGAGGGTGCAGTCGTATCCGACGTCATGACAATGACGAGAGACGCATGCGGCACCACATAGATCATCTGTCCGCCATAGCCCCAAGCGTAATAGAGCGGATCATTGCCACCAGTGATTGAAACGAACCAGCCGAGGCCATAGGCATCGCCGGTAAAGGGCGAACTGGTGCGCGGCTTCCAGGAGTCTTCGATCCACGCCTTCGGCACGACCTGTCGGCCGTTGCTCGCACCCCCATTCAGGAACATTTCGCCAATTGCCCGCATCGCCCGCGGTGACAGCAACATGTCGTTGCCGCCGAAATATATGCCTTGGGGATCGCGTGGCCAGGGAGGAATATTGATGTCGAGCGGCTTTCCCAACCAGTCCCGCGCATTCTGCAGTGTCGAGCGCCTTGTCCTGGCGGTCAGTAGCGCTGACAACAGGTGGGAATTGCCTGTTGAATACAGCATCCCGCCGCCCGGTTCATCGACAAATGGCCGCGCCAGTGCAAAACGTACCCAGTCATTGCTTTCGACCCAGCGTCCATAATTGCCTCCCGATGTCCGCTCCAGCCCCGCCTGCATGGACAAAAGGTTGCCGAGGGTCACACGCTGCAATCGCGGATCGGCGTCGCGCGGCAAGCGGTCGGCCAGGAGCGGCGCGATAGGCTGGTCGAGGCCGTCGAACAGTTTCCGGTCGATGGCGATGCCGACGAGCGCCGCGATGATGGTCTTCGAAACGGATTTCACATTGACCGGACGATCGGCAGGGGGACCGCGAAATGTCTGCTCGATCTGGAGCTGCCCTTGCCGGGAAACAATCAGCGTATGCAAGGCCGGGAACAGTGATGCCTGCTGCACAATAGCGGCGGCGGCGACAGGATCGAAAGCGGTAACCGGCTGCGCGGATTGGGATCGTGCCCGCTGCGGTGCGAGGATGGCTCCAGTTCCTGCCAACGAGGACACCAGGAACGTGCGGCGACTGAACGGGCGCGAGCTGAGTTTCATCGGTGGAGATTGGCTTTGCGAACAGACGACATCAACACACAACCTCTCACATGGGCGTGATCAGCGGTGGTGCACGGACGCTTCTGCTTGCATTGAAGGGGTGCGTGGTCCGCCCTTCGACAAGCTCAGGAAGCTCACCACGAGGTAGTGTACTGGGCTGCATGGTGTATGGGCGCATTTCCTAACCACGACGGGGGTACACCGATGGCGCTCCTTACAATCTCCCACCTCCCTCATGGTGAGCTTGTCGAACCACGCACGGCTATGATGCTAGCCAGGTATCCTTTCCCTCGCGATTTTCCAGCACTCGGCCAACGCTAAGCTGCTGAAATCGCTTTCTGTTCCACAAGGGGAGAGATCATCAGCCTGGGTGGTAAATTAGCTCACGACCATGTTCAGGTTCTTGCCGGTCAGTCGCGCCAGTTGCTGGAGACGGCCTTCCGGTACATCGCCGATCAGGTCCGCCTTGGACTTGTTGACAACCAGATCGATCCCTTCGGCGGTCGGCTTCCATGACAGGCAGGGGACTACGCCCGCCATCGATGCGGAGAATGGATAGACGATGCGCATGATCGCGGCCAGAACCCGCGAATATTCGAGGAGTCGCGGACTTGCGATCGCGGCAAGTTCGGGATCGGCCACACTGTTGGTGATGCCCTCATGCCGGAAGAAGTTGGCAAGCGCTATATAGGCGCGGCCGGGATGATCGATGCCGATGAAGGCGGCATTGGAGATCATGTTGAGCGCCTGGCTACCGCGGTAATCCGGGTGGGCGCGCCAGCTGATATCCGCAACCAGGCATGCGGCGCGCCGATATCGCTTTTCATCCTCGGTTTCTTCATAGCCCAGGGCGGCAAATGCATCCCCGCTCCAGTCCGCCAGTTCCCGGGCATAGGCGGGCGACCGGGCACGCAGCACGGCCAATTCGTCTGCAGCAGAAATCAGCGGATCTTCCAGCTGCTCATTTTCTGAAAGGAGCGAATAGAGGAACCCCTCCCGTACTCCGATCGCGGAAAAGACGACCTTGGACGGCCGCATCAAACGGATGGTCTCGAGCAGCGCGATGGCGCCATAGGACAGGAGCGAGCGGCGGTTCTTGGAAACGTCCTCGATGCCACGCATGTAATCGAGATCACCCGCGGCGACGAGCTTCAGGAAGCGTTGCGCTTCATCCAACGGGATCTCGTAATGGTGCATGACATGGAGCGGATAGTGTTTGGCACTCATGTGGAGCTTGGCGAGGTTTCGCCATGTGCCGCCGACGGCATAGAACGCCCTGCCCTTGCCGTTGGCGAGCAGCTTTGCCGTCGACAGATGCTTTTTTGCGATGGCCGTGGCTTCATCGAGATCGCCATTCGACATGTCCTGCAGGCGCAAGCCACCGAGCGGAAGGGTGATGCCATCACCGATCTTTCGGCCCTTGATATCCACCAGTTCAAGACTGCCGCCGCCGAGGTCTCCGGCTATCCCGTCCGGATCATGAAAGCCGGATATGATGCCGAGTGCCGAATAATAGGCTTCTTCCCTGCCCGACAGAACCTTGATCGGCTCCTTGAGCAGTGCCTCGGCCTCCTTGATGAACTGAGAGCCGTTCTCGGCCTCCCGCGCAGCGGCAGTTGCCAGAACGTCGAGAGAAACCGCACCGGCCTGGTCGGCAAGCGCCCGGAACCGCCTCAGTGCGCGCAACGCGCTGTGCATTGCCTTGACGTTCAGCTTGCGGGTTTTCACCAGCCCTTTGCCAAGGCCGCACAGGATCTTTTCGTTGAAAAGCACCGTTGGCGAGCGGGTTACGCCTTCGTAGACCACCAGACGCACAGAGTTTGAGCCGATGTCAATGACCGCGGCCGGTTGACGGCCCTGCACGCGTCCCTGTGCAGCAGAAATCATGAGAGCGTCGGACGGTAAATGTGGCGAAGTTCTGTTTCACGGATTGAGAGACAGTCCACGCGGAAGGTAGCGAGGCCGATGCGTGGGCATCGACCCCGCCAAACCCCTCGACCTTGAACCAAATTCTCTCCGGCAGAATGCGCCATATTTACCGTCCGATGCTCTAAGCCTTGTTTCTCTTTGACCGTTTGCGGTGGGCAATCAATCGGGGTGCCGAAGATTTCAACGACTTGCCACGGCCGGAAAGGCTGGGATTTGTCATGAAATATTCCTGCGCGTTAAAAGGTTCGTCCCCGTCCGCCGGTTCTATCCGCCGTGAGGTTCCGTCTGCTAGTAACTCGTAACTCTGCTGGTTGTCGAGAAGGTTGGCCAGCATAATCTGTGAAAGAACCTGTTGATGCACAGTCGGATTGGTGATCGGAACCAGGGTCTCGACGCGGCGGTCCAGATTGCGCGTCATCATGTCGGCAGAACCGAAATAGACCAGCGACCTTTCCGACGGCATGGCGTGGCCATTGCCAAAGCAGAAGATCCGGCTGTGCTCCAGGAATCGCCCGACGATGGATTTGGCGCGGATATTGTCTGAAAGCCCGGGAAGCTGCGGCCGAAGGCAGCATATACCGCGCACGACGAGATCAATCTCGACGCCATGACCGCTGGCCTTGTAGAGCGCGTCGATGATCTCCGCATCAACAAGGGAATTCATCTTCATCCAGATCGAGGCCGGGCGGCCGGCCTTTGCGTGCTCAATCTCCCCGGCGATGTGATGCAGTATCCGCGGACGCAGCGAGATCGGGGAAACCGCAATTCCCATTTCGCCGGAAGGCGGCGTATAGCCGGTGATGTAATTGAATATTTGCGCGACGTCGCGGCCGATCGAAGGCTCGCAGGTGAAGAACGAGAGGTCCGTATATATCTTTGCAGTGATCGGGTGGTAGTTGCCGGTTCCCAGATGCACATAGCTGCGCAGCCTGCTTTCCTCACGGCGCACGACCAGCGACATCTTGGCATGGGTTTTCAGTTCGATGAAACCAAACACCACCTGCACGCCAGCCCGCTCCAAGTCGCGAGCCCAGCGGATATTGGCCTCCTCGTCAAATCGCGCTTTCAATTCGATCAATGCGGTCACGGACTTGCCGGCCTCCGCAGCGTCGATCAGGGCGCGTACGATGGGGCTGTCATTCGACGTGCGGTACAAGGTCTGCTTGATCGCGACGACATCGGGATCGGCTGCGGCCTGGCGCAGGAACTGGACAACAACATCGAAGGATTCGTAGGGGTGATGAACGACGATGTCCTTTTCGCGGATCGCCGCCAGGCAGTCGCCGCCGTGTTCGCGGACACGCTCGGGGAAGCGTGGATTGTACGGCACGAACTTCAGATCGATACGCGGAATATTGACGATTTCGGAAATCATGTTCAGTGCAAGCAGGCCATCGAGAACGCTGATGCGGTTGTCGGGCACACCAAGTTCCGTGGCCACGAAACTCCGCAGCGATTCCGGCATTTCATCGTCGAACTCGATGCGGATCACCTGGCCGCGGCGACGACGCTTGAGCGCACTTTCGAACAGGCGCACCAGATCCTCGGCCTCTTCCTCCACCTCGATATCGCTGTCGCGGATGATGCGGAAAGTGCCGGCGCCCTTGACCTCATAACCGGGAAACAGACGCCCGGTAAAAAGGCCGATTGCGTCTTCAAGGGTCAGAAAGCGGAAGCGTCCGCCCTCATCCGGAATCTGGATGAACCGCTTCAACGCCTGCGGCAGGCGCAGCAAGGCGGTCATCGGCCGGTTATCGGTGCTCCGGCTCAGGAGCATGGCGATGCTGAAGCCGAGATTGGGGATGAACGGAAACGGGTGGGCCGGATCGATGGCGAGCGGGGTAAGAACCGGATAGATCGTTTCGAGGAAGTGATCTTCCAGCCAAAGCTGCTCGCTCTTCGTCAGCTTGTCGGGACGGACGATCTCGATGTGCTCATTGAGCATTTCAGAACGCAGCTCATTGAGCCGCTTTTGCTGTGCCTCCTGAAGCCGTCCGACTTCCTCCAGAACGAATTCGAGCTGCTCCTGCGGCGTACGGCCGTCATCGCTGCGATCGGAAACGCCGGCACGCACCTGCCCCGCAAGGCCAGCGATGCGCACCATGAAGAATTCGTCGAGATTGGCTGCGGAAATGGACAGAAAACGCAGCCGCTCGAGGAGCGGTTGGTGTTTGTTCTGCGCCTCTTCGAGCACGCGCCGGTTAAACTGAAGCCAGGAGAACTCACGATTGACGAACCGGTCCACGCTCGTGGGCAAATCCGGCAGGTCGACTTTCTCGACCGCTTCCGGAATAGCTGGCGATTGTTCGTTCATTGTCATTCTCCAATCAACAAGGTCCGCGAGGAGCGAACCGTATATGGCGCAGCAGCCAGGCGGAGTTCCGAAGAACAGCAACACAAGTCCGCCATGTTTCAATTGCTGGGAAGATCAAGCCCCGGACATTTTTCGCACGTCCGCACGAATCTTCAAGCCGCATGCCATCGCGATTATGTCGAAGACCGCTGCCTGTTGAAAGCGCAAATGTTCGCCGCTCTGCTGAGTACCAAAACCGGTAGCTGCTACTGCAAGGGCTGAGCTTCGGGGAACGTCCATTTGCCGTCCAGAATTTCGGCTCTCGGACGATAGAGACGTACGAGATAGTTCCATCCCTGCATTGTAGGCAAGCAGTTTGGAATCTTGCCGTCGCAGCCTCCGAACTGGATGGAAACTGACCCATCGTCACCCGTCTTTGCCGTTATGTTGTTTATCGTATAGGCATCGTAGGGGTTCTTTTCGTAGTAGCCTTTGCCATTGTACAGGCTGATGGACCAAAAGCCATCAACTGGAACATCCTTGACCTGGAGCCTGTAAACGGTCGTACCGTCGTTCTGTGCCGGCGTGGCATTGAGGTAAATCGCATCCGTTTCAGGATTGCCGCCCCAAGCTGCGGCCGCCTGGATCAGGCGCCGCACGGGATCGACCTTGCCTCGCGGACCAAACGCTCCATTCGTATTGGGTAATGTCGAGGCGAGTACGAGAAGTGCTTCGCGGACCTTTTTTTGACTTTCCGAGTCCCAGCTCGGCACGTCGAACGAACCCGGGCCGCCGGGCTGGTCGGCCTTGATCGCATCCTGCAACGCGTGGACTTTCGACACATCCTCGGAGCTAGCAGGGTCGACGAGGGTACGAATGCCTACCAGCACGTAGCGTGTACCTATCTTTTCCCTGGTCAGCGTGTGAGTGCCGCCGCCGTAAATTACTTCAGGAGTATATTGATCCTGATCTATGAGCTGCATCGACATGAAGCGGTTTCCCGCGTCCGGTAGAGTGACGGTAACGGGGCCAGCATCCAGATCAAAGACTGCTGCCGAATAGAGCGTATCGCGATTCATGCGTATGACCGACTGTTTGTCGACGGGGGTTACCTCGCGGTGATTCAGGAACTTGCCAAGTCCGCCTGCGTCTTTGACCATACGGCTGAAATAAAGGTCGGATTCAGCCCGGACGAAGTTGTCCGGTGTTACCGCGATGGTCTCCGCTGCAAACGACGGTCCGCCCACAGTCATGCAAGCGATTACTATGAATTTGCCCAACCTGGTAACATCACGCATCCACGATCCTCCAATCGTTGATGGAGGCTGCATCAACACGCGGCGGCGAAGTAGTACGTTACGGTAACATTCGGACCTGAGAATACGTTGCAGCGAATGTTTCGTGCCCGCAGAACGGGTGAAACGCCAGACAAAAGCCTCGATGCAGAGGCCGCAATCCGTCACAGATTAACAGCAACCCGCTTGAAATCGCGCTCAGGATGTTACAAACCCTATTCAGAGTGACGTCAATCGTGCGCGCGGTGTAGAGCCGCGGGCTTTCAGGAGCTAAACCATGGCTGGACACAGCATTCCTCATTTCCAGAACAGCGCTGGCCATGCGAGCATCTCGATCGGCGTGAAGGAATTCATGTGCGTCGGCGCCAACCCGCCTTTCGATCATCCGCATGTCTTCCTTGATCTCGGCGATGACAATGAGAAGGTCTGTCCCTATTGCTCGACGCTCTACCGGTATGATGCATCGCTTGCGGCCGATGCGACCATTCCCGAAGGCTGCACCTACGTGGACAAGGCCGCCGCTTGAGTGCAGCGCTCATCGATCTGAATTCGGAACGAACCAGGCGAACCCCCAATCCTGAACAGATCATTATTGCCGGTGCAGGGATTGCCGGACTGACCCTCGCGCTGGCCCTGAGCGACAAGGGGTTCCAGGTCCGGATCTTCGAGAAAAGTGCCACTCTGGCCGAAATCGGTGCCGGGTTGCAGCTTTCACCCAATGCGACACGCCTTCTCGACAGGCTGGGCGTGCTGGAACGGTTGAAATATTCTTCCGTCGAGCCGCAAGCCATCTGCCTTCAGGATGGAACAAGCGGCGAGAAACTGTTGCATCTGCCGATCGGCGACCACGCCAGGGAACGCTGGGGTGCACCCTATATCGTCTGCCATCGCGCCGATCTGCAGAACGCGCTGCTGACCGAAGCACGCAACCGTTCGAACATCATCGTGCAGCTGCAATCGGCCGTGACGCATCACAAGGCCGACGCAGAGACGATACTCGTCCGGGTGCAATATCACGACCGCATCGAGGAACATCAAGGTGCCCTGCTTGTCGGAGCCGACGGCGTGTGGTCCAACACCCGCACTGCCATGTCCGATACTGATCGCGCGCGCTATACGGGTAGCATTGCGTGGCGTTCTTCCGTAGCGGTCGAGGAATTGCCGGCAAGCTTCAGCGCGCTCATGCCTCCAGGGATCAATGTCATCGCCTGGACCGGCGCCAATGCCCATCTCATCGCCTACCCTATCCGCTCCGGGCAGATGATCAATTTCGTCGCCGTTGCACCTGACCGGCAAAACGGCCGCCGCTGGGACATGCAGGTCAATCCGGAAGGCGTCAGCCAGAACTTCATCCGGGAGTTCGCCAGCTGGCATCAAGGTATTCGCGACGTCCTGCGCGCCGGCAGGCCCTGGACGCCGTGGCGGTTGTTCGAGATGAAGAAATGCCGGTTCCAGCTTGAAAAGCGGTTGGTGCTGATCGGCGATGCCGCCCACGCGATGACGCCCTTTGCGGCACAGGGTGCGGCCATGGCCATCGAAGACGCGTGGGCTTTGGCCCGGGCCATTGGCAGCGGGAATAGAAGACTGGATGCGTCCCTGGCTGCATTCGCCAGCGCCCGCACCCACCGCATAGCGGCCGTCGTGCGGCGCGGCGCCCTGAACCAGCTTGCCTATCACGCCAAGGGGCCGGTCGCCGTGGCGCGCAACATCCTCCTGCGCAACCGGCCGGTAGAGAAGTTCGTCCAGGGTTTTGACTGGCTCTATGGATACGATGCGGAAGGGCGAAACCCCGGCGAAAATTGACCGTTGTAGTGCTTCAGGGACCAGAGAAGAGTCTGGGGCAAAGGATTGCATAGTCCGGTCCGCAAGTTGCCCGCACGCAGCATTGCACTCGTCCAGGTATTGCACCCAGCGAGCGCGCTGAAATATCCATTTGCCTCGAAAAACCGTTCGTTAACGCCGTATCCTGCACCCTCAATCATCAACGCATTGCCCGCTGGATCGGTCTCGAAACCCGCCAGAGCCTGCTGAAGCATTGCTTCGAAGGCGTCAGGCTCAATGGACAATTTCTCAATACCAGGCTGATCCAGATTGATTGTACCGACAGGCTCGACATGCAGCGCCGACCGGTCAAAGGTAAGACCGCGCATAAGCGGCATGAATTTCAGTTCAGCCCAAGTTGGTGTTTCCAGGTAGAAACTGCGCCCTCCCCAGCCAACGATGATCCATGCAATACGTGGATCGGTCAGCTGAAAATTATCGTTGGCCAACATCGAAAAGCGTTGCAGTACATCCGGGTCTGCGGGAAAAGCGAGATCAGTGTGGATGGGATTGGACAGAAGTAGCACTGTTCGGGGTGCTGACGGCAATCCTTGCTCTGCAGGCCAAAACGGCCGTGGAAACTATGCGCCTGCCACAACGAAAATTGCAGCGGCCACAAGGACCACTGCAGTAGATTTCATAACGAAACGCAGCAGCCTCAATGCAAAATCTGGCTGAGGAACAGCTTGGTCCGCTCATGTTGCGGGTTGTCGAAGAACTCGGCCGGCGCGTTCTGCTCGACGATCTGCCCCTGATCCATGAAGATCACCCGGTTGGCGACCTGGCGGGCAAAACCCATCTCATGGGTGACGCAAACCATGGTCATGCCCTCTTCGGCGAGCTGGACCATCGTATCCAGCACTTCCTTGATCATTTCCGGATCGAGTGCCGAGGTTGGCTCGTCGAACAGCATGATGCGCGGGTTCATGCACAGGGAACGCGCGATGGCGACGCGTTGCTGTTGGCCGCCGGAGAGTTGGCCCGGATATTTGTTGGCCTGCTCGGGGATCTTGACGCGTTCAAGATAGTGCATCGCGATCTCGTCGGCCTTCTTCTTCGGCATCTTGCGCACCCAGATCGGCGCGAGGGTGCAGTTTTCCAGAATCGTAAGATGCGGAAACAGATTGAAATGCTGGAACACCATTCCGACTTCGCGGCGCACTTCGTCGATCTTCTTCAGGTCGTTGGTCAGTTCGATGCCGTCAACGATGATCTTGCCGCTCTGGTGCTCTTCCAGCCGGTTTATGCAGCGGATCATGGTAGACTTGCCTGAGCCGGATGGACCGGCAATGACGATGCGCTCGCCGCGCATGACTTTCAGGTTGATGTCCTTGAGGACGTGAAAGTCGCCATACCACTTGTTCATGTTGATGATCTCGACGGCAACATCCGTCTTGGAGACATGCAGAAGCGAGCGGTCGACGTGGATCTCGTTAGGATCAACAACGTTTTCGGTTGTCATGATAGGAATACTCCTTAGCGTTTATGTCCTGTATCGAGCCGCCTCTCCATGAAGATGGAATAGCGCGACATTCCGAAACAGAAAATCCAGAAGACGAAACCGGCAAAAATCAGGCCGGAAATGGGTGTTTGCGGTGAAATCCAGTTGGCATCCGAAAAGTGCTGTTTCACGGTTCCAAGCAGATCGAACATGCTGATCACGGTCACGAGACTCGTGTCCTTGAACAGGCCGATGAAAGTGTTGACGATGCCTGGAATAACCAGCTTCAGCGCCTGCGGCAGAATGATCAGCCCGGTTTTCTGCCAGTAGCCAAGCCCGAGTGAATCTGCACCTTCATATTGCCCTTTCGGAATGGCCTGTAGACCACCGCGAACGACTTCGGCCATGTAGGCCGACGCGAAAAGGGCCACACCGATCAGCGCGCGCAGGAACCTGTCGAACGATACGCCCGGCGGAAGGAACAGGGGCAACATGTAGCTGGCCATGAACAGGACGGTGATCAGCGGGATGCCGCGGATCGTTTCGATGAAGATGACGCAGAGCATCTTTATCACCGGCAACTTCGACCGGCGACCGAGTGCCAGCACGATGCCCAGCGGAAGCGACACCGAGATGCCGACAAAGGAAAGCGTCAGGGTGACGAGCAATCCACCCCACGAGGAGGTCTCGACATATGGCAGGCCAAACCACCCACCAACCAGGAGTATGAAGGCCACGATCGGAAAAATGAAGAAAAACACGACCGCGTTCAACACCTTGTAGGGTATCTTGGGCACGAGAAGCGGCACCAGCAGCAAAACAAAAATGATTGCAACGAGGTTGACGCGCCAGTGCTGGTCCATCGGATAGGGACCATACATGAACTGATTGAAGTTGGCGTTCACATAGGCCCAGCAGGCGCCGGTCCAGCCATCAGGCTGGATGCCTCCTTGCGCCACCGTCGAACAGACGGACCGGTCCGGTCCAGACCAGACTGCGTTGATGAACAGCCAGTTGATCATCCCCGGCAAAAACCAGGCCAACAAGAGGATAGCCAGGATCGTCAGGGCCGAATCCATCGGCGTGGCGAAGAGGTTGGTGCGCATCCACCGGACGACACCCCTTTCGCCAAGCGGCGGGGTCTGGCCCTGAAGCATTTCTGTGCGGACGAAGCTGAGATTGTTATCCATGATCAGCGCTCCACCAATGCCATTCTGGCATTAATCCAATTCATGAACAACGATGTGAGCAGGCTGATGCTGAGATACACGACCATCCAGATTGCCACGACTTCGATCGAGCGGCCCGTCTGGTTGAGGATCGTACCGCCGACCGCAACGAGGTCCGGATAGCCGATCGCCACAGCCAGCGACGAGTTTTTGGTAAGGTTGAGATATTGGCTCGTCAGTGGCGGGATGATGATGCGCATCGCCTGTGGCACCACGACCAACCGTGTTGTCGGCCCCGCCCGCAAGCCGAGCGCATGGGACGCCTCACTCTGTCCCTTGCCGACACCGCGAATGCCGGCACGGACAATCTCGGCGATGAAGGAAGCGGTATAGAAGGACAACGCCAGATAGAGCGACATGAACTCCGGACCGATCAGCGTGCCTCCCCTCAGGTTGAAGGCACCGAGAACCGGATAGTCGAACGAAATCGGAAAACCCTTTATGATCAAAGCCAGGAGCGGAAGACCGATGATGAGGCCGAAGGCCGTCAGGCCAACCGGGAATTGCTGACCAGTTGCCATCTGGCGCTTGTAGGCCCAGCGCCGGACGAGGAACGCGCCGACAATGCCCGCAATGAGGCCTGCGCCTGCGAGCCAGGCACCTTCACCGAACACGGGCGCCGGAAAAAACAGGCCGCGATTGTTGAGAAAGGTGCTGAACGGCAGTTTGATACTTTCCCGCGCTTGCGGCAAAACCGACAAAACGCCCAGATACCAGAAGAAGATGACCAGCAAGGGCGGGATATTCCGGAATACTTCGACGTAGACAGTGCAAAGCTTGCGGATCAGCCAATTGTGCGAAAGGCGACCTATTCCGATGATGAAACCGATGACCGTGGCTGTGATGATGCCGACGACCGCAACTGTCAAAGTGTTGAGAATGCCGACTGCCAGGGCCTTGATGAAGGTCGAATCGCTTGTGTAACTCAGGTAAGGGCTGCTGCTGATATCAAAGCCGGCGCGCCCGTCCAGGAAGCCGAATCCAGAGGCAAGGTTCGCCCGCTGCAGGTTTGTAATGGTATTGTTGACGATCCAGTAGACCAGACCTGCCAGCACAAGAACGGTCACGGTCTGAAAAATATAACCGCGAAATTTCGGATCGTATAAAAGGGATGCTTTTGCGCTGTCTCTGCCGACAGGCGTAATATCCTGTGATGCCATAACCCCTCATTTCTTTAAACGTTTGTTCTTATTGTTATTATTCGTTTGGTGTTGGGAGAGGAGGCAAAGCCCCCTCTCCCTTTTTTATCGCTTGGTGCTTTTCCATTAAGCTCCAGAAATGGAAATGCTCCGATACTTTGTCCGACACAATTCCGAACCGAAACCGGCCCTGGAATTGCGCAAAGCCGATTAGCGGATCGGCATTGCGTACTGCAGACCACCCTTGCTCCATTGCGCATTGATGCCGCGCGCAATCTTGAGCGGGCTGCCGGAGCCGATGTTGCGTTCAAAGACTTCGCTGTAGTTGCCAACAGCCTTGACGATGTTGATGACCCAATCATTGGTGAGGCCGAGGTCTGTTCCAAGCTTGGTGTTGGCTTCCTGACCGAGAACGCGCTTGATCTCCTGATTGTCGCTGTTCTTCAGTTCCTCGACATTGCCTTGCGTGATGCCAAGTTCCTCGGCAGTCAACAACGCAAAATGGGTCCAGCGAATGATGTCGGCCCATTGTGGATCACCCTGACGAACGACAGGGCCCAGCGGTTCCTTCGAAATGATCTCCGGAAGCACGACGTGATCTGCAGGCGCCGACAGCGCCAACCGGTAAGCATAAAGGCCGGACTGATCGGTTGTGTAAACATCGCAGCGACCCGAATCGTAGGCCGCATTTACCTCTTCGACCTTCTCGAACACGACCGGGTTGTATTCCATCTTGTTCGACTTGAAGTAATCGGCAAGATTCAGCTCGGTCGTTGTACCAGCCTGAACGCATACGGAAGCGCCCGACAGCTGCAATGCAGAGTTGATGCCCGACAGCTTCTTCGAATTGATCATGAAACCCTGGCCGTCATAGTAGTTGACGCCCGTGAAATCGAAGCCCTGCGTATCGCGGCTCAGAGTCCAGGTGGTGTTGCGAATCAGTACGTCGATTTCGCCGGACTGCAGAGCAGGAAGACGGTCCTTGGCCGACAGTGGCGTGTACTTCACTTTCGTTGCATCGCCAAACACAGCTGCAGCAACAGCGCGGCAATAATCTACGTCGAAACCCGACCATTCACCCTTATCGTTCGGTGACGCAAATCCCGGCAGACCGGTATTGACGCCGCACTGGAGGAATCCCTTCTTCTTGATGTCGTCAAGTGTTCCAGCCGAGGCTGCGGTCGCCAGGAGAACCAGCGCCGAGGCAGCCAACGCGCCCTTCAAGACAATATTTTTCATAACAAGTGTACCCTTTGGTTGTTGCCTGTCGTTCCCAGAGAGAAAAAACTGCATATTGGCAGGTAACCCCTATACCCCAAAAAGAGGGCCCAATACCTCTCCCATTCACCCCCGCATCGAAGGCCATTCTGCTTCTTTGGTCAAGGGATAATCTTTGCTCAAAATTGGAGCAACAAGCATCCATCGAATGCCCAGCAGCTTAATTTTCCATTATTTCTTGTTGAGATAGCTCTCTGGCCGCCAGAAACGATCACGAAAACGTAAGATAGGCCAGAATCGTCCCCTGTCGAAAAGGAACGCCGTACGGCGGCCCGCAAGGAATCTGGCGAGTGCAACTGTAAATAGAAAGCCGAGACTGTAACCCGCCACGACATCCGTCGCGTAATGGGCGCGCGCGATGATCCGGGTAAACGCGATGAACATGGTCGCGAGGATGATCGGAGCACGCCAGCGTGGAAACCACAGGGCAAGCACCGCGCCTACCGCACCCATGGTGGTGGAATGGCCAGACGGGAAACTTGCGAAATTGTAGCCGGCCTCGAAGGGCGAGAAACTGGTCGTGCCAAGCGTGTCGATAAATTTCGGCCGTGCCCTGCCGATGAAGAATTTTGCAATGTTCGTCAGAATTCCGGCAAGCGCGATGGCCCAGAAGGCGAATGTCGCCTGGGCATAGACCAGACCGAATCGTACACGCCTGGAATGGGCAACACTTGTCCAATCGATGCCGATAAGACAAACGCCGATCGCAAAGGCGGGAATGAGATACCACTGCGACAGACCGATGTCGGTCAGATGGCGCACTTTGCCCAATGTGCCGTAGGACCATAGGGTTCGCGACAGATGTTCATCATAGGGGTGCAACAACAGAATGAGGAAGAAAATCAGCACGACGGCCATCGTCATGCCGTTCGTCCATGCCGGAGGTGACCCCGGATAGGCTGGCCCATTGATGCGGCGCAGAAAACGGACGATGGCTTGACCGGTCCGCCGCAGTGCGGATTTCCGGTGAGGAATTTCAGTCATCTTTCCATTCCGGTTAAGCAAACCTCTCTCCTGTTGCAACGGACGCGCACTGGCATTATCGACTTCCAGAGATCGTCCGCAAATTCTCCCTGACGGTCATCTGATGCGATTTTCTGCGCTTCCGGTGCTCACGTACTTTAAGTACGCTGCGCTCCGGTTCTCAAAAACCACACCAGCTGACACATCACGGAAAAATTTTCAAACGGTCTCTGGTTCAGGCACACAAGATATGGAGACCTACTGATGGAGAAGCAACCGGGCAAGACAATCAAAACGGGCATCAACACCCGCCTTGCCCACAGCGGGTACGATCCGCGCGATTATCACGGTTTCGTCAATCCGCCTGTCGTCCATGCTTCAACCGTGCTGTTTCCCGATGCCGAAACCATGGCGAGCCACAAGCAGAAATACACCTATGCCACTCACGGCACTCCCACCACCGATGCGCTGTGCAAAGCAATCGATGAGCTGGAAGGGTCGGTTGGAACGCTGCTGGTTCCGTCCGGCCTGGTGGCGGTGACGCTTCCCCTTCTGGCATTCCTGTCGCCGGGCGATCATCTGCTGATGGTCGACAGCTGCTACGGCAACACGAGGCATTTCTGCAATACGATGTTGAAACGACTCGGGATCGAAACCGAATTTTACGATCCGCTGGTCGGTGCCGGCATCGAACAGCTCATACGGCCGAATACCCGGGTCGTATTCACCGAGTCTCCGGGCTCCAACACGTTCGAAGTGCAGGATATTCCTGCCATAGTCGAAAAGGCGCATGCGGCCGGCGCGATTGTGATGATGGACAATACCTGGGCGACGCCGATCTATTTCAAGGCGCTCGACTACGGCGTTGACGTGACCATCCACGCGGCTACCAAATACCCCTCGGGGCACTCCGATATCCTGATGGGAACGGTGTCGGCGAACGAGAAATGCTTCAAGACGCTCGATGCCGCCTATACGGCGCTCGGGCTGTGCGTGAGCGGCGACGATGCCTATCAGATCCTTCGCGGCCTGCGCACCATGGGCGTGCGGATGGAACGGCATGCCGAAAATGCTCTCGCAATCGCCAAATGGCTGGAGGGCCAGGACGGCGTCGTGGAAGTATTGCACCCCGCGCTGGAAAGCCATGCGGGACACACCTTGTGGAAACGCGACTTTTGCGGTGCCGGCGGCGTGTTCTCCATCGTCATCGATGGCGGCGTAACACAGGCGAACGCCTTCCTGAACGCATTACGGATATTCGGTCTTGGCTATTCCTGGGGCGGCTATGAAAGCCTGGCGCTGCACGTCCATCTGGGCGGGCGGGTCATCACCGGCAAGAATTATCAGGGACCGGTCATCCGGCTGCAGATCGGTCTCGAGGATACGGCAGATCTGATAGCCGACATCGAGAACGGATTGGCGGCGGCAAAGGCCGCATAAATAGAAGTTGATTTCGATTTGCCTGACGCTCTTGCTATCAAACGTGCATGAACAAGATTGCTGCAATCATCATGCTGCTGGTGGGGCTCAGTATTGGCTGGGTTCCCGTGTTTGCCTCGCCCTCGCGCCTGACGGCTGAGTTATCGGGGACCCCGGCTGCTATCGCTCATATGCATCATTCCGACGCTTGCTCAGGCAAGCAGCACCATTGCCCGCAGGAGACCAAACAGTTGCACCCGCCCGTTTGCGCGGCTTGCATCGGTGTTCCTGCCATCAGCTTCCATATACTGGCGGCAGCGCAGCCCAGAACGATCATTCCACGCGGTGAGCAATTGCCGCTCGTGGCCCGGGTCGATCCTCCGCTTCCACGGCCGCCCCGGAGGGCATGATCGTGTCCAATTCGTCTGGCGCACAGGTGGCGGGCCATAGCCTGTGCCTTATTGACTGGCCCTTTTGAAAGATCACAACAATGAACACGACATTTCTTGCCGGCACGGCATTGATGTGTGTCCTCGCCCTCGCCTCGCCGGCCTTGGCGCAGGACCACAGCGCGCACCAGCAACACGACACGGCGGCAATGCCGGCCGGCGACCAGAGCGCACCATCGAAGGCGTTTGCCGCCGCCAACGCCAAGATGCACAAGGACATGGCGATTGAATTCAGCGGAAACGCAGACAAGGATTTCGTCCTCGGCATGATAGCCCACCACCAGGGTGCAATCGACATGGCGAAGATCGAGCTTGAATATGGCAAGGATGCCGAACTTCGCAAACTTGCGGAGGAAATCATCGCCGCCCAGGAAGGTGAAATCAAACTGATGAAGGCCTGGCTCGCCAAGAGCGGCGGCTAAAAAAGGATCACCCGCCGGTTTGGCACCGGCGGGTGATCCAGGCAAACTCGTATTACTCAGGCCCTACTGGCGCATTTCATAGCCGGCGGCCCGCTTCTGCAGGCACAATTGCCAAAGGCTGTAGGCTGCATCGGCATAGGTCGATGTGCCTGCCTTGAACTCGGCTGAACGCAACGGCAACAAATCCTCAACGACATCCAGTGTGCGTGAAGGAAGGATATCCGTGCAGGTCCACAGCCGCCGGAACACGGCACTGATCGCAACCTGCCTGTCATTGACATCAATCACGGGCTCGTCATTACCGAGTTCCCAATCCTCCAAGGCGTCAATGGCGTCCTGAAATGCGTTATGCAATATGATGGGCGCGTGACCCTCATGAAGTGGGTGCAGCAAACCAGGCATTCCTGTCTCCTCACTCTTGCGTTGCAGTACCGGGGGCTCCCGGAAACGGAATCATAAGGGTGGAAAGCCTCTTTCAGCAAGCCCTAACTGAGATACCATACCAATTTACTAGACATATTGTATTAAATCGAGATTTCGCGACAGATTTACCCAGCTACATTCAACCCCGAATTGCACAAACCGGTATAATCGATTGAATATGCACCCATTTCAATCAAACGGCCACGACAATCCAATATGGGGCCTGTGGAATACGTTCTAGTTTGTCTAGTGAATTTCACTTCCGACGACGACTCAAACGGGCTTTTTCCGGGCCGCCGGCGTGGAGTCAAAACTAACCTCATTGTTAACCTTTGAATTTGCGCTCATTTCCGCAGAGGCGCACCCAGTCGAAGCCTGTTGCGTTTATCGCGAGCCGCCATCTTGCCAAAACGGCGTTGTTAGCCCATTCATGTGGCCGCTGCCCCACGCGATCGAGGATATTGGCATATGACGACAAGGCACCTTCAGGTGATGATACTCTCCGCACTGCTGGCAGGCTGCGGAAACATTCAGGGTCAGCTCGACAACGAAAAAATCTCTTCCCTGCGTTTTGATACGGTCGACTGTCCAGCCCTTGTGGCTCAGCGCAACCAGGCCGCGGCCGAGGTCAGCCGGCTGACCAATGGCGCCGGGTATCAGGATCCAAGCATCATTACGGGTTTTGGACCGTTCCTGCCGGATTACCGCACCGAAAACCAGAAAAAGGCCGGCGCCTTGCAAGGCCAGGTCGATTCAATGAGCCGGTCCATCGACCGCCGGAAGTGCGCGGCCTAGCAACACCTCAAGCCTGCATCGAAATGGCCCCCACGGGGCCATTTCTTCTTGTGACTGCCAATTGCCAGGGGCTAGCTGCCGCGAAGAATCCGGCAAAGCTGCACGAGCCCGCTGTCGTAGCTCATGGCATTGGCCGCAATGTCGCGGCAACGGAGCTTCAGCTTCGAACGCTCGGCCTCGCTGAGCGCTGTCAGTTGCGCCGCGATGGCGCCGGGTCTGGCTATCGTGTCGGTCCTCGTTCCACCGGATGAGGACGTGTATCCGCCACCGGTGACACCGCCACCGGGATTGATACCGCCGCCTTGCGTGCCAGCGCCGATACCCACTCCAACGCCGACACCAGCGTTGCCGCCAATATTTGCGCCGACTGCGGCGTTGACACTTCCACCATTGCCGACATTGGCACCAAGGCCAGCAATTTCCCCGTTGCTGCCGCCAACCCTTGCGCCCGCGCCGGCGCTGATGCCATTATCTACTCTGGCGCCTGCGCCCGCGTTGACACCATTTTGGCCCCGCCAACTGAAGCGGCCGCACCGGCATCGATACCTTTTGAACCGCCGACCGATGCATCGACATCTGTCTTGACGCTACCAAGACCCGCCCTAGCGCCAAGGCCAAGGCCGCCATTTCTCGAACCCCCGACGGATATTCCCTCGGCTGCTGCCGGTATTGCCCCCGTCGCCAATATGAGTGTGCCAGCAAGTATACAAGTCATTTTCTTTGCAAAATGATGCATGTCGCTCTCGTAGCCGTTGCTGTCTCAACAAGTACCCAATACCAGAATTCTCGTCTGGATGAATAGATAATCTCTCAATACATGCTTTGAACCAATTCAAGCGCAAACAATCAATGAAATTCAATATGATATATATTTACTTGAATAAGGTAACCTCATGGAGTATCATAAAATATTCTCACGTCTTTTAGTAAAATTTTACTTTACATGCCAATCATATATTTGAACGCATATCAATATATATTTGTTTTATACGTTAGCTATCTCGTACTGTATGTCACAGCCGCCATCAAGCACCTCACGAAACCATGTTGAGGGGTAGCTCTGTAATAAAAGGCTGATAGGAGCTTTCGGTTCCCTAATCCATTGAAAATTCAATTCGAACCATTGTCCGGGACACAATGCGCACTCACATCTCACGGCATGTTGACCGGTACTGCAGCTGATTCGCCTGTGGATGAATGAGTTCTTGTTGAATAAGCAAAAAATCAGAGTATTTTAGCGCTTTGGGTGGCTTTCAACCGGTTAATTTGTTCTTCTCAAGGGAGTGACAAACAAAATGGAAGAGGTGACGCTGCATACCCCCCACAATGCAAGCTGCGCATCCCCGCAAATATTACAAAGAGTACGCTCGGAAATGCCCAAGAAGACAACCAGTCCGAATAAGCTTTCGGATATTCTGAGGCGCGCCAAAGGCGGATTCACGCATCGTAGATTCAAGGAGCATGCAAAGTAGTAACAGGGTCGTTCCATCGACGCCTTGTAACCTGCCTGCAAACCAAGCCCCGGCAAGGCAACGCGATTGATCGCGGCCGCATCGACTGGACGCATTCCTTGAGTGTGTCCTTCAGAGCGAATTTGACATGGATGAAGGCGAGGTATCACTGGGTGTTGTCTCGCCTTCAACCTGTTTGCGCTGGTCCATACTGAGCGGCAGTACTGCTTGACTGGCAGCAATGGTTGGCTAGGCTAACCATATTCCTCGCCCATGGGTCGAGATGTGCTGCAAAATCATGTATATAGTATCCCAATGGTCTGTCCCTGATCCTGGCAGCATAGCTCGAATTGTTGAGTTGTCTTGGATATATCCCTGTGGCCTGATGTGACCTGAGCCGGATATTTAGATTGGCTTAAAGTCCTCTTGACCACTGTTTTCATTGGCAGATGCGGGAGGCACCAATGGAGGAGGATGACAAGAAGGAGAAGGAGGATTACGCGCCATACCTTACTTCGATATGGGGCTACCTCATCGTCTTTCTGATCATCATACCGATTGTCTTGTACTTAGGCCGCCAGTTCGGAAGGTAACCAGTCGTGTCCAGCGTAATGAAAAAGAGGGCGAAGAACCCCGTCGCAGTTCCGTTTCCGCTATCGAATGACGAAGGTCCATTCGCATTCGACAACGAATTCAGACCGTATCTTTATTGGCCACCAGCAATCGTGATGGTCACGCTGGCAGTTAGCGGCTACCTGATCGGAATGTATTTCGCATCCTGACGGCGCTTTTCCCCGGATCGTGAACAATGTCGCGTACGGCACTTGACGTGCACGTGTGACGAACATTCGATATCAGCGGCTTCCGTTGTATTCCGGAACCTTGTTCTCGTCGCCAAGAATGAGTTTTTGCGGATCATCCTGGATGGTGGAGACACCGCGCTCGATATTTTGGACCGTGCGGCGGCTTTGCGATACAAACCGCTGGACGTCGCGTAGCCTTGGCTCGGTCATGTTGGCGAGATCGTTGGTAATGGAAACCAGGCGCGTGTTAAGCTCCTTCGCCTGCTCCTGATACGCTTGCAGCTTGGACCGCATCGCGCTCACGGTGCTGTCCTTGTCATCGGAAAGCTGCTTGTCGACATTGGCCAGCGTATCATCCACCTTCACCGACGCTGTCTTCACCCGCCCGATGATCTCGCGAGCATCTGCCATGATCTCTTCTAGGCTTTGGGCACGCTGACCATATTTGGTGATCAGCTCCGTGCTGTCGGCTAGGCTGTCAGTAAATGTCTTCGCCTGCTTGATGCTTTCGATGAATGGTCCACGGGTCTCGGCCAGATATTTTTCCGTCGCGGCGGTCGCCTGGTCGACGCGCTCGATCCAGTCCTGTGCGGTCTGGACCAGCGTCTTCAGCGAAGACGGATCAACGTCCATGCGCGCGACCGTATCTTCCTTTTCAGCCTCTTCGAGCAGTTTCGGTTCATAGGCCTTGCCGCCCGTCAGTTCGATACGTGCCTGCCCCGCCAGCAATTCGAATGCCAAGGTCGCAACGGTCGAACGCGTGATGGGGGTGGTCGAGTCGATCTCCGTCTGCACAATGACAGCATCCGGATTGCTTGAATCGACGAACAGGCGTCGGACCTCGCCGACCTTCAACCCGTTGAAGAAAACCGGACTGTTCGCAGCCAGACCCGTGACAGACCCGGGCACGCGGATTTCGAGCGTCGCGGTCTCACGTGTATCGCCATAACGGCCTATCCAGTAAAAGAAACCGAACGCCAGAAGACACACGACCAGACAGAAAACCGATACGAGAAAATAGTTTGCCTTGGTTTCCATCGATGTTCCGGCGCGACTCCGCGGGTGAGTTCTTCAGTCCCTTCATTACTCCGTCAGCTTGCGGCAAATCAACGGCAATAGGTAGCAAAAACCACCGGATTGGAGTTCCTGCATACCGTAGTCCCAAAGGAACATCCATTGTAGGGCCGTGGGCGCACTGTGCGTTACTGTAACGTACTTCACTTGAACCAAGCTGCGGGTCACACTCCTCGCGTTGCAAGCGTCCCGACATGAAATTGCGGTAGAACGATTGCCCATGTTTTCGGATCAGACCCTCATCCGCGTTCTGATCCTGTGAGCGTTCAATATCGCTCCTTCCAAAGAGACCTTGCTTCGCCTTGCCAGGAGGAGAGGTTCCATGCGCTCTCGTTATATGCACGTCTCACACGCCCTGATTGCCGCCGTGGGTTTTACCGCCTTGACCGGAATTGGTTGCCCAACGGCATCCGCACAATCGGTCAGCGGGGAAGCGGGCTCTCCAGGGGCCACGACCACCATCGACGGGAAGCAACTCCCACCATCCCCACCGAAGTTCGGCGGTGTGATCAAGGAGAAAGCTTCCGAGTCACAACCCTGGTGGGCCCCGCGCGTGGTGCCCCCGAAGGGTGCGCCCAACATTTTGCTGATCATGACGGACGACCAGGGCTTTGGCGCACCAAGCACCTTCGGTGGCGTTATCCCCACCCCTGCAATGGATCGAGTTGCCAATGCGGGCCTACGCTTCACCAACTTTCATTCGACATCGCTATGTTCGCCGACACGAGCGGCACTGATAACGGGCCGCAACCACCATTCGGTTGGTGCCGGCGTGGTCGGCGAAATAGCCACGGGATATCCGGGCTACGATTCCATCATTCCAATCGAGAAGGCCACGATCGGTACGATCCTCAAAGAGAATGGCTACGCCACATCGTGGTTTGGCAAGAACCACAACACCCCGTCCTATCAGTCGAGCCAGGCAGGTCCCTTCACCCAGTGGCCGACAGGGATGGGCTTTGACTATTTCTACGGATTCGTCGGCGGTGACGCCAGTCAATGGCAGCCGAACTTGTTTCGCAACACCACCGCCATCTATCCGTTCGAAGGCAACCCCGGCTGGAACCTCGAAACAGCCATGGCCGACGAGGCCATCCACTATGTGAAGCAGTTGAAGGAGATCGCACCCGACAAGCCCTTCTTTGTCTATTATGTGCCCGGGGCCACGCACTCCCCGCACCACCCGACGGCGGAATGGATCAAGAAGATCAGCGACATGCATCTTTTCGACCAAGGCTGGAACAAGCTTCGCGACACCATTTTCGCCAACCAGAAGCGACTGGGGATCATGCCTGACAATGCCAGGCTGACACCTTGGCCAAAAGAGCTGCCGGAATGGGATAGGTTGGATTTCGAGCAGAAGAAGCTCTTCATCAAACAAGCGGATGTGTATGGAGCCTATCTCGCCTATGCCGACCATGAGATTGGACGGGTTATTCAGGCTGTCGAAGACCTCGGCGAACTCGACAACACCTTGATCATCTATATCGGTGGCGACAACGGCGCGAGTGCCGAAGGTATGCTCAATGGTACGCCGAATGAATTTACCACCTTCAATGGTGTAGCCGTGCCCGTGAAGGACCAGCTGCTCTGGTATCCGTTCTGGGGATCAGAGCGAACATTTCCGCATTTCGCGGCCGCCTGGGCGTGGGCGATGGGCACGCCGTGGCGCTTGCCAATGGCTCCAGATTTGGCATCCGGACAGCCGGTTACGGGATGGCGGGCGCGGTTCTGTCCGACTTTGTCCTGATCGGCGCCGTTGCGCTGGGGCTTGGCGCACTGCTTGCGGCGTCGGAATTCTGGTTCTCCGTGGTCAAGTGGATCGGCGTCGGCTACCTGACATTCCTCGGGATCATGCTGTTGCGCTCCAAAGGCACCCTTAATGAGTTTCAAGCCGATCCGAATGTCAGCACCCTGCCCTCCGGCCGCTCGGTCTTCCTCAAGAGCTTTTTCGTCGCCATCACCAATCCCAAGGGATATCTGTTCTTTACAGCGTTTCTGCCGCAATTTGTGGCGCCGGAATTGCCGCAGTTACCACAATATCTGGCGCTCGCCATAACGTTTGCGCTGATCGATTTCACCGTCATGTTCGGCTACGCGCTCTTGGGCGCACGTGCTGTTCGCGTATTGAGGGACAAAGGCGTGCTGTGGCTCGATCGCTTCTGCGGTGGTGCCCTGCTTGCACTCGCCGGCTCGCTGGCATTCTATCGGCGGGCAAGCGCCTGACATTCGAAACGTTATCCGCGCTTGTCGCGCCGGGTCCGCCTATGCGGCGAACCCGTTGATTGAAATGCTGTTTAACGGACTGAGATTACATCGCCCGTCTCGCGATCGATATCGACCCGGATGTCATCGCCGCGCCGATCGATGCCTTCGACCACGAATCTCGACCGGGTCCGCCTGACATTGTCTACATCGCGCACACCTTCAGCGCGGGCAATGCGAACAGCCTGACGCTCACCGATTTCATAGGACCGGCGCTCGACACGCTCTGGAACAGGCTCGCGCAGGCGCACACCATCCGGACCAATTATGATCGACTGTGCAAAGGCTTGCGGCACGGCTGTAGCGGCCATCAGGCCCGCAATTCCTACAATTGCCAATTTCTTCAACATAACATTCTCCTTACATCAAAATCGTACGCGAAATACCGACGCTCCTGAAACCAACGTTTGACTCCCGATAGCGTTCCCTGTCCTGCTTGGGATAGAAACATATCCAAAACGTGGCAACCGCTTCACACAAGATTTCAGTCCGAAATCCCAGGCCCAAATCGAAAGGAAAAAGGAATATCGCGATGGAACATCCGGCAAAGGCAAAGATAGCCCGCGTATGGCGAGGGCGGACGCTGCCGCACGTTGCGGATGAATATGAGGCGTACAACTATGAAGCTGGCATCAAGCCCTTGATCGAGAAGGCTCTCGGCGTCCAGACTTTCCGCGAAGACCGCGTGGACGAAACCGAATTCATGACGATTTCATACTGGGAGAGCGTCGAAGCAATGACCCGCTTCGCCGGCAGCGATCCACGGCGCATCCACCATCTTGAGCGCGACAGGGATTATTTGATCGAGCTTCCTTCGGAAGTGCAAATCCTCGAACTTCGCACCGCTCATGGCCAGACGGCGTGAGTCATGGGCATTTCAAACATCCTGCATCAATCGTGAATGCGTGGGCGCATTATGCCGAGGGCGATGCCTGCGCCCAGAACGATCGGGAGGATTATGACCACGAGAAACCACAGGAATTCAGACATTACGCGTCTCCTTGAATTTCTTGGCAGTACCAGCCGGATATCATAGCAGGTTCTTGCGATTATCGAAAATCGCCCCAGCTTGGCGCTTGCTCGGCCGCCTTCTCCAGTCCGCACCGGCAACATCCAGAAAACCTGCCATGCCCGTCCTCTTGAATCGCTGAACAGTTGGAATGTTCCGGAAGGCACGGCTGAACGGCCGTTACTCACGACTCTAAGTGATTAGGCGTCGATTGATTGTGGCTGCGGCCCAACAAACGTACATTGGGAGCATCGGGTAAAAACAACAAAAGATGGTTGGAGCCATGAAAAAAACTCGAGACTACTACGATTATGAACCGCAACGATCCCGTTCAATCATGGTGAAGCTATGCGATTACGGTGTCGTCATCATGCTGCTGTCGGGCGTGGTCTATTCGACCTATCTCGACATTGAAGCCAGGTTCAAGCCAACCCAGTCCAAGGTTCTGACCGCGAAGCAGACCGCCTCGATTGCTCAATACACGATCGAGTAATCCCCGAAGCGATGCTGGTCCAATCATCGGACTGGCATGGTGAATGTGAACCTTGTCTCGTTCCTATCAGAGCTGACATCCAGGGTCCCGCCATGGGCCTGCGCAATCTGGGACGCGATGTAGAGGCCGAGCCCCAGCCCCTGCACACCCGAGCCGGTCGTGCCGCGGGTGAAGGGTTGGAAAAGCTTTTCCAGGGCGATTCCCGTGATCGGCTCGCCAGCGTTTGAGACCGACACATGCAGTTGTCCGCTCTCGACAAACGCCTGAACCGTCACCGGATCGTCCGACGACCCATAGGTTACGGCATTGCCGAGAAGGTTCGAAAACATCTGGGCAATCCGTCCGTGATCCACGTCGATCTCGGCCGGCAGGTCCATGACAACATGCATTTTCACGTCCGGATTTGCGGAGCCTATTTCCGCGATCACCTGCTGCAAGGTTTCGACCAGGGACCTGTCATGCTGTTTCGTCAGGACCAGCCCGCCGCCAAGCCGTCCGCGTGCAAAGTCCAGCACATTGTCGATAAGGCCAGACATGCGCAGGATGCTGCCTCGCATCATGTTGAGAATCTTCACTGACTTTTCGGTCTGAGGTTCCCGGAGCAGTGCACCGGTACCGCCTGCCAATGAGGCCAGCGGATTGCGTAGATCGTGGCCGAGCACGGCAATGAACTGATCCCGGAGCTCATTGGTGGCCTCAGCGTCAAGCAGGCTTGCGCGGGCCTCGCGGATCGTTTCGTCAGCATCAAGGTGATAGGCAATAAGCTCGGCAAACAGCCGGAACGTCCCCAGGATCTGCGGATTGTTGAGCTTGGCGGGTTTCGGATCGATGGCGCAAAGCGTACCGAAGAAACGGCCGTCGGGAAGCACGATCGGCATGGAGATATAACTCTGCAGACCATAGGTGGCGGGCGTGTGATGCCCGCAATAGACCGGATCTTCCGCAACATTGTCGATGACGATGACTTCGCGAAACTGACGGACTTCATGGCAGAGCGTTGTCTCGACCTTGAGCTCGCCACCCGCCGCCAGCCCAAAGTGGATATTGTCCAGAACCTGACAGGCGACCCACCGGTCTTCAGTCACCCGCGCGACGGCGGCGAATCCCATGCCTGTTGCCCGGCAAACGACATCGAGAATGGTCGGCACAGAAGGGATTCTTTGTACGGCGTCGATGTCGTCCTGAAAGTCATGTGGCATAAGCCGCTGAAACTCGCTTGCTAGTGTCGGGATCATTCACACTAGCCACCCGCAAGCTGTCGCGCAATCGCATCTGTCGGCGATCCAAAATTGTTATTTCACGACCTTTCCCTGCCGGGGCGGACCAGCATACCCGACTGTCTTGCGGCCTCGACGAATACGTCGCGCGCCACGGCGGCGCTGGCCTCTCCCTGTAGGGCAAGCTTGCACATCCTGATTGCCTTTTCCTGGAAATGCTCGTTGTCCGGGGGCCATTTGAGCGCAAGGAAATCCAGTGCAGCCTGAACGGATTCAATAGTCTGCAAATTACCGGACTGATCGGTTTCAAGGGTGAGCGGTTGAAAGGCGTTCTGATCCATCTTCCTTTAACTCGCAGAGTATATGTAGGTTCCAGCCGCATCAGATCGCCGTGGCGCAGCCCGCAGGTTGCGGGCTAGGATGTTGTCAACCTGTCCAGGGAGAGCACATGCCGCGAAAAAGCGCCGGTATTCTCATGTACCGCAACGATGGGGGCGGTCTGAGGGTCTTGCTGGTTCATCCGGGCGGGCCGTTCTGGCGCACGAAGGATACTGGCGCCTGGTCCGTACCGAAAGGAGAGCATGGCGAAGATGAAGACCCGGAAACTGCCGCCCGGCGGGAGTTTCATGAAGAAACAGGGCATATGTTGCACGGAACCGTTCATTCATTGGGCAATATACGGCAAGCGGGCGGAAAGCTCGTAACCTGCTTTGCTGTCGAGGGAACTTTCGACACAGCCAGTCTCACCAGCAATACATTTGAACTGGAGTGGCCACCGCGCAGCGGCGTGCTGCAGTCGTTTCCTGAGGTTGACAAAGCGGCGTGGTTCACGATTCCTGAGGCCAACACGAAAATAATTCCGGGCCAACGTCCGTTTTTTGACCGGCTCGAGGCGCTTGTCGCGGCCGCTGGAGGTCGCAGCGTACCATAGCGATCCCTATGCTTTGCCCGGATCCTCTCCAGCCGCCCAGTCGTCTTCATCATTGTCGTTGAATTCAGACGATGGATCGCCCCCATGTTCGGGCGGGCTCATCGATCGCACCTTGTCTTCGGCCTCATGGCTGAGATGTTGCCAGGTGCGGGCCAGATTTTCCGCCGCCTCGCGATACTGCTCATCGACGTCGGCTTCATCCATGACGTGCAGGAGCTCGTCAAAGTCATTGACGCCCTTCTCTATGACGGCTTGCAGCCGCTCCGCCTGCTCCAGTGTAAGGCTGGGGCGCGCGAGTGCACGGGGAACTTCCTGGACGAGATTCTGAATCAGGTCGGCGTGGCCCTTCAGGCGTGGAATCCATTCAGCTGCCATGTGCGTGGTCCTCGACGGATAATCCTCTGCCATACTATCCCATGTGCCGGCTTTTCCAAAGATGGGACGCTCCAGACGGAAATCCAAAGCCTTCCTGGGTGGTGCAACAAGGAATTGTTTGGAACTTCTGGACGCATTGATGGGTTATGCGGCGAAACTATCCGCGCGATTGCAGGCCTGAACGGTTCTCCGCAATGCTGTGAAAGTGTGTCGGTAAGTTGAATTAAGGGCCTGCTCTCACGATGGCGTGAAAAGGGGAACATCGTGTGAGCAGGCGAAAAAAATCGTGCTATGCGTTTAATTCCACAAGAAGCGCCAACTCAAGCTAGCACCAGTGCTGCAAGCCAGATGCGGAGTTCAGCCATGATTACCTTCAAGCTAAATGGGCAGCAACGAACGTTCGACGGCGATCCCGACACGCCGCTGCTCTGGGTCTTGCGTGATTTCGAGAAGCTCACCGGCACAAAGTATGGATGTGGCATTGCCCAATGCGGCGCGTGCACGGTGCACCTCGACGGCACGACGCGTCGTAGCTGCATCACCCCGACCTCGACGGTAGAAGGGTCCGAGGTCATTACGATCGAAGGCATAGACGGCAAGGAAGCCGAGGCAGTACGCAAGGCATGGATTGCTATCGACGTACCGCAATGCGGCTATTGCCAGTCCGGCCAGATCATGTCCGCCGTATCGCTACTTCAGCTGACTCCAAAGCCAACGAATGAGGACATTGACGGAGCGATGGCCGGCAATATCTGTCGCTGCGCCACCTATCACCGCATAAGGCAGGCGATTCATGACGCCGCCGACACGATGGAGGGCTGAGCCATGACCTTCAACGCTGTCAAAACCACCCGCCGTTCGTTTCTTGCCGGTGCGGGGCTGGTCATCGGTTTCACGCTGGCGCCGAAGGTGTTCAGTGCGTCCGCCATGGAGGGGGTTCCCGCCGGTGGCGACAAGGGCCTTTCGCAGATCAACGCTTTCATAAAGATCGGTCCCGACGACACGGTTACCGTACTATCCAAGCATATAGAGTTCGGCCAGGGGCCCTTTACCGGGCTTGCAACCATTGTTGCCGAGGAACTCGATGCCGACTGGAGCCAGATGCGCGCGGTTCATTCACCGGCCGACGACAAAGGTTACGCCAATCTGGCATTCGGCTTGCAAGGAACGGGCGGCTCGACTTCCATCGCCAACTCCTATGAGCAGTTGCGAAACGCCGGTGCAACGGCACGGGCCATGCTGATCGCTGCAGCAGCTGCAGAATGGAGTGTTCCGGCAAGCGAAATCACGGTCGAGAAAGGCCGTATCAAACATGCCGGGTCGGGCAAGGAAAGTGGATTCGGTGCGCTTGCCGACAAGGCGGCGACCCAAACGCCTCCCACTACGCCGAAATTGAAGGATCCGAAGGATTTCGCACTTATCGGCCAGGAACTGCCGAAGCTCGACACAGTCGGAAAGACCGATGGCACGGCGGTGTTTACGCTCGATATCACAGCCGACGGCATGCTCTATGCCGTTGTCGCCCATCCCGAGCATTTTGGGGCGACCGTGAAGTCGGTGGATGACGCTGCGGCGCGCAAGATTGCCGGTGTCGTTGACATCAAGGCGATCCCGCAAGGCGTGGCCGTCTATGCGGACAATACCTATGCGGCCCTGAAAGGCAGGGACGCTCTTGCGATCGAGTGGGATCTTTCCAAAGCGGAAACACGCTCCAGCGACGAGCTTACGGCCGATTTCGCGAAAATGGTTGGCACCAAGGGACACGAGGCAGCCAATACCGGCGATGTCGACAAGGCCTTTACCGGCAAGGATGTGCAAACCCTAGAAGCCGAGTTTGTCTTCCCCTTCCTTGCGCACGCTCCGATGGAACCACTCGATGCGGTCTTCATCAAGGCAGCCGATGGATCAGTGGACGTCTACAATGGCGCCCAGTTCCCTGGCATGGACAAGAAGGTTGCGGCACAGGTACTCGGCCTCGATGCGGACAAGGTGCGGGTGAATACGCAATTGGCCGGCGGCAGTTTTGGCCGGAAAGCGCAGTTCGGCTCGCCCTATATCGCCGAGGCAGCAGCGGTATTTGCCGCGACTGACGGCAACCGGCCCATGAAACACATGTGGACGCGCGAAGACGACATACGCGGCGGCTTCTACCGGCCCATGTATGTGCACAAGATGCGCGGCGCGATCGACGCCGGTGGCAACATTGTCGGCTGGGACCAGACGATCGTGGGCCAATCGATCATGGGCAAGGCGGAACTCGACGAGACATCCGTCGAAGGGGCCTCGAACCTTCCCTATGTCATACCGAACCTGCGCGTCATTTCGCACAATGTTTCCCTTGCAGTACCGCCGCTCTGGTGGCGGTCGGTCGGCCATACCCATACGGGATTTGCCGTCGAGACATTCGTGGACGAACTGCTGCAAAAAGTCGGTAAGGACCCCGTTGAAGGGCGCCTCGCGCTCCTGACCAAGGAGCCTCGCCATACTGGAACCCTGAAGAAGGTGGCCGAGATGGCGGACTGGGGTTCTGCCGTTCCCGAGGGCCGACAGCGCGGTGTTGCCGTGGTCAAGAGCTTCGGCACCTACGTAGCGCAAATCGCCGAAGTTTCCATCGGCGATGACGGTGCTCCTCGGGTCCACAGGGTGTGGTGTGCCGTCGACTGCGGCGTGGCCATCAATCCCAACGTCATAAAGGCGCAGATGGAGGGCGGCATCGGTTATGGCGTGGGCGCCATTCTTTTCGATGCCGTTACCCTTGGCCAGGGTGGCAAGATCGTGCAATCCAACTTCCACGACTATCGATCACTGCGGATCAATGAGATGCCAGCGGTCGAGGTTGCAATCATCCAGTCACGCGAAGCTCCCTCGGGGGTCGGCGAGCCTGGCGTGCCACCCGCGGGCCCGGCAATCGCCAATGCATGGCGGCGATTGAATCAGAGTCCCGTTCGGCGTCTGCCGATGGTCAATGTCGGCTCGGTCTGAGGGGAAACAGATGAAAAGCAACATCGCCCTTGTTTCCGTGGTCGCTTGCATTGCCATCAATGCGGCGTTCGCCATCTCAAACATTTCGCTGGCGCAGGACAGCCCAGCGAATTCCTTGAAACCGGCCGCTTCCTTCCAGTCGATCGCCGACCAGCAACAGCGTTCAGTGGCGATTTTCGAGGAGGCCGGCAAGGTGATCCAGCATCCGCGATGCGTGAATTGCCATCCAGCGACGGACCGGCCGTTGCAGTCAATGTCGATGCATCCGCATCAGCCGCCCGTCACTCGTGGCGAGGCCGGTATGGGTGTGCCCGGGATGATGTGCAATACCTGCCACGGACCCGAAAATGTGAAGGTTGTTGCGCAGGCGGAGACGATCAAGAGCATTCCCGGCAATGCCAACTGGCACCTTGCACCCATCGAAATGGCCTGGCAGGGCAAGTCGCTTGGCGAGATATGCAACCAGATCAAGGATCCGCAACGCAATGGCGGCATGTCGCTCGAAAAGCTCATCGAACACATGGCTCACGATGATCTGGTTGGCTGGGGCTGGCACCCCGGTGAGGGACGCGAGCCCGTTCCGGGAACTCAGGCAGAGTTTGGAGAGCTTATCCGCACCTGGGTAGAAACCGGCGCCGCCTGCCCCTCTTAGAGGTTCAAAGTTATGCGGGAGTGACCGAACAGAATCGGGCCTGAGTTGGCCGTCCGCCAAAATTCTCCGCGGAGATATCGTCGCCTAATACCAGTGGCGGCGCGTATCCTCACTCAGGGCTCGTCCAACCAGAACGCCGAGGCAGAATCCAAGGAAGCCTACGGTGCCAAGAATTGAAGTTGTCGTTCCCGGGTTGCGCCTTGCCACCTGGGAAACTGTCTGCGCCTGCGTACGCAGCGCGCGCGTCGCACCGGACATGATGGACGACGCATCCTCGGAAATCGATTGGGCAGCAGTTCTGGATTGCTTGCTGCGCACCGGGCTTTTTGCCTTCGCATTCTTTTTTTGAGGCGATGCGCCAGAATTAGCAGGCCTTTTCTGACGATTGTCCGGAGCGGACATGTCTTCGTTGGGTGTGGGAGTATCGACCATTGGGTTCATCCTTTTCCTGTGAGCAACATTTGTAGGGACAAGGCGGGGAGCTGACGCGCCTGATCAAATCTGGACCGGACGAATGGTATCGATCCTGATCTCGCCTTCAATCACGCCCCGCTTGAGATCGGTGCGATCGGTATCCACCACGATGACCGTGTAAAGCTTGTCGTCTCTGAACGCGCTCGCATTGATCGTCGTCACATCATCGGCCGGTGCGGAATCGATTTCCATGAAGTCAAGCTCCCTTCCTGATGCGACCAATCTAGCGTCGCCAGTGTTTCGCGCTGCCACTAGTACCTCTCCCTGAAACGGTGAATTCTGCCAACGGGGATCATCGGACGACGCGGTCGGAACCAGGCGATACAGATGGAGTGTTTGATCCGATCCAGGCAGTGGGGAAGAGCGCCCGGCGGCGTCATGTTGTTGCGCTTGGCTCTCCACCGAGCGCCCAAAGCTGTTCGAACTGCTTCTATCCAACTGCTCGCCCTGCCCTGTATTCTTGATGTCAGCCATCGGAATTGTCCTTTTCATACCTTCCCTTGCGAAACGGAGCCGGCCTTGATTGGTTCCCGGTCCAGCAGGCAGCGGGTTCGTCCGCATCGGCCCGATTGTATCGAGGCGGAGGCATCGAAACGTCAAACTATTCGGCGGTCTTCGCCTGTCATTGACCTCCCGAAGCTGTTCGAGATATGCGCAACGGAACGCAACAGACATGCCGGTGAAATAAGTGTAACAACGCGCCGGTCCGTATAGGCGGGCGGTTAGAATAGCACCTGAACATTTGCGAAGAGCGTGCACGCGGATATTGACGAATAATTCTGATATGCTTGTAGTGCGAGTTCGTATAGTGTTTCGCCGAAAGTGATCGGAGGCCACTATGCCATCAGCAGTCCCCGCCGGTATGTTTTCTTCTTCCGAGATACGCAAACATCGCGACACGATTGCAGAATTTTGCGATGCTGCGGCTGATTTTCTCGACTGGACTTTCGCCGACCACAAGGCGTTCTATGACAAATGGGGCGTGTCCAAGTACTACGGCAACCGCAAGCCTGAGCACCGCACCCGCGACCTTCGCATCAAAGAACTTCGAAAGTTTGGCAAGCCTACATTCCTGGTGGACCAGCAGGTGGCAACTGCCTGCATATTGCTTGCAATGCAGGCCGTAGAGCGCGGCTTCAATGCAACTGGTATGAGCAACACCTGGAAAAAGATCAACAATCAGTTGAAAATCGACCAGAAGTTCTACGGCACCGACTTGCAAATCATGCTGCAACAACTCGGATGGAAGCTCTATTACTGGAACCCGGATCCATCCAAGAACGCAGAATGGGACGCCCAGGACCAGGAGCTCAATCCGCTGAAGCCGCCACGCAAGTGGATGCCGGTATGGGGCGGGCACGCTCTGCGGTTCGCATCGGTCAAGAACCAGGGCATCTATTACGATTCGAAGGTCGACAATTCCACCAAGCTGGTCGGGTTCAAGAAAACGCAGCCTGCCGGCTTCGCGAACGTGCCGATCTTCGTCGGTATCGCCCATGCGGGGTATCACGTGTTCCCTGGACGTCGCGGCGAGGTGGTGGAAGCCCATTCGATGCGCCAGATGATCGACAGGGACAACATCGAGTTCTCCCCGTTCAACCCACTGGCAAGTGGTGGCGGTCCGCGCTGGACCCGATCGGAGAAATACCGCTCGGGCCTCATCGCCGTGCCATTCGACTTCTGAGTAATAGCCGCGATGGTTCACGCACTCATTCGCCTGGCTCTGATATTCATGGCAATGCCGGCATTTGCCGCACAGGATTATCATGGCGCGTGGTTCACCATCGCCTATCCCGATGGCTTTACCGCCATTGAAGGGATCCCAAGCACAACAGCCGACGGGCACGACAGTGCGCGCTTCCGGGACCCTTCCGGTCGCGTTGAATTCTACGTTTATTCGCCCCAGGCCGGCGGCATCGCTACAGACATCGTTCCTGATCCATCCGTGGAAACCCAGGTCGCGGTGGCTGACCAAAAGGGGGCAACAGGCACTGTGCGCTGGACGACCTATGCCGCCAAGGACGGCTCCTATCAACGTTCGGTCGAGGAAACACGCAGCGCCGATGGGACGCAGAATCGGGTTTTCGGCATAAAATATCGCACGTCCGCGGACCTTGCGGATTTCCGCGACGCGTACAGAGCTTTCAAGGAGTCGCTGAAACAGTACCAGGATTGAAGCGCCACAGACCGGTTCACGCGGAAGGTTGTCGGAGGGAACACACCATGCTCAAGCGCGCCGTTATGATCGTTCAGCAGCATCTCAAGGATAAGGGACTTTATCTTGGCGCGGTGGATGGTGCTGCCGGGCCTATAACGGAGGCGGCGGTCACCAAGGGGCTAACCCTGCGCCAGGGCGAGCTGCCGGCCGGCAGCCTTGCTTTCCCGGCTGAGCGGCGGATTACCCTCATGCTGCAATTGATATGCAAGGACAAGGGTATCGAATGCAAACCGATCGACGGCTATTGGGGTCCGGTCACCCAATTTGCCTATGAAAGCATCCTGCAGCTGCAAAACACCGGTACCCTTCCTGATAATTGGCGCGATGATGAGCCCTCTGACGCCAACCCGCACCGGTGGCCGCGCGACACCGGCAACCAGGCGGAAATGAGGTCTTTCTTCGGCCCGCCCGGCAACCCGCCGATAAAGCGCGTGCCGTGCCCATGGTCGCTCAAGCTTGCCTGGGACACACGACAAAAGGTCACTCACATCGGTTGCCACGCCAAAGTAGCAGACAGCGTCGAAGCGGTGCTGGACCGGGTCAACGCCCACTACGGCGCAGGAGAGATCAAGCGTCTGCACCTTGACCTCTACGGCGGATGCTTCTTTTCCCGCAAGAAGCGCGGCGGCTCCACCTGGTCGACCCATGCCTGGGCGGTCGCACTGGATTGGGATCCCACTCGCAATCAGCTGAAATGGGGTCGCGACCGCGCATCGCTTGACCATAAGGATTATGATTTCTGGTGGCATAGCTGGGAGGCACAGGGCTGGGTCAGCCTCGGGCGCTCGCGAAATTTCGACTGGATGCATGTCCAGGCCGCGCGGCTGTAAGCAGCCGCACCATTGCGGCCGCGAGACAAGCCAAACCCAAGTTATTGAAAGGTGGCGATCCCGACTGGATTCGAACCAGTGACCGTCGGCTTAGAAGGCCGGTGCTCTATCCAGCTGAGCTACGGGACCAAATAGGGTTCCGGCGGAACAACGTGCGCCGGAAAAGATGCAAATCCGTAAATCAATGCGTCCAGGGCTGCTTGCGGTCGAAACGGAAGTTTTCCGAATAGGAGACGATACGCCGGCGCAATTCCTTGGGCTCCTGCACCGTATAGGCGATGCCGTTCTTCCGGGCGTATGCGATTGCCTCCTCCTTCGTCTCGAAGGTCAGGCGGATCTGGCTCTTCATGTCGCCCGACGACGTATAGCCCATCAATGGCTCGACCTTGCGCGGCTTCTCCGGCTCGAACTCAAGCGTCCAGGTCTCGGCCTTGGCCGTGCCGGATTGCATTGCGGTTTTCGCCGGGCGGTAGATGCGAGCTGCCATGAAAGAAATCCCCTTGTCTGCAACGCCGATATATTACAGGCAACCGACAAACTCTAGCGTATTTTTGGAAGCTTTGCTGAAAGTGGTCGGAGCGGCAGGATTCGAACCTGCGACCCTCTGGTCCCAAACCAGATGCGCTACCAGGCTGCGCTACGCTCCGTTCCAACTTGAACGCTGTTGTCCCTAGAGATTTCGATTCAAGAACGCAATAGCCGAAGATGGGAAAAAGGCAAAAAAGCAACAAATGGCCTGGGGAGACAGGACACTGCACCAAAGTGCCGCAGATATTGCCACGGATTATCTGCGTGTACTCACGCGGCAGCCCACCGATTCATGATATCGGCGGCATTTGTTGTTACCTTAGCATGCCACTGGCGAAGCCGACTCGGTCAGGATAAGGTTTCCAGGAGGTAAGGTCACTGAGGTTCTCAAACATCGGATAATTGCGCTTGTTGCCCTACAGGAATGATGGTCATGACCAGGGTAAGCCCATTCGTCATCATTTTGAGCGTCATGTCGTTTTTCAACACCGCGGCATCCGCGCAGGAGGCCGTGATTGAAGTTCAATCCCTGACTCTGTCAGACGAGGATTTTCTTAAAGGCAATGACAACGCCGGTACGCCCGTCGTGCTCAACGGCAAGCTGAGCGGCCCGCAGAACAATGGCAAATTGCCGGTTGTCATCCTGCTGCATGGCACAGACGGACCCGGAAGCGGCGCAGTCTGGGGATGGTCAAGGTTTCTCAACAGTATCGGCGTCACGACGCTAAGCCTGGACAGTTATACGACCCGTGGGCTTGCCCACGCATCTTCCGATCAATCCCGGTTTGGCCAGTTCACGCAAATCTACGACGCCTACCGGGCGGCGGATGCGCTGGCCGCCCACGCGAATATCGATGGGGACCGCGTCGCACTGATGGGATTCTCCCGTGGCGGCAACGCGGCCTTGTATTCGGCAATGACACGATTCCAGCAGGCCTTCGGGCCATCCAAGGCTCGTATCGTGGCACACCTGCCGTTTTATCCCGCCTGCAACTTCGAGCTTGTCGACGAATTGAAGGTGACCGTCGCGCCAATTCGCGAGTTCCACGGTGCCGATGACGACTGGACCCTTGCTAAGCACTGTCGCTCCTATATCGAGCGTTTGGCCCAATCAGGCAGCGATGCGAAAATGACCGAGTACAAGGGCGCTTTGCATGCATTTGACAGCCCGCGCAACCCCGCTCGCTACGCTGACCCCGACAACCAGACGTCGCGAAACTGCTGGCGCAGGGAAGAGGATGGAAAGCTGCTGAATGCTGCAACGGGCCTTCCATTCAGCTATGCCGACGCCTGCGTCGAATTCGGCCCGAGCTCGCAGTACAATGATGCTGCGGCCGTGGCGGCTCAAACGGCCGTGAAGTCCATCTTGGACAAGGTTTTTGCGGGAAAGTAAAATTCCAGCACTTTCCTGGAACCAACTTTCCCGTCATGCGTTCTACTATTGCCGAGATCGCGTTGGACAATTCCGAAGCATTTCGACAGGGCTCAGTATTTCACGGCCAAAACCGCGCAATCTGGGCCCACTTTTTTGCTCCGAGCGGCGAACGGGATTGTCGGGAGAACCCACCCTTCGGCCCTCTTGAGCTGGCCGCTTCCGGAGTTTCCGGGCACAGCAGGTCTAAACAAATATATTGAGCTGGCGATTTATTGTTCAGATTCAACGACTCACGCACCATATCGGAAAAAAGATTGGGGACCGATATGATGCGAAATCACGATATCGAACCACTGCATTTTCGAGATTTCATGATCCTGGCTGCGTTGACGGCAACGCTCGCAATCGGATTTTGGGCGACAGTTACAACCATCGCACAGCACAGGCAAACCTTCGACGTTCTACCGGTCGTCACGAGGTCGTAGCGGGGCATTGTGGAAGCGCCGCTTAAAGCGTGGTAAATCCACTCATGCCCTCATCAGACTTTACTCTCAAGCGACTTGCGCCGGATGACGTATCCCGACTGCGTCAGTTGAATGCATTGTTTGGCAAAGCATTTGCCGAAACCGGGACGTACGGGAACGAGCCACCCAGTGATGCCTATGTGGGGGAGTTTCTCGCAAAGGAACACATTGCGACCTTGGTCGCCATGGAAGGCGACACCGTGATCGGCGGCCTTGTCGCCTATGAGCTCGACAAGTTCGAGAGGGCGCGCCGCGAATTCTATATCTATGATCTTGCCGTGGATGGGCGATATCGCAGGCAAGGCATAGCGACAGCCCTGATCAACCACCTGAAAGACATCGCCGCCCGCCGTGGCGCCTGGGTTATCTATGTTCAGGCCGATTACGGTGACGATCCCGCGATTGCACTCTACGAAAAACTGGGCATTCGCGAGGCCGTGCTTCATTTCGACATCGCGGTTGACCCGAAGAGTGAGGACTAGGCCAACGCCTGGAAAGTCTCCTGATGGCGATGCCATCTTGATTGCAGGACGAACCAGAGTTCCGGCATGATGCCAAGGGATTCCTCAAAGCGCAGCGCGATGCTGTCCGTAATCGGATGCCGCCCGGCAACAATGGCGTCGATCGTGGCTGCAGGTATGTCAGCCAATCGCGAAAATTCCTCTATCGAGATGCCGTGCGCTTCGATGCACTCAAGCAAATGCTCACCCGGGTGAATCTCCCAATGCGGCGTCCATCGATTTGCTGGTGTGTTCATGATGTGGTGCCAATCAGCTTTTGTATCCATGCTCGAATCATAACCCGGGCGCGTGTCATCCGAATGAAGAAACCATGACGCGAAAACGGCACTGCCTCATTTCTGCCGCATGACGGCATGTTGCGGGAAGGTAATGTGAACCACACCACGCGAAGCTGCACCCGGAAATAAAGGAAACCAATGGAAGCAGGTGGGCAGCAACGGGCCCGTTCGCCCGTCTGCCGCCTAATCGGCAGCCTTTGACCTGCCAATCTCGTCAACGTGGCTTTGAATGCTGAGCCGATCGAGCGAGGCAAGCGGAAGGTTGACGAATATCTTCAGCCGCCGGTCAAGCTCCACCATGGCGCGCGAGAAGGCTTGCTTGCGCTCCCACGGCTCACCCGTGGCCTTGACCGGATCTGTTGAAGCCCAGTGCGCGCTGACCGGCAGCCCTGCCCAATCGGGCAGCGGCTCACCGGCGGCCGTGTCGCTCAGGGTGAAGACGAAATCGAGCTTCTGTGCGTCAACGGCGCCAAAATCGCGGTAGTGTTTCGGACGCAGCGTATCGGTCGGATAGCCCATCGCTTCCAGAAGTTCGCGAGTTTCCGGCTCCAGCGTGTCGGTGGGATCGAGGCCCGCGCTGTAGGCAACGAAATTAGGCTGGCCAATGCGGTTAAGGATCGATTCGGCCATCATGCTTCTTGCCGAATTGCGCTGTGACAGAAACAGCACGTGAAAGACCTTGGCACTCACAGCTCATCTCCGCGACCGGTTGGCGAATGGGTGAGGTGTCATGCCTAGAATGCAGGCAGAATATGACAATTGCATAACATTCGGCGCCTGGTGCGACTAATCATTCTATTTATCGGTTTCCTCAAATTTACATAAAATTATGCCCTTATTTCATGAGCAAGAGTCGCTTCTGATATGTCGCAACTGCCGTCAAAGCACTTGCGGGCAATCTGAGGGGCCGAGATGACCAGATTTGACCAAACAGCGATATCTGCGCAGGTACGTGACATTGCGTGGCAAACGCACATCAAGCCCGTGCGCAAAAAGATGTCGTTCTCGCAAGGCAAGGCGCTGGTTCACCAGATCTTTGACGACGCCGAGGTTGCGCGTCCCTTCGTCAAGTGCTTGCCGACGAACCACAGCACAGGCGGGTTCCCCACCCAGGAGCACGAGATATTCCTGCAGGACCTGACGTGGGATGACACAGTCATTCACTGTGCGGCAGAGTTGCTGCTGGGTCCGATTGACTCGCAGAGCTTCAGCAACAGGGAAAGCTACGGGCAGAAGGAAATGGAGAATTACCTCTATCTCGCGACCTGTTATACGGGGATGAAGCAACGAACCCTCGAAGCCTATGCCGCGGAACTCTCCGCCATTGCCGGCCTGAACATTCGCGCGCGGCTGACGGTCGGGGCGACGCACTCTTCGTGGGCCGAGATAAAGCCCGGCGACAGGCTCTACGAGACCGCTATCGGAACGGGCTGCCGGCTCTACAAACGCTTTGGCGAGCCGGAACCGCTGCGTGACAACCAAAGCGGCTGACCAGGCCCTCAATCAGGGATGTATCATCGGTGTTGGGTCATTGCCGAGGCGAAACGGGGAACATAAATGCGGGCAGAACTGTTGGTGTTTGCGGCGGTCATCATCTCGACCGCGATGATTGCGTGGCTCTATCTCTTTCAAGTCGACACCGACGATCTGACCGCAACGCCCAATCCATTGACCTGGACCGACTGAGTTTCGCAGGCATCAACACCTGAAGCAGAATGCACAGCAGCCTCAAAGATCAAAAGCTGCCTGTCCCTCGTCGATTGCGGTGACGACGCTCGCAGCGAGTGAGCGCGTGATCTTTGCCTTTTTTTCGAGCGCGGCCTTGTCCAGCCGCTCGACGATGTGATTGGCCGTTGAGAGTGACCGTTCGATGTGGCTTACGAGGAAACTGATGACATTGGGGTCGACGGCGACCTGCCGGTCGGCGAACAGTTTGTAAAGGACACCCGACAAAAGCATGTCATCGGGCTCGCCGATTTCCACCGTCGTTGCAGCCTTCAGACGCGAGGCAAGGTCCGGCAGGGTGACCGGCCAGTTTGCCGGCCATTTGCGCGAGGTCATCAACAGGCTTGAGCCGCTCTGGCGAACGCTGTTGATCAGGTGAAACAGGCCCCCCTCGTCGATTGAAGCGTCACCGATATCGTCGATAAGAAATGGCCCCTTTTCGCCCGATGCCGGCCCGATATTCCGCGCGTCGACGACAATGGCATTGGACTCGGCCTTCCAGACCGCAGCGAGATGGGTCTTGCCTGAGCCGGTCGGGCCAGCAAGCACGACGACCGGAGAGATCCAGCCCGGCCATCGATCGACAATATCCACCGCCGCCATATTCGACGCGGTCACGATCAGATCATCGCGGGAATAGCCCGGCTCATGGCCAAGATCGAGCGGAATCTGACGCGGTGGGGTTATGTTGGTCATGGGCGATGAAATACAGCGGCCAGCGCCGAACTGTCATCTGATTTCTTTGGTCTTCTCGCTTTTGCGATGGTTGCCTGTGTAGAGCGGGGATTGCTGGTAGCGGCTGATGATAAAGCGCACTAGTACGCCAACCGCAGCGGCCGTCGGGACGGCTATAAGCATGCCGGTGAAACCCAAGAGCGAGCCGAAGGCGAACAGCGCGAACATCAGCCAGACCGGATGCAGTCCGACGGAAGAGCCGACAAGCTTCGGCTGGAGGATGTTGCCTTCGATGAACTGGCCAATGCCGAAGGCGATCGCCACGCCAAGGATGTGACCCCATTCCGGCCAGAACTGGACGATGGCGACGCCAAGTGCCAAAACCAGGCCGACCAGCGAGCCGACATAGGGAATGAAGCTGATCAGCCCAGCGAACAGCCCGATCAACAGTCCGAAATTGAGGCCGACGACGGTCAGGCCAACCGCATAGATGATACCGAGCAACAGACAGACAGTGCCCTGCCCGCGCACGAAACCCGCAATGGCCTTGTTCATGTCGTTGGCGATGTCGCGAACCGTGCTGACGTGTTCGCGGGGAACAAGATTGTCGATCTTGGCGACCATCCGGTCCCAATCGAGCAGCATGTAGAAGGCGACAACCGGCGTAACAACAAAGAGCGCCGCCACGTTGATCAAGGTTTTGCCCGAACTCCAGATCGATTGCAGCAGGGTCGTGAGGAAGCCGGCACCCTGCTGGAGCAGGGAATCCAGACTGTTGCGAATGACCGATGCGTCAACGCCGATAAAATCCTTGAGCCATTGCGAATCGCGATCGGCGATAAGCTCCTGGAGAAGGGTCACATAGATCGGCAGGCGGGCGATGAGATCGCTCATTTGCGAGGCAAGCACAGGCACCAGGATAACCAGCAACACCGCGAAGGTTACGATGAACAGCACCAGGATGAGGACTGTCGCCAGAAGTCGGGACAGACCCAGGCGCTCAAGCCGGTCGGCCACGGGATCGAGGAAATAGGCGAGCACGAGCCCTGCCACGAAAGGCAGAAGGATCGAGGAGAAAATGTAGAGAAACAGTGCCAGAAATACCATCGCCCCTGTCCAGAACAGGGCCTGGCGCCGCACGCTCGTCGCCAGCGTATTGACTTGCACGTCGACGTGGATATCGCGCTCGGGGAGAACCTCCACCGGTACTGGCTGAGGCTTCGCCGTGCTTACGCTCTTATTTTCGATCTTGCTCATCACCAGCCATGTGTTTTGTCCAAGCCACGAGATAGGCAGCCGCAGAAGCCGCGGTCAAGAGGGCCGCCACCCACACGAGTGCGGTGCGAAAGCCCGGAAGCGAAAATTCGAATGCCATGTCCGCAAGGGTAACAGCGATCAGAATGATCTGAAATGCCGTATTCGCCTTGGAAACAAGCAACGGATGCATTTCCATGGGCCGGCCAATGACAGCGCCCAGTAGCACCGCGCCTACAATAAAAATATCGCGTGATACGACGATGACAACGAGCCACACGGGCAACTGTTCCAGAAAACCCAGAACGACAAACAGGGAGACGAGCAGAAGTTTGTCGGCGATGGGATCGAGATAGGCACCGAGTTCCGAACGCTGGTCGTAGCGTCTTGCAATGTAGCCATCCACGCCGTCGGACAGCCCGGCAATGACGAAACCGATCAGTGCTGCGCCCACGTATTCGGACAGCAAAGCCATGACGATGAAGGGAACAAGGATGAACCGGAAGATCGTGATGTAGTTGGGGATGGTCACGAGGCGCGAATTCCTGATGGGGGCATCTCTTAGTTAAATGGCGGGCATGGGCGCATTGCTCAAGCCCAAACAGCTGGCAAAGTGTTATAATTCGGGTTTTCTTGGCGCCAGGGTTACTCAGACCTTGCAGCAACGCCGGAGTCGTGCCATTTCGCGGTCATCAACTCCCGGAGCAGATCATGAGCGTGAAAAGCGAGCCCACCAAAGGTGGCAACAATGGCCTCACCTATGCACAGGCAGGCGTCGACATCGATGCCGGCAATCTGCTTGTCGAGAAGATCAAACCGATCGTCCGCTCCACGCGCCGCCCTGGCGCCGACGGCGAGATTGGCGGTTTCGGTGGTCTGTTCGACCTGAAGGCTGCAGGTTTCACCGACCCGGTTCTCGTCGCGGCCAATGACGGCGTCGGAACCAAGCTGAAGATCGCAATCGACGCCGGTGTGCATGATACGGTCGGTATCGACCTTGTCGCCATGTGCGTCAACGACCTTGTTGTACAGGGTGCCGAGCCGCTGTTCTTCCTCGACTACTTCGCCACGGGCAAGCTTGATCCCGACCAGGGAGCAGCCATCGTCAGCGGCATTGCGAAAGGCTGCCTGCAGGCGGGTTGCGCCCTGACTGGCGGCGAGACGGCGGAAATGCCCGGCATGTATCGCGACGGTGACTATGACCTTGCCGGATTTGCCGTGGGCGCGGCCGAGCGCAATGATCTGCTGCCATCCGCCGATATCACCGAGGGCGATGTGATTATCGGCCTCGCTTCCTCCGGGGTTCATTCCAACGGCTTCTCGCTGGTGCGCCGCATCGTGGAGCTTTCCGGCCTTGGCTGGGATGCCGACGCGCCGTTCAAACCCGGGACGACGCTTGGAGAGGCGCTGCTGACGCCGACGCGCATCTATGTGAAGCCGCTGTTGGCGGTCATCGGCCAAACCAAGGCAATCAAGGCGCTGGCGCACATTACCGGCGGCGGTTTTCCCGACAACATACCCCGCGTTTTGCCCAAGACCCTGACTGCAAGCATCGACCTGTCGGCCATAAAGGTTCCGCCGGTGTTTTCGTGGCTGGCAAAGACCGGCGGCGTAGAGCGCGACGAGATGCTGCGGACGTTCAACTGCGGTATCGGCATGATCGCCGTCGCGGCAGCGGAGCATGCCGACATCGTCCTCGACGCCTTGAAGGCTCAGGGCGAACAGGCAGTCCGGCTTGGCACGATGATTGCCCGCGCCGATGCAGGCGTCGTCTACCAGGGCACGCTCGCACTGTGAGTACGGGCATTCCGAAGAAGCGTGTCGCAGTCCTCATTTCAGGGCGCGGCTCCAATATGGGTGCACTCATCGAAGCGGCAAAGGATGCCGGCTATCCTGCGGAGATCGTTACCGTTATAGCCAACAAGGCCGATGCTGGCGGCCTCGACACGGCCCGGAAGCAGGGCATCCATGCCCAGGCTATCCCGCACCGCGACTACGCCGCGAAACAGCGGCATGAAGCAGCCGTTTCGGAGGCATTGCGTGCTGCAAGAGCCGATATCGTCTGTCTTGCCGGCTACATGCGTTTGCTTTCACCGGAATTCGCGCGGGAGTGGGAAGGAAAGATGATCAATATCCACCCTTCCCTGCTGCCACTGTTCCGCGGGCTCCACACCCATGACCAGGCGCTGGAAGCGGGCGTGCGCGTGCATGGCTGCACAGTCCATTTCGTGACGGCAGGCATGGATGAAGGCCCGATAATCGCGCAGACCGCAGTGCCGGTGAAGACTGGTGATACGGCAGAGACCCTCGCCGAGCGGGTTCTTTCGGTCGAGCATGAGACCTATGCCCGTGCGCTGGCACTCGTGGCGACAGGCCAAGCGTTGATGCAGAATGGCAGGACGGTTTTCCGCGACTAATCAGCTCCAAAATTCTTGTTAGATCGACGGATCCGCCAACCGCACCCAGACCTTGTTGTCATGGAAGGCGGCACCACCATTGGGCGCCGGCGAATCCGCACCCGTCAGCACATTGATGCCCTCGCCACGTTCGAAAGCGGAATTGGCGAAAATACCTTCGGAAATCACCACGCCGCGTTTCGTCACGGCCTGAACGCGCGCATGCACGATGACCTCACCGCGGTCATTGCCAACCTCGACGCGGGCACCATCTTTGATGCCGAGTTCCGCCGCATCTGCTGGGTGGATCAAAAGCTCAGGCCGCCGTTCCTTGGCGAGCGAGGTGGGCGTTTCGGCGAATGATGAATTAAGGAAGTTGTGTGCCGGTGACGTGGCGAGCCGGAATGGATGTCTTTTGTCCGCGACCTCGATTGCTTCCCAATAGTCTGGCCATTGTGGCAGCGTATCAACCGGCCCCTGCAACCCCATCGACTTCGGCGGGCGGTTCGGCGACGGGCCGCCCGTCCAATCCGGTCTGAAACGGAATTTGCCATCGGGCCAGTTGAAGCCCTTCGTGTAGTGGGCCGTTTCGAAATCCGGCTGAATATCGAGCCAGCGGGACTCCTTGAGGGCATCGAAGCCGGGCAGATTGCTCGCATGCAACATGTTGTCGATCAATGTCCTGGCATCGAGATCGAACCCCGGAAGGTGGCCGACGCCAAGGCGTTCGGCCAGTTCGTTGATGACATAGAGATTTGGCCGGGTCTCTCCGGGACCATCGATCAGCTTCGGGCCAAGGACGATATGCTGCTGGCCGCCGCCACGATAGATGTCGTCGTGCTCCATGAACATGGTGGCGGGCAGTACAACATCGGCAAGCTTTGCCGTATCGGTCATGAACTGCTCATGCACCGCCATGAAGAGGTCATCGCGCAGCATGCCCTGTTTTACCAGGCGCTGTTCCGGCGCGACATTGGCAGGGTTGGTGTTCTGCACCAGCATCGCCATGACCGGGGGACCATCATAGAGCGCGGCCGGATCGTTGGTCAGGGCGGCGCCGATCTTGCACTGGTCGATATGGCGCACGGACGGATCGGCAAACGCCCTGCCCTCGATCTCCCGCTTGTCCATGCTGAAAATGCCCGAATTGGAATGCAGGCAACCGCCGCCCTCGTATTTCCATGCGCCTGTGACCGCCGGAATTGATAAGGCCGCATGCATGTTGACTGCACCATTGCGCTGGCGGGCAAATCCATAGCCGAGGCGGAAGAATGTCTTCTTGGTTGTGCCGACCAGATGGGCAAATTGCTCGATTTCGGCAACGGACAGACCGGTGATCCCGGCGGCCCATTCCGGCGTACGATCCTTAAGGTGCTGCTCAAGGCCCTTGGGATCATCCGTGTAGGCGTTGAGATAATCCCAGTCCGCATGACCGTCGCGAAAGAGAACATGCATCACCGCGCAGGCGAATGCTCCATCGGTTCCGGGCTTCAGCACCAATCCCAGATCAGCCTGCCTCACGGTTGCAGTCTCATATATGTCAATGGCGACGATCCTCGCGCCGCGCTCCTTGCGGGCCCGTACGGCGTGGGTCATCACATTGACCTGCGTTGCGGCCGCGTTGGTACCCCAGATCACGACGCAGTCCGACTTGGCCATTTCGCGGGGATCGACCCCGCCGAGCTTGCCGGTTCCGGCATAGAACCCCGACCACGCAAGGTTGGTGCAAATGCTGTCGAACTGGTTGGTGTATTTCTTGGCATGCCGCAGGCGATGGATCGAATCACGCTGCGCGAGGCCCATCGTGCCGGCGTAGTAATAGGGCCAGATGCTTTCGGAACCGTATTGAGCCTCGGCGCTCAGGAACCGCTCGGCGATCAGGTCAAGCGCTGCTTCCCAACTTGCCTCCTTCCAAACGCCCTCACCCTTGGCCCCGCCCCGAACCACAGGTTTCAACAGCCGCTCCGGATGATGGATGCGTTCGGCATAGCGGGCGACCTTGGCGCAGATGACACCCGCCGTGTAGGTGTTTTCCTTGGCGCCACGCACACGGCCGATATGGCCCGTATCGAGTACTTCGATATCCAGTGCGCATGTTGAAGGGCAATCGTGGGGACAGGCGGAATGGCCCGTGCGAAGAAGGACAGGTTTGTTCATGGCCTATCCTTAACGCAAAAAATGATACGCAGAAATGCTGCTTTTTGTCTTGATGACAAAGTTTGCAATCCGCCTTGACGCCCGATACGCGTCTTGTTAGTTAAGTAATTGCTTTAGTATTGATCGAGCAACCGGCTGGAGGGGCGCCATGACGCTGAAACTGTATTTTCACCCGCTGTCGTCATTCTGCCAGAAGGTTTTGATCGCGCTCTATGAGAAAGAACTGCCGTTCGAGAAGGAAATCGTTGACTTCATGGATCCGGTAGCCAGCGCCAGCTTCACCGAAATTTGGCCAATCCGGCAATTTCCGGTGCTGCGCGACGAGGCGAACGGCCGGACAATCCCTGAATCAAGCATGATCATCGAATATCTTGACCAGCATTATCCGGGTAAAGTGCAAATGCTGCCCGCCGATCGCGAACTTGCATTCCGGGCGCGGCAGCTCGACAGGTTCTTCGACCTGCACGTGCAGGCACCGATGCAGAAAGTCGTGACCGACAATTTCCGGCCGAAGGGCTATAATGACCCGTTTGGCGTCGAAGAAGCCCGCGGCAAACTGAAGACAGCCTACAGCGTCCTCGAGAAAGAGCTGGCGGGCAAGAGGTGGGCCACCGGAGACCAGTATACAATGGCGGATTGCGCTGGTTCACCGGCGCTCTTCTATGCAAACCTGTCGGTGCCGTTCGCCGGGCATTCCAATCTGGCCAGCTATCTGGAAAGATTGATGAATCGCCCCTCTTTCGCCCGCGCTGTCGAAGAGGCGAGACCTTATTTCAGCATGCGGCCGGAATAGATCAGGCCAGCCGCATCACAGCCGCGCCGGCAGCTATGAATCCGACCGCGACAAGCCGCTTGATCCCCACGCTTTCATTGAGAATGATGGCGGATATTGCTACGGCAAAGAGGATCGATGTTTCCCGCAGGGCAGCGACCGCAGCCACCGGCGCCATGGTCATTGCCCAAAGTGCCAATCCGTAGGACCCGAGCGTGCCAACGCCGCCGATTGTTGCAAGGCGGGTGCGCCTGACAAAATGCGGCCAGAGTTCACCCCGGCGCATGACCATTGTCCAGAGGAGAAGCGGCACAGCATTCAGCACGAATACCCACATGGTATAGGAGGCCGGCGCGCCGGAGTGACGAACCCCGACACCATCGATGAGCGTATACGATGCGATGACGACAGCATTGATCAAGGCGAACATGGTGGCAGCACGGTTTGATGCCGCTCTGCGGCGCGATTCCAGCGCAAGTCCCAGCACACCGCCGCATATCAAAGCAATGCCCATCCATTTCTGCATGGAAAGTACTTCGCCGATCAGTGGACCGCTTGCGATGGCAACGATCAATGGGGCTGTACCGCGCATGATGGGGTAGGCCTGGCTCATGTCACCACTTCGATACGCCGCGGCAACGAGCGTAAGGTAGATGACCTGGGCAACGCCCGAGGCGGCCAGGAATGGCCAGCTTTCGCGGGCTGGCGGCTGCAGGAACGGAAGGCAGCAGGCGGCAATGATGCCGGCCGAGGTGACCACAACAACGGTGTTGAGGAATTTGTCGCCCTCGGATTTGACCACGGCGTTCCAGCTGGCATGCATCAGCGCAGCAAACAGCACGACGAGGACAACGGTTCCGGACATGATTTGACCCCAACACGTCGGCCATCCGCGTGCTCACAATGCTCTATGACAGATTTGTGTCAGACGGCAAATTCCATAATCGCGAGATTAACATCAACAATTCTAAAGGATGCTGCTGCGCGCTTGCGAACGGGCAAACATCGTGAAACAAGCGAGACCATGAACTACCGTCACGCCTATCATGCCGGCAATTTTGCCGATGTGGTGAAACACATCATACTGACGCGCATCGTCCTCTATCTGCAGCGCAAGGACCAGGCCTTCCGCGTTGTCGACACCCATGCGGGCATCGGCCGATATGACCTGCAAGGCATAGAGGCCGGCAAGACCAATGAATGGCAAAGCGGGATTGGTCGCCTTCTGGATGCAGAGGTCGATGCCGGCGTCGCCCAACTCATTCAGCCCTATCTCGATATCGTGCGCGCCGAGAACCCCGATGGCGAGATGCGGCACTATCCGGGTTCACCCCTGATCACACGTCATTTGCTGCGCCGCCAGGACCGGCTGTCGGCCCTCGAACTCCATCCCAAAGACGCCGAACTGTTGTCGGAGGTCTTCGAGGGTGACATCCAGGTGCGCGTAACGAGACTCGACGGGTGGCTGGCGCTTGGGGCACACCTGCCCCCGAAGGAGAAGCGCGGGCTTGTTCTGGTTGATCCGCCATTCGAGGTGGCGGGCGAATTCGATCGGATCGTCGACGGACTGGTACGGGCTCACAAACGGTTTGCCGGGGGAACGTTTGCCCTGTGGTACCCGATCAAGGACCGAAACGAGGTACGGCGGTTCATTGCTGCGCTGCATGACACTGGCATACCCAAGATAATGCGCACGGAATTGATGATTCGTGGTGTTTCGGCCGAGCCGCGACTGGACGGGACCGGAATGGTCATCGTCAACCCGCCCTTCACGCTCCATGACGAACTGCGAACGATACTGCCAGCGTTGTCGAAAATCCTCAGTGAGGAACAGAATGCAGGCTTTACCCTCGATTGGGTCCGCGGCGAGCAAGATCGCACTTGACCGCAAGTAAGTGCTAGTTGAGATTGTCGCCAGGAAGATATTCACGGAGAGTGATCATGGTACGCGTATCGTCCCTACTTGCTGCAGGCTTCGCCGTTGGCTTGGCTTTGACCTCGATCACCGCGCCGGCACGGGCGGCTGATTATTCGCGCGGCACAGCCTATGACGATACGTGCGGTCAGTCGCATGTTCTCAACCGCATCGTCAGCAGGTTCTCCTATCAGGTGCACCATGTGCCCTACCTGCCACAAGTGTCGATCGTAAACTTCAGCAACGTGCAGCAAAGCCGGTATGAACCGAGCCGCGAACCGGAGCTTGCTGCGGTGGCCCGCCATTATTGCCGGGCAACAGCGCACCTTTCCGATGGCGACCAGCGCCCTGTCTGGTATCTCATCGAAGAGGGCCAGGGCTTTGTTGGCATCGGTAACAATGTCGAGTTCTGTGTCGCCGGTTTTGATCGCTGGCACGTCTACAACGGCAAGTGCAAGACGCTGTACTGAGTGCAGACAATAACCCTATCTAAAACTTGGACCTAGGCCATGCCAGCCGGCAAACTGGCGCGCTATGTGCTTCTTGCGGCACTGATTGGCATAACGGTACTTACTTACTTGCGGGAGCAGGACCGGCCGCATGGCACCTCTCCCAGTTCAAGCCCGCCATCGGAACATCAAGCGGACCCTTCGCCGCGACCTTCACCCATTCCTGCCGGATCTGGCTTTGATTATTACGTGCTCGCCCTGTCCTGGTCGCCAAGTTATTGCGCAGCCGAGGGTCCAAGTGCGAACCGGCAGCAATGCGCCTCCGGCAAATCCTATGGCTTCATCGTACACGGGCTCTGGCCGCAATATGAACGCGGCTACCCGCAAGATTGCGATACTTCACAGCCGCGGGACGTCCCCTTTGCCCGTGCGAAGCAACTTTCCGACATCATGCCGTCGACCGGGCTTGTCGTGCATGAATGGCGCAAGCATGGTTCCTGCACGGGACTGAGCCAGGACGACTATTTTACTCTGATACGAAAGGCGGTCGAGCAGGTCTCAATCCCTTCAGCCTATCGCCAGCCAACGCAGCGCCCGCTAGTGAATCCGCTCGTTCTGGAACAGGCCTTCGTCTCGGCCAATCCTGGCCTCACGCCCGACGGAATTGCCGTTACCTGCGACCGCGATTATTTGCGCGAGGTGCGCGTCTGCCTGACCAAGGATCTGAACTTCCGCATCTGCCCCGAGGTGGAACGCGCAAGCTGCCGGAAACGATCGGTGGAAATGCCGGGAACACAATAGGGAGTTTGCTAAACGGTGCGGTGGGTTTACGGTTCGGCATCGAATCGCCATTGCTGGAGCGTCACCGTGACGAAAGTTCTCTATTCCCCTGCCTCGCCCTACAGCACCAAGGTCAGGATGGCCGCTCTTTATGCGGGTATTCCGGTTGAATCCGTTCTGGTCGACAGCAACGCCGAACCGGCGCTATTGATCGATGCGAACCCCTTGGGCAAAATTCCGACGCTCATTCTCGATGACGGCAAGGCAATCTTCGACAGCCGGGTAATTACGCAGTATCTGAACCGTGTTTCCGGCAACAGGATTTTCCCGCGCAATGCGGAAAAGCGGCTTGAGGCCGAACAATTGGAATCCATTGCCGACGGCCTGTGCGACGTGTTGCTTGCACATGTCTACGAGCGCCGGTTTCACCCGGAGGAAAAAATTCACCAGCCATGGCTCGATCGCCAGTGGAGCAAGGCAATCCGCGTACTCGATCAGTTGAATGCGGCCCCGCCCCGTCTCAGCAAGAAAATCCATGGGGGGCATATCGCTTTGGCAGCCGCCCTCGCCTATGCGAGCCTGCGTTTTGAAGGCAAATGGGAAAAAGGCCGCTCGAATCTGAAGCGCTGGCAAAAGCGCTTCGAGGAATTGCATCCGGAATTGGCCGCGCTATTGCCGAAATAGGGTCCAGACACAAAAAAGCCGGGCAGTTGCCTGCCCGGCTTTTTCTGGGACATACGCGGCTTAGAACTTGTAGCCAACGCCCAGACGAACTTCATTCGTGGTCAACTTGCTGGATACGTCATCAGCACCGCCGAGATCGTAATCCTTCCGGCCGTAGTCGGAATAGCGGTACTCAAGACGGCCAACGATGTTTTGCGTGATCTTGGCTTCCACACCGGCACCGGCGGTCCAGCCGATGTGTGTGTTGGAATCGCTGCCCGTTGCGGAGGAGAGCTTGCTGTTGGTCACGGCAAGACCACCTGTGCCGTAGAGCAGGACAGGATTGAGGTCGATACCGGCGCGAGCACGGACCGAGCCTTCTACACCCTGCTTGGCCTTGACGCCATCGCGGGTTTCGTCGCCGCCGGAGTAACCAAGATCGGCTTCACCGCCGTATACGAACTGGCCGTTCTGGAAATTGTAACCACCATAGGCACCGCCCTTGAGGCCGTCCGCATTGATGTTGCCATCTTCCGTCTTGTGCTTGTTCCAGCCGTAACCGCCATAGGCACCGAGATAGGCGCCGGACCAGTCAGAAACCGGTGCTTCAACGATGGCTTCTGGAGCGGGAGCCTGTTCGACGACCGCGTCAGCAGCAAGAACCGGGGCGGAAAGGGTCAGCACTGCGGCCGAAGCGAGGATCATTTTTTTAAGAGTGCGCATGGCAATCTCCTTTATTAGAACTCTTTTACACGCAGCGGGCACTGGTCGGGGGGAAAACCAAAGATTGCGTCCGCTTTGACGAGACTGACATTCGCTGCGCATTGTGGCGGCACTCGCTCCGGACTGTGAAAAGAAGCGGTCCAGAAAATGGCGGAAATGCGATGTGTTTTTTGTGCAACAATCAGAATTCTTCAATGAATTCAATTGATTTTGAATATAGCTATAAAATAGAATCGTCTCGGTATTTGGGTCGGATTTTCGGTTAAGTGAATCTATATTGCACCGCAATATAATATACTTAACAAAGTCTTAATTTTTTCTTTTGTCTGACGATTGACGTTGACATTCTGCCACGATGCGGGCGACGAGGAGCGCGAATTCGATCAACGGGCTCGATCCATTGCAACTGTTCACTGCTGACCTTACGCCCTCGCGCTTTCACTCGGCGATCCTTATATACGTCGCTGAATCGCAAATTGAGGAAAGACCCATTGAAGACTGACCGACCCGTTGTCCTTGTAACCGGTGGCGCCAAGCGGATCGGCAAGGCCATTGTCGAAGATCTGGTGGCTCACGGCTTTGCCGTCGGCATTCATTGCAACCATTCGCGTGATGAAGGCGAAGAACTTCTCACCGACATATATGCGGCGGGTGGTACCGCCTGTGTCGTGCAGGCCGATCTGGAGGACAGCACTGCCGTTCGCCGGCTGATCGGTAACGTACAGGCCCAACTCGGACCGGTACAATTGCTCGTCAACAATGCTTCGACCTTCCAGGACGATGGCATCGGCAATCTGGCGGACGATCAAATCTGGGACAAGCATTTTGCTGTTCACGTCAAGGCGCCGGTGCTGCTCGCCGATGCAATGGCGGCCGCCCTGCCCTCCGATATGGACGGTCTGGTCGTGAACATGATCGATCACCGGGTATGGAAGCTCACGCCCAAGTTCTTGTCCTACACATTGTCGAAGGCTGCGCTTTGGACGGCAACGCAAACGCTGGCGCAAGGACTGGCGCCGCGTATTCGTGTCAACGCGATTGGTCCGGGACCAACAATGCCGAGCCACAGACAGACGCAATCAGACTTCGACCGCCAGGTCAGCACACTCCTGTTGAAACACGGGCCCGATCTGTCAGAATTTGGCGGCACGATCCGCTTTCTCTGGCAGTCGCGATCCATCACGGGGCAAATGATCGCGCTCGATGGCGGTCAACATCTGGCGTGGGAAACGCCCGATGTATCAGGAATAGCAGAATGAACGATCCGGTGAACCCATCAACCAGCCCCAAGCAAACTCTTTCGGATGATGTCGGAGAGGATGGCATCGACATCGTGCTGGCGGAAGACGGGGAAGAAACACCCGCGACCGGCAATGAGCCCACGCGTGACGTCGCCGCGTTGATCGGGGCGATCGAGTGGGATTCTGCCATCGTCAGTGACGGCACCAGCGGCGCGGATGTGATCGCAGCGTTGGTGAAACGCCTGCCGAACAAACCCGGCGTCTACCGCATGTTCAACGAAGGCGGCGATGTTCTTTACGTCGGCAAGGCCCACAGCCTGAAGAAGCGCGTGTCCAATTATGCGCGTGGTCAGGGCCATAATAACCGCATCGCGAGGATGATCCGCGAAACGGCGAAGATGGAGTTCGTCGTAACCCGCACCGAGACGGAAGCGCTGCTACTGGAAGCCAATCTGATCAAGCGCTTGCGGCCGCGCTTCAATGTATTGATGCGGGACGACAAATCCTTTCCGTACATCTTGCTGACAGCACCGAAACAGATAGAAAGACGGCTTGCTCCCGGAATTTTCAAGCATCGTGGTGCGCGGTCGAGCAAGGGCGACTATTTCGGACCATTTGCCTCTGCGGGCGCGGTCGGGCGAACGATCAATGCCTTGCAGCGGGCATTCCTGTTGCGCACCTGTACCGATTCATTTTATGAGAACCGGACGCGGCCCTGCCTGCTCTATCAGATCAAACGCTGCTCCGGGCCCTGCACAGGTGAGATCAGCGACGCGGACTATGACGAACTGGTCAGCGAGACCAAGGCCTTCCTCTCCGGCAAGAGCCAGGCAGTGAAAACGCATTTGTCGGACGCCATGCGCGAGGCCTCGGCCGACCTCGATTTCGAACGGGCCGCGATCTATCGCGACCGTCTGTCGGCGCTGTCCCATGTGCAGTCGCATTCGGGCATCAATCCGCAATCGGTGGAAGAAGCGGATGTCTTCGCGATCCATCAGGATGGTGGCGTGACCTGTATCCAGGTGTTCTTCTTCCGTACGGGCCAGAACTGGGGCAATCGGGCCTATTATCCAAAGGCAGACCCATCACTCTCCGGCGCCGAGGTACTTGGTGCGTTTCTGTCGCAATTCTACGACGACAAGCCCTGCCCGGCGCTGATCCTGCTTTCCGAAACTGTCGAGGACCAGGAATTGCTTGGCGTGGCTCTCACGGCGAAGTCCAACCGCAAGGTGACGATAAGCGTTCCGCAGCGCGGGGAAAAAAGAGAGCTGGTCGAACATGCGTTGAGCAATGCGCGCGAGGCACTGGGCCGTCAGCTGGCCGAGACTTCATCCCAATCGCGGCTGCTCAAGGGTGTGGCTGAGACATTCGGCCTGGAAAAGGCACCGCGACGCATCGAGGTCTATGACAATTCGCATATCATGGGCACCAATGCGATTGGCGCGATGATCGTTGCGGGACCGGAAGGCTTCGTGAAGAATCAGTATCGCAAATTCAACATACGCTCGACCGAGATCACGCCGGGAGACGACTTCGGCATGATGCGCGAGGTGATTGAGCGACGCTTCAGCCGGCTTGTGAAGGAGCACGGCACGCCGGAGAACAAGGATGTGCCGGCAGAGGACATCGAGATCGATGAATTCGACGACGATTCCGATGCTTTCCCCGCATGGCCGGATATTATCCTCATCGATGGCGGCCAGGGCCAGATGAGCGCCGTGCGCGGCATCCTGCAGGAGTTGGAAATTGCGGACAAGGTTACGGCAATCGGCGTCGCCAAGGGCGTCGACCGCGACGCGGGTCGCGAGCGCTTCTTCATGGAAGGCAAACAATCCTTCACCTTGCCGCCGCGCGATCCCGTGCTGTATTTCCTGCAGCGGCTGCGTGACGAGGCGCACCGGTTCGCCATCGGCACACACCGGGCCAAACGCAAGAAGGAAATGGTCAAGAACCCACTCGACGAGATTGCCGGAATAGGTCCTTCACGCAAACGTGCGCTCCTGCATCAATTCGGCACGGCCAAAGCAGTTTCACGGGCCGCTGTCGAAGATTTGATGAAGGTCGACGGTATATCTGAAGCGATGGCGATAACAATTCGCGACCATTTCCGTACATAGCTGATTTCAGGACATAAATGCGCCCGACTTGTTATTGATTGGCTTGACTGATCGCGGTCGAACCCCTTTGATCGGCGCTGATTTGATTGGTTGGAAACATGCCCAGAAACAACGCCTACTCACTGCCGAATATCCTGACCTATGCCCGCATTATCGCAGTTCCGCTTGTGGTCCTTTGCTTCTTCCTCGAAGGCCGCCTGCAATCCAGCGACGCAGCCCGATGGGGAGCCCTGGCGATATTCCTGATCGCCAGTATCACCGATTTCTTCGACGGCTATCTGGCGCGCATATGGCAACAGACATCGACGATTGGCCGCATGCTGGATCCGATTGCCGACAAGCTTCTTGTCTCGGCGGTGCTCCTGCTCCTTGCAGCCGATGGCACAATCGCCGGCTGGACATTGTGGGCAGCGATCATCATCCTTTGCCGCGAAATCCTGGTTTCGGGCCTGCGCGAATATCTTGCGGAGCTAAAGGTCAGCGTGCCGGTGAGCAGGCTCGCCAAGTGGAAGACCACGATCCAGATGGTAGCGATTGCGTTTCTCCTGGCCGGGCCTGCCGGCGACAAGATCGTGCCGATCATCACGATCTTCGGCATCATTCTGTTGTGGATTGCCGCCCTGATAACGCTGTACACTGGCTGGGATTATTTCCGGGCAGGACTGAAACATGTGGTGGATTGAAGCATGACGAAACTCGTCTATTTCGCCTGGGTACGCGAGCGCATCGGCAAGGGTGAGGAGTATCTCGACCTTGAGCCGTCCATCGTGACGGTCGGCGATCTGCTTTCCCATCTGAAGACACGCGGCGAAGAATATGAGGCGGCATTCGAATACCCGGAAGTCATTCGCGTCGCGATCAATCAGGAACATGTCGATCACGATACGCCGATCAAGGGAGCGGATGAGATTGCGCTCTTTCCGCCGATGACCGGGGGATAAGGCATGAGCACGGTCAAACCGCTCATTCTCATCCAGACCGGGGACTTCGATACGGCGGCCGAAATTTCCCGCATGACGAGGGGACGCCGGGACATCGGAGCGGTCGTCACCTTCAGCGGTTTATGCCGCGACGAGGGCGGAATGATTTCGGCACTCGAAATCGAACACTACCCCGGCATGGCTGAGGCAGAAATTCGCCGCATCGCCGAGGACGTGCTTGCCCGCTGGACCTTGACCGGCCTGACAGTGGTGCATCGCTTTGGTTTCATCAAACCCGGGGAAAATATCGTGCTTGTCGTTGCCGCGTCCGCACATCGCCACGCGGCGTTCGAGGCAGCGTGTTTCCTGATGGATTACCTGAAGAATGCAGCGCCCTTCTGGAAGAAGCAGCATCTCGTCAGCGGCGAGGCAAGCGATTGGGTCGAAGCCAAGGCAAAAGACAAGGAAGCACTCCAGCGCTGGACGACTGTCAAATGAATCGTATCGCCGTAGGATCGCTCATCATCGGCTTCGTAGCGGTTCTCGCCCTGCTGGTCATGTCATTGTCGGCCCGCAGCGATGAACCCACGGACGTAAACTGGCTTGCCGAAGACATCGGTGGCGGCGTCATCGACTACGCGCAGACTACGCTGATGATCAAGAGCGACGGCTCTGTTTCAGGATCGGGCGGATGCAACCGTTTTATGACCAGCGCGTCGATTGATGGCTCAAAGATCACATTCAAGCCAGCCGCTGCAACGCGCATGATGTGCGCCCCAGCACTGATGGATCAGGAGCAAAAGTTCTTCTCGGCCCTGGAGCAGACGCGAAGCTTTGCAATCGACAGCGCGACCAAAAAGCTACTCCTGCACAATGCAGACGGGAAGATTACTGCGCGCTTGGCGCGCCAAGATTAATCCAAAACATAAAAAAAGCCGGGCAAGCCCGGCTTTTTCTTGACTGTTACGCGGATCAGCCGACGATTTCTGTACCCGAGAACCAGTAGGCGATTTCTTCGGCAGCAGTCTCAGGAGCATCGGAACCGTGAACCGAGTTCTCGCCGATCGACAGGGCAAACGTCTTGCGGATCGTGCCTTCGTCTGCATTTGCCGGGTTGGTCGCGCCCATGATCTCACGGTTGCGGGCAATGGCGTTTTCACCCTCGAGAACCTGGACGATCGTTGGGCCAGAGGACATGGAGTCGACCAGTTCGCCGAAGAACGGACGTTCCTTGTGCACTGCGTAGAAGCCTTCGGCCTCGCGGCGGCTCATCCAGACGCGCTTGGAAGCAACAACGCGAAGGCCAGCTTCTTCAAACTTCTGGGTGATGGCACCGGTAAGATTGCGGCGGGTCGCGTCCGGCTTGATCATCGAAAAAGTACGTTCAATTGCCATGGAATAAAACCTTGTCATTAGGGGGAATGGTGGCGGCTCTATAGCGGGAGCAGGCCCATTTGCCAATAGATCTTTTGCCACTGGGTCCGGGTTGCTATACCGCCGCAGCCTTGATCTTGCGGGCGATGCCGCCGTGGAGATCCAGGCAACGCTCGAACCAGTCCTGCACGGGATCGCCCTCATCAAACAAACTGTACGGTGTAAGGACTCGCACCCATTGGAAGGCGCCAAAGACAATATAGTCACCAAACAGAGGTCCGTCGCCGCCGATGAAAGGCTGTGACAGCAGCATCTTGCGGATGGGTTCGAGGCTCCTGGTGAAAGCAGCGCGCTTGTCATCGCGTTCAGCGGCCACATCCTCAAGCTTGCGGCCAAACATCTTTTCACGACTCTCGCGAAAATAAGCCTTGTTGGGCTCATCGAGCAGGTCATGCACCGGCATGAGGATTACGACATTTATGAAAGGATGAAGGATCATCTGCGAGTAGCCTTCGACAAAGCGGGCCATCGCACGCCCGCCCTCGCCCTTGAACAGCGATGGCCGGTCCGGATATTTGTCCTCCAGGTAAAGCGCAATGACGAAGGAATCGGCCACCACGCTTTCGCCATCGCGGATGATCGGCACCTTGGCCGAACAACCATTCTCTAGCTGAGGAATGTCCTTGAACGAGATGGTGTTACGGTCAAAGGGCAGCCCCTTGTGCGCCAGTGACATGACGGTTTTCCAGCAATGCGGGCTGAAGGGGCGGCCTTTGTCGGCACCGACGAGCTCGTGCAGAATTATTCCCATGGAAAGAGGCCCTCCTTCAGATATTGTGTCAGCAAGACTGGCTCTTATCCACTGAAAGTCAACGTGATGGAACAGCATTTCCGTATGTTCGCGGCCTATAACCGCTGGGCCAACGAGCGGCTATATGCAGCGGCAGCCGATTTAGACGATGACCAGTACCGGCGCGACATGCACGCGTTCTTTTCGTCATTGCATGGCACACTCAACCATCTGCTCGTAACCGACCGGATCTGGTTCTACCGCTTTACCGGCGAAGGCGATGCCCCGAAGGCGCTTGATGCGGTCCTGTTCCACAAGCTGGAAGATTTGACCGCGGCACGGGTGAAAGAAGACGCGCGCATCATCGCCTGGGTCAACAAGCTGGACCATTCGGCCATTTCCGGGCGGTTCACCTATACAACTGTCAGCGACATGCGGACGATCAGCCAGCGGCTGGCACCGGCGCTTGCTCACCTCTTCAATCACCAGACGCACCATAGGGGCCAGGCTCACGCCATTTTGACTGCGCTGGGAAAATCGGCCCCATCCTTCGATCTCATCCAGTTTCAACGGACTGAAGAGGGACGCCCCTATTCATAGTGGTTGCATCAGCATGGCGCGCCCTTCGACAAGCTCAAGATGAGGGTATGGGTAGCCTGCAACGCCAATCACCAGCAATGCAAATCCCGCCACAAGCTCAGGATGAGGCCGCAACGCCAATCGCCAACTTGCAATTCATGGTAAGCCGCATCGAACTGCGCACACCAGATATGCATCACGAATACCTTGCGGAAATACCATTTCCCGTGCAAAAGCGCGCCCATGCTTATTCTTGACGACATATCCGTGCGTATGGCCGGCCGACTGCTGATCGATCACGCCAGCCTGAACCTACCCTCCGGCACGAAGGCGGGGCTGGTTGGGCGCAATGGCGCCGGCAAATCCACGCTGTTCAAAGTGATCACCGGCGAGCTTCACGCGGAAACCGGTGATTTCTTCCTGCCGAAGAATGTCCGCATCGGTCAGGTTGCACAGGAAGCACCTGGCACCGAGGATTCGCTGATCGAAATCGTGCTTGCCGCCGATACCGAGCGCACGGCATTGCTGGCAGAGGCCGAGACCGCCGCCGACCCGCACCGCATCGCTGACATCCACATCCGTCTTGCCGATATCGATGCCCATTCGGCCGAAGCGCGCGCGGGCGCCATCCTTTCCGGCCTTGGCTTCGACGCCGAGGCACAGAAGCGGCCCGCTTCGTCATTCTCAGGCGGATGGCGCATGCGCGTGGCACTGGCTTCGGTTCTCTTCGCCGAACCGGACCTCCTGCTTCTCGACGAGCCCACCAACTACCTCGATCTCGAGGGCACACTGTGGCTCGAGGATTACGTGCGGCGTTATCCGCATACGGTCATCCTCATCAGCCACGATCGGGATCTGCTGAACTCGGCCGTCAATTCGATCATCCATCTTGACCAGACCAAGTTGACACTGTGGCAGGGCAATTACGATCAGTTCGAACGGCTGAGGTCGGAAGCGCTGGAACTGCAACAGAAGCAGCGCACGAAGCAGGAAGCGCAGCGCAAGCACATGGAAGCGTTCGTCGAACGTTTCCGGGCCAAGGCATCCAAGGCAAAGCAGGCGCAGTCGCGCCTGAAAGCGTTGCAGAAGCTGAAGCCGATCGCCGCTGTCATCGAAGATCACGTGCAGCCGTTTCATTTTCCGGAGCCGGAGAAGGTCGTGGCGTCACCGATTATCGCAATCGAAACCGGTGAAGTGGGCTATACCCCGGGCAAACCCGTTTTGCGTCACCTCAATCTTCGCATTGATGCCGATGACCGCATTGCCCTGCTCGGGTCGAACGGCAACGGCAAATCAACGCTGGCCAAGCTGATTGGCGGACGCCTTCCGCTACAAAGTGGCCGGATGACCGTCGCCCCCAATCTCAAGATTTCATTCTTCGCCCAGCATCAGCTTGACGACCTGATCCCTGAGGACAACGCGATCGAGCATGTGCGCAAGTTGATGCCGGATGCGCCGGAAGCCAAAGTACGAGCGCGCGTTGCGCAGATGGGACTGGCGACGGTCAAGATGAACACCGCGGCCAAGGATCTGTCCGGCGGCGAAAAGGCGCGTCTGCTGATGGGCCTTGCAACGTTCCATGGTCCGAACCTGCTCATCCTCGACGAGCCCACCAACCATCTGGATATCGACAGCCGTGAAGCGTTGATGTACGCGCTGAACGATTTCAACGGCGCCGTCATCCTGATTGCCCACGACAGACACCTGATTGAAGCGACGATGGACCGGCTCTGGCTGGTACGGGATGGCGGTGTCGCGCCCTATGATGGCGATCTCGATGCCTACCGTGCCCTTGTTCTGGCCGATGCCAAGGCCGAGCGGGCGGGTTCCGGCAAGGCCATTGCCGATGAGGGCCAGAAACTGACCAAGGCCGAGCAGCGCAAGCTTGCCGCGCAAAAGCGCGAGGCGCTCAAGCCCTTGCAAAAGAAAATCCAGGAGGCCGAAGCGCAGGTCCATCGCTTCCAGAAGAAGATCGACACCCTGCAAATGCAGCTGGCCGATCCGGCCATCTACACGCGCGAGCCCGCCAAGGCGACGCAGATCGGCAAGGAAATCGGCTACGCGAAAACGTCACTGGCGCGTGCCGAGGAAGAATGGTTGACGCTTTCTGGCGAATACGAAGAGGCGATGGCCGATCTCTAGAGCCTTTCACGGCTAACCGAAAAGCTATCAGCCATCCCCTCTTTTCAGTTCTTTGGCAATGCCGTGAGAAGTACACCCTTCTTCTTCATCGGCAAGGCAAACCCCGCCGCGAATGCGCCAAGGCCGATGATTGTTGATACCGAGAAGACAATGATCGTCGCGTCGCGCAGCGCGTCGGGTGTCGTGGCTTCAGGGTAACCCACGGCATTGGCAACGAGGCCGGCCACGGCGGCGCCGATTGCATAACCGGCAGACTGCAGGGTCGGCAGCAGGGCCGATGCGCGGTCGCGCTCACCACTGCGCGCCGATTCCATCACCGACTGACTGAGAAAGCCCCAACTAACACCAAAACCCGTTCCAATCGCGATCTGGCCCAGCATCACGACAAGCGGCCTGTCGACGGAAAAACCAGCGACGATGGTGGCGAGGCCGGCAACGAGCAGCGTCGGTCCGAGCCGGATCAACCACGCACGACGACGCGGATCCTGAATATTGGCAACGACGATTGCGCAGGTGCTCCACGCAATAGCGAAGGTGGCGCTGAAGGCTCCGGCCTTCGTAGGGCCATAGTCCCAGAGATCCTGCAGTGTCATGACCAGATAGACCGAGGTGGAGGCTTGCGCTACCGGCATCAGCAGGACGATCCACAGGCCAATACCGACGGTGGAATTGAACGCGAAGGCGTCGGACGGGAAAAGCGGTGTGCGGCTGCGCCGGTCAACGACAATGACCAAGGCCAGGACTACCGCGGCACCGACGACGCACAACACTTCCATTGCAACCACCTGCATTATGCTGGCCAGCGCAACCAGCATGATGCCGCAGCCGATGGCAGCCAGCCGCAGGAACGGTACGGAAAGGCGAGCGACCTCGCCCGAAAACCGCGGCACGATGAGAAAGACCAGCGCGATAAAGATCAGGGCCAGAGGCACATTGACAAGGAATGCGGCGCGCCATGACAGATGTTCCGTAAGCAGACCCGAAATCAGTGGTCCACCGAAGGCGGCGACGGCCCAAACGACGGCCTCTGCGCCGAAAACCTTGGCGACCAGCCGCGATGGAAAGAGTTCGGGGATGAGCGCGTAGCAGATGGCGGCAATGATGCCCTCGCCCAATCCCTGCAGTGCGCGCCCGACCAGGACTTCGGTCATTGAACCGGCAAAGGCCGCAAGTAGGGTGCCAGCAAGAAAAACCAGCGCTGACGCCACAAGTGCTGTCCTCGCGCCCACGCGCGCCTTCAGCAATGCACCACTGGCGCCACCGACAATGGAAAGGACAAGGTAGAGCGTAAAAGCCCAGGATATCAGCTCAAGTCCACCAATTTCGCGTACCGCCGTCGGGAGTGAGGTGGAGACCAGGAAACCGTTGAAGGCAAAGAGGGCAACGCCGAGACATAACGTCAAGATTGCCGCCGAATATGAGGGGCTCAGGAGTTCCGACCAGCTGGTGCCGCCGGCTTCTTCTTGCTTGTCGTTCATGGTATTTCCTCATTTAACAAGTTTTTTATTGTTATATTCGACCAATAAAACAAGCAATAGCTTTTTAAATTAATCTTGCTATCTTATGCCCATGCAGGATCGCACGACAAATCGCATGCTTTATTCGCTCAAGGTTTCTGGCCCGCAGACCGCAGCTGCTCTGGCAGACCGGCTTGGAGTCACTGCCGTGGCGATAAGGCAAATGTTGGCCCGGCTGCACGAAGATAACCTCGTTGATTTCGAAGACAGCCGTGAGACTGTAGGCAGGCCGAAGCGGTTCTGGCACTTGACGGATGCCGGAAACGGGCAATTTCCCGATAATCACGCGGGCTTGACGGCAGATATCCTTGCTTCCGTCTCTGCGGTTTTTGGCGAGGATGGGCTCGACCGGCTCATATCCCACAGGGAAAAGTCGACGCTGGCTCAATACCGTGAAGCTCTTGAGCCAACGTCCAGTATCGAGGCGAAAGTCAACCGTCTTGCGGAGATAAGGTCGGAAGAAGGTTATATGGCCGAGGCCGGGCGCGATGAAAGCGGCGCGTTCACATTGATCGAGAATCACTGCCCAATCTGCGTGGCAGCCAGATCCTGCCAGAAATTGTGCAGATCGGAGCTCGAGGTATTTCAGGCCGCGCTCGGACCCGACGTCGAAGTCACGCGTTTGGAACACATTCTCAAAGGTGCGCGGCGATGCGCCTATAGCATTACGGAAAAGGCGAGAATATAGACCGCACTAGCGCGGAGCGATGAAGCTGTAGAGCATCGGGCTCATATATTTGCCGCCGACGTGCCAGTAATCGCGCAGCGGTCCCCCCTCACACTCAAATCCAAGACGAGTGACAAGCTTGATAGAGGGCGTATTGTCAGGGTGGATGATCGCCGTTATCCGGCGGGCTCTCAGATTGTCCACGCAATGGGACAGCATTGCCTGGGCTGCCTCGCCCATCAGGCCGCGCCCGTGCCATTCGGCATTGAGGATATATCCTATTTCCAGCCTGTGGTTGCGTGCCTCACGATGGTGGTAGTTCACCATACCGATGCATTCATCGGTTTTCCTGTCCGCAACGGCCCAGGCAAGTGCCTCGTATGGCGATGTCGTCTTGGCAAGGATGCGTACCCAGCGCCGCGTTTCCTGAATGGAATCACAGGCGGTGAAATCCCAGTAGCGCATGAGTTTGTCGTCGCCAAGGCAAGCGTGCAAACCGATATCGTCCCTCGACTCGAACTGGCGCAGACGCAGCCGCTCGGTGAGGATCGTCGGAAAAGTGCCAGCCTGATCAGCCATTCACCTGCCCCACTTTGGTTGAGGAGGTGCCTCCTTAGCCGCCGACCTGCGCCTGCGGCGCAAGAGGATGAGGCCGACAATGCCGATGACAGTCAGGGCAATACCCCCTGACACGACACGCCAGTCAGCCTTGACGACATCCCGGCGCAGGACAAGGTCGACCTGTGCCACTTCGAGACCATCGTAATCGCCGGGACCAATCGTGATGGTATAATCGCCATCCGCAACGGTATCGATGTCACCGATGCTGTCGCGATAGACCTGCGGTCCCTGTGGCGAGCCTTTGTTGGCTGCCTTGGAACTGGCATAGCTCAAGGTCTCGACCAGAATGTCCCTGCCCTGCCGCGTCACCACCGCCGTAAGCGCCGTACGGCCTTCTGTCGGGATGAAATTGCGCAGCGGTTGCATATCGACGAACGCGCGTACCGGCGCATCGCCTTGCTGCAGATGGACGGTGACGGGCCTGTAGGGGCCGGAACGATCGTAGACACGCCACGAACCGATCTCCTCACCGGAAAAATGCGTGTTGGCCCATGGATATCCCAGTCCAAGCAAGAGCCCAACGATCAGCAGGAGCAAAAGGAACAGACGCATCTCAAGCTTTCTTTTCCCACCGCCCTTCGGCGTTCTGTTGCCAGTAAGTCAGCGAATGGCCCGCTGTCTTCAACAATTTCCATTGCGCCCTCGCCTGTTCCAGCTGTTGCTGGTCGTGACCATCGAACATCAGGACGAGACGTTCATAGGCCTCGACATTCCGGGGCTCTGCACCATCAACCAAGAACCGCACGGTTGCACCATTTGGATTGGCGTCGCTGGTCGTCAGTATGATGGGCTGTTCCTCCGGATACGGTTCCTGATCGGTGGCATGCGCGAGAAAGGAGGCGTCGGTCCAAGTCCACAGGAGATTGTCGAGACTGTCGCGGCGCTCTTCGGAACCGGTTTGAATGACGACCTTCCATTTCCGTTCCAGGGACCGCTCGACCAGTCCAGGCAGAGCATTCTCCAGTGTCGATTCGGTCAGGTGGTAGAAGAGAATGTCGGTCATTATCGCCCAAGGTCAGAATTTCGTATGTTTCGATCTGGTAGCCGTCATGATTGGCGTTGTTCGAAAGCTGTTCCACCATTCGCGCAAGCGGGGCCGTTCGTCAATCAGAGCCGTCCCCTGCGCCACGCTGTCGGCCGCGGCGAGAACGCTTGCAAGATAGTACGTCGCCAATGTCGGCTCGTTGAAGCCGGCGTCGGGTGATGATTCGGCAAACCCCTCAAGGACATTGAGGACATGGCGTGCCTGAGCTACCGCCTCGCGCGCAGGTTCAAGCCCTTCACGCCACCAGACTGGAACATAAATTCCCCAGACCAGCGCTGCATAGGCGTAATTGTCGACAACACGCATGATCTGGCGCATGCGCGCTGCGACAACAGGATTGCCGGGCGTGAGTTTTGGAACCGTGACCGCATCGACATAATGGACGATGGCATCTGTCTCATAGAAGGCAGTGCCATCCACTTCCAATGCCGGGATCCGCTTGAAGGGGTGCCGGAGATCGTAACCTTCCGGCAGGCTGCCCCCTTCGAAGGGATTGGCATCGACGAATACGAACTCAACCTGCTTGGCCAGGAGAACGAACCGTACAATGCGCGTGTAGACGCTCTCCTCGGTGCCGTAGAGCCTGACCTCCACGCGATCTAGCCTTCGAAATGATCTCGAATCAGCCGATCCAGCAGGCGCACGCCAAATCCCGATGCCCAGGACTGGCTGTACTCCGTCGCTGGCGCGCCCATTGCCGTTCCGGCAACATCGAGATGGGCCCAAGGGGTTTCGCCGACGAAACGCTTGAGGAACTGGGCGGCGATGATTGCACCACCGTGGCGGCCGCCAATATTCTTCATGTCGGCGTTTTTGGTGTCGATCAGCTTGTCATATTCTTCGCCGAGCGGCATGCGCCACAGCTTCTCCCCCGTTGACTGCCCAGCATCGAAAAGCTGTTCGGCCAGGGTATCGTCATTGGAGAAGAGTCCGGCGCGATAGACACCCAGCGCCACCATGATCGCGCCGGTCAGGGTCGCAAGGTTGACCATGAATTTCGGATTGAAGCGCTCATTGCAATAATAGAGCGCGTCGGCAAGGACCAGGCGGCCCTCTGCATCGGTATTGAGGACCTCAATGGTCTGGCCGGACATGGAGGTGACAATATCTCCCGGGCGCTGGGCATCGCCGTTGATCATGTTTTCGACGATACCGATGATACCGACGACATTCACCTTGGCCTTGCGCGAGGCCAAGGCATGCATGAGCCCTGTCACGGCCGCCGCGCCGCCCATGTCGCCCTTCATTTCATCCATGCCGGCGGCAGGCTTTATGGAAACACCACCCGAATCGAAAGTGACGCCCTTGCCGACAAAAGCGATGGGTTTGTCTTTGCCCTTTCCGCCGTGCCACTCCATGATGGCAAGACGCGCCGGACGCGCCGAGCCTTGTGCCACGCCAAGCAGGGAGCCCATGCCAAGCTTTTTCATGTCTTTCTCGGTGAGAATTTCCACCTTGACGTCAAGCTTCTTCAACTCTTCGACACGCTCCGCAAACTCGACAGGCCCGAGGATGTTGGCAGGTTCATTGACGAGGTCCCTCGCCAGGATGACACCCTCGGCAACTGCCTCGGCGCTGACATAGGCCTTTTTCGCCGCGCCGGCGTCCGCCACCTGTATGGTGATCCTGGCCGGCGATTTGTCTTCCTTCTCCTCGCCGTTGTCCTTGCCGCGTTTTGTCTTGTATTTGTCGAACGTGTAAGAACGAAGCAGCATGCCAAGTGCGAAGTCGGCCGCGTTCTCCGCAGAAATCTGTGCATCAGGCAACGCCAGAAGTACGGTTACGTGCTTTGCGACCCCGATCTTCGAAAGGGCGGCGCCGCCGATTTTCAGCCAATCGTCGCCCTTCAGCTTCGCCGGATCGCCGCAGCCGACAAGTACAAGGCGTTCCAATTCCGTGCCCGCCGGCGCGATCGTGGAAAAGCCCGCGGCTATTTTTCCCTTGAATTCCGAGACATCGATGATACGCGACAGCAAAGCTGGTCCAACAACGGATTCGGCTTCCGCAGCAAACTTGCCTTCAGCAGCGGCGAGCAGGACAGCAGTGCCGCTTTCTACCGGCGCAAATTTGGCGAAACTGATGGATGGGCGTTTGGACATGATATCTCCAGATGAACAAAAATGTGACTTTCCTAATCACCAGAACTGGTGAATGGAGGGGTTGATGACGAAGGGGTTGGCTAAGGCCTTGTTAACCAGCTTTCTTCGCCTATTTTTAGCCAAGCCTGACTAGAGTGAACATATGTCGGGTTTTTTGAACATGTAACGGGTTCGTCCCATAGTGCGGCAAAATAATGCCCTTTATGCCTGGGCATCGATGAACGGTCGGCTAATCGAACAAGGTGGCGGAACTCATTTGCGAAACATGACATGCGCCTGATTGAGATATACATCTTGCGACGGATCGTCGTCATGTTTTTTGCCGTGCTGCTTTCAGCGGTGGGCATTACATGGATTGTTCAGGTGCTCGCCCGCGTTAATTTCCTGACCACCAGCGGGCAGAGCTTCTTCTATATCCTCAAGTTCAGTTCCAATCTGCTTCCCAATGCATTCCCCATCGTTATGCCGTTTGCGCTGGTCATTGCTGTCACGCAAATCCTGTCGACGATGAATCAGGATTCGGAACTCGTCGTCATCAATGCGGCCGGAGCGCCGCGCTCGACGGTTATCCGTCCCGTCATGATCTTCGCGATCATTATTTCCATCTCGTCATTCCTCATCGCCAATTTCATTGTTCCCTACTCCCAGACCAACATGCGCCAGATGGTCGCCGAGGCGCGAGCCGACGTGGTCAATCTTGTCGTCCAGCAGGGTACCTTCAAGAAACTTGACACCGACCTCTATCTTCAGATCGAAAGCCGCGATGCCAATGGAGCGATCAGGGGTCTGTTCGTCTCCGACTCGCGTGACAAGACGACCGACCTGATCATCTACGCCAAAGAGGGGCTTGTCGTTGAGACGGGGACTCAAAGCCTACTGGTCATGAAGGATGGCGAGATTGACCGCCGTGACGTCCAGACCGGCAATGTATCGATCATAAAATTCAATACCTATGCCCTTGATCTGGCATCGTTCCTTTCATCGGACGACCAAGAAGTCAGCATTTATCCCAAGGACCGGCCGCTTGCCTATCTGTGGAATCCGGATCCGAACGACAAGCAGTATCAGCAGAGACCGCTCCGCTATAAAGCGGAGTTGTATAAACGCCTGTCAGACTGGATGTATCCGATCGTTTTTGCCCTCATCGCCCTGGCGGCGGCCGCAGATTCGCGATCGCACCGCGAAGCGCGCATATCAGCATCGTTCAGCGCCATCACACTGTGCCTCATTGTTTTCTGGCTTGGTTACTCGGCCGGACAGGGCGCCGATAAAAATGCTTCCTTGCTGCCACTGCTCTTTGCCATACCCATTCTCGCTGCCCTTTCGGCAATTTATGCGCTTGCGACCAACCGCCAGGTTGGCGTCCCGGTGAAATGGAGCAGCTGGTTCAGACGCACCTTCGAATCGCGGCAGGAGGCAGTTGCCCGGGCCGGAACGAAATGGTTCGGACGCAAGCGCGGAGGTCGCAGATGATGATTGGCTGGACGCTTGGACGATATTTCTTCCTCCGCTATGTGAAGATCACGGCGTATTTCCTGTTGGGCAGCTTTGCCTTGGCGCTGATTCTCGACTTCACGGAACTATCCGGCAAGCTGTCATCCCTGCCGGACTATTCGGCGATTCAGGCTTTTGGCCTGTCTGCGATGCGCATACCCTCGATCATGCAGCAGGTGTTCCCCTTCATCGCCCTGTTTGCGGCGATGGCAACGCTGATTTCCCTCAACCGGAAGTATGAGCTGGTCGTAGCGCGGTCAGTCGGCGTTTCGGCCTGGCAGTTTCTCCTGCCTGCCTGTGCGGGTGCCTTCCTGTTCGGTATCGTCGCGGTGCTGGTTGTCAATCCGCTTGCCGCTTGGGGATTTGAGCGAAGCGAGCAGATAACGGCCAGCTGGCGGGCCGGAAAATCCAATGATGTGCAGGCCGAGCGCGTGCCCTGGCTGCGCCAGAAAACCGAGGATGGCGAGACCATCATTGGCGCCAAGACGATCGTCAACCGTGGCCTGCGTCTCGTTGATGCCACGTTCATTCGCCTGGACCAGAATCAGGATGTTCTGGAACGGCTGGATGCCAAATCCGCTGACCTCGACAACGGGTTCTGGCAGCTGACCGACGTGACGAAATTCGTGCTTGGCGAGAAACCGGTTTCGCTCAGCGAAGTGCGTGTCCCGACTCATCTTCGCCCTGAATTCGTTGAAGAAAGCCTTGCACGGCCCGAGACGATTCCTTTTTTTGAGCTGCGTAACAAAATTGCCGCAGCTCGTTCTTTTGGCTATCCGGCCAATGCTTTTGACATGCATTTCCAGTCTTTACTGGCTTTGCCGGCGCTTCTGATGGCGATGACTTTGATCGCCGCAACCGTTTCGTTGAAATTTGTCCGCTTCGGACAATCTGGCACGATGATTCTGGGTGGCGTCCTCGCGGGCTTCGTGCTTTATGTCGTCACTGTTGTGGTCAAGGCATTTGGCAATGCGGGATTCGTCCCGCCATTCATTGCCGCATGGACACCTGTGCTGATTGCAACATTTTTTGGGGTCTCCTTTCTGTTGCACAAGGAGGATGGTTAGAGTGGGACTGAATTTGACGCGCTCGGTGTTGCCGACGTGGTCTGCACGACTTGCGTGCGGGACGGCGCTGCTATGCCTTGTGGGCGGGATTTCGCTCCCAGCCTATGCCCAGACCAGCGATGCTCTCGTTGGTAATTTCGAGACGAATCCAAACGCTCAAATGCTGCTGGAGTCGGACGAGCTTATTTACGACATCAATGCCAAGACCATCTCCGCCGTTGGCGGCGTGCAGATAGATTATGACGGGAACCGGCTTGTCGCCCGCCAGGTTACCTACGATCAGAATACGGGTCGTCTCAAGGCCATGGGCAAAGTGGAAATTGTCGAAAAGGATGGCAACCGCATCTATGCCGACAATCTGGACATTACCGATGATTTTCGGGAAGGATTCGTCAACGCCTTGCGCGTCGAAGCTGCGGACAATACGCGCTTTGCTGCCGAGAGCGCCGAACGTGTCGGCGGCGAGCTGACGACGTTCAACAATGGTATCTACACTGCCTGTGAGCCATGCCGCTCCAAGCCCGACAAGGCTCCCTTGTGGCAGGTGCGTGCCCAGAAGATCGTCTGGAATGGCCAGAAGAAGACCATACGCTTTGAGCGCGGTCGCTTCGAGATGTTCGGCATGCCGCTGGCATTCCTACCGGCCTTTGAAATTGCCGATCCGACCGTCAAGCGCAAAAGCGGCTTCCTCATGCCGAGCTACCGCTATGAGACGGAACTCGGCTATGGTGTCAGCGTTCCATATTTCTGGGCGCTTGCCCCGAATTACGACCTGACCACGACAGGCACGTACTACTCCAAGCAGGGTTTTCTCGGTGAAGCGGAATGGCGTCATCGGCTGACCAATGGTGCATACACCATCAAGCTTGCGGGGATAAACCAGCTTGACCGCCGCGAATTTGACAGTGAAGACCAGCTTGATCGTGGCAGCACGATGCGCAGTATGGTCGGAACGACCGGTGCGTTCCAGATCAATCCGCGCTGGACATATGGCTGGAACGTCATGGTGCCGTCGGACAAGGCCTTTGCCTACCGCTACGGTATAGAGGGCTACGATAGCTACAATATTACAAACCAGGCCTATTTGACCGGTCTGAACGGCCGGAACTATTTTGACCTGAGATTATATCAGTTCCTGGTTCAGGAAAGCTGGTTCAATTCGAATCCCAACGCTTCGCAGCCCAAGCAGCCATGGGTCTTGCCGAGTCTGGATTATGCCTACACACCGACCCAGTCGGTAGCTGGCGGCGAGCTCAATTTCGATGTCAACCTGCAGGCTTTGCACCGCGATCGGGAGGACGGCACAACGCCAATCGGCATGGCACGCAGTGGCTATCTTTCGGGCGTCGAAGGGAATGATGGCCGTATTACCGCCGAGGCGGAGTGGAAACGGACCTTCATCTCGGATAACGGTCTCGTAATAACGCCCCTCCTCGCCCTGCGAGGCGACGGCATGTATGTCGACTCCGATTCAGTGGGCGTGACGCGTTCCGAGGCCTTCCGCGCCATGGCGACCGCCGGGCTTGAGGCGCGATGGCCAATTCTGTTCTCGAGTACCAGTTCGACTCACGTTCTTGAACCGACCGCCCAACTTTTCGTGCGCAACAATGAGCCCTACGCCGGCGATATGCCGAACGAAGATGCACAAAGCTTCGTGTTTGATGCATCGAGCCTGTTTGATCGCGACAAGTTCTCCGGTTATGACCGGGTCGAGGGTGGCACTCGCGCAAATTTGGGCGTTCGCTATTCGGGAACATTCAACAATGGCTGGTCGCTTAGTGGCGTCGCTGGCCAGTCCTTCCAGCTGGGTGGCCTGAACTCATTCGCGACGGATGATTTTGTCAATGCGGGTGCTGAATCAGGACTTGAGTCGTCGCGTTCCGATTATGTTGCCATGATGGGCGTAAGCAAGGGCGCCTTCAACCTCACCACGGGCGGCCGTTTCGACAAGGAATCTTTCGAAGTACGCCGCGCTGAAGTGGCAACCACGACGGTCGGCCAATATGGCTCAATGTTCGTGAAGTACGCGTTCATCGACCAGCAGCCCACATATGGTTTCGAGAATGACCGACATGAGGTCACCGTTGGCGGTTCGGCAAAACTCACACCGAACTGGCGTGTTCTCGGGTCAGGCACCTATGATATCGTTTCGGATACTCTCGTAAAGCGCACCGCCGCCCTCGCCTATGATGACGAGTGCTTTACCTACATGATGTATTATACTCAGGACGAGCCGGTTACCGCGGACGGTAGCCAGGGCGACCAGACGACCACCTGGGGTTTCAATATTTCATTCCGGACGCTTTGGGAGATCGGCAAGCCGGTCGACATTGGCGGGATCTAATCACTTTGTCTGAACTGGCCGCACTTGCGGCCAGTCATGCTTTTGCCTTAGTAAAGCGACAATAAAGTGGGAATGAACACGCAACAACAATGCAAACCCATTCGTCAGGAATGGTATACGATCGGAATCAGTGAACAATGATGGTGAGGAAGCACATTCTTGCAGCGGCAATTGCTACCGCATTGATTTCTCCACTCACAGTCGGCGTATCTCTCCCGGCTGCAGCCAGTGAGATCAAGATTGTCGTCAATGGCGCACCTATTACCGATTACGATATTTCCAGGCGCGCAGCCTTTCTCAAGCTGCAGCGAAAGAAGGGTAATCTCACCCAGGAAGCGCGTGACGAGCTGACAGACGAGGCGTTGAAACGCCAGGAACTGAAGCGTCTCAACATGATGGTTTCGGACACTGACGTGAACGACGCCTTTGCGCGCTTTGCCACGAACAACAAGATGACCCAGGATCAGCTTACGGGCGTTTTGGACAAGGCCGGGGTCACACCCGGACACTTCAAGGAATATATCCGCATCCAGATGAGCTGGGGCCGTGCTCTTTCGACTCGTAATCGAGCACAGGGCGGCAACAAGATCAGCGAACAGGAAGCCGTGCAACGCATGCTCAAGGACGGCGGCAAGAAGCCGGTTTCCACCGAGTATCAATTGCAGCAGGTAATATTCGTCGTTCCAGCCAACAATCGGGGCATCCTTCCGAAGCGGCGCAGCGAAGCCAGCGCCATGCGGGCGCGGTTCAGCGGGTGCAACACAACACGCGATATCGCCAAGGGCACGCTGGACGTCACGGTGCGCGATCTCGGCAAATTCATCGAGCAGGAACTGCCGCCAGAGTGGACCAAGCAGGTCACGTCCACACCGGTTGGCCAGGCAACGGCAATTCAGGATACCGACAAAGGTGTTGAGTTTCTCGGCATCTGCGCCACCCGACAGGTATCTGACGACCGTGTCGCTCGCATGGTGTTTTCCCAGGAAGATGCCGCGGCATCGGCCGATGGCAAGCAGGATGCAACCGCTCAGGCCGTCGACAGGAAATACCTTGATGAATTGCGCAAGAAGGCGACCATCGTCAACCAATAGTGCCAATGATGGGATCGCCTTCACATGACTTCCACACTTGCCGTCAGTTCTGGTGAACCATCCGGAATTGGGCCAGACATCGCAATCTCGGCGTGGACATTGCGAGAAAAACACCAGATACCAGCCTTTTTTGTTCTCGCCGATCCCGAGTTCCTGGCCGCGCGCGCAATTCGGCTCGGCCAGAATTGTCCCATTGAAATCACGACACCGGAAGAAGCGGGCCATGTTTTTGAACGGGCCTTGCCGGTCGTACCCCTCAAGAATCGGCAAACGGACCATCCCGGCGTCCCCCTTGCAGGCAATGCGCCGGCAACGATCGAGGCCATCGAGCAGGCCGTCGCACTGACGCTTGCCGGGCGAGCACGCGCGGTCGTTACCTGTCCGATCGCCAAGAAAGCACTCTATGAGGCCGGCTTTGACTTCCCCGGACATACTGAGTTTCTGGCGCATCTTGCGGGCCAGCGCCTTGGACACAAGGTGACGCCGGTCATGATGCTGGCCGGGCCGCTGCTCCGGGCTGTTCCGGTCACGATCCACATCCCATTGAGCAAGGTTCCGGCCGCGCTTGATATCGCGAACATACTCTCCGTTGCGCGGATCACGTCGGCTGCATTGAAGGATCAGTTCGGAATCGCCAATCCGCGACTAGCCATTGCCGGGCTCAATCCCCATGCAGGCGAAGGGGGCAGTATGGGCGATGAAGACGAGAATATTGTGCGTCCGGCGGTCGAAACATTGCAGGCAGAAGGCATTGATGCGCGCGGGCCGCTCCCTGCCGACACCATGTTCCACGCAGCAGCGCGAGCCACCTATGATACTGCGATCTGCATGTATCATGATCAGGCGTTGATCCCCGTTAAAACGCTCGGTTTTGATGACAGCGTCAATGTCACGCTCGGCTTACCATTTGTGCGTACATCTCCGGATCATGGTACGGCATTCGACATTGCCGCGACTGGAAAGGCAAAGCCGGACAGCCTGATAGCTGCCTTGCGCCTAGCCGACAAAATGGCAATGCACAATGTGCACAAGCAGCGCCCTGCGGCATGAGCATAGACAGCCTTCCCCCGCTGCGAGAAGTGATTGATCGCCATGATCTGATGGCCAAGAAATCACTTGGCCAGAACTTCCTGCTCGATCTCAATCTAACGGCGAAGATCGCGCGGCAAGCCGGCGACCTCGAAGGAAAAACCGTCATCGAGGTTGGACCCGGGCCAGGCGGTCTCACGCGCGCCCTTCTGGCGCAAGGCGCCAACGTCATTGCGATCGAGCGCGATGAGCGTTGTCTGGCGGCACTTGAGGAAATATCCGGCCATTATCCCGGACGTCTTCGGGTCATCGCCGGGGACGCACTTGACGCTGATTTCGCTACGCTTGCGGCCGGCGACAAGGTGAAGATCATCGCCAATCTGCCCTACAATGTCGGCACCCAGCTACTGATCGGATGGTTGTTAAGCGAGCCCTGGCCGCCATTCTACGAGTCGCTGACGCTCATGTTTCAGCGCGAAGTGGCGGAACGGATCGTCGCGCGCCCCGGATCCGAGGCCTATGGTCGTCTCGGAGTTCTGTCGGGCTGGCGAACCGAAGCAAGGATTACGTTCGATGTCCCCCCGCAGGCTTTCACGCCGCCACCAAAAGTGACGTCGTCCGTGGTCCATCTCATTCCCCGAAATGCGCCGCTGCCGTGCGACGCGGCGACGCTGGGAAGAGTTACGCAGGCGGCATTCGGCCAGCGGCGCAAAATGCTGCGCCAAAGCATCAAATCGCTGGGCGGCGAAGGCTTGCTCGTAAAAGTAGGAATTGATCCGACGCGCCGCGCCGAAACTCTTTCAATCGAAGAGTTCGTCGCGCTTGCCAATGCTGTGTGAGGCTAGGGACAGTAAGCTTAATCCAGCTTTTCATCGAGCAGACCGCTGACGAAATCGAAGAGTCCTGGGCAACGGTCACGCCGCAGGCGCTCTGCGGTCACGATCGACTGGACCTGATGATAGGCGCGGTTGAGATCTTCGTTGACGATGACATAGTCATAGGAACGCCAACGCTCGATCTCGTTGCGCGCATTGCGCAAACGCATGTCTATCACTTCTTCAGTGTCTTCCGCGCGCCGATGGAGCCGCAGTTTGAGGTCGGCCATGGAGGGAGGCAGGATGAAGATGCTGACGACGTCGCCCTTCATCTTGTCCTGCAGCTGCAATGCACCCTGCCAGTCAATGTCGAAAAGCATGTCCTGCCCGTCGGCGAGCGCATTTTCTGCGGCTTCGCGCGGCGTGCCGTAAAAATTGCCATGCACCTCTGCCCATTCAATCAGTTCGTCACTGTCACGCAGCCGTTCAAACTCGCGCGTTGTGATGAAGTGATAATGAACCCCGTCGATTTCACTAGGCCGGCGCGCACGTGTGGTCACGCTGATCGAAAGCGCCAGCTCGAGCTTCTCCTTGTCGGTAAGCAGCATTCGGGCAAGCGTCGACTTCCCGGCTCCTGATGGCGACGACAGGACGAGCATGAGACCGCGTCTTTTGATGCTGTTGGGCATGGCTACTCCAAATTCTGAATCTGCTCGCGCAATTGATCCACAACAGCTTTCAGGTCAAGCCCGATTGACGTTATGGATGCAGCATTGGCCTTCGAGCAGAGCGTATTCGCCTCGCGGTTGAATTCCTGGGTCAGGAAATCAAGCTTGCGGCCAACGCCGTTCCCTTCCCTGAGAAGGGTCCGCGCGGCGGCAATATGCATTTCCAGACGATCGAGCTCTTCCTGAATATCGGCTTTCGTGGCCAGAAACGCCGCTTCCATATGCAATCGGGCTTCATCAAGCGCTGGAGCAGCATCAAGCAGCAGGGCAACCTGTGCGGCCAGCCGAGCACGAATGGCTTCAATTGACCGGCTGGGGTCGAGCTTAGCCTGTTCCACCAGCATTTCTATTGCAGCAATCTGTACCGTCAGTATCTCGCCAAGCGCCCTGCCCTCGGCCTGACGGTTGTGTGCCAACTGAATCAGCGTCTCATCTAGAATACCGAGGATAGCACGTTCGAGCTCGACCTGATGCTCCGGCGCCGTAACCTCCTGCGGAGTCTCCATGACACCACGAAGGGCCATCAGCCCTTCCGGCGTCGAGGCCGCAAGCCCATATTCCTCGCGCAAATGTGCTGCGATGGCCGCCAATTCCTTCAGGAGAGGCTGATTGATCGTCGCCTTGGCAGCACCAGCACTGAGGTCGACTGACAGAGCCGCCTGGAAATTACCTCGCTTGAAATGCTCGTTGAACAGCGCTCGAGCCTTCGGCTCGACTGCCTCGAAGCCTGCGGGAAGGCGAAACCGCACATCTAGTCCCTTGCCGTTGACAGATTTGATTTCCCACGAGATTTGCGCCCCGGCACTGTTCCGGAGGTGACGGGCGAACCCCGTCATGCTTTGCAACGACATATTTCCCCCTACGATAAGGGCCCGATTGCAATCAGGCCCCTCGCTCTAGTTGCCGCTGTCCGCGTCCGGAGATGCGTTTTTATCACCGGTCGCTGCCTTGGCAGCTTCATCCAAGCGGTTTTTTTCCACCTCGCGCCAGCGCCTCACATTATCATTGTGTTCTTCAAGCGTCTCGGCAAATACGTGCCCGCCAGTACCATCGGCGACGAAGTAAAGATCCTTGGTCTGCGAGGGATGGGCGACGGCTTCCAGTGCGTCGCGGCCAGGATTTGCGATCGGGCCTGGCGGCAGGCCATTGACCGTATAGGTATTATACGGAGTCGGCTTCTCCAGATCCGATTTAAGGATCGGTCGGTCCGACGGCTTTCCCTTGCCGCCGAAGAGGCCGTAAATGATTGTTGGATCCGATTGCAAGCGCATCTTCTTGTTTAGCCGATTGATAAAGACGGCAGCAACGCGGGGCCGCTCGTCGGCTTTCCCTGTTTCCTTCTCGACGATGGATGCAAGCGTGATGAACTCTTCGATTGTCTTGAGTGGAATATTGGGGTCGCGGCGCTCCCATATATCCTCAACCAGTTTCTTCTGATCCGATTGCATCTTCTTTACCAGCTCCTCACGCGTCGTACCGCGCGAGAAACGCAATGTATTTGCAAAGAGCGAGCCTTCACTTGGCATGACTGCCGGGAGGTCTCCCACCAGGACGTCGTCCTCTTGAACACGCTGGAATATCTGCTCGACCGTCAGGCCTTCAGGAATGGTAAGCGAATGAAGGACCGACTTGCCACTGCGCAAAAGGTCCATGACGTCACGCATGGAGGCCCCCGCCTTGATCTCGTACTCTCCGGCTTTCATGTCGCCCTGATAGCCATAGGCCTTCACGCCATACATGAAGATGCGCGCATCAGAAATGATGCCGCGGCGCTCTAGACCGTCCGCGATCTCCGTGATGCCAGTGCCGCTCCTGACCACATAATTGGTCGCGACTTCTGTGGGTCCCGGTTCGTTGAAGGCAAGCTTGCCGAAATACACCGCGGCGGCAGCCGCAATGACCACGAGCACGACCAGCGACAACATGAAGTTTGCAAAAACAACGATCTGACTGCGGGCGCCACGCGAGCGCTTTTTGGGCGCCGGCGGCGGCGTTCCAGGCTCTGGACGCAGCGCTTCCGAAGCCGATTGCGGCACAATCGGCTTGCGCTCCGGCACGTTGGCCGTGGCTGAACCGTTTGTCTCTTCAGACGGCTGATCTGAACTCACGCAAGCACCTCGGACATGTTAACCGGCTAGAATAGCATCCAGCCGGTAGAATCGATTGCGAATATGGCGAAAGCGCGAAAGCGCTGACGCCAATGCAACAATCACTGTTGATAACGCCGAAGAACCAGCGAGGCATTTGTACCGCCAAATCCAAAGGAATTGGACAGCGCAATATCGATCTTGCGTTCGCGCGGCTTGTGCGGAACCAGATCGATCTTGGTTTCCCTGGACGGCTTATCCAGATTGATCGTTGCTGGCGCGATATTGTCGCGGATCGCCAGAGCACAGAAAACAGCTTCGGTCGAACCGGCTGCACCGAGAAGGTGACCGATCGAAGATTTGGTCGATGACATCGATATTTTGGATGCCGCATCGCCAACGACCCGTTCGACGGCACCGAGTTCGATGGTATCGGCCATCGTCGAGGTGCCGTGCGAATTGATGTAATCGATGTCGTCCGGCGTAATACCGGCACGCTTCAATGCCATTTCCATGCAGCGCTGGGCGCCCTCGCCATCCTCGGAAGGTGCGGTGATGTGGAAAGCGTCACCCGACAGGCCATAGCCGATCACTTCCGCATAAATTCTCGCGCCACGAGCAAGGGCGTGCTCGAGTTCTTCGAGTACGACCACACCGGCGCCCTCGCCCATGACAAAACCGTCCCGGTCGTCGTCATACGGACGGGAAGCCGTCGTGGGGTCATCATTGCGCGATGTGGACAAGGCCTTGCAGGCAGCAAAACCGGCAAGGGAAATACGGCTGACCGGTGATTCCGTCCCGCCAGCAACCATGACGTCGGCATCACCGAAAGCAATCAAACGCGACGCGTCGCCGATGGCATGTGCCCCTGTCGAGCATGCTGTTACAACAGCATGATTGGGGCCGCGAAGCTTGTGCTTGATGGAAACATGGCCCGACGCCAGATTGATCAGACGACCCGGGATGAAGAAGGGAGAGATGCGACGCGGGCCCTTGTCGCGCAGGGTATAACCCGCTTCGACAATGCCTTCGAGACCACCTATTCCCGATCCAATGAGAACACCGGTGCGAATCTGATCCTCGTCGCTCTCCGGCGCCCATTTGGCGTCGGCGAGCGCCTGGTCGGCCGCCGCGACTGCATAGATGATGAAGGGATCAACCTTGCGCTGCTCTTTCGGCTCCATCCAATCATCCGGATTGAATGTTCCATCCGTGCCATCGCCAACCGGAATCCGGCAGGCAATCTTGCAAGGCAGATCGTCGACTTCAAATTCAGTTACCCGCCGGGCACCGCTCTGGCCGGCAAGGAGCCGCGACCAGCTGGCTTCAACGCCGGATGCGAGAGGAGACACCAGCCCAAGGCCGGTTATGACAACACGCCTCATGGCCGATCCTTCAATGTCATACGCAACATGATTGTTTCCGGCCCCATGCATGAACGAGCAAGGCACAACACCTTATATCACGATCCATGCGATGGCGAGCCGAACGAAAATCAGGCAGATGCTTTGTCGATAAACTTGACGGCATCGCCGACTGTCAGAATGGTCTCAGCAGCATCGTCCGGGATTTCAACGCCGAACTCTTCTTCGAAAGCCATCACGAGCTCGACAGTATCGAGGCTGTCTGCGCCCAGATCGTCGATGAAGCTCGCACCATCGGTGACTTTCTCGGCATCGACGCCCAGATGCTCAATAACGATTTTCTTGACGCGTTCTGCAGTATCACTCATGTGGAAACCTCAACCTGTTTGTTTTTCCTATGCCTTGGTTAGCGGCACGGATGACTCTAATCAAGCAATAAGATGGTTGTTTCACCCTGTTCAGCAGCTAAAACAGCCATTCCTTGCGGTTCTTTCCTTGCGGAATTGAAAGGGCATCAAATCGGTTTGATTGCCCAGACTGGTGCGCGACTTATCACGCTTTATTCATGGCCTCAATCTCATAAATGTGATTGGGGCGGATACCCACCGATACCTTCGGCCTGAAACGCGCAGGCCGGGTCAGATCATGGCCATGCCACCATTGACATGAATTGTCTGGCCCGTGACATAGGCCGCCTCACTGCTAGCCAGATAAATAACCGACGAAGCGACTTCCGCTCCCGTGCCCATGCGGCGCATAGGAATGGCGGCCATGATGGCTTCCTTCTGCTTGTCATTGAGCTTGTCGGTCATGGCCGATTCGATAAATCCAGGCGCCACGCAGTTGACCGTGACGTTGCGGCTGGCGATCTCCTGCGCCAGCGATTTGGAAAAGCCGATCAGGCCAGCCTTCGAGGCCACATAATTTGTCTGTCCAGGATTCCCGGTTACACCCACCACCGAAGTGACATTGATGATACGGCCATAGCGCCGGCGCATCATTGGGTGGGTGAGTTCGCGGGTAAGCCGGAAAACTGCGGTCAGATTGACCTCCAGCACACTGTCCCAATCCGCATCACTCATGCGGACAAAGAGGCCGTCCTTGGTAATGCCGGCATTGTTCACGAGGATCTCAACGCCCTCGAGATCAGCCTCTGCCTTCTCGCCCAACGCCTTGACCTCATCCCTATTGGAAAGGTTGGCCGGAAAAATCTTCACGCGGTCGCCGAGTTCGGTTGCAAGGGCCTCGAGCTTTTCGACGCGCGTGCCATGCAGACCAACAATGGCGCCCTGCGCGTGCAGCGCTCTGGCAATGGCCTCGCCAATACCACCTGTCGCACCGGTGACAAGAGCCTTGCGGCCTGTGAGATCAAACATTACGCGTTCCTTTCAAGCGTTCAGGGCAGCCAGAGCCGCGTCGATATCCTCCGGAGTGCCAATTGCGACACCGGAAATGTCCTTGTTAATACGGCGTGCGAGGCCAGTCAGTACCTTGCCGGCCCCGATTTCATAAAGCGTGGTCACCCCGTTCTCGCCAAACCACTGTACCGTCTCGCGCCAGCGCACCTGCCCCGTCACCTGCTCGACCAGCAGAGCCGCGATTTCATCCGCGGATTTGACCGGGGCCGCACGCACATTGGCAATGAGCGGAACGACGGGATCGTTTTTTGTGACCTGAGCAAGGGCCTCGCGCATGGCCTCTGCGGCAGGCTCCATCAATGCAGAATGGAATGGAGCGGAGACAGGCAACATCAGAGCACGCTTGGCACCCTTGGCCGATGCAAGCGCGGCGGCCGCCTCGACCGCATCTTTCGAACCGGAAATGACCAGCTGACCACCGCCATTATCATTGGCGATCTGGACAGGTCCCTGCTCTGACGCTTCGGCGCAGATGGCTTCAACATCCTCGTGCTCTAGGCCGATGATGGCTGCCATCGCTCCCTTGCCGGCAGGGACTGCCTTCTGCATGGCATTACCGCGAATACGCAGCAGCCGCGCCGTATCGGAAAGCGAGAACGTTCCTGCCGCGCACAGGGCCGAGTATTCGCCAAGCGAATGGCCTGCGACGTAGGAGACCTTGTCCTTTAACCAAATACCCTTGGCTTCCAGAACACGGATCACGGCAATGGACACCGCCATCAGCGCGGGCTGGGCGTTGGCCGTGAGGGTCAAGGTTTCCTCCGGCCCCTCCCAGATGATCGAAGATAGCTTTTCACCAAGTGCATCGTCCACTTCGTCAAAGACCGCCCTGGCCTCGGCGAAGTTTTCGGCCAATGCCTTGCCCATGCCAACGGCCTGACTTCCCTGGCCTGGAAATGTGAATGCAATGGACATCGGGGCTCCCTTCGATCGTTGCTTATATATATGCCAATCTGCCGCGCGGTGTGCCTACAGCCAAGCGCGAAGTCAAGCTTTGATGCAAGCTCGATGTTAGGCTAAGTGATAGATTGACGGTTGCCCAAGACTTCCTCTTGATGATCCAGGCCTGTGGGTTTGGATATTCGATTGGTAGACGTTTTGAGCAGACGCGCCGGAATCCCAAGGATTATTGGCGCATACAAGATATTCAGGCGTTGTGTAGAGAATTCGATATTACTTGCGAGAGGTCCCGGGCCGGAAGCTCACACTACACAATCGCCCATACATCGCAGTGCGAGATTCCAACCATCCCTTTTAAGAGACCCATCAAAACCTGTATATGATGCCATTGAGGCCTGGATAGAGACAGCCAGCGAGCTCGGACGGGATATCGCTACTCCATCGAAGAAACTCATCTTTGCCTGAATTGCCACCATCCAATAAAATGCCGCGGCCAGCTTGCTTCTTTTAGAGTTTGCCCGTATAAGCCGCCCGTTCATTGCTCGGCGTCAGCTGGGGGCTGAACGGAGGGCCGGATGTAAGTCCGTCGAAGCGTAATGCTTCAGCCTCCCGTGTCTCCGCTCTCGATCGTCTCCATCAGCGTCCTTTCTTCCCCGGTCATCCGGCAGAGAGATTCGCAGAGGTTTACCGTTGATACCGGGCAATATTATCGAAGAAAGGCAAAGACAATGGCTCTTTATGAACATGTGTTCCTTGCCCGACAGGACATTTCGCAGCAGCAGGTTGATGCGCTTGTAGAACAGTACAAGGGCATCATCGAAGCTAATGGCGGATCAGTCGGGCGCATCGAAAGCTGGGGACTTCGTGCCCTCACCTATCGTATCAACAAGAACCGCAAGGCGTATTACTCGCTAATCAACATCACTGCTCCAGCAGCAGCTGTTGCCGAGCTAGAGCGCCAGCAGCGCATCAATGAAGACGTCCTGCGTTTCATGACGATCCGCGTTGATGAGCACGAGGAAGGCCAGTCGGCCATGCTCGCACGCCGTGACGATCGCCGTGACCGTGACGACAACAAGTTCGGCGGCCGCGACGACGACCGTCCGCGCCGTCCACGCCGTCCGCGTGACAATGAAGCCGGTGAAGGAGCAGAATAATGGTTGATATCAATCAGATCCCGACCCGTCGTCCTTTCCATCGCCGTCGCAAGACCTGCCCGTTCTCGGGTGCCAATGCGCCGAAGATCGACTACAAGGACATCAAGCTCCTGTCGCGCTACATTTCCGAACGCGGCAAGATCGTTCCTTCCCGTATCACGGCCGTCAGCCAGAAGAAGCAGCGCGAACTCGCCCAGGCGATCAAGCGTGCCCGTTTCCTCGGCCTGCTGCCTTACGTCGTAAAGTAAGACATCCGAAGGCGGCTGAGTCATCTCCGCCGCCTTCACTTCACCATCCGCGATGGGCGTGGGCCTGGTGAACTCTAATAACGCAATTCATCATGGAAAACCGCTAGGCGCTTTTCCTCGAATTGTTTCGAGAAACCCAAGTTGAGGCATTGGTTCAGGAACCACCTCTAACTGCTTCGGTAAGCAGGACAGCGAGCGTAGATGAAACCGACTGCAAAAGACATTGGCGTTGGAGTGTTGGCGGGCCTTGCGGCCGCGCTGCTATCGGTTGGCGTTATCACGCAATCGACCCTTGCCATGGCTCTCCTGCTTTTCTCGCCGCTGCCAATCTTTGTGGCTGCTCTGGGATGGGGTACAGCCGCGGGTTTCATTGCTGCACTGTCGATGGCCGTCGCCGTTTCGGTCCTGGCCGCGCCAACCGCCGCACTCATCGTCGTGCTGATCACCGCCATTCCCGCCGCCGCGGCCGCTTATTTTACCGGCCTCGCCCGCCCCGCTGATGAGATCGGTGGCCCCAAGAACGTTTACGTCTGGTACCCGCTTGCCGACACGCTGCTGCGGCTCGCGCTGATCGTTGGGGCCAGCTTCATTGTTATCGGCATGCTGGTCGGCTATGGCGACGATCTCGCCGCCGAGCTTGCCAAATCGCTCGGTCAGCAGCTTGCCGCCAATAACCCCGAGCTTACCGCGAATGCCGATGTCGCCCAGAACATGGCGGCCTTCGTCGTGCGTGTCCTGCCGGCCCTGCAGCCTGCAGTATGGGTGATGATCATCCTTGCCAATCTCTACATGGCGCTGCGTCTGACCGCCGCCTCGGGCCGGTTGCGCCGCCCGAAAGACGACTGGCCGCGTGCTTTGCGCATGCCGAGACCGGCACTTATCATTTTTGCCGTCGCCTGCGCCGCCTGCTTCTTGCCTGGCGGGATCGGCTACGCCGCGACAGCCATTGCCGGCGCACTTGGCGCAGGCTTCATGATGGCGGGCTTTGCCATGATGCATGCAAGGACACGGGGTGCGCCCTGGCGTCCGGTGGCGCTCTGGCTAGCCTACCTCGCCGTCATGCTTTTTGCTTTTGCGCTTTTTCTCTTCCTTCTGGCCGGCTTGTTCGACACATCGCGCAACGCACCGGTCTCGAAGGCTGCGAATTCAACTCCACCCAGCAATGACAATTGAATATCAAGACAGACAAGGAAAACGAAAATGGAAGTCATTCTTCTCGAACGTATCAGCCGCCTCGGCCAGATGGGCGAAACAGTCAAGGTAAAGGACGGCTTTGCCCGCAACTTCCTCTTGCCGCAAGGCAAGGCCCTTCGTGCAAACGAAGCCAACAAGAAGAAGTTCGAAGGCCAGCGCGCCCAGCTTGAAGCCCGCAACCTCGAGCGCAAGTCCGAAGCACAGGCTATCGCCGAGAAGCTCGACGGAAAGAGCTTCGTCGCCGTCCGTTCCGCAGGTGAAACCGGCCAGCTCTACGGTTCAGTTTCGACCCGCGACATCGCCGACCTCATCACTGCCGAAGGTTTCTCGATCAACCGCAACCAGGTTGAACTGAACACGCCCATCAAGACGATCGGCCTGCACAGCATCGTTCTGGCGCTTCATCCGGAAGTTGAAGCTACGGTAACGATCAACATCGCCCGTACGGCCGATGAAGCAGAGCGTCAGGTAAAGGGTGAAGACCTCACCTCCGCCCAGGCAATCTATGGCATTGAAGAAACTCCACTTTCGGATGAGTTCTTTGATGAAGACGAAGAGGGCGAAGAAAACGCCTGATTTATTTCGATAGATCATTGAAATAAATGATCTCATCAATATTTTGCGACACCCGGTAGCGATACCGGGTGTTTTTTTGCTTTTCAGGAACAAAAAATCGATTAGATTTGTTTGGTCCTCCCCATGCCCGACCTGGACTCTTCCCGAGTCCTTTTATGGCCGAGCTCTGTCATCAATGATGGAGATTGTTCATGAATGCCATTCTAAAGGCTACACTTTCGCGACTGATACATACCGGCACACTGATCATCACGGACTCGTCCGGCAAAACGCGAACCTTCGGTGATGGAACCGGAGTTGCTATCCACTTCCGCATCAACAGCGCCGCCGCCGAAAGAAAGATCGCCTTCGATCCATCGCTGCATTTCGCCGAAGCCTATATGAATGGCGATCTCGACGTACTGGACGGCGATATCTATGACGTTCTGAAGATTATCTTTGAAAACACTGGCGCAACGGTCGCCAGGGAGCCGTGGATGCTGGCGGTGGAAGGTATCCGCCGCGCAACCCGACGCCTGCACCAGATGAATACGTTGACGCGGGCCTCGAGCAACGTGCAACGCCACTACGACCTTTCGGAAGACCTCTACCGGCTGTTTCTCGACACGGACATGCAATATTCCTGCGCCTATTTCGAACGGCCTGACGCAACGCTCGAAGAGGCGCAACTGGCGAAGAAGCGCCACATCGCGGCGAAACTGCTCGTTGAAAAAGGACACAGGACGCTTGATATCGGCAGCGGCTGGGGTGGCCTCGGGCTTTATCTCGCCAAACATCTCGAGGCTGATGTTACGGGTGTGACCTTGTCGCAGGAGCAGCATGGGATCGCCAACAAACGCGCCTTCGAGGAACGACTGTCCGCGCAAGCCCGCTTTGACCTGCGCGACTACAGAACCATCGAGGAAAGCTTTGACCGGATCGTATCCGTCGGCATGTTCGAGCATGTCGGCATCGGACATTTCCCCGAATATTTCCAGCATACGGCACGGCTCTTGAAGAAGGATGGTGTTTTCCTGCTGCACACGATCGGGCGCTCGGACGGGCCGTCCTATACCAATGCCTTCATCCAGAAATACATCTTCCCAGGCGGTTATATTCCTGCATTGTCCGAGGTCATCCCACATATCGAGAAGGCGGGCCTCGTCATCACCGATGTCGAGATCCTTCGGCTGCATTATGCTGAAACGCTGCGAATCTGGCGGGACCGCTTCATGGCCAACCGCGAAAAGGCCAAGGCGATCTATGACGAACGCTTCTGCCGGATGTGGGAATTCTACCTTGCCGCCTCGGAAGCGGCATTCCGCTGGCAAAATCTTGTTGTGTTCCAGATTCAGCTGGCTCACCGCCAGGAAGCTGTCCCCTTGACGCGGAATTATATCGAGAAGGAAGAAAAGCGTCTGAAGCGGCTCGAATGCGAACGCAGTTCCGCCAATAGCCAGGTCCAGAACAAGGAATCAGCAGCCGGGCGGTAACGACATAGTTCAACGGCACACTCTCTCCGTCATCGTCGTCTTCGGGTTAAACCCGAGCACTCATGCCTGGACCGCGCAAATTCGAAATCGCCTACCGGTTGGCCGAAGGACGCGATTTTGTTAACAGCATCACTCTCTCGCTATGGGTCCTCGGGTCAAGCCCGAGGATGACGGATAGGTAGGAGCTGGGCGCTGGCAGAAGAGTTGGGTGCTCGAACATGAACTGACACAAGTCAAGCACATAAACATTTATCTTCAGAGGCTGTTAATAACGGGAATCATGGTACCGTTTCCCTTGGATATCAGGTGACGGTGGCAAGCCGCTTTACACCTCGTTCTTGTCCGACTACCCCGATACGGCACAGGGATTGAGAATCAAAATGGCTGAAGCAACGGTACGCAAGATCAACGAGGCGCGGGACGCATTTTACCGCGAGGCCCCGAATAACATCGAGGCAGAACAGGCGTTGCTTGGCGCGATCCTCGTCAACAACGACGCCTTCTACCGCGTATCGGACTTCCTGAAGTCGACCCATTTCTACGAGCCGCTGCACCGGAAGATCTTCGACGTGTCGTCAGACATGATCCGCATGGGCAAGATGGCCAATCCCGTCACTTTGAAGACATTCCTGCCGGCCGAGGAAAAGGTCGGCGAGATGACCGTGATGCAATATCTTGCACGTCTCGCTGCGGAGGCGGTGACTGTCATCAATGCGGAGGATTATGGCCGGGCAATCTACGATCTTGCCACGCGGCGCGCGCTGATCACGATTGGCGAGGACATGGTCAACATTGCCTATGATGCACCGGTCGACGTCGCGCCGCAGGGCCAGATCGAGGATGCCGAGCGAAGGCTATTCGAACTCGCCGAGACCGGCCGCTATGATGGCGGATTCCAGACGTTCACCGATGCGGTCAAGACGGCTGTCGACATGGCCAATGCCGCCTTCATGCGTGACGGTCACCTTTCCGGCATTTCCACCGGCATTCGCGCACTCGATGCCCGCATGGGTGGTCTGCAACCCTCGGACTTGATCGTCCTCGCGGGACGCCCGGGCATGGGCAAAACGTCACTCGCCACGAATATTGCGTTCAACATTGCCGCGGCCTACGAGCCTGAGCAATTGGCGGATGGCACGTTCAAAGCCAAGAATGGCGGCGTCGTCGGCTTCTTCTCCCTCGAAATGTCGTCCGAGCAGCTGGCAACCCGTATCATCTCCGAGCAATCGGAAATCAGCTCCTCGAAGATCCGCCGCGGCGAGATCAGCGAAGCGGATTTCGAGAAGCTGGTGGCCTGCTCGCAGCATATGCAGAAGGTACCGCTCTACATCGATCAGACAGGTGGCATATCGATTGCGCAGCTCGCGGCCCGCGCACGGCGGCTGAAGCGGCAGCGCGGGCTCGATGTTCTTGTGATCGACTACATCCAGCTGATGCAGGGCTCATCCAAGCGCGCGTCTGAAAACCGCGTGCAGGAAATCACGGAGATCACCACGGGTCTGAAGGCTCTCGGCAAGGAACTGAATACGCCGATCATCGCCCTGTCCCAGCTCTCCCGCCAGGTGGAAAGCCGCGAAGACAAGCATCCGCAGCTCTCCGACCTGCGTGAATCCGGTTCGATCGAGCAGGACGCCGACGTTGTGCTTTTCGTTTATCGTGATGAGTATTACATCAAGAACAAGGAGCCAAAGGCAGGTACTGAGGAACATTTCAAATGGCAGGCCGATCTGAGCGAAGCCACTGGCAAGGCCGAGGTCATCGTGGCCAAGCAGCGTCATGGTCCGACGGGCACGGTGCGGCTGGCGTTCCAGGCGGAGTACACGCGCTTTACCGACCTTGCCGAAGATTCGCATCTGCCAGAACGGTTCGAGTGATCACTTGACTGCCAAGAAACCTCACATCACCTACGCCGGCGTCGATCCAACCCTTGCGGGCGGGCGGCTCACGATCGACCTCGATGCCCTTGCCGCGAACTGGCGACTTCTCGCTGAGAAGTCGGAGCCGGCAAGTATGGGTGCGGTGGTCAAGGCGGACGCCTATGGTCTTGGCATCGTGCATGTCGTACCGGCATTGTGGCAGGCGGGATGCCGAACGTTCTTCGCTGCGCTGCCCGAAGAGGGCTTGCGGGTGAAAGCCGTGGCGCCCGATGCCCGGGTGTTTATCCTCAATGGTTTCTTTCCAGAGGCTTTCCCGGCCTATGAACAATCCGATCTGATCCCGGTTTTAGGCTCGACCCATCAACTCAGGCTTTGGAATCAATTGAACGACGGGCGCGGCGACAAGCTGCCTTTTGCGATGATCGTCGACACGGGCATGAACAGGCTGGGCCTCAACGTCGATGAAGCGCTTGCCTTTGCTGCAGACGAACGGGCCGACAAACCAATCCTTTTGATCACGCATCTCGCAACGGCCGATGACCGGGCTCATGCGTTGAACCAGCAGCAATTCGAATCTTTTCAAGAGCTTCACGCCGCTTTTGCAGGAATTGAATCAAGCATAGCCAATTCTCCTGGCATCTTTCACCCTGCAGGCAGCCAATTCGATCTCAATCGCCCGGGCATTGCGATTTATGGCGGGGAACCGCTTTCGGACACGCCCAATCCCATGCGCCCGGTCGTGACTCTGGAGGCACGTATCGTCCAGATCCAAACTGGTTTGAGGGGTGAAACGGTGGGCTACGGTGCAACGACGACCCTTCCCCGCGATACGCGCATTGCCATTTGTTCCGTCGGCTATGCGGACGGATATCTCCGATCTGCATCCGGCAGCGGCGTCCCATTGCGCAATGCTGTCCCCCGCGGAGGCGAAGGATTCGTGGCCGGCAAGAAAGTACCGGTCATCGGCCGGGTTACCATGGACCTTACCTCGTTCGACATCACCGACCTAGCTGAAGATGCAGTGGGGCCGGGCGACTACATCGAGCTCTTCGGAGAGAACATTGCGCTCGACGACGCAGCCCGCTCGGCTGGGACCATAGGTTATGAATTGCTGACAAGTCTCGGAAACCGGTATCACCGTCGCTACCTCCATTCCGGAACCAGCAACTGATGGCCAAATCGAGAATTCAGTTCATTTGCCAGAATTGCGGGGCCGTTCATGCGCGCTGGGCGGGCAAATGCGACGAGTGCGGCGAGTGGAATACGCTGGTCGAAGAAGGAACATCCGGTGGCATCGGCAGCGGACCCGGCAAACTCTCGAGCCGGAAAGGCCGAGCGGTCGCCCTGACCACCCTTTCTGGCGAAATCGAGGACGCGCCGCGTATCCAGTCCGGAATCAGCGAGCTCGATCGTGTCACCGGCGGTGGCTTCGTGCGCGGTTCGGCGATCCTTGTCGGCGGCGATCCCGGCATTGGCAAGTCCACCTTGCTTACCCAGGCGGCAGCCGCACTGGCGCGCAAGGGTAATCGGGTTGTCTACGTTTCCGGTGAAGAAGCAGTGGCCCAAATCCGGTTGCGCGCCCAGCGCCTGAACGCGGCCGACACGGATGTACTGCTGGCCGCGGAGACCAATGTCGAGGACATTCTGGCGACCATATCTGACGCCAAACGGCCGGACCTGATCATTATTGATTCGATCCAGACGCTTTGGACTGACGCCGCCGATTCGGCACCAGGCACGGTGACCCAGGTGCGGGCGGGTGCACAGGCCATGATCCGCTATGCGAAGCAGACGGGTGCAGCGGTGGTGCTCGTCGGCCATGTGACGAAGGAAGGCCAGATAGCAGGCCCCCGTGTCGTTGAGCACATGGTCGATGCGGTGCTCTACTTCGAGGGTGAAGGCGGTCATCACTACCGGATTTTGCGAACGGTGAAGAACCGCTTTGGGCCGACAGACGAGATCGGTGTGTTCGAAATGTCCGATCGGGGCCTGCGCGAAGTCGCCAATCCGTCCGAACTTTTTCTCGGCGAGCGCAACGAAAAGTCGCCTGGAGCTGCAGTTTTCGCCGGCATGGAGGGCACGCGGCCAATTCTCGTCGAAATCCAGGCACTTGTGGCCCCCTCAACCCTTGGCACGCCTCGCCGCGCCGTCGTCGGTTGGGACGGCAACCGGCTGTCGATGATTCTCGCGGTACTTGAAGCGCATTGTGGTGTCCGCTTCGGACAGCACGATGTCTACCTGAACGTGGCGGGCGGGTATCGCATCGCCGAGCCGGCAGCCGACCTGGCCGTTGCATCTGCACTGGTTTCCTCCATTGCCGGTATTGCCCTTCCGGCAGATTGCGTCTATTTCGGCGAAGTCAGCTTATCTGGTGCGGTACGTCCCGTGGCCCATGCCGTGCAGAGGCTGAAAGAAGCGGACAAGCTTGGGTTCAAGCAGGCCGTACTTCCGAAGGGAAGCAACGACGTGCCCAAGAACGGTAATGCTCGTCTGACCCAGACGGCTTCGCTGCCGGACCTAGTGGCCCGGATCGCGGCGTCGGGACCCGGGAAGAGACAACGCGAAGACTGACCAAGTGCAGCCCATTGGTCAGAAATATTGGGGATGAAAATAAATGCCGATTACGTTGCTTGACGGAATTCTACTGGGCATCACCCTCGTGTCTGCGGTCCTTGCCATGGTGCGGGGCTTTTCGCGCGAAGTGCTTTCGGTTGTCTCCTGGGCTGCAGCGGCCGCCGCGGCCTATCTCTTTTACAAGCCCGTCGTGCCCTTTCTTACGCCATACATCAACAATGAGACCATTGTGCAGATTGCGGCTGCCGGGCTTGTCTTCGTCGTTACGCTGATTGTTGTTTCGATCATCACCATGAAAATCGCCGATTTTATCATCGACAGCCGTATCGGAGCGCTGGACCGGACGCTTGGCTTCCTCTTTGGTGCAGCCCGCGGTGTACTTCTGGTTGTCGTCGCCATGCTGTTCTTCAACTGGCTTGTCACGGACAACCAGCCCGCCTGGATCGCCCAGGCGAAGTCCAAGCCGATGATTGATTCGCTGGGGGCGAAGCTGATCGGCCTGTTGCCGGAAGATCCGGAATCGACCATCCTGAACAGACTGAAACCTGGTACGACGACGGCTCCGGATGCAGCGCCAGATGGAACCGCGGCGCCTGAGCCCAAGGAGGATATTCCTCCGGAAGGTACGACAAACCAGTAATCGAGCGTATGAAGGACATACCTGCGTCAATATTGGCACTTATCGGGTCTTGGCGTTTATTTGGTAATGCACCATATAGGGCATCGAATGACAGTATGAGCGCTTTCGGCTGGAGGCATCCGGCGGATTGTCTGGTCAACGGGCAAACTGAACTGGTTCATGCTGTTAGTCGATGCTCTCGTATGGCATAATGCAAGCTAGACACAATTGAATCTGCGGCGAAAGGCTGGCGGTAATGACCGACATTTCTCGTGATGATAACCAATTGATGTCCCTCGATGATGACACACTGCATGAAGAGTGCGGTGTGTTTGGCATTTTGGGGCATCCCGACGCTGCAACGCTGACAGCGCTCGGGCTACATGCCCTGCAGCATCGCGGGCAGGAAGCGGCCGGTATCGTGTCTTATGACGGACGGCAGTTCTGCTCGGAACGCCGCATGGGCCTGGTTGGTGATCATTATACCAATCCGGCCACCCTCGCCCAGTTGCCCGGTGACCGCGCCATCGGACACGTACGCTATTCAACAACTGGCGATACGGTCCTGCGCAATGTGCAACCCCTTCTCGCCGAACTTGAGGTCGGCGGTATCGCCATTGCCCATAATGGCAATTTTACCAATGGCTTGACCCTGCGCCGCCAACTCATTGCCGACGGCGCAATCTGCCAATCGAATTCCGACACGGAAGTCGTCCTGCATCTCATTGCGCGCTCACGGCACGCCTCTTCCAGCGACCGCTTCATTGACGCGATCCGCCAGATGGAAGGCGGATATGCCATGCTCGCGCTTACCCGCACGAAACTCATTGCTGCGCGCGATCCTATCGGCATTCGCCCGCTGGTCATGGGCGACCTGGACGGCAAGCCGATTTTTGCATCGGAAACCTGTGCGCTCGACATCATCGGCGCCAAATTCGTACGTGATGTTGAGAATGGCGAGGTCGTGGTCTGCGAGATCCAGCCGGATGGCTCGATCAGCATCGAGACTTACAAGCCACAGAAGCCGAAGCAGGAACGACTTTGCCTCTTCGAATATGTCTATTTCGCCCGGCCGGACTCCGTTGTCGGCGGCCGCAACGTCTACACCGCGCGCAAGAACATGGGCATCAACCTTGCCAAGGAAGCTCCGCTTGAAGCCGATGTCGTCGTTCCCGTACCGGATGGCGGCACACCCGCAGCCATAGGCTTTGCGCAGGCGAGCGGCATACCTTTCGAACTCGGCATCATCCGCAACCATTATGTCGGACGTACCTTTATCGAACCTACCCAGTCCATCCGGGCATTCGGCGTCAAGCTTAAACATTCCGCCAACCGGGCTGTCATTGAAGGCAAGCGTGTCGTGCTCGTCGATGACTCCATCGTGCGCGGAACGACGTCGGTAAAGATCGTGCAGATGATCCGCGATGCGGGTGCACGCGAGGTCCATATCCGCGTCGCCAGCCCGATGATCTTCCATCCGGATTTCTACGGGATCGACACACCGGACGCTGACAAACTGCTGGCCAACCAATATGCCGACCTTGCCGCCATGTGCGACTATATCGGTGCCGATTCATTGGCATTCCTGTCAATTGACGGCTTGTACAAGGCGGTCAGCGGAGCGCCGCGCGATCCACGAGCGCCCTTGTTCACCGATCATTATTTCACTGGCGACTATCCGACACGGCTTCTCGACAAGGACGGCCCCGGCAACGTCCACAAACTATCGCTTCTCGCAAATAACGGTTGAGCTGAATTCATGATTTCTGACGGCAGTTTTCGGCTGGACGGCAAGCTTGCGCTTGTCACTGGCGCATCCCGCGGCATTGGCTATTCCCTTTCCAAAGACCTTGCAGCCCGGGGTGCGCATGTAATTGCCGTTGCCCGCACGGTAGGCGGGCTAGAAGAACTTGACGACGAGATCAAGGCAGCCGGTGGTAAGGCAACGCTGGTGCCGCTGGACCTGACTGACATGCCAGCCATCGACCGCCTCGGCGGTTCTATCCACGAGCGTTGGGGCAAGCTCGACATCATGGTGGCAAACGCCGGCGTTCTCGGCACGATCTCGCCGATTGGCCACGTCGAGGCGAAGGTCTTTGACAAGCTGATGGCGATCAATGTTTCGAGCGTATGGCGCCTTATCCGCACCACCGATCCACTGTTGAAGCTTTCTGATGCCGGGCGTGCCATCCTGCTGTCGTCGGGCGTTGCGCACACGGCACGTGCTTATTGGGGGCCCTACGCGGCATCCAAGGCGGCCGTCGAAATCATGGCTCGCTCATGGGCCGAGGAAACGCGCCAGACAAAACTGCGCGTCAATTCCGTCAACCCCGGCGCAACCCGCACCGCCATGCGCGCACAGGCCATGCCGGGCGAAGACCCGGAAACCTTGCCGACGCCCGCAGCTGTGGCTGCCAAGATAGCGCTGCTTTGCGATCCCGCGCTTGATGCGACAGGCAAGCTCTACGACGTGCGCTCCGGCAAGTTGTTAAGCTATAACGATCCGAGCTAACCCCTGACGTTCGTCCGCATCGCAAACGGAGTGAAAAGCTCCGTTGGCAACGAAGGTACGCGCTCCGTGTCGTTTGACTCAGGCAACGGCCTCTGGGCTATCCTTTTCAGCATTCGCAAGCGCTGCAGCGGCATCCGCCGCTTCGAAGCGTTTCCATGCCCTGGCGCTGAAAGGCAGCGTGATGAAGAAGGCAATCGTCGTCAGCGTGAGCGTCTCCCACGTATAGCTCATCAAGAAGGCGACGTAGACGACAATGAACAGAAATGTCGGCATCACCCAATCTGAACGCAGCTTCGTACCAGCCGCCTTGCCGCTGTAAACCGGCAGGCGGCTGATCATCAGGATCGCGACGCCTACGGTATAGGCGGCCGCAGTAAAAGCCAGCGTGCGAGTCGGCGCGAGGCCGAGGAAGCCGAGATAGACGGGCAACATGACCAGCATGGCGCCGGCCGGTGCCGGAACTCCGGTAAAGAAGTTGTTCTGCCACAGGGGCTTATCCAACACATCCAGCATCACGTTGAAGCGTGCGAGGCGAAGGCAGCAGGCAATGCAGTACAGCAAGGCCGCGATCCAGCCGAAGGAACGTGCCTGGTCGAGCATATAGGCGTAGAGGACAAGCGCGGGGGCGACGCCAAAATTGACAATGTCGGCGAGCGAATCCATCTGTGCGCCAAATTTTGTCGAGCCCTTCATCATGCGGGCGATGCGCCCATCAATTCCGTCGAGAAAGGCCGCCAGAAGGACCATGGAGACCGCCAGCTCAAAGCGGTTCTCGAAGGCAAGTCGTATGCCAGTCAGTCCGGCGCATATGGCCAGAACCGTGATCACATTGGGTGCAAGATAGCGCATGGGAATACGCGAGCCAGTCAGCGCCCTCACCTGCGGCTTTTCATCGAATAGTGGGTCAGCGTCGTGCTCGCTCATTTTGACTGCCTCAGCTGATGCGGACGAGAGGAGCGCTTGCGGCGCCCCCGAATTCCGCGATCACGGATTCGCCGCCGACGGCAATCTGGCCGATCGCGACGCGCGGGGTAAACCCTTCCGGCAAGTAGACATCTACGCGCGAGCCAAAACGGATCAGCCCGAAGCGTTCGCCGATCGCGATTGCATTGTGTTCGTCCGCCCAGCATACGATACGGCGCGCCACAAGCCCGGCAATCTGCACCACCGCCACTTCGCCATTGGGACTATCGATCAACAGGCTGTTACGTTCATTTTCCGCGCTGGCCTTGTCGAGTTCCGCATTGAGGAACTTGCCTGGCTTGTGGACGATGGTCGAAATGCGTCCACGCACCGGCGCCCGGTTGATGTGGCATGAAAAGACATTCATGAACACCGAGATGCGAGTCATTTCCTTCTCGCCAAGACCAAGTTCGCGTGGCGGCACAGCGGGACCGACTGCCGAGACGATACCGTCGGCCGGGCTGATGACCAGCTTGTCATCCGTCGGCGTCACCCGCTGCGGATCCCGGTAGAAATAGATGCACCAGGCTGTCAGGATGAGCCCAATCCAGAACAGTGGCTCCCAGAAATACCCGATGATGATTGTCGCGCCCGCAAAAGCAGCGATGAATGGATAGCCTTCCCGATGAATGGGCACCAGCGTGTTACGGATGGAATCGACAAGGCTCATTCGTTTATTCCTGATTGTGCCGGAATCTCAGCAGGGGACATCCCGTGAACGGCAACTACTCCAAAGGATTAGGAGCGTTACTTATCGGAGATCAATGAATTGGGCAAACCCTTCGCACTAACCGATCCATTTGATCTTCAGCTTTTTCGGATTACGCGGGCAACGCAGGCTTGCCGCGAACGACGACCCCAAGGTCGTCTTCCTCCTGTACCCGACGCAGCCGCTCTTCGGCCTCCGTAGCCTCGCGCTGGCGATTCCACATGGAAGCATATAGTCCATGCATGGCCAGCAGCTTCAGATGCGTGCCACGCTCGGCGATCACGCCGTCCTTCAGCACGATGATCTCGTCCGCCCCGATGATCGTCGAAAGCCGGTGTGCAATCACCAACGTTGTACGGTTGCGACTGACCAGATCGAGAGAGGACTGGATTTCATGCTCTGTCGCGCTATCGAGCGCCGATGTCGCTTCATCCAGAACCAGAATTGGCGGGGCCTTCAGAATGGTCCTGGCAATTGCCACCCGCTGTTTTTCGCCGCCTGAAAGTTTCAGGCCACGCTCGCCAACCATGGCATCATAGCCTTCGGGCAGGCTCTCGATGAATGGCCCGATCTGTGCCAGTTCCGCGGCACTGCGCACTTCCTCGTCGGTCGCACTGATGCGACCGTAGCTGACGTTGTAGGCAATGGTATCGTTGAAGAGGACCGTATCCTGCGGCACGATACCAATCGCCGAGCGCAGGCTTTCCTGCGTCACATCGCGAATATCGTGACCGTCAATACTGATGGATCCCTGCTGAATGTCATAAAAGCGAAACAGCAGTCGTGACAGTGTAGACTTGCCCGCGCCTGAAGGGCCGACAATGGCCACGGTCTTGCCGGCAGGCACATTGAAACTGACCCCTTTCAATATCGGACGCTTGGGGTCATAGGCGAAGTATACATTGTCGAAACGAACGGAGCCGCGATCGATCTCCAGAGGCTTTGCGTCCGGCTTGTCCATCACTTCCTGTTCGACGTCGAGCAGGTCGAACATCTGCTCGATGTCTGTCAAGCCCTGACGCACTTCACGATAGATGAAGCCGATGAAGTTGAGCGGTATTGAAAGCTGCATCAGCATGGCGTTGATGAAGACAAAGTCACCGATCGTCTGGGTTCCCGCCAGCACCTCCCTGCCCGACATGATCATCATGACGGCCATACCGATGCCGAAGATCACTGCCTGACCGAAGTTCAGCCAACCGAGCGACGTCCAGATACGGGTTGCCGAAATTTCGTAACGCGCCATGGCCGTGTCGAAGCGCTTGGCTTCCATCGCCTCATTGCCGAAATATTTGACAGTCTCAAAGTTCAGTAGGGAATCGATGGCCTTGGAATTGGCATCGGTATCGGAGGCATTCATGTCTTTACGAATTCCGATGCGCCAATCGCTGGCCCGTACGGTGAACCAGGTATAGAGCCACACCGTCGCAACCACCACGGCGAGGTAAGACAGGCCGTAGGTGACCGCAAATATGATGGCAGTCAGCAGGAATTCGATGATCGTCGGCGCCGTGTTCAGAATTGTGAACCGCACAATCGTTTCGATGCCCTTGGTGCCACGTTCGATAATACGGGAGAGCCCGCCGGTGCGGCGCTCGACATGGAAGCGCAGCGACAGGTCATGCATGTGCACGAATGTCCTGTAGGCCAGTTTCCGCACGGCATATTGGCCGACACTGGCAAAGAGCGCATCGCGCAATTGATTGAGACCCGCCTGAACAATGCGGGCGACATTGTATGCAGCCACGAGCATCAGCGGCCCGATCAGCAGAACAGGCACGAGTTCTGAAGTTTCGAGCTTGCCGTTCAGCGCATCCGTTGCCCATTTGAAGAAATAGGGAACCAGCATCAGCACGACCTTGGAGACCAGCAGATACGCGGTCGCCCACACGACACGCATTTTCAGGTCCGGTCGTTCGTCGGGCCACATATACGGCCAAAGGTTGCGAATTGTCTGGAGTGTCTTTCCAGATTCGGCGGACACGGTTTTGTTGGCCACGATCAATCCTTGTATACAATTTCAGGCTGGGGCGGCGCCACTTGCCCGATCATTGTGTCTGGCGGACAGCAAAGGTTGGCCATGTCGCTTACCAAAGAGGCGACTTGGGCGAATGCCTCCGGTTGAATGCTGTAACGGGAGCTCTGGCCTGCTGGCCGATAACGTACCAGACCGGCATCCACCAGAATCTTGAGGTGTTGTGATACGGTCGATTGTGCGAGGTCGAGCTGTGCGACGATATCCTTGCAGCAGGACGCATCCAGGCAGGCAAGCTGGCGAACAATGCGTAGCCGGGTCGGATGGGCCAGCGCGGCAAGCACCCGCGCTGTGTCAGTGTCGGCCTCAGGACCTTCAAATCGATTGCTGCAGTTCATCGTTCATCGCCGATAAACGATACAAGTTGCCAATGCAAGCAGAAACGGTCGGCTGCCCTTGAGCCGAAGCGCCGCCTTCGATCTGTGTTTCTATTACTGGACCGGTTTGTCCTGCTCAGGCAATGCAAATACCTGACCGGGGAAAATCATGTCCGGATTGCGGATCTGTTCCTTGTTGGCCAGATAGATCGTCGTGTAGCGCATGCCCTCGCCATAGGTACGGCGTGAGATTCGCCAGAGATTATCACCCCGACGGATGATCACCGATCCCTCGACATTCTTCAAAGGCGCTTCGACATCCCCGGCCTGGGCGACTTGCGCGTCCGGCTGCGGAACAGCACCTGTCGGAGTCTGCGAGCCATCGACGGCGGGCGCCGGAGCGACAGACGCCACCGCCGAAACGCGATCGCCGGCCTCACGCTTGAAAGGAACCGCCGCCCGGGCGGCGACGGTCGTGCCATCCTTGCCGATCATGTCAGCACGCACGATGTAGTCTCCGACGGCCAGCTCGCGGGTTGTCTGTATCAGGAAGCGGCCGTTTGGCGATGTCTTCGTGACGCCAACCAGATCGTCATTGGCATAGACCTTGACGGTGGAACCGGCCTCCGCCGTCCCGGCAATGAACAACTTGTTGCCCTCGATCTCGACTGCCTCAACGGCTATCAGTGCCTTTTCCTCGACTGCAGCCGCTGGCTTGTCACCCTTGGGAGCGGCCGCCGTCACCGTTTCAGCTGGCGGAGTCTCGACGGCCTGAGGTTTGGTGATCATCCGGCTTGGCTGGCCCGACTGCTCCACGAGCGCCAATACCTGCCCGGTCTTTGACTCCGGAATTGAGACAATTGCCGTCTCAAGCGATGTCAGCGCTGTTCCGTCCGGAAGTGTCGAGCGCAGGACAAGTTGATAGTCCCCGGGCTTCAATGGGTCATCCAACACGATGACGAAGTCGCCACTCTCTGACGATTTCGTTGTGCCAATTACGTTGGAGCGGGCAAGAAGATCGACGGTGGCGTTCTTGCCGGCCTTGCCGGCGATGACAATCGACCCCGATGGCTCGACTCGCAAGATATCAAAGGTCGGTGCAACCGGCTTGACCTCGGCCACCTCGCCTTGGGGCGCAGCGGCCGGCGCGGTAGGTTGGGCAGCCTGGGGAGCAGGCGCGTTCGTGTCTGGCGCGGGCGACGGCCGTGCGTCAGGTGCCTTTGGCTGCGGAGCGGATTCCGTCTGTGCCGTGCCGCTGACCGGAGCAACCGGTTTGTCCAACGCCGGCTTGCCTGGCAGGTATCCCATGTAAGCAGCCGCAACCCCCACCGCCACGACTGAACCAAACCCCAAGAATGCAAATTTATTGTTGATCATTATTCCCCGATCCTATTGTTCTTTTTGCTCTAGCGCCTTTTGTACCAAGCTACAAGAAAACCCTTTAAATTCAGCCCTATTCTTTAGAGTTACTCACCAGAAACCGTACATCGGCATTTTATCGCCTTTGTATCGGGCTTGACGTTTTGCCATGCACAAGGCACCACTCGTCGAATGAGCAAGATTCGATCCATTTGTGTCTATTGCGGCTCCTCGACCGGCCGCGATCCGATTTACAAACAAAGCGGCAAGCTGCTCGGCAAGTCGATCGCTGAGCACGGGCTTGAGCTTGTCTACGGCGGCGGCACCAAAGGCATCATGGGCGCGGTAGCAGACGGTGTCATGTCTGCTGGCGGCAAGGTCACCGGGATCATCCCGAAATTCCTGATGAACAAGGAAGCCACCGAACACGCGCTTGGCCAGCTCTCGGAACTGATTGTTACCGAAGACATGCACGAGCGCAAGCACAAGATGTTCGAGCGGTCTGACGCTTTCGTAACCCTGCCCGGTGGTATTGGAACGGTCGAAGAGATCGTCGAGATCATGACCTGGGCGCAGCTCGGCCGTCACCGGAAACCCATGGTGTTCGCCAATATCAATGGCTTCTGGAACCCCATGCTCGCGCTCATAGACCACATGAAGGCAGAGGGCTTCGTTCATACGTCACATTTGGTCAATCCGCTTGTGGTAGAAGCGCCCGAAGATATCGTGCCTGCCGTATTGAACGCCGCCTCAAGGGGCGACCGGGAAGGAAACGAAGCCATCATCGAGCGAATGTAGGACTCAAGAAGGGATCTAATGGCGGACAACTTAACCCCCGATCCCACTTCCCTCATTCCAAAGCTTCACGATGATGATTTCGTCATAACCCACGGTTTTGACCCGGAAGGTGTATTACTGCGGAAGGCGTCTTTCCCGAGCGAAGCTGCCTGGATCTGGAAAAGCTACGCCCTTGCCGATGCCAGGGCGCGCCGCGCAATCCAATCCGACGCGGATCTGCCGGAATTGGTCAGGGAGGCGTTTCTTTCCACTGGAGACCAATACCAGATCAGCTACGCGGATGGATGGCTGTTCGGAGAGTTGCCCGATCTGCAACATGAACACTACGGCGATCCGCGCGAATTGGGTTATCTGCGGTTTGCCTTCAACGGCAAGGTATTCATCAGTGGACGCCGCCATCCTCTCCAATCGGTCGATGATGTAAGACAGTCCATCGGCCGCGGCAGGATCAAGCCGGCAGCGCCAATTGCACTGTTCAATGCCATTTTCCGCCGCTTTCTCGAATTGTTGAAAGCTGAAATCGCCAAGCTCGCTGAGACGCTCGATTCCATCGAAGATCATATCGTCGGCGAAAACTGGCAGGGAGAGCGCGAACGGCTCGTGCCAGTCAGGCGCCAGATCGTGGTCTTTCACCGATACCTGACCGCTGCGACGAGCCTGTTCCGGCATATCGACCATGCGGACCGGCGCGCCCTTCCCGAAGATCTGGATGATCTGATCGAAGGATTGTCACGGCGTGCCGAAACATTGCACGCGGAAGGCGACCAGCTTCAGCAACGCGCCAGACTGCTCCAGGACGAACTGATGGCCAAACTGACGGATCAGTCCAACCGGTTTCTGTATGTACTTTCGGTCATGACGGCCGTTCTCTTGCCAAGCACGGTTATCAGCGGGCTGTTTGGCATGAATACGGGTGGCCTGCCCCTTGCGAGCAGCGACCAAGGATTCTGGATCGTTGCCCTTGTCGCGCTGGCGATCTCGGCGATGGTATTCCTGATCGTTCGAAAGATCGGCGGCTCGAGAAGCTAGAGCCTTCAGGCCCAGATGGTTTGAGCCTTCACGCAGGCACTGTGCGGGCCTTGCGGGCTTCTCTCAACATCGACCAGGTGTAGATGACCAGTGCCGACCAGATCAACGCGAACGCGATAAACTGGATATGCGAAAATGGCTCGCCGAAAATGAAGATCGCGCTCAGGAACACAATCGTGGGTGCGATATACTGCATCAGACCAATTGTTGTATAGCGCAACAGCTTCGCACCGAACGCGTATAGGATGAGTGGCACTGCCGTGGCTGGACCGGCAAACAACAACAGGGCAATGTCATGGGTATTGCCGTTGAAGAAATGGCTGGTTCCTTGTGACACCGTCCAGATGATGTAGCCTATCGAGGGTACCGAGAGAAGCAGAACCTCCAGCATGAAGCCCTGCGTCGGTCCAATCGGCAGTGTCTTGCGGAAAAAACCGTAGAAGCCAAAGCTGAAGGCGAGGACCAGTGAAACCCAAGGCAGTCCGCCAGATGACACGGTCAACAGGATCACCGCACACGCGGCAAGCGCTACGGCAAGAAGCTGCGGCTTCGTCAGCCGTTCCGACAAAAAGATGGCGCCAAGGACAACATTCACCAGAGGATTGATGTAATAACCGAGCGCCGTATCGATGGCATGGCCGCTGCCAATGGCCCAGACATAGGTGCCCCAGTTCAGGGTGATAAGTGAGGCCGTCAGCATGGCCATGACAAGCATGCGAGGCGTTGTCAGCGCGACTTTCAGATCGCCGACGAGGCCAAGCCACCAAAGCAGTGCGCCGGCTATCGGCACGGACCAGACGATGCGGTGCGCCACCACTTCAAGTGCGGGCATGTGCGCAACCGTCTTCAAATAGAACGGCAGAACGCCCCAAAGCAAATAGGCCGACAGCGCGAAGATAAACCCTCGCTTGCCATCAGACATGCGAACCGTTGATTCGGTCGTCACGGGACATACGGTTGCTGCACCGGGATGGTTGATTTGCTCGGTCATGACGCGAAGTCCTATGCTTCGCAGCATGCGGCGTCCATTGAATTCCACTGATCAATCGATCAAGACGGTTGATGTTTTTTGCGTCAATTGTACCAACGGCATACGTGCGAGCGTTCACTCGGCTGCAATCTTGCCGGCCAGATCACGGTTTTTCATGAGCTTGTAGATGACTGAATCCATGAGTGCCTGGAACGATGCATCGATAATGTTGTCCGAAACGCCCACCGTCCACCAGCGCACATTGCTGGAATCGGTTGATTCGATGAGAACACGCGTGATGGCTTCCGTGCCGCCGTTGAGGATGCGGACCTTGAAATCCGCCAGCACCAGATCATCGATTTCATGCTGATAGCGCCCCATGTCCTTGCGCAGCGCAAGGTCGAGCGCATTGACGGGACCATGGCCCTCGGCAACCGACATGCGGGTTTCACCGTCGATTTCTACACGCACCACCGCTTCGGAGACCGTCTTGATGTTGCCATTGGCGTCGAAACGCCGTTCGACCATACAACGGAAAGACTCTACCTTGAAGAATTCCGGCACTGTCCCGAGCGTGCGCCGCGCCAGCAATTCGAAACTCGCATCCGCTCCCTCATAGGCATAGCCTTCCGCTTCATGCTCCTTGACCAGAGCAATCAGCGTGTCGAGCCGGGGATCGGACTTTGCGACGGATATGCCGCGGCGTTCCAGTTCATTGATGAAATTAGACTTACCGCCCTGATCGGACACCATGACCTTGCGACGGTTTCCCACCGTTTCCGGTGGAACATGTTCGTACGTCGCAGGTTCCTTGATGAGAGCAGAGGCGTGGATACCGGCCTTCGTCGCGAAAGCAGACCCGCCAACGAACGCGCTCTGGGGATCAGGTGCCCTGTTGAGCAATTCATCGAAACTGCGCGACAGGCGGGACAGCCCCTGCAACTTCTCCAGACTGATGCTGGTCTCAAAGCGATCCGACCAGAGCGGCTTCAGCATCAGCGTCGGGATGATCGTAACCAGGTTGGCGTTGCCGCAGCGTTCCCCGATGCCATTCAGGGTACCCTGCACATGACGGACCCCGGCATCGATCGCCGCCAGTGAATTCGCGACCGCCTGTTCGGTGTCGTTGTGGGCGTGGATACCCAGGTGATCGCCAGGTATCAGTTTCGTGACGATGCGGACAGTTTCCGCCACTTCTGCGGGCTGTGAACCACCATTCGTATCGCACAGGACAACCCATCGCGCGCCGGCATCATAAGCGGTTTTGGCGCAGGCGAGCGCATAGTCGGGGTTGGCCTTGAAGCCATCGAAGAAATGCTCGCAATCGACGATGGCTTCCTTGCCAGCTTCGACGGCCACCCTGACGGAAGCATCGATGGATTCAAGATTCTCCTCGTTTGAGCAACCGAGAGCAACGCGGACGTGATAGTCCCAGCTCTTGCCGACGAAACAAACGGTGTCTGCCGAAGAACGGACGAGTGCGGCAAGGCCCGGATCATTTGACGCTGACACGCCTGCCCGTTTCGTCATGCCGAACGCTGCAAATTTCGCGCGCTTGGTACGCTTCTCGGCAAAGAAGGCGGTGTCAGTCGGGTTTGCGCCGGGGTAACCACCCTCGACATAGTCAAACCCGAACTCGTCCAGCATGTCGGCAATGACCTTCTTGTCCTCGACCGAAAAATCGATGCCCGGCGTCTGTTGACCGTCGCGTAATGTCGTGTCGAAGAGGTAGATCCGTTCCTTTGTCACTTGCCCGTCTCCCCTCGCGGCCCCGATGGCGGCCACTGATCCGTGTCATGGTCCGGATGTTGGTACGATATCATTGTTTTCAGGAATTCGGCCGATTCCGGGTCGTCCTCGGACGTGTAACCGGGCAGAGCCGAGAGATCGTCGGTATAGGGTAGTTTTCCCTCAAGGCCCCACTGGATGGTCGGAGCCAGTTCCTCCGGATGATCGAAGGTGGCAATGGCAAGAGCCATCCCGTCCGGCGCTTCATAGGTCAAAGGGGTCCCGCAATCGGCGCAGAAGCCGCGTTTTACATGGTTTGACGATTGAAACCGCTTAGGAACTCCCCGGGTCCATTCAAGCTTTGCATCGCGCACCGACGTCAAAGGCGCAAAGAAATTGCCAAACGCCTTCTGGCACATCCGGCAATGGCAGATCGATGCGTCGCCGAGCGCGCCTTCAACCCGGAAGCGGATGGCGCCACATTGACACCCGCCGGTGTAGACCGGCCTGTTGTCAAGACTCATCGCTTAAGCTCCCAGGTTGTGACACGCTCGCCCGTCTCCGGATCCTTGCCGTCCTTCAGCTGAATACCCTTTCCAAGCAACTCATCGCGAATGCGGTCTGCTTCGGAAAAGCTTTTTGCAGCAAGCAAAGCCATACGCCTCTCAACCTTGGCGTTGATTTCACTTTCAAGCTCAACCGAAACTGACGCCGTGCTCAGATCGATGCCGAGTAGGCCAAATGCTGCCCGGTATACCGAGGGTTCGAGGACACGCGATTTCCTGATCGACGCCAGCCAGTTGATCAGGCCCGGCGTCGCAAGATCGTCGGAGAGAATTTCGACAGCCTCATCAGGGATGGCTCCGATGGCAGCGTCACCCACATATTCGCGGGCCTTGGCGAGAATATTCTCCGCCTCTTCCAGCTTTCTCACACTGAAGTCGATCGGTTCGCGATAGTTGGTCATGAGCATGGCAAGACGCAATACTTCGCCGGGCCACTTGCGGCCGCCGAACGTGGTCGTCTCCAGCAGTTCGTGGATCGTCACGAAGTTACCAACGCTCTTGGCCATCTTCTGACCTTCGACCTGCAGGAAGCCATTGTGCATCCAGATATTGGCCATACGGTCAGTCCCGAAGGCGCAGCAGGACTGGGCAATCTCGTTTTCATGGTGGGGAAAGACAAGATCGATACCGCCGGCATGAATGTCGAAGATGTTCTTCATGGGATCGTCACATTTCAGCCCGCCACCGAAAGGTTCCAGCAGCTTGGCCATCGACATCGCCGAGCACTCGATATGCCAGCCAGGACGCCCCAACCCGTCTATGCCCGCCGGCGACTGCCAGCCAGGTTCACCATCCTTGGAGGGCTTCCACAGGACAAAATCCATTTCGTCGCGCTTGTAGGAAGCGACATCCACGCGCGCTCCTGCCAGCATGTCGTCAGTCGAGCGGCGAGCAAGCTGGCCGTAGCGTGGCCCTTTGGCGGCGTTCATTGCCGAAGGAGAAAACAGCACATGGCCATCTGCCACATAGGCAACACCGCGCTCAACGAGGCGATCTATCATTGCGACCATCTCGGCTATGTATTCGGTTGCCCGCGGCTGATCCGACGGCTGCAGATTGCCAAGTGCGGCAACGTCCGCCTGGAACTGGCGGTTAGTCGTTTCAGTGACCTTGCGGATTGCCTCGTTGAGAGGCAGTTCCGGATGGTCGCGGGCGGCGCGTGCGTTGATCTTGTCATCGACGTCGGTGATGTTGCGAACATAGGTGACGTGCTGCTCGCCATAGACATGGCGCAGCAAGCGAAACAGGACGTCAAAGACAATCACGGGCCGCGCATTGCCGATATGGGCATAGTCATAAACGGTCGGGCCGCAGACATACATGCGCACATTGGCTGGATTGATGGGCGCGAAGGTCTCTTTCGTGCGGGTGAGCGTATTGTAGAGGCTCAATTGCTGCGGCATGGCGATCTTCTCAAATTTCAGGCTGATGTCGAATGCGTATCATTCCACTGGTCTGTCGACCGGAGCGTTTCACATCTTGGTATCGATTTTTGAGACGAAAACGGCCGGGCCAGCAAGTGCTAGCTGATAATAATCCGACAGGTAATAATAATCGTGACGGGCAACGTTTTCATGCGCGCATTTATGGTCGAGTGTGCGGCAATCGTCAAGCATTGATAACCAAGGGGACGGTGTTGCAATTTTGTCGCCTGTGCCTTGGTTAATTCAAATTAACCGAATAGCCCAAAATCCTCCCGGAAAGTGCCTTCTTTCCGGCCAATTTCAACGGGAATCCTCAGGTCTTAGACGAAAGGGGAATAGGCCCCGCCAAAAGGACCAGACCCATGACCAATAAACAGCAATCGGCCAAGCCGCGCGAAAGCGTCCGTGCCGACAATCTTGCCTCACAATACCGAGCCATCGGCCCGGCTGCAATTCTGGCGGCAGTGCTCAGCACGGTGCGCCAGCGTCCGCAGCTGAAACTGGCTTCAATTGTTCAGGAAACGGACTAACAGGCTCAGAGCTATTCCGGCCATTACAAGGCCGATGAGGACGTCAAGTACCCGCCAGGCGGCCGGCTTTGCAAACACCGGCTGCAAGAGCCTCGCACCGTAGCCGAGGCCAAAGAACCAGATGAAGGATGCGAGTGCCGCGCCCGCGCCATAGGCCGCGCGGTCAATGCCTTCAAAGCGAGCCGAAAGGCCGCCCAGCAGAACAACCGTATCGAGATAGACATGCGGATTAAGGAAGGTCAGCGCCAGGACTGTGCCGATCGCCACCCTCAAATTGCCATTGCCCGACGTTGCGGCCTGCAGGACTTCCGGATGAAGCGCGCGGCGGAATGCAACAGACGCGTACCAGAACAGAAACACCGCGCCACCAAGGGTCACGAACGAAATCAACTTTGGCGATTGAGCGATCAGAGTCCCCAGCCCGGCCACGCCGGCGGCGATCAATAACGCATCGGACAGCGCACAGATCAGACTGAGGATGAAGACGTGCTCGCGCAACAGGCCCTGGCGCAATATGAAGGCGTTTTGTGCGCCGATCGCGATGATGAGCGACGCGCCAAGAAGAAAACCGGAGACGGCGGCTGAAAGCATGGAGTGATCGTTCCTGGAGATTTGTAGGTGAATGGGTCGCTTAGAAAAGCTTCAGCTGGTCGTCGGTCTCCGGCGGTTTGACGCGCGAAGATTTCTTGTTCCCTTCCTGGGATTCAGCGACGCGCTCCTGTATTTCCGGTCCTGTGTTTGCAAAGTTGTTGACCTTGTCCGAAACCGGGATCGCCTCGAAGAAATCCGCCTGCGCAGGCTTCAGCAGGTCTGCAACATGGCGGGGTTCCTGCGTTTTGCAATCCAGCCAGCGAGCGTAGTCCTGCCGTTCTATGACCACCGGCATGCGGTCATGGATGAAACGAAGATCTTCACTGGCTGCGGTGGTCAGGATGGCACCCGTATCCATTTCCGATCCTTCGGCATTCGCCCACGGCTCGTAGAGTCCGGCAAATGCGACAATCCCGCCATCACGCGGCCTGACCCAATAGGCCTGTGACTTGTTGTTGCCGTTCCGCCGCCACTCATAAAATCCCGAGGCAGGTATCAATGCGCGGCGATGGCGCATTGCGGTCTTGAAGGAGGCTTTCTCGATGGCCGTTTCCGAACGGGCATTGATCATCAACGGATAATTTGCAGTGTCTTTCACCCAGCCGGGTATGAAGCCCCAGCGTACGAGCAATGCCCTGCGATCAGTCCGATTGCTGCCGGGAGGCGGTGTTTCGCCACTGACCACCATCAGAATCGGTTGCGTAGGGGCGATGTTGAAGCGCGGCGGAAATGTCCCGATGTCCATGAGATCGAAAAGAGCTTCGATCTCTTGCGGTGTACCGAGGAGGGAAAAACGTCCACACATGCCATTGGCGCCTGATTTGGTTTGGAGGTCGCGATCATCCGCATTTGCGATACCGGGTCAAGTCATGGACTGCCCTTGTCAAACACTGCTTCAGCACTTACGCCTGATATATGGACCAGATTCCTCTTTCTGCAACCGTCGATGGTGTCTCCGCCGTTTGTATCCGCGAGCAGTCATTCCTGCTGGTCGAGCGCGGACGTGAGCCATCGAAGGGCTGGCTGGCTTTTCCGGGTGGCCGCCGGGAGGATGGAGAGACGCCGCCGGAAGCCGCAATCCGGGAGCTCTTTGAAGAAACCGGCGTCGTCGCAACGGAGGTTACCTACCTTACAACTGTGACGTTCGATTATTCAACGGCGGAATTCCCGTCGCCGAAACCATTCCGTCTCGCAGTATTTCTGGTCCATGACGCGAAGGGTGAAGCTGTTGCAGCTGATGACGCCGCCTCGGTGCATTGGTTGCGCGTGGAAGACATGGCTGCCTTCGACGTGACCGATAGTGTATTGGAAGTTGCACATTATCTGGCTCGCTCCTTCAAAAGCTGAGGGTATTAACCATCAGCGCCTTGAAGGTGCCTTGCTTTCGCGCAACATGCTTCCTCAAGAGGACTTCAGCTTTCAAGGTTGACTTGTGCGGCGTACAGCATTGACCACAACGTTCCTGGCGGTATTCGTCGCATCGGCACCGGCCTATGCGGTCGATCCCCTGTACGAAGCAAAACTGCTCCGCCTGGCCGAGGTGATCGGATCAATCCATTCGTTGCGCAACCTGTGCGGAGAAAAGAGCAGCCAGTGGCGCGATCGCATGGATTCACTGCTGCTGGCAGAGAATCCTGAACCTGCCCGCAGGGCGCGCCTCATTGCCAGTTTCAACCGCGGCTACCGCACATTCAACGAGACTTATTCCAGTTGTACGAGCCAGGCGATTGCGGCGATTGACCGCTACCAGGCTGAAGGAATGAGACTTTCTTCTGAGATCGTATCGGGCTATGGAAATTAACCAGGCTTTAACTGTTGAAGCCAATGAACCGCATTTTAAACAAAACGTATGGTATTGTTTAGCGGTAGTTTAAGAATTGGCCTCGGCCAAGGATGGTATATCATGAACATGACATCGACGGACCTCGATAGGTTGGTTGCAGAAGAAAAAAAACTGGTTGCGATCGAATATCAGAATGAAGTCTGGGCAGATGGCACGCTTGAAGGTATCGAACCCGAAATTATGGCCGAAGCAGCTTTCGCAACCGCGCTGACCGAGTTGATCCGCGATAACGGTGAAGTGTCTGCACTGGCCTTGCTTGAGGCGCTGCGCGAACGTATTTCTGCTGGTGAGTTTTCATCGAATCGCGTTCTGCAATAATTTCAATTCCGGGTGAACCTGCATGCTTGAAAAGCACTTTTCCGCTTCGGCGATCGCCAGAACCTTTTGTCTGGCAGCGGCAATATGTGCTTTCAGCTCTCCAGTGTTTTCAGCCGGTCGCGATGCGGCAGTGCAACTTGCACTGAGTGAGATCAAGAAAGAAGAACTTCCCAAGGCCGCCCAACCATCGCCTGAAGAACCTTCAGACGAGCCGGAAGGCCCACCAGCTGCCGATGAGCCGGCCGCTGATCCCGAGAAGCCTGCTCCCGAGCAGAAAGCGCCAGACGATGGCGCTGCGGCCGCCAATCCCGCCATGCCCAACGCCAAGGAAGGTGCGCCGGTACCGCAGGTCGAGTACGACATCAGCAAACTGCCCTTCCCAGTGCAGAAGATGCGTGAACTGATACTGACTGCAGCCAAATCCGGATCAATCGAGGCGCTTCGTCCGCTGATCGGTTCGGGCGACGATGTGACGATGCTGTCACTGACTGACATTGAAGGCGATCCATTGGCCTATCTGAAGAGCCTTGCCGGTGATCAGGAAGGGCAGGAAATCCTGGCGATCCTGGTCGACGTGCTGGAATCGGGCTATGTCCATCTCGATGCGGGTACCGCGGATGAGCTCTACGTGTGGCCCTACTTCTTCGCCTACCCGCTCGACAAGCTTGACGCGAAGCAGAAGGTTGAGCTCTTCCAGATCGTTACAGCCGGCGATTACGATGAAATGAAGCAGTTCGGAACCTATGTGTTCTATCGCCTCGGTATCACTCCGAAAGGTCGCTGGCGGTTTTTTGTAACGGGCGATTGACGCAAACCTGCCAAGCTTATCGATTTCTCATTGTACCTTGGCTCCATTCAGAGTGAGACGTTTTCAGCATGTCCAGGATACGCGTTGCAATTCTGTTCGGTGGCAAGTCTGCCGAGCACGATGTTTCCCTGATGTCGGCCAGGAACGTTGATCGGGCCATCGACCGCGAAAAATATGAGGTTGTACTCATTGCCATCACGCGCGAGGGCAAATGGCTGCTGATCGATGGTGCGTTTCCGCAATCCGTCCCGGAGGATGGCGCGCGGGTCAGCCTGCTGCCCGGCGGCAAAGGACGGACACTTGTTCTGCCGCGCTCCGGGCCTGCCTATGAAATTGCGCCGGTCGACGTGCTGATCCCAATCCTCCACGGTCAATTCGGGGAAGACGGCTCCGTCCAGGGCTTCGCCGAAGTTGCCGACGTGGCCTATGTGGGCTGCGGCATTTTTGGTTCTGCTGCTGCGATGGACAAGCATCAGGCCAAATGTCTGTTTGCGCAGGCAGGTCTCCCAGTGGCTCGCGGGCGGACGATCAGCCGCCAGGAGAGGCCTGATGCCGAAGCGATCGCGCAGGAACTTGGATTGCCGCTGTTTGTCAAACCAGTACGGCAAGGCTCGTCCGTCGGCGTGAGCAAGGCAAGGACAGCGGCCGAGCTGTCATCGGCAATCGATGATGGCCTCAAGTATGACAGCCGCGTTCTGATCGAAGAATTCATTGATGCTCGGGAGATCGAGCTCGGTGTACTCGAGGAAGAGGATGGTACGCTGCGGGTGTCTGTTCCCGGTGAAATAGCGCCGGCAGCAGCACACGGTTTCTATTCCTATGAGGCGAAGTATATCGACGCTGATGGCGCCGTCTTGTTTGTACCGGCCCAGCTTGAAGTTGGCACGACGATTGCCCTCCAGGAGATGGCAAAACGGGCTTTCACGGCACTCGGATGCACAGGCATGGCTCGCGTCGATTTCTTCCTGCGTCTTGATGGACATATATTCATAAATGAAATCAATACGATACCAGGTTTTACAAACATCAGCATGTATCCGAAGGTATTCGCCGAAAGTGGTATTCCCTACCCCGAATTGATCGATCGGTTGATCCGACACGCGTTGAAGCGGGCGCGTTAGGTTCGTCGCGAAAAAAATCATTCGGATGTCACGTTCAACCTCACTGCCTCGTCTTGTGTGCAGACAACTGACGACACACAAGGAGATACGTCGTGAAAGCAAGATTGAATCTATTGGACCACGAAGCAATCAAGCCGATGCTCAAGATGGAAGAGAGCATCGCCAGCAGCGGGCTGGAAACAAGTTTGATCAAGCTGATCAAAATGCGTTCCTCGCAGATCAACGGCTGCGCGTTCTGCCTGGATATGCATTCCAAGGAAGCTCGCAAGCACGGAGAGACCGAGCAGCGGCTGTACCTGCTCGATGCCTGGCGGGAATCGCCGGCTTATAGCGAGCGCGAGCGTGCGGCGCTGGCCTGGACCGAATCGCTGACGCTGATCGCAGAGACCCATGCACCGGACAGCGTCTATGAGGAACTGAAGCGACAGTTTACCGAAGAGGAGATCGTCAAATTGTCCATGCTGATCGTAACCATCAACGGGTGGAACCGTCTGGCCATCGGCTTCCGCTCGATCCACCCGGTAGCACCCGATAGTGTCGCTGCTTGATCAAGCGACCGATACGTTCAACCGCCTCAGACCGAGGCTGATCCGCATCGCCTACCGCATGCTTGGATCGGTCGCGGAGGCGGAAGATATCGTTCAGGAAAGCTTCATTCGCTGGCACCAGACAGACAACTCCACGGTGCGCAACGAGGAGGCCTTCCTGGTGCGCATTGTTACGCGGCTATGCCTCGATCACTTGAAGTCCGCTCGCGTCAAAAGGGAAACCTATGTGGGAAACTGGCTGCCGGAGCCCATCTTCGACCCGAGTGAAGATGAGTCGGATGGTGACATCACGTTGACGCTGATGATGGCGTTGGAGCGTCTTTCACCGCTCGAGCGTGCCGCATTTCTGCTGCACGATGTATTCGGACAGGACTTCAACCAGATTTCCAAGGCGATCGGCCGCGATCTGGCGGCATGCCGCCAACTCGCCAGCCGTGCCCGAAGCCATGTCCAAAAGGCCAAGCCGCGCTTTCCAGTGTCTGACGAACAGGGTCGCAACATCGCAAAGGCCTTCTTCGTTGCCTCACGCAGCGGCGACATGCAGGGACTGCAATCCCTTTTGGCCGAGGACGTCGTCTTGTATGCCGATGGTGGGGGCCTCAGACCGTCAGTCATCAACCCTATCCACACGGCGGCAAAGGTCAGCCGGTTCTTTGATGGCGTTGCACGCCGCGAGAAATACCAGTTTCCGACGCTGCTACACGAGGGGACGATCGACGGTCTGCCCGGCTTCGTAACGAGCGAATTCGACGACATGCCGCAGACGACAGCCCTTGAAATCGAGAATGGCAAAATCAAGACGATCTATGTCGTTCGAAATCCGGAAAAACTGACTCATCTGGCGTTTGCTACGTCATCGCCTACCGGCTCTGCGTGAAAGGATCCTCCAGAGCCGACTCCTATCTGCCTTGAGGAAGTGCCTCGCCGAATAGCACCGGTTCGCCTTGGGACGGCGTGACGATTTCACCTTCCCACATGACCTTGCGGCCGCGAATAATCGTTCCGACCGGCCAGCCGGTCACAATCTTTCCGTCGTATGGTGTCCAGCCGGCCTTGGAGCCGACTTGCCCATTGGTAATGGCTTCCCGGCGCTTCATGTCGACGATCGTCAGGTCGGCGTCGTAGCCGACGGCAATGCGACCCTTTCGTGCCATGCCGAACAGCCGATTGGGCCCGTGCGAGCTCAGATCGACAAACCGTTCAATGGAAAGCCGTCCGGCATTCACGTGATCAAGCATGATCGGCACAAGGGTCTGGACGCCGGTCATGCCCGACGGCGAGGCTGGATAGGGCTTTGCCTTCTCTTCAAGCGTGTGCGGAGCATGGTCGGATCCGAGGACATCGACGATCCCCTGGCCTATGCCGGTCCAGATACCGTCGCGGTGGCGCGTATCACGCACCGGCGGATTCATCTGGATCAGTGTGCCAAGCGTTGCATATTGGCTGGCATCAAGCGTCAAATGATGCGGCGTTGCTTCGCAGCTCGCCACATCCTTGTGATCCTGCAGGAAATCGATCTCCTCGGCTGTCGATATGTGTAGGACATGGATACGCGCACGGGTTTCGCGGGCAATCCGTACCAGCCGCTCCGTGCATTTGAGCGCGGCGATTTCGTCACGCCAGACCGGGTGCGAAGACGGATCATTTGCAACACGCAACCCCTCGCGTTCGCGCAAGCGGAATTCATCCTCGGAGTGGAATGCGGCACGCCGGCGCGTGTTCCTCAGGATGGAACGAACGCCCTCATCCTCCTCGACAAGCAGATCGCCGGTGGACGATCCCATGAACACCTTGATACCTGCCGCGCCGGGCAGTCGCTCAAGCTCGGCCACGTCGTTTGCATTGTCACGCGTGCCTCCAACCCAAAAGGCAAAATCGCAATGCATCCGGTGGCGGCCGCGCCTGACCTTATCCTCGAGCGTTTCGGCAGATGTTGTCAGCGGTTTGGTGTTGGGCATTTCAAAGACGGCTGTGACACCGCCGAGCACCGCAGAGCGCGAGCCGCTCTCGAGGTCCTCCTTGTGCTCAAGCCCAGGCTCGCGGAAGTGCACCTGGCTGTCGACCACGCCCGGAAGGATATGCAGCCCGGTCGAGTCGATGATCTCGGCCGCCGATGCGCCGCCAAGATTGCCGATTGCGGCAATGCGGCCGTTGGTAATGCCGACATCACGCAGGCCGACGCCATCCTGGTTGACGACAATACCGCTCCGAAAAATCGTATCGAACGTCCGAGCCATTTGTTTCTGCCTCCATCCAGCCTTGCGAACCCTTCAGCAGCGGATTACGTAACAGGGACGCGAAAGGCAAGGGTGATAGAATGCCATCGGCAAGTTTAAACGGAAGAGCAATCCTTCACATGACAGGCGAGGACTCTGAAACTTTCCTTCAGAACCTCATAACGACCGATCTGGATTCACTCGAACGGCATGATCTGAAACCCGGCGCCCTGCTCAGTCCGCAAGGCAAGATTCTGTTCGAATTCCTTGTCTCACGCAGCGGCGACGGATTTCGCCTCGATACACTGCAGGCTTCTGCTGACGATCTCCTGAAACGCCTGACGCTCTATAAACTGCGCGCCAAGCTTCAAATTGCCGCGGATTCAGAACCACTTGTTCAGGTTTCCTGGGAAACAGATTCCGGCCGTTCGCAAAATGATTCAACATTACATGACCGGCGTTTTCCCAACGCGCTTAACGTTCAACGGCGCTATGGCGGCATTTCGGATGCTACTGGTGATGCGAATGCGTGGACGATGTTGAGGATTGTTCATGGCGTGGCGGAAGCGCCCCTGGACTATCAGCTCGGCAACGCCTTCCCGCATGATGTCAATCTTGATCAGACGGGCGGACTATCATTCAGGAAAGGCTGTTTCGTCGGTCAGGAAGTCGTCTCCCGCATGCAGCACCGTGGCACCGCCAGGCGCCGGATGCTCATCGCTACGGCTCTCTCCGACTTGCCCGCAACAGGAACAACGATTACGGCCAATGGCCGGGACATCGGGACTCTGGGGAGTGTTGCGGGAAATGCCGGGCTTGCGCTTGCCCGCATCGACAGGGTCAAGGAAGCCGTGGACAGCGGAACCCCCATTTTGGCAGGAGAAGTTGCGGTCCACCTTGCCATTCCACCCGAACACCGGTTTACATTCCCCGAGGCAACACAAGAAGCGTAGTCCTGACCTCCGGGAGCATGAATGCCGGCCAAGCCGCAAACTATCGTATTGAAAAAAACCGAACTGCGTGCCTGGCAACGCATGCTGTCCGGCCGCCGGCTGGATCTCCTTGACCCCTCGCCCCTTGATATCGAAATCGAGGACATTGCCCAAGGGCTGGCGCGCGTCGCCCGCTGGAACGGACAAACAGTCGGCGAACATGCTTTTTCGGTGGCGCAGCATTCGCTGCTGGTCGAACAGATATTCGGCAGGATCGTCCCTGAAGCAACGGCCGAGCATCGCCTGATCGCACTTCTCCATGACGCACCCGAATATGTGATCGGCGACATGATTTCACCTTTCAAGGCCGTCGTCGGTGGCGACTACAAGAGTGTGGAATTGCGCCTCCAACATGCCATCCATTTGCGGTTCTCACTGACACCAGAGGTGAAGCAGGAGCTTCGAGCCTTGATCAAGCGGGCAGATGCCATCGCCGCTTACTATGAAGCAACACGGCTTGCCGGATTCTCCGAAAAGGAGGCTGTGCAATTCTTCGGTCGGCCGCGCGGGATAGATCCGCACAAGCTCGACCTGATCGCCCTGCCCACTCAGGAGGTACAGGACGCATTTCTGCAGCGGTTCGCGTTTCTCGACAGGCAGCGCGCGCAGAACAGAGGATAACAGGGTCAATGCCACATATCGTCATCTCCCCACTCTCCCGCCTGGCCGAGACCGCGACGCGTTTCGGTGCTCGAGACATGGTCACGCTGATCAATATCGGTACCCCCGTGATGCGCCCGGCCGAGATTTCCGAGGATCGTCACCTGTTTCTGGGGTTCAACGATATTATCGAGCCAACCGAGGGCATGACCCACCCGGTGGCCGATCACGTCAGTGGCCTGATTGCCTTCGGACAAAGCTGGGATCGAAAAGCCCCCCTCCTCATCCACTGTTACGCCGGCATATCGCGCTCGACGGCAGGAGCCTATATTACGGCCCTTGCACTGAATCCAGAGCTTGACGAGGTGTGGCTGGCCCAGACACTGCGGCGTAATTCACCCTCCGCAACGCCCAATATCCGGCTGGTGGCGCTTGCAGATGATATGCTCGATCGCAAGGGTCGTATGGTCGACGCTATCAAGGAGATCGGCCGGGGTGAGGACGCCTTCGAAGGCACGCCGTTCATCCTGCCCATCCTGGTGTAAGAGATGACCGGCGCGCCCAATGCCGTCGAGATAAACCTGAGCGCGGCCATCGTTGCCGTGGCGAATAACGATCCCTTGATTCTAACCAGTCCGGCTGGCGGCGATGCTGAGCGCGACGAGTTGCCGTTCGGCCCTTTCAATCCCCTGCAACACAGGACCTTCGAAACCGGGCTGCGCGAGTGGGTGGCCGAGCAGACTCCCCTGCGGCTGGGTTATGTCGAACAACTCTACACTTTCGGCGATCGCGGTCGCCACAAGACCGCGGAAGACCAGGACCTGCACATTGTGTCGGTGGGTTATCTCGCGCTTACCCGGATTGCGGATGACAACAGGGAAGCTATCAGCAAGTCGGGGGCGCGCTGGCGCAGCTGGTATTCATTTTTGCCCTGGGAGGACTGGCGCGGCGGCAAGCCGGCAATGATCGATGAGACCATACGCCCGGCGCTGCTCTCATGGGCGAAAAGCGGCGGGTTTTCAGCGCGGTTGAGCCGGCTCCGGCTTGCTTTCGGCGACGATGGTATCGCTTGGGACGAGGAGCGTTCCCTGGAGCGCTATGAACTCCTTTACGAAGCAGGATTGGTCGACGAAGCAGGACGGGATGGGCGGGCAGAGCGGACGGAGCTTTCGCGTGCCCTGGGCCTGCCGATGAGTTTTGATCACCGCCGCATTCTCGCAACCGCAATCTCGCGGCTCCGTTCCAAGCTGAAATATCGGCCGGTCATCTTCGAACTGATGCCACCAACCTTTACACTGACCGCATTGCAGGAGACCGTTGAGGCGATATCCGGAAGACACCTGCACAAGCAGAACTTCCGCAGGCTGGTCGAGACCACCGAACTGGTCGAACCCACAGGAGCCGAACAGACGCAGGCTCGTGGACGGCCTGCTGCGCTTTATCGCTTCCGTCACAACGTGCTGGAGGAGCGCAGCGTGGCCGGCCTTCGTGTCGGAGGACGAGGATAGGGAGAGAGTCATGAACGACAAACCGAAATCATTGAATGCCGACGGTATTTCCGAACCATTCGCGTCCGACACCGTTCCCTGGGAAGATTGGTCCGAAGGGAGCCGCTACGGCTCGCGCTATCGCTATCTTTCGGGCTTTGGCGGGGCGACACATGTGGGGGTTGCCCTGGAGGAGCTATCGCCCGGCAAGGAGTCGAGTCTCAATCACTATCATATGCTCGAGGAAGAGCAGGCTTTCATCCTCGAAGGCGAAATGACGCTACGGCTGGGCGACAAGACCTACAGGATGAAGGCTGGCGACCACGTCGTTTTCCCGGCCGGTCAGCAGGCCGGGCATTCCTTCCACAACCATAGCAATGCGCCCTGCCGATACATCATCATCGGTGAGAAAAACCCCAACGACGTGATCTTCTACACGGAAACCGGACGCGTTGGCGTTCGGTTGATGGGCGAAGGCTACGACCGATCGGCAACCATGCAATATTGGGAGGGCGCTGATACCGAACGGAAGAACCACGATTAGGCCTTATTTCAACGGATAGACGTTCTCGTCTCCTGGAAAAGCACGCGAACGAACATCTTCCGAGTAGGCCTTCACTGCCGCCTCAATTGCGCTGCCCACATGCCCATAGACCTTCACGAATTTGGGCGGTTTCGGATTGTAGCCAAGCATATCCTCCAGCACGAGGATCTGGCCGTCGCACTCCCTGGACCCGCCGATGCCGATGGTCGGAATGAGGCTCTCGCGGGAGATTTCCGCGGCAAGCGGTTCGACAATTCCTTCCAGGACCACGGAAAATGCGCCGGCCTCGCCCACCGCCTGGGCATCGGCCTTGATCAGCGGCCACAACGCCGTGTCGCGGCCCTGCGTCTTGAAGCCGCCGAAGGTGTTGATCGACTGCGGAGTCAGTCCGACATGGGCCATGACCGGAATTCCACGCTCCGTCAGGAAGCGAATGGTATCGGCCATGCGCACCCCGCCTTCAAGCTTGACCGCGCCGCACCCCGTCTCCTGCATGATGCGGGCGGCATTGCGAAACGCCATGGCCGGGCTTTCCTCGTAGGAACCGAAGGGCATGTCCACGACGACCATCGCCCGCCTGGAGCCACGCACAACGGCGCGACCATGGGCTATCATCAGATCAAGTGGAACCCCGAGCGTCGAGTCCATCGCATAGAGGACCATGCCGAGACTGTCGCCAACGAGCAGAATGTCTGCATGGCCGTCAACGATGCGTGCCGTATTGGCGTGATAGGAGGTCAAGGCAACGATCGGCTCGCCGCCCTTGCGGCTCCGAATCTCCGGCGCGGTTATCCTGCGAATGACGACTTCCTGGCTCATGTTACCTTTCCCGGATCGTGATCAGCCGACGACACGCTGATCGATCAATCTCACCTTGCCAAAGCGAACCGTCAGAAGAATGACCGCTGGCTGCCTGAATTTGCCCGAAACCGGATCGAGCGTTTGCGCATCCCGGATATCGACCGACTCAATCTGGCCGCGTTTCTCGGCTTCCAGGACCGAACGCACCGCATTCCGGATAGCCGAAACTGATCGTTGTCCCTTGGCCGCCAGTTCCTCGGCCCTCGCCAGCGATCTGGACAACACGACGGCCGCCTTGCGGTCGGCTGGCGTCAGCATTGCATTGCGCGATGAACATGCAACGCCGTCCTCCTCGCGCACCGTTGCAACACCGGTAATCTCGATCGGCATGTCGAGATCCGCGACCATGCGACGAATGATGGTCAGTTGCTGGTAGTCCTTCTCGCCGAAGAATGCGTGATCGGGCTGTACGATGTTGAACAGTTTGGTCACGACCGTGGTCACGCCGCGGAAATGTCCGGGACGAATCTTGCCGATCAGAATGCGTGATAGCACCGGGGTATCAACGATCGTATCGGCGCCGGGCCGGTAAATTTCCGCAACCTCCGGCGTGAAGGCATAGTCGACACCCTCCGCCCGCAGCTTGCCGAGGTCGCCCTCCATGTCGCGCGGATAGGTGGAGAGATCCTCGTTCGGCCCGAACTGGGTCGGGTTGACGAAGATGGATACCACAGTGACATCGGCAGCCGCCTTCGACCGGCGGACCAATTCCATATGGCCGACATGCAGATAGCCCATGGTCGGTACCAGGCCAATCGTCTTGCCTGCCAGACGTTCCGATTTCAATGCAGCACGCAGCTCGCCAATCGTCGCAATGACTTTCATGTCAGTTCAATATCCAGTCCGATATCCAGCGTTGGAGCAGCCATAGTGATTTTTGATGTCGAAATATAGTCGACGCCCGTTTCGGCTATCGCCTTGATAGTGTCGAATGCAATGCCGCCAGACGCTTCGAGCTTTGCGCGTCCAGCATTGATTTTCACCGCCTTTTCAAGCAGTTCCGGCCCCATATTATCAAGAAGAATCACATCCGCCCCGACCGACAAGGCTTCCTCGAACTGGTGGAGACTATCGACCTCAATCTCGATCTTAACCAGGTGGCCAGCATAGGCACGGGCGGCGAGAACGGCTTTCGCAACTCCTCCGGCAACGGCCACGTGATTGTCCTTGATAAGGATCGCATCGTCGAGGCCAAAGCGGTGGTTGGCGCCGCCACCGCATTTTACGGCGTATTTGGCGAATGCACGCATGCCCGGAATGGTCTTGCGGGTATCACACACCCTGGCACCGGTGTGGGCGATCAAATCGGCGAACCTTGAAGTATAAGTAGCTATGCCGCTCAGGTGCATGAGGTAGTTGAGGGCAACCCGCTCTGCAGACAGAATGGCACGCGCATTGCCCTCCACGCGCGCGATAGCGTCGCCGCGATTGACCCGTGAGCCATCTTCGACAAGAGCGGTGAACTTCAGTGTAGGGTCGACCATTGCGAAGGCTGCTCGCGCAAAGCCCATGCCGCAAATCGTGCCCGCTTCGCGGCTGGCGAGCGCCACGGCGGCGGCGGCATCCGGCGGCAAGGTAGCATTGGTCGTGATATCACCGGCTCTGCCGAGATCTTCAAGCAGGGCGGCCCCCACCGCATCTTCGATCATCAATCGCGGCAAGGAGGGCGGAAAGGCCTTCCGCGGTTCATCCGGACTGCCGGCCATCATGTCAGCTCCATGAATTCGTCAACTGTCGTCTCCACGTCGGCCAAGGTCAGAAATGTCCTGTGCTGCCACTCTTTCCGTTGCTCGGGAAAATCCGTGCGGAAGTGGCCGCCACGGCTCTCCTCACGGCGCAAGGCACTGACAGCAACGAGTTTTGCCGTCGCCAGTACATTGCGGAAGGCAGCGTCGCGATTGGCCCGTTCCAGTTCAAGAATAGTCCTGAGACCACGCAACATGCCTTCCCGGTCGCGAATGACGCCGAAACTTGCACTCATCGTCTTGCGCAATGTGCTCATCGCAGCCGTATCTGCTTCCGGCTGCAGATCGTCCCGATCTACCGAGCCCCTAGACCAGTCATTGAGGTGTCTCTTGTCGCCCTTGCCGATCCTGGCAGCAATGCGGGCCGAGAAGACTACCGCCTCAAGCAGGGAATTGGACGCCAGTCGATTCGCGCCGTGAGCGCCCGTGGAGGTGCATTCACCGCAGGCCCACAGGCCATCAATGGATGTACGGCCATCCTGGTCGGTCAGAATGCCACCCATGAAATAATGCGCTGCAGGAACGACGGGGATCGGCTCGACGACAGGATCGATACCTGCATCGCGGCAATATTTGTAGACCGTCGGGAACTCTTCGGCGAACGCTGCTCCGACCGCCTTGGTGCAATCAAGCCAGGCACCGCGCCCGCTCTTGACCTCGGCAAAGATGCCGCGCGCAACGACGTCCCGCGGGGCAAGCTCGGCATCGGGATCGATCTTCAACATGAAACGCTCGCCTGCGCGATTGATCAGGGTCGCCCCGTGGCCGCGCAATGCTTCCGTGGCCAATGGCGCCGGATCCTTGTCGACATCGAGGGCTGTGGGGTGAAACTGCACGAACTCCATGTCCGCCATCATGGCCCCTGCCCGCGCCGCCATGCCGATACCTTCACCGCGGGCCTCGGACGGGTTGGTAGTGACGGCATAAAGATGACCGATTCCCCCCGTCGCGATCACCACGATGCGCGATGCAAGCCTGACCTGCTTGCCGCGTCCGGCGTCAGTCCGGGCAACGATGCCGGTCACGGCACCATGTTCCGTCATGATGTCTTCGACGACATAGCCTTCCAGAACCCGGATCGAGGGCGTGTCCTCAACAGTCTTCACCAACGCCTGCATGATGGCTCGCCCAGCCATATCGCCGCGCACGCGTACAATACGGCTTTCAGAGTGTGCCGCTTCACGGGATACCTGAAGCTTCCCTTCCAGATCGCGGTCGAAGGGCACTCCATACTCGAGCAGATCGTGGACACGTGCCGCAGCTTCGCCCGCCATAAGCCGGGCGATGCGCTCGTCGACAATGCCATCCCCTGCCGCAACGGTATCGGCCACGTGCTTCTCCATCGTGTCGCCCTCGGACACGGCGGCTGCAATGCCGGCTTGCGCCCATGCAGAGGAGGCACCACGACCGATTGGTGCCGCCGCCAGGATCGTGACCGGACGCGGGGCCAATTTGAGGGCGCAGAAAAGTCCGGCAAGACCGCCACCGATGATGATGACGGGATCGGATTCAATGGACATCGGGATCGCGCTCCACTGTCAGTTCTTGAGGTTCACCATACGCTCGACCGCCAGCCGCGCACGTTCCGCGATGAGCGGATCAACGTGAATTTCCTCGCGCATGAAGACAAGGCTTTCGAGGATGTTCGGCAGCGTGATGCGTTTCATGTGCGGACACAGATTGCACGGCTTGATGAACTTCACGTCGGGCACTTCAGACTCGATGTTGGACGCCATCGAGCATTCTGTCACAAGCAGGACCTTGGCCGGACGGTTGTCTTTCACATAGTGGATCATGCCGCTGGTCGAGCCGGTATAATCAGCAACCGCAACCACTTCCGGCGGGCATTCGGGATGGGCGATGATCTGGATATCCGGATCGGCCGCCTTGTAGGCCAGGAGTTCGCTGGCCGTGAAGCGTTCGTGCACCTCGCAATGCCCCTTCCAGGTCAAGACCTTGACCTTGGTCTGGGCAGCGACGTTCTGGGCCAGGAATTCGTCCGGGATGCAAAGGACACGGTCGACCCCGAAACTCTCGACAATCTGGACCGCGTTGGCCGATGTGCAGCAGATGTCACTCTCCGCCTTTACCTCGGCCGACGTGTTGACATAGGTAACGATGGGGACGCCAGGATAAGTTTCGCGCAACAGCCGCACATCGGCTCCCGTGATGGATTCGGCCAGGGAACAGCCAGCCTTCATGTCCGGGATCAGCACGGTCTTGTGCGGATTGAGCAGTTTTGAGGTCTCGGCCATGAAGTGGACGCCACACTGCACGATGATGTCCGCATCGACCTTGGTCGCTTCCTTGGCAAGCTGAAGCGAGTCGCCAACAATGTCGGCAACGCAGTGGAAAATCTCAGGCGTCTGGTAATTGTGGGCAAGAATGACGGCATTGCGCTGTTTCTTCAGCCGATTGATGGCCGCAACATAGGGCGCATAAACAGGCCATTCGATGCGCGGGATATGATGGGCAACGCGCTCGTACAGATGCTCCGTCTCGGCCGCGACTTGCGGCGTGAAGGCGAGGTCCGGCATTTCAAGAATGCCAAAGCGGTCAGCTGCCGTTTGCACCTTGTTGCTGTCCCTGACGTTCGTCGTGCGAGCGGTATCGGTCATATCCACTTCCTCCTGGGCACTCTACGCGGGTAAGTCCGTTCCTGGCTGGCACTCGCGTCAGCATTTATACTCATATTGAGCATATTTGCGGTCAAAAGAAAAACGGCACGGCCGTCGCGGACTACATAGGGGAATATTTAGATGGCTTCAAGAGGCGTTGATGCAAAAGAGGAATGGCCGCGCAATGGGCGGCCAATTGATTCAAGGGCGAACTTTTCAGATTCAGCGGCCATAAACTCCGCCAAGGATGATCCTGCGGTCATCGCTGAAGCGCCGACTGTCCCTGGCACTCCGCGCGGGACTATCACCACCGACACGCGGCGTGCAGTCGGTAAAGACCTTGGCGCCGAAATCGCTTGGCCGATCACAAAAAACGAGTGGGCTGACGCTGCCTGAGTTCGCACAACCGGCGAGAATTACAGCACCCAATGCCAGAACCGGCAATAATAGTCTCATATTATCAATCCTTTATTCGCTGCGCCAACGGCGCGGTATCCGGCCGCTTATACGCATCAAACTCATTTAAGTACCAATCAACTCAATTCAATTGATTGAGACGGCAAATGCGCTATTGCTGCGTTTCTCAATGAGGAAATCGCCATGGCGCAGTCTGCAGCAAATAACGTCAAGCAACTTGGCATACCCTGGCTGATCATCATCGCCGGTTGCCTCATCGCGCTGCTCACGTTCGGCCCTCGATCGGCGATGGGTTTCTTCCAGTTGCCGCTGCTCGCCGATAAAGGTTGGGATCGCACCACGTTCGGCATGGCAATGGCACTGCAAAATCTGTTCTGGGGCGCAGGACAGCCCTTCTTCGGCGCCATTGCCGACAAGTATGGCACATGGCGCGTCCTTTTCATGTCGGCAGTCCTCTATTGCTCCGGTCTCATGCTGATGGCATGGGCTACGTCGCCAGGGCTCCTCTATATCGGCGGCGGGGTGCTCGTGGGTCTCGGCGTCGCATCGGGCTCGTTCGGAATCATTCTTTCCGCCTTTGCCCGCAACGTATCGGCCGCCAATCGGACCTTTGTTTTTGGTATAGGCACGGCGGCGGGCTCCGCCGGCATGTTCGTCTTCGCGCCGATCAGCCAGGGCCTTATCGACCGTTTCGGATGGTCGGACGCCCTGGTGTATCTCGGAATTGCCATGTTGCTTGTCCCGATACTGGCCATTCCGCTGCGCGGCAATTCCTCAAGTGGCAGGATCAGCGAAGCGCAATACAAGCAATCGATTGGTGAAGCCTTGCGCGAAGCCCTTGGGCACAAGAGCTATGTTTTGCTGACGAGCGGCTTCTTTGTCTGCGGCTTTCAGGTCGCGTTCATTACCGCGCATTTTCCAGCTTACATCGGCGATATCGGCATCGACGCCACCTATGCCGTGCTTGCCCTCGCCCTGATCGGCTTTTTCAATATCGTCGGCTCACTGGCGTCGGGCGTTATCAGCCAGCACTACTCCAAGCCGAAATTTCTGGCCTATCTCTATCTTGGCCGCTCGATACTGGTAACCGCCTTCCTGCTGCTGCCACAGACCGGCACTTCGGTGATCATCTTTTCGATCCTCATGGGTCTGATGTGGCTATCAACTGTACCGCCGACCAATTCGCTGGTTGCCATCATGTTCGGTACGCGTCATCTCGGCATGCTGGGCGGTATCGTGTTCTTCTCGCACCAGATCGGTTCATTTCTCGGTGTGTGGCTCGGCGGCTATCTCTACGACCATTTCGGCAGCTACAACCCGGTGTGGTGGCTGGGCGTAGCGCTGGGCATCTTCGCGGCCATCGTACACTGGCCGATCCAGGAGGCGGCGGCCCACCGGCCAGTCCTGCAGCCCGCCGAATAGTCAGGGCTGCAGTCGTTTGCGAATTGGCTCGAATTCCGGTGTAGCCTGACGCTTCACCGGATCCGGTCCGCCGGCGTCGATTGCTTCCCAATACTTCCAGTTCACCTTGCCCGCGCCAAGTTCGTAGTCCATGCCATCCCAACTGTCTTCGCGGAAGCTGTAGAATGCCCAATGCAGATTGTTGCCGTCGAGCCCAGTCAGAACATCGTCAAGATAGGCTTTGCAGCCAGCCAGACGGCGCATGCAGCCGAATTCACCGGCTACCAGGCGATTGAGTGGTATCCCATGGGTTTTGGCCCATTCAACGGGCCTGGCCAGATAGTCCGCGACCCTGTCCGTGTTCCATACTGAGGTTGAACCGGCATAGGGCACCTTGCCAGGATAGGCAAAAGGCGTCTCGCGCTTCAGGTTCGGAGCACTCGTCGCCTCATAGGGCTCATACATGTGGAAACTGTAAAGGACGTTCCTGTCGTTCAGCGCGGTGGGCCAATAGCCGAACGCGTCGGCAGCCGCATACCAGCCAGCATCGGCTATGATCGGTGTCACGGGATCAACCTTCCGGATTTCGGCGATGACCAGATCATAGAAAGCCATGAGATCGCGCGATCCGCCTTTCTGTTGCGCATACCAGGCCTGCATGTCCGAAAGGCTGGCATGTTCCTGCAGCCCGCCCTTCTTTTCCGGGGCAGGCTCGTTGATCAGGTTGTAGGCGGCAATTGCGGGATGATCCTTCAGAGCTGCGGCCAGATCGTGCCAGAATCGCGCGGCGTCTTGCCAATTGGCCTTTTCCTGCCATAGCCGGTCGTCAAACTTGCCGTTGTTGTTCTGGGCCCACCGCATCCAGGGCAAGGATAGTGGCGTGATTACAACCTTGAGCCCGGCCTTGTCGGCGCGGTCCAGTGCCGCCCGCAAAGTGGCGAGATCACCTGCCGGAATGCCCTGGTAATGGTCGGCATCGCCAAGGAGGAAATCGCGGTTGGCCGGTTTCCACTTGTCGTAGGAAAGTCGCACCCAACTCGCACCATAATTCTTCAATGCATCAAAATAGGCCTGGTCGGGCGGCAGGCGGTTGAAACTGTTGCCGCCGTGCTGAGGCTTGTCCCAGAAACCGATGATATCCGCAGCCTGTGCGCCACATGTTAGGCCAAGAAAAAACAATAGGGTCGTCAAATTGCGCATCAGGAATCGCTCCGCATTAACCGAGCGTGGCAATTGCTTGAACAGTAAGGCGTTTTTTGGCCCAGGCTATTTGCCGCGAACGAAGCTCTCCAGCGGAAAGATGGCGCAGGTTTCCGTGCCATGTGCGAGCAGCTTGCCGTTTGCGTCCTTCAGGAATGCCTCGGCAGTTGCCAGTGTACGCCCGCGGTGAATCAATCGCCCTTCACAAAAGACAGTACCCATATCTGCGCTTAGCGGACGGACCAGGTTCACCTTGAATTCCGCCGTCGTGTAAGCCTCGCCGGGTTTCAACGTGGTCATGATGCTGCAGGCGAGTGCCGAATCCATCAATGTGGCGATCCACCCGCCATGGATACCGCCAAATGGATTGAGGTGTTCCGGGCGTGGTGCCCCCTTGAAGACGACACGATCCTGCTCAACCTCATGCAGGATGAAGGAAAGTGTTTTGGCGATCGGGGGAGCGGGGTAGTCGCCACGCAGCATCGCCTGGAGGATATCCAGCCCGCTGCGGGTGGCAAAATCGGCGAGCGGCAACAAGCCGACGCCTCCGGGAAAATGGATGGCTGAAGCATCATCACAGCTCATGGAAGACCGTGCCTTTCCTGCGCAATAGATCCATGCCCCGGCGCGTTTGATAGTGACCGCGAAACAGCGGTCAAAAAGCCATCGCGGGCTTCAGGGGCCTTTTGCGCCCTGGGCTCCCAAACGTGGCGGTTGAAAAAGAAACTCGTCAACCGGAATGCCGCCATGATCTCGCCAAGCGATGCAGCGCGCACGCTCGAACTGACCATGAAGGGCGGCATTTCCAGAAGCTTGCCCGCCCAGGGCAGCCCCGCGCTGCGTGAGACCGCCCGCCCGGATTTCGGTGAAACATAGGCCAGGTCCTGGTCGCTGCCGGTAGCGGCGCAGCGCTTCAAATCGAGACCGAATCCAAGTTCTTCCAGCATCGACACTTCAAAACGCAACAGCAGTTCGCCTGCGATCAGCGCATCCTCGCAGTGCTCGAGAATGACCGCGAGAATGTCAAAGAGGTTCTGGTGCGGATCCCGCTCGGGTAGCAGTCGCAGATGTGCGGCCGCAAGTTGCAGCCCATAGAGCGCCACGGGCTGTTCAATCAGCCGTGCAGCAGCAAAGCTGACAGGTTCGACCTGCATCATGCCCAGGTGCTCGTCGATACGCGCCCGCCAGATGACGTCGACCCTGTTCCCCGGCTGCAACAGCGGCTGCATGCGGCGCGAGCGGCCACCGCGCACGAGGCCCAGATGGCGGCCATGGTCGCGCGTCATCAACTCAAGGATGGCGCTGGTTTCCCCGTGCCGCCTCGTTCCCAGGATGATCCCTTCATCTCGCCATTCCATGCGGGCAAAGTCGCGCTATCAGTGAGGGAATTCAAGGCCCATTTCGCGGTAACGTTCAGGGTCATTGCCCCAATTGTCACGAACCTTGACGAAGAGGAACAGGTGGACCTTCTGCTCGAGAATTTCCATCAGTTCCTTGCGCGCCGCCTGGCCGATGGATTTGATAGCGTCGCCCTTGTGACCGAGGACAATCTTCTTCTGGCTGTCGCGCTCGACATAGATCACCTGCGCGATACGTACCGAACCGTCCGGCTTTTCTTCCCAGCTTTCGGTCTCGACGGTCGAAGAATAGGGCAATTCATTGTGCAGGCGCAGATACAGCTTTTCGCGGGTGATCTCTGCCGCAAGCATGCGCATCGGCATGTCCGAAATCTGGTCCTCCGGATAGTACCAGGGGCCCTCCGGGAGATTGTCGGCGAGGTATTGCAAGAGATCCTTGCAACCATAGCCCTTCAGCGCCGAAATCATGAAGGTCTTGTCGAAGTTGACCTTGTCATTGGCCTTCTGGGCCAGTTCGAGCAATTTGGGCGGTTCGATACGGTCGACCTTGTTGAGGACGAGGATCACCTTGCGCTTCTTTTCGTGCAAGCTGTCGAGGATGGCTTCGGCTTCCTCGTTGATCCCCAGTTCCGCATCTATGAGAACGAGAATGAGGTCGGCATCCTTGGCGCCGCCCCAGGCGGTCGTGACCATCGCACGGTCAAGGCGGCGCTTCGGCTTGAAGATACCGGGCGTATCGACAAGAACCATCTGGGCGCGATCATGAATGACGATGCCACGCACCAACGCACGCGTCGTCTGTACCTTGTGCGTGACGATCGACACCTTGCTGCCGACAAGCTGGTTGACCAGCGTCGACTTCCCGGCATTTGGCGCACCGATCAGGGCCACGAAGCCCGAGCGCGTTGGCGCGTCAGGCACGGTCTGGGGCTCGGGCGTCTGTTCCTGGTCTGTCATTCGATATCTTCTTCCTGCGCCTTCTGACGGACGCCTTCACGATAGAGCAATGCAACGGCGGCTTCCTGCTCGGCGATCCGCTTGGAACGCCCCTTACCCGTGGCCGGTACGAAACCCTTGACATCGACTTGCACTGTAAACTGTGGATCATGGTCGGGGCCGGTGCGACCGACAACTGTGTATTGGGGCTGCGCGCCATTCTGCTGGTGCGCCCATTCTTGCAATTCAGTTTTCGGGTCACGCTGCGCCGAATTGATTTCACGCGAGCGGGCATTCCAGTAGCGTTCGATGAAAGGTTGCGCCGCTTCCAGCCCGCCGTCCAGATAAATTGTGGCGATCAGCGATTCAACGACATCGGCGCGAAGGCTTTTAAGGCGCTTGTCCGCAAGTCCCTTCACATCGGAGCCGGTGCGGATGAATTCGTGCAGGCCGATTTCGTCGGCTACGGCAGCACAGGTGTCGGCGTTCACGAGCGAGTTCAGCCGCAACGACAATTCGCCTTCGCTTGCAGTCGGATAGGCCCGGAACAACAAGTCGGCAATAACCAATCCCAGAACGCGGTCGCCCAGAAATTCGAGACGCTCGTAATCGGATCCCGCGGAAGAGCGCGCGCTTGCATGGGTTAGCGCACGCTCCAACCGCCCGAGATCGCGAAATGTGTGTCTCGTCTTCTCTTCCAGTCTGTGAACGGCGTCGGCGGACAGACTCATTGGCTCATCAATTGCTTGTCACGGTGTCCGGGGCGCTGTTGACGCTTTGCAACAGGCGGTCGAAGCGCAATTCCGAAGGCCAGCGCCAGAGTTCCAGCGGACTTGCCTTGCCTGCAATCGAGAAGAAGATGATGTTGGCGCGGCCGATAAAGTTCTCGAGCGGTACATAGCCCACATCAAAACGGCTATCGCTCGAGTTGTCGCGATTGTCGCCCATCATGAAATAATGGCCAGCCGGCACAACGAACTCCCGGGTGTCATCGCCCAAGCCGTTTGGTGTCAGGTCAAGCGTGTCGTAGGTAATCCCGTTCGGCAAGGTCTCGCGGTAAACATCAACCGGACGGTTGACTTCCGTCACGTCGGAATTGTCGATCTGTCCAACTTTCTCGCGCGGCACGGCGACATCATTGATGTAAAGAACGCCGCTGCGCATCTGAATTTTGTCGCCGGGCAGGCCGATGACGCGCTTGATGAAATCCAGCGACGTGTCGTTTGGCTTGCGGAAGACGGCAATGTCACCGCGCTTCGGCTCGCCGCTCCAGATGCGGCCCGAAAAGAGGTCTGGTGCGAACGGAATCGAATATTTGGAATAGCCGTAGGAGAACTTAGACACGAAAAGGTAATCGCCCTCCAGCAGCGTCGGCCGCATGGAACCTGACGGAATGTTGAACGGCTGGAACAGCAGGGTCCGAATTACCAGCGCGAGCAGCAACGCCTGCACGATAACGCTGATCGTCTCACCAAGACCACCAGAATTCTTCACAACAGCTTTGTCGCTCACGTGACTCATATCTCCAAAAACCAAAATGTGCCCCCTCATAACCGGTGAAGGCTCGTGGGGCAATGCCGCATAGTGGGGCTCAATGCCGCTTGAATACGGCTATTCTTCGATCTTGACCGCTTCGATGATCACGAATGCTTGTGCAAGCGGAAAATCGTCGGTGATCGTCAGGTGGATTCGGGAAGCATAGCCGGACGGCGTTATGGCGTTCAGGCGATCTGCCGCGCCGTTGGCGAGTTTCATGGTCGGCGCGCCGCTCGGCAGGTTGACAACGCCCATGTCGCGCCAGAACACACCCTGCGCCAATCCCGTTCCTAGCGCCTTGGCACACGCTTCCTTCGCCGCAAAGCGCTTCGCATAGGAGGCGGCGCGTTGCTTCCGGCGCTCCGACTTGGCCTGTTCGACCGGCGTGTAGACCCGGTCGATAAAACGTTGGCCATGACGTTCCAGCGTCTTCTCGATACGCCTGATGTCGATCAAATCGCTGCCAATTCCGATGATCATGATGGCTCGGGAACTTTCTCGAGCCGAAATCCGAGTCTGCGCCGGCTCTGGAAGCTGTTGGCGGCCCAGCGAACCGGAAAGTAAACCAGGAGCGCAGCGGCAAGGCCGAGGGGGACGGCACCGATCAACATGGGCTTGATCAGTGGTGCCCACAAAACCGCAAAGTCCAGATGACGAAGCATGGAACCGAGATGATGCGGCAGCGGATCTGCGTTGAGGCTTCCGGTCAGGACGAAACGGCCGGCTTCCAGTGTAGCGGCCCAGATGAAGGGTAAAATCAGCGGGTTACCGAGCGTTGTGCCGATAATGGCTGCGGCAATGTTTCCACCGATCAACCAGGCTACCGCAACGGCGATCGCGATATGAATGCCCAGAATCGGAATGAAGGCAGCAAATATCCCGCATGCAAATCCGGCAGCGATGGCATGCGGGGTTGCCCTCAGCCGAAGGACCCGCTTGCCGAAATAACGCAGGGACCTGCCGACAGAACGGCGCGGCCACAACGCAACGCGCAGGCGCTCGCGAATGCCGGGGTCTTTACGCCGCTTGAAGAGCATACAGTGCAAGTCCTTCCGTACCAGCGCTCAATGCGAACGGCGTGGTACAATAATCATGGGATCAAATGTTGCGACTACCGGGCTTAACGGGCGGAATTGCGGCAAGTTCCGGCGGAAGTTTGTCTGCAGGATAGGCCGGTACTTCATATTCCGCCAGTGCGATCAACGGCACGCCCACATCGCTTTTGCCAGCGGACCGGTCGATGATGCAGGCGGCGGCCAGCACATTCGCACCCAATTCCTGCAGGCAGGTGACCGTTTCGCGGATCGACAGGCCCGTCGTTACAATGTCTTCGACGATAACAACGCGAGCACCCTTGGCAATTTCAAACCGGCGAAGCCTGAAGACTCCGTTCTCCCGCTCGACCCAAATCGACGGCACGCCGAGATGCCGCGATGTCTCGTAGGCAGGAATGATGCCGCCAATAGCCGGCCCCACCACATAATCGATGTGGCCAAGACCGGCATCCCTGATCTTGTCGGCGAGACCGCGGCAAACGCGCTCCGTCTTGTCCGCATGCATGAAGACACGCGCCTTTTGCAGGAAGACGGGACTGCGGAGACCCGATGTCAGGATAAAGTGTCCCTCCAACACGGCACCGGCCTCGCGGAAGACCTGCAGGACTTGATCAGTGTTCATTCGTGCTCCTTTAGCCGTTCACGCGCTGCGCATCGCTGACGCATTTGCTCTCTTTGAGTTTAGACAATATCCGATTGAGGTGCTTCAGATTCCAAACTTCCAGATCCACGATCATCTGGGTGAAATCCGGTGCCGTGCGAACCATCGAGAGATTGTGAATGTTGGTTTCGTTCTCGGCAATGATCTGGGCAATTTCGGCCAGCGAACCGGGCGCATTGATGGCAGAAATGTTGATCCGGGCCGGAAAGCGGTCACGACGGCTCTCATCGATATCCCAGCGCACATCAATCCAGCGTTCGGGCTGGTCGTCATAGGCCATCAATGCCGAGGATTGTATCGGATAGATCGTCATGCCCGCACCGGGTTGGAGGATACCGACGATCCGATCGCCGGGGACGGCTCCCTCAGGCGAAAAATGCACCGGCATATCGGGACTCGCCCCGCGGATTGGCAGTGCATTAGGCCCGCCCGGTTCGAAACCTGCGCCTTCCGCGCCTTCAGGCATCTTGAAGATCATGCCTGACGTGTTGCGGAAATTGACCCAGCCCTCCTCGCGCTCGCTGGGACTCGGCTTCGGCTTGGCATCCTGATATTCAGGATAGACAGCTTTCATCACGTCCGATGACGGCAGTTCTCCGCGGCCGACCGCGGCCAGAACATCGTCGAGCTCCTTGCGTGCAAGACGAGGCAGGCCCTTCTTCAGTTCCTCGCGGGAATAAACCTTGCCTGCCCGCTCGAACGCCCGTTCAAGGATCTGTGTCCCCAGTCCGGAATATTGCTTGCGTACTGCAAGACGCGTTGCACGGCGGATCGCGGCGCGAGCCTTGCCGGTGACCACGATCGATTCCCAGGCTGCTGGCGGCGTCTGGGCCTTGGAACGGATGATCTCCACCTCGTCGCCATTGTGCAGTTCGGTCATCAGCGGCATGATGCGGCCATTGACCTTGGCACCGACGCAGCTGTCGCCGATGTTGGTGTGCACGGCATAGGCGAAGTCGATGGGCGTTGCGCCACGCGGCAGTGCGATCAATCGCCCCTTCGGCGTGAAGCAGAACACCTGATCCTGGAACAGCTCGAGCTTGGTGTGCTCAAGGAACTCTTCTGGATTGTCGCCCTCGGCCAAAGCTTCGATGGTCTGCCGCAGCCATGCATACGCATTGGTTTCCGTTGAAATCACATGCGGGTTCTGTGCGCTGCCGCGATCCTTGTAGATCGAATGTGCCGCCACGCCGTATTCGGCAATGTCGTTCATCTCGCGGGTGCGTATCTGCAGTTCGACACGCTGGCGTGACGGGCCGACGATGGTCGTGTGGATCGAGCGATAGTCGTTCTGCTTCGGCGTCGAGATGTAGTCCTTGAAACGGCCAGGCACCATGGACCAGGTTGTATGGATTATCCCGAGTGCATTGTAGCAATCGGCGACGCTATCAACCACGACGCGAAACCCGAAAATGTCCGACAGTTGCTCGAAGGAAAGCCCCTTGCTTTCCATTTTGCGGAACACCGACCAGGCCTTTTTCTGCCGGCTCTTCACGCTCGCCTTGATGCCGTGCTTTTCGAACAGGTTTGAAAGGTCCGTTTCGATCTGCTTCAGCGTGACCCGGTTCTTCTCCATCAATTCCGCAAGGCGGTTGGTAACCGCATTGAAAGCCTCGGGGTTGATGTAGCGGAACGCCAGCTGCTCCAGTTCTTCGCGCATGTCCTGCATGCCCATGCGACCGGCGAGCGGCGCATAGATATCCATTGTCTCTTCGGATATCCGCAGCCGCTTGTCTTCCGGCACATGATGAAGCGTGCGCATGTTGTGCAGCCGGTCAGCAAGCTTCACCAGGAGCACGCGTACGTCGTCCGAAATTGCCAGGAGAAGTTTGCGCAGGTTCTCGGCCTGGACGGCCTTCTTGGAAACCAGATCGAGTTTCTTGAGCTTCGTCAGCCCCTCGACGAGCTTGCCGATATCAGGGCCGAACAGCGTATCTATTTCCTGGCGTGTGGCCGACGTATCCTCGATCGTATCATGCAGCAATGCGATGGCGATGGTCGCCTCGTCGAGATGCATGTCGGTCAAGATCGCCGCAACTTCCAGTGGATGCGAGAAATAGGGGTCGCCAGACGCGCGCTTTTGATGCCCGTGCTTTTGCATCGCGTAGACGTAGGCTTTGTTGAGAAGTGCCTCATTGACGTCAGGCTTGTAACGCTGGACACGCTCGACAAGCTCATACTGACGCATCATGGGCGGGGGCCTCCGGATTCACACACACAGAAATTGGTCACAAATCAAATTGTCGGTTGGCTATATGGTAATTCTGTTACCAAGCCGCAAAAATAATGCGCCGCAGAAACTGCGACGCATCAAAAAGCCTGTTGGCTGTCTATCGCGCGAGAGGCGCAACGTTTGATTTAGTAGTCGTCGCTTTTTTCCGGGGCCACGAGGCCTTCAATACCGGCCAACAATTCTTCTTCAGACATCGAGTCGAAGGAGATGTTATCATCCGCATCCATTTCGGCAGCTTCGGTGGTATCGCTGTCGCCGGCCGTGACCTGCGGTACCGCCACTGCCTCAGGCTCGTCAACTTCCACATGCTTTTGCAGCGAATGGATAAGGTCTTCCTTGAGGTCGCCAGGCGACAGGGTCTCTTCTGCAATCTCACGCAGCGCCACAACGGGATTCTTGTCATTGTCGCGATCGATGGTGATCGCAGCGCCTTGCGAAATCAGGCGCGCACGATGACTGGCCAGCAAAACCAGTTCGAACCGGTTCTCGACCTTGTCAACGCAATCTTCAACAGTTACGCGGGCCATGAACTGCCCCTTTCATTTTTTCTGAATTAGCGGATTAATCCGGACATAACGCGGTTGCATATAAAAAACAAGCAAAAGCGCTCGGCACATTTTGACGCCCCATCAGCAACAAGGCTGTATCAGTCACGCAATGTTGAGCACTTCTGTCCAGAAATGTATACAAAATTTCAACGAAGGTATTGGCTTTTGGTCCAACCCGACGTACTAAATATCCTACTTTCGTATAAGTTCAGATCCGGCTTTATTACCTTCAAGCTGATTTGAAATTGAAGCTCAGATTTTTGAAATGGAACCTTATTATGTTTGATCCGCGTGAAAAAATCGTCTTGTTCATCGACGGTGCAAATCTCTATGCAGCCTCCAAGGTACTCGGTTTCGATATAGACTATCGGAAATTGCTCTCTGCTTTTCAGAAGCGCGGGTATTTGTTGCGCGCCTATTACTACACCGCCCTGGTAGAAGATCAGGAATACTCTTCCATTCGTCCGTTGATAGATTGGCTGGATTACAACGGGTACAAAGTTGTAACAAAACCTGCCAAGGAATTCACGGATTCTGCTGGTCGCCGCAAGATAAAGGGCAATATGGACATCGAACTTGCTGTCGATGCCATGCAACTGACTGATACGGTGGACCATTTTGTAATTTTCTCCGGCGACGGCGACTTCCGCTCTCTTGTGGAGGCACTGCAGCGCAAAGGCCGCAAGGTCAGTGTCGTTTCCACCCTGTCGACTCAGCCACCGATGATTTCGGACGAGTTGCGCCGCCAGGCGGACCACTTCATCGACCTTACGTCGCTGCGGGCAGAAATCGGCCGCGAGGCTTCCGAGCGTGCTCCGCGTCGCGTCGAAGAGGAACAGGTCGACTACTGACCTGTTCCAACGGCGCATGAGTGTCGAACCCTCTCCCGACTGCCCTATCTGTACACGCCTGCACGATTTCATCGCCGCGTGGCGCGTGAAGGAGCCTGGCTGGCACAATGCTCCGGTGCCGACCTTCCTACCTGCCGGGAATATCGATCAGGTGCAGTTGCTGGTTGTCGGCCTCGCGCCCGGATTGCGTGGCGCCAATCGCACTGGCCGGCCGTTCACAGGCGACTATGCGGGCGACCTCCTCTACAACACATTGAATGAGTTCGGTTTTTCGCGCGGCACGTTCCAAGCCCGGCCCGACGACGGCCTGCAATTGATCGGCGCGGCTATTACCAACGCGGTGCGTTGTGTGCCGCCGGAGAACAAGCCAATTGGCGGTGAAATCAGCAACTGCCGGCGGTTTCTCACGCCAACGATCGAGCAGTTCGCAAATCTCAGGGCCATCGTCACACTCGGCACCATCGCCCATCAATCTACGATCCGGGCCTTTGGCCGGCCCGTGGCGAAATTTCCGTTCAGCCATGGCGGACAGTCTATGGTCGGCAATGTGCGGATTTTTTCGAGCTATCACTGCTCGCGCTACAATACTAATACCGGCCGCCTGACCGAGGAGATGTTCAAGAGCGTCTTTCGGGAGGTGCGCCGCTATCTCGATGAAATATCTGGATAATTGGCGTCGATTGCTATGCGTGGAGCGACCGATATCTAGCCGCGATCCCGCAGCAGCCGAGATTTTTCGCGGTTCCAGTCGCGTTGCTTTTCGGTCTCGCGCTTGTCATGGAGCTTCTTGCCACGAGCAACGGCCAGTTCCAGTTTCGCCCTGCCCTGGTCGTTGAAATAGAGCTTGAGCGGCACGACAGTCATGCCCTCGCGGTCGACAGACTGAGCCAGCCTCGACATTTCCCGTTTTGAAATCAACAGCTTGCGATGACGTCGCGGTTCATGATTGAAGCGATTGGCCTGCAGATACTCCGGAATATAGGAGTTGATGAGCCAGAACTCGCCATTCTCCAGGCTCGCGTAGCTTTCAGCAATGTTGGACTGGTTGTTGCGCAGCGACTTCACCTCGGTCCCATGCAGGACCAGGCCAGCCTCCAGCGTGTCGAGAATCTCGAAATTGAAGCGCGCTTTACGGTTTTCAGCAATGACCTTGCGAACCGTGATGGGTTTTGAGGCAGATTTTGGCTTGTTCATAGGGCCTATATAATGCTTTCCAACTGGATTGTCAGTTGATCAGCCCCGCATGTTTCATTGCCTGGTCAATGCGCTCCGCCGTCGCCGAATCCACACTAACCATCGGAGAACGCAGGGCATTTTGCATCTTGCCGAGCTTTGACAGTGCATATTTCGGACCGCTCGGATTGGGTTCGATGAACATCGCCTTGTGCAGCGGCATCAACCGGTCCTGGAGTGTCAGTGCGGCATTGTAATCGCCGCGCAGCGTGGCGGCCTGGAACTCGGCACAGAGCCGGGGAGCGACATTCGACGTCACCGATATGCAGCCATGGCCGCCATGGGCGTTGAAGCCAAGAGCTGTGGCATCCTCGCCGGACAGCTGGATGAAATCCTTGCCGCAGGTGATGCGCTGCTCCGAGACGCGCTCGATCTTGCCAGTTGCGTCCTTGACGCCAGCTATGTTCTTGAAATCGTTAGCAAGCTGGCCCATCGTTTCCGGTGTCATGTCGATAATGGACCGCCCCGGAATATTGTAGATGATGATCGGCACCGATACGGATTCGGCGATTGCCTTGTAATGAGCATAGAGACCGCGCTGGCTCGGCTTGTTGTAATAGGGCGTCACGACGAGGATGGCATCTGCACCAGCCTTTTCGGAAAATTCTGCAAGTTCAATGGCTTCACGAGTATTGTTCGATCCGGCGCCAGCGATGACCGGCACTTTGCCGGCCGCTTCCTCGATACAAACTTCGACGACGCGCTTGTGTTCGGCGTGGGAGAGCGTCGGCGACTCGCCCGTGGTGCCGACCGGCACGAGCCCGTTGGTACCCTCGGAGATCTGCCAGGAGACGAAGGTCCGAAAGGCTTTCTCGTCGAACGCGCCATCTTCGGTGAAGGGCGTGACGAGAGCGGTGATTGAGCCTTTCAGCATGGGAAACTCCGAAAAATGATGATCCTCCCCCGACCCGCGCCGATGGAAGGGCAAGTCATGGGTGGCGCACCATAATCGTACGCGCTCAAACCTACAAGTTCATTTCCCTGATCAAATTCATCAACCGCATGCATAGCGATTTCTCGGAAAGGTTGAAATTTTTGGGCCGGATTCGCGATTTTATGATTGGGATTCGGCCATGGACGGGTGAAGCAGGGATAAGTTCGGGCCCTCGTGGTTTGAATCCGAGGAGTATGCACCAAGGAACTCTCGACGATCGCTGCCGGCAATTGTGCCGGCAGCGATCGCCAATGTTCGAAGTCGTCAGACGACGAAGTCGACGGGAGTTGCAAAGCCGCCTATTGTTGGGTTCTGCAGAATAATTCTCAGATCCTCGTCACTGCCGATCACATTGCCGTATATCTGATGACCGTAGGAGGTCCCGAATGGCTGATATCCGATCTGGCCGCCTTGCACGTAACCATCCGTGACAACCGTGAAGTGCTGCTGGCCCGGCTGCGTCAAGTCCGCATCGAACTGCGAAACATCAACGACATCACGGACCCCGCAGTCGTTCAAATCCAGGATATGATCGGACCGGTTTGGGTTTACATCCGACGAATCTCCTACGGCCGAACACACAAATGTATCCCTGCCCCCGCCGCCATTCAGCCAGTCATAGCCAGCCTGACCGTCCAACCGGTCATCGCCGTTTTCACCAAAAAGCGTTTCGTCCCCGGCACCGCCCAGGACTGTATCGTTGCCGTCTCCGCCACGGATTATATCATTGCCACCGCCGCCATTAAGCACGTCATTTCCGCCGTATCCGAAGAGCCTGTTGGCGGTTGCATTGCCAGTGATGGTGTCATTATAATTCGAGCCAACGACATTCTCGAAATTGTTGGAGACTGTATCTCCATTGGCATGACCACCGCTGACGGTTATGCCGCCAGTTAACGTCAGCGTGCTCATGTTGACGATGACGCTTGTTGGCGAGGCCTCATAGCTGAGTGTATCCGAGCCGGCGTCTCCGGACAGCACGTCAGTTCCAGCGCCTCCATGGATGTAATCATTGCCATCGCCACCGTTGAGAGTATTGAGCACAGCGCTATTGCCGAAAAGCTGATCGCTCCCCGCACCGCCATTCACGATGCTCGCCAGTTGGAGACCTCCTTCCTCCAAGGTAATACGATCATCGCGACCACCGCCATTTACGGTGGTCGCTACAATGGGCGCGAAACTGATATCGTCACTGCCAGTGGTTCCGTTCACTGTCGCTGGCAAGGGTCGAGGCACAGCGAACGCCTGCCATCCTCCGTTGGTGATTTGAAGAAAATCAAAGATGTATGGTGGAAGTGCTGAGGGCATGATCAGGTCCTCCCCCTCAAAACGAGCTGCACGAACCGGTATCCTCCCCTGGGGCCTGCTGCTCTGCAGCCAACCACACCATTATATACAAATATTGTGTAATCATTAATAATTAAATTTAGCGTAGCAATGGTTTATTATAAAAGTACCGGATTTGTTAATTTTTTAAATTATATATATTGTATTACGCTCCAAAAATTTGCAAAACACACTCACATACAAGTATGTATACTTGTACAATAGTTATGCCATCAGTGCGACCATGGAGATTCCTTCAGATTTAACCATTGCAGGCGTGATGTCCCGCTGCATCAATGCATGTGCGGCTCCGCAATTCAGATCACCGGCTCATAAACCGAGAACAGCCGCGCCAGTTCTCATCGCCTCCTTGGAAATCTATAAACCTGAACGGAGCCTTATCTTCGATCCCTCGCCGAGGTCCGCGCCGCGCGGAACTGCCAGCGACCATCTCCGGCTACATCGTCGGGCTCGCCGGCGGAGCATCTTCCGCCGCAGCCGTAGCCCTCAGCCGAGGGCGCGCCTTGGCGCAAGCGGCCAGTCAATGTCGTTTGGCCTCCGATGCTCCGGAACTTGACTGTGAAGGCGGGTGCTGGGGACGGCGTTCGCGCGCCAAAATATCCCCGCAGGCGCGAAAACAAACGATTGCCGAATGCCATAATAATATCCTCCCCGTTTTGCTGCGGGAAGGTTGCGGGACACTGCCCCCGCACCGAGCCGACAGGCAGCTCAGCTGTGGTAGTAGCAGAGAGAGTAGCGCGAGCCGGGCTCGCGCTACTCCCTCGCGCGCGCCCCTCCCCGAGGACGTGCGTCCCATCCTTGTTCACCGGCTCCAAAAGTTCGCGAGGATGAAGCCGGTCGCGCTCGGCCCAGAGTCTCAGCCTATTCTCCCGCGGGGGCGTGGGCATCGACCTCGCGCGGCATATGCGAAAGACAATCAGTCGGGCTTCCAGGATGGGAAGCCAGTTTCCATGACGTACACATGAGGATGAGGACTATCGGAATGACCTAGCGTACCGGCGCCAGTCAAAAGCCTGCTCAGACCGACGCTTTCCTTGGATGTCGAGGACTGGGCCGATGCAATTATCCTGGCGACGACGGCTTGCCCCTACCCTCGACAAGGCCTCTCGGCCATGTCCCTACAGGTTAATCCTCCGCGCGACACCGATCAAGTAAATTTGCATATAACTGGGACTACGTGCATACTTTTTCTTCAATTTTTCTCTATTTTTTCGTTGTTTCCGCTACCGATGAATCTCATTTTTCATTAATGAAGGGTTCTGGTGTGTTATTGGCCTAAGCCCAATTGTTGAGCAAATATTCACCGCAACTTCTTCCAGCTAACCTCATTTGCTTACACACGCATACATCGGAAAGATTCCGCCCGGGTGGCAGGTTGCGCCTGCAAGCGCGAATTTGACCGTTTGTCGAAACACTTTGTTAAGAGTGCTTTCATACGTCCGCCACTATTATGATATTGTCTTCGGATCAGGGGACCCTCAAGCGACTTCATGAGAACGCGCCCTGATGAACATCTGCTGCGATTTTCTACGCTTCCGGTGCTCATGGACAACAAGTCCACTGCGCTCCGGTTTTCGAAAACCACACCAGCTGACTCATCGGGCCGAACTCTCAGAAAGTCGCTGATCCGCTTCAACATAACTGGTAGCCCACATGCTGAGAACTTCTGTTTTGCGTCACGTTCTTCTCGCGTCGGCCTTTGCGTTGGTCGCAGTGCCCTCCCATGCCCAGTCGCCGTCACCCTCCGCAGCGGTCCCGGTGCCGAGCCTCAAGCCGTTTGCCGCAACCGGTACAAGAGTGAGCCCGGCCATGCAGGCGGTAACGCGCCCCGACCCGGTGACCACGGCGGGCATCAAGCCGGCAAAACCCAACGCCATTGCCGGGAGCCTGAAAAGCGGCCTCGACGCGATCGCCTCGGGCGACGTGCAGAGGGCGCTCGGCATACGCAATGGCCTGCCTGCCAACGCGCTCGACCGGCATATCCTGACTTGGGCGATCGGGCTTTCCAATGCGCCGGGCGTTCCAAGTTCAGAGATCGCCCACGCGGCGTCGGAACTGCCGGGCTGGCCGGGCATGGCGACATTCCGCAACAATTCCGAACGGGCGCTCTACAAGGAGAACCCTGCTCCGTCCATCGTCATCGGTGCCTTCGGCAACACGCCGCCGCAGACGACAGAAGGCGTCGTCATTCTTGCCCGCGCCTATGTGGCCAGCGGCAACACCGCACGCGCCCGGCAGGTGCTCAGCCCTTTCTGGCGCACGAAGAAGCTCGAAGACAGCCAGGAGAGCATGATTCTCAAGGAGTTTTCACAGGTCATTCCCCGCGACGACCACCTGACCCGGATGTTGACCATGCTCTATGAGGGCAAGGTCAAGCCTGCCGGACGCGTTGCCAAGCTCGCCAATGCCGATTCCCTGTACCAGGCATTTGCGGCGGTGCTGCAGAAATCACCCGACGCCGGCAAGAAGCTGGCTCAGGTCGATGGCTCCTGGTCGCGAAATGCAGCCTACATCTTCGCCAAGGCACAATATCTGCGGCGTCAGGAGAAATTCCGGGAGGCGGCCGACGTCATGGCGACTGCGCCACGCGATGCGGCTTCGCTGGTCGACCCCGACGCCTGGTGGACCGAGCGGCGGGTCCTGTCGCGCGAACTGCTCGACATTGGCGATGCCAAGCGAGCCTATCGCATCGCGGCCATGCACAGTGCCGAGACGCCGAGCGTTGCGGCGGATGCCGAGTTCCACGCCGGATGGGTCGCGCTGCGCGCATTGAACGACCCGAACACCGCACAGAAGCATTTTGCCCGGATCGCCGAAATATCGTCAAAGCCGATGTCGGCGTCACGCGCCTACTACTGGCTCGGGCGGGCGGCGGAAGCCGGCAGCAGCGGCAGCGCCCGCGATTACTATGCGCGGGCATCGCGCTACGGAACGACGTTCTACGGCCAGCTTTCGGCGGCAAAGCTCGGACAGTCCGGGCTGCAGCTACCCTATCCGAGGCCGTCGGACGCCGATCGGGCACGCTTCGCCCAGCGCGAGGCCGTGCGCGCCATCCAGCGTCTGGAGGATACCGGCTATGATTCCCGCGCCGCAATGCTCTATACGAGCCTGGCGCAGGAACTGGACAGCCCCGGTGAACTGGCGCTGCTTGCCGTCATGGCCGAGCGCAAGAACAACCACTATGTCGCCCTGCGCGTCGGCAAGGCCGCAGCACAACGCGGTATCGATGTCGGCGCACTGTCGCATCCGGTCGGCGCCATTCCCGGCAATGCCAACATTTCCGGTTCCGGCACAGCGCTCGCCTATGCCATCGCCCGCCAGGAAAGCGAGTTCAACCCCGCTGCCGTCTCAAGCGCCGGGGCACTTGGCCTGCTGCAACTCCTGCCAGGTACTGCGAAGGGCGTCGCCACCCGTGCGGGGATGAGCTATTCGAAAGACCGCTTGACCACGGATGCGGCCTACAATGCCACCTTGGGCGCAAAGTTCCTTGGCGAACAGATCTCGAAATTTGATGGTTCGTATGTACTAACCTTTGCCGGGTACAATGCGGGGCCCACGCGCGCCAATGAATGGATCGCGCGCTACGGCGATCCGCGCGGCAAATCCGTCGATGAAGTCGTCGACTGGATCGAGCGCATTCCCTATACCGAAACCCGCAACTATGTGCAGCGGGTCATGGAAAATTACGAGGTCTATAAGGCGCGGCTTACCGGCAAGGCACAGATCGAAAGCGACCTGACAGCTGGACGCCGGGGTTGATTTCCAAGCCGGATGTCTGCTCCGGCTTGATGTAAGCCAACACCCTCACCAGCGACGCCAGCGCAGCTGCCATCTGCTCTCGTTCGAAATCACGCACGCTATTAACACCCCCACCCGCAGCTTCGGTGCGACCTCCCCCATCGAGGGGGAGGTGGGGATGCCAATGCTGGCTTTACGCTCCCCTTGATGAGGAAGGTCGGACAGCAGGTCCCGGGTGGGGTGGTTTTTCGCCACTTTTCCAGCAAAATAGCTGCGCCAGGATGGCGAAATCGCTTTCTCTCCCACATGGGGAGAGATAACGTGGCGCGATAATTGCTCGTATTTTTCATCGCATCATGGAGTTACACGATTGGCCAAATCCTTCCGCGAAATCAACTACGACGCGCCGGATGGATTGAAGCTTTATGCTCGGATTTATGATCCTCAGCGGAAGACCAATGCACTGCCGCTCGTCTGCCTGCCCGGCCTGACGCGCAACGCAAGGGACTTCCATGAACTGGCACTGTCGCTGGCGTCTCACCCTGACACCCCGCGCCAGGTGATCAGCTTCGACTATCGCGGGCGCGGCAGGTCGAGCTATGACCCCGAGTGGTCACACTACAATATTGGTACCGAAGCCGGCGATGTCATCGCCGGCCTTGCTCATCTCGGTATCAGCCGCGCGGTGGTTCTCGGCACGTCGCGAGGCGGCCTGATCATCCATATTCTGGCTGCCACTGCCCCGCAGCTGCTTGCCGGGATCATCCTCAACGATATCGGCCCCGAGATCGCATTGCCGGGACTGATCGAGATCAGTCTGTATCTGAACAGCCCCCGCGAGCCAAAGACATGGACCGAGGCGGCAGATATGTTGTGGGTGGTGCATGGCCCCGCCTTCCCGGCACTGACAAGGGGCGATTGCGAACGCTTCGCCCGCGCCATCTACCGCGAGGAAAATGGTGTCATCGTCCCTGACTACGATCCCAACCTTTTGCGAACGATGGAAAGCGTTGACCTGACACAGAAGCTACCGGATCTGTGGGCGCAGTTCGACCTGATGGCGGAACTGCCGCTTTTGCTGATCCGTGGGGAAAATACCAAGTTGCTGAGTCCCGAAACGGTGGAAGAGATGACCCGCCGCCACCCTGCCCTGCAGGTCATCAATGTGGCCGGCCAAGGGCACGCGCCGCTGCTCGAGACCGGGCAACTGCCCGAGTTGATCGCAGCATTTGCAGCGGGTGTCGACTTGCGGGGTTCGTAACCAGGTAGCTCCAGCTAGAATCTGCAAGCTGCCGATAACGCGATCTCCCCGGATTTTGCGGACGGTGGCGATTTGCGTGGTTTGTAGCTCGACAAGCTCGTTACGAACTACGCACAGTAGGGTGGAGGCAGAGGGCTTGCTTCAGCCGCTCTTGCGCGTACCTGCCGGCTTTGCAGCAGTTTTGCGCGGTGCGGGCTTTGGCTTCACAGCCTTTGTCGCCGGCTTGACGAGCGCGGCTGCCTGCCTGATCCAGCTCTCCCGATGGGCTCGCCCGGGAAAACCGATCTCTTCACTGACCCAAGCGGCCTGTTCGACGGTCCATGCCGCGATCTGGTCGTAATGGAAGACGCCGAGTTCGAAGAGCTTCGACTGGATTGTGTTGCCAATGCCATCGATCGCGATCAGCTGATCCGGCTTGCCGCGGCGTGCGGCCCTCAGCACGGGGGGACGATTCTTTTCGTCCTGCCGGGGATTTCTTTCCCTTGCCGCCGATTTCGCTACGCTCTTCTTGACAGCCTTGCGTGGCGATTTGGCGGGCACAGGATTGATAGCCGGGACAGGCTCCGCCGGAGGGACCATGGCTGCGGCTTCGCGTGCGGATTTGCTGATGTCGTCATTGGCCGCGATGCCCAATGACGCTATCGATGCCAATCGGGCATCGGCAGCGCGTGTCGAATGCTCAGATACTGATTCACTTTTTCGGGAAAACCGCTTGAAAATGTTACCTAAAATCGCACCAGCGATGAAAGCTGCAGCAATGAGAAACAGAGACTGAAGAATGAAGACGATCATCTTTCCCTATCCGCTCCAGGGCAGTTTCAGCTGCGCGCTCCATCATGGGTCGACCAGCCTACGTAAAAACCAACAAGAGCAGCTATCAGCAGAAAGAGCCATAGCTGAGTGACAAGAAACCACATGCTTTCATCTCCGATGCTCTAATTGCTGCTGGCGCTGACTGGTGCTTCCAGTTTGATCTCACCCGGTTTGCCATTGCCCGGAAGAGCCAGGCGCAGCGCAGCGTTAATGGACTCGTAGTCGGCCGCGTTCGCCGCCGTTCCGCTGATACTATAGGTTTCACCTGAAACTTCCACCTCCCCATTGGTCAGTTGCGCCGCCTGCATCAGGGCAAAACCGGCAAGATCGAAAAAACCCTGTGGTGCACCACGTGCGACAGCCATTTCGTCGAGGATTTCAATGCCGGGCATGGCGGTTTCCGCCGCGGCCAGAACCTTTGCACGCGCATCGCCATAGGGAACATTGCCGGAAAGGAGGATGCCATCGTCGGATTTGGTTACGACGAAGGAAAACGGTTCCGCCAGCGGCAATAGCGTGGTGGCATTTTCGACAACGCGAACGCCGGTCGTCCGTTCGGCAATTCTCAGCGCGTCGGTAAGCGCCTCTTCCGACGGTGCAATCCCCTTGAGGACCAGATCGCGCCCATCAACCTCGGCGCTTGCCCACGCGTTCTGCGATTCGAGCGCCGCGTTCACCGTGTCGGTTAGGCGCTCGTCGATCGGCCCGGCGAAAAACCATCCAGCCAGGGCGGTCAGGAGCGCAGTGGTGATTACGCCTGGCCAGAACCAGCTCTTGATGATGCGCATTACGGGACTCTCATTCTGTTCGATGGGTCAAACGTTTCATCAATTCCAATTGGGAAAACCGCTTAGCACTTTTTCCTGGAATTGCTTCCTTGTTGCCCGATGTTCATTGCCAATTCAACACAGCCATGTGCTGCTTCTGAGCATAAAGAGTCATTACGGCAGAAGTGCTATGCAAACGGGCAAAAGAAAACCCGGCAGCTTGCGCTGCCGGGTCTCAATCAACCAATCCAGTGAAGGATTAGAAGTTACGCTGGAAGCGGATGATACCCGCAACTGCATCGTCTTCAAAGCCACGGTCGCCGTCGAAGGAGGTGTATGCAACTTCAGGCGTGATCGTGAAGCCAGGAACCAGCTCGTAAGCTACGTTCAAAGCGGCAGCGACTGTGCCTTCGTCTTCATAAGCAACCTGACCGTTGATGGTGGCCTTCTCGGTAACCTTGAAGGAAGCACCAGCCCACAGAGCCCAATCACCGTACCAAGCACCGTAGTACTGGTTCACAACATCGGCATCGTCGAAGTCAGACTGATAGCCGCCCATGATGAAGGCAGAAATCGTGTCGGTGAACTTCACGTCCAAACGGAGCTTACCAGCGAACTCTTCGGCAAGTGCATCATAACCGCCGACAGCGGAGATTGCGCCCCAACCCTGCTCGAACTTCAGACCAGCAACAACGTGCGGCATGTAGTCGTCGATGATGTGAGCTGAGTCACCCTGTTCCAGACCAATAGTAGCCGAGAAGCCATTGCCACCGGCAAAGGTGTAGCTGATCTGGTTCGTACGACCGCCACCGTAATCGATGACATCGTCGAAGATCACGTTACCAGCAGAACCGGTCCATGTGTCGAACTGCGAGTCCGTCACACCAACGCGGAAGCCGCCGAGCTCGATGTAACCATGAGCAAGCGTTTCGTCCTGGTCAGCATAGGACGGGTTGAAGCCATCTTCGTCTTCACCCAAACGACCAGCAGTGTAATCGAAACGGGTTTCGATGTACGAACGCAGCGTGCCGAGTTCGGTTTCCGAACGGGCATCGAAGCGGAGCGTTGCACGAGTGTGCTTGGTCCATGTTTCAGTGTCGATGCCTGTGTAGGGATCATCGCCACCCTGTGCGTCGTAACGCAGGTAGCCGCTGATCTTCAGGCAGGTTTCGGTCCCCGGAATGTAAAAGAAGCCAGCGCCGTAAGCGTCGCAAACGCGAACGTATTCGACGGGCTCTGGTTCAGCGACTACGACTGCGTCTGCAGCACGTGCGCCGGTTACTGCAACGAGAGCTGCAGCGGAGCCGAGTAGAAGGCTCTTGATGTTCATTTCTGACCTCCAGTCAAAGTTAAAAATGGGTCTGGGCATTCCAATTTGGCTGAAGGACAACCTGTCCCCATCCCCTAAGTCCAAGAAGAAATGCGATGAACGCCCTTCCTCCCGACCGACCATACTCGCCAGCGTCGGGGTTTCAACCATGAATGTCGGGTCAGGCGACTTGTGGCAGCTCTATGGCGGACCGCTGTTGCACAAATGACACGAAATTGCCTCGGGCCCTGCAATATCTTTACTACTCATTAATACAGGTGACCCGGTTTTTAATAAATTTCTCCGGGCGATGACGGTATTGGACCTGCAATTGCCACCGGAATCGGCCAAGAGACTGCGGTTCACAGCCAATCCGTGAATCGAATCAATGATTTCCCGTCCAATTCTGAATGGTGATTTGACATGACTTATCTCTACCTCGTTGTCGCCATAGTCTGCGAAGTGGTGGCGACATCGGCCCTGAAGCAGGCGGACGGGTTCACGAAGCTCTGGCCTTCGCTGGTCTGCATCCTCGGCTATGGAGCGGCCTTCTATCTCTTGTCGATTCCCATAAAGACCATCCCCGTCGGTATCGTCTACGCGATCTGGTCGGGCGCTGGCATTGTGCTCATCGCTGCCGTCGGCTGGTTCTGGTACAGACAAACGCTTGATATTGCAGCAATCCTCGGCCTGACGCTGATCGTTGCCGGGGTTCTTGTCGTCAACCTGTTCTCCAACAGCATCGGCCACTAGCGTTCTGCGGGCTGCCGCTTCCAGGCAGGAATCGCGCCCACCTCCAGCCGAATCTTGACTGGAGGTCAGAAATGAACATCAAGAGCCTTCTACTCGGCTCCGCTGCAGCTCTCGTTGCAGTAACCGGCGCACGTGCTGCAGACGCAGTCGTAGTCGCTGAACCAGAGCCCGTCGAATACGTTCGCGTTTGCGACGCTTACGGCGCAGGCTTCTTTTACATTCCAGGGACCGAGACCTGCCTGAAGATCGACGGATACGTGCGGTCTGATATCCAGGGCGGCGACGACGTTTACAGTGGCGCAGAAAGAGACAGCTACGACTGGCGTGCCCGCGCCCTGCTCCGCTTCGATGCCCGCTCAGAAACCGAACTCGGCACGCTGCGCTCATTTGCCGAGCTTCGCTATAACTTCAAGAATGGGGCCGACGCCGACAAGGTCGATCTGAATCAGGCCACCATCGAGCTTGGCGGTTTCCAAGTTGGCGCTGCCGATTCGCAATTTACCAGCTGGACTGGCTATCTTGGTGACATCATCAACGATGACGTGATCGGAGAAGGCCGCTACGTCACGAACCAGATCAGTTACACGTTCTCCGGTGGCAACGGGTTCTCAGCCTTGATCGGCTTGGAACAGGGCTCAGGCTCAACCGGAACAATCGATCTCAACAGCGGCGATGATATCGGCAGCGTTTCACACGTAATTGACGATTATGCCCCCCACGTCGTGGCGGGTGGCAAAGTCGAACAGGGGTGGGGATCGGTTTCCGCCGTCGTCGGCTATGACACGGTGGTCGAAGAGTTTGCTGGCAAGCTTCGCGCTGACGTCAAATTCTCGGATTCGATTTCGGCGTGGGTCATGGGTGGTTACCAGTCTGATTGGGACAAGACGGAAATCGTCGAAGAGGAAGAACTCTTTGTCGGCAACTATTTTGCACCCTGGTTTGGCGATTGGGCCGTATGGGGCGGCGTCGCAATCAAGGCAACCGAACAGGCAACTGTCAATGCACAGCTCGCCTATGAGGATGACGGCACGTTCGCGGCAGCCTTGAACGTTGGGTACGAATTGGTTCCGGGCTTCAAGATCACACCCGAGATCAACTACACCAAATTTGATGGCCAGCGCGCTGAGTCCGTTGAGGCTGTGGGTGGCAAGGACAGCGCCTTCGGCGGTATCGTCCGCTTCCAGCGCAACTTCTGATTTCGAATGCTGACAATTCCCAACGCCGGATTTTTCCCGGCGTTGGCTTTTTTGAAGATTCATTTGAACAAGAACAAATTTTCAGCGTTCGCGTGAGCGGTCGCACAGACATTTAGACGGAGAAAGGATTTTTAACCGGTCGCGGACCGAGGAGGTGGTAAAATGTTTGGACAACAACCCGCGTGGTTGAAGCTCGATGCAGCCGGACATGGCTTCATCGAACCGGATGGTATTCGACTAAAGCACTACAACGTTGCGCATTGCGCTTTTCGGAAAGACGGGTACTACTCGTCGCATATTGTTCCGATGCTTATTTTATCAGTTCGAGTGCATTCATCATGACATTGTCTTCTGCACGCATTGCTTCCCCTCAGCCGATTTTTTCCGTCGGATTTACGTATGACCTGCGCTATGCAGCATCCGACAATGCGACCAAACGACTGGTCAAGGAACATTCCCTGCAAGAGCTGACCGCGCAATATATCGGCATTCTCTGGGATGAAGGCTCGCACAAGACCAACGTCCGGTCCTTCCTTGGAGAAATCGCCGAAATAATGAGCGGCGAGCGTTTCAGCGTCTTCACGCAGGAAATGCTCGATTCTGTGATCGGCACGCTTCGCGAGCGCGGCAACAGCAACGCAACCATCAATCGAAAGATGGCTGCGTTGAGCAAGCTGCTGAGGAAGGCGTGCAAGATGGGCGATATCTACAATCTGCCGGAGTTCCGTCGCCAGAAGGAGCGGCAGGGACGCATTCGGTTCCTGGAAGCCGAAGAAGAGCAGCGGCTGTTTTCGGCAATCCGCGCGCGTTGTGAAGACAGCTACCGGTTGAGTGTGTTTCTGGTCGACACTGGCTGCCGTCTTGGCGAAGCGATCGGCCTCTCGTGGAACGACCTGCAGGATGCACGGTCGACCTTCTGGCTGACCAAATCCGGCCGCAGCCGAACGGTCCCCCTCACCGCGCGTGCCAGGGAAGCCACGCAAATTCCGCATGGGCGTTTGAAGGGCCCCTTCTCCATGCATGGCCAGGTCCGTTTTCGCGCCATCTGGAACGATGCCAAGGCGGAGGTGGGGCTGGCCACGGACGATCAGGTTGTCCCGCATATTCTGCGCCACACCTGCGCCTCCCGGCTCGTGCGCGGCGGCATCGATATCAGGCGCGTGCAGATGTGGCTTGGCCATCAGACCCTGCAGATGACGATGCGCTACGCGCACTTGGCGACAAATGATCTTGATTCCTGTGTGGCCGTGCTGGAGCGCGGCTGACGCCAACGGAGCAACGTGCCGGTCACGACCGGTTCATTGGCAAAATAACCAAGCGCATGGTTCGTAGCTCGACATCCGGCGCGAATGCCGGGGAGATTGCTGTATCGGCTGTGTGCAAATCTGAACGGCACGCGGTCTTATCGTGCGCGGTTCGCAGCTCGACCGGCTCGCTATGATGGGGCTCATCATGAGGGAGGTGGTGGATTGAACCATGCAATGTAATGGCTGCTTGCGGATTATCGCGCTGGATTGCCGAAGGCGCAGCGATTGAGGATCTGACCGGCCGAAAATCGTGCCGCGCGCCGCCATGATTCATCGGTATCGTCGCGATAGGTCACCAATTCCCCGCAAATGGCACGCTGGTCATCCACACCGAGCACCGAATATTCGATCCAGCCGATCAATGTACTGGTTTTCTTGACAACGCCGATAATGAGGAAATGCGCGCCAGCCCGCTTGGCCTCCTCGGACAAGGTCGCGAAGCCGGGGTCTGTCGCCGTGCACTGGGCCGCCTGGCATGGCAGGTCGACAATCCCGAGTTTGCCGCTTTCAGACAATTGCTGGCGAAGGTAATCTGAAAGTGCCGTCAACCTCTTGTCGTGCACGTCCTTCTGGTCCCTTGGCTCGCCGGATGTGTCGAGGAAATCGAAATTTGCTACTGCGACGGGCACCTTCTGCTCCGGCCACGCGGGAGAAGCGGCCAGAACCGCGGCCAATAGAACTGCCGCCAGTGGCACACGCATTTTCATGGTCATATCCTCTTCCTCACCAGTCGAAGCCTAATTCGCCTGCCAGAGCAATGTTCCGAACTGGCCCTGACAAACTTGCCAGAAGCGAGGTCTGCCACCAATGAAATTCATGCAGAACGATGACGCCTTGGTCTCTTGCGCGGCGACGCTGCCGAGAGGCTCCAGTCTTTCCATCCCATGGCCAGCCATGCCTGAACGTCGGGCCGATCGCAGGTGGAGGCACGTCCACAAGGCACATGGCGACTTGACATCCCACTGTCATATGTCCCTGATAGGGACGGCTCAAATGTTGAAAGGGCACACATATATGAAGATGAAGACGAAGAAACCTACATGCATTACACGACGCCAATGTGGTGTCATCTCCTCATCTTCGGGTCCGCCGTCTCCATCGCTGCACTGATCTGCCAGCTCTGCTCCCAGTAGGCATTTTCCCCGATAATCCAGCGGTTTAAGACTAGAACCTCTGGCTCGCCCGATGTTTTCATTCGGGCTCACAGCGATGCGTTCTGCAATGCTGCGCCGGTGCTGGCAAGTGCCGCCCTCCTCCTTGTTTCGTACGATTTTTGTCCCGTCACGACGCTCCTTTACGGAAGCATCGACTTCCCTGCGGGCCCACAAAATGCCCTATTGGGCGTCCGCGGCAATCCCGTCAGGTGGAACGTTCAGTGATATCGAGTCACCGACCTGGTTCGTATTGTGGAGTTGTACGACCATCCATTCGGTTACATTTTTGACGGCCGCAACACCATTGGTCGCTATGGCTTCGGCCCGCAGGAGCTGGCACTGGGAGTCAGCGGTAAAGATGGCATAGGACAGGTTTTTGCCTGAAATGCCCCTGGCGTTTATGACGGCCGCCGATGCGTCCGCCCAGCACTTGCGGTATTTGTCCAGGTTTTGGCTGGCCTGCACCGGGCAAACCAGAAAACCAGCGGCGATAAAGGTGGCAATAAACAGTCTCATCGCGTTCTCATGGATGTGAACCTAGCCCTACCTGCGGGATATATAGCCTGACAAGTGTTTCAAATCTGTTTCACGCGCGGTTTCGGAACCAATTGCAGGATCGACTGTTTCCCATATGAAGGGAACTCTCAAGGGAGAAACAACGATGAAACGAGTATTACTGATAACCACTGCCATGATGCTTGCGACGCTGGGTCCGCTTTATGCCCAAGACGCGGTCATCGTCGAAGTACCACAACCGGCCCGCGACTATGTGATCGCCCATCCTTCCGACCCGATCGTAATCGAAGGCGATGTGGCTGTCGGGACCGCGATTCCCGAAGACATCGAGCTCGTTCCCATTCCTGACTCCCCGGACTATGCCTATGTCTATGTGGACAAGCAACCTGTGATTGTTTCGACAAAAAACCGGAAGGTCGTTTATCTGACCAACTGATCCACCGGAACAAAATGGCGAGAGAGCCGTTGACAGGTGCTGACATTTCTCTGTCGGCAGAGGCGCGATCGATTGGATGAGTAGGCAATCGGTCGCGCCTCGATTCGCCAGGGGATTTTTGGCTAATCATTACCCGACCACGATGGGCGACGCAGAATGCTGTCGCGATTATCCGGCGGGTCGTTGGAAACGCAGCCGCTCAGCGTCAGAAAAGCCAAAATGAGAAACAGTCGCATCTTTCCCTCCGCATGAGGCACAACGCAGCCACCCCCAGGAACGCAGGTTGCCCCCGTCGGACTTGAACCGTCAATTCACAATGATGTCTACGATAAGTGATCTTGGCCCCGACCGCCGAGGGTAGCGGCGGCCGGGTGCTGACTACGGGGGACTTTGGGGATGGGGTTGTCAGCAACCAAAGGCTGCGCCCGTATGGTTAATAAAAGATTAAATACACCATCCGGCGGGTCGATTTCTCAAGGATCGAAGCGATGGCAGAAGGGATCTGCATAGTCAATCGGAAGCATCAAAAAAAGGCTCGGCGGAGCTTGATTCGTGGTCTGGAGCGTCGACGCCGAGCCTATGCCGGTAACGGACAAGCGGCACACCAGAATTATGCAGCGATTTCCGGGTATTAACAATCAATCGCGATCTCCGCAATTGGAGTGATGACCAAAGGCCCGGCGACGTTTTTTCGCCTTCGGGTGGCTGCGCCTAGCGCCAAATCGCATGGAACAGGTCGCCGAAAAAATAGGGTCCAAAACTCCATACGGCTGACCAGACCCCGGCACCGAGGACATTTGCTGCCAGGAATTTATGCCAGGGCATGCCGACAGACCCGGCCACCAAGCCGTTCAATTGCCGCAGCACGACCACAAAGCGTGCACCGAAGACAATGAAGGCGCCGCGCCGCCGAAAGAGTTGCTCGAGTTCGGCAAGCCGCTGCGGGGTAAGCTTGATGAGCCAGCCATAGCGCTGGAGCAATGGCCGTCCACCAAAATGTCCAATCGCATAGCCGGTACTGTCGCCGAGAACCGCGGCGACCCACACGACGAAAAACAGGTTAACCACGCCAAGGTCGCCCCGCATTGCGAGGAGGGATGACGCGACAAGCGCACTTTCACCGGGAAGCGGGGCGCCGAGGGATTCCAGATATATGATGGCGAAGATCGCATAGAGCCCATATTGCTGGATGTATGGCTCGATGAATGAAGCGCCGCTATGCAGAAATTCCACAGGTTTGCCTTCGGTTGCACGAATGATTCCGCACCCAGCCTAGCAGGGACGGGTGCCGTCATTCCATCAGCAAGACATCTGTCTGCACCATTTTCAACGTTCGGGCGCAAGCAAAATCCGGATGAACGCATTGCAAAAAGGGAGGCTCGGCGCAGTTGGGCTCGTGTGTTGTGGGGGGCGTCGAGCCTGTGCCGCGAAAAATGAGCGGCGCATGGGAAATATGAAACGATTTCCGATCGGTAACAATAAATCGAAGGTCGACAATTGGACTGAGGACCAAAGGCCCTGACGACAATCTGTGCAACCCCCAGTCTCTGCTTGTGAGCGCTTTTTCGGCGCGCGGGACAACGTTTGACTTGCTGTCCGCTTTTTGCACCACACGCAGACATGGGCGGCTACTCGCTCGCGGAGGCCAATGCACTGTTGATGGCGTTGATCAGCAAGCTGGCTGGAAACGGCTTGTGCAGATAGGCAATGCAACCCGCTTTCACCGCCTCGGCTTCCAGTGTGCTGTCTTCAAGGGCAGTGATGAAAATAATTGGAAGCGCGGACCCAATATCCCTCAATTGACGCTGCAGCGCTATACCAGACATGCCACGCAGATCAACATCGAGCACAAGGCAATCAATCCTGCTTGCAGAATTGCGGCCAAGGAATGCTTCGGCCGAAGGAAATCCCTCCGTCGGAAAACCATGGGCACTCAACAGCCTCTGGACGCTCCGGCGCATGCTCGGATCGTCTTCCACGACTGCAACGGTCCCTGATAGGCGTTCCAATTTTCTGCCTCATTTCGGCCAGCAGGAGAATGCTCAGCTCGCTGGATGATAGAGCTGACTAAGAACCTCTGATACTGTCCTAAGGGGAAGCGTACCGTCATCACTTGTGGTGCAGCGGGTTTGACTCAGGATCGATACGACCCATCTTTTCCGCAATCAATACCGCTTCGGCAAGCGAATGCACTCCAAGTTTCTCCATTACACAATGCCGGTGGGCCTTGACCGTCCTTTCGGACGTTCCCAGGACGTAGGCGATTTGCTTGTTCAGTTTGCCCCGAACAATGAGGTCAAAAACCTGCGCTTCTCGTGGAGTGAGGCTCGCCACCCGAACCTGAAGCTTGTGGATCCGGTCCTGTTCGACCTGCCGCTTCTCATATTGGTGCAACGCGCGTTCTATTGCTGCCAACAGGGTCTTTCCCGCAACCGGCTTCTCCAGGAAGTCTTCTGCGCCTGCCTTCATCGCCATTACGCTGGCTTTGATGTCACCCTGGCCTGTGAGGTAGATAATGGGCAGCAACGGCGCTTTTTGCGCAAGATGCTGTTGCAATTCCAGTCCGCTCAAACCAGGCAATTGAAGGTCGAGGAGAATGCACCCGGGTTCGACATTCGGCAAAGCCGCGAGGATCTTGTCGCCTGACTCATAGAGGGCGACCCGGAAACCGGATGCCGCTACCAACCGTCCAACCGCGGTCAGAAAGGACGTGTCGTCATCGACGATGTGAACAACTGGCTGCACCTCGACTATCCATTTCGCGCGAGAGGCAGGTCGAAGCGGAAAACAGCGCCGCCGTCCGGACTGTTGTCTGCCCATATTTTGCCTGCGTAGGTTTCGACAATCATCTGTGCGATGGGAAGGCCAAGCCCGGTGCCGCTTGGCTTGGTCGTGTAGAACGCGTCAAAAATTCCGACGAGCTTTTCGCCGGGGATACCGCAGCCAGTATCCGTGATTGACAATTCGACTTTGGATTCCTTGGTCAACCGGCTCTGGAACACCAGCCGTCTGTCAGTCGGCGCCACGTCGAGCATGGCGTCCATCGCGTTGGTGGCGAGATTGAGAATGACTTGCTGGATATGGACCCTGTCGGCGCGCACGCGCAGTTCCTCAGTCGCGCGGGAACTGATCACGATGTTGCGTCGCTTGGCTTCGGGGCCAAGAATCTGAATTGCGCTGCTGATCACCTCGTTAAGGTCGAACTCCTTCCAATCGATTTCTTTGCGCTTCTTGAGCAACCCCCTCAGACGGGCAATGATATCGCCTGCACGCTGGTCGTCGTCCTTGATGTCGACGAGGATCTGCTTGATCAGCTTGAGATCGGGCGCATCGCCCTGGAGCAAAAGTTCTGCCGCCTCGGCGTTGCTGCGGATCGCACCGAGCGGCTGGTAGAGTTCATGGGCAATTGAAGCTGTCAGCGCGCCGGCCGTCGCGGACTGGTTGAGATGGACGAGTTCAAGGAGACGACCGCGCGATTCCAGTTCCGCGGCACGGCGGCGGCGGCGTTCGACGAGCAGGCCGGCAATAACAGCGCCTTGCGCAACAATAACTGCGAGTGTGGCGAGGATCGCCAGCCAGTGCTGCTCCCAGAGTGTTCTTTGCATGAACCATTGCACGGTTCCGGGAGGCAGATCGCTCTCCGAAAGCCCCCAGCGCTTCAATTGCCTCGCATCGGCAATATAGGTCTGCGGCGCGTCTACATTGGCAATCGGCCTTCCGGCAACAGCATCGAGCGCGAGGTTGGCAACGGCGATACCCAGCGCCTCGAATGTCACCATGTTGCCACCAACGATGCCGTAGTCGATGTAAGTTGGATATGGACCATAGAACGGCGCGCTGGCAGTCGCCGAGATCTGCTTGATGGCTTCGCGTGGAATGAAGTTGCGTCCGGCATGATCCTTGAAAATAGTCAAAACAAGGACGATGCTGTCGGGGGGAAAGTGAGCGGCACGTTCGACGAACTCGTCAATCGTCAAATCCTCCAGATAGGTTGTTTCATAATTCTTGGCCAAATCCGCAAGTTCGGCCCGGGCTGTTGCCAGCCACGAACGGTCGAAATCGGCTGATCCCCCGATAATGAAAAGGTGCCGCGCCTGAGGCTGCAGCCCGCGGGCCAACTCGAACGTCTTTGTTATGTCGTACTCATTGAAGACGCCGACCACATCACTGGGCAAGCGCATGTCCCGAGCAGTTCCACTGCTGAAGCCGGTGACGAGAATCCTGGCGCCCGGGGCGATGCTGTTGCGGTTTGTAACAATGAAGCTTGCCGACTCCTCGCCGAGCGCAACCACCACATCCGGGCGACGTTCGGCATATTTGTCGGTGAGGAAGTGTGCCATTTTCTCCTTGTGGGTCGTTTCCGGAAATCTCGAAAGGTCAAGGAACTCAGAGAAAATATCAATCTTGCCCTCAGTGGCCTCCAACAGTCGGGTTCTGACCCCCTCTCCCGCAGCAGTCGTTGCCGCGATCCTTTCGTCATAGGGATAAAGGATAAGGATACGCGGGACCCGGCCCACAATCTCCATCGAGACGGCCGGTGCAGCCATGAAAATCACAAGACACAAGCAACAGAATGCGAACGAATTCTGGGCGAACCGGCTCGATCGAACCTTCCAATCGCGCACCATGATGATCGTCCCTGCCCCACAAGTTGATCCATTGTAGCAGATTGGCCCTGTGGCGCTATCCGGGGAAGTACGGATGCCGTCCGGCGCGCTGTCAGGCGGTCAGATGGGGCTTGGTTGACGGCCGATAGGGCTTGCTGCCCGAAGGTACAATATCGCCTGCTGTCGCGGTTAAGTAGGATGCGCGCGATGGGTGTTTCGCGACACTTTGGGCAGGAGGTCGCGCCAGCTTGGATAGTGCGCGCAATGAAACTCCAGTGTTTCGATTGAATAGAAGATTTAACACCCGGCCGCGGCATCCATTGAATTGTCGTTGCCTATCAGCGCGAAAGTCACCCCTCAGTAATCGTCGTAGCTGGAAGGTCAAACGGAGGAGATGAGAAATGCATTGCAAGGTTCGTCATTTCGGTATTGGTGCATTTGCTGCCACTGCCGTTATCTGGGGCGCGATTGCCCCTTTGCAGGCACAGGAAGCGCCGCAAAAACCCAACATTCTGTTTATCGTTTCCGATGATACGGGCTATGGTGATCTTGGCCCCTATGGCGGCGGTGAAGGCCGCGGCATGCCGACACCGAGCATTGACAAGCTCGCGAGCGAAGGCATGACCTTCTTCTCATTCTATGCGCAACCGAGCTGCACGCCAGGCCGCGCCGCCATGCAGACCGGTCGTATCCCAAACCGCAGCGGCATGACCACCGTGGCCTTCCAGGGCCAGGGTGGCGGGCTGCCGGCCGCGGAATGGACGCTTGCCTCCGTGTTGAAGCGTGGGGGATACCATACCTATTTCACCGGCAAGTGGCACCTTGGCGAAGCCGATTACGCGCTGCCGAATGCCCAAGGCTACGATGAAATGCGATATGCAGGCCTCTATCATCTCAACGCCTATACCTATGCCGATCCGACCTGGTTTCCCGACATGGACCCGTCACTGAGGTCTATGTTCCAGAAGGTGACGAAAGGCGCACTGTCCGGCAAAGCTGGCGGACCAGTGACAGAGGATTTCAAGATCAACGGCCAATATGTCGATACCCCGACGATCGATGGCAAGGAAGGTGTCGTCGGCATTCCATTCTTCGACGGTTATGTCGAAAAGGCTGCACTGGGGTTCCTTGACGAGGCAGCCAAAACGCCCAACGAGCCGTTCTTCATCAATGTGAATTTCATGAAGGTGCACCAGCCGAACATGCCGGCACCTGAATTCCAGCTTAAATCACTGTCGAAGAGCAAATATGCGGATTCGATTGTTGAACTCGACACGCGCATCGGCCGCATCATGGACAAGCTGCGTGAAACGGGCATGGACCGGAACACGTTGGTGTTCTACACGACAGACAACGGGGCGTGGCAGGACGTTTATCCGGATGCTGGATATACGCCTTTCCGTGGCACAAAGGGCACCGTACGCGAGGGCGGGAACCGTGTTCCAGCCATTGCCGTATGGCCGGGCAAGATCAAACCTGGCGCCAAAAATCATGAAATCCTCGGTGGCCTTGATCTCATGGCAACATTTGCCGCGGCTGGTGGCGTCCCGCTACCTGACAAGGATCGCGAAGACAAGCCGATCATTTTCGACAGTTTCGACATGACCCCAGTGTTGACGGGGTCCGGTCCATCCCCGCGCAAGGAGTGGTTCTACTTCACAGAGAACGAGCTGTCCCCCGGCGCGGCACGGGTCGGCAACTACAAGGCCGTGTTCAACCTGCGCGGCGACAACGGCCAGCCGAGCGGCGGTCTTGCGGTGGACAGTAACCTCGGTTGGAAGGGTGCGGAAAAGTATGTCGCGACTGTTCCTCAAGTCTTCGACCTCTGGCAGGATCCGCAGGAGCGATATGACATATTCATGAACAACTACACCGAGCGGACCTGGACCATGGTCACGATTTCTGATGCTATCAACAAGCTCATGAAGACCTATGTGGAATATCCGCCGCGCAAACTGCAGAGCGAGTCCTACAGCGGACCGCTTACGCTCACAAGCTATCAGCGGTTCCAGTGGGCTCGAGAGCAGCTGGCGAAAGAAGGTGTCACATTTGCGCTGCCTACCGGCAATTGAATCTGGCATGGCGGTCCCGCGAAAGCGAGGCCGCCATTTTCCCTGTCGATGCAGCTGCCGTCGACTTGACGCCCGATTGGAGGCGGATATCTCCATGGATCGGGCGCGGTGGATTGAGATTATCAGGCAAAAGACCGGGTGATGTTGCAGCAATCAAGATACGGCGCCTGGTTGGCGGCGGTTCTTCGAGCGGCCTTGCTGCTTGGCGCCCTCGCTGCTGCAGGGCAGAGCTTTGCTGCGGAAAACGCTCCAACGCCCGCTGATCCACGGATCACGATTCATGATGGGTACGTGGACGAGAAGAAGTGTGGTTCCTGCCACGCCGATCAGGCGGCAGCCTTTGCCAAGTCCCATCACGCCAAGGCGATGGCCCTCGCCGACGACACTACTGTTCGGGCTGATTTCAACGACGTGCAGTTCGAGCGCGCTGGCATCGTGACGAAGTTCTTTTACCGGGACGGTCGGCCCTTTGTCCGAACCGAAGGACCAGACGGAAAGCAAGCAGAATTCGAGGTCAAATACACCTTTGCCTACGAGCCGCTGCAGCAATATCTCGTCGACCTCGGTGGCGGAACACTGCAGGCTCTCGACGTGGCTTGGGACACCGGCAAGCGGGAATGGATCTGGCTTGGCGATGGCAGACCAGCCCGACCCGGCTCGACATATCATTGGACGGGCCCATTCTACCGCTGGAATCGCACATGTATTGACTGCCACTCGACTGATCCCCAGACCAATTTTCAGCCGCAATCGAATGAGTACAGGTCAACCTATGTCGCGACCAGCATCGGCTGCCAATCCTGTCATGGCGGCGGGGCGAGACATGTTGAATGGGCGGAGACGAAGTCGAGGACGAACCTGACGACCATAAGCCCGAATCTGGGATTGTCGAAGATCGACGGGAACACCTGCTTTGGCTGTCATTCGCGACGGACCAAGCTGGCTGGCTATCAACCTGGACAACCCTTTCTCGACGCTTTCTCTCCGGCATTGCTTCGTCCGGATCTTTACTTTCCGGATGGGCAGATCCTCGATGAGGTGTTCGAATACGGCTCCTTCCAGCAGAGCAAGATGGCAAGGGCGGGCGTCACATGTCTCGACTGTCACACGCAACATGAATCCACGCTCAAGGCGCAAGGCAATGCCCTGTGCACGCAATGCCATACGCTGGCAGCACCGGAACGCTTCGTGAAATTCAACCCGGGCGGCGACTTCGACACACCCACCCACACCCATCATCCGACAGGCTCCAGCGGAGCACAGTGCGCCAACTGCCACATGCCCCAACGCACTTACATGAAGGTCGACCCGCGCCGCGACCATTCCTTCGTGATTCCGCGCCCTGACCTTTCCGCAATGTATGGCACGCCGAACGGTTGCATCGCGTGCCATGAGAGCAAGAGTGACGCCTGGGCGGCCGAGACTATGGACAAATGGTACGGTACGGCCTGGCGCAATCGCCCCACGATCGCACACGCTTTCGCCAGATCCGCGCAGAATGATCCAGCTTCGATCGGGGCACTGCGCCAGCTTGTTGCCGATCGTGAACAGGCTGGCATCGTCAAGGGCAGCGCAATCACTGCGATGAGCCGGGTCGGAGGAGCGGACGTGGTTGCGGACGTAAAGGCCGCAGCGGGAGATGCTGATCCGCTTGTTCGCCTAGGAGCGGCGGAAGCGGCGGGCAATCTACCGCTGGAGCGCAGGCTGGAAGCGATCGGCAAGCTGCTCGGCGATGAGACACGCGCCGTTCGGGTGGCCGCCGTCACTGCACTTGGCGCGACACCACAGCTGACTTTACTCGGAGAGGAACGTCGTAGATTCGATGCCGCCATCGACGATCTGCGTGCCTACGTACAGGCCAACTCGGACGCCGCCGAGGTGCAGAACAACTATGGGACATTTCTACTCGGACAGCAGCGTCCAAATGAGGCCGAGACGGCATTCCGTCAAGCGATCGTGCTCGATCCGGCGCTTTCCGGTCCACGCATCAACCTTGCCGAGCTTTACCGCGTTACGGGCCAGAACGAAAGATCCGAACAATCCTACGCCGAGGCGATCGCGGTTTCACCCGATCAAGCCGATTTACGCTTCGGACATGCGCTGTCGCTCGTTCGCCAGAAGGCTTTGCCGGACGCGGTGCGGGAGTTCGAGGTAGCAGTACGGCTCAGTCCTGACAATGTACGGTACAGGACGACGCTTGCGATTGCGCTGGATTCAGTTGGGCGTATTGCGGATGCTTTTTCGATACTTGGCGAAGCCGTTGCGGGCGGGCAAGCGGACGCCGACATTCTCGGCATGGCAATCCAGTACGGACTAAAACTTCAGCGCTATCCGGAAACACTCAAATATGCCGAGGCGCTCGCCCGCCTGCAGCCCAACGATCCGCGGCTCGTCGAACTTGTAAGGCAATTGCGGGCAGTGACAGAACAAAAATGAGATCATGTGGATCCACGTTCTCGCGCTGAAAACTACCGATCAATGGTGATGATCGTGCTCGCTCAAAGAGATTTTAATGTCCTGCAGGAACCGGAACAGAGAACCGACCAGCAAACATAGGGAGACAATGAACAAAACACCTGCGCCAAACTCATGGCGATAACCGAGGAGAGCTACGATGAACCCAAACAGCAAGAGGACTACGATCCCGATTGCGCCGGTAACCGCGAGTTGAAGGGACTGATTCAACAATGCCTCACGGCGCTTCAATCGGGCGATATCAGCTTTTAGCCACGCGCGACCAGGATCGTCATCGGCGATCTGATTGATTGCCCGTATGCGGTCGGTCACCCCTGCCATCCGGTTGATCAGGATCGACACCAGAGCTGCGATGGAGGCCAGTAGAAATGCTGGAGCCACCGCATGGGCAATCATGGTCGAAAGCTGATCGACGTTTACCGGCATATTCCTTCGGCCACCGCTGGCTTGATCGTGTCGAGATTGAACATGTCACCGTTTGAAGCTTTCGGCAAACAGATGCCCGGTCGGCCACGCGCAATAGCCTTGTGACATCGAAAGGTCAGGATTACGCTACCTGTGACAAGCTTTCACGCAACGGGCATGCTTCCCGTCAGATCCCAGGTTGAGGACGGTCAGACAACGAGAGCAATGATGGATCCAACGATCATGACTGAGCACGACCTTGTCAAAAGCTGCGGATTCCGGTTCGACCGCCTCGCGACCGAACTGATCGGCGCTGCAGCGATCCAACGCGGATGAACGAGCAACCCGTCCGCAACGAACCAAGATGGGTTCCCGCGCTGGCGATACTGGCGCTGCTCGGCCTCTTGGCCGTATTGCCCCATCACGTGCGACTGATGCCGGCGTGGATATCATACGTCGTCGCGCTTGTGGTTATTGTTCCCATGATCGTGGTGACGCTGACTGCAGACCGTTTGTGGATGCGCATTGAACGGGCCGTGATCATGCTTCTTGGTGCGGCCTATATCGTCAATACGGCGGCGGAACTGGCGGACATGATCGGGATCATCACGCTTCACCCGCCCGAAACACGTGCCGTCTCACTGCTGTCCTCATCGCTTGCGATCTGGGTCATGAATGTTTTGACCTTCTCACTGCTTTACTGGCAAATCGACCGTGGCGGCCCGTTCTCCCGGGCGAGCGGTGCGCCAACAAAGCCGGATTGGCTATTTCCGCAGGCTACGGCACCCGAAGTTGCACCAACGGACTGGCAGCCGCTGTTCCTCGACTATCTGTATCTTGGATATAACACTGCCACTGCATTCAGTCCCACCGATGTGCTACCGCTCACCAGACGCGCAAAGATGCTGATGATGCTCGAGAGCGCGATCTCGCTGTTGACACTGGTCATCGTCGCTGCCCGCGCAGTCAACGTTCTCCCATAGCGGGTCCCAACCTGACAGCAGGCCGCCTCTGCCTCGCTTGGCTGTGACCGACCGCCGTGTGATCTGTGGAAAACTGCCCTAGTTTCCCCCGCCGGCAGCTGCACTCTTCATGTTGTCCATCACCTGATCGATCGAGAAACTTCCAGGCTTCTGTCTGGGTGGGTACTCCTTGAACGTCTCAAGGAACTTCGCGACATAGGCCTGTGCCGGGACGACCACGAACAGATGCTCCACGCGCCATCGTTCATAGTCCATGCCTTCACGGTCAGCCGTCTCAAACGGATCGGAGCGAAGATTGAACAATTTGGGAAGGCGCAGTGGTACGAAGGGCTCCTGCCAAACGTTGAGGCCCTCTTCGCGTTGCTCTGCAAAGACCACTTTCCACTGCAGGTATCGAAGGCCGACAAGCGAACCATCGTCAACGAAATAGATGAATTCCTTGCGCGGATCCTCGCCTTTCCCGGAGAGGTAGTGGGTGATGTTGTAGCCGTCGAGATGCACCTTGAACGTCTTCGCTCCGGCCGTGTAACCCTTGAGCAGTTTCTCCTTGATTTCGGGTTCGCCGGCCGCGGCCACGAGAGTGGGTATCCAGTCTTCATGCGCGATTATGTCGTTATAGGTCGTGCCGGGTTTGATCACCCCAGGCCAGCGCACCATGCTCGGAACGCGGTAGCCGCCTTCCCAGTTGGTGTTCTTTTCACCGCGGAATGGCGACTGGCCACCGTCCGGCCAGGTAAACTTCTCGGCACCGTTGTCGGTCGAATACATGACGATCGTATTTTCTGCGAGGCCGAGATCGTCCAGTGCTTTAAGCATCTCCCCGACCTGGCCGTCGTGCTCGACCATCCCGTCCGGATATATTCCGAGGCCGGTCTTTCCCTGGCTCTCGGCCTTGAGCCGTGTCCAGATGTGCATGCGGGTCGAATTCCACCAGAGGAAGAAGGGCTTGTCCTGTTCCTTGGCGCGCTTCAGGAAGTCGATGGCGGCATCAGTTACCTCCTGATCGATCGTCTCCATACGCTTCCTGGTGAGCGGGCCGGTGTTCTCGATGCGTCCGTCGGCATAGGTGTGGAGCACGCCGCGCGGTCCAAACTTCTGCCTGAACGCGGGATCCTTCGGATAGTCCGGGTTCTCGGGCTCGTCCTCGGCGTTGAGGCGGTAGAGGGAGCCGAAGAACTCATCAAAGCCGTGGGCGAGGCCATGGCTCTCGTTGCAAACACGAGTGCGCGAAGCCTGTTCTATTCTTTCAAGAAGAGCCGCGGTGTCTCCCCGATGACCTTCGTCAAGCAGGTTCGCCTGCGCAAGGCGAGGTCTATGCTGACGGGCCCCAACCCGGCAACCAGTGTAACTTCGGTCGCCATCGCGTGCGGATTCAGCAATCTGGGCCACTTCGCCAGATACTATTGCAGCGCCTTCGGTGAGCATCCATCGGACACGCTCAGGAAGGCGTTCCGCAGGTCAGGCTTCAATTAGCCCCTTCCTGCAATACTGCCTGATGGCCGTCCTAGCGCATCCTTGCGTCTTCTCGGTACATTCGTAAGCGCGGTCGCACTTACCAAAACTCCAGCGCTCCAGATGGCAATTATCGTATGCCCACTGACGTTACTCTTATGCCGTAGCAGAGCTATTCGTTGCTGGTGTTGGCCTCTTCAAGCATCCATGCAATGACCGTATCTAACGGCATGGATTTCCGGTAGCGCGGCCAGACGAGATAGAAATCCGATGGGCCGCGCAGCGATCCTGGGATTACACGTACCAGACGACCTTCCCTCAAATCCTGGGCGACGAAACTCTGGTTCGCAAGAACGATGCCTTGCCCGGCGATGGCCGCCTCGATCGCGTGTGAAGTCTGCGAGAAGCTGATCCCCTTGAACGGCGCATGTTCACTTCTTCCGAAATATGTTTCGACGAACTCAGGCCAAAAATTGTGGGCGTCATGAAGCAGCGTGAAACTCGCGAGATCCTCAGCTGTCTCCGGCGGTCTCCGGCGTGTGAGCAGCATCCGACTACAGACAGCAATGATACTCTGCTCGAACAGTAGTTGCGTGGCCAAGCCCGGACCGAACGGAGGACGGCCGTATCGAACGGCGATATCGACACCGTCCACCTGGAAACTCGACATGCGTTCCGTGGCGAGGATGTGGAGGTCGAGGTCGGGATGCCGTTCCATGAAGTCCGGCAGGCGTGGAATGAGCCATTTCGATGCGAAGGTTGGCGTAGTGCTAATTGTGAGCCTGACCGGTTCAGGTCTCAGGCTGCCCGTCGCGCTACCGATGATTTCGAAGGCGCGTCGGATGTCCGCGATGTAGCGCCGACCTTCACCCGTCAGTCTCAAGGTCCTTGGCAGCCGCTCAAAGAGTTTGACGCCGAGCTCTGCTTCCAGTCCTCGCACTTGCTGCGCCACGGCGGCCTGGGTGACACCAAGTTCCTCCGCTGCCAGTCGAAAATTCAGATGAAGTGCTGCGGCCTCGAAGGCTTTGAGACCGTTCAGAGAAGGAAGATTGCCAAATCTCTTGTTCATCCGATAGATTTTCTACTGTTATTTTCGAGGAAAACTGGTTGGTGACCTGGCCCAAGATCATGATAGATCTTCTGCCACAAGACAATCAGCCAATGCATCCGCTAGGAAGGGAGATCAACATGGCAGTAGGAAAAGTAGCAATCGTTACAGCCGGCGGCAGTGGCATGGGGGCCGAGGCCGCCAGGCGGCTGGCGCAAGACGGATTCAGCGTCGCCATCCTGTCGTCTTCCGGCAAGGGCGAAGCCCTGGCGGCCGCACTCGGCGGCATCGGCATAACCGGCTCCAACCAGTCGAATGATGATTTGAAGCTGCTGGTCGATACCACGATGGACAAATGGGGGCGGGTCGACGTGCTGGTCAACAGCGCAGGCCATGGTCCACGCGCACAGATTACGGAGATCACCGACGAACAGTGGCACACCGGGCTCGACGTGTATCTGATGAATGTCATCCGGCCGGTGCGGCTGGTCACGCCGATCATGCAGGCACAGAAGTCGGGCGCGATCGTCAATATTTCGACTGCCTGGGCATTTGAACCGGCGGCAATGTTCCCGACCTCCGCGGTCTTCCGTGCGGGACTCGCCTCCTACACCAAGATTTACGCCGATACCTATGCCGGCGACAATATCCGCATGAACAATGTGCTACCGGGCTGGATCGACAGCCTGCCTGCCACGGACGAGCGTCGTGACCTCGTGCCAATGAAGCGCTATGGCACAAGCGCAGAGGTCGCCGCGACGATCGCATTCCTCGCCTCTGAGGGAGCGGGTTATATCACCGGCCAGAACCTGAAGGTCGACGGCGGTTTGACCCGATCAGTCTGACCAGAACAAAACGAGGAGGCCCGATCCGGTCAGCACATCTTCGAGGCGCGGGACGCCCTCGCATTTGCCTGCCTTGATCCAGTCGCCCTTGCCGCGAAGGAACACGAGGGCCGCATCCAATGCGGCCTTTCTTGCTTCCAGCCTCTGGACCTGCGACTGCAGGACCTCGATGGTACGCTCCGGCGAATGTCGCCCGCGTGATATTCGTCATTGAGCGCCAGAATCTCCCTCAGTGAATAAGCGAGCGACTGCTGGAGGCCTTCGATGAACCTGGGAGGGGGTTGCCCCTCGGGGAACACGTCGTTTTGTAGCGCGCAAAACAGCGATTGTCGCGCACAAGCCAAAGGGTGCAGGGTAAAACCCGATCGTTAAAGGAAATGCTTTGAAAACAGTTCTTTAAGCAAAGTTGATGGCGGAGAAGAAGTCCGTCGTACTACCGTCCATAACCGGCCGTGTTCGTTCGTATAAGTCCGAATAATCAATAACATGCACACTTCCATCGTTCGTCGCTGTTCTCTATGATTCGTCTCAATCCCACTTTCATAGTGGGACTGGCGTTGGGATTGGATATGGCGCGACCAAGATGCAAACTTTCTGACAAGTTCATTAAATCGGCCAACCGAAAGCCTGGTCGATACAGCGATGGCGGCGGGCTTTACATCAAGGTCACCCCCACCCTTACACGGTCATGGGTTTTCATGTGGGCACGTGAAGATAGGCGTCGGGAAATGGGCTTCGGTGCCTATCCCGATATCAGCCTCGCCATCGCGCGTGACATGGCAGATGAGTTCAGACGACAAGTGGCCATTGGGCTCGATCCAATCCAGGAGCGTCGGAAGGAGGCCGAGCCGACATTTGGGGAATGTGCCGACAAATACATATCAACGATCGAGTCCGAGTTCCGAAACCAGAAACACCTCGACCAATGGAAGATGACTCTGAAGGTCTATTGCGAGAAGATCCGCAAGAAGAAGGTTTCCAAGGTCAGCACTGACGATGTGTTGCACGTGCTCACCCCCATATGGGAGACGAAGCGGGAGACCGCCTCACGGCTTCGTGGACGCATTGAGCGCGTCTTGGACTATGCAAAGGTGAAGGGCTGGAGAACCGGCGAAAACCCCGCCCTTTGGAGAGGACATCTGAAGGGTGCCCTGCCCTCGGAAAAGAAGGCTCTGACGCGCAGCCACCACGACGCAATGCCTTATGCCGATTTGCCCGATTTCCTGCCCCGTGTCAGGGCGGCAGAGGCCATGGCAGCGAGAGCGCTTGAATTCCTTATCCTGACCGCTTCACGTTCTGGCGAGGTCTTGGGTGCCAAATGGGACGAAATTGATTTGGACAACGCCGTGTGGACCGTGCCGGCCGAAAGAATGAAGGCTGGGAAGGAGCACCGCGTACCGCTTACGACGCACGCTCTAACCATACTTCAGGCCCTGAGTGATACGCGCATTAATGACTACGTATTTCCTGGCCAAAAGAAAGATAGGCCCCTCTCGAATATGAGCATGGAAATGCTGCTTCGCCGTTTGAAGATTGATGTCACGGTGCACGGCTTCCGTTCGTCGTTTCGGGATTGGGCTGGCGACCGTACAACCTTCCCTAGAGAACTGGCCGAGGCCGCGCTGGCTCACAAGATTGGCGATGCAGTAGAGCAAGCCTATCGCCGCTCCGATGCCTTAGCTAAGCGCAAGAAGCTTATGATTGCGTGGGCTAATTTTCTCTCGGCAGTGCCGAATGGCAAGGTAATTCCGTTCAAAGCCGATGCGCGAACAAAAAAAGAACAAAAAAAGTGAGACTAGCAGGGGATGAGTGCATGCAGGGTCTTGCGCGCTGTAGCACACTCATGCGAATCTCTAGGTATTCGGCGTCGCAATGACGTGATTTGCGTGGGTCCAGTAGCGCATTTCACAGGAGCACTCGGTAGTTCTGTACGCCCGTCTTCGAGACGGACAGCGTCGAAACACCCATCAACTTTAGATCGAACAACTTCTCAGAAGGAATCCGTTCCAAATGGACACCAAAATTGCACTTACCATCCAGGACTTCTGTCAGAATTACGGCGTTGGCCGCACCTTCGTTTTCAAGGAAATCAAGGCTGGCCGGTTGCCCATTAAGAAGGCTGGCCAAAGAACGCTCATACTGCGGTCGGATGCTGATCTGTGGTTGTCAGCGCTGCCCGATGGAAATCGAGGAGTGGCGGCATGAAATGCTCTACTCAAATGAAAACTCTGGCCGGTAATCGCTCGTCGCCAAACAAACCGATTACCGCCAGAGCCAAAACTGTTCTCTCCCCTAAGAAAGTCACAGCATGGCTAAGTTAACACCCGAATCTCCGAACCCCAAGACCCAATATCAAATCACGGCTGAAATAGCCGATGGGCCCCGCGTGTTGTTCACAGGCAGGAATGCCTGGGCAATTAAACAGCTCGTGGAAGCAGGCACGAGAGGGGTAAGCTCACGGGACATTCCGCCCGGAGTGCGGCTTGCTGCCCATGTCTTCAACCTCAAAAAGGCTGGTGTGGTGATCGAAACCGTTCATGAGTCGCATAAGGGCCCGTTTCCGGGTGTGCATGCACGCTATCGCACCGTCACTCAGGTGACGATTGTAGAAGAGCGCGGGGTGGCAAAATGAGTGCCGCTTGGTTTGCTGCTTTACCTATCGAGATAATGTTAGACAAAAAAGTACCCCCGGCTATCAGGGTCCTTTGCGCTATTACGAAATTTGATCGGGTCGGCAAGAACGGGCGCGGTTGCTTCGCCACGCAGTCCACGATAGCCCAGGAAACAGCCCTGGACATCGGCAGTGTCAAGCGATGGATCAAATACTGGGTGGATTTAGGTTATCTGTCGTCGGAAAAGGATAAGAAGGACGCGCGCAAGCGCGTTCTGCGTGTGGTTTATAAATCACGCGGAGATGAGGCCAGTGAAATAGGTCGCACATCTGCTACCAATCCCAATAAGGATAGGTCGCAGAATGCCCCTGAAATAGGTCGCACCACCGAAAAATATGATGAGGAAAATCATAAGTTTACATCTCGTAAGTATAGAGAGAAGCAGATCGTGTTAAACGACGAAGCAAATGCAGAGGAAACTGCACCTTTTTCGCTTCGCAAAACCGGTGCCTCTATTTCTTCGAGAGAAGAGAACATAGGGGGCTTACTTGCTCAGATAGAGCGCGACTTTAAAGCCGAACCATCCCTAAGATAATCTTCAAAGCTGGTCCGAAACCCTTATCGCCATTGTCGAGCGTGACTGGGCCATCGGAGATCCAAACTACGGCAGAGCCTCGCGCCTCTTGGAACTGATTGGTTACCGTGAGCAAGACGAAGAATACGCTTCGAAAAATGGAGGATACCATGGCTGATAGATGCGTGGTTATTCCCTTCCCTCTCGTAAAGCGTATCGGCAAAGTTCGCGATGTGGCCAAGAAACTCATGGACAAATCCACCGACAGACATGCGGTATCTTATAGGCAGCAAGTGGCTGAAGGTCTCTATAATCAGCTTGGAAAGATCGGCGTGTCGGAAGAAGAGCGAGTACGACAGATCAGAGCGTTTATGCTCGCTGTTCGCGTCGAAGCCAATCGACGTTTGTGCCTTCGTAACCATCCTGGAGGCAGATCTGCATGAGCACCTCCGCAAGGTTCGAAGAAGCTGTGCAGTGGCTCATGGCGACTCCGCGCGACCGTAGTGTTCCTATAGTAGTCCAACTGAGGGAGCGCTTTGGCCTCACCCCATTGGAGGCATGCTTAGCCCTTAAGGAAGAACGCCTGCGTCTCGTGAGGGCGTTATGAGCAAACGACGGGTGATCGGAGGGCGGAGTGCTCGACAGGCTTATTGACCTTTCCGTTGGAGAAAAGATGATTACCGTAACTGAGGCCGCTATTGCCCTTGGCAAAAGCCCCGACACCATTCGTCGCTATGCCATCAAGTATGGGATCGGTCGTCAGCTAGAGAAAAACGCCTCCTGGAGCGTATCTCTCGCTGCCCTAAGGATAATTTACGCCAAGGACTCCGCCGCACTGGCGGCCTATCGTAGCGGAGAAAGAGAGCATCCCCGCCTCGGAGTTTATTTTGACGCGGATACTTAGACCGTCCCAATTCAGACAATTCGTTGAAGAGCCATGATTTCAGCGTAGGAGTTTGTCTCCGAACTCCAGTTCCTGTTGTGCTGTGGGCCGGTCGATATCTCACCGCCCCGATGATCGAAAGCAGCCAAGATATTCTCGGCACGGTCCGCTTGGCCATCAACTGCATGGCGCAATATTCTGAAATGCGGACGAAAGCCCCTACCGAGAATGCCGATACGGACACTCAATTCCGCCGTCGGGTCACCGCAAGCAGCCATGTAGGCAATCAACACCGAAACACACGTTCCAGCGTTTTCCAGTAACTGGATTATATCGGTCAGTTTTGAATCTCGGGGAATTCTAGTTCGCATTTCACACCTCGCGTCTTCCCATAAAAACTCGCCTGGCGTGGGAAGCGGGTGCCAAGCAACAGATATAGGTCTTTCGCCCTGTCAGTGTAAACCAAGCCCCTAATAAAAATTGTTTCTGTATTCTGCAGCATTCCGAAGGATTTGAGCTAACATGCTGATTTTACGACGATTTGCTGCGTGATTCCGCGTTTAAATTGTGGTCCACTTGCAGCGACCATTTTCTCATGGAGGTTGGCCAAGTGGGTGGATTGGTTCGCTGCGGCGTGGCTTGGTTCTATCCTGCTGACCACAATGGTAGCGCCAGAATTGCAGGCCGATATCAACCCTCCCCTTTCGACGTTGCTGCTTTCGTCAATGAACGTGGCTTTCGCGGCTGGCCTATTGCTCCCCCGGCTGATGCGAATGGTCACCTTCTGGCCGATAGCGCTCTTGATCGGTATTCCCCTTGCCTTCGTTGTGCCGGCGGATGATTGGACAACGCTAAGGTGGACTGTCAGCCTGACATGCGTGTTGCTCGTCGGCGCGGCCGCTCAATTGCCCCAGATAACGAGCGAGCGCTGGCTTTCCAAAACCGCGATAAGGTTCGGTAACTGGAGCTATACCACTTACCTCATTCACTGCACCGTGCTCTGGCTGTGGTTTCAATACTTCCAAGGGTATGCGCACCCGACGAGGATCTGGCTGTTCGGCCTGGTGCTTGTCGCGATTGCGACCGCTGCGCTCGGGTGGCTTGACGTTAAGCTGTACGAGAAACTGCGCGATGTGGTGAAATACGCTTCCTTTGACCGGAAGAGGATCGCCGGGAGCATTTACGTTGCAACGTTCGTTCTCTTCTGTGTCCTCGGCGTTGCTCTGGCCTAAGCGACTTTTTATGAAAGCTCGGGTTGAATTCACACCCGAGGTATTCGAACACGGTTCGGTTCCGATAATCACCGTTATAGGAAGCTATCAGCGTAGCAGGCAGACGAGTATCAAACTGACAATCGACACACTTATTTTTTTTATTAAGTGCACACTTTGCCCAGGCGGCCTTTTGGGAGCTTCAGGCAGGAGCTAAATCCGCGTCACCGTTTCCCACACTGAAAAAATTGAGACGCCACGCGCTGAAAAACTGTCACAGCCAATGTCAGATGTTGGTTGTCCTTGGATAGGCGCAGGGTCATGTTGGGCGGCTTGTACAAGTAATATTCGTCATCTCCCACCGAAACCGCGATGGGAGACTCGACGCATGTACCGTCCCTGCCGAAACAGATAGTGATGTGCTTCTTAGCAATATCCAGTATGACCACATCGTTCTCATGATGCCTTGCGCCTGGCAAGCATCTAGATGCATCGCATACGAAGTTCGAAGGGTTTCGACACATGAGGGTCTCGGCCATGGCATTATTGGTCACCAACAGGCCGACCGACAACAAGAGAACGGTCCTTAGCATGGAACCCTCGCGAAGGTCCCACAGCGGACCAAGGGTCTAAAATAGGCTCATTCAGGCAATTTCGGTAGGTCCCTTGTTTGTTGAAAACAGTGGCAGAACAGTGAAGCAATGACTTAACCGTTGCCGTTAAACAAACGGCGGAAAACGGACCAGCCGACTTTTGTCATGCCATAAAAGGCTGGGTTTGACTTTTGCGATGCCATAAAAAGCGGGTTAGCTTTAAACCCGGTTTTTGCAGCCCATTCTCGGACCAGTACCCGCTCGCGCGCGAGGGGCTGACTCCACTAAAATAGTGCGATTTAGTGCATGCTGCCCTTAAACAAAGGGAAAATAAGGGAGGGCGGGGCGGGAGCGATCCACCGTTTAATAACGGGTAATAACGGGCCATCTCCGGTTTTAAAAACCAGAAAAAACCATGACGCGGATCCGGCGACGCTTTTTTGGAGGCATTATGCGCGACTAGGGGAAACTAGAAGTTGCCGCGAATTAACGCGGGAAATACGAGGGCTGACCGCTTTTTTTCAGCCACCCATCCCCCCGTAAATACGGGAAGTTTACGGGAAAGCCCTTTGAGGAAAATCAACGGGTTAAGTCAATTAAATGGCAGGGAAATCCGCTAGCCCAAGTGCCTTGGCCTAAGGAGGCAACTCGACGTCCAGCAAACAATATCAGCCTGATATTATCAGCCAAGAGCACGGAAGGTTTCGGGCATGTCTGAGGGTTGGATTACCCTATGCGGATCAAGCCGCCACCCAAAATTGCGCCTTTTGATTTAATGGAAATGAGACTCGCCTTTTCCTTTTGAATACTGGCATCCCCCACTACTGATGCGTCCCACTCGTCCGCACAATCAAATATAGTCAGGCTAAACCGATCTGCCTTCAGTTGGAGAAAACCGCCTTGTTCAACTCCATTGACGGTATTGCTGCCGATCCAGTTTAAATGCGAGCCCACAGTTTGGTCAAAGAACTCAAACCGGCCAATATCCTTTGCCTTCCTCGGGTCAATGTCTGCGCTTCCAGAGTGCACAAGGCTGCATCGTATCTGGTAGCAATCCTCGGCTGTTACTAAAACGCGAACTTCCCCGGTTCGGGGGTTTGTGCTGCTAAGCTTTGGCTCCAACCATTGTTGGCACCATCGCACATATCGTTTCTGGGACTTGCCTGGTCCCGGGTCTTCTAGCGACGCACAAATGTCAGGCATCATCAGCGCGAGGCTCAATCCTGCGTAAAGATTTCCCGCCTCGATACACGCCCTGCCAGCATCAGTGAATCGCTTCATGTGCCCTCCCACCTGCGATGTAGGGAGACTTTCATAATACTGGGTTTAGTTCAAACGAACCTTTCAATATGGAATCCAGTCTCCGCTGTGGAAAGCAGGGATTGTCACAAACTTCGACTCGCGTTTGCTAACCGAATGAGGTGGGTTCTACCTATGTCACTTGGTCAACTCGCCCGAAATGCCACCAGTGCCGAGCGTTCTCGCAAGAGGATGAGAAGGAGTGGTTTCAACATGGCTGGTCAACCACTCTGGACTGACGAAGAAATCGCGATCTGCCGGGAAATAGGCCACGACTACAAGGCGCTGATGAAAGCTCTAAACGGTCGTCGCAGCTATCATTCAGTTCGAAACCAATGCCAGAAACTTGGACTTGCTCCAAAGCGTCATATTTGGTTGGGAGCGGAGCTTGCTCATTTAAGACGGATCTATCCGAAGTGTTCTTGGGAAGACATTTTGGCAGCGTTTCCTTTTGCCACTAGGAAGCAGATAAAACATATTGCCAAGCACTACAAAATTTATCGGGAGAAGCGACCCTTTAAGCCAACCGGAATCCCAGGAATAGACCAAGTCCGCAACAGATGCTTTGAGCTCAATTTAAGCATGCCCGATGTGGACGCTTTAGCAAAAAGCAAATCCTATTTTTGCAAAGGCCGCCTGGCACGGGGGCCATATCAATTACAGGGCCATTGGAAGGGCCATAAAGGCCTTGGATGGAGAGGTGATGGCAGCCTGGAACAAAAATGACTGAGGCTCTTTATAGAAAACCTTCGCGCATTGATACCATAATGTCTTGTGTCGGAAGAAGCAGCGTTCCATCCAAATTCTTGGCGTCAACAAACCCAAACTTTCTATAGAAAGTTTCAGATTCTTTATCCAGCGCGTGTACCATCACGGCACGGAAAGCGACTGCTTGGGCCGCTGAAACAACGCTGAGCAGCGCGTTTTTTAAAAGTGCTGCCCCCAAGCCCTGTCCCTGGTATTGCTGGTCAACAGCGAGACGAGCTAAAAGCGCGACGGGTATCTGGTTAGGCGCTTGTTTGCCCTTTATTTGTTTGGGAACATCGTTCCGGCTTATCATGCCAGCGCAGAGGGAGTGGTAACCAACAACAACATTGTTCTCGTCGGTTACCACGAAGGTTCGAGAATATCCTTGAGCCTGATTATAAAGGGCCATGTCTCGAAGCCATTCATCTAACATGGGCTTTCCGCTAGAAAAATTGAGAACGTTATGTATCTCACTAAGCGGAGCTGGCTTCTTGAACGGCACGATTAGTCAATCCAAGCGATATTGCTCTTGAACAACTTTATCAGCTCATCATTAGGCTTCCCTTCTCTAGATAGAAGGGCATCCACGTTGTCAAAAACGCTAGCATCGACGCCGATAAAGCGCTGATCGAGCAATTCCTTTTGTGCGGAATAGACTGCGGCTTCTGTCATAAATGCCGTAAGAGACTTGCCACAAATTTCCGCCGCCCTACTGATGGTATCGTGGGCATCCGAATCCATTCGCAGATTCACTTTTTCGGTCTTTTTAAGAGCTGCCATTTTACGCCTCCACCAATCAACACTGATCGGAGTTTTATTCTCTCTACAGGAGCAGTAGATAGTCCACTGTACGTACGATGTAAATACATCCCATAAATTTTTTTCGATCTGTCTAGCGCAAGTGGGGCGGCGAGTCTCCCTCATCTGGACCAGGCTTGGCCATCCTTACACCTGCCCCCTGCCCGTTCTCGTCGATGAATACGACACCGGCAGACTCCAGAGCGCGCTTACCGGAGAACGAGGAAGAGGCAATTGACTGTGCTGCGACACGCGCGCGATCTGGTCAGCTTCGTTAGCCGGGGCCGAGCGTGTCTAATGTCAATCGTGCCTGCAAATGGGGCTTCATGAGCGGCGGAGTTTTCTCTGTTAAAACAGAGGAAATACAGAGGCAGGGCTAACTGATAATACAGTTGGGAAACAGTTACAGCAGGCCTGTTAATAGGAGGGTGACACACCAAATCAAACACTTAGCGATTCAGAACAGGACCGCTTTTTAGCGGGAAATAGCGGCGCAATAGAGGGGGCTGGTTCCATGAAGGAACTGGCCCCTTCTGCTGAAAACAGCGCAGGAACAGCGGGCGCACCATGGATGATCCAGCCAAAAAGCAGCCATAGGCGACGGGCTCCTAGGTTGAAAACAACCGCGGAACAACCAAGGCGGTTACTTTTCGGAACCTGACAAAACCTCACATTGGGACCATATATTTCTTGGTTGCTCGAACCCAACAAAACCCAACGTTGGGCGTCTAAAGTAGACGGATTTAGAATGCTGCAAATGTTGCCCAATTGCGCGCAACGGGAAGCTAACGCCTATATTCTGTCTCGGGAGAGCCTTTTGCATGCTAACAAATGCTAACATTTTGGGGTGAGAACACGTGAACAAATGTGAACAATATGAGGGGGGGGGTGAAATTCAATTGTTCAATGGTCCCAATGCCTTGGCCATTTTAAAATGGGGTAAAATGGAACGCCTCCTCGGAATAAAATAGTGGAAAATATTCCCAACCGGACCAGCAAAAACAATCACTTTCTATTGCTAGCAATGGGGGACCACCTAGCTCGAATAGCCCATTAGTTTCCCAAGCGCTTATCGATAATTTACAAAATTCCAATGGCTTAACTATGTAAAGCATGGCGATTACAGAAAGCCAGCCCCCGCATGGTCCTTATACCGCTCGGCTCTACGGATATAGCCGCGAACGGTGCGGGGATCTGTGTGCCTGGTCTGGTCCATGATGCGGTTTATGTCTGCGCCGCGATCTGCTGCACTGGTGACAAAGCCAGCCCGTAGCGAGTGGCCGGAGAAGTCGGCAACCGACAAGCCAGCCTTCGCAGCATAGGCTTTGACGATATTCGCGACGGATCGATCTGACAGGCGTTCGCTCGATACCCTACCCGACTTGTTCACCGGCCGGAACAGTGGCCCGCTTGTGATGCCTGCCAGCTCCAGCCATTCTTGCACGGCACTCACCGGCTTAAGGCTTTGACCGTGGGGAATAGCTACCAGATGGCCTTGGCGCTCCTGATCGGTCTTTGACTTGCGGATACTAACATCGAGGCCATTGGTCGTTTCCGCCAGATCCTCCACGTTGAGCCCAACTAGCTCAGAGCGCCGCAGCGCGCCAGCCATGCCGAGCAGGACCAGAAGCCCGATCCCGCTTGCCAGCCATATCGTGGGGCATGTGCGCCAGCATCGCGGCCAAACGTTCCGCCGTAGCAGGCTGCTTTTTGTTCGGAGCGGTTCCGATCGTGCGGCGAATCCCGCGCATGACGTTCTGGACACCTTCGCTTTCCGAAGGTGAGATGATGCCGGACTCTCGATGATAATGGCGGATCGCAGCAAGGAACACACTCAAGCTGGAGGCTTTAGCCCCGCCCCTCATGCGCGCGGTTATATAGGCGGCGACCGTCCCGGGTTCAGCCGGCAAAGCCGTAACACTCTTGTCCTGACACCAAAGAATGAAGGCCTGCATTGCATGCTTGTATGCTTTCAGGGTGTTTTCGGAGCGAGAAGCTTTGGCAAGGCTCAACACGTCCTCATCGATCAATGCAATTGCTCGTGCCCGCTGCTCGTCATCCGAACTGGCCAAAACAGGGAGATTGGCCGTCATGGTTCCTGCCCCCTCCGTTCTTGTTCCGCCTCGACAAGCAGGATGAATGTGTCCGCTAGTTGCCGCGTATTGTCTAACATGGTGTGGAAACGCAGAAGTTCGGCGCGGGAATGACCGGACAGTCCATCCAGGAAAAGATTTACGGCGTCACTCGCGAAAAAGTTGGGCCGTACCACTTCGGTGGATCCTGTGAACTTCAGGACGTTGTCGTTATCGTCACCCATATCGATCGCTTCCTATAAGTGTCATTATCGGAATTAATATGACAGGTTGTATCAAACATAGCAAGCTAGCTTGATATCGAAATAGCTTGGTACGCTCGCCGGATGATTGGGATGACGACCTGTAATAGTATTACACCGGCAGCGGATCTAGAAGGAGGCGCGGATCAATTGAGCGTTGAGCGTCAAGCGCACGCTCGTGTCCGTTCTTGGCTTGGGCATTAGGGAATGACAAACTGACCACGTTTCGCCTGCAGCGGTTGGAACATCGAAATTCAATGTTCCATTCTCCAACACGTCGACCTCTATCGGAGTGTTCGCCTTGTTCGCAGTATACCGGATTATCACGAGCCGCAGAGTCCGGCCCGTAATGTTGGTATAGCCGACCACCACGCCATACGGCTTGTCGCACTCGGCATTGTCCGTGTCCATGATAACCGCGATCTGCGACAGGTGGCGGTTGCTCCACCAACTCAAGCCCAGGACGGCAACCGTATATCCAGCGCCAACAATCACGAGGGCCAAAGCTAAATTGATTGCACGCCCGCCAAGTCTTTTCAGAATGCCCGCCATGGGTCGGCCCCTTGTTGCTAGCTATCAAGCTAGCCAGATACAAATAACACGTTGTAGCTTCGTTACAAGTCAAGCGCTATCTTGGTGCCCGGTGAGCGAATCGATACGTAGGAAGGAACGCCCGGTGAAAGAACCGAACCTGAAACCCGTAAAACGTGGCGCTCAGCCGGATGGACGCAAGGGTATTCTGATCCGCGTCAATCCAGAAGGCTGGCGCGAGCTACGCGACCTGGCTGCAGAATTGACTCTTGCGACTGGCGATCAAGTCACAATGCAGAGCCTTATAACCGACGCTATCAACGATACGCTCAAGCGCCATAAGCGCTCTCCCCTCGCCTAAAAGGAGATTGGTCAACAATCCAAGGGGATGACCAAGAACGATTTAAAGTTTCCGTGGAGCATATAGCGGTACTCCACGGCCGCAATCTCCCGGTTTACGAAAGAGGTGCGCCATGCGTTGCAAATGCCACCGATGCTTTCTGATTTTATTACTGAAACGTCGGCATCGGCTGGTACCTTGTCACTGAGAGTGTAGTGATATGTGAAGGTCCCATCGGAATAGGATGCCGCGTCCAGCCTGGTAACCTCGTCCAACTGTTTCGGCAAATCCTTATTCGCCACATCAACGGCATGAGCTATCTGAATAGGCGGAAGGACAAACGATTTGGTGATTTGGGGCGACGCAACTACCGCTGCGATTACCAAAACACTCCTAAGTTTCGGCGACCTAAATAGACCACCGGTAAAGGCAGCTATAGCGCCCATTATACCGCCAACAATGCCATAGATCACAAATGGTGGCCATTCCCCCATAAAACCCACAGTATGCCCCCTAAAACGCGCCCAGTATTATGCCCCGAGTCATCGCACTTTTAAGTCCACTATATATATTCAGAAAAACAATGCACACCATTGGCGATAGGACGCGGCGAAGTAATGCATAGCTGGGGGCGAAATGGGTAAAGCGAAAATCGTAGCACGCAAAGTGTCAGGTCGGACGTTCGGGACTACGCGACAAAACACACATTTGTCACAACGTGAGACCCTAGAAGAAATTATCGTGAATCTGGCTACGGCACAGGGAATCAAAACTGTCGAAAGGGCGCTGTCAGCACGCGGTGCATATTTTTACTCTGCAGGCGGCTCATATCAAAGCGCAACCAACACAATTCTCAGCTTGTCGCAATCCATCCTTGGGGAAACCGTAGAATGACGCCACTCCCAAAGGGTATTGAGAATGTGTCGTACTGGCACCTGGCAGAGAAGAACGGCATGATGCTGCACAATGCATTCTTGGCAAAGGGACACGTGGTGAGCGTGTCGCTTGTGGCACGGGCTCCCGGCCTGTCGCAGGTTACGACCAGCTACGCTTTCGGACATCGAGACGCAGAAAAAGAGAGGCTTTGGGAAGAAGTTAGATCAAAGGACTTTCCCAACCTCCCCAGCCGGATGAGATGTCTTTATGCTTTCATAACCAAAGGTGACGCCGAACGAGCGAATAAGGAATGGTTCAATTCAAATCGGGCCGTCTTAGAGCTTTATCTTGTAGATGCAAATACCCATATCGCTGATTCTAAGTTCCTTGATGCGAACAGTGAGACGTGGGGAAACCGGGCATTGGACTATTGGCTGGGAGATACAACTGATGATCCGCGATTTGAGGTTCTTATCCATGGCCGAGTATTTTTACCAGGTTGGGACAGAGAGCCATTCGAAATGATGAAACCCTGATTTTCGGCCGTAATGATATGTTCGAAGTGGGCCTCCAGGTGGGGTTGCAAGCATGGTAAAATAGATTTTATCAATAAAATCAATAACTTACGCCAATAAACTGGCGGAGAAGAAGGGATTCGAACCCTCGAGAGCCTTTTGAGCCCTACTCCCTTAGCAGGGGAGCGCCTTCGACCACTCGGCCACCTCTCCGAGGACGCTGACTAAAGATGAAACCCCGCCTTTGCAAGGATTTTGTTCGGCTTCCCGTAAAAAATGCATTATCCTTGGTGGTGTCCGGCAAACATGCTGCAGGGCAAGCCGGACAACGGTAATTGCGCCGTGCTCTTTCCCCTCTCGACACCGGCGCCAGGGTTGAATAGCCTCAAATCCTCGGATCGGGGGGCAGGATGCGATTTTCAGTTTTGGCAGGCGCGGCAATGACAATTGCCGTATCAGCGTGCACGACAACCGGCAGCAAGGGCGCCAGCGAAGCGGATGTAATCGCCCACGCCAGAAGCCTCGTCATCATCTCATACCAGTGTCAGGATTCGCTCGGCCGGGAGCCACATTATTCCGCAATCGACAGCAGCGAGACCATCCTCAGAACCCTTGGCAAATCCGCGGACGAGGCCGACAGCACCGTGCGCGGCTGGCTCAAGGACGTGATCGCCGGGCCGAAGCAACCCTCCGATCTCGACGCCAGGACCTGCAAGGACAGGCTGCTCACCTTGGCTGAGAAGGTCCGCATCGGCTACGAAGCGCTGAAAGCACGCAACTAGAGCAATTGCTAGGACATTGTGGCCCATTTTCTGCGGCCCGGTTGCTGTCTTTGGCTTATGGGCCGGGACTTTCCAAGGGTTCACGAGTGGTCTCGCATCTGTAAATGACCGTTGCAAATCTTGAGTGGAACCGGCGGAACCGACGTCCTATCTGATCGTTATCGGGTGCACGAATTTCCCATCACGGAGAATGCAGAATGCCAACACCAACTGTTCCGCAGGATGTCTATCAGCGCCACGAAAGGGAATGGCAAATATTGCGTGAGGCGATCGCCAAGACCGAACAATCCGACAAGGACGAGAACAAGCGCCAGCGGCCAGAAGACAGGCCACAGTGGGACTTCAAGTACACAAAGCATCAATGATCAGCATGCAGCGACCGTGCGGTAGCCTCAAGGCCGGCAAGGGCGAAGCGCTGGAAATGTTCGACAATCGCATCCTGCGCTCCGGGTTCTGACGGATGCAGGCCCGGCAATACTTGTGTGAATATCTGCCTGTTGCCTAGGATGAGCATGGCAAAGGGCGCAACAATGTTGAGCGCGCAGCGGGTGACGACAGGGTCATCGTGCTCCAACCCCAGAACCTGCCCGACGATACTGGTGATCACCAGCTTCTTGGGCAGGACCTCCTGCTTGAGCAGTACAGCAAAGGCCGGTGACGGCGACAGTATTTCGCGGCCAAGGACACCGAGCGCCCAGGATGCAGTCGCCGGGCCTGTAATCGTGCGCGCTATCAACCCGATAAGCGTCTTCAATTTTTGCCTTGGTTCGCCCGGCCCTTCCGCCAGTGCAATGAGCTTGTCGTAGGTCAAAAGGCGGCGGTGAGCCTCCACCAGTACCTCGGCATAGAGACCTTCGATCCCGCCATAATAGTAATTGACCGCCGCCGAGTTGCTTCCTGCCCGCTCGGCGATCTCCTTGCCGGTCGCGCGGTCAAAACCTTTTTCAGCAAATATCGCACCAGCTGCCTCAAGAATCTGGGCCTTGGTCGTGGCGCCGTCTTCGCGGCGACCGGGGAGTGTCCGTGATGTTTTCCGTGCCATGGCGAACAGTCTATACCTGATTCGATCGATTTGAAAGTTAAAATTGAAATTTGAATTTGACATAATTGCGCTAGTGCGCTATGGTGACTGACATGAACAAACCGTTTCGAATACTCATTCCCCTTGTTGTCCTTGCAGCGATCGGCGGCGGTGCGTGGTGGTATATGCACCGGCCGGCCGGAAATGGTGATTTGACGCTGTACGGCAATGTCGACTTCCGCCAGGCCTCCCTTGCCTTCAATGGCTCGGAGCGCATTGCGGGCGTACTGGTGGAGGAAGGTGACATTGTCAAAAAGGGCCAGGTTCTCGCCCGCCTCGATATCAGCCGCCTTGCCCCTCAGGTTCGGGAAGCTGACGCCACGGTCGCTTCACAGCGCGCGATGGTGCTGAAATTGCGCAATGGCAGCCGCCCCGAAGAGATCGCCCAGGCCAGAGCCAATCTCGCCTCGGCCAAGGCCGACGCGGCCAACGCGAACATACAGCTGGAGCGCCGCAGCGTTCTGACTGCAAATTCGACGATCAGCAAACAGGAGCTCGATACGACAAAAGCGGCCGCCGAAATGGCCGATGCCAAGGTTCAGATGGCGCAAAGCGAGCTTGAGCTTGCGATTGCCGGGCCGCGTGCTGAGGAATTGCTACAAGCCGAGGCTCAGCTTCGCGGCAGTGAGGCGCAGCTTGAGCTGATGCGCCAGCAACTGAATGACGCCGAACTGATCGCCCCCTTCGATGCGGTCGTTCGCTCGCGGCTGATGGAGCCGGGCGAAATGGCTGCACCGACAAAGCCGGTGTTTTCATTGGCAACCATCGGGACGAAATGGGTGCGCGCCTATGTCTCCGAAACCAATCTCGGCCATATCCGCCCGGGCATGCGCGCCAAGATAGCGACCGACAGTTTCCCGGAACGTCCCCTTGACGGCTGGATCGGCTTCATTTCGCCGATAGCGGAGTTTACGCCGAAGACTGTCGAGACGACTGACCTTCGCACCAGCCTGGTTTACGAGGTAAGGGTCTTTGTCGAGGATCCCGCGGACATGTTGCGGCTTGGCATGCCTTCCACGGTGACGCTGCTGCCCGATGCGGCACCGAAGCCCCTGCCCCAAAGCGGCGCGAGCGTGGATGCCAAGGCAAAGCCATGAACACCCCCGTCGCGGCGCGGTCCATCCACAAGAGTTTCCGCCGCGACACGGGCGAAATCGTCAAGGCGCTGGAAGGCGTTTCCTTCGAGGCCAGACAGGGCACCCTGACCGCGCTTGTCGGGCCCGACGGCGCAGGCAAGACGACACTGCTGCGCCTGATTGCAGGGCTGATGGTGGCGGACAGTGGCGAACTCAGCGTCCTTGATCTGAATGTCGCGGCCGAGCCGCAGGTCATCCAGAACCGTATCGGCTACATGCCGCAGAAATTCGGACTCTATGAGGATCTGAGCGTCCAGCAGAATCTCGACCTGTACGCCGACCTGCACGGCATCTCCCAGAGCCAGCGCAAGGAAATCTATCCGCGACTGATGGAAATGACTGACCTCGGCCGCTTCACCCAGCGCCTCGCGGGCAAGCTTTCGGGCGGCATGAAGCAAAAGCTTGGCCTTGCCTGCACGCTTGTCCGCTCGCCGGAGCTGCTATTGCTGGACGAGCCGACGGTGGGCGTCGATCCATTGTCACGGCGGGAGCTTTGGGACATCGTGACCAAGCTCGTGCATGAAGACCAGCTGACGGTGGTCGTCAGCACGTCCTACCTCGACGAGGCCGAATTGTGCGACCATGCCGTGGTTATGCATCTTGGCAAGGTCCTGGCACAGGGAAAACCCGAAGAGATCACCGACAGGGCCAAGGACAGCGTCTACATCGTAACGCCCGGTGACGGCATGAATGCCCGCTCGCTGCAGGCGAGACTGTTCCGGCAGGAAGGTGTCGCCGATGCGGTACCGGAGGCGGGAAAGGTGCGCATCGTGAAACAGCCCGGCTATCAGGGCGAGATCCGTATTGACGAAGAGCCGGTCAAGCTTGAGCCAGTGAAGGCGCGGTTCGAGGACGGCTTCATGGTGCTGTTCAGCGCCGTCGCCACGAAGAGCCACTCCAGCGACGTGGCGCTGGAGAGGCCGAAAACAGCCCGCGGCGACGAAATCTCGGTTGAGGTACATGATCTCGTGCGGACTTTCGGCGATTTCACAGCCGTCAATCATGTCAGCTTCCAGGTGAAGCGCGGCGAGATTTACGGACTGCTCGGCCCGAATGGCGCCGGTAAAAGCACTACCTTTCGCATGCTGTGCGGGTTGATGCCGGCTAGCCACGGTACTTTGCGCGTTGCGGGTGCGGACTTGCGCACCTCGCGAGCGGAAGCCCGGCAGAAGCTGGGTTATGTTGCGCAAAAATTCTCGCTCTATGGCGATCTGTCAGTTGATGAGAACCTCGATTTCTTCGCCAGCGCCTATGGTCTGCGCGGGGCGAAGAAGCGCGAACGCGTCGCCTGGTCGAAGAACCAGTTCGAACTCGGAGACCTTGCGACATTGCCAAGCGGACAATTGCCCGGTGGATTCAAACAGCGGCTCGCCATGGCGGCGGCGCTGTTGCACGAACCGGATATTCTTTTTCTCGACGAGGCAACCAGCGGCGCCGACCCTCTGGCGCGGCGGGAGTTCTGGGGCCGTATCACCGCTCTTTCCGAACAGGGTGTAACGGTCATTGTCACCACTCACTTCATGGAAGAGGCCGAATATTGCGACCGCATCATCATTCTCGATGCCGGGCGCAATCTTGCGGAAGGTACGCCGGCCGAAATCCGCGCCCATGCCAAGCCGAAGAATGGCGAGGAACCCAACATGGAAGACGCCTTCATCGCCATCGTCGAGGAATCACGTCGTGAGACGAGGGAGAAGGCGGCATGATGGGTGATCTGCCATGAACGCACCGATGAAAACATACGCCTCCCGGCTTGGAAAGGGAAGTTTCCGCCGCATCCTAGCGCTGGTGCGCAAGGAATCCTGGCAGGTGGTGCGCGATCCGAGCAGTATCGCAGTCGGTATCGTAATGCCGATGGTCCTGCTGGTGCTTTTCGGTTACGGGCTCTCATTCGATCTGAAGAATTTGCCGGTCGCGCTGGTGATGGAGGAATCGTCAGCTGCAGCCCGGGGCGCTGTCTCCGGCTTTGAATTGTCGGAGTATTTCGAGACGCACCAGGTCAAGACCATGGCGGAGGCGGAGCGATTGCTGATGGACAAGACCGTCGACGGCATCGTGCGCATTCCGATGCAGTTCGCCCGCGACGCCGAGGCGGGTACGGCCGAAATACAGGTCATCGTCAATGGCAGCGATGCCAATACCGCGCGTATCGCGCTTGGCTACGCGCAAGGAGCCGTCGCGACATGGCTGGCACGCGAGGCGGCAGCCGGCCAGGTGCTCAACGCCGGGGCGACGATCGACCTGCAGACGCGGCTCTGGTTCAACGAGGCCAATGACAGCACCTATTTCCTTGTTCCGGGGCTGATCGTTCTGGTCATGACGTTGATCGGGGCCCTGCTGACGGCGCTGGTCATGGCACGGGAATGGGAACGCGGCACGTTCGAGGCGCTTTTCGTCACCCCCGCCCGGCCCGGCGAAATCCTGCTTGGCAAGACAGTGCCGTACTTTATCCTGGGCATGCTCGGGCTTGCGCTCTCGGTTGTCGGCAGCCAGATCCTGTTCGGCGTTCCGCTGCGCGGCTCGCTGTGGATTCTGGTGCTGGTGTCGATGCTCTATCTGCTAGTGGCACTTGGCATCGGCCTGCTGATCTCCTCCGTTACCAAGAGCCAATTTGTCGCCAGCCAGATAACGCTTGTCGTCACTTTCCTGCCGGCGATGATGCTCTCTGGCTTCATGTTCGACATCAGAAGCATGCCGCTGGCTATCCAGGTCATCACGCATATTTTTCCAGCGCGCTATTTCGTCAGTGTCCTCCAGACATTGTTCCTAGCCGGCGACATCTGGGCCGTTATTCTGCCCAATGCAGCCGTACTGGCCGTCATGGCCACCGTGCTGATGACGGCCTCGGTGTTCGCCACGCGCAAGAAAATCGGATGAGACAGTTATGAAGGGTTCGTTTTTCCGCATCATTGCTCTGATCCGCAAGGAATTGCTGGCAATGTTCAAAGATCCAAAGAGCCGGGTCGTGCTGGTTCTGCCGCCGATCCTGCAATGCCTGATTTTCGGCTATGCGGCGAGCTATGACCTCAATAACGTCCCCTATGCTGTGCTAGATCATGACCACAGCGCGGCCTCGATCGAGTTTGTGGCCAAGCTGGACGGTTCCGGCACCTTCACCCGGGTGGCGACGCTGCAGCGCACGTCCGACATCGCTACATTCATCAATGACACGCGCGTCCTGCTCGTTGTGGTCATCGACCAGGACTTCGAAGAGCGGCTGATGGCCGGCCTGCCCGCCAAGTTGCAGGTCATCGCCGACGGCCGCAATTCGAACACCGCAGGAACGGCACAGAGCTATATCAACACCATTGCGGCTGACTTCGCCACGCGGTGGCGCGAGGAAAACGGCCAGGCAGCGGTCGGCGGTGTCAAGGTTACAACGCGCGCCTGGTATAATCCGAGCCTGGAAACGCGATGGTACATGATCCCATCGCTGATCGGCACAATCACCATGATGATGACGCTGATGCTGACGGCCATGTCGGTCGCACGCGAGCGCGAGGCAGGCACATTCGACCAGCTGCTGGTTACGCCGTTCCGCCCATCGGAAATCATGGTCGGCAAGGCAATTCCATCGATGCTGGTGGGTCTTTCGCAAGCGACCACCATTCTGCTCGTCGCCCAGTTGTGGTTCCAGATTCCCTTCGCGGGTTCCTACTTCATGCTCTATCTCGGGCTGGTGCTGTTCCTGGCGGCCGCCGTCGGGATCGGACTGTTCATCTCGTCGCTGGCAGCAAATATGCAGCAGGCGATGATCTATTCATTCGTCCTGCTGATGCCGTTCATGCTGCTGTCGGGATTGACGGCGCCCATCGGCAATATGCCGGATATCCTGCAATATATGACGATGATCAATCCGCTGCGCTATGCGATCAGCATCACGCATCAGGTCTATCTGGAAGGTGCGGGCGTGCGGCAGCTTTTGCCGGAAATGCTGGCCCTTGTCGTCATCGCTACCGTCACCCTGCCCTTCTCAGCCTGGCTGTTCCGCAACAGGCTGACGTGACACTCACGGCACAAAGGGGCTCAGATTGGTTCGCGTACCGCCGGTCATGCGGCCGCGGCGCGCAATCGATCCATGTTGAGATGCCTAGTTCTGGCCGGGAAACGACTTCATGGCGAGATCGATGAGACGATAGATCTCTTCGCGGCCCGCCCCGTTCGATGCCTGTACAGCGGTTCCCTGCTGGACGGTCATGATAAATCGCGCGAGATCTTCCGGATTGCTGTCGGCCGGCAGATCGCCTTCGCGCTTGGCGCGTTCAAAACGGCGGGTCAGAGCCTTCTGCGCCGTCTGGATACGTTCAACGATCGTTTTGTGGATTTCCAGGGCGGCATCGCTGCAGGCAGTCGCCGCATTGACCACGAGACAACCGGCAGGATTACACGATTGCGTCTGCGCCTCGACGAATCCGCGCAGAATGTCGAAGGCAACCGTGCGAGCATCTGGCTGCTCGAGCGCGCTCCAGAAAAAGGCGAGATAATTCTGCTCGTAACGGGCGAGCGCCATGCGGAAAAGCTCTTCCTTATTGCCGAAAGTGCCATAAAGACTGGGTTTGGTGATGCCCATTCCGTCGGTCAGGTCAGTGATGGACGTGCCTTCATAGCCCTTCCGCCAGAACAGCTCCAACGCTGTCTGCAGGGCATCGTCCGCATCAAATTCCCTCGGCCGTCCCATGGACAAGACTCCCTAAAAGAATTATACCGCTCGGTATAAAATCGGTTGACAGCTGCTGTGCCGCAGCCTTATATCAGCCGTTCTATACCGATCGGTATGGAACGTCAATGATCGTATTCCCGATTTGCCATCCTCCCAATGGCACAAAATTCAAAGCAGGATGACCACGATGTCAATCAGCACTTTCAAGAAAAGTCTCTATGTCAGCGGCATTGTTTTGACGCTTGCCGCAGCGGGTGGCACGCATTTCTTCGAATTGACCCAGAGCCACGCCGAAGGAGAAAAGCAGCAGGCCGCCCCAGCGCAGGCCATGCCCGTCTCGGTCGCCGTGGTCCAGCCAAAGCTTGTAACCCAGTGGAGCGAATTCTCCGGGCGGCTTGAGGCCATCGATGCCGTGGAAGTGCGTTCACGCGTTTCCGGCGCGGTGCAATCGATTGCCTTCAAGGAAGGCGCGATCGTCAAGCAGGGCGACCTTCTGGTCAAGATCGATCCAGCCCCCTACGAGGCTGAAGTTGCGCGCACAAAGGCGCAGGTGGCTTCTGCCGAATCGAAGCTGGCCTATGCAAAGAGCGAACTTCAGCGCGGCAAACAACTTGTGACATCGCGCTTTGCTTCCCAGAGCGACTACGACCAGCGCCTGAATGTTCAGAGCAGTGCGCAAGCGGACCTCGAAGCAGCAAAGGCTGTGTTACAGACCGCCATGCTCAACCTCGACTGGACCGATATTCGTGCGCCGATTAGCGGCCGGGTCGGCCGTATCGAGATCACCCCCGGCAATCTCATCGCCGCAGGACCAAGCGCGCCGCTCCTGACGTCGCTCGTTTCGATCAGCCCGATCTATGCCAGCTTCGAGGCCGATGAAAACGTCGTCGCCAAGGCCCTGGCCGACCTTCCCGAGGGTCTCAACAGCCGCGATTTCGTTGACCGCATCCCCGTCCAGATGGATGTGCAGGGCAAAATTGGAGTCGCCGGCAAGCTGCAGCTGATCAACAACAGCGTCGATGTGGCCAGCGGCACCGTCAAGGTGCGTGCCGTGTTCGACAATGCCAATGGCAGCCTGATGCCGGGCCAGTTCGCCAAGGTCCGCATGGGCCAGGCCAACGAGCGGCAGCAATTGCTGGTCGACGAAAAGGCGGTTGGAACCGACCAGAACAAGAAGTTCGTGATGGTCGTGAATGCGCAGAACATCGTCGAGTACCGGGAAATCAGCCTTGGCGCCAGGGCCGATGGGCTGAGGATCGTCACGGCCGGCCTCCAGGCCGACGAGAAGATCGTGGTCAATGGCCTGCAGCGCGTCCGTCCGGGCTCGCTCGTCGCACCTGAAACGGTTGCGATGGGTGGCCAGGCTCCCAACCAGCAAGCGCTGGCGGACCAGGCAAAGCAATAATTGAGAGCCCTTCAGGGGCAGGTTTGGAACCTGAAATGAACATCTCCAATTTCTTCATCGATCGCCCGATTTTCGCGGGCGTTCTTTCTTTCGTGATCTTTCTTGGTGGTCTGATCGCGCTGACGGCAATGCCTGTTTCGGAATATCCGGACGTCGTTCCGCCATCAATCGTGGTTCGCGCCCAGTATCCGGGCGCCAATCCGAAGGTCATCGCCGAGACTGTGGCGACGCCGATCGAGGAATCGATCAATGGCGTTGAAGACATGCTCTACATGGGCAGCCAGGCGACCGCGGACGGCCAGATGACGCTGACTGTAACCTTTGCCCTGGGTACTGACCCGGACAAGGCGCAGCAGCTGGTACAGAACCGCGTTTCCCAGGCGGAGCCCCGCCTGCCGGAAGAAGTGCGCAGCCTTGGCATAACGACAGTCAAGAGCTCGCCGGACCTGATGCTGGTGGTCAACCTCATTTCGCCCAACGACCGCTACGACATTACCTATCTGCGCAACTATGCCTTGATCAATATCAAGGACCGGCTTGCCCGGATTGATGGTGTCGGAGACGTCCAGCTGTTCGGCTCCGGTGACTATTCGATGCGCATCTGGCTCGACCCGCAGAAGACTGCGGAGCTCGGCCTGTCCGCAACGGACGTCCTGAGCGAAATCCGTGCGCAGAACGTGCAGGCCGCAGCGGGCGTCATTGGCGCCTCGCCCAGTCCCAACGACGTCAATCTGCAACTTTCGGTCAATGCGCAAGGACGACTGCAGACTGAGGAAGAGTTCGGCCAGATCATCGTCAAGACCGCAGCAAACGGCGCGATCACCCGTTTGAGCGACATTGCCCGCATCGAGCTCGGTGCCGCGCAATATTCGCTGCGTTCATTGCTCGACAACAAGCCGGCCGTGGCTGTTCCGGTCTTCCAGGCACCAGGGTCGAACGCGATCGAGATCGCCGACCAGGTACGCAGTGTCATGGAGGAGATGAAGCAGACCATGCCGGAAGGTGTGGACTACGAGATCGTCTACGATACGACGCAGTTTGTCCGCGCTTCGATCGAGGCCGTGGTGCACACATTGCTTGAAGCGGTCGTGCTCGTCGTGCTGGTGGTCATCCTGTTCCTGCAAACGTGGCGCGCGTCGATCATTCCGCTGATCGCGGTGCCGGTATCGATCATCGGTACGTTCGCGGTGATGCACCTCTTCGGGTTTTCGATTAATGCACTCAGTCTGTTCGGACTCGTCCTCGCCATCGGTATTGTGGTCGACGACGCGATCGTGGTTGTCGAGAACGTCGAACGAAATATCGAGAACGGGCTCGCCCCGCGTGCGGCCACCATCCAGGCCATGCGCGAAGTATCGGGGCCGATCATCGCGATTGCGCTGGTGCTTGTGGCCGTGTTCGTGCCGCTGGCCTTCATCACCGGCCTCACCGGACAGTTCTATCGCCAGTTCGCCCTGACGATTGCGATTTCGACGGTCATCTCCGCGTTCAACTCGCTGACCCTGTCGCCCGCCCTCGCCGCGCTGCTCCTGAAAGGACACGATGCGCCGAAGGATGGGTTGACGCGGTTCATGGACAGGACGCTTGGCTGGCTGTTCCGCGGGTTCAATGCCGTGTTCACCCGAGGCGCCAATGGTTACAGCAGGGGCGTGCGTGGGGTCATCTCACGCAAGACCCTGATGATGGGCATCTATCTCGTGCTCATCGGAGCGACAGCTTTCATGTTCAAGAGCGTCCCGGGGGGGTTCGTACCGCCGCAGGACAAGCAATATCTGGTCGGGTTTACCCAGCTGCCGGATGGCGCGACACTTGACCGGACAGAGGCGGTAGTGCGTCGTATCGGCGATATCGCCCTGAAGATCCCCGGGGTTCAAAGCACCATCGCCTTCCCGGGCCTTTCGATCAACGGTTTCACCAACAGCGCGAACGCGGGTATCGTTTTCGTGTCGCTCAAGCCGTTCGAGGAGCGCAAGACGCAGGAACTCAGTGCCGGAGCAATTGCGATGCAGCTCAACCAGCAATTGTTCGGCATCCAGGAATCGTTCAGCGCGGTGTTCCCGCCCCCTCCGGTCCAGGGGCTCGGTGCGATTGGCGGGTTCAAGCTTCAGATCGAAGATCGTAACGGCCTTGGCTACCAGGCCCTCGACGACGCAACGAAGGCCTTCCTGGCGAAGGCGGCCACTGCACCGGAACTGACGGGCCTGTTCTCCAGCTACCAGATCAACGTCCCGCAACTTTACGCCGATGTCGATCGTGCGAAGGCACGTCAGCTGAACGTATCGCTGCCGGAGATCTTCAATACGCTGCAGATCTATCTCGGGTCCGTCTACGTCAATGACTTCAACAAGTTCGGTCGCACCTATTCCGTCCGCATGCAGGCGGAGTCGAGCTTCCGGGCCAAGGCCGAAGACATTGGCGATCTGAAGGTACGATCCGGTTCGGGCGAGATGATCCCGCTGTCAGCGCTCCTGAAAGTGACCTCCACCGCGGGGCCGGATCGCGCCATGAGATACAACGGCTTCCTTGCCGCAGATGTCAACGGCAACGTAGCTCCTGGCTATTCTTCCGGCCAGGCAAGGGCTGCAGTGGAGAAAATCGCCGCCGAAACGCTGCCCGCAGGTATCAGCTTCGAATGGACGGAACTGACCTATCAGGAAATCATCGCGGGCAACTCGGCCTACCTGATATTCCCTCTATCGATCCTGCTGGTATTCCTTGTCCTGTCAGCCCAGTATGAAAGCCTGGCCCTGCCGCTCTCGATCATCATGATCGTGCCGCTGGGACTGCTGGCCGCCCTCACCGGCGTCTGGCTGACCGCGGGGGACAATAACGTCTTCACGCAGATCGGGCTGATCGTGCTTGTCGGACTTTCCGCCAAGAACGCCATCCTTATCGTGGAGTTTGCGCGAGAACTGGAGTTCGCGGGGGCAACGCCGTTCAATGCAGTGGTCGAGGCCAGCCGGCTGCGGCTGCGTCCTATCCTCATGACGTCGCTAGCCTTCATCATGGGTGTGGTGCCACTCGTCACATCGACCGGCGCTGGTGCGGAAATGCGCTCGGCCATGGGTGTGGCGGTTTTTGCGGGCATGATCGGCGTGACGCTGTTCGGCCTGTTCCTGACACCGGTCTTCTATGTGCTGGTGCGTGCCATCACCGGCAATCGACCGCTTCGGCACGCGACGCACGGAAGCCATTTCGCGGGCGAACACGGCCACAATTCGGACGCGATTTTGCCGGTGCCAACGCCAGCAGAATGACGAAAATCCGGGCGGAGCGCACGTTTTGAAGCGTGCGCACCGCCCGTTACAAATTATTGAAATTACGCTATTTTGTTGCATTGCGCGAACCGCCATAGAGGCGGTTGGCCATCTCCTTCGAAGTGGAGAGGAACTTTTTGGGTGACAAAAGGTTTCAAACTGTTACAGTTACGTGACCAAGCCGAAATTCGGCACTGACGATCATGACCCGGTTTGCATCTGCGAGGGTCGTTAAATCGGGAGCAGCCTTGATGAGCTTTGCAGCAGCTAACGACAACAGGAAGATCAGCAACGGGTTTGTTCCGTTTGTTGTTTTTGTGGTTTTTACCCAAATTGCAGCCACCGCACTGCTGACGTTGCCAAATTGGTATTGAGACCGCAACCCAACTCTTCGGGCATTTCAATCCTGCCGTTTCTGGCGGGTGCGGTCGTTATATTGATGATTGTCGGCCCCTTCCTCATGTGACCTGCGCGTCGCTTCATCTGTCTTACCGCATTCAACCAAAGTCTGGCTATTCAACGTCTCAGGTGACTGGGATAGTGCTGTGAACTTATCGCTGACACATGAAACCATGGAATTTGATCATCTTCGATGGTTGGCCATTTGGCTTGTAAGTATTTTTTGGGTTGCCGTATCATACGGTAAAACCAGCCAATAGCTGACAGCCTCAAGCGGCGAGGACCGGATGAAGTTTCTGATGGGCTTTTTATTTTTGCTGACAGTCTTGGCAGGATGCAAGACATTGACGCCCGAGGAGCGGCGAGCTCTTGACGGCCAGACCTGTTCATCATTCGGCTTCAAGCGCGGGACGACCGCATTTTCCGATTGCCTGCTTGATCTCGAGCTTGACCGCCGTGCCGATCGGCGCGCCCAGTTTGACCAGTTCAACACGCCTGTCATCGTTTACGATGGTTACTATCGCCGCTGGTAGACTTGCCGCAAGCCGGCAAAACTGACCGCAAGAGCGGGCGGTCAGTGCTCACCACAGATGATTAGCGCACCCAGACAACCCTGCGTGTACCGTTGTCAACCAGCGCGGGTCGTCCTTCGACGTACACGTAGGAGTAACGCGGCTGATCGGGAACTGCGACAAGCGGGACCCCCTCAGGGATTACGGTTCCGGTATCGATGGGTCCCTCAACCATCACAGCATCGACGGGATTGCGCTCGACATAGGTTATGACCTCGTCGGGCACACCACGCGCAGGCTCGTCCAGATACACGACCTGGCGGTTGTCCAGGGAAACAATCACCGGACGTCCATCCACATAGATGTAGCCGTAACCCGGGCTTTCGGGAATTGGACGGACAACAATGCCTTGTGGGACGACATAGCCCTGGGAAAGGTTGCCTTCGATGACCACCGGATCAGCCGGATGGGCGATCACATAGTCCCTGGCACGTTGAGGGACCTCGATGATGACGCTATCCTGTGCGATAGCCAGGCCGGATGTGGCGAGGAGCGCTGCTGCCGCCAGTGTAAGAACCTTTTTCATTATCTTGCCTCTCCGTTGTTTCTACGTCCAAGTGACAGGGGTAACCCGACCGGCAATGATTTGGTTCCGCTGATGGCGCACACATCATGCAACCGGTTGACATGAAAAAACGCGCCTTCACGGCATGTTGTGTTGAAACTGGAGATGAGCTGTGGCCGTAACGTGCTGTAAGATCAGGATTAGAGCAACGTGATGAAGTACCCATGGAAAGACCGCGCCGGCAAACTGTCGGCAATCAAAATCGCGGCTCTCATCGCTGCTTTCATACCGCTGATCCTCATCGTCGTGGGCTACAAGGCCAACATATTGGGGCCGCGACCGATCACCGAGGCCATTCATGAGACCGGTGACTGGGCCATCCGCTTTTTCCTGATTTCACTCGCGGTGACGCCACTGCGCAACATCACCCGATGGACAAAGCTTGTCCTGATCCGCCGCATTCTCGGTATTACGGCCCTCGCCTATGCGGCGTTACATTTTTCTCTTTATATCCTTGACCAGAATTTCAACCTGCTGCGTGTGGCAAGCGAGATATGGCTGCGCATCTATCTGCTGATCGGTTTCATCACTTTGCTGGGACTGACTGCACTTGGCGTCACGTCGACGGACGCCATGATCCGCCGCATGGGCAGGAACTGGAACAGGCTGCACAAGTTGGCCTACCCGCTGGCTGCGCTTGGCGTGCTGCATTTCTTCATGCAATCCAAGGCCGATGTGACGGAAGCCACGCTCATGGCGGGCTTCCTGGTTACGCTGATGCTTTACCGTGCAGCTCAAGCCCGTGATTTCAAGCTTTCATCGGCGTGGACACTGATGGTCATTGCCGTCCTTGCTGCACTGGGTACTGCGCTGGTCGAGTATGCGTGGTTTGCGCTGGCAACCAAAATACCACCGACGCGCGTCCTCTATGCCAATCTTTCATTCGGCTACTCGATACGGCCCATGTGGTGGGTCCTGGGCGCTGCCCTGGTCCCGGCAATATGGGCGGGCGTGAAATCAATGAGCGATCGCGAAAGCCGCAAATTCAATCCCGTATCGGCAAAATAGAAACTGAAGTTTTGCTTTTCACCGGCGCAAAAACTGATATCGATTTGCGCATGGAACCGCTGTTTACCCCGCTCATCGACTCGCTGCCCTCAACTGTGCCCTTCGTCGGACCGGAGGCCTTGGAACGCAAGCGCGGCGGCCGGCCTTTTCGCGCGCGGCTCGGTGCCAACGAGAATGGCTTCGGTCCGGCGCCATCGGTCATCGCCGCCTTGCAGGAACATGCTGGCGAGGTCTGGCAATATGCCGATCCGGAAAATTTCGACCTGAAGCGCGCTCTCGCAACGCATCTCGATGTTGCACCGGCCAACGTGGTCGTTGGCGAAGGTGTCGACACCCTGCTCGGACTCACCGTAAGGCAGTATGTGCGCGAAGACACGCCGGTCGTCACCTCCCTTGGAGCCTACCCGACTTTCAATTTTCACGTGGCAGGGTTTGGCGGACGCCTGGTAACTGTTCCTTACCGCGATGACCTTGAGGATCTTGACGGACTGCTGGCTGCGGTAAAGCGGGAACAGGCGCCGCTGGTCTATTTCTCCAATCCCGACAATCCCATGGGGACGTGGTGGGAAGCAGCCGAAATCGAGCGCTTCATTGATGCCTTGCCCGCCAGCACCATGCTGGTGCTCGACGAGGCCTATGGTGAGACGGCGCCCGCGACGGCCTTACCGCCGCTGGACGTCTCACGCCCGAACGTTCTGCGTATGCGAACATTTTCCAAAGCATACGGGCTTGCCGGCATGCGATGCGGCTATGCCATCGGCGCCGAGAAGCAGATCAACGCCTTCGACAAGGTCCGCAATCATTTCGGCATGAACAAGCTGACGCAGATCGCGGCGCTCGCGGCCCTCAAGGATCAGGACTATCTGAAGGTCGTGACGGGGCGCATTGTCGCTGCTCGCGAACGCATCGCGACAATCGCCGTCAGGAATGGATTGAAGGCGATTCCCTCGGCAACCAATTTCGTGACGATCGATTGCCAGCGCGATGGACCCTATGCCGTGGCAGTCCTCAACGCACTGATCGATCGAGATGTGTTTGTGCGCAAGCCCATGGCTCCAGTGCTGGATCGCTGTATCAGGGTCAGCGTGGGTGCCGACGAGGAACTCGACTTCTTCGAGCAACAACTCCCTCACGCGCTGGCGGCAGTGAAATAAGCACTGCGTTTCGGGGGCCAATTCCATGGAGACCAACTTGGACATGAATCGCGTTTTCGCCGGCCTTGGCGGCCTGTTTGGTGCAGCGGGCATCGCCGCCTATGCCGCGGCTGCCCACAGCACGGATGGTCATATGACCACGATCGCGCCGATACTTTTCATCCACTCCCCTGCCTTTCTGGCGCTGTCGGTCCTGTCCAGAATCAACCGGGCCGCTTGTTTTGGGGGACTGGTGCTGTTGCTGGGTTTGTTGTTCTTCATCGGCGATCTGGTCTCGCGCGATTATGCCGGCGACCGGCTGTTTGCATTCGCAGCGCCGCTTGGCGGCACCCTGCTTATCCTCGGCTGGCTTGTCGTCGCAGCGACGGCATTTCGAGCACTGGACTATCGCAAATAGCGATCGCCGCCTTTCGCTAAGGTGTAAAATATTTGGCCAAACCCGCCATCGCCAAGACCGCCATGACAAATCCAAGCAAGTGAAGGGTGGTCGGAAGAGTATCGACTCTTCCCTTCAGATAGGACAGGTCATCCATCCTTGCCTTGATACAGGAAATATCCTCCATCCTCCCCTTCAACCAGGCGGCATCCTCTTTCAGAGATGAGAAATCTCCCTTCAGGGAGGACAGGTCATGCTTCAGGAATGAAGCATCGCTGGCAAGCATGTCAAGCTTCCCATCCATTTTCCCAAACGACTTTTCAAGGAATGCGACGCTGTGTTCCATGACGTCAAATGTGCCATCGCCGCCGCCAGACTTCAAGCTGTCCGCTCGCGTGAGCTTCTGGGCCATCGGTCCGGTATTCCTAGCTGTCGCCCTTCAACTTCGCGTTGCACAACTTGTAATAACCGCCGCCTTTGGCGATCCAACGCAAATTACCGAGGGTGCCAGCCTGCTTGTTGGCACGATACTGTTCCAGGCAGGTATGCATGCGTGCCTTCGCCGGCTTTTCGGCGGCGAACCGGGCTGCGACTGACGAAGGAAACGTCGTCTCGCCCGATGCTGGTGAAGTTGCGGCGTCGGACTTCTTCGGCGTTTTTCCCGGTTTGGCTTCCGCTGATTTGGGTTTCGCGTCGGTAGGCTCGCTTACGGCTGAAGCATCAGCTTGTCCAACGGTGCATTGGGTTTTCCGGAACTCGCTCCACGAAACGCCCTCGGCCTGGCCGGCGTTTTGCGCCGCCTTGAACTTCACGCTGCACTCTTTCATGCTCAGAGAATGTGCAGGAAGGACCAGCATCAGTTGCACCAGCATACCTGCAAGAAAAGGCATTGCACGACGGAATAATCGCCTGTCAGACATGAAATCCATCCTGAAAATGAATACTTAAAATGGGTTCTGCTTGGTGATCGTACATGCATTGGCACCCACCTTCCATGCATACCTTCGTCTAGGGGCAAGTCCCATCTTGAATTAATTGAACGTTCGTTTTATTAGGGCCGCATGGCACGAACGACTGGATCAGAAGGCGGAAAGACGCGCAGCGCGATTGACGCGGCAGCAAAGCGGTTGATTGCTCAAATTGGCTACGAGGCGATGTCGATGCGCCATCTGGCCGATGAGGTGGGCTTGCAACCGGCGGCTTTCTATCGCTACTACCCCAACAAGCAGGAACTGCTTTTCTCCCTGATGCACGATCACATGGATCGGCTGCTTGATGCATGGGCCTATGAAAGCCGCAAAGTTCACGAGCCCCTGGAGAGGCTTGCCGCATTCATACGGTTTCACATTTACTACCACATCGAACGCCGCGACGACGTGCACATAGGCAATATGGAACTGCGGAGCCTGGCGCCGGAGAACCGCGCCTTCATCGTCGAGCTGCGTGCCCGGTATGAAAACGGTCTGCGCGACATCCTAGATGATGGCCTGGCCGCTCGCGAGTTCGTTATTGACGACATTGCGCTTACGACACGCGCCATTATTGCAATGACAACCGGCGTAAATGTCTGGTTCCGCGCGGATGACAGGCTTACTGTTGCGGAAGTCGCCGAAAAATATGTCCAGATGGGACTGCGCCTTGTTGGCGCCAAGAAGATCGAGACAGTCAAGACGGGAGGACGAAATGTATCAGACGGGCCTAAGATTCGGACTTTCTGACGAGGTAGAAGCGCTGCGTGATATGGTGCACCGCTTCGCTCAGTCGGAGATCGCGCCGCTGGCGGCGGAGACCGACAGGACCAATCAGTTTCCCATGCATCTGTGGAAGAAAATGGGAGAGCTGGGCCTGCTCGGCATGACGGCAGATCCGGATTTTGGTGGATCCGGCCTTGGCTACCTGGCACATACGATCGCAGTCGAGGAGATTTCGCGCGCGTCTGCCTCTGTCGGCCTTTCCTATGGCGCTCACTCCAATCTCTGCGTCAACCAGATCAATCGTTGGGGCACGGGCGAGCAAAAGGCGAAATACCTGCCCAAGCTCTGCTCTGGTGAACATGTCGGCGCCTTGGCCATGTCCGAGCCTGGCGCAGGATCGGACGTCGTTTCGATGAAGCTGCGTGCGGACAAGAAAAACGACCGTTATGTCCTCAACGGCAACAAGATGTGGATCACCAACGGCCCCGACGCCAGCACGCTGGTCGTCTATGCCAAGACCGATCCCGACGCCGGTTCGCGCGGCATGACGGCATTTCTAATCGAAAAGGAATTTCAGGGCTTCTCGACCGCACAAAAGCTCGACAAGCTGGGCATGCGCGGTTCGAACACCTGCGAGCTCGTGTTCGAGGATTGCGAGGTTCCGTTCGAAAACGTGCTGGGCCAGGAGGGTCAGGGCGTCAAGATATTGATGTCGGGTCTCGACTATGAGCGGGTCGTGCTTGCCGGCGGTCCATTGGGGGTCATGGATGCCTGCCTCGACGTGGTGGTTCCCTATGTGCATGAACGCAAGCAGTTCGGGCAGCCGATCGGCGAGTTCCAGCTGATGCAGGGCAAACTGGCTGACATGTATACGACGGCCAATGCATGCAGGGCCTATGTCTATGCCGTTGCCGCAGCCTGCGACCGGGGCGAGACCACGCGCAAGGACGCTGCCGGCTGTGTACTCTACGCCGCCGAAAAGGCGACGTGGTGCGCACTGGAAGCCATTCAGGCGCTTGGGGGCAATGGCTACATCAATGATTACCCGACAGGACGGCTGCTGCGCGACGCCAAGCTTTATGAAATTGGCGCAGGGACAAGCGAAATCCGGCGCATGCTGATCGGCAGGGAGATGTTTGCCGAAAGCGCATAATGGCATAAAGCAAGGAATAAAAAAGACTTGGTGTTCGACCGTGAACCTGACTGAAATCATCACGTGTTGTGTAGATGCCAATATTGCAGCTTTCGAAGCGCTCGACTTCCTGAATGCGAACGGTATTGTTTTTGCCGATCACAACGAGAATCTGCGCATATTGCCGCACAATTGCGCTCTTCTACCCGCCATAACGGGCTGACTATCGGTGATCGTGCCTGCCTTGCCCTTGCATTACGGGAACGTGCCACCGTCATCACAACCGACCGAGCATGGGCCGATCTTGATATCGGCTGCAAAATTGAAGTGATCCGATAGGAGACCGCATGACCATCCTCACATCCCTGATCAGCACGGGCTCGGAAACATTCACCGCCAATACGGAGCGGATGCGGGCACTGGTGAACGACATAGAGGTGAAGGCGGCGGCGGTCATCAGGGGTGGCACTGACGAAGCGCGCGAACGCCATACCTCGCGTGGCAAGCTCCTGCCGCGCGACCGTCTCGCACAGCTTCTCGATGCGGGTTCACCGTTCCTCGAGATCGGACAGTTCGCGGCCTGGGGCATGTATGATGACAACATCTCGTCTGCCGGCCTGATCGCCGGCATCGGCCGGGTGTCCGGCAAGGAAGTGATGATCGTCGTCAATGATGCGACGGTGAAAGGCGGCACTTACTATCCGCTCACCGTGAAGAAGCATCTGCGCGCGCAGGAGATTGCGCTGCAGAACAACCTGCCCTGCCTCTATCTTGTCGATTCCGGCGGGGCAAACCTTCCCAACCAGGATGAGGTGTTTCCCGACCGGGAGCATTTCGGCCGCATCTTCTACAATCAGGCAAACATGTCTGCGGCAGGTATCCCGCAGATTGCCGTAGTCATGGGATCCTGCACGGCAGGCGGCGCCTATGTGCCAGCCATGTCGGAAGAGACGATCATGGTGAAGGGGCAGGCGACAATCTTTCTTGCGGGTCCTCCGCTCGTCAAGGCAGCGACTGGCGAGGAGGTGACGGCAGAGGATCTGGGTGGCGCGGAGGTGCACACGCGCGAGTCCGGCGTTGCCGATCACTATGCGGTGGACGATACCCATGCGCTCGCCATTGCCCGCCGCATCGTCGCAAACCTGAATCGAAAGAAGGAGATAGACCTCGACCTTCGCAAAGTGATTCCGCCGCTTTACGATCCACGTGAACTTTATGGCATCGTCCCGACCGACCTTCGCCAGCCCTATGATGTGCGTGAACTGATCGCCCGCATTGTCGACGGCTCGGAGTTCGACGAGTTCAAGCAGAACTATGGAACGACGCTGGTGACAGGCTTTGCCCATCTCTATGGCATGCCGGTCGGCATCATTGCCAACAATGGCGTGCTGTTCTCCGAGAGCGCGCTCAAGGGAACGCATTTCATTGAACTGTGCACGCAGCGCGGCATTCCCCTCGTCTTCCTGCAGAACATCACCGGCTTCATGGTCGGGCGCTCCTATGAGGCGCGCGGCATCGCCAAGGATGGCGCAAAGCTGGTAACCGCCGTTGCGACGGCTCGGGTACCGAAAGTGACGATGATCGTGGGCGGCTCGTTCGGCGCGGGAAACTACGGCATGTGCGGACGCGCCTTCTCACCGCGCTTCCTGTGGATGTGGCCCAATGCGCGCATCTCAGTCATGGGCGGTGAACAGGCCGCCACCGTGCTGGCACTGGTCAAGCGCGAAGGTATCGAACGCAAGGGCGGGCAATGGTCGGCTTCCGAAGAAACCGCGTTCCGGGCGCCGATCCTGGAAAAATATGAGCGCGAGGGTCATCCGCTCTATTCCTCGGCGCGGCTCTGGGACGACGGTATCATCGATCCGGCAAAGAGCCGTGAGGTTCTGGCGCTTTCGCTGTCCGCCGCGCTCAACGCGCCGGTAGAGGAAACGCGCTTCGGCACGTTCAGGATGTGATGATGATGAGCATTGTATCGCCCAGGCGCCAAGTCTCTCCGCACCTCAACTGCAAGCTGTTCGACAAGCTCACCATGAGGGATGTGGGAATTTGCCATAGGCCAGAACCAGCAAGCCAACACACCATGCTTGCAAAGCAGCAACTCTCCTAATGGTGATCTTGTCGAACCACGCGCAGGGCAGATGCCGAACCAGCGAGAAGCAAAACCAATGACGAAAATGTTCTCCAGAATTCTGATTGCCAATCGCGGAGAGATCGCCTGCCGCGTCATTCGCACCGCACAGAAGATGGGCATCAGCACCATTGCCGTCTATTCGGAGGCAGATGCCCATGCTCTGCACGTGGCCATGGCAGACGAAGCCGTCTACATCGGCCCTTCGCCCGTCACCGACAGTTATCTGCGTGCCGATCACATCATCGCCGCCGCGCTCCAGACCGGCGCCGAAGCCATTCATCCGGGCTATGGCTTCCTTTCTGAAAACCCTGGTTTTGTCGACGCCGTGGTGAAGGCCGGACTGGTATTCATCGGCCCTTCGGCGGACTCCATCCGGGCCATGGGTCTGAAGGACGCGGCCAAGCGCCTGATGGAAAAGGCGGGGGTGCCGGTTGTGCCCGGCTATCATGGGGAAGCGCAGGAACTCGTCGTGCTTGCTTCGAAGGCACGCGAGATCGGCTACCCCGTCCTGATCAAGGCGCGTGCCGGCGGCGGCGGCAAGGGAATGCGCAAGGTCGATGATCCGGATGATTTCGCCGAAGCACTCGGCAGCGCACGCCGGGAGGCGAAAAGCGCCTTTGGTGACGACAGGGTGCTGGTCGAAAAATACATCGCCAAACCCCGCCATATCGAAGTGCAGGTGTTTGGCGACAATCATGGCAACGTGGTGCATCTGTACGAGCGTGATTGCTCGCTGCAGCGGCGGCACCAGAAGGTGATCGAGGAAGCCCCTGCCCCCGGCATCACGGCAGAGGTGCGCGCGGCGATGACCAGCGCCGCGGTGAAGGCTGCCCAGGCCATCAATTATTCCGGCGCCGGCACGATTGAGTTCATTGTCGATGCAACGGAGGGGCTGAAACCCGATCGCTTCTGGTTCATGGAAATGAACACGCGGCTGCAGGTCGAGCATCCAGTGACGGAGATGATTACCGGCCTTGATCTTGTCGAATGGCAATTGCGCGTCGCCGCGGGCGAAAAGCTGCCTCTTTCACAGAAACAGATACCGCTGAATGGCCACGCCATGGAGGCGAGGCTTTATGCGGAGGATCCATCAAAGAGCTTCCTGCCAGCCATCGGCACGCTGCACCATCTGGCGTTTCCTGCGGCCGTCATGGACGGGCTGGTACGCATCGAGACCGGCGTGAGGACCGGCGATACGATCTCGCCCTATTACGATCCGATGATTGCCAAGCTGGTGGTCCATGGAAACGACCGCGCCGCAGCACTCGCGGCGATGGAAAGCGCCCTGCTTGAGACTGAAATCGCCGGAACCACGACCAATGCGCGGTTCCTTGCGGCCCTGATCCGCGATGATGGCTTTGCAACCGGCGACGTCGATACGGGTCTGATCGACCGCAATCTTGCCGCACTCACTGTGCCGGCGGCAGTCGATGCCGGGGCAAGGGAACTTGCCATTCTGTTCGCAAGCGATCTGTTGAGGAAACCCTCGCTGGTCGACCCGTGGACAGCTATGCGCGGCTATAGCCATAACAGCAACCTGGCATATCCGGTGGTTCTCGAAGATAGCGGCGGTACAGTCCGCTATGGTGTTACCGTTTTGGGCGACGATCGCTACGCCATCAGCGGTCCCGGAATTGCAACTGAACTGCGCGTACGGCACGAGCCGTCGAGCTGGCATGTCACCGGAAAAGGCATCAATTTCAGGGCCAAGGCGATAACCTTGCCGCATGGGATCGCGATAATTTCCAAGGGCGCAGCCGCGACTTTCACCGTTGCCGACCCATTCCTGCTGGCTGAAGCGGCCGGCCATAGCGGCGACCGGCTAGCTGCTCCCATGCCGGGTCTGGTGAAATCGGTTCGTGTTGCCGCGGGCGACACGGTCAAGAAGGGCCAGATCCTGCTGGTGCTCGAAGCGATGAAAATGGAACACTCCATCACCGCGCCACATGATGGCAAGATCGCGGAAATCGTTACCGAGAGCATGCAGGTCAAAGAAAACACAGCGCTGGTTCGGTTCGAAGAAGCCGCTCTGCCCGATGGGCGCTAGAATTGCGAACTGGCTGTGGTAGGAATATGCGACGCCGTCCTTCCCGGCGCCGCAGTCGAAGAAATTCCCGTCATCGAGGAGACCGACATGGCTCAAAAATCCCTGAAAACCATCAAACGTGGACCAACCGCGACGCCGAGCGATCTCGGTAGCAATGCAACGAAGGACATCGCGGGAGCAGTCAACGCTTTGCTCGCAGATACATTTGCTCTTTACATGAAGACGAAGAATTTCCATTGGCACATGAGCGGTCCGCATTTCCGGGACTATCACCTGCTGCTGGACGAACAGGCCGAACAGATTTTCGACATGACGGATGTGCTGGCCGAAAGGGTGCGCAAGATTGGCGGTACGACACTGAAGTCGATCGGACAGATTTCGGCTCAGCAGCGAATACTGGACAACGATGCCAATTTTGTAACGCCAGAGGACATGCTTGCAGAACTGCGCGACGACACCAGGAGCTTCATCGGCTATCTGCGCCAGGTTCATGAACTGTGCAGCGAGCACGGCGATAGCGCCACGACCAGTATCCTCGAGAACTACATCGATGAATCAGAGCGCCGGCACTGGTTCCTGTTCGAGTCCACACGCGTCGGACCGGCGAGCGTATAAACAAACCATTGGCAAAGAGCAGAACTCCAGCCCGCCTGGCTGGGGTTCCAGTGCCCCATGAATCTCAACGATTTGATTTGCTGTCTTCGCTTCTGACACGGCACGTCGAACGCTTGCGGAGCAGCCGGGCTGCGCAACGACGTGCTGCCCTGGCGCTATTGTAGAAGCCTTGACCTGAGCCGGTCAGTCGTTGGCCCTGGTCATTCGCGCCTTTTGATTGACAGTATCGGTTATGACTGCTTCCACGGCGGAAATGTTCAACGCCAGGGTGGCGATTTTCTTCAATGTATTGTTGTCCGGGAATGCTTTTGCCTTGGCAGACAATAGTACCAGCTGCTTCTGAGCGTCCGTTAATCGCGACAGCAATTCTTCAAGATCGTCCAGCATATTTTTCCCGCCTTCATCAAGAATCATGCGACTTCAATAATTGTTTGTTTAATTGATATCTTTCCGCCCGCAAACCAGAAATTTGACAAAGCACAACGATGTCGTCGCAGCAAATCCCGTTCAATCCGCGATGTTATGATTGCCAACAATGCTGCAGGAACAGTACACTCACCAAGCAAGTTCATTGCTGCCAATTCGATAAAATTTTAATTTATTTGGAATCATTCCTTGGGCCATCAACAACAACATCCAGTGCTGTTCAGTACCTTTGCTGCGCAATCAACGGAGTACCGATTCTGCAACGATAGACGAAGTGGCCGTGATTACATATACCCACGGTTGTATATTATTATAAAATCTAACTTTGATTGCATCCCGTGCTGGGATGGCGCAGATGCAATGTTATGGGACGGCAGCCTGATAAGCCAATATTGTCCGAAGACCGTCGAGTTTACGCTCAGGACGCGCAAAACGCAGCCACATGGACCAGGCGACAAGCAATGCCCCGTAGCCGATCCTGATCGGCCGTGGTACGCGTCCTCAGTGGGATGTCATCCACTCGCGCGCGTCGCGAAGTGCGGCTGCTAGATCGGCCTTGGACATGGATTGTGCGAGTTCAGCCCGCAATTCAGCGGCCCGCTCGCTACCCTTGATCGCGGCAATATTGAACCACTTGTGCGCAGCCACGAGATCGACAGCACAATCGCGGCCGGTCGCATACATGATGCCCATTTCGAAGAGAATATCCGTCTGCGCCGAACCGCCGGCATGACCGGAATCAATGTGTTGAAGATCAAAGCGTGCCATTGTGCCAAACCCCTTGTTGAACCAAAATTCGCAACTTACGAAAGCCCTGTCAGACTTCTGAGAACCGCCTTGTTTGTTTGCTTTGGCGTGCTCTTTCGATGCTTTCGAGAATGACGCAGAGGCTTGAAATTGCTGTTAAGGGGAATGCTTAATCCAAGCCCAACAAAACAAAAACAACTCGTAAACTTCGGAATTCATTAAATATAATCCCCCAGCATTTGCGGGCATTTGGCGAAAATTCGCCTAAAATGCCTTTCAGGGATTTCAAGTCTTTGATAACCAAAGAAGAGTTTACCATTGGCACCGGCGCTACCCGAACGCGGCTGCCGACATCACTCGTCATCCACCAGGACCAGACGGATACCCCTTTATTTCCAAGCCCTTTTCAATTACGTTTACGTTTGCGTAAGACAGGCGATCAAGCGCCTTATTCGGGAGGAATAGATGAAACGCATATTGTTGCTGGCATGCACCGGCTTTGTTCTTTTGGCGGGCCCTGCCTTGGCCGAAGAGCCCATTGTCGGTTCCTGGAAGCGGCCGAACGGCACCATCATTCAATACACGTCCTGTGGCGGCGACACCTATTGCGGCACCGTCATGACTGGCGAATACAAGGGCAAATCCATCGGCTCGATGTCGGGCAAGGATGGTGCCTACAAGGGAAAGGTCAACAAGCTCGACGAGGGCAAGACCTATAATGGCAAGGCAAGTGTCAGCGGCAGCACACTTTCATTGTCCGGTTGTGTCATGGGCGGCCTCATCTGCAAGAGCGAAAGCCTCACCCGTCAATAATCAAACAATCGAACCCGGACGATCGCTTGTCGGCCGGTCCGGGCTCTTTTCGCTGCGCGCACAGCGTTCGTGTCGTCCTGTGACGTATCGAGGGATCGTTGAGCACCTATATGTTCTCGGCGACCAATGCGGCCACCTTCTTGTGGATGGTATTGCGGCTATCAGCTGTGCCTTTGGGATCGTAAAGATAGACGGCAAGGAGCAACGGCTTGCGGTCGTCCGGCCAGATGACTGCGATATCGTTCGCCATACCACTTTCGCTGGTGCCGGTCTTGTCGCCGACGCTCCAATCGGCCGGCAGACCGGCGCGCAGGCGCTTGTCTCCCGTCTTGTTGCCCAGCAACCACTCGATCAGTTGATCGCGGGATGATTTCGATAACGCATCACCGAGCACGGTCTTCTGCATGTCTTTCAAGATAGCCGCCGGGGTAATCGTATCGCGCGGGTCGCCCGGCCTGGCTTCATTGAGTTCCGTCTCCCACCTGTCGAGCCTGAAGGTTGCATCGCCAAGGCCGCGTGCGTATCCGGTCAGCCCCTTCGGACCACCCAGACTGTCAAGGATGAGGTTGCCCGCCGTATTGTCGCTGAGGGTAATGGCGGCCTCGCAAAGAGCCTCCAGCGACATGCTCTTGCCGGCATTCTTTTCCGTTGCCGGAGAATTGGCGAGAATGTCGCTCTCCTTTACCAGAACCATCCGGTGAAGCTCGTCTTGCTTCCGATCGACCCGGGCCAGAACCGCCGCTGCGGCCAGGAACTTGAAAGTACTGCACATGGCGAAACGCTCATTCTCCCGATAACCAATGTAAACGTCGCTGCCTGTATCGTGCGCCGACACGCCAAGCCGCGCACCGGAGTTCTCTTCGAGCGATTTGAAGGCGGCCGTCAGATCGACCCGGTTAACGGGCGCAGCAGCTGTTGATCTCATCGGCAGGATCAAAGCTGGAACAGCGAGCATCGATCCAATCAGGGCACCGCGGCGCGTGATATCACCAGCCATTTTCTTATCTCCCTCTCTGAGGACAATTGCCAAGAATCTCTCTGGCTCAGGCTTGGCTCCGAAGTGGTGCTTTCCATGGAAAATTTGTGACCAAAAGGAGCGTCACGGGGATTTGACATTACGAACCTGCGTCGGCGGTCTGGCACCAGCCGCGGCGGAAGCACAGCATTTGTAAGCGCTGGTGCGAGTGAGCCCTGCTTGGCGCGGCGAAGCGCGAACGCGTGAAAAGCGGCAATTCAATCGATTAGACTAAGGTCTAATTGTGGGAATATGCGATTTCGGCTATTTATCAGCTTTCAGCGTGAAGTCATTTTTAAGGTGTCGAATATTGAAGCATTTTATCCTGCTGTTGTTGGACTACTAGAGGTAACCGGTCGCTTGTGTGTCAACCCTCCCAGCACACAAAGTCTAAAAATAGTTCCGGGAGATCAGGAGTAAGAGCGGCCAACCGCTTTGAATTCTACGGTGAACCCGGACGTGTGTTTGTCTGGGCCAAGCCGAGGCAGCAGGACCCAAAGGCCCGAGCAGATCCTTCGCTGGTTACGGGCACGGGGCAGTCGTGGTAGTCCCTCCACGGCTGCCCTTTTTCGTTCTCATGGCTCTATTGCCAAGCTGACGTTGTGATTAGTTGCGTTCCTCATGCCGTGCCGGACCAAGTTCGTCTGCCGAGTTGGGTCCGAGACACAGGCGTGAGCCATTTCGCACCCTTGCAGAGGCCGCAACAATTCAATGTCGCATTGATCGACTTTCTCGCAAGGGTCTCTTAGGGCGCGGGTTTGCTTGACATAATTCCGTTTCCTGACAATCTTATGTTCATGGGGGTTGCGATCTCCCCACGAGGCGTCATGCCCAAGTATCGCGTCCAACAAACCGACACCAACGGAGGGACGCGACATGTCTTCGACCACGACTATCTCACCTGAAAAACTGGCACGGCTGGTGGGGACACCCGCGTGCCCGGTTCTTGTCGATGTCCGTATCGACGCAGATTACATTCTGGATCCGCAATTGATCCCTGGCGCCCGTCGACGTTCCCATCAGGACATCGAGTCCTGGATGCCAGCGCTTGCGGGCAAACGCGCAATCATCATCTGTCAGCAGGGCAAGAAACTGAGCGAGGGAACGGCAGCCCTCTTGCGCTATAACGGCGTACCGGCGGAAACGCTGGATGGAGGATTTGAGGCCTGGGCCGCGGCAAGCCTGCCACTGGTCCCCGTATCACGCCTGCCTGCGCTCGACCAGAAGGGCCGGACAGTCTGGGTGACCCGTGCACGCCCGAAGATCGACAGGATCGCGTGCCCGTGGCTCATCCGCCGCTTCGTGGATCCAGAAGCAGTCTTCCTGTTCGTGACACCGGGCGAAGTCGAAGCCGTTGCAGATCGGTTCAATGGCGCCGCTTTCGATATCGAGAATGTGTTCTGGAGCCACCGTGGCGAACTTTGCACCTTCGACGTGATGATCGAAGAATTCGGCCTCACATCCGTCCCGCTATCCAGGCTCGCGACCATCGTCCGGGGAGCCGATACCGCCCGGCCCGACCTTGCACCTGAGGCGCCGGGTCTGCTGGCAGCATCGCTTGGTCTGTCACGAATGTATGCGGACGATCTCGAACAGCTCGAGGCAGGCATGACGCTATATGACGCATTCTATCGGTGGTGCCGTGATGCCACGGAGGAAACACACAACTGGCCCAACCGGAAATCCGGAGCGTAACATGTCCGATCTTGCGAGCCGTCAAACCGGAAACCCGGTCGTAGCAGGGGGCCAACACGGCATTTCCTTCGGCGAGGCACTGCGCGTATGGGTGCGCATCGCCTCGCTGAGTTTTGGCGGCCCAGCCGGGCAGATCGCTGTCATGCACCGCATTCTGGTCGACGAGAAACGCTGGATCGGCGAGAACCGGTTCCTGCATGCCCTGAACTACTGCATGCTGTTGCCTGGCCCTGAGGCACAGCAACTGGCCATCTATATCGGTTGGCTCCTGCACCGGACGAAGGGGGGTCTTGCCGCCGGCATCCTGTTTGTACTTCCGGGATTTCTGGCGATACTCGGGCTGAGCTACGTCTATGTCCTGTTCGGGACTGTCGGGCTGGTCGAAGGCCTGTTCTTCGGGCTGAAGGCCGCCGTTCTCGCCGTCGTGCTGCAGGCGGTCGAACGAATCAGCAAGCGGGCGCTCAAGAACAACGCAATGATGCTGATCGCCGTTGCGGCCTTCCTCGCCATCTTTGCCTTTCATGTGCCGTTTCCATTGATCATCGTGACAGCGGCTATTGTCGGCTATGTGGGGGGCAGAGCAGGTTCGCCGCTTTTTCAGGTCGGTGGCGGTCATGGTGCCTCCCGTCCCGGGCTTGCAGACCGGGACTCTGCGCTCGGTGAAGAAGCGCCGGCCCATGCCCGCCCCAACCTTTCCTGGTCGTTGAAAGTATCGTGGATTTTGCTTTTTCTTTGGCTGGCGCCCGTTGCCGCGATCTACGTCTTCATGGGCCCTGACAGCGTCTTCAGCCAGATCGGGATTTTCTTCAGCAAGATGGCGATGGTGACATTCGGCGGCGCCTATGCGGTGCTTTCCTACGTGGCACAACAGGCGGTGGAACACTACGGATGGCTTCGACCCGGCGAAATGCTCGACGGACTCGGCATGGCGGAGACGACACCCGGGCCATTGATCATGGTGGTGCAATTCGTCGGATTTGTTGGCGCATTCCGCGACCCGGGCCCCCTGTCGCCAATGATGGCAGCTACACTCGCTTCCATCCTGACGACGTGGGTAACCTTCGTTCCCTGTTTCCTCTGGATATTCCTGGGCGCGCCTTTCATCGAAAGGCTACGCAACAACCCGGCATTGACCGGCGCGATGTCGGCCATTACCGCGGCGGTGGTGGGTGTGATCATGAACCTGGCGGTGTGGTTCGCAACACACGTGATCTTTAGCGAAGTCATTGAGTGGTACGGTTTTGGGGTCACGCTGGACATACCGGTTCCGGCGTCGATCAACATCGCCTCACTCGTGCTGACCGTTGCCGCAATCCTAGCCATCTTCCGGTTCAATGCGGGGATGATCCAGACGCTGGCGGCCTGTTCGCTAGCGGGTATTGCCTGGCATTTTGTCGGCGACATGGCCTAGGTCAACCGGCCGCTGGATCTCCCTCCGCATGAAGCGGAAGGGGATCCATGCGCTGCCGTACCTTAACGCGCCCGCTGGCCAAACAGTATCTTCTTGGCCTCTTCATCATTGGCAATGTTGCGTCGCTCTTCCTTGCCGAGCTCAAGACCACGCTGCACTGCCGGACGGGCACTCATCGTCTCGAACCAGCGCTTCAGATTGGGAAAATCGTTGAGATCCTGGCCTTGGTTCGCATGCGGCACCACCCATCCAAAGGATGCCATGTCGGCGATCGAATAGCGGCCGGCCAGATATTCGAGACCGTCGAGACGGCGATTCATCACACCGTAGAGCCGGTTGACCTCATTTGTATAACGATTAATGCCATACTCGATCTGTTCCGGCGCATATTGGCGGAAGTGGTGGGCCTGTCCCGCCATTGGACCGAGGCCGCCCACCTGCCAGAACAGCCACTCCTCGACCGCCACCCGGGAGCGCTCATCCTGCGGATAGAACTTGCCGAACTTGCGTCCGAGATATTGCAGGATTGCACCGGATTCGAAAACGGAAATCGGCTCGCCATCCGGCCCCTCGGGGTCAATGATGGCAGGCATGCGATTGTTCGGCGCAATCTTGAGGAATGAAGGCTCAAATTGATCGCCCTTGCCGATATTGACCAGCTTCAGCACATAAGGAACGCCGAGTTCCTCCAGCATGATGGAAATCTTCCAACCGTTGGGTGTCGGCCAGTAATAGAGCTCAATCGGCTTGGTTTGGCTTGTCATTGCAGTCTCCTTGGGAGGGGGATGGTCTGGAGAACATAGGTCACCGACTGCGGACGACAAGTGCAGCAATACCGATTGTTGAATGACAGATGAACAAGCATCTCAGCTTTGGTTCAGCGCGCCTCGCCTATCGTCCCTGCATCTCAGCACCCGATCCCGGCGAGGAAAGCGAAGAGCCATGCTACAATCGACCACAAATCTGTCGCTGCTTTTTTTGCGAGCCCTGATCTTCTCGGCAATTCTCGTAGGCCCTGTTGTCGCGTTTGCCGCGAGCTACGAAGGCCGCGCCCCATCCAATGGCGGCATTGGCCTTGTGCTGCTCGTGAGCCTGCAAAGGGTTTAAGCACGGAATTGACGATATTGTCGTCAGTCGAGGATTCTACCAGTTCTGTTCGCAAAACGTGTCCGGGTGCTTTTCAACTGTCACCCGTAATCACTATATTGTGGTATGGACAAGAGAGTCGGAACCAGAAAACCCATCACCATCAGCATGCCGCGTCATGTTGATCCCGAAGAATTCACGGATGCCAAAGCTGCCGTTGAAGCCTTGAGCGCGCTCTATGAGCGCAACACGCAGTTCCTGCGCGATGCCTTTGACAAGGTGGCCAAGGGCGAAGCTCAAGACACCACACATTTTCGCGCATTCTATCCTGAGGTTCGGCTATCGACATCCAGCTATGCGCAGATCGATTCGCGCCTGGCCTTCGGTCATGTATCGGCGCCCGGTCAGTATGCCGCTACGATCACGCGGCCGGATCTCTTCGGCCACTACCTCGAAGAACAGATCAGGCTTCTCATCCGCAATCACGGTCATCCTGTCACGGTCCAGGAGTCGACGACGCCCATTCCCATCCACTTCGCGTTCCTCGAAGGCACTTATGTGGAATCGTCTGTCGCCGATGCATTCACCCGGCCACTACGGGATCTGTTCGACGTGCCGGATCTCAACGCCACTGACGATCGCATTGTCAACGGCGAATACGAGACCGACGACTTGGACAGTATCATGCCGCTGTCGCCCTTCACCGCCCAGCGCGTTGACTATTCGCTGCACCGGTTGTCCCATTACACGGCGACACGGCCGAGGCATTTCCAGAATTATGTGTTGTTTACCAACTACCAGTTCTACATCGACGAATTCTGCGCGCTTGCGCGCAGACTCATGGGTGAAGGCGGCGGCGGGTATGAACGCTTCATCGAGCCTGGCAACCTGATCACAGAGGCAGGAGATGACAAGCCCTCCTCCGGTGTGCCGCTGGGCCGTCTGCCACAGATGCCCGCCTACCACCTTGCTCGCAGCGACAGTTCGGGCATCACCATGGTCAATATCGGCGTCGGCCCTTCCAACGCGAAGACAATCACCGACCATATTGCCGTCCTGCGGCCGCATGCCTGGCTGATGCTCGGCCATTGTGCAGGTCTGCGCAATACCCAGGCGCTGGGCGACTATGTGCTTGCCCACGCCTATGTGCGCGAAGACCATGTTCTGGACGACGACCTGCCTGTCTGGGTGCCGATACCGGCGCTGGCCGAAGTGCAGGTGGCGCTCGAACTGGCCGTTGCAGAAATAACCGGCCTCGAAGGTTACGACCTCAAGCGCATCATGCGTACGGGCACAGTTGCGACGATCGATAACCGCAATTGGGAATTGCGCGACCAGCGTGGACCGGTAAAGCGGCTGTCCCAGTCGCGGGCCATTGCGCTCGACATGGAATCGGCGACGATCGCGGCAAATGGTTTCCGCTTTCGCGTTCCCTATGGGACCCTGTTGTGCGTTTCCGACAAGCCCCTGCATGGCGAACTGAAGCTGCCGGGCATGGCTACGGAATTCTACAAACGGCAGGTGGCGCAGCACTTGCAGATCGGTATTCGCGCGCTGGAGAAACTCGCTGAAATGCCACCCGAGAAACTGCATTCGCGCAAGCTGCGCAGCTTTTTCGAGATGGCATTTCAATAGGTTCAGACATTTACCTCAGCTGCGAGGACCAACCAGACAGAACACGGCGCCCTGTGGATCCTGGCATTGCAGGATCCACGCATCTCCCGGTACCTCTTGCGGTCCGAAGAGGATTTGGCCGCCTTTGCTTTTCACGCGATCTTCTGCTGCGGTGATGTTGTCAACGCAGAAGTAAAACTGCCAGTTCGGTGGACTTGCAGGGTCCTGGCTGTTCATCATGCCGCCAATTGCATCGCCACCAGCGGCGAAGAGTTGGTAGGTGCCCATGGGTCCCATGTCCATCGCCTGATCCTTGGTCCAGCCAAACAGCTTTGAATAGAACGTGAAGGCGTTTTCCCAGTTGCTTGAGTTGAGTTCGTGCCAGCCGATCGTCCCGGGCGTTGGGGGCTTGGGGCTATCGGGTTGCTCGCCTGAGGGCTGGAACAACTGGAACGGCGCGCCTTGCGGGTCGGCGACCGCTGCAAACCTGCCAATGTTGGGAATATCGTCGGGCTCGCGCAGTACCTTTCCCCCCAGCTCCTTCAACTGTGCCGTCTTGGCATCGATATCGTCCGTCCAGATAATGCCTGACCATGCTGGCTTCATGTCTGCGCCACAGCTTTCGGGTATTGCCATCAGACCGGCAACCGGGGCCTGGTTCACGGTAAGCAGGGTATATTGCATGTCGGGATTCCCGGCATCCTGGGCATCCCAGCGAACAACTCCCCTGTAGAATTGTTCAGCTGCTTGCGCATCGCTGGTCAGCAGCTCGTACCAGATGAAATTAGCAGGATTACTCATGATGACTCCTCCTCTTCGTGAGTTCCGACTGTACCGAAAGCTAGTGATTGAATATTGACATTTACGTTGATATCAACATAAATATGATATGTCAAAGACGATCTCGGTGCCTTACGAAACCACCATTCATATTCGAGACGCCTGCATGTGCCTTGCCGTCCAGCGAGCAGCGCGTGCCCTGGCGCGGCGTTTTGATGATGCCATGCGCCCATACGATCTGACGAATGGCCAGTTTTCGCTGCTGATGTCACTCAACCGACCCAAGCCGCCCAATCTCAGCTCCGTAGCGTCGCTGCTTGCGATGGATCGCACCACCCTCACCGCCGCGCTCAAGCCGCTGGAACGCCGGGGTCTCGTGACAGTCACGCCCGATCCGGCGGACAGGCGTGGCCGGCTAATGGCCCTGACAACGAAGGGTATGCGACTGCTTACCGATGTCACCCCGATCTGGAAGAGCACCCATGGCGAACTGGAAAAGCAGCTTGGGCCCGGCGAGCACGATCAACTACTGGGCAGCCTGAGGAAGGTCTTGTGATAGCTCCCACAGTATGCAACGAAAGTTGAGCATGCTGCGACTTGGTAAATCAGGACCAGGTGATATATTCCATTTGGAGTGAGGGGCGAGCTTTCGCCCGTCCCTCGTTTTCTGATTATGAATATCGAACCCGATGCAGATTGACCAGCTGATCCGGGTTCTTTTAGCGTCAGAGCGATACTAAACGGCAAATGCCGCATTTCTCACCTCAATGTTTCTAAGGCAAGGCTGATGCCGCAGTTGGGGAGCCCATCACCCCCATTACACCGCTGGCTCGGTGCTGCTGCTCTTACTCTCAAAAACCATCCAACTCATGGCTCGAGTTATCATTCGCGACAACGAATACAGGGTTGCAAATTATTGGGCGAGCCAGTTGCCGGGTTGTCCCGCTGCCTGAAAATCCTTGAAATTCACCATCTTGATTGCGGCGCAATTGCAGGTTTAATGCGAGGTCATGACGACTGACAAACGCTCCTGGTTGAAACTCGCTGCGGTACTGCTTCCGATCCTGTTTTCGGTGCCGCTTGTGCTCGGTTTTTTCGGCTCAGTTCACCCGGCGCTCGACGCTTTTGCGCATTTCCGCTTGCACCTGGCTGTGCTGATGGCCCTCTCCGCAATCCCGGCCATGCTTTTCGGTCTATGGCGGGAAGGATTGATGGCGGTCGTACTGGCGCTGACCGCGATTGCAACCATTGTCGTGCCCTCCCCGTCGCCCTCCGCGGAGGCCGAGGCAGCAGCGGCTGCACCTGCCAGCCTTCCCGAATACAAGCTGATGCAGCTCAATTTGCGCTACAATAATCGCACGCCGACCGAAGTCATTCGGATGATTGCCCGGGAGGCCCCCGATGTCATGACCTTGCAGGAAGTTTCCAACGACTGGCGGCCACGACTGAAGGCGATCGAGGCGCGCTATCCCTACACGCTCTACTGTCCCAACCGGAGCCGTATCGGCGGCGTGGCCATTCTGTCACGTCGGCCGTTCGCACTCGGCACCACGCCCCAATGTGTCGGCAGCCTCATCGGCTTGGCCCGCATTGATTTCGGCGGGCGCAGCGCCATCATCACAGCGCTTCATCTCGACTGGCCCTGGCCCTATTCGCAACCGCGCAACGTCAAGACGCTCCAACAATATTTCGAACGTTTGGAGGGGCCGATGATCATTGCGGGTGATTTCAATGCCGCTGCCTGGAGCCAGACAGTCAAGAACATCACGGCAGCGAGCAGGACGCGGTCAGTCGAGGGCCTGCGTCCAAGCTGGTTCGCCATAGGCATGCCGGATATCGTGACGCGGTTCATCGGCCTGCCGCTAGATCACATCCTGACCTCGGACAAGATCGTCAATCCGCGGGTCGAAACGCTGCCTCGTGCGGGATCTGATCACGTTCCGATGCTTTTGCGTTTTTCCATAGGCGCAATGGATGATGTTGGCCCCGATCAGCAGACAGTACTGCTGAAAGACTGATTGGTGTCGCAAGGATGCCCGGCACAGCCGGGCCGGTGCTGTCACATGCTGGTATAGACCGGGCCTTCGCCGCCCTGGGGTGGCACCCAGTTGATGTTCTGGTTGGGATCCTTGATGTCGCAGGTCTTGCAGTGAACGCAATTCTGCGCGTTGATCACGAACTTGGGGCCCGAGCCTTCTTCCACCCATTCATAGACGCCCGCAGGACAATAGCGGGTGGACGGTCCGGCATAGACATCGTGCTCTGACGTCTTCTGCAGCGCGGGATCCTTGACGATCAGGTGAACCGGCTCGTTCTCCTCATGGTTGGTGTTGGACAGGAACACCGAGGACAAGCGGTCGAAGGTCAGAACGCCATCGGGTTTCGGATAGGCGATCGGCGAATGCTTGCTGGCGGGCTCGAGCGATGCCGCATCGGTCTTGCCGTGCTTCCATGTTCCAAATGGGGACCAGCCGCCGAAGATCGTGTTGAGCCACATGTCGATCCCGCCGAGGAGAACACCGCCGACAGTGCCGAGCTTCGACCACATCGGCTTGACGTTGCGCACGCGCTTCAGGTCCTTGCCAATCTCACTGGAACGCCAGGCATTCTCATAGGCGATGAGCTCGTCATTGGCCCGTCCGGCAGCGATGGCCTCAGCCACATGTTCGGCGGCAAGCATGCCGGAGAGCATGGCATTGTGCGAACCCTTGATGCGCGGCACGTTGACGAAACCGGCCGAGCAGCCAATGAGGGCCCCGCCCGGGAAGGAAAGCTTCGGCACCGACTGCCAGCCGCCTTCGGTGATCGCACGCGCTCCGTAGGAAAGGCGCTTGCCGCCCTCAAAGGTACCGCGGATCGATGGATGCGTCTTGAAGCGCTGGAATTCCTCGAACGGCGAAAGGTAGGGATTCTTGTAGTTGAGGTGCATGACGAAACCGACAGCGACGGTGTTGTCCTCAAGGTGGTAGAGGAACGAACCACCGCCCGTCTTCATGTCGAGCGGCCAGCCAAAGGTGTGCTGCACCAGGCCAAGCTTGTGCTTGGACGGGTCGACCTGCCACAGCTCCTTCAAGCCGATACCATATTTGGCGGGTTCCTTGCCCTCATCGAGCTTGAACGTATGGATCAGCTGCTTGGCAAGCGAGCCGCGTGCCCCCTCGGCGATCAGCACATATTTGCCAAGAAGGGCCATGCCGCGTGTGTAGGCTGGTCCATGGGAGCCGTCCTTTTCGATGCCCATGTCCCCGGTGGCGACGCCGATGACGGAACCGCTGTCGTCATAAAGCACTTCCGAGCCGGCAAAGCCTGGATAGATCTCGACGCCGAGCTCTTCCGCCTTGGTGGCGAGCCAGCGGCAGACATTGCCGAGCGAGACAATGAAGTTGCCGTGATTGTTCATCAGCGGCGGCATGCCGAAGTTGGGAAGACGGATCGAGCCTGAATGGCCGAGCACCAGAAAATGGTCGGCCGTGACCGGCGTCTTGAATGGATGCCCCTCCTCCTCGCGCCAACCCGGCAAAAGCTTGTCGACGCCGATCGGATCGACCACCGCGCCGGACAGGATATGCGCGCCGACTTCGCCGCCCTTTTCCAGAACGACCACGGAGAGCTCTGGATTGATCTGCTTGAGCCTGATGGCAGCCGAAAGACCCGCCGGTCCTCCACCCACGATCACGACATCAAACTCCATGCTCTCGCGCTCTGGAAGTTCGTTTGTCTCGCTCATCATTTCCTCCTGAACCACATGCCCCGTAGACACGATTGAATCCGTGTTTTTTCGATTTGTAGCCTAACAATAGCCGTATGACAGCGGGAGTTGCGCATTCCAGATGCGGCCAATTGCCCCCCATCTTACGACGATCGACAGATTTAATAGTTTACCTTGACGTAAACGTCAATATTTTGAACGATCTTGGACACACTGCCGAGAGTTGCGCCTTTACACAATTCGTTCATACTCCGGCTAGCGCATTTGGTTGCGTTGTACGACTGCTGGTGGCCATCAAAAACCGAATGGAGACCGGATGAGACTGCCCCGAGTGATCTGGATGCTCAACGGCCTGATTACCATCGGCATGCTTTGCAATGTATTCGCTTCAGAGGGGATCGCGGCCGAGGAACGCGAACTGTGGACGGTAGGTCCCTATTCCTTCTCGGATGAGCTCGGCGGGTTCGCGATACGCTCGATCAGCGGCAAGGGCACGATCGACGATCCCATCGTGATCGTCGAGGAATTCGACTCCGCGACCCCAACAACCCTTGTGATTCGAACCGAGCGTGTCACGCAAGCCAATCCCAGCGAGGACGTTGGCATCCTGTTCTATCTGCGTATCCAGGCGATTAATGGCAGCGGCCATCCTTGGATCGAATTCGAGTTCGAGCTCCAGGAACAATTGCACGTACCAAGCGACTACGGAGACGGCCTGTCCTTCTACCAGCCTGGGGACAAGACGGGCATGATCCACTCGAATGGCTTCACGGAATACAGCGACGATTTCGAGCCCTATGACCGGATGGTCTTCCGTGGCGGACAAGTCGATCCTCGCGCGAACGCGACTTTTGAATTTCCCGTTGCCGACTTTACGCCAAAGCGCCAGTTTTATCTGGTGCAGGACCCGCGCATTCCATCATCCTGACCTTGCAATCGCCCGTGCAATTTGCGACTTCACATGCAGCTCTTAAGGATTCAAGATTGCCGAACCTTCGCGAACTGCTGGACTTCTATGCCGAGGCGGGCGTTGATACGCCGCTCGAAGACGTGCCGGTCAACCGTTTTTCGCAGGTCGAAGCAAAACGCACAACGACGCCACTAGCAGCTTCACCACAAAAGGCACCTGCCACACCGTCCGAAAGGATGCAATCCGCTCCACCAGCACCGCCGGTCGTGACCAAGGCCACGGTTCCGGATGATGCCCAGATCGCAATGGCCCGGCAGCTGGCGTCGAGCGCGGCTACACTGGACGAATTGCACGCGCAGCTGGCCGCATTCGATGGATGCAATCTCAAGTTCACAGCCAAGAACCTCGTTTTCGCCGACGGGAATCCCCATGCATCGATCATGTTTGTCGGCGAGGCACCGGGTCGTGAAGAGGACCTTGAGGGAGTACCCTTCATCGGCCGTTCCGGGCAATTGCTCGATCGCATGTTTGCGGCGATCGGTCTTGACCGTTCCAGCGTCTATATCGCCAACACAATTCCGTGGCGCCCGCCCGGCAACCGGACGCCGACGCCACTCGAAACCGAAATCTGCCGTCCGTTCTTCGAGCGCCAGATCGAGCTTGCCAATCCGAAACTGCTGGTCGCACTAGGTGGACCGGCAGCCAAGGCGTTGACCGATACGACGGAGGGTATTCTCCGCTTGCGCGGTAATTGGAAAAGCCACACGACGGCATCGGGGATTGAAATTCCCGTCATGCCGACACTTCATCCTGCCTATCTCCTGCGCAATTCAGCTCAAAAGCGGTTCGCCTGGCGCGATTTCGTCAGTGTCAAATTGCGGTTGCGTGCATTGACGGAATGATCCATACGCTCGGGCTCGTGCCTTTCTTGGCGCAAAACTGGAATGGCAGTGTCGTAATCGCTGGCTTGCGGGCCAATAGAAAACTGTAGTTTCAGATCTGAAACACAGGATGCGCGCATGTTTCGCCAGCTATTGCCAATCACGGCATTATTGACCAGCACGTTCCTGATGCTCACTGCAGGAGGCCTGGCCGGTATCTTGTTGCCTCTGCGCGCCGGCATGGAGGGCTGGTCCCCGACCACTATCGGCTGGCTCGGCACGGGATACGCCCTCGCTTTCACCGGCGGCTGCATCATCGTTCCACGTCTTGTGCGCCGCGTCGGTCATGTTCGCGTTTTCGCCGTTCTGCTGACGCTGTTGAGCATGTCCATGCTGTTGCACGGATTGATCATCGATCCCTGGGCCTGGACGTTGTTCCGGGCGCTGGCCGGCTTTTCACTAGCCGGAAGCTATATGGTCATCGAGAGCTGGCTGAACGAACGTGTCACCAATTCGACCCGCGGGATGGTTTTCTCGATCTATATGATCGTTTCCATGATCGGCCTTCTGGTCGGCCAGTATATCCTGCCGTTCGGCAACGCCGCTACGCATGTGCTGTTCATGATCGGAGCGCTGATCTATGCCTCTGCGCTGGTGCCGACGGGCCTATCCAACGCCCAATCACCGCGCCCATTGACTCAAGTGTCGCTCGATCTTCCCGGACTATATCGCAAATCGCCGGCTGCGCTGATCGGTTCGCTGCTGGCCGGAATCATCGCAGGCGCCTGGAACTTCCTGTCCGCCGTTTATGGAAGGGACATTGGGCTGTCGACTTTCGGCATCGCAACGATGATCGCAAGTTCCATGATAGGCGGTGCAATCTTCCAGTACCCGATCGGTCGCGCCTCGGACTTCGTCGACCGCCGCTATGTAATGGTCGTTGCCGGGATTGGCGGTGTTGCCATCTCACTGACAATGATCATGGTGCAACCGACGACGCCATGGGTGATCTATACGCTGATGTTTGCCTTCGGAACGGTGCTGTTTCCGATCTATTCGCTCAATGTCGCACACGCCAACGACTTCGCCGAGCCGAGTGAATTCGTCAAGATTTCCAGTGGGTTACTGATTGTATATGGTGTAGGTAGCATGATCGGACCGCAGATCGCCGGACGGCTGATGGACCTGAATGGCCCCACCGGCTTCTTCGTCACCATGGCGATCAGCTATGCGGCCTATGGCTCGTACGCGTTCTGGCGCAGCCTGCGCCGCGCATCGCAGGCACCATCGGCCCGTCCCGATTTTGCGATACGCCCGCACGACCGACCGCAGACGCCGGAGACGCTGCAGCTTCATCCCTTGAGCGAGGCCGCGCAGGAAGAGTAGCTCTCAGCCCTGCGGCGTCGACACCTTGCGCGCTCTTGCGCGGGCGAGACCCAGTTGGTGTTCACGATAGATAATGAAAATCCCGGCACTGATAACGATGGTTGCCCCCAGTATCATCTCTACCGTCGGTATGTCACCAAACAGCAGGTAACCGAGAGCAAGTCCGAGCAACATGGACGTATACTCGAAGGGTGCGATGGCCGATATGTCCGCGTGGCGATAGCTTTCCGTGAGCAGGATCTGCGCAACACCTCCGGCGATGCCGGCCATGATCAGACAGGTGGCCTGAAAAGGTGTCGGCCATACCCAGCCAAACGGAAAGCTGACTAGCGCGATCAAGCTCGAGGTAATGGAGAAATATACGACGATGGTAGGCGTGCGTTCACTCTGGACAAGCCGGCGGACCAGCAACATCGCGACGGCAGCAAGGGCGGCGCCGCCCAATGTGGCCAGTGCGCCGATGGCCTGGTCGCCGCCAAATTCTGTTTCTCCAGTGAAGAACGACAGGCGCGGCCAGAGGATAATCAAGACGCCGATCAGGCCAAAACATACCGCCGACCAGCGATGCAGCCGCACGGTCTCGCGCAGAAAAATGGCGCTGCACACCACTGTCAGCAATGGCGAGGCATAGCTGATTGCGATCGACTCCGGCAGAGGCAGCTTCGTCAAGCCGAAAAAGGTCAGGCTCATCGCGCTGACCCCGACAAATCCCCGCCAAAAATGACTGAAGGGCTCACTGGTCTTGAACGCCACCGCCATCTGTCCCTGCCACGCAATAAAGGCGATAACCGGGAAAATGGCGAAGAATGAGCGGAAGAACACGAGCTGGCCAGCTGGTACGCCATCCGATGCCTTGAGCAGGCTCGACATGCACACGAAAACGCAGACAGAGGCGACCTTCAGACCAATTCCAAGCATGACATTGGTAGTACGCATTTTATCTGCAACAGGCGGTTCACCATCCTGCGGGTGAACGATGGTAGTCACGGTCGGGGATCCTTGAGGAGGTCGGCGTGGAGATTCAACTGATATATCTTTAGGCCCGTTTAGACAGGCGCGCCAGAGATTAATCGATCACGTTGCGTTTTTGAGGCAAACATTCGGGTGAACGCAACCGGATTCGACACGGGCCCAGACCATTCAACCTGACGTTTGTTGCGTGCAGACACAAACCCGGAAACTCTGCGCGAATCTCGATTGAGGGCTAAAGCAGCATTACCGGGCCAGCGGTGAATTGGAGAAGATTGGCTCCTCCAACTGCGGCATCAGCCATGCCTTCAACTTGGAGGTGAACTATGCGGTATCCGCCGTTTAACATCACCCCTATTGTGAAAATGAACCCGGACGACCTGGTCAATAACCGTCCGGGTTCATTTTCACAGATAAGGAAAGGAGGGTGGGTGAAAGCCCATCCTCCACTCCAAGATCACTATATCAACTTTCGTGCACTCTTTCCAAGATGCAGACCGTCGGTCCTTAATTGCACTGCGGCGCAGAGCGTCTGCCGAATATCGCCTCATTGTGCCATATCGAAAACACGGCTAGGTTCCGGCACCACATAAAGGATATCTAGAACGATGCGTACCGATACCGGCCAAGTTTTTCATCTGGAAGATTACAAGCCAACCGATTTTCTCATTCCTGAAACCCGTCTGGAATTCGAGCTTCATCCTGAGCGCACTGTTGTCAAATCGACATTGCGCATTGAACGCAGGCCAGACACCGCCGCCGACGCACCGCTGGTTCTGGACGGTGATGAATTGAAGCTTGTTGATCTCCGCATCGACGGCCAGGCTCCCGGCGACAATACCTATTTGGCCAGCCCTGACCGCCTTGAGATTCGCGGTCTGCCGGAGAGCGGCGAGTTCACGCTGGAAATCACGACGGAGGTCAATCCGACAACCAACCGCCAGTTGACCGGCCTTTACCGGTCGAGCAATGTCTATTGTACCCAATGCGAAGCCGAAGGCTTCCGCCGGATCACCTATTTCCTTGACCGTCCCGATCTGCTCTCGGTCTATACGGTGCGCATCGAAGCCGATCGGGGTGAGGCTCCCCTGCTCCTGTCGAACGGCAATCCCAAAGAGGGGGGTGTGCTGGCCGATGGCCGCCATTTTGCGGTCTGGCACGATCCCCACCCAAAGCCTGCCTACCTGTTTGCACTCGTCGCCGGCGATCTCGGCGTCATACGTGATACGTTCACCACCGCCTCCGGCCGGCACGTCGAACTTGGCATCTATGTCGAGCACGGCAAGGAACCGCGCGCCCTCTACGCGATGGATGCGCTGAAGCGTTCCATGAAATGGGACGAAGACGTCTTCGGCCGCGAATATGACCTTGATGTATTCAACATCGTCGCCGTTTCGGATTTCAACATGGGCGCGATGGAAAATAAGGGTCTCAATGTCTTCAACGACAAGTACGTGCTCGCCGACCCCGAAACCGCAACCGACACCGATTATGCCGGGATCGAGGCTGTCATCGCGCACGAGTATTTTCACAATTGGACTGGAAACAGAATCACTTGCCGCGACTGGTTCCAGCTTTGCCTCAAGGAAGGCCTCACCGTCTACCGCGACCATGAGTTCTCCGCCGACATGCGCTCGCGGCCGGTCAAGCGCATCGCAGAAGTGAAGGGACTGAAGGCGCACCAGTTCCCGGAAGATGCAGGTCCCCTCGCCCACCCGGTCCGTCCACGGCAGTTTCGCGAGATCAACAACTTCTATACCTCGACCGTTTACGAAAAAGGCTCCGAGGTCGTCCGCATGATCCGCACGATCCTGGGGCCGGATCTCTTCCGCAAGAGCATGGATCTTTATTTCGAGCGCCACGATGGCGATGCGGCCACCATCGAGGATTTCATCAAGGTGTTCGAGGATGCTTCCGGCGAGGACCTGAGCCAGTTCGCACTCTGGTATGACCAGGCCGGAACGCCCAACCTGGCCATCACCTATGATTATGATCCAGCAACCAAGACCTTCGAGATCGAGATCGAACAATCCTTGAAGCCGACACCCGGTCAACCGTCGAAGAAGCCGATGCATATCCCCGTGCAATTCGGGCTGCTCGGCGCCAAGGGTCGCGAGCTGAGGCCCCGTTCGGCCAAGGGCGGAGTGGTCAAGGGCGATGTGATCCATTTGCGCAAACGCAAGGAACGGTTCAGCTTTTCCGGAATCTCGGAGAGACCGGTGCCATCGCTGCTGCGCGGTTTTTCAGCCCCTGTGACACTGACCAGCGAATTGACCCGATCGGATCTGGTTTTCCTTGCCCGCAATGACAATGATGAGGTCACGCGTTGGCAGGCCCTGACCCAGCTTCTTAACGCCAAGCTGACCAGCAATTCGAAGCGGGTCCGCGGCGGCAAGCCGGCAACCATCGAGAACTCCTCGATCAGGCTTCTCGGTGAAATCGCTTTCAACCCGGCGCTGGACGAGGCATTTCGCGCGCTTTGCCTGAGCATTCCGTCCGAAAGCGACATTGCCCGCGAGCTTGGGACCAATATCGATCCTGATGCCATCCTCGGCAGCAGAAACGCGCTGATCCAGGCAGTGGCACAGGCGCAGGACGAGAAATTCGCCGAGCTTTATGACCGTCTCGACCATGACGGCCCGTTCCAGCCGGATGCGGCCAGTGCCGGGCGCCGGGCGCTGCGCAATGTGCTGCTGGATTATCTCAGCGTTGCCGATGCCAGTCCGAAACGCGCAGCAGCGCAGTTCGCCCATGCAGACAACATGACCGACAAGGCCGCCGCGCTCGGTGTCCTCGTCCAGCGCTTTGGCGCAAGCACGGCCACAGGCGAGGCGCTGCAGGCATTCGAGAAACATTTCGGAAACGATCCGCTGGTCATGGACAAGTGGTTCGTTGTACAGGCCATGCAGCCGGGGGATGAAGCCTTGGGCAAAGTGCGCGGGCTGATGGCACACAAGCTGTTCTCTCTCGACAACCCGAACCGCACACGCGCGCTCATCGGTTCTTTCTCCAGCGGCAACCAGACCGGTTTCAACCGGGCCGATGGTCACGGCTACAGGTTCTTCGCCGAGACGGTACTGACGATCGACAAGAAGAATCCCCAGCTTGCCGCCCGGCTTTTGACCGCAATGCGTTCCTGGCGTTCCTTCGAGCCGGTGCGCCGCGAGCATGCTCGGGAAGCGCTTGCAACCATCGCGACGGTGACCGGCCTGTCCTCCGATGTGCGGGATATTGTCGAGCGTACCCTGGCCTAGTAGCGGGCCGACGGCTTATCCACCGACCCGGTTTTCAAATTACCCTCGGCAAACGCCGAGGGTAATTTGAGTCATTTCAAGGCCTTATGACTCGACCTTTCACTACTTGTCTCGTCTGCCTTAAGTATTGATAAATATTTAACAAAGGGACTAGACACGCAGAATCAGTTTTGATTCACTACAGGTGCTTCGGATGTGCGGCGTGCCGAAAGCAAATCACTGATTATAAAGGTAAAATGAGGGGGCCATTCGATGGCAAATGCGGACGCGTATCACGCGCCGACGGGGAAGATTTACGCCAAGATCCGGGGTAATGCGCGGGGGCGCAACCGGCTTTCTGGCCACGTCAAACTTCTCGCCGATCCTGCCTATGGCAAGCTGCTGGCCGCGGAGCCGTTCTTGCGCCGTGCCGTTCCACCCCTGATCATCATTTTCCTGCTTGTGCTCGCAATCGTCAGGTCCATGTCATTGCTCGCATGGCGTGACGACATGGAGCGGACAACCCGTGCTACCCTGGCGATGGCGGCAAGCCATGTCGCCAGCGTCATCGACAACCAACTGAACGCAAAGCGTATGAATGGCACCCAGAAGCTGGATGCCGGCGAGCTGCAGAACATCATCAGCGAGATCAGATCGAGCGCCTTGGTCCCGGAAGGCATGTGGTTTGCGGTTGCAAACGGCAGCAGCAACATCCTTGTGTCATCCGACGGCCTTGAACGCTGGCGAGACAGCAGCCTCGAAACCTTCGTAACTGAAGGGCAGCCGCTGTTCCTTTTCGGCGCGCGCGCCGGGGCCATGCCGGTAAAAGTGGACGGGACCCCTGCCTTTGCCGCCTTCAGCCGTACAAGCGGCGACGTCGGCCAGGAGACCTATGCGGTCTTCGTCACCCAGCCGGTTGAAGCGATATTTGCCGAATGGCGCCGGGTCGTGTCGATCAACGTCACATTGTTTGCGGGCACGGCGACGATCATGTTGATCGTGCTCTACGCCTATTTCAGCCAGGCCGCACGCGCCCAGGATGCGGACGCGCTCTATCAGCACACCCAGGCGCGCGTGGATACGGCCCTGGCGCGCGGCCGCTGCGGATTGTGGGATTGGGATATGGCGCGCGGCCGTGTCTACTGGTCACGCTCAATGTACGAAATGCTTGGCTACGAAGCCCACGATGCCATTCTGTCGCTTGGTGATATTTCCTCCATCATCCATCCCGACGACGACAGGCTCTACAGTCTGGCCGCGCAGGTGGCCGCAGGAGAAATCACGCAGATGGACCGCGTCTTCCGCATGCGCCACGCGGAAGGTCACTGGGTCTGGATGCGCGTGCGGGCGCAGGTGGCGGATGCGAGCATGGGCGATCTGCATCTCGTCGGCGTTGCGGTCGATGTGAGCGAGCAGCACCGGTTTGTCGAGGCGACCGCGCAAGCGGACAAGCGCATCCGCGAGGCCATCGAGAGCATTTCGGAAACCTTCGTCCTCTGGGATGCCGATAACCGCCTGGTCATGTCGAACAGCAAGTTCAACGAGTATTCGGGCCTTGCCAATGAATGTCTCCTGCCAGGGATCAGCCGCGAGGAGCTTGAACCCCGTATCCGCGCGGTAGCGTTTGAAAAGCGCATGGCAAACGAAAACGGCCGCAATGGCGCACTGACTTTCGAACGGCAGCTGGCCGATGGACGCTGGCTGCAGGTCAATGAACGACGGACCCAGGATGGCGGTCTCGTTTCTGTCGGGACCGACATCACGCAGCTGAAAGTGCATGAGGAACGGCTGGTCGACAGCGAGCGCCGCCTGATGGCCACCATCCATGACCTGAGCCTCGCCCGCAAGTCCGAGATAGAGCGCACGCTGGAGCTGACCGAACTCAACAGCAAATATGCCGTCGAGAAGGAGCGCGCAGAAGCAGCCAACCGCGCAAAATCCGAATTCCTCGCCAACATGTCCCACGAGTTGCGTACACCGCTCAACGCAATTATCGGATTTTCGGAGATCATGCATTCCGGCACCTTCGGTGCCCTCGGCTCGGACCGTTACGTGGAGTACGTTCACGACATCCATACCAGCGGCAATTACCTTCTCAACGTCATCAACGACATTCTCGACATGTCGAAGATCGAAGCCGGCCATTTCTCGCTGGATCGCGAAGAAATCGATCTTTGCCCGCTGATCCACGAGACCGTGCGCGTGGTTTCACTGCAGGCGGAAGAGAAGGATGTGAGGGTCGAGACCCGGATCGCGGAAAGCGTCACCCTCAATGCCGACCGGCGTGCAATCAAGCAGGTCCTGCTCAATCTCCTGTCCAATGCCGTGAAGTTCACCGACACGGGCGGGCGGATTTCGGTCCGGGCGCGCAAGGTGGCCGGCGCTCTCGTCTTCACCATCGAAGACACCGGCTGCGGTATTCCGAAGTCGGCACTCAAGAAGATCGGTCAACCGTTCGAACAGGTCGCAAACCAGTTCACCAAGTCGCATGCGGGGTCCGGTCTCGGTCTCGCCATCTCGCGTTCGCTGACGGAACTGCATGGCGGAGCCCTGAAAATCCGCTCGCACGAGGGCGTTGGCACCATCGTTTCAGTGCGCATTCCAACACGGACAACTGAAAAAGCCTGAGGAAGGCATTAATTCAATGATTTGGCCCGGTTGCGTGCGGATTTGAGGAGTGTATCGAAGGTCCTCCGTACCGATTGCGCAGTTTCGGCAAGCTGGCTTTCGACGCGCTCCAGATCGGGCAGGTCACAGGCACGGCACAGCAACTCCGACAGACCAGGCGGGAAATCCTCGCGTTTCACGTCGCCGTTCAGGCAGAGCCGGATGATCTGGGTGATGCCGGTGTAAAGATGAGCAGCTTCGACGAGGCTGTCGGTTGTGGCTGGGTCGGAAAAGTCCGGATTCAGCCTGGTCAGAACCTCCGCTGTGGGCTGCGCGGTAATTGATCCGTCGACATTTCCCGTCAGTACGGCAAACTGCGCGATGAATTCGAGATCGATGATGCCGCCTGCAACGAGTTTCAGGTCCCATGCGTCGCTTGGTGGCTTCTCCGCCTCGATCATCGCACGCATCTCGGCAACATCCTTGGCGATCTTCGCCACATCGCGCGGCAAGGTGAGGATATCGCTGATGTTCTTTTCGATCTCGTCAAAGAAGGTTGCATCTCCCGCAACCGGCCGCGCCCGGGTTAGTGCCATGTGCTCCCAAGTCCAAGCGTCCGTGCGCTGGTACTTACGGAAAGCATCGATATGCGTCGCGACGGGCCCCTTGTTGCCGGATGGGCGCAGTCGAAAGTCGACCTCATAGAGCACGCCTTCCGATGTCGGAGCCGACAACGCGGCGATCAATCGCTGGGTGAGCCGCATATAGTACTGCGACGGCGCCAGGCCTTTCTCGCCATCGGACTCCTCGGCGTCCTCATCATGGTCGTAGAGCAGGATGAGGTCGATATCCGAGCCGGCCGTAAGCTCCCTGCTGCCCAGCTTCCCCATGCCGAGGATGGCAATGCGCCCGCCACTGATCCTGCCATGCTTGCTGGCAAACTCGTCCATCACGGCAGCAAGGGCTCGGTCGATGACCAGATCTGCCAGGTGCGAAAAGGCCTTGCCTGCACGCGCTCCGTCGATTGCACCGGTCAGCAGCCGGATGCCGATGAGAAAGCGGTGTTCGGCCGCAAAAATTCGCAGACGGTCAAGAATGTCCTCGTAGACCTTGGAGGGGCCCAGAAAGCTCTCCAACCGTTCAGCGAGATAGGCGCGCGTAGGCACGTCAGCAAAAATGGCCGGATCAAGCATGCCGTCGAATATATGTGGCTTGCGGGTAATGATGTCTGCAAGCCGCGGCGCCGCGCCCATGATCATCACCAGGAGATCGAGCAGGCGCGGATTGGACTGCAGCAGGCTGAACAGCTGGATGCCCGCCGGGAGGCCCTTGATCATTCCGTCGAAACGCATGAGCGCTTCGTCGGCCCGGCTTGTGGCACCAAAGGCCTTCAGCAGCACGGGGGTCAATTCGGTCAGTCGCTCGCGTGCTTCCGCCGATTGCGTCGCGCGGTATCGCCCGAAATGCCACGTGCGGATGACGCGGCAGATATCGCTCGGCCGCTCGAAACCGAAATTCGCCAGTGTCTTTAACGTATCGGGATCATCGACATCACCCGTGAATACGAGATTGCCCGCCTCCCCCGTCAGATCCTGCGCCTGCTCGAACAGGGCGGCGTAATGAGTTTCGACCGTTTTGAGTGCAGTACGAAAAGCGTCGGCAAAGGTCTCGCCATCGCGGTAGCCCATCATATGCGCTACACGCAGGAAATTCTCGTCATCCTCCGGCAGCATATGGGTCTGCTCGTCGGCGATCATCTGGATGCGGTGCTCGACGTCGCGCAGGAATCCATATTTTTCGGCTAGCGTATCGCGTGCTTCCTCGCTGATCCAGCCAAGCCCCTGCAGCGCACCCAGCATGTCTACGGTGCGCGAACCACGCAGTTTCGGGAACCGGCCGCCGGCGATCAATTGCTGGGTCTGCACAAAGAATTCAATTTCGCGGATCCCGCCTCGCCCGAGCTTTACGTTATGGCCGCGCACGGCAATCTCGCCGTGCCCCTTATGCGCATGGATCTGCCGCTTGATGGAATGGACATCGGCAATGGCCGCATAGTCGAGATATTTGCGCCAGATATAGGGAGCAAGCTCGGCGAGCACCAGTTTTCCAGCATCAATGTCGCCTGCCACTGGCCGCGCCTTGATCATGGCCGCACGTTCCCAATTCTGGCCGCGCCCTTCGTAATAGTTGAGGGCGGCTCCCACGGGAATGGCCAGCGGCGTCGATCCCGGGTCGGGCCGCAGCCGCAAGTCCGTGCGAAAGACATAGCCGTCGGCGGTCCGGTCCTGCATGATACGAACGAGACGCCGCGTCAGGCGCGAGAACGTTTCAACACATTCATAGGGATCGGTGATGGAAGGACTGTGCTCGTCAATGAAGACAATCAGATCGATATCCGACGAATAATTCAGCTCGAACGCGCCGAATTTGCCCATGGCGAGGATGATCCAGCCCGAGTTTTTGTCCGGATGCTCCGGATCAGGGAGCTTGAGCTTGCCTGCCTCGTGCGCGTCAAGCAGGAGAAAACGTACGGCGGCGCCCAGGCACTCCTCGGCAAGCCGCGTCAGCCAGAATGTCGTCTCCGATGTAGTGAACTGACCGGACAGATCGCCCAGCGCTATAAGAACATGGCCTTCGAGCTTCAATTGCCGAAGCCCGGTCATCAGGCCGGCTTCCGTAACATCCTTGCCGTTACTTGTTGCTGAAATTTCCAGCATCAATGCTTCAAGGCGCTTGGACAACGGCATGTCGAACAAGGGTTCGATCAGATTGGGTCGACGCAAAAGAACAGTGCGCAGATAGGGTGAGAGGTCAAGCATAGCCCCAAGAAAACTGGCCGCGGCCTTGGCGGATGTAAGCTTACCGATGCGGGCACAATCCTTTTCCGCGGCGCTCTTCAGGAGATCCGCGAGCAAGAATGCGGCATTCTGCTTGTCCAGCGGCTCCAGATTACGCAAGGTCTGCGCAAAAAAGGCCGCGTCAGCGCCTGCCGCTCCGGAACTCATGCATTCTCCTCTCCCACCGGAAAAACGAGCACAGCCCTCAGCCCCGGCGCATTGTCAATCAACTCCAATGTGCCACCGTGCAATTTCATGACGGCCTTGGCAAGACTGAGACCGAGCCCCGATCCCGGTTGTGAGCGGCTTTCCTCGAGGCGAACGAAACGCTCCGTCGCGCGTCCGACCTGGTCTTCCGGTATTCCCGGCCCATTGTCCGCGACGGTAATCTTGACCTTGCCATCTTCCTTTTCGACGGAAAGCATGACCTCGACAGGGTCTTCCCCTCCGCCCGCATATTTGATTGCGTTGTCGACAAGGTTTGAAATGGTCTGGCCAACGAGCTCGCGGTTCGCCTTGACTGGGGTCGGGTCCATTGTTCCGAGAGCAAGGGTAACTCCTGCGTCTTCGGCCAATGGCTCATAAAGCTCAAATACATCCTCGACGATCGTCGATAGTGGCATTTGCTCCATGGTCTCCGTGGAGTAGCCGGATTCCAGCCTGGAGATCATCAGGATGGCATTGAAGGTCCGGATGAGCTGATCGGAATCGGCGATCATGCCTTCCATTGCGGCCCGCCACGCTTTCGTTGTCTTTGCATTCGAAAGCGCCGACTCGGCCCTGTTGTGCATCCGCGTCAGCGGCGTCTTCAGGTCGTGGGCAATATTGTCCGAGACATGCCTTACGCCTTCGTTCAACTCCTGAATGCGTGCGAGCATGCCGTTGAGGTTTTCCGACAAGCGGTCGAACTCATCGCCGGATCCGCTCACCGGGAGCCGTCCGGCCAGGTCTCCACCCATGATGCGCTGCGAGGCTACCGAAACCTCGTCGATCCGTTGCAAGGCACGCCGGCCGACGAAGAACCAGATCAGGAAAGCGCCAACGCCCATGATGCCAAGTGCTGCCATGAGGGCACGGCGCACGACAAGGCGGACCTGCTCGGGCTCGCCGAGGTCGCGGCCGACCATGACCCGTATACCGTTGGGCATGACGATGACGCGCGCGATGGCAGTATGCGTCTGCGGATCGTTGTTGCCTTCGCCATAGCGCTCATAGGTGATGGGGCGCTCGATCCAGCCTTCGTTCTGCAGCACACCAATTTCGATGCTCTGGACATTGCCGGCAACGATGCGGCCAGCCGGATCAGCGACCAGGTAAAGGTATGCACCGGGCTGACGACCGCGCCTGTCGATCGAGCGAACCAGTCCGGCGATGCCGCCGCGTTCATAGGCTTGGCCGATACTTTCTATCTCTTCATTGACGGCGGTTTCGGTCTGCGTCGTCAGCAACCGCACCGAGAGGCTGGTCATGTAGAAAACGAGAACCAGTGCGCAGACCGTGAACAGCAGCAGATAGAGCGCAGACAGCCGGACGGCCGTCATTTTCATCAGGGCACGAAAACGGCTCATGCATTGGTTCCGGCAGGCGATGCTTTCAGCATGTAGCCGGCCCCGCGCACCGTATGCAGCAGAGGCGTATCGAAACCTTTTTCGATCTTGCCGCGAAGACGGGAAACGTGGACGTCGATCACGTTGGTCTGTGGGTCGAAATGATAATCCCATACATGCTCAAGCAGCATGGTGCGAGTGACGACCTGACCCGCATGGCGCATAAGATATTCGAGCAGCCGGAATTCGCGCGGCTGGAGCACGATGTTTTGCCCTGCCCTTCTTGCCGTATGCGACAGCCTGTCGAGTTCCAGATCGCCGACCCGGTAGACCGTCTCGGCCTCCTTGGGGCTGGATCGCCGTTGCAGGACTTCTATGCGAGCCAGCAATTCGGAGAAGGCATAGGGTTTGGTCAGGTAATCGTCGCCACCGGCACGCAGGCCGGTCACACGATCATCCACCTGGCCAAGTGCCGAGAGAATGAGCGCCGGCGTATCGTTGCCCTGGGCGCGAAGGGCGGCCACGACAGACAGGCCGTCCCGGCGCGGCAACATGCGATCGACGACAAGGGCGTCGTAGCTCCCCTGCTCCGCCAGCGTATAACCGGTTTCGCCATCGCCGGCGACATCGGCAGAATGACCCGCTTCGGCGAAGGCCTTCTCCAGATAGCGTGCCGCTTCGCGGTCATCTTCAATAACGAGAATCTTCATGGCGCATACTAAGCCGGTTTTGACGAGCGAGTTAAGAGCATCGCTGGAAAGAAAAGTGGGCGGCAGATTATCGAAGGATCTGCCGCCCGTGTGCCTTGGCGCTAGCGGGGGTGGGTGCCGCGCCGCAGCAACGTTTACCCGTTGCGTGTTAGCCCTGGTTGATGGGCAGGGCAACGAACCGCGACTGGTCGTTGGTCTGCACCTGCAGGAGCACCGCCTTGCGGCCGGTCTTGGTCGCCTCGGCAATTGCCTCGTCGATCTCGCCGCCGTTCTTCACGGGCTTGTTGTTGACCGAGACGATGATGTCGCCCGTGGTGATGCCCTTGTCGGCAGCATCGCCCTGACGATCCACGTCTGTGACCACAACACCCTTGCCGTCATCGGAAGGCATAACCGTCAAACCGTAGTTATCGAGTGCTGACTCCTTCGACTGATCCTCCTGCTGAGGAGCATTCGATGCCTGCTGGTCATCCTGAGGATAGGCCTTGATCGCAACATTGATCGACTTGGCTTCACCCTTGTGCCAGACAGTCAGTTCGGCATCCTTGCCGGCACTGATCGCCGCAATCTTCTTGGCAAGATCACGCGGATCGCTGACCGTTTCGCCATTGACGGCGGTGATTACATCGCCAGCCACGATGCCAGCCTTGGCAGCCGGACCATCAGTCTGCGGCTCGGCAACAAGGGCACCCTTCTCTTCGGACAAGCCGAGCGATTCAGCAATTTCCTTGTTGACCGGCTGGATTTGTACACCGATCCAGCCCCGCGATACCGAGCCGGTCTTGATCAGCTGGTCGACAACGTTCTTCGCGGTCGACGCCGGGATGGCAAACGCAATACCGACACTGCCACCCGACGGGGAGAAGATCGCCGTGTTAATGCCGACCACTTCGCCGTTCAGGTTAAAGGCTGGACCACCGGAATTGCCGCGATTGACTGCTGCATCGATCTGCAGGAAGTCGTCGTAGGGACCTGCACCGATGTCACGGCCACGAGCCGAAACGATGCCGGCCGTTACCGTGCCGCCAAGCCCGAATGGATTACCAACCGCAACGACCCACTGTCCAACGCGGATCTGATTGTCGTCGCCAAAGGAAACATAGGTGAACTTGCGCTTGTCATCGACCTTGAGCACCGCCAGATCGGTACGCTTGTCCTTGCCGATCAGCTTGGCATCAAGTTCGGTGCCGTCATTCAGCACGACAGTATAGGCGCTGCCATCCTCGACGACGTGGTTGTTGGTAACGAGAAAACCGTCCTCGGAAATGAAGAAGCCCGAGCCCTGGGCTGTCGGTCGAACGCGATCGGGGCGATGCTGGTCGCGCGGCGACTTGCGTGGTTCCATGCCGCGCTGGTCAGGACGCTGGCCGGGACCACCGAACTCATAGAAGAAGCGCTTGAACTGTTCCGGAAGCTGGTCGCCACCCGGAAAACCCGAACCGTCATCGGAGGCCTGGGCGATGGCGCTCTTGACGCGAACACTCACAACAGCAGGGCTGACCTTTTCGACAACATCGGCAAAGCCAGGCTGCTGCACCGAATCGACGCGCACAGCTTCGGCCTGTGCAGGTGCAATGGCGCTCAGCGGACCCGTTGCCAGAAAGCCCCCGACAAGCGCCGAGGACAACAGGGCGGCTGCAATGCCCTTGCGGTAGGATGAGGACCTGTTTGACATATATGTATCTCCTTGAGGCTCCGATCGACACTGCGATCACTTTATAGCAACAGTGATACAGGTAGGAACCTTACCCAGCCATTTCCGCAACATGACAAATTTGTAAGGTTCGGGCCCACTTGAAGGATCATTTTATCGCGGCAAGCGCCGCTGAAAGGCCTTTCAACGGGACGTCGAAAGCAATGAGTTCGCCTAACGCCGCCCCATAGGAGACTCCCACCATGGAGGTTTTGGCGATGTGTTCGCGCAGGATTGGTCCTACAGGCAAAAGTGCGACGCATACAAGGGGATCACATGCATAGGTTTCCACCGAAACGGGCTCCGTGCGGCCCGGGAATGACAGCTTGACCGGCTTCTTGACACCGAGGCCCGGTTTCGTGCGCAATATCATCATCGGCTTGCCCCCCTCGGTTGCCGCCAGCGACCAGGAGAAGGCCAATTGCCCATCCTTGTCGACAATGGTTTGTGTGACGTTGCAGACCTTCTTCATTGTCTTCAGATTTTCATCGCAGATCAGGTCCCAATTCTCGAACGGATGAATGAGGCGGCGATAGCGTCCGAGCTCCGCCCCCACGGGCAGGGTGACCTCGGACGGTTTGATGCTGTACGCAGGAACAGAGGCAGGCTCCTGCCCGGCCGCTGGGGGACAAAGCCAACCGGACAGGAGCAGGCAAGCCAGGATGGTGCGCATCGCAGCTTGCCTAAACATGATGAGCTTCAATTCAAAGTGAAGCTGATGCCGGCGCCGATGCCGAATTCGCCGCCACTGTGCACGCCGGAAATATTTGCACGGACCTTGCCGCTTTCGCTGGTGTAGCCGGCGCCATACGCCACCGCCCCCTGGCCCCTCCAGGCCCCGCCTCCCATGGCGACGCTGATCTTGCCGGGTGCCCCGTCGAACCGCAGCGATGCGGCAGCCAATCCGATCGCCGCAGCCTGCCGGGCCTCACTGCGAACCGAACCGATATCGGAACTCAGCTGATTGAACCTCTCATCCGTGTAGGCCTTTGCATCGGCGAGCGTGGTCGCGGCCTTCTGATCGGCATAGTTGTTGGTATAGCTCTTCGATTGGTCGAGATACTGGTTGTACTGGGTGTTGGTGTTGGTGATCACGGCCTCTTGCACCGTATCCTTCAGCTGGCGGAGATTGACAGCGTCCGTGTCGTTTTTGCCAGCATCGACATTGCTGATTAGCACGGGTGCGTTGGGGTCAGCGCCGGAAAGGGCAACTTGGTTGGTTTTGCTTCCATCGACGGCCGCATACTTGACCGCAACATCATCGAGCGTATTGACCGCCGTGTTGGTCGCATGCAATTGCGAGCCGTTCACTGCGTCTGTGGATGTGACACTCACATTACCCGCCTGCAGATCGGTAATCTTTCTTTCACCCGGGCGATTGTCAACCGCAACAGGCAGCGGAGCGCCCACTTCAGTCGTCTTCGTAACAGGCGCGGAGCCGCCGCCAGTGGTCGTGTCGGTTGTCGTGCCGCCGCCACGTAGGGCAGTGAAGCTCTGCTTGGTCGGGTCCCAGCGCAAGGCATCTGAATCCACCACCCGCGAATTGACGTAGGTGATGTTGGTATTCAATAGGCGAAGGGCATCTCCGACATTGTTGAAGGTATTGGTGGCGCCGGTCGTGCCGTCCTTATTGATAACGGCGATATCATATTTTGGCGCCGTAAGAATGCCCGCATTGATGCTGGCATCGCCGCCGAGATAGGTTGCGAAACTGTTCGACGTATACCAAAGCTGCGCGCCATTGATCGCCTGCATGGAATTCAACGAAACCTCGCCTCTCCCAACATTGTTGATGACCGTGCCCGTACCCACCGGGCCCTCCAGCTCGAGCCGCGTAAGATCAACCTGGTCGCCTTCGTCAAAGGCCTTGCTACTGTTTGTGTCTATCCAAGCATATTTGGCCGAGCGGTCGCCAAGTCGTTTCACCGCGTCGGTTCCGGCGGTCTGCAGCCCCTTCAACTGGCCGACATTGACCGCGTCCGTATCCTCCGTGCCTGCCTTGACATTGGATATCCTGCTGGTGGTATCCGTGCCATGCCTTGCCGAAAAGACTGCGGCAATGGGATCCCACTGCAGCGCATCCTGCTTCAGGCCGTTGATGGCATTGGTGTTGCTTGCAATGTTGGTAGTGTTGACCGTCACTTGCCCGTCGAGGCTCGTCAATGCGTCCTCGACTGTGTGCACATCCCTGGTCTGGATCCTGTAGGTAGGCTGTGTCACATTGCCATCGGCATCGACGCCGGCCTTGCCGCCCAGGATCGTGGCAACCGATCTGCTCACACCGAAGAGCTGCGAACCATTGACCGCCTCTGTGGAGGTTTGGTCGACCAGGCCCTTGCCGACATTGGATATGACGGTCCCGTTCGTACCAGCCAGTCTCACCCTGTTTGGATCGACCACTTCGTCGGCATCAAGCGCGCCATTGCTGTTCTTGTCGTCCCAGGCATATTTCACAGCTGCATCGCCAAGTCTTTTGACGGCATCGCTTCCGGCCGTTGACAGTTCCCTGAGCTGGCCGAAATTGACCGCATCGGTGTCGTCGACACCTCTGTCGACATTGATCAGCTTGCGCGGCCCCTTTTTGCCGGCGAACGTACCTCCAATATCGATCGCAGCACCATCGAGGTCCTTGGCGATCGTGATGCTTTCTCCGGCAGCAGATTGTTGCACCAGGCCAGCCGCACCGGAATTGATGTTATTGATCGACGTATTGATTTTATTGATATCGCCTTCGTTGATCGTCACCCGATCGTCGATATTGGTAATG
>NZ_JAIUDQ010000005.1 GCF_020164435.1 Phyllobacterium lublinensis | reverse complement strand
ATGGCCCGCGAAAGTTGTTGTACGCCCCACGTGCCATGTCACAATTCGACCTTGCCGAATTGCGGCTTTTGATCGACAACGTTGACGTAAAGGTAATAGTGATTTGCCCGGCTTGCCTGGCCGTTGGAATTGGGAGGTTTCGTATGGCATTGGATGCGGACGTCATCGTTATCGGCGCGGGGCTTGCAGGACTGGTGGCGGCAACGGAACTCGCGGATGCCGGCAAGCAGGTCATCATTGTCGATCAGGAGCCCGAGCCGACCCTTGGCGGGCAGGCATGGCGATCCTTTGGCGGGTTGTTCTTTGTAGATTCGCCGGAGCAGCGGCGTCTGCGCATCAGGGATTCTCGCGAACTGGCCCTGCAGGACTGGATGGGCTCGGCTGGTTTCGACCGCAGGGAAGATCTTTGGCCGCGCCAGTGGGCCGAAGCCTATATCGATTTCGCTGCCGGCGAGAAGCGCGCCTGGCTGCACGCACAGGGGATGCGCTGGTTTCCGATCGTCGGCTGGGCCGAGCGCGGCGGTTCGCTGGCGACGGGGCACGGCAATTCGGTACCGCGCTTTCACATCACCTGGGGCACGGGCACGGGAGTAGTCGAGCCATTCGTCCGCCGTGCCCGCGAGGCCGAGCAGAACGGACTCATTTCCTTTCGCTTTCGCCACCGGGTCACCGGGTTCGTAACCAGCTCCGGCAATGTAGAAGGCGTGGAGGGCGAGATTCTCGTGCCGAGCGATGTCGGGCGCAGCCAGCCAAGCTCCCGCATCGCTGCGGGGTCGTTTGCGCTGAAGGCACAGGCGGTCATCGTGGCCAGCGGCGGCATAGGCGGCAACCATGAGCTGGTACGCAAGAACTGGCCCCCACGGCTCGGGACGCCCAAACATCTCATCAGCGGCGTGCCGGACCATGTCGATGGACTGATGCTTGGCATTGCAGAACGCGCAGGTGCCCACCTGATCAACAGCGATCGCATGTGGCACTATGTCGAGGGCGTGCATAACTGGGATCCGATCTGGAGCAATCATGCCATCCGCATCCTGCCTGGACCATCATCGCTGTGGTTCGATGCCAGGGGAACGCGCCTGCCTCCACCGTGCTTGCCGGGTTTCGATACGCTGTCGACCCTCGATCGCATCATGAAGTCGGGCTACGATTATTCGTGGTTCGTGCTCAACCAGACCATCGTGAAGAAGGAATTCACGCTCTCGGGCTCGGAACAGAATCCTGACTTCACCTCCAAGAGCTGGCGGCAGGTGGCAAAGCGCGCACTCGGCGGCGTACCCGCGCCGGTGCAGGCCTTCCTCGACAATGGCGAGGATTTCATCGTCGAAAGGGAGTTGTCGGATCTGGTGCGGCGCATGAACGCCCTGACCGGCGACAATCTCATCACCGAGGCCGGGCTGCGCACCCAGATCGAGGCACGCGACCGCGAGATCGACAATCCCTACAGCAAGGACGCGCAGATCACGGCGATACGCGGCGCCCGCAACTATATTGGTGACCGGCTGGTGAGGGTGGTCCCGCCGCATCGTATACTCGATCCGAAACACGGGCCGTTGATCGCGGTGCGGCTCAACATTCTCACACGCAAGTCATTGGGCGGTATCGAGACCGACCTCAGTGCACGGGCTCTGAAGCCTGATGGTGAGCCCATGGCGGGCGTCTATGCTGCCGGAGAAGCCGCCGGTTTCGGCGGGGGCGGCATGCATGGCTACAACTCGCTGGAGGGAACATTCCTTGGCGGCTGCATCTTTTCGGGCAGGACTGCGGGCAGGGCGGCCGCAAAGGCTGTTTGATTGCGGCTCCCGATCATGAGCGCTGGCCAAGGATCATCATGTCGAACTGGACAACGTTCGAATAGATCGGCGTGCCGACATCCATGCCGTAGCGGGAGCGCATGACCTTGCCCTGGACACGAAATGTGATCGAGTTCTTGCCATGATCCGCCAGGTTTGCCTGAAAGCTGGCGGGACTGCTCTTGCCGCGCGCCGTCAAGATCCCCGCCACTTCGGCGGTGTCGGGACTGGTCTGCGTGATCTGTGTCGACTTGAAGGTGATGGTCGGGAAATTGGCCGAGTCGAAAACCGCATCGGAGCGCAGGAAGCTTTCGACGCGGGCCTGGCCGGTTGTGACACTATCCGGATAGAGCGTGAAGCTGATGGTCGAGCGGGATATATCCGAACTGTTGAGAGAGAATACACCCGAGAATTTCTTGAAATTGCCTGTAATGCCGCCGCCGCCGACCTGGGACACAGTGAAACCGACGCGTGACGATGGCTGAATATTGTACCGGCCGGTGACTTCGGAAAGTGTGTCTGCTCGCGTGGTCATCGGTGATAGCGCAAGGAGGGCCGCAATCCCCGCCGGGATAAGGGTCGAGTGCAAACCATTCATTGTCTTCATGATTTTGATCCAGTCAGTTGTTGTTCCTTCCGATCCTGACCGCGCGGGCTGAGCATGCGTACCAGGATCGTGTCCCGCTTCCAGAAATGATGGTGGAAGGCCGCGAGGATGTGCCCGGTGGCGACGATGGCGGAAAGATAGGCGAGCCACGCATGGCTGGACGCCCAGAAAGCCTCTGCGGTGTCGGATATGGTCATCGGCAGCTGCGGGATCACGACGAGATCGAACATGAATGTCGGTATCTGCAGCGGCGAAGTCGATGCTATTGCCCAGCCCGTCAACGGCACAACGAACAGGCTGAGGTAAAGGATGAAGTGCGCGACGTGGGAAGCGCCACGTTCAAGCGAACTCATATGCTGAAGGTCGTGCGGACGCGGGTTTGCCAGTTTCCAAAGGAGGCGGAGCAGCGAGAGGCCGAGCACGAGAAATCCAAATGATTTGTGCCATTGGTAAAGGCTGAACTGCAGGGCAAAATCGCTGACCCTGACCATGGAGTAGCCCAACACGATCTGCCCGAGAAAAATAAGGGCAATGATCCAGTGAAACAGGATCGACACCAAACCAAACGATTCCCTGCTGTTTCGCAGCATAGGCGCACTCCGTTGCAGGCCGAACCGACTGCCGGCCCGCTGCCTGTTGCAAGGTAACACCGCTGGTTGGTATTATATTCGAACCAGTCTGCTTTTTAATCCTGTTTTGTACTCAGGAACCGCTGCGCCGCATAAAGTGATATCGCAGCTGCGTTTGATACATTGAGTGATTTTATAGCGCCGGGCATATCCAACCGGGCAAGGTGGGTCACGGTTTCACGTGTCTTCTGGCGCAAACCCTTGCCCTCGGCACCGAGAACAAGCGCCAGTCGGCCCTCGGACATTGTATTCTCGAGTTCATGTGGCCCTTCCGAATCGAGACCTATCGTCGTGAAGCCGAGTTCGTGCAACTCGCTGATCGCCTCGGCGAGATTGCGCACCTCGATATGGGGAATGAGTTCCAGGGCACCGGATGCGGCTTTGGCGAGGACGCCGGACTCCTGCGGGCTGTGACGCGCCGTGGTGATGATCGCCCCGGCACCGAAAGCAACAGCGGAGCGCATGATGGCGCCGACATTGTGCGGATCGGTGACCTGATCGAGAATCAGCAACAGCGGACTGTCCTGCAGTGCCTTGAGGGATTGTGCCTTCAAGGGCTTGGTTTCGATCATGACGCCTTGGTGCACCGCTTCCGAACCAGTCTCGCGGTCGATGGCGCGTGGTTCGACGATTTCGACCTCGAAGGGCAGGGCATTCGAATCGGTGATCTCGAGCCTGTCGAGCGCATTTTTCGTCACCAGCATGCGCTTGATCTGGCGGGCGGGGTTGTCCAGCGCCGCCCGCACGGTGTGCAGGCCATAGAGCCGCACAAGGCCTTCGGGCGCCTGCGTGCCTTCAACGGTCGGACGCGAGCTTCGCTGGGCTTGCGATGCGCTGCCGGATTTCTTGTCGCGGAACTGGCGGCGCAGTGTCGCATAGTGTGAATCTTTGGGTGTACGGGACGGTTTTTGATCGGTCATGGCGCGTGATATACTCTTTCAGGAGCTAACGCGATACAGCTATGATCGCAGAAATTGCTGGCCCTGCCTGCTTCGCCGTCACATTTCTTTAGCCTATTTCCACAAGCCATTCATTTTCTGAAGGGAAGTGTTGACAGCACGCGGGCTAGTCGGCATAAGGCCCTCCGCAAGCAGCAGCCAGGATGTATGGTCCGCCGGTTGTTTGCAGAGTGCCATATGGTGCGGTTCCATCGGCAGTGACCGGAGGGGTGCCCGAGTGGTTAAAGGGGACGGACTGTAAATCCGTTAGCTTGGCTTACGTTGGTTCGAATCCAACCCCCTCCACCACTGCCGGAACCGAACGCCACGATGTGCGGGTATAGCTCAGTGGTAGAGCAGCAGCCTTCCAAGCTGAATATGCGGGTTCGATTCCCGCTACCCGCTCCAGATTTGCAAGAGCGCCGCGTGCACGCCGCCGTGCGCAAGGTGCTCTTCGATTTTTGTCTTGAGCATTGCAAGTCGCTCATGTGTTTTCCATATGAACGAGCAAGCTTGGACAATCCAACCCGGTCGATCCTTCCGGTCGAGCGGGAGACTGTGCTGACGGACGGCTTGCTGTCTCGTCTGAGCTACAAACATGGTACCGGCGCAAGGCCGGTTGTGATGACGAGAGAACGACAGCTATGGCTAAGAGCAAGTTTGAACGTAACAAGCCGCACGTCAACATTGGCACGATTGGTCACGTTGACCATGGCAAGACGTCGTTGACGGCCGCGATTACGAAGTATTTTGGTGAGTACAAGGCGTACGACCAGATCGACGCGGCACCGGAAGAAAAGGCGCGCGGCATCACGATCTCGACGGCGCACGTTGAATATGAGACGCCAGCGCGTCACTACGCGCACGTCGATTGCCCCGGCCACGCCGACTATGTGAAGAACATGATCACCGGTGCTGCGCAGATGGACGGCGCGATCCTGGTTGTTTCGGCAGCCGACGGCCCGATGCCGCAGACGCGCGAGCACATCCTGCTTGCCCGTCAGGTTGGCGTTCCGGCGATCGTGGTTTTCCTGAACAAGGTTGACCAGGTTGACGATGCCGAGCTTCTCGAGCTGGTTGAGCTTGAGGTTCGCGAGCTTCTGTCGAAGTACGATTTCCCGGGCGACGACATTCCGATCGTCAAGGGTTCGGCTTTGGCTGCGCTGGAAGACAGCAACAAGGAAATCGGCGAAGACGCGGTTCGTGCGCTGATGGCGGAAGTCGACAAGTACATTCCGACGCCGGAGCGTCCGGTTGACCAGCCGTTCCTGATGCCGATCGAAGACGTTTTCTCGATTTCCGGCCGTGGTACGGTTGTGACGGGCCGCGTCGAGCGCGGGATCGTCAAGGTTGGTGAAGAAGTCGAAATCATCGGCATCAAGCCGACGACGAAGACGACGGTTACCGGCGTTGAAATGTTCCGCAAGCTGCTCGATCAGGGCCAGGCTGGCGACAACATCGGTGCGCTGATCCGCGGCGTTGGCCGTGAAGACGTCGAGCGCGGCCAGATCCTGGCCAAGCCGGGTTCGGTCAAGCCGCACACGAAGTTCAAGGCGGAAGCCTATATCCTGACCAAGGACGAGGGTGGCCGTCATACGCCATTCTTCTCCAACTACCGTCCGCAGTTCTACTTCCGCACGACCGACGTGACGGGTGTTGTGACGCTGCCGGAAGGCACGGAAATGGTCATGCCCGGCGACAACATCGCAGTTGATGTGACGCTGATCGTGCCGATCGCGATGGAAGAGAAGCTGCGCTTCGCTATCCGTGAAGGTGGCCGCACCGTCGGTGCAGGCATCGTATCGTCGATCATTGAGTAATATTGTCGTCTGACAATGAGAATTGGGGAAGGGCGGTCCACAGGATCGCCCTTTCTGCGTTTTGGGGCAGGCAAACGCGAATCAGTTTCTGGTCGCGTAGCAATGAGCCTTGAATCTCCGATGTGGCGTAACCAATTAAAGACCACAGCCAAGATCTTCCATCCAATCCGTATTTTGCAGCCGGCAACGGCAGTAATGCCGCCAATTCGTTGCGACATCTTCGTCACCCAAACGAATTTCGCCGTAAGAGGCTGGAAGTCGTAATAAAGGCCTTGAAATAGGTGCGGCTTTGTGGAATGTACGCCCCCGAACGTAGGGGAGTAGCTCAGTTGGTAGAGCGGCGGTCTCCAAAACCGTAGGTCGCAGGTTCGAACCCTGTCTCCCCTGCCAACGCATAGTCTGCCGGTACACGATTGGATGGTGTGCTGAGCAGATGTTCGGAAAGAAACGAATCCGGGGCCTTGTGTTTTTCCGGAATCGGTTCTATGTAACATCAACAGACACGCGGTGCGTGGAGCTGAACGGTCAGCTTTACGGGCCGTAATGGTGTGGACAGATGGTGTTGTGACAATTGCAACACAGCATGTTTACAGCAACATGACACGCACGAGCGGTAAATGGCATCCAAAACGAATCCAATAACTTTTTTTCAGCAAGTGCGCGCTGAAACCGCAAAGGTCACATGGCCTTCGCGCCGCGAAACGCTCATTTCCACCGCAATGGTGATGGTGATGGCGTTTCTTGCTGCGATCTTTTTTTTCGCAGCTGATCAGTTGATGGCGTACGGGATCGATCTCGTTCTCGGTCTTGGTCGTTAACGCAGGCTGACAAGAAAATCGGGATTGGGAATCAATAATGACCGCGCGCTGGTATATCGTTCACGCCTATTCGAATTTTGAGAAGAAGGTCGCAGAGTCGATCGAGGAAAAGGCGAGGCAGAAGGGTCTGTCTCACCTGTTCGAGAAGATCCTCGTGCCGACCGAGAAGGTCGTCGAAGTGCGCCGTGGCCGCAAGGTCGATGCCGAGCGCAAGTTCTTTCCAGGCTACGTTCTGGTGCGCGCTGAACTTACGGATGATGCCTATCACCTGATCAAGAACACGCCGAAGGTGACCGGTTTTCTGGGGTCAGACAACAAGCCGATCGCTATTTCGGACAAGGAAGCCGAGCGCATCCTGACCCAGGTCCAGGAAGGTGTCGAGCGTCCGAAGGCTTCGATCTCGTTCGAGATCGGCGAGAGCGTTCGTGTTGCCGACGGTCCGTTTGCTTCGTTCAACGGCACCGTCCAGGAAGTGGACGAGGAACGTTCGCGCCTCAAGGTGGAAGTTTCGATTTTCGGCCGCGCTACGCCGGTCGATCTGGAATTTGGTCAGGTCGAAAAGGTCTGATCATTGGCAGCTCTCCAGGCTGCCTTTGCCGCTAGCGGCAAATGTGGTGGGAGGCGAGGCGGTCTTTAGCCGGACCATCGAGCCGCACCACCAAACTGCAACCGCCGGTTTACCGGTACAATGAAAAGCCGCCGGTTATCCGGCATGGTGTAAAAAGGCAGAAGTTATGGCTAAGAAAGTAGCAGGCCAGCTCAAGCTGCAGGTTTCGGCAGGATCGGCAACGCCGTCCCCGCCCATCGGACCAGCGCTTGGTCAGCGTGGCATCAACATCATGGAATTCTGCAAGGCCTTCAATGCGGCTACGCAGGAACTGGAAAAGGGTTCGCCCATTCCGGTCGTGATTACATATTATCAGGACAAGTCCTTCACCTTCGTGATGAAGACGCCGCCGGTGTCTTACTTCCTCAAGAAGGCTGCCAACCTGAAGTCCGGCTCGAAGGAGCCAGGCAAGGTCGTGGCTGGCAAGATCTCGCGTGACAAGGTCCGTGAAATCGCTGAAGCAAAGATGAAAGACCTGAATGCAGCGGACGTTGAAGCCGCCATGCGCATGGTCGAAGGTTCTGCCCGTTCGATGGGCCTGGAAGTGGTGGGCTAAGACGATGGCAAAACTTTCAAAGCGTGTAGCGAAGGTTCGCGAAGGCGTTGACCGCAACAAGCTCTATGACCTGACCTCGGCTATTGCCATGGTCAAGGAGCGTGCGGTTGCCAAGTTCGACGAGACGATCGAAGTTGCAATGAATCTCGGCGTTGATCCCCGTCATGCGGACCAGATGGTTCGCGGCGTGGTAAACCTGCCGAACGGCACTGGCCGTACCGTACGTGTGGCTGTATTTGCCCGCGGCGACAAGGCTGAGGAAGCCAAGAAGGCCGGCGCCGATATCGTTGGTGCGGAAGATCTGTTCGAGATCGTCAATGGCGGCAAGATCGATTTCGATCGCTGCATTGCCACCCCGGACATGATGCCTCTGGTTGGCCGCCTCGGTAAGGTTCTCGGCCCGCGCGGCATGATGCCAAACCCAAAGGTCGGCACGGTCACGGCTGACGTAACTGCTGCCGTCAAGGCTTCGAAGGGCGGCGCCGTTGAATTCCGCGTCGAGAAGGCCGGCATCGTTCATGCAGGCGTTGGCAAGGCTTCGTTCGATGCCAAGGCACTGGAAGAGAACATCAAGGCGTTCGCCGATGCTGTTACCAAGGCAAAGCCAACAGGTGCCAAGGGTGAGTACGTCAAGCGCGTTGCGATTTCCTCGACAATGGGCGCTGGCGTCAAGATCGATCCTTCAACCGTTCGCTCTGCGTAACCGTTGGATAAAATCTCAAGCTTAACTGTTTGAGAACAAAGAATTCCAGGCCCTTCGGGGCCTGGATAACCGGATGAAAGTCCGGTTATCCTGTCCGAGATTGCGGGTGGTTCGCCTTAATATCGCAAGAGCCCGCATGAGACGTGGAACAACCAGGTTTTGAGGGCATAGCCCGATGAACAAGGTTCGAACCGTAGTTGCCTTTCGCTTGCAGCCGTTTTCGGCGAAGCAAGGGGGACAGGATCCTCAAGTGCTGTGTGGTTCCGGTTTTCGAACTGGCCCCTTGCAGCAAAAGGCAACCCGGCAGGATCGCAATCATGCGTTTCTGCCAAATGGAGAGAGACAGTGGAAAAAGCGGAAAAGCGCGAATTCGTCGCGTGGCTGAATGGGGTCTTCAAGGACTCTGGTTCAGTTGTCGTGGCCCACTATACCGGTCTCACCGTTGCGCAGCTGAGCGACCTTCGCTCCAAGATGCGTGATGCTGGTGGCACCGTTAAAGTCGCGAAGAACCGCCTTGCCAAGATCGCTCTTCAGGGCACGGATTCGGAAGGCATCGCTGACCTGTTCACAGGTCAGACACTCGTTGCCTATTCCAACGATCCGATTACGGCACCAAAGATCGCCATCGAATTTGCCAAGGGTAACGAAAAGCTCGTCATCCTCGGTGGCTCGATGGGAGCAACAACTCTCGATCCGGAAGGTGTAAAGGCTCTGGCCGCACTTCCATCACTCGACGAGTTGCGCGCAAAGCTGGTTGGCATGATCCAGACACCAGCTACCCGCATCGCTCAGATCGTAAACGCACCGGCAGGTCAGCTTGCCCGCGTTTTCGGCGCCTATGCCCGGAAGGACGAAGCGGCATAAGGCCGTTCTCGCTGTCACAATATATCGAACCTTGTAAAGGAATATCAAAATGACTGATCTCGCAAAGATCGTAGACGACCTGTCCAACCTGACCGTTCTCGAAGCTGCTGAACTTTCGAAGCTTCTTGAAGAGAAGTGGGGCGTTTCTGCCGCTGCTCCGGTTGCTGTTGCTGCTGCCGCTGGCGGCGGTGCAGCTGCTGCTGCAGTTGAAGAAAAGACTGAATTCGACGTCGTTCTGACCGATGCCGGCGCTAACAAGATCAACGTGATCAAGGAAGTCCGCGCAATCACCGGTCTCGGCCTCAAGGAAGCCAAGGACCTCGTCGAGGCCGCTCCTAAGGCTGTCAAGGAAGGCGTTGCCAAGGACGAAGCTGACAAGATCAAGGCACAGCTCGAAGCTGCTGGCGCCAAGGTCGAACTCAAGTAAGTCTCGCGTTTTTGGCGGGCAGGGCAACCTGCCCGCCGACACTTCCCCTTCGGGGGTTCCGGTACTGAACCCTTTTCCTGACGGCAATCTGGATGCTTTCAGGAAACGGGTTTTGTCCCGTTCACGGGGCCGCACATGCGGTTTTAAGAAACAGGCCAGTTTCTGGCATAAAGACGAGGAGCGACGATGGCTCAGACCCATTCTTTCAATGGTCGTAGGCGCGTACGCAAGTTTTTCGGTAAGATTCCGGAAGTCGCAGAGATGCCGAACCTCATCGAGGTTCAGAAAGCTTCCTACGATCAGTTTCTGATGGTGGAAGAGCCCAAAGGCGGGCGTTTGGATGAAGGTCTGCAGGCTGTGTTCAAGTCTGTGTTCCCGATTTCGGATTTCTCGGGTGCTTCCATGCTTGAATTCGTCAAGTACGAATTCGAAGCTCCCAAATTCGACGTTGACGAATGCCGTCAGCGCGATCTGACCTATGCTGCGCCACTCAAGGTGACGCTGCGCCTCATCGTGTTCGATATTGACGAGGATACAGGCGCGAAGTCGATCAAGGACATCAAGGAACAGGACGTTTACATGGGCGACATGCCGCTCATGACCGACAACGGCACGTTCATTGTCAATGGCACCGAGCGCGTGATCGTATCGCAGATGCACCGTTCGCCCGGCGTGTTCTTCGATCACGACAAGGGCAAGACGCATTCGTCGGGCAAGCTCCTGTTTGCCGCTCGTGTTATTCCTTATCGCGGTTCCTGGCTCGACATCGAGTTCGACGCCAAGGATGTCGTTTATGCGCGTATCGATCGCCGTCGCAAGATTCCGGCAACATCGCTGCTGATGGCGCTTGGCATGGATTCGGAAGAAATTCTGTCAACATTCTATAATTCCATCACCTTCAGCCGCGATGGCGACAGCTGGCGGATTCCTTACTCCGTTGAGCGCTTCAAGGGTTTCAAGGCCACTTCCGATGTGATCGACGCCGACACCGGCGAAGTCGTGCTCGAATCCGGCAAGAAGCTGACTGCACGCAGTGCAAAGCAGCTTGCCGAAAAGGGCCTCAAGTTCATCAAGGCAACGGAAGACGACCTGTTCGGCTCCTACCTTGCCGAAGACATCGTCAACTATAATACCGGTGAGGTTTATCTCGAGGCTGGTGACGAGCTTGACGAGAAGACCCTCAAGGTTCTGCTGGATACCGGCACGGAAGAGATCAACGTTCTCGATATCGACCACGTCAATATCGGGCCGTACATCCGTAACACGCTTGCCGTGGACAAGAACGAAAGCCGCCAGGATGCGCTCTTCGACATCTACCGTGTCATGCGCCCGGGCGAACCGCCAACGATCGACTCGGCTGAAGCGATGTTCAAGTCGCTGTTCTTCGATTCGGAACGCTATGATCTCTCGGCCGTTGGCCGCGTTAAGATGAACATGCGTCTTGATCTGGATGCGGAAGACACTGTTCGGATCCTGCGCAAGGAAGACATCCTGGCCGTGGTCAAGATGCTTGTCGACCTGCGCGATGGCCGTGGCGAAATCGACGACATCGACAATCTCGGCAACCGCCGTGTGCGCTCGGTCGGCGAATTGATGGAAAACCAGTACCGTGTTGGTCTGCTTCGCATGGAGCGCGCCATCAAGGAACGCATGTCGTCCATCGAAATCGATACCGTCATGCCGCAGGACCTGATCAATGCGAAGCCGGCAGCCGCTGCCGTTCGCGAGTTCTTCGGTTCCTCGCAGCTGTCGCAGTTCATGGATCAGACCAACCCGCTTTCCGAGATCACGCATAAGCGTCGTCTTTCGGCACTTGGACCTGGCGGTCTGACCCGTGAGCGCGCCGGCTTCGAAGTTCGCGACGTTCATCCGACGCATTACGGCCGTATCTGCCCGATTGAAACGCCGGAAGGTCCGAACATCGGTCTGATCAACTCGCTCGCAACCTTCGCTCGCGTCAACAAGTACGGCTTCATCGAAAGCCCGTACCGCAAGATCGTCGACGGCAGGGTAACGGACGAAGTCGTTTACCTGTCGGCAATGGAAGAGGCCAAGTATCACGTGGCGCAGGCCAATGTGGAACTCGACGCCTCGGGCGCGTTCACGGACGAGTTCGTTGTCTGCCGTCATGCGGGCGAAGTTCTGATGGCGCCACGTGAAAACGTGGACCTGATGGACGTCTCGCCGAAGCAGCTCGTTTCGGTTGCCGCTGCCCTTATTCCGTTCCTGGAAAATGACGACGCCAACCGCGCTCTGATGGGCTCGAACATGCAGCGTCAGGCCGTGCCTCTGGTGCGTGCCGAAGCGCCGTTCGTCGGTACAGGCATGGAGCCGGTCGTCGCTCGCGACTCCGGCGCTGCCATTGGCGCACGCCGTACCGGTATCGTCGACCAGGTGGATGCGACCCGTATCGTTATCCGCGCGACGGAAGACCTCGTTCCGGGCAAGTCGGGCGTTGATATCTATCGCCTGATGAAGTTCCAGCGTTCGAACCAGAATACCTGCATCAACCAGCGTCCGCTGGTGCGTGTTGGTGACCGGATCGAAAAGGGCGACATCATCGCCGACGGTCCGTCAACGGATCTGGGCGATCTGGCACTCGGCCGCAACGTGCTTGTCGCGTTCATGCCGTGGAATGGCTACAACTACGAAGACTCCATCCTTCTCTCCGAGAAGATTGTTTCGGATGACGTCTTCACCTCGATCCATATCGAGGAGTTCGAAGTCATGGCTCGCGATACGAAGCTTGGACCGGAAGAAATCACGCGTGACATTCCGAACGTTTCGGAAGAAGCGCTGAAGAACCTGGACGAAGCCGGTATTGTCTATATCGGTGCCGAAGTGCAGCCTGGCGATATCCTCGTCGGCAAGATCACGCCGAAGGGTGAAAGCCCGATGACGCCGGAAGAGAAGCTTCTGCGTGCCATCTTCGGTGAAAAGGCGTCCGATGTCCGCGACACCTCGATGCGCATGCCGCCCGGGACCTACGGTACGGTTGTGGAAGTTCGTGTTTTCAATCGCCACGGCGTTGAAAAGGACGAACGTGCCATGGCTATCGAACGCGAGGAAATCGAGCGTTTGGCCAAGGACCGTGACGACGAACAGGCTATCCTTGACCGCAACGTCTATGGCCGCTTGGCTGACGTTCTCACGGGCAAGGCCGCTGTTGCCGGACCAAAGGCGTTCAAGAAGGGCACCGTCGTCACGCAGGACGTCATGGGTGAGTTCCCGCGTTCGCAGTGGTGGCAGTTTGCCGTCGAGGACGAGAAGATCCAGGGCGAGATCGAAGCTCTACGCAACCAGTACGATGACTCCAAGAAGTTGCTCGAGCAGCGTTTCATGGACAAGGTCGAGAAGGTCCAGCGCGGTGACGAGATGCCTCCTGGCGTCATGAAGATGGTCAAGGTCTTCGTCGCTGTGAAGCGCAAGATCCAGCCAGGCGACAAGATGGCTGGCCGTCACGGCAACAAGGGCGTTGTTTCACGTATCGCCGCTGTTGAGGATATGCCGTTCCTTGAAGACGGAACGCATGTCGACATCGTGCTCAATCCGCTTGGCGTGCCAAGCCGCATGAACGTCGGGCAGATCCTCGAGACGCATCTGGGCTGGGCTTGCGCCGGCATGGGCAAGAAGATCGGGGAACTGATCGAAGCCTACAAGGCACAGGGCGATATTGCACCGCTGAGAATGACGATTGAATCGATCATTCCGGACAATGACCGCAATGAGCCGGTTCGCAACTACGACGATGAGAGCATCGTTCGTCTTGGCGAGCAGATGAAGCGCGGTGTGTCGATTGCAACGCCGGTATTCGACGGTGCGCATGAACCGGACATCAATGTGATGCTGGAACAGGCGGGCCTGAAGTCCTCCGGTCAGTCGACACTTTACGACGGACGTACGGGTGAAACTTTCGATCGTCAGGTGACTGTCGGCTACATCTATATGCTGAAGCTGCACCACCTGGTCGACGACAAGATCCATGCCCGTTCGATCGGACCATACTCGCTCGTTACGCAGCAGCCCCTGGGTGGTAAGGCCCAGTTCGGTGGCCAGCGCTTCGGTGAAATGGAGGTCTGGGCCCTTGAAGCATATGGTGCGGCTTACACGCTGCAGGAAATGCTCACGGTCAAGTCCGACGACGTCGCCGGTCGTACCAAGGTCTACGAAGCGATTGTCCGCGGCGACGATACGTTCGAGGCCGGCATTCCGGAGAGCTTCAACGTTCTCGTCAAGGAAATGCGCTCGCTCGGTCTCAATGTCGAGCTTGACGATACGCGTCAGCTCGAACCACAGCAGCAGGCCTTGCCCGACGCTGCCGAGTAAAAAAGGAAGGGTGCGCAGTCATGCTGCGCACCCGTCCGGTATGTTTCGAGCCGCTGCAGAAGCGGCATTTGATCTAGATGGACCGCGGCGGCGGGCACCATCGCAAGCAGAGGGCACTTTCTGCCCCATGGAGAAACGGCATGAACCAAGAGGTCATGAATCTTTTCAATCCTCAGGTGCCTGTGCAGGCATTCGATTCCATCCGGATTTCGATCGCCAGCCCTGAGAAGATTCTGTCCTGGTCATACGGTGAGATCAAGAAGCCGGAGACGATCAACTACCGCACCTTCAAGCCGGAGCGGGATGGTCTTTTCTGTGCTCGGATCTTCGGGCCGATCAAGGACTATGAATGCTTGTGCGGCAAGTACAAGCGTATGAAATACAAGGGCATCATCTGCGAAAAGTGCGGTGTGGAAGTGACACTGTCACGTGTTCGCCGTGAGCGTATGGGCCATATTGAACTCGCAGCTCCGGTTGCGCACATCTGGTTCCTGAAGTCCCTGCCGAGCCGTATCGGCACGTTGCTCGACATGACCCTCAAGGGTATCGAGCGCGTTCTCTATTTCGAGAACTACATCGTGACCGAACCTGGCCTGACGGCCCTGAAGGAGCACCAGCTCCTTTCGGAAGAAGAATACATGATTGCAGTCGATGAGTACGGTGAAGACGCCTTCACAGCACTGATCGGCGCGGAAGCTATTCATGAACTTCTGGCTTCGATGGATCTGGAAAAGATCGCCGGCGATCTGCGGGCAGAGCTTGCCGAGACAACCTCGGATCTGAAGCAGAAGAAGCTGATGAAGCGTCTGAAGATCGTCGAGAACTTCCTGGAATCGGGTAACCGTCCGGAATGGATGATCATGAAGATCGTTCCGGTCATTCCGCCGGACCTGCGTCCGCTGGTTCCGCTGGATGGCGGCCGTTTCGCGACGTCCGATCTCAACGACCTCTATCGCCGCGTGATCAACCGTAACAATCGCCTCAAGCGCCTGATCGAACTGCGCGCGCCCGGCATCATCATCCGTAACGAGAAGCGCATGCTTCAGGAATCGGTTGATGCATTGTTCGACAATGGCCGTCGTGGCCGCGTCATTACCGGTGCCAACAAGCGTCCGCTGAAGTCGCTGTCCGACATGCTCAAGGGCAAGCAGGGCCGTTTCCGCCAGAACCTGCTCGGCAAGCGCGTCGACTATTCCGGCCGTTCGGTCATCGTGACCGGTCCCGAGCTGAAGCTACACCAGTGCGGCCTGCCGAAGAAGATGGCGCTCGAACTCTTCAAGCCGTTCATCTATGCCCGCCTTGACGCCAAGGGTTATTCCTCGACCGTGAAGCAGGCCAAGAAGCTGGTTGAGAAGGAAAAGCCGGAAGTCTGGGACATCCTCGACGAGGTCATCCGCGAGCATCCGGTTCTCCTGAATCGGGCGCCGACGCTGCACCGTCTTGGTATCCAGGCGTTCGAACCCACCCTGATCGAAGGCAAGGCAATCCAGCTGCATCCGCTCGTCTGTACCGCTTTCAATGCGGACTTCGACGGGGACCAGATGGCTGTTCACGTTCCGCTTTCACTCGAAGCGCAGCTTGAAGCCCGCGTGCTGATGATGTCGACGAACAACATCCTGCATCCCGCCAACGGTCTGCCGGTTATCGTTCCTTCACAGGACATGGTTCTTGGTCTCTACTATCTGTCGATTGTGGCTGCCAAGGAGCCAGGCGAGGGCATGGCCTTTGCCGATATGGGCGAATTGCACCATGCCATTGGCAGCGGTGCAGTGACCCTGCACACCAAGATCAAGGGCCGCTTCAAGAGCATTGATGCGGATGGCAAGCCGACATCGAAGATCTTCGAAACGACGCCTGGCCGCATGATCATCGGTGAATTGCTGCCGAAGCATCACAACGTGCCTTTCGACATCTGCAACCAGGAAATGACCAAGAAGAACATCTCCAAGATGATCGACACGGTCTATCGCCACTGCGGACAGAAAGAGACGGTCATTTTCTGCGATCGCATCATGCAGCTCGGCTTCAGCCATGCCTGCCGCGCCGGTATTTCCTTTGGCAAGGACGACATGGTCATTCCGGAGACCAAGGCGAAGCTCGTTGCTGAAACCGAAGCTTTGGCGACAGAATACGAACAGCAGTACAATGACGGCCTGATCACTCAGGGCGAAAAGTACAACAAGGTCGTCGACGCTTGGGGCAAGTGCACCGAGAAGGTCGCTGACGAAATGATGGCGCGCATCAAGGCCGTCGAGTTCGATCCTGTTACTGGCCGCCAGAAGCAGATGAACTCGATCTACATGATGTCGCACTCGGGTGCTCGTGGTTCGCCGAACCAGATGCGCCAGCTGGGCGGCATGCGCGGGCTGATGGCCAAGCCTTCGGGCGAAATCATCGAAACGCCGATCATTTCGAACTTCAAGGAAGGCCTGACCGTGAACGAGTACTTCAACTCGACGCACGGTGCCCGTAAGGGTCTTGCTGACACCGCCTTGAAGACAGCCAACTCCGGTTACCTGACACGCCGTCTCGTCGACGTCGCGCAGGATTGCATTGTCATCTCGGTGGATTGCGGCACGACAACGGGCCTCACCATGCAGCCGATCGTTGACGCCGGCCAGGTCGTTGCGACCCTCGGCCAGCGTGTGCTCGGCCGTACAGCGCTCGAAGACATCCTGCATCCGGTTTCGGGTGACGTGCTTGTCACCGGCGGCAACATCATCGACGAGTTCGATGTCGATGCCATCGAGAAGGCTGGCGTTCAGTCGATCCGCATCCGTTCGGCTCTCACCTGTGAGACCCGTGGCGGCATTTGCGCCAAGTGCTACGGCCGCGATCTGGCCCGTGGTACTCCGGTCAACCAGGGTGAAGCTGTCGGCGTTATCGCTGCCCAGTCGATCGGTGAGCCGGGTACTCAGCTGACGATGCGTACGTTCCACCTTGGTGGTACGGCGCAGGTGGTTGACCAGTCGTTCCTCGAAGCCAGCTATGAAGGCACGGTGCAGATCCGTAACCGCAACGTGGTGCGCAACTCCGACGGCCATCTGGTCGTCATGGGCCGCAACATGGCGGTTGTCATCCTCGATGGAACCGGCAAGGAACGCGCTACACACCGTGTTACCTACGGCTCGCGGATCTATGTCGATGATGGCGACAACGTGAAGCGTGGCCAGCGCATTGCCGAGTGGGATCCCTATACCCGCCCGGTCATGACGGAAGTCGAGGGTCATGTCGAATTCGAAGACATGGTCGATGGTCTTTCGGTTACGGAAACAACGGACGAATCCACCGGTATCACCAAGCGTGTGGTCATCGACTGGCGTTCGACCCCGCGTGGTTCGGATCTGAAGCCCGCGATCGTCGTCAAGGACAAGAACGGCAAGGTGCTGAAGCTGGCCAAGGGCGGCGACGCACGCTTCCAGCTGTCAGTGGAATCCATCCTTTCGGTCGAGCCTGGCTCGCATGTGAAGGCTGGTGACGTTCTGGCTCGTATCCCGATGGAAAGCGCCAAGACCAAGGACATCACCGGTGGTCTGCCGCGCGTTGCGGAACTGTTCGAGGCCCGTCGTCCGAAGGACCACGCGATCATCGCCGAAATCGATGGTACCGTGCGTTTCGGCCGCGATTACAAGAACAAGCGCCGCATCGTCATCGAACCCAACGATGATACGGTCGAGCCTGTCGAGTATCTGATCCCCAAGGGCAAGCCTTTCCATCTTCAGGACGGCGATGCCATCGAAAAGGGCGATTATATTCTGGACGGCAACCCGGCACCGCACGATATTCTTGCGATCAAGGGCGTGGAGGCGCTTGCTTCCTACCTCGTGAACGAGATCCAGGAAGTCTATCGTCTGCAGGGCGTTCTGATCAACGACAAGCACATTGAAGTGATTGTCCGCCAGATGCTGCAGAAGGTCGAGATCACCGAGTCGGGTGATACGGGCTTCATCGCTGGCGATCATGTGGACCGGATCGAGCTGGACGAGATCAACGAGCGCCTCGAAGAGGATGGCAAGAAGCCTGGCTACGGCACTCCGGTGCTGCTCGGCATCACCAAGGCCTCACTGCAGACGCCGTCGTTCATCTCTGCCGCATCCTTCCAGGAAACAACGCGCGTCCTCACGGAAGCCGCTGTTGCCGGCAAGATGGATGCTCTGCAGGGTCTGAAGGAGAACGTCATCGTTGGCCGTCTGATCCCGGCAGGCACCGGCGGCACGGTCAAGCAGATCCGCCGCATTGCCGGGGCTCGCGACGAGCTCATCATCGACGAGCGCCGCAAGGAGTCGGGTGCAACGGCAGCAAAGGCCGGCCCGATGCTGACGGACATGACGGGCCAGCCGGCCGAATAAGGCCGTTCGCCGATAAAATCAAAGGCCGCCCCAGAGAAATCTCGGGCGGCCTTTTCTTTATTCCGGATTCAACCAGATACGTCTGTTTTACAAATGCAGGTGGAAAATTCTGGACCGAATTCGCCAGTTCCTCGGCGGTTTTCGCTTGTTGCTTTGTGGAATCGGCCGAGACGTGTCCAGCCGACGAGCGTTGCCGCACAAAAAAAGCCTGCCTCACTTGCTCGATGAGGTGATTACTCGTTGAACTCGATAAGCGCGGCCTGGCCGGTGAGGGCGTTCTTGTAGGCAGACAGATGTGGCTCTTCGTCGGGCTGCTCGGTGAGAGTGCCGATCTCCAGGAGCTCCGCTTCGTCGTAGCCTTCATTGGCGAGGAGCTGCAATGCGATATTGACGAGATTGTCGGTATCGTCGCTCATCAGAAGCAGGTGGACCTGGCGGGGCTCGTCTTCCTTGTTCTTCCAGACGTCCGCGACAATCAAATGGACGGGTTTCGGCTCGGGTGGTGCTGACGACATTGAGTGATTCCTGATTCCCGGTTCTGCGGGCGTAAAAATGCTAAACTCATGCTTCGTACCATGGTTCAGGCCGAAATCCCTGTGCAAGGTTTGAAATTTTGCTTGAATTTGGGCCTTGTCGGCGAAACTATCTTTCACGCAGGCCGCAAAGCGCCGGCAAACGCTGCAATCCTTAATAATATTTAGGGTTCAGGCTTGACGCGAGCCCGGCGACACAGTATCAGCAGCCCATCTGAGCCGATGTGAGATTGGCCCTTTCGGAGCGACGCGCTCTGGAGTTCATCTCAAACAGGGTTCGTTTTACGATCGAAATGCAATTTGCCGCTCGCATGAAGTCAATAGGGCTTCCTCTGCTTTTATTCGGGCAAGCCACCTCGCGGTGGTTTCTTTGCCCGAATTCGTGCATGAGCATGGCGCTGAAACGGCCCTGACGGGCGAAGATACGAGATTTGTGAAAGAGGGAAGGTTGAATGCCTACCGTAAACCAGCTGATCCGCAAGCCGCGCACTGCGCCGGTAAAGCGCAATAAAGTACCTGCTCTGCAGGAAAACCCGCAGAAGCGCGGCGTTTGCACCCGCGTCTATACGACGACCCCGAAGAAGCCGAACTCGGCTCTGCGTAAGGTCGCCAAGGTGCGTCTGACGAACGGATTTGAAGTCATCGGATATATTCCGGGTGAGGGTCACAACCTTCAGGAACACTCCGTCGTGATGATCCGCGGCGGCCGTGTAAAGGATTTGCCGGGTGTTCGTTACCACATCATCCGCGGCGTTCTCGATACCCAGGGTGTCAAGAACCGCAAGCAGCGCCGTTCCAAGTACGGTGCGAAGCGTCCGAAGTAAGATTTTCCGGGACTTTGGCCACCAGGTAGGTCAACCCGATGCAGATAAGAGACAGAGAATATGTCCAGACGCCATAGTGCAGAAAAGCGTGAGATCAATCCGGATCCGAAGTTCGGCGATCTCGTTCTGACCAAGTTCATGAATGCAGTCATGCATCATGGCAAGAAGTCGATTGCTGAGCGTATCGTTTACGGTGCGCTTGAGTCCGTTGAAGCCAAGAGCAAGCAGGAGCCGGTTGCCCTGTTCCATCAGGCTCTCGATAATGTGGCGCCGCACGTCGAAGTGCGTTCGCGCCGCGTTGGTGGTGCAACGTACCAGGTGCCGGTCGACGTTCGTCCGGAGCGCCGCCAGGCACTTGCCATCCGTTGGCTCATCAATGCAGCCCGCGGCCGCAATGAGACGACAATGATCGATCGCCTGTCCGGTGAACTCCTGGATGCTGCGAACAACCGTGGCTCGGCTGTGAAGAAGCGTGAAGACACGCATCGCATGGCAGAAGCCAACCGCGCATTCTCGCATTACCGCTGGTAATCGTCGAAACCCTATTCTTGAAGGCACCCTATCATGGCCCGCGAATATAAAATCGAAGACTACCGTAATTTCGGTATCATGGCGCACATCGACGCCGGCAAGACCACGACCACCGAGCGTATCCTTTACTACACTGGTAAGTCGCACAAGATCGGTGAAGTCCACGACGGTGCCGCCACCATGGACTGGATGGAGCAGGAGCAGGAGCGTGGCATCACGATCACTTCCGCTGCGACCACCACGTTCTGGAAGGGCCGTGATGGCAAGATGCGCCGTTTCAACATCATCGACACGCCTGGTCACGTCGATTTCACGATCGAAGTTGAGCGCTCGCTGCGCGTTCTAGACGGTGCAATTGCACTGCTCGATGCGAATGCCGGTGTTGAGCCGCAGACTGAAACCGTCTGGCGTCAGGCTGAGAAGTATCATGTCCCGCGCATGATCTTCGTCAACAAGATGGACAAGACCGGCGCTGACTTCTATCGCTGCGTCGAGATGGTCAAGAGCCGTCTTGGTGCCAAGGCGCTCGTCATGCAGCTGCCGATCGGCGCTGAAAACGAGTTCAAGGGCGTTATCGACCTGATCGAAATGAAGGCACTTGTCTGGCGCGACGAACAGCTCGGTGCGCAGTGGGATGTCGTAGAGATCCCGGCTGACCTGAAGGACCGTGCTGAAGAGTTCCGCGAAAAGCTCATCGAGACCGCTGTTGAGGTCGAGGAAGCTGCCATGGAAGCTTATCTCGAAGGCAACATGCCGGACAATGAGAAGCTGCGTCAGCTGATCCGTATCGGCACCTGCCGCGTTGAGTTCCATCCGGTATTCTGCGGTTCGGCCTTCAAGAACAAGGGCGTGCAGCCGCTTCTCGACGGTGTCGTTGAATTCTTGCCTTCGCCAGTCGATGTTCCGGCGATCAAGGGCATTGATCCGAAGACCGATGCTGAAACAGTTCGCAAGTCGTCTGACGAAGAGCCTTTGTCGATGCTTGCATTCAAGATCATGAACGATCCGTTCGTTGGTTCGCTGACTTTCTGCCGCATCTATTCCGGCAAGCTGACCAAGGGCATTTCGCTCGACAACACGGTTAAGCTCAAGCGTGAACGTATCGGCCGCATGCTGCAGATGCATTCCAACTCGCGTGAAGACATTGAAGAAGCATTTGCCGGCGACATCGTTGCCCTGGCGGGCCTCAAGGAAACCACAACGGGTGACACGCTTTGCGATCCGCTGAAGCCGGTTATCCTGGAGCGCATGGTGTTCCCGGAGCCAGTCATTTCGATCGCGATCGAGCCGAAGACCAAGGCCGACCAGGAAAAGATGGGCCTCGCGCTCAATCGTCTTGCCGCTGAAGATCCTTCTTTCCGCGTCAAGTCGGACGAAGAATCCGGTCAGACCATCATTTCCGGCATGGGCGAGCTTCATCTGGACATCCTCGTTGACCGTATGCGTCGCGAGTTCAAGGTCGAGGCGAATGTCGGTAACCCCCAGGTTGCCTACCGTGAATCGATCACCCGCAAGGCCGAGATCGACTACACGCACAAGAAGCAGTCCGGTGGTTCGGGTCAGTTCGCCCGCATCAAGGTCATCTTCGAGCCGCATGATGGCGACGAGTTCATCTTCGAATCGAAGATCGTCGGTGGTGCCATTCCGAAGGAATACATCCCCGGTGTTGAAAAGGGTATCTTGAGCGTCATGGGTGCGGGTCCGCTCGCAGGCTTCCCGATGCTCGGCGTGAAAGCCACGCTGATCGACGGTGCCTACCATGATGTGGACTCCTCGGTTCTCGCCTTCGAAATCGCAGCCCGCGCTGCATTCCGCGAAGGTGCGCAGAAGGCCGGTGCCCAGCTGCTCGAGCCGATCATGAAGGTCGAGGTTGTTACCCCTGAAGATTACGTCGGTGACGTGATCGGCGATCTGAACTCACGTCGCGGTCAGATTTCGGGCACGGAAGCTCGTGGTATCGCGACTGTCGTCAATGCAAACGTGCCGCTGGCCAACATGTTTGGTTATGTGAGCAACCTGCGTTCGATGAGCCAGGGTCGTGCGCAGTACACCATGCAGTTCGATCACTACGAACCTGTTCCGACAGCAGTCGCGCAGGAAATTCAGAAGAAGTTTGCGTAACCATAAGGTTGCGCGTGACAGTTGAGTTGAGCCTGAGCAGGCGAACATAATAACGGAGAGCTCAGATGGCTAAGAGCAAGTTTGAACGTAACAAGCCGCACGTCAACATTGGCACGATTGGTCACGTTGACCATGGCAAGACGTCGTTGACGGCCGCGATTACGAAGTATTTTGGTGAGTACAAGGCGTACGACCAGATCGACGCGGCACCGGAAGAAAAGGCGCGCGGCATCACGATCTCGACGGCGCACGTTGAATATGAGACGCCAGCGCGTCACTACGCGCACGTCGATTGCCCCGGCCACGCCGACTATGTGAAGAACATGATCACCGGTGCTGCGCAGATGGACGGCGCGATCCTGGTTGTTTCGGCAGCCGACGGCCCGATGCCGCAGACGCGCGAGCACATCCTGCTTGCCCGTCAGGTTGGCGTTCCGGCGATCGTGGTTTTCCTGAACAAGGTTGACCAGGTTGACGATGCCGAGCTTCTCGAGCTGGTTGAGCTTGAGGTTCGCGAGCTTCTGTCGAAGTACGATTTCCCGGGCGACGACATTCCGATCGTCAAGGGTTCGGCTTTGGCTGCGCTGGAAGACAGCAACAAGGAAATCGGCGAAGACGCGGTTCGTGCGCTGATGGCGGAAGTCGACAAGTACATTCCGACGCCGGAGCGTCCGGTTGACCAGCCGTTCCTGATGCCGATCGAAGACGTTTTCTCGATTTCCGGCCGTGGTACGGTTGTGACGGGCCGCGTCGAGCGCGGGATCGTCAAGGTTGGTGAAGAAGTCGAAATCATCGGCATCAAGCCGACGACGAAGACGACGGTTACCGGCGTTGAAATGTTCCGCAAGCTGCTCGATCAGGGCCAGGCTGGCGACAACATCGGTGCGCTGATCCGCGGCGTTGGCCGTGAAGACGTCGAGCGCGGCCAGATCCTGGCCAAGCCGGGTTCGGTCAAGCCGCACACGAAGTTCAAGGCGGAAGCCTATATCCTGACCAAGGACGAGGGTGGCCGTCATACGCCATTCTTCTCCAACTACCGTCCGCAGTTCTACTTCCGCACGACCGACGTGACGGGTGTTGTGACGCTGCCGGAAGGCACGGAAATGGTCATGCCCGGCGACAACATCGCAGTTGATGTGACGCTGATCGTGCCGATCGCGATGGAAGAGAAGCTGCGCTTCGCTATCCGTGAAGGTGGCCGCACCGTCGGTGCAGGCATCGTATCGTCGATCATTGAGTAATATTAAGGTTTTATGCAGAGGCGCCTGTTATGAGGCGTCTCCGCTAAACAAGGAAAAGATGAAATGAACGGTCAAAACATCCGCATTCGCCTCAAGGCGTTTGATCATCGGATCCTTGACGATTCGACGCGGGAAATCGTGTCGACTGCCAAGCGTACCGGTGCCAACGTGCGCGGACCGATCCCACTTCCCACACGGATCGAGAAGTTCACTGTCAACCGGTCGCCGCACATCGACAAGAAGAGCCGCGAGCAGTTCGAGATGCGCACACATAAGCGTCTTCTCGATATCGTAGACCCAACCCCGCAGACTGTAGACGCGCTGATGAAGCTCGATCTTTCCGCTGGTGTTGATGTCGAGATCAAGCTGTAAAGCTTGAGGACGGAAGGACGAACCGATGCGTTCAGGTGTAATTGCACAGAAGCTGGGCATGACTCGCGTCTACAACGACGCAGGTGAGCATGTGCCGGTGACAGTACTCCGGATGGAGAATTGTCAGGTTGTGGCTCAGCGTACAGTCGAGAAGAATGGCTACACTGCCGTTCAGCTCGGTGTTGGTCTGGCCAAGGTAAAGAATACAACGAAGGGCTTGCGCGGTCATTTCGCGACGGCTTCCGTTGAACCAAAGGCGAAAGTCGCGGAATTCCGCGTCTCTGCCGACAATCTACTTGATGTCGGTGTTGAGATCACAGCCGAACATTACGTTGCCGGCCAGAAGGTCGATGTGACTGGTACTTCAATCGGTAAGGGTTTTGCCGGTTCGATGAAGCGCCACAACTTCGGCGGTCACCGCGCTTCGCACGGTAACTCGGTTACCCACCGCGCACACGGTTCGACCGGTCAGCGTCAGGATCCGGGCAAGGTGTTCAAGGGCAAGAAGATGGCCGGTCACATGGGTCAGACCCGCGTGACGACACAGAACATCGAAGTCGTTTCGACCGACATCGATCGTGGCCTCATTCTGGTTCGTGGTGCGGTTCCCGGTTCAAAGGGTGCTTGGATCCTGGTGCGCGATGCCGTCAAGGTAGCGCTGCCGGAAAATGCTCCCAAGCCAGCCGGTTTGCGCCAGGCAGCTAACGGTACAGCCGCTGTGTCTGATGCAGAAGTGGCGCAGACAACTGAGGGAGCCGAATAATGGAGCTTTCGATTACAACACTTGAAGGCGTCGATGCCGGCAAGGTGAAACTCTCCGAGGAGATTTTCGGTCTTGAGCCGCGCGACGATATCCTTCAGCGCATGGTCCGTTACCAGCTTGCCCGCAAGCAGCAGGGAACGCACAAGGCAAAGGGCCGTTCGGAAATCGCACGTACCGGCGCCAAGATGTACAAGCAGAAGGGTACGGGCCGCGCCCGTCACCATTCGGCCCGTGCACCGCAGTTCCGCGGCGGCGGCAAGGCCCATGGTCCGGTTGTTCACAGCCACGATCATGACCTTCCGAAGAAGGTTCGCGCCCTCGCGCTTCGTCATGCCCTGTCTGCAAAGGTCAAGGCTTCCGACCTGATCATCGTCGATGATCTGGCCGCAGCCGATGCCAAGACAAAGGTACTTGTTTCGCAGTTCGCCAAGCTTGGCCTCGAAAATGCGCTTCTCATCGGCGGTGCCGAGATCGATGCGAATTTCCGTCGCGCAGCGTCGAACATTCCGAACATCGACGTCCTGCCGATCCAGGGCATCAATGTTTACGACATTCTGCGTCGTGGCAAGCTCGTGCTTTCCAAGGCAGCAGTTGAAGCTCTCGAGGAGCGTTTCAAATGACTGATCTTCGCCACTACGACGTGATCGTCAGCCCGGTTATTACGGAAAAGTCGACCCTGGTTTCTGAAAATAACCAGGTCGTCTTCAACGTAGCCAAGAAGGCAACGAAGCCTGAAATCAAGGCCGCAGTCGAAGCGCTGTTCCGCGTGAAGGTTACGGCAGTCAATACAGCTGTGCGCAAGGGCAAGGTGAAGCGGTTCCGCGGCATCGTCGGGCGCCAGAGTGATGTCAAGAAAGCAGTCGTGACGCTCGCCGAAGGGCAGTCGATCGATGTTTCGACTGGTCTCTGAGGGGCCGTGGAGTAAAGACAATGGCACTCAAAAGTTATAATCCAACCACACCAAGCCAGCGCCAGCTGGTGATCGTGGATCGTTCGGAGCTCTACAAGGGCAAGCCCGTCAAGGCTCTCACCGAAGGTCTGACATCCAAGGGTGGTCGCAACAACTCCGGTCGCGTCACTGCACGCTACCAGGGTGGCGGACACAAGCGCACATACCGCTTCGTCGACTTCAAGCGTCGCAAGCATGATGTTGCTGCCAAGGTTGAACGCCTTGAATACGATCCGAACCGGACCGCATTCATTGCGCTCATCCGCTACGAAGATGGCGAACTGAGCTACATCCTGGCTCCCCAGCGTCTGGCCGTTGGCGACAGCGTTATTGCTGGCGCGCAGACAGACGTGAAGCCGGGCAATGCAATGCCATTGGCTTCGATCCCGGTCGGCACCATCATCCACAATGTGGAGATGAAGCCAGGCAAGGGCGGTCAGATCGCTCGCTCCGCCGGTACCTATGCGCAGCTCGTCGGCCGCGATCAGGGCATGGCAATCCTTCGCCTGAATTCAGGTGAACAGCGCCTCGTCCACGGTTCGTGCTTTGCCACGGTCGGTGCAGTGTCCAACCCTGACCATGGCAATATCAGCCTTGGCAAGGCAGGTCGCAGCCGCTGGCTCGGCAAGCGCCCGCACGTTCGCGGTGTTGCCATGAACCCGGTCGATCACCCCCATGGTGGTGGTGAAGGCCGTACGTCTGGTGGACGTCATCCGGTTTCTCCGTGGGGCAAGCCCACGAAGGGCAAGAAGACGCGCTCCAACAAGTCGACGGACAAGTTCATCGCTCGTTCGCGTCATCAGCGCAAGAAGTAAGAGAGGTAGTCTGAAATGGCTCGTTCAGTTTGGAAAGGCCCGTTCATCGATGGCTATCTTCTCAAGAAGGCTGAGAAGGTACGTGAGGGCGGTCGCAGTGAAGTTATCAAGATCTGGAGCCGTCGCTCCACGATCCTGCCGCAGTTCGTCGGTCTGACCTTCGGCGTGTACAACGGCAACAAGCACGTTCCTGTTTCGGTCAACGAAGAGATGATCGGACACAAGTTTGGTGAATTCGCTCCGACGCGTACCTATTACGGGCACGGCGCGGACAAGAAGGCGAAGAGGAAATAAAGATGGGCAAGGCTAAGGCTCCGCGCCAGCTTAAGGACAACGAGGCGAAAGCCGTTGCCCGTACGCTCCGCATCAGCCCTCAGAAGCTTAATCTGGTGGCTGCCATGATCCGTGGCAAGAAGGTCAACGCCGCTCTTGCCGATCTGGAATTTTCGCGCAAGCGGATTGCAGGAACGGTGAAAAAGACACTCGAATCAGCTATCGCCAACGCGGAAAACAACCATGACCTGGATGTTGATGCTCTGGTTGTTGCTGAAGCCTATGTAGGCAAGTCAGTCGTGATGAAGCGTTTCCATGTTCGTGGCCGCGGTCGTGCAAGCCGGATCGAGAAGCCATTCTCGCATCTGACGATCGTTGTTCGCGAAGGTCAGGAAAAAGGGGAGGCCGCATAATGGGCCAGAAGATTAATCCGATTGGCTTCCGCCTCGGCATCAATCGGACCTGGGATTCGCGTTGGTACGCGAACACAGGTGAATACGGCAAGCTGCTGCACGAAGACCTGAAGATCCGCAAGTATCTGATGGACGAACTGAAGCAGGCTGCCATCTCCAAGGTGGTGATCGAGCGTCCGCACAAGAAGTGCCGCGTCACGATCCATGCTGCACGTCCGGGTCTGATCATCGGCAAGAAGGGCGCCGATATCGAGAAGCTGCGCCGCAAGCTGTCAGAAATGACGAATGCCGATGCTGCACTCAATATCGTTGAGGTCCGCAAGCCGGAAACCGACGCGACCCTGGTTGCTCAGTCGATTGCTCAGCAGCTGGAACGCCGTGTCGCATTCCGCCGCGCCATGAAGCGCGCCGTTCAGTCGGCCATGCGTCTTGGTGCAGAAGGCATTCGTATCAATTGCTCGGGCCGTCTCGGCGGTGCGGAAATTGCGCGTATGGAATGGTACCGTGAAGGCCGCGTGCCTCTGCATACCCTTCGTGCCGATATCGATTACGGAACTGCTGAAGCACAAACCGCTTACGGCATTTGCGGCGTCAAAGTCTGGGTCTTCAAGGGCGAAATCCTTGAGCATGATCCAATGGCTTCCGAGCGTCGTGCTGTTGAAGGCGATAGCCATCAGGGTTCGAACCGTCGCCGCGAAAACGCTTAAAATAGCGTCTTTCCGGATCGTGAATTTTGGAGTAGAGAACAATGCTGCAGCCTAAGCGCACAAAGTTCCGCAAGCAGTTCAAGGGTCGCATCAGCGGCGCGTCGAAGGGCGGTACGGATCTTAATTTTGGTGCTTTCGGCCTGAAGGCCCTCGAGCCGAACCGCGTTACGGCGCGTGAGATCGAAGCCGCTCGCCGTGCAATTACCCGTCACATGAAGCGTGCCGGTCGTGTGTGGATCCGGATTTTCCCGGATGTGCCGGTAACATCGAAGCCTACCGAAGTCCGCATGGGTAAAGGTAAGGGTTCAGTTGATTACTGGGCTTCCCGCGTCGCGCCAGGCCGCATCATGTTCGAGCTCGACGGCGTTTCGGAAGAAATCGCTCGTGAGGCACTTCGCCTTGGAGCTGCGAAACTTTCGGTCAGGACGCGCTTTATTCAGCGCATCGCAGAATAAGGGGTGGATGTTATGAAATCCGCAGAAGTCCGGGCGATGAGCCTCGATCAGTTGAATGAAGAATTGGGTTCCCTGAAGAAAGAGCAGTTCAACCTGCGCTTCCAGAAGGCAACCGGCCAGTTGGAAAAAACCGCTCGCGTCCGGCAGATCCGCCGTGATATTGCGCGCATCAAGACTGTCGCCCGCCAGAAAGCGGTCGAGAGCAAGGCTTAAGGAAGAAAACCATGCCTAAACGCATTCTGCAGGGCGTTGTCGTAAGCGACAAAAACGACAAGACCGTTGTGGTCAAGGTCGAGCGGCGCTATTCGCACCCGCTCCTCCAGAAGACCGTGCGCCAGTCCAAAAAGTACAAGGCGCATGATGAGAATAACCAGTTCAAGGTCGGCGATGCCGTTTCCATCCAGGAATCGAAGCCGATCTCGAAAGACAAGCGTTGGGTTGTCGTAACAGACGCCCCGGCGAGCTAAATATCTGTAGGTAAGTACGCAGCAATCGCGAGGGGCAAGGAAAGCCCAGTCCGGTTGAACAAGAAGAAGGCGGCTAGTCATGATTCAGATGCAAACAAACCTCGACGTGGCGGATAATTCCGGCGCACGTCGTGTCATGTGCATCAAGGTGCTGGGCGGTTCGAAGCGGAAATATGCTTCGGTCGGCGACATCATTGTCGTTTCGATCAAGGAAGCAATTCCGCGCGGCCGCGTGAAAAAAGGTGACGTGATGAAGGCAGTGGTTGTTCGCACTGCCAAGGACATCCGTCGCGCGGACGGGAGCGTTATTCGTTTCGACAAGAACGCCGCCGTTTTGATCGACAATAAGAAAGAGCCTATCGGCACGCGTATCTTCGGACCGGTTCCGCGCGAACTTCGCGCAAAGAGCCACATGAAGATCATCTCGCTGGCTCCAGAAGTTTTGTAAGGAGCTGACGATGCAGAAGATCCGTAAAGGCGACCGCGTTGTCGTTCTGGCTGGTAAGGACAAGGGCCGTACCGGCGAAGTAATCAAAGTTTTGCCGAAGGATGAGCAGGCGCTCGTTCGCGGCGTCAATGTTGTCAAGCGTCACCAGAAGCAGACACAGAATCAGGAAGCCGGCATCATTTCGAAAGAAGCGCCGCTCCATCTGTCGAACCTCGCGATCGCCGACCCAAAGGATGGCAAGCCGACCCGTGTTGGCTTCAAAGTCCTCGAAGACGGCAAGAAGGTACGTGTAGCAAAGCGTTCAGGAGATCTGATCGATGGCTGATGCAAAGATCGAACCACGCTTGAAGAAGCAGTACCAGGAAGTGGTACGTAAGGCTCTTCTCGAGCAGTTCAAATATGACAACGAGATGCAGATCCCGCGCATCACCAAAGTTGTTCTCAACATGGGCGTCGGCGAAGCAACCGCTGACTCGAAGAAGCCAACTGTCGCAGCTGAAGATCTGGCATTGATTGCCGGTCAGAAGCCGGTTATTACCCGTGCGCGCAATTCGATCGCTACCTTCAAGGTTCGTGAGAATATGCCGATCGGAACGAAGGTCACCCTTCGTAAAGAGCGCATGTATGAATTCATTGACCGTCTGATCACGATCGCGCTGCCGCGGGTTCGAGATTTCCGCGGTCTGAACCCAAAGAGCTTTGACGGCCGTGGCAATTTCGCCATGGGTATCAAGGAACACATCGTGTTTCCGGAAATCAACTACGACAAGGTTGATCAGATCTGGGGCATGGACATCATCGTTTGTACGACTGCAAAGACGGATGATGAAGCACGCGCATTGCTGCGCGCCTTCAACTTCCCCTTCCGCCAGTAACGGCAAGCGTAGCGAGGTATATGAAATGGCTAAGACGAGCGCAGTCGAAAAGAACAAGCGCCGTGGTCTCCTGGTCAAGCGTTTCGCTGCAAAGCGCGCACGCCTGAAGGCTATCGTGATGAATCAGTCGCTGCCGCTGGACGAGCGCTTCCGCGCCACCATCCAGCTGGCAGAACTGCCACGCAATTCCACCAAGGTGCGTATTCGCAATCGTTGCGAAGTATCGGGCCGTCCGCGCGGTTTCTACCGCAAGCTTAAAATGTCGCGTATCGCATTGCGCCAGCTGGGTTCGCTCGGCCAGGTGCCCGGCGTCGTGAAGTCGAGCTGGTAAGGGAGCAGACACATGTCTATGACAGATCCTCTCGGCGATATGCTGACACGTATCCGTAACGCAACCATGCGCAAGAAGGGCAAGGTTTCGACCCCTGCCTCCAAGCTGCGCGCCCGCGTTCTGGATGTTCTTCAGGCTGAAGGTTATATCCGCGGATACAGCCAGGTTGATTTCGAAAACGGCAAGTCCGAGATCGAAATCGAACTGAAGTATTTTGAGAACGTACCGGTAATTCGCGAGATTACCCGTATTTCGAAGCCCGGCCGTCGCGTTTACGTTTCGGTCAAGTCGATCCCGCAGGTTGCAAACGGTCTTGGTATTTCCATCCTGTCGACGCCGAAGGGCGTCATGGCAGACCACGAGGCACGTGAACAGAATGTCGGCGGCGAACTGCTCTGCCGTATATTCTAAGTAACGGCTTGGAAAGGTTTGAAAAATGTCTCGTATCGGTAAAAAACCAGTGGCAGTCCCGCAGGGCGTAACAGCCAGCGTGGAAGGCCAGACCATCAAGGCCAAAGGCCCGAAGGGTGAACTCTCCTTCGTCGCCAATGACGATGTTGTGGTCAAGTTTGAAGACGGTGCTGTCAGCGTTAATCCGCGTGACAACTCCAAAGTCGCTCGTTCGAAGTGGGGCATGAGCCGCACGATGGTCGTCAACATCTTCACGGGTGTCAAGGACGGCTTCGAGAAGCGTCTTGAGATCAGCGGCGTCGGCTATCGTGCAGCCATGCAGGGCAAGAACCTGCAGCTGTCGCTCGGCTTCAGCCATGAAGTGATCTACCAGGTGCCGGAAGGCATCACTGTTGCTGTGCCGAAGCCGACGGAAATCGTCGTCACCGGCATCGACAAGCAGCAGGTCGGTCAGGTCGCTGCTGAGATCCGCGAATATCGTGGTCCGGAACCCTACAAGGGCAAGGGCGTGAAATATGCGGGCGAGAAGATCGTTCGCAAAGAAGGTAAGAAGAAGTAAGGAATTCGTGTCATGGCATCGCCGAAAGAAATCATTCAGCGTCGCGCTGCGCGTGTTCGCCGCCAGCTCAAGGCGGTTGCCGGTGACCGTCCGCGGCTCAGCGTCCACCGTTCTTCAAAGAATATCTATGCGCAGATCATCGACGATGCGCGTGGACACACGATTGCATCCGCATCCACGCTCGAAGCTGACCTCAAGGGCAAGCTGAAGACCGGTGCAGATTCGGATGCAGCAGCCCTCATCGGCAAGCTCGTTGCAGAGCGCGCCGTCAAGGCTGGCATCAAGGAAGTTGTCTTTGATCGTGGTGCCTATATATACCACGGCCGCGTGAAGGCACTTGCCGAAGCCGCCCGTGAAGCTGGTCTCAGCTTCTAAGGTCGAGCTTTAAAACATCATTCGTGCTACCGGAAAAGAAAAAGGAATTAGGAGCATGGCACAGGAAAAGAGAAGCCGCGAGGATCGCGGCCGCAGTGAAGAGCGTGACAGCGAATTCGTTGACAAGCTCGTCCACATCAACCGTGTCGCCAAGGTCGTCAAGGGCGGCCGGCGTTTTGGCTTTGCTGCACTCGTCGTTGTCGGCGATCAGAAGGGCCGCGTAGGTTTTGGTCATGGTAAGGCACGTGAAGTGCCGGAAGCTATCCGCAAGGCCACTGAATCGGCAAAGCGCGACATGATCTTCGTCCCGCTCCGTTCGGGTCGTACCCTTCATCACGATGTTGAAGGCCGTCATGGCGCAGGCAAGGTGCTGCTCCGTGCTGCTCCAGCCGGTAAGGGCATCATCGCCGGTGGTCCAATGCGCGCCGTCTTCGAGACGCTTGGCGTGCAGGACGTGGTTGCGAAGTCGCTCGGTTCGTCGAACCCGTACAACATGGTTCGCGCGACATTTGATGCCCTGAAGCATCAGATGCATCCGAAGGACATCGCTGCTCAGCGCGGTATCAAGTATTCGACACTGCAGGCTCGCCGCCGCGACGTGGTCGGTTCGGAAGAATAGGCCAGGAGCTGGCGCAGTAGGGCAGGGACTTCGGTTCCGCTGACTGTAGACTAAAGGACAAAGTCATGGTTGAGAAGAAGAAGGGTAAGACGGTTACGGTCGAACAGATCGGTAGCCCTATCCGCCGTCCGGCAGAGCAGCGCGCAACGCTGATCGGCTTGGGCCTCAATAAGATGCATCGCACCCGTACACTGGAAGATACGCCTTCCGTCCGCGGTATGATTGCCAAGGTTCAACATCTCGTCCGCGTTGTGGACGAGGCTTGATACCGGAGATTTGACAAATGAAACTCAATGATCTGAGTGAAAATCCAGGCGCGACCAAAGCACGCAAGCGTGTTGGCCGTGGTATTGGTTCGGGCTCCGGCAAGACTGCCGGTCGTGGTGTCAAGGGTCAGAAGTCGCGTTCGGGCGTTGCTATCAACGGTTTCGAAGGCGGTCAGATGCCGCTTTACCGCCGCTTGCCAAAGCGCGGTTTCACGAACATCTTCTCCAAGAACTTCAACGTCGTATCGGTTGGCCGCATTCAGGCTGCCATCGACGCCAAGAAGCTTGATGCGAAGGCATCGGTCACGATCGAGACCCTCAAGGCTGCCGGTGTTATCCGCCGCCCCAAGGATGGCGTTCGCCTGCTTTCCGACGGCGAGATCACGACCGCAGTAACGTTCGAGGTTTCCGGTGCATCCAAAGCTGCGATCGAAAAGATCGAAAAGGCCGGCGGTACCGTCAAGCTTCCAGCTGCTCCTGCAGCTGCAGAGTAAATATGTCTAATTCAAGCGGCGATCTCCACGATCGCCGCTTGTACCTTTTATCAAGGGCACATATCTGGGTAGAGCCGCCGATTCCCGTTTCGGGTGGCGAGGCCCTGACGGGCACAGACCGGAGACTATAATGGCTTCAGCCGCAGAACAGCTCGCGTCAAATCTCAATTTCTCTGCTTTCTCAAAAGCCGAAGAGCTGAAGAAGCGCATTTGGTTTACACTTGGCGCATTGCTGGTCTACCGGCTAGGCACCTATATCCCGCTGCCGGGAATCAATCTCGAAGCCTATGCGCAGGCGTTCAACCACCAGGCACAGGGCATCCTCGGGATGTTCAACATGTTTGCCGGTGGCGCCGTTGCCCGCATGGCGATCTTCGCTCTGGGCATCATGCCCTATATTTCCGCTTCCATCATCGTACAGCTGATGACCTCCGTCGTTCCGGCGCTGGAACAGCTGAAGAAGGATGGCGAGCAGGGCCGCAAGGTCATCAATCAATATACGAGGTACGGCACCGTGCTTTTGGCCACGGTACAGGCCTATGCGATCGCCGTTGGCCTTCAGGGCAGCCAGGGCATCGTGACCGATCCCGGTCCGTTCTTCCTGTTCTCCACCGTCATCACGCTTGTCGGCGGCACCATGTTCCTGATGTGGCTGGGCGAGCAGATCACCGCGCGCGGCATTGGCAACGGCATTTCGCTGATCATCTTCTCCGGCATCGTCGCCAACTTGCCACAGGCAATTTCCGGCACGCTGGAACTGGGCCGCACCGGCGCCCTTTCGACGGCGATCATCCTGGCCATCATCGTTCTGACGATTGCGGTCATCGCGATCATTGTCTTCGTCGAACGTGCGCAGCGTCGTCTTCTGATCCAGTATCCCAAGCGCCAGGTTGGCAACCGGATGTTCCAGGGCGATACCTCGCACCTGCCGCTGAAGCTGAACACAGCGGGCGTCATTCCGCCGATCTTCGCCTCGTCGCTCCTGCTCCTGCCTGCAACAATCGCCGGCTTCGCGCAGAGCCACGAGCTGCCCGGCTGGGCAACCACGGTGCTGTCGTCTCTCGGCCACGGTCAGCCGCTCTACATGGCTCTCTATGCCGCGATGATCGTGTTCTTCGCATTCTTCTATACGGCACTTGTCTTCAATCCGAAGGACACGGCTGACCAGCTCAAGAAGCATTCCGGCTTCATCCCCGGCATTCGCCCTGGCGAACGTACGGCTGAATATATCGACTACGTCCTGACACGTGTGACGGTTCTTGGCGCGATCTATCTCGTTATCATCTGCTTGCTGCCTGAATTCCTCATCTCGTGGGCTGGTGTTCCTTTCTATCTCGGCGGTACATCGCTGTTGATTGTCGTGAGCGTGACGCTCGATACCGTTGCACAGATCCAGGGTCACCTGATTGCGCACCAGTATGAAGGGCTGATCAAGAAGTCGAAGCTCCGTGGGGGGAAACGCAACAGATGAGATTAATACTTCTCGGACCACCGGGGGCAGGTAAGGGAACTCAGTCTCAGCGCTTGGTAGAAAAACTTGGCATCCCGCAACTCTCCACGGGAGACATGTTGCGTGAGGCCGTGAAAGCCGGAACAGAAGTCGGCCTCAAGGCGAAGGCTGTCATGGATGCCGGCAATCTGGTTTCCGACGAGATCGTCAATGCGATCGTTTCCGAACGCATGGACCAGCCGGATGCAGCAAATGGCTTCATCCTGGACGGCTATCCGCGCACATTGGTTCAGGCGGATGCAGTCGAGGACATGCTGGCGGACAAGGGATTTGATCTCGACTGCGTGATCGAACTCGAAGTCGACGACAATGTTCTGGTGGAGCGTATATCCGGCCGCTATTCCTGTGCGAAGTGCGGTACCGGCTATCACGATACCAACAAGAAGCCCCATGTTGCGGGCGTCTGCGACAAGTGCGGATCGACGGAATTCAAGCGCCGGCCGGACGACAACGCCGAAACGGTGCGCACGCGCCTCGAGGCCTATTACAAGCAGACGTCGCCGCTGATTGGCTATTACTACGCCAAGGGCAAACTCAAGAAGGTCGATGGCATGGCGGACATGGAAGATGTCACCGCCGCGATCGAAAAAATCCTGTCAGATCTTTAGCTCTGACAAATTTCATCGAGGGAGTTGACTTTTTGCAGCGATTCCTTCAAGTACGGCGCAAATTCGCTTGGATTATGAAGCGGTCGGCGCCGATCCGGTAAAGCAGGTTCGGGGCTGATCGTTTGTGTTTGTCCCGAATATAATTTTCATCCCGTCATCTGGCTGCCGCGTTGGCACTCCAGCTCTGCCGGTTAACAAGGAGAACAGACGTGGCTCGTATCGCTGGCGTCAACATCCCGACGAACAAGCGCGTTGTCATTGCGCTTCAGTACATTCACGGGATTGGTCAAAAGTTTGCTCAGGAAATCGTCCAGAAGGTCGGCATTCCTGCAGAGCGTCGCGTCAATCAGTTGACCGATGCGGAAGTGTTGCAGATTCGTGAAACGATCGATCGCGATTACCAGGTTGAAGGTGATCTGCGCCGTGAAGTTTCGATGAACATCAAGCGTCTGATGGATCTGGGCTGCTACCGCGGTCTGCGTCATCGCCGCTCGCTGCCGGTTCGTGGACAGCGCACGCATACCAATGCGCGCACCCGCAAGGGTCCTGCCAAGGCGATTGCCGGCAAGAAGAAGTAAGTTCCTTCCGGCGCGGTCCGCTGCGCCGGTTCTGCTTCGGGCAGAGACAGTGCTGGTTTCGCACTTTAACTGAAACCACGGTGGAGCCTCTGGAAATACGGAGGCGTCGAGATCAATTGAAAGGACTACCATGGCCAAGGAAGCCACGCGCGTTCGCCGTCGCGAGCGCAAGAATATTTCGTCGGGCGTTGCTCACGTTAATTCGACATTCAACAATACGATGATCACCATCACGGACGCTCAGGGCAATGCGATTGCCTGGTCTTCCGCCGGTGCGCAGGGTTTCAAGGGTTCACGTAAATCCACGCCATTCGCTGCACAGATGGCTGCGGAAGACTGTGCCAAGAAGGCACAGGAACATGGCATGCGTTCGCTGGAAGTAGAAGTTTGCGGGCCAGGCTCCGGCCGTGAATCGGCTCTTCGTGCACTCCAGGCTGCCGGTTTCACGATTACGTCGATCCGCGATGTAACGCCGATCCCGCACAATGGCTGCCGTCCGCGCAAGCGTCGCCGCGTCTAATCTTTTGCGACACGATTTGGCCGCATGAGCTGATTTTCAGCTCCTCTGCGGTTTCCACGCCTCAATGCCACGATTGGATGGTGGTAAAGGCAAGGATAGGGAAAAATTAAATGATCCAGAAGAACTGGCAAGAATTGATCAAGCCGAACAAGGTCGAGTTTCAGACCTCCGGCTCGAAGACGAAGGCTACGGTCGTCGCCGAACCGCTGGAACGCGGTTACGGCTTGACGCTCGGCAATGCCTTGCGCCGTGTGCTCCTGTCTTCGCTGCGCGGCGCTGCCGTGACGGCGGTACAGATCGACGGCGTTCTGCATGAATTCTCGTCGATCCCGGGCGTGCGGGAAGATGTGACGGACATTGTCCTCAACATCAAGGAAATCGCGATCCATATGGAAAGCGACGGTCCCAAGCGCATGGTCGTCCGCAAGGAAGGCCCAGGCGTTGTTACGGCTGGCGACATCCAGACGGTTGGCGATATCGAAATCCTCAATCCGGAACACGTGATCTGCACGCTCGACGAAGGCGCTGAAATCCGCATGGAATTCACTGTCAACACCGGCAAGGGCTACGTTCCGGCTGACCGCAACCGTGCGGAAGATGCTCCGATCGGCCTGATCCCGGTCGACAGCCTCTACTCGCCCGTCCGCAAGGTTTCCTACAAGATCGAAAACACCCGTGAAGGTCAGGTTCTCGATTATGACAAGTTGATCCTGCAGATCGAGACCGACGGTTCGATCTCCGGAGAAGATGCGGTTGCCTATGCAGCACGCATTCTTCAGGACCAGCTCGCGATCTTCGTCAACTTCGACGAGCCGCAGAAGGAAGTTCAGCAGGAACAGGTCACTGAACTTGCGTTCAATCCGGCCCTGCTCAAGAAGGTCGATGAACTCGAACTCTCGGTGCGTTCGGCAAACTGCCTGAAGAATGATAACATCGTCTACATTGGCGATCTCATTCAGAAGACGGAAGCAGAAATGCTGCGTACGCCGAACTTCGGTCGCAAGTCGCTAAACGAAATCAAGGAAGTACTGGCTTCCATGGGTCTCCATCTCGGTATGGAAGTTCCTTCATGGCCGCCGGAGAACATCGAAGATCTCGCGAAGCGTTACGAAGACCAGTATTAAGAACCCGGGCTTTGCCCGAAACACAAGCCCGGGCCGTGAGCCCGAAAAAGAGAAATTGAAGGAGAAGGCTCATGCGCCACGGTAATTCAGGCCGCAAGCTTAACCGGACTGCCAGCCATCGCAAGGCGATGTTTGCCAATATGGCTGCATCGTTGATCGAGCATGAGCAGATCGTGACAACGCTGCCCAAGGCCAAGGAAATTCGCCCCATCGTTGAGAAGCTTGTCACGCTCGGCAAGCGCGGTGATCTGCACGCCCGTCGTCAGGCCATTTCGGCCATTCGCGACGCCAAGCTCGTTGCCAAGCTGTTCGACACGCTTGCTCCGCGCTACGGCCAGCGCAATGGCGGCTACATCCGCATCATGAAGGCAGGCTTCCGCACCGGTGACAATGCACCGCTCGCAGTTGTCGAATTTGTCGATCGCGACACCAGCGCCAAGGGTTCGAAGGATCTCGCCCGCGTTGCTGCCGAACAGGCGAACGAAGCCGAAGCAGCGTAAGCAACGCTTCGGACCTGGCATGAATCGAAAAGGGGGCTCGCGCCCCCTTTTCGTGCTTGAGCCGGTATTGGTGCAGATCCTGTTGCTGCACACCCGGCGTAACCGTTACGTACTTGAATTATTCAATTAGCTTGTCAGCCTTTGGCCGGGATCACAATTCCGAAGGAGGGTTCCGATGACCAGCAACGATCCAAATGCGGCGAGTGCAACCAATGATGCGTTGCCAAGACGACGGACCGGCATCCGGGCGAGAAACATATTGTCGGCCGCCTGCATCATAGGCCTTTTTGCAGGCACCGCGCTTGCGCAGCAGCCAACGGCGGCCCAGCAAAACGCAATCAAGTCTGCCTGCCGGAACGACGTCATGGCGCAATGTTCCGGTGTTCAGCCGGGTGGTCAGGCGGCGCTCACCTGTCTTCAACAGCATAGCTCGTCGCTGTCATCCGGATGCCAGCAGGCGCTCAGTGCCATCGGCTCGGGCAAGTCAGCACCAGCAGCAACGACGGCCGCGCCTGCCGCTGCTGCACCCGCCGCAGCACCTTCGTTCACGCCGCGCGAGGAAATGGCCATTGCTCGAGAGGCCTGCGGCCCCGATTTCCGTGCATTCTGCAAGTCGGTCGCGCTCGGTGGCGGGCGGGGCATTGCATGCCTGCGCCAGAATATGAGCCGCCTCTCGGCCGGTTGTCAGAAAGTGCTGTCAGCCGCGCGATAATTTCCGTTTCAGTGGAAGCGGTATCGGCGCCGGTCGTTCATCAACGGTCGGCCAGCGCCAGCTTTACTCCAAGCGCCATGAATGCGGCGGCAAAACTGCGGCGCATCCATGTCAGGATGCGTGGACGCGCGACGACCTGATCGCGAACAGAGGCAGCGAACAAGCCATAACCCACGAATACGATGAACGTCATCAGCATGAAAACGCTGCTCAACGTGAGCATGCGCGAGACCGGATGCGGTTCGCCGGGGTCGATGAACTGCGGCAGGAACGCCAGAAAGAAAATCGAAAGCTTTGGATTGAGGACATTGATCAGGATGGCCGTCATGGCGACCCGCGCCGTTGAACCCGCTTCGGCCTTTTTCTCGATATTGAGCGAACCCTTTTCGCGCAGCGCATTCCAAGCCATATAGAGCAAATAGGCGACGCCGACATATTTGAACGTGTGAAAGGCGAGGGCGCTGGCATGCAGGATCGCTGCCAAACCACCAATGGCGGCCGCAATGTGCGGTACAATTCCGATAGTGCAACCAAATGCTGCGGCAATACTGGCGCGACCACCGCGAGCAAGCCCGGTTGCGAGCGTATAAACCACGCCCGTTCCGGGTGAGACAACGATAATGAAAGATGTAATCAGAAACTCGATTCCCACAGCAATTCTCCCGCTCGGATTGTTGACGAGCATATCTAATCCGGCGGGTAGCAGTCCGTCTTGAACAGGATTGCAGGTAAGATGTGCTCGCCACCTTTCTCGTGGATTGCCATTCGTGAAGCAGAATTGGCCCCAAATAGACAAAACTTGCTCTAGGTCACCGCGGTGGCGTAGGAGCCCGGTGAAACCCCGAATTTGCGAATGAACAGGCGGGTCATATGACTCTGGTCGGCGAACCCGCTTGCTGCCGCGGCATCGGCCAGCGCAGTACCGCCGGCAATCAGACGGCGGGCAAGGTCAATACGCCGTTGCATGAGATAGGCATGAGGGGTAAGCCCGGTTGCCTTGGCAATGCCCCTGACAATCTGGAACTGGCTCATGCCGCTCCTCCCGGAGAGGTCGGCGAGTGTGTGAGTAGCCGTCGGATCATCGTCGATCATGGTGAGCGCCTCGCGGACTGCCGTTGATGCTGGATCGATTGACGGGCTTTCCGAACGCCCAAGGACGAGGCTGTCGAGCAATTGCAATAGGAGTTCCTCGCGCTCAAGGGCAGATGCTGGCGTGCGCCGATCGGTCAGCGCAAGGAACAATCGCTGGAACCACGCTACGACTCGTGGGTCTACGAGCACGGGCAGGGGAAACTCACGGGCAGCTTTCCCGTCCTCCGCGTCGCTGTTGCCTATGATTGCCGGATCGAAATAAAGCATCCGCCACGAACGACCGGCATCGCCTATGGGCACGCCGTCGTGCACTTCGCCCGGATTGACCGTGATGACGTGACCGGGTCCGGCCTCCACCATGCCGCGGCCGCTCAGCGATTTCTGTGCTCCTCGATAGACGACGCCAATTCCATACTGCTCATGCCAATGGCGCGGAAACACATGATCCGTTGCCGCCTCGACGACCTCGATACCGGCGACGTCGCAGGGATAAATTCTGAAGCCGCTCGACGTCATCCCGGTCCTCCGCATCGCAGTGATTCATACGCCATATTGCTGTAATCAAAAAGCTGAACCGGGCGTGGGGCGTACGGAACACAATTGTCTCAAATTTGCTTTGTTTCTTCGCTGGTATCTCCCCAGGAAATCACCACATTGGTCGAGACAGTTTGACTGATTCACCACGTATCGGAGATTGATATGAAATTCAAAGTCGCACGATCCGCGCGGGCGCTTCTCCTGAGCACCGCCTTGCTTTCCGGCATGGTGGCGCCGCTCCACGCGCAAACGGCAACCGATGCGACAAGGCAACTGCCGACGACGCGCGAGCAGATGCAGCTTTCCTTTGCGCCACTCGTGAAAAAGACGGCGGGTGCCGTGGTCAATGTCTATGCGGCGCATGCCGTGCAAAGGAGGTCGCCATTCGCCGGTGACCCCTTCTTCGAGCAATTCTTTGGTGGCCAGTTCAATGGGCCTCCGCGTGTCCAGTCCTCGCTGGGTTCCGGCGTGATCGCCGATGCTTCCGGCATCATCGTTACGAACAATCACGTCATTCGTGACGCGGATACCGTCAAGATTGCCCTCGCGGACGGCCGTGAGTTCGAGTCAAAGGTTCTGTTGAAGGATGAATCGACCGATCTGGCAATTTTGAAGATCGATGCAGGCGAGCCGCTTCCTGCCCTGCCATTGGCAGATTCCGACAAGGTTGAGGTCGGCGATCTTGTCCTTGCGATAGGCAACCCGTTCGGGGTCGGTCAGACAGTGACGAGTGGCATCGTTTCAGCTCAGGCGCGCACCCGCGTTGGCATTTCGGATTTCGATTTCTTTATCCAGACCGATGCGGCGATCAATCCCGGCAATTCAGGCGGTGCCCTGATCGACACGGGTGGTAATCTCATTGGCATCAACACGGCAATCTTTTCCCGTTCCGGCGGATCGATCGGAATTGGATTTGCCATTCCTTCCAATATGGTACGGGCAGTTGTTGAGACGGCGAAAGGCGGCGGCGATACTTTCGAGCGGCCCTATATCGGCGCCACGTTCCAAAACGTGACGCCGGATGTGGCCGAAGGCCTGGGCATGAAACAACCCTATGGCGCGCTCGTGACCAACGTGGGCAAGGGAGGTCCCGCGGAAAAAGGCGGGTTGTTCGTCGGCGACGTTGTTCTTTCAGTGGACGGGGTGCGCATCGAAAACCCCGACGGCCTAGGTTATCGACTGAGCACAGCCGGCATAGGCAAAACAGTGCAGTTACAAGTGCTGAGCCGTTCCAAGGAGAAGACGATTGCGGTTGCACTCGAGAAGCCGGCACCGGATTCGCTGGACAATCAGATGCTCATCCAGGGCCGTAACCCGTTGTCGGGCGCCCATGTCCTGAAACTCTCCCCGAGCAGTGCCGCACGCTTGCGCCTGCCACCGGAGACGGAGGGTGTGGCCGTCGACAAGGTGTTCCCAAATACGCCGGCCGCCCGCATCGGGTTGCAGCCGGGCGACATCGTGCGCGGGATCAATGGCTTGGAAATCGAAACCATGACAGATCTGACCAAGGCGATGTCGAGCAAGCCAGTGCTTTGGCGCTTCGATTTCGAGCGTGGAGGTGACATAATTCGCCAGGTAATTCGCTAAGGCTATGCGGATATTGGCGTTGTGGCGGTTTGCAAACGGCGTTCTTCTCCAATCCGGACCAGGTTAGACACTTCGCTCCGGTTCTCGAGAAACGCCGCTTTCGCCGCGCCATGATCGCGAATCTGAATACAGCCTTGAACAGGACATGGATAAGAGCATGGCGGATTTGTTTTCGGTCAATGACGATCCGGCAACGGATAGAAGCCGGCCACTGGCGGATCGTTTGCGGCCAAGGACGCTTAAAGACGTCACGGGACAGGAACACCTGACCGGCGAGGAAGGCGCGTTGACCCGCATGATCGACGCCGGTTCGCTCGGCTCCATGATCTTCTGGGGACCGCCGGGAACGGGAAAAACCACGGTGGCGCGGCTCCTTGCCAACGAAACCAACCTGGCGTTTGAGCAGATTTCTGCGATCTTTTCCGGTGTCGCTGACCTCAAGAAAGTCTTCGAGATGGCCCGGGCACGCAAGATGTCCGGTCGCCAGACATTATTGTTCGTCGACGAAATTCATCGCTTCAATCGGGCACAGCAGGATTCATTTCTACCGGTGATGGAGGACGGTACCATCGTTCTTGTCGGCGCAACGACTGAGAACCCGTCCTTTGAACTCAACGCCGCTCTCTTGTCGCGGGCGCGCGTCCTTGTGTTCCATCCCCACGAGGAAGCCAGCCTGAAGGCTCTGATGGAGCGCGCAGAAAGCCATGAGGGAAAGGCGTTGCCGCTAACCGAGGAGGCACGCGCCAGCCTTGTACGGATGGCTGACGGAGACGGACGTGCCATTCTGACGCTGGCGGAAGAAGTATGGCGTGCGGCTCGCGATGGCGAGGTCTTCGATGCGGAACGGGTACAGCAGATCGTCCAGCGAAGAGCGCCGGTATATGATAAGGGCCAGGACGGCCACTACAATCTGATCTCGGCCCTGCACAAGTCCGTGCGCGGTTCCGATCCGGACGCCGCACTCTATTATCTTTGTCGGATGTTCGACGCCGGAGAGGATCCGCTTTATATCGGCCGGCGCATGGTGCGCATGGCAAGCGAGGATATTGGCCTGGCAGACCCGCAGGCCCTTGTGATCTGCAATGCCGCCAAGGATGCGTATGACTATCTCGGCTCGCCAGAGGGCGAGCTGGCGCTGGCACAGGCCTGCGTTTATCTCGCGACGGCGCCCAAATCCAATGCCGTCTATACGGCATACAAGGCGGCGATGCAGACTGCGAAACAAAATGGTTCACTCGTACCGCCCAAGCATATCCTCAACGCCCCGACAAAGCTCATGAAGGGCGAGGGCTACGGAAGCGGCTATGCCTACGACCACGACGAGCCGGATGCATTTTCCGGCCAGAACTATTTCCCCGAAGCACTTGGTCGCCAGACTTTTTACAACCCGCCGGATCGTGGTTTCGAGCGGGAAATACGCAAGCGCATCGATTACTGGAACAAGCTTCGCCGGGAACGGGGAGAGGGATAGCTCGCTCGGGCCCGACGAGGTTGAATATCGAGCTGACGCTAATTGCAATGATGCCGTGCGTGGTTGGACAAGCTCAACATGAGGGAGATCGCAGTTCGCAGGGAGCCGAGTGCCTGCAATGTCGCAATTACATTGCGATCGGCCAACTTCCCTCATGGTGAGCTTGTCGAACCATGCAGAAAGGCAACTGCAGGCCTAGCGATGGGAAAACCGTGAAGCTCAATAAAAAGGCCGCTCGCGAGCGGCCTTTTGTCTCAACTAATCGCAATTCCGATCAGGCAGCTTCCGGCTTGCGCGGGAAGGGCGTAACGTTTGCCGTATCGTCGTCGAGCTTCAGGCCACCCGCCTTGAGCAGCGATGTGAAGCGGCCATTCTGGCGGGCCAGTTCCTCGAAGCTGCCGGACTCGACCACCTCGCCCTGATCCATGAAGAGCACGATATCCGCATCGCGAACCGTGGAAAGACGGTGTGCAATGATGAACGTCGTGCGGTTCTGGCACAGCTTGTCAACCGCAACCTTAACGCGAGCTTCGGTTTCGACGTCGAGCGCACTGGTGGCTTCGTCAAGCACGAGGATCGGTGCATCCTTCAGAATGGCCCGGGCGATGGCGACGCGTTGGCGCTCACCGCCGGAAAGCTGCGAACCACGCTCGCCCACGACTGTGCCGTAGCCACCAGACTTGGCGAGGATGAAGTCGCTTGCATCGGCGGCTTCAGCTGCCGCAAGCACATCCTCGGCGCTGGCCTTGGGACGGCCAATGCGGATGTTGTCCTCGATCGAGCGGTTGAACATTCCAGCATCCTGGAACACCGTCGCAATGGCATTGCGCAACGAACGGCGGCTGATGGTACGTGTATCGATGCCGTCAACGAGAATACGACCTTCCTTCGGATCATAGACGCGCTGCAGCAGGTTGATCAGCGTAGTCTTGCCCGCGCCAGTCGGGCCGACGATGGCGACCGTCTGGCCAGCCTTCGCCTTGAACGAGACGTTCTTCAGGCCCTGCGTCGAATTGGCGAACTCGAAGGAAACATTCTCGAATTCAACATCGCCGCTGACATTGTCGATATCGTGGACGGTCTTCGGCTCTACCGCATAGGCAGCCGACGCCTCCATGTCGAAGAAGTCTTCAAGCTTGGCGCGGGCCGCGAAAATCTGGTTCACGAAGGCGCTGAGCTGATCAAGACGACCAATGAGCAGACCGGCAAAGCCGATGAAGGACACGACTTGCCCGACCAGCATTTCACCTTTGATGACGAAATGTGCGCCAAGGGCCAGAACCACGAGGATGGAGATCGTTGATGCCATGCGATTGATGCCGGCGGCCAATGCCCACCAGTTCAATACAGGATATTGAGCGGCAAGCAGCTGCTTCGTGTAAGACTGCAGCGCGCGTGTTTCTTCATCGATACGATTATAGCTCTGCAATACAGAGATATTGCCCAGCGAGTCGGTCACATGGCTGAAAGCCGTGATGTGGTGGCGCTCGACCTGCGCCTGGCCATCCTTGGTCTTCGCCGTTACAAAGCGGCTCACCAGAACATATACGACACCCAGTATCGCCAATACGGAAGCCAGACGCCAGTCCTGCGCGAGTGCCAGGGGAACCAGACCGGCCAGGGCCACCATCGTTGCAAGATGGGTGCGCATGAATTCAAGCCAAAGACCGAACAGGGTCTCGATCGCGCGCAAAAGCGTATGCATCGCATTGGATGTTCCGCGCTGATGATGCCACGACAGCGGCATGCTGATCACGCGGTTGTAGGATTCGGTGAGCACGGCAAGCTTACGCCGGTGCGCAAGGCGGTCTGCCTCTCTTGCAACGAGCACATTGGCGCCGATATGGAACAAGCCAACGGCAGCCAGCTGGGTGAGGGGAACCCATATATTGGTTTTGTCGGCGATTGCCTGGATGACGAGACCCATAAGCAAAGGCTCGAACAGCATCGTCAGAGCCAGCGCGATGTTGACCACGCAGATAAACACGGTCGCGCGCTTTTCAGCGCCCAGGTATTGGAGCGATTTCCAATAGATGTTCAACAATGACACTGTGCCACTCCGCTTGCTTGGGCCGCTTCACGCCGCAGAAGGGACTCTGCATCAGACTCTTGTGCACCGCAATATTCAATGCTCTAAAGTCTTGATAGTTCCTTGTTTCTACAAGGAACATTTTTCTACGCCGCGTAACGTCCCGTGATGATTCAACCAATTGAGTTCACAAAATAAACTGGCCGAGCTGAATGTAAAATGAACGCAATATTACTTGTAGCATCCGGAGGAGCAATCGGCTCAGTCGCCCGATACCTTGTCGGTATTCTTGCAACCCGGATTTTGGGCGCAGCCTTCCCTTTCGGTACGCTGGCGGTCAATGTCATAGGCGGCCTGCTGATGGGACTATTTGTCGAGCTGCTGGCAAGGCGCTTCGACGGATCAGCCGAGCTTCGACTGTTCGTGGCCGTCGGAATACTGGGTGGCTTCACGACATTCTCGTCATTTTCACTCGATGTCGTCGTCCTCTGGCAGCGCGGGGAACTTGGTCTGGCACTGATTTATGTGCTCGCAAGCGTCATCTTGAGCATTGGCGCGCTGTTTTTTGGATTATGGCTCGCACGGTTGGCAGGTTAGTGCTATTCGCTCCTCTGATCCAAAAAGGCAGAGTTGATGGCAGCAGTAGAACAAAAGACAGTCGATACGGGTGAGGCAGAGATGCGCCTCGACCGGTGGTTCAAGGTACACTATCCCGGTCTGGGGTTCGGGCACCTGCAGAAATTGCTGCGATCCGGCCAGATACGCATTGATGGCTCGCGCGCCAAATCCGACACCAGACTGCAGGCGGGGCAGACTGTCCGCATTCCGCCCTTGCCGGTGGATTCGAAAGCCGAGGGTCACCTGACCGGCAAGAGCATTCGCGGCCGCGAGGACGGCGACGTCCTGTCGCAGATGCTGCTTTACGAGGATCCGAAGGTTTTTGTCTTCAACAAACCGGCCGGACTTGCAGTGCAGGGCGGTTCAGGCGTCAATCGGCATGTCGACGACATGCTGGAGGCGTGGCGCAACAAGAAGGGTGAGAAGCCGCGGCTCGTACATCGGCTCGACCGGGATACATCCGGCGTTCTCGTGGTGGCCCGTACGCGGGGGGCTGCGCAGGCTTTGACCGCAGCGTTCCGGGAGCGTGAAACCAAGAAGACCTATTGGGCGCTCGTCAAGGGAATCCCGCGCAAGCGCGAGGACAAGATTACCACGTGGCTGGTCAAGGAGACCACGCCCGATGGAGACCGCATGCGTATTGCCCAACACGGCGAACCCGATTCCGATCACGCCGTGTCCTACTACCGGGTCATCGAATCCGCGGGGCAGGTGCTGACATGGCTGGAAATGGAGCCCTATACGGGCCGCACGCATCAGCTGCGTGTACACGCAGCACATATCGGCTGTCCGATCATCGGCGACCCGAAATATTTCGAGGCAGACACGAATTGGTCGTTTCCGGGCGGTATCCAGAACCGGCTACACCTGCATGCACGCCGCATCCGCGTTCCCAATCCGTCGGGAGGGGTAATTGATGTAACCGCACCACTACCGCCGCATATGGTACAATCATGGAACCTCCTGGGCTTCGATGAGAACGATGCAAATGAAGACGACTGAGATTGTCGCCGGATAAAATCAAAGACATACGGACTTCGAAAATGCGTAACGATATCTTCAATATGGATTCAAAGGACGGCCTTTCCGATCCGGATCCGGTCCGCCGCGCTCAGATCCAGTCGAAGCTTCCCTTGCCAAAGCGTTTCTACAAGGTGGCGGCCGTCGCCGAACGTGACGGCACCTTCACTGTTGAGCTTGATGGCCGTGCCGTCAAAACGCCTGCGAGACAGAACCTTTCCCTGCCGACACGCGCAGCGGCCCAACTGATTGCCGACGAGTTTTCCGCGCAGGACAAGGAGATCGATCCAGCACGCATGCCGGCAACGCGATTGGCAAACACCGCGATCGACGGCATCGTCAACGACCCGCAGGCGGTGCTGGAAGACGTTTTGCGTTTCGCTTCGACAGACATGCTCTGTTACCGTGCCGGTTCGCCGGAGCGGCTCGTGCAACGCCAGGCCGATCTATGGGACCCGTTGATCGACTGGGCGGCATCGGCTCTCGGCGCCCGTTTCGTCCTTGCAGAAGGTGTCATGCATGTGGAACAGCCCCGCGAAGCTCTCGGCGCATTCAGCGTGCATCTTGGTGCGTTCAGCGATCCATTTGCCATTGCCGCCCTTCATACGATCACCACGCTGACAGGTTCGGCAATTCTCGCGCTCGCTGTAGCCAAGGGCGAGGTTTCCGGCACTGAGGCATGGACATTGGCCCATGTGGACGAAGACTGGACAAATGAACACTGGGGCGAGGATGCAGAGGCCGCTGCACGCCGCGCCGTGCGCCAGCGCGAGATGATGGCAGCGGTCGATATACTGAATAGCCTCGCAAGCCGGTAGAGCTGTCGGTACCCCCCGGGGGGCGCCGCCGCATCTACGTATCAGAGTATGTGGGACGGGTTTCTTGGGCACCGGGCATTGTATGCTTCCACCACACTGTATGTTTGGATGTTAGTATATTTTAACAAATAGTTCCGCTGTGATATTTTGTGATTATTCTCAAAAGAGGAATAATCCAATGATGAAAATAGTATCCTATATACATTTCAAGACTTGAAGCAGAGCTGCGGCTGTTCGCACGCTGGCGGGTAAATCGTTCAGCGGCCCAATCCTTGCAAATCAGGTGCAAGGCATTGTCGTAATGATGGGTTCACATGGCAAGCGGGCTGGCCGCGTCACAGGTGCGATCATGCAATTCGGCGCACGTTCTTTGGCTTGGATACTCCTTCTGTCGCCAATGATGGCGGCTGCCGAGGCACCGCCTACGCTTCCACCCGACCCTCAGCGGCCGATACATGCTGCAACCTGCGCCGAAGCTCTTGACCGCGTTGAGGAAGCTGCATCGGGTAGTCCTTTGATATCATCCGAAGAGAACAAGGACATGCTTCGACTTGTCCTGAAGCGGGCGCGCGAGCTCTGTCTGACAAGTAAATAAATTTTCGATCACGATCACCTAAACCCGGCGAACCTGTTTGCCGGCGAGAGGAGGTTTGTCTTTAAAAACAGGAGATTACAATGCCCCGTATTATAGAAACAACCACAGCAACGGCTGATAGCCAGACGTCTCATACCTTCCTGGCAGGAGATACCATAGTTGGCCAGTTCACTTCACTCAGCATAAGCAGGTTCGATGGGCTCGTTGCTTTGGAACCGGACCAATCCGAGACGATTGATGCGGCTGCTTCGACGGAGACAAACTATGCGCTGACTTCCGGACGATCCATCCAAGGCTCGTTGGCCACGGCAGTCGATCACGACTGGTACCGTGTTCAACTGGTCGCCGGGCAGCCCTACACATTCAGTCTCGACGGTGCTGGTGTCCCGGCCGTCTCCGACACCTATCTCAGGCTCCGCGACAGCACGGGTGGGCTCGTTGACTATAATGATGACGGCGGTTCCGGATCGAACTCCCTTATCAAATTCACGCCCAAGGCATCGGGCATCTACTACCTCGATGCTGCCTCCTTCGGAGACCGCTACGCCGGCGATTACACGCTGTCGATGACGGGACCGGCGGAGCCTCCGACACAGGAGCCTCAGCCCCCATTCGAGCCGTTGCCGGCACGGCGCCTCGTGGAGGTGGCTGATGCTGCGGCCAGTACGGCGACCACCTACAATCTCGATATTGGGAAGACGGCGCAAGGGCAACTCGGGTTTGCGAGCGATCGTGACTGGTATCGGGTCAATCTCGTTGCCGGGAAGACCTATACCTTCGCGATGATCGGCACATCGAACAACGCGGTGCGCGCTCCTTATCTGCGGCTCCTTGACGGTGCGGGCACGCAGATTGGGGTCGACAACGATTCTGGTCCGGGAAATGCATCGGCCATCACATTCACCGCGACGACGTCCGGCACCTACTACCTTGGTGCCGGCGCTAATAACGATACAGGTAGCGGGCAATATGGCATCTCCGCCACGCAGGGCCCGAAGGCGAACTATGACGAAGAGATGGCAGTGGGGTCGCTGCTCCGACAGGGCTCGTCCTGGAGTGCAGCTGGAACGCCGGCGCTGGTAAGCTGGGCGGTCCGGGCATCGGATGCGAATGCCGAGGACGCTTCAGGCAATCCGACAGCCTTCATCCCGCTTTCGGCAGCGCAGACCGCAGCTGTCCAGAAAGCGTTTCAAAACTATTCGGACGTCGCCAACATCCGGCTCCAGCAGGTCAATCCGGGTGGCGCCAGCAACAACGCGACGATACTGGTGGGTGCCTACGGTTCCAATGCGGACGGATCAGGAGCCTACACCTATCTTCCTGGCTCAACGGCGACAAACAACGTGGCGGGCGACATCCACCTCAACGATCAATACGTTTCGACCAATCAACTGAACGACGGTAGCTATAGTTCCTCCGCCATTCTCCATGAAATGGGCCATGCCATTGGGCTTGCTCATCCGGGCGATTACAATGCCGCGCCGGGCCAGGACATAATCTATGCCAACGATGCGCAGTTCCTACAGGATGACCAGCAATACTCGGTGATGAGCTATTTCGACGAGTCCAGCACGACTGGCTCGTTTAACAGCTACGCCGATACGCTTCTGCTCTATGACATACTGGCGGTGCAACGCCTCTATGGTGCCAATATGAACACAAGGTCAGGTGATACCGTTTACGGGTTCGGCTCCAATGCCGGCGCGTCGGCCTATGACTTCAGTGTCAATCGCGATCCGGTACTGAGCATCTGGGACGGCGGAGGCAATGACACGCTCGATGCTTCCGGCTTCAACCAGAACCAGGTGCTTGATCTGCACGACGGCTCCTTCTCCGACATCGGCGGATTCCGCGGCAACGTGTCGATTGCCTTTGGCGCGACAATCGAGAATGCCATCGGCGGCCGTGGAGCGGACACATTAACAGGCAACGGGGGCAATAACCGGCTAACGGGCGGGTCCGGGCGCGACGTGTTCAGCTTCAGGGATCCGTTGTCGTCAAACAATATCGATATGATCACTGACTTCTCGGTAGCGGACGACACTATCCGGCTTGATCCTGCCGTATTCGCCGCGCTCGCGCCGGGCGGACCGCTCTCGTCGGACGCATTCAGGGCGGGAAGCGCATCGCTGGATAGTTCAGATCGCATTCTTTACGACGGTGCGACGGGTGCTCTTGCTTACGACCGCGACGGCGCGGGAGGTTACGCCTCAGTGCGTTTTGCAACCTTATCCAGCGGCCTCAATCTGACTGCCGGCAACTTTCAGGTGGCTTGACCCGGGCCACCCAACTGCCCCGGCCTTCCTCCCGGCCGGGGCCTTTTTCTTACAGCGGTGACGCGATCAGACCGAGTAATACATGTCGTATTCGACCGGATGTGGCGTCATTTCAAAACGCATCACTTCGGCCATCTTCAGTTCAATGAAGCTGTCGATCTGGTCATCATCGAACACGCCACCGGCCTTCAGGAAGCCGCGGTCCTTGTCGAGACTCTGGAGAGCTTCGCGCAGGGAACCGCACACGGTCGGGATCTTCTTGAGTTCCTTGGCGGGAAGGTCATAAAGGTCCTTGTCCATCGGCTGGCCCGGATGGATCTTGTTCTTGATGCCGTCGAGGCCTGCCATCAGCATCGCGGCAAAACCGAGATACGGGTTGGCTGTCGGATCCGGGAAGCGAATCTCCACGCGCTTGGACTTTGGAGAGGAACCAAACGGAATACGGCAGGAGGCCGAGCGGTTGCGTGCCGAATAGGCCAGCAGGACCGGAGCCTCGTAGCCTGGAACGAGACGCTTGTAGGAGTTGGTCGACGGGTTGGTGAAGGCATTGATTGCCTTGGCGTGCTTGATGATGCCGCCAATGAAGAACAGGCAGTTTTCGGAAAGGCCGGCATACTCATTGCCGGCAAAGGTCGGCTTGCCATCCTTCCAGATCGACATGTGCACATGCATGCCCGAACCATTGTCGCCGAAGATCGGCTTCGGCATGAAGGTCGCGGTCTTGCCATAGGCGTTGGCAACCTGATGCACGACGTACTTGTAGATCAGCATCTTGTCGGCGTTGCGGGTGAGGGCGTCGAACTTGATACCAAGTTCATGCTGGGCCGCAGCCACTTCGTGGTGGTGCTTTTCTACCCGAACGCCCATTTCGGTGAGAACGGTGAGCATTTCGGACCGCATGTCCTGGGCCGAATCGACTGGTGGGACCGGGAAATATCCACCCTTGACGCGGGGGCGATGGCCAAGGTTGCCGGTTTCGTAATCGGTGTCGTCGTTCGATGGCAGTTCGGTGGAGTCGAGCTTGAAGCCGGTATTGTAGGGATCGGCCTTGTACTTGACGTCGTCAAAAACGAAGAACTCAGCTTCCGGGCCGACGAAGATGGTGTCGCCGATACCTTCGGCCTTCATGTAGGCTTCAGCCTTTTTGGCCGTGCCGCGCGGATCGCGGTTGTAGGCTTCCCCGGAGATTGGATCGAGGATGTCGCAAAGGATCACCATGGTCGACTGCGCGAAGAACGGGTCCATGTGCACCGTGTCGGTATCTGGCATCAGGACCATGTCGGACTCGTTGATGGCCTTCCAGCCCGCGATCGAGGACCCATCGAACATGACGCCGTCGGCGAACATGTCTTCATCTACCTCAGCAACATCCATCGTCACATGCTGCAGTTTTCCCTTGGGATCGGTGAAGCGGAGGTCAAGGAACTTTACGTCGTTGTCCTTGATCTGCTTGAGAATGTCTTTGGCGGTCGTCATGTCAATTTTCCTTGTTCAGCGACGATGATAGGGGCGGCCGGCTCGAACGTGCCAGCGGATGGGTGGGCAGAGAAGATCAGATGGCGTCGATGCCGGACTCACCGGTCCGGATGCGCACGACTTCTTCGATATTGGAAACAAAGATTTTTCCGTCGCCGATGCGCCCGGTTTGCGCTGCCTTGCGGATCGCCTCGATGGCGGCCTCGACAGATTCATCCCCCAGGACGATTTCGACTTTTACCTTCGGCAGAAAGTCGACGACATATTCCGCGCCGCGGTACAGTTCAGTATGGCCCTTCTGCCGGCCGAAGCCTTTGGCTTCCGTAACAGTGATACCCTGAAGCCCCACTTCCTGCAGCGCCTCTTTCACCTCATCGAGTTTGAATGGTTTGATGATGGCCTCGATTTTTTTCATCAGAGAATAATCTCCCTATGCATAGAAACGGACCTCTTGCCCGCTTGTCTCAGGAAAAGCAGGAAGCGTGCCAACCAGCCTATCGTAGACAAATAAATGCCGGAAGCGAGTTTTGCGTCGGGCAAGAGGGCATTTCAGCGAAAGCTGGCGGATTATTCATCGCGGTCGCCAACTCCCGCCTTAAATGGTTGAGTAAAAAATAGGCAAGATGCTTACAGATTAGGCTGCGGCTAGTGCGTTTGGTGGCGCATTATGGCGTCACGCGTTCCTTCAGAGCCTGGGCTGCCTGCGGAGCACGCACTTTGCCCTCATGGATGAAGTAGACGAAAACATCGCGCGGCCTTTTTTCCGGCCGCTGATCGGGCGCTACGAGTGGCAGGTCGGCGGGCACGCCGCCATCTGCCCAGATGGTCGTGCGTTCCGCCCATTTGTCGAGCGCTTCGGCGGGATATGCGGTCTCAATGGTATCATCGCCCTTCTGTAGGCGCGCATAGACAAAATCTGCGGTAACGTCGGCGATTTCCGGATATTCGAGGTGTTCTGCATAAACCACTGCCACGTCCTTTGAGCGTGCCATGGCGATAAAATCGGGATCGATGAAGGTGGGGTTGCGGACTTCCACGGCATGGCGCAAGGCCATGCCCGCCTCCTTCTTCGGCAGGAGATCGAGAAATGCGCCAAAGTCATCGGCGTCGAATTTCTTGGTAGGGGCAAACTGCCAGACCACCGGCCCCAGGCGATCGCCGAGTTCGACAATCCCAGACTTCACGAAATACTGGATCGAATCCGCGGCTTCGGAAAGTACGCGGCGATTGGTGACAAAGCGGTTGCCCTTGACCGAAAAAACAAACCCGTTCGGGACCTGGGAGGCCCATTTGGCAAACGTCGCCGGCTTCTGGGTGCCATAGTAAGTGCTGTTGATCTCGATTGTCTGGAGATGCTGGCCTGCATATTCCAGTTCTTTGGTCTTGGACAATCCTTTCGGGTAGAAGGTTCCGCGCCAGGGTTCAAAGATCCACCCGCCAATGCCTGTCCGTATGGTTCCCTTGTCACTCATTCGGATTTCCTCCCTCCATTATCGAAAAACCCGCCTCGGGGCGGGCTTTTCGCTCATTCTGCCGCAGCTTGCGCCTTGTGTCCGGGACGCCGGCGCAGCAGTTCCTTCAGGAAGTGGCCCGTATAGGAACGGTCGACCTCGACAATATCTTCCGGTCTTCCGACGGCCACGATCTCGCCGCCACCATCGCCGCCTTGCGGCCCGAGGTCGATAACCCAGTCGGCAGTCTTGATGACTTCGAGATTATGCTCGATGACCACGACTGTGTTGCCCTGGTCGACTAGCTCATGCAGTACCTCAAGCAACTTCGCCACATCGTGGAAATGCAGGCCCGTGGTCGGTTCGTCCAGGATATACAGTGTCCGGCCTGTGGCTTTGCGCGACAGTTCCTTGGCGAGCTTGATGCGCTGCGCCTCGCCGCCGGACAGGGTGTTGGCCTGTTGGCCGACATGGATATAGCCGAGCCCGACCTTGGCCAGCGTTTGCAGCTTGTCACGCACGGCGGGGACGGCAGCGAAGAATTCGGCACCTTCCTCAACGGTCATGTCGAGCACATCGGCGATCGACTTGCCCTTGAACAGCACTTCAAGGGTCTCACGGTTGTAGCGCTTGCCATGGCAGACGTCACACGTGACGTAGACGTCGGGCAAGAAGTGCATCTCGATCTTGATGACGCCGTCGCCCTGGCACGCTTCGCAGCGTCCGCCCTTGACGTTGAAGGAGAAGCGGCCCGGTTGATAGCCTCGTGCCTTTGCCTCGGGAAGTCCGGCAAACCAGTCGCGGATCGGCGTGAAGGCACCCGTATAGGTTGCCGGGTTCGAGCGTGGCGTGCGTCCGATTGGTGACTGGTCGATATCGATGACCTTGTCCAGGAACTCCAGCCCTTCGATGCGGTCATGATCCGCCGGATGTTCGCGCGAACCCATGATGCGACGCGACGCTGCCTTGAACAGGGTCTCGATAAGGAATGTAGACTTGCCGCCGCCGGAAACACCGGTGACAGCAGTGAACGTACCGAGAGGAATCTCCGCGGAAACATTCTTCAGGTTGTTCCCACGCGCACCAACAATCTTGATGCGTTTCTTGGTCGTCTTGCGCCGCTCGGGCGGAATGGCGACTTCAATCTGTCCGGACAAATATTTGCCGGTCAGCGATTTGGGGCTCGCCATGATATCGGCCGGACTGCCCTGTGCGATGATCTCGCCGCCGTGGATGCCGGCTGCCGGGCCGATATCGACGACGTAATCCGCCGTGAGGATCGCATCCTCGTCGTGTTCGACGACGATCACGGTATTGCCGAGATCGCGCAGATGGCGAAGCGTCTTGAGCAATTGCTCGTTATCGCGCTGATGCAGGCCGATGGATGGCTCGTCGAGCACATAAAGCACGCCGGTCAGGCCCGAGCCGATCTGCGAGGCAAGGCGGATACGCTGGCTCTCGCCGCCGGACAATGTCCCGGAATTGCGTGACAGGGCCAGGTAGTCGAGCCCCACATCGTTCAGGAAGCGCAGGCGCTCGCGGATTTCCTTGAGAATGCGGGCGGCAATCTCGGTTTGCTTCTCGTTGAACGTCTTGTCGATCTCGCGAAACCAGGCGTCTGCATGACGGATGGATTTCTCCGTGATCTGGCCGATGTGGAGGCCGCCAATCTTCACCGCCAGCGCTTCCGGCTTAAGCCGGTAGCCATTGCAGGCAGGGCAGGGCGTGCCCGACATGAATCGCTCGATCTCCTCGCGCGACCAGGCAGAATCGGTTTCCTTCCAGCGGCGTTCCAGATTGGGGATGACACCTTCGAAAGGCTTCGTCGTGCGGTAGGAACGCAGACCGTCATCATAGGCAAATTGTATTTCGCGGCTCCCGGTTCCGTAGAGAACAGCTTGCCGGGCATCTTCGCCAAGGTCACGCCAACGGTCGCCAAGCTTGAATCCGTAAGCAGCACCCAGCGCGTCCAGCGTCTGGTTGTAGTAGGGCGAACTGGACTTCGCCCAGGGCGCTATGGCGCCGTTCTTCAAGGTCAGGCTTTCGTCAGGCACGATCATCGTCGGGTCGATGGCCTTTTGAGTACCGAGGCCGTCGCAGGTCGGGCAGGCACCGAAGGGATTGTTGAAGGAGAATAGCCGCGGCTCGATTTCAGAGATGGTGAAACCGGAAACCGGGCAGGCGAACTTCTCCGAGAACATCACGCGCTCATGCGTGTCATTCTTGGACTTGTTGGCGGATTCGCTGGCTGTTTCATCGGCCGGCAGCGGTTTGTCGGCAAATTCCGCGACGGCGATCCCGTCCGCTAGCTTCAAGGCAGTTTCGAGGCTGTCCGCCAGACGCGCGGATATGTCGGAACGCACCACGATGCGGTCAACGACCACATCGATGTCGTGCTTGTACTTCTTGTCCAGCGCCGGGACGTCGGCAATCTCGTAGAATGTGCCGTCGACCTTGACGCGCTGGAAGCCGCGCTTCTGCAGGTCCGCAAGTTCCTTGCGATATTCGCCCTTGCGGCCGCGCACAATCGGCGCGAGCAGGAAAAGACGGGTACCTTCTTCCAGTGCAAGCACACGGTCGACCATCTGGCTGACAGTCTGGCTTTCGATCGGGAGCCCGGTTGCCGGTGAATAGGGGATACCGACGCGCGCATAGAGCAGGCGCAGATAGTCATAGATCTCTGTAACGGTACCAACAGTCGACCGGGGATTGCGGCTGGTTGTCTTCTGCTCAATGGAAATCGCAGGCGACAGGCCGTCGATCTGGTCGACATCCGGTTTCTGCATCATCTCGAGAAACTGGCGCGCATAAGCGGACAGGCTCTCGACATAACGCCGCTGTCCCTCGGCGTAGATCGTATCGAACGCCAGTGACGATTTGCCGGAGCCTGAGAGGCCGGTCATGACAATCAGCTTGTCGCGCGGCAGATCGAGGTCAATGTTCTTCAGATTATGTTCGCGTGCGCCGCGAATGGAAATGTACTTCTGGTCGCTCATGTGTATTTGCCTTTGAGAGGGCGCGCTGTTTGGAAGGAGTGATGCCCTCATCGAGAGGCTTAGCTATATGTAGAAAGCATCTTCTCTTTTACGAGGTCAAACCCTGTTGGAATCACCATAGCCATGTTGACATTGTTAGGGCAAGTGATAGAACAAAAAAAGAACAAAATGCGGATGTACTCCTGACATGGTGTTGGCAGCATGTCAAAGCTGCGCTGTTTGAGCATTGGCTGTCAAAAAGCCCAGCCCCGGTTGTTTGTTGTTGCGTCCTGGGCAGCGCAAGTCTCCTGACAAATCTGGCAGGAGGATATTGCAGGGCTGCCGATGAGCGTGACCGGGGACTGTACGGTGATTGTATATTGTGGATAGCGGGAATGAATTGCCCGTCTTGAATGCGGCTTCTGTATGATGGCGCAAATTTTAAAAGCAGACGTTACGGAGTTAGGATCATGGCAGGCAGTGTCAACAAGGTCATTTTGGTAGGAAATCTTGGCGCTGACCCGGAAATCCGGCGTCTGGGTTCAGGAGACCCGGTCGTCAACCTTCGCATTGCGACCTCGGAAAGCTGGCGCGACAAGAACAGCGGCGAGCGCAAGGAAAAGACCGAGTGGCATAGCGTCGTCATTTTCAACGACAACCTGGCCAAGGTCGCCGAGCAGTACCTGAAGAAGGGCATGAAGGTCTATCTGGAAGGAGCGCTGCAGACGCGCAAATGGCAGGATCAGACCGGCAATGACCGCTATACGACGGAAGTCGTGCTGCAGAAGTTCCGTGGTGAATTGCAAATGCTCGATTCACGCGGCGAAAATGCAGGCGGTGGCCGTTCATTCGACAACAATTCCGGCCGCGGACAGGTATCCGACAATGATTACGGTTCGGATTTCGGCCGCTCCAGCGCATCATCAAGCAGTTCCTCCAGTGCAGGCGGAAACTTCTCACGCGATCTCGACGACGAGATCCCATTCTGAGACTTGGGTGCACCAGACATAAAATGAACGAACCCAGCGCCCAGTCATGATCAGTGATCTGGGCGTTTATGCCGGCCTTTTTGCACTTGCCTTTGCTGCGGCGACCGTGCTCCCGATGCAGTCTGAAGCGGCGCTTGCCGGGCTCCTCCTCAGCAATTCCTACTCCACAACGGCGCTGATCGCGGTGGCCAGTGTCGGCAATGTGCTTGGTTCGGTGGTCAACTGGCTGCTTGGCCGCGCCATCGACAGGTTTCGCGGCCGGCGCTGGTTTCCCGCGAGCCCTACACAAATCGACCGTGCTGCTTCCTGGTACCATCGCTACGGCAGGTGGACGCTTTTGTTAAGCTGGGCTCCGGTCATCGGAGATCCGCTGACGGTCGTTGCCGGTGTCCTGCGCGAGCCCTTGCCCAGTTTTCTGATCCTCGTGACAATCGCTAAAACCATGCGTTATCTCGTCGTCCTGTTGATGGCGCGCGGGTGGCAGCTGCTGTGAAAAACGGGGTGTGGTTGGCGTGGCCAAGATTTTGCCATGCACCACCTTACGATGGGCCATAATGCCGACGGCAATCCGGAGTGACCATGAACGGACCCAGTCCTGACAACAAACACCCCATGCAAGGGTATCCGCAGGTGTGTTTCATCAAGAACACGGTCACCAATCCCAACATCATTGTCGGCGACTATACCTACTACGATGATCCGGAAGATTCAGAGGATTTTGAACGAAATGTACTCTATCACTTCCCTTTCATTGGAGACAAACTCGTCATTGGGAAGTTTTGTGCCCTTGCCAGGGGAGTCCGCTTCATCATGAACGGTGCGAACCACAAGCTCTCCGGAATATCGACCTATCCATTTCAAATCTTTGGCAATGGCTGGGAAAAGGTCATGCCCAAACCGGGCGATCTGCCCTATAAGGGCGACACGATCATCGGCAATGACGTATGGATCGGCTATGAGGCGCTGATTATGCCGGGCGTGAAGATCGGCAACGGCGCTGTCATTTCTTCGCGGTCGGTCGTCACCGCCGACATCCCATCCTACATGATAGCCGGCGGCAATCCCGCCAGGCCGATCAAGAGCCGTTTCGAACCGCATGTCGTACGCGAACTGGAGGCGGTAGCCTGGTGGGACTGGCCGATCGACAAGATCAGTCGCAATCTGGAGAAGATTGTGTCGGCGGACGTAGCCGCGCTAAGCGCGTGTCAGTAAGAAGTTGCCCGTTACGGATGCATTTTCGCGCCCTTGGTGATCTTGTCGACCAGCTTTTTATCCGCCCGCATCGCCATGCCGACGACCCTGGCGTCGTCCGGCGCAAACTCTGCAAACACGGCGCGGTTGGCCGCGTCATGGCCGGTTGCGAACATCTCTTCTATATAGAGACAGGTCTTGATATCCCGCTCTAGCGAACGGCGATGGATGGTTGATAAGGTTGCCTGATCCGCTGCCAGAATGATCACCGGTTGAATGGAGAGCGGGTTGTAGACGTTTCCAGCACGGTCGCGGTAAGGCTCGCCGATCACCTCGGGGTGTTGAGCGACGATACCGCTGGTCAGAAACGCGGTCACATTCAGCGCCTGCCAGGAAGGCAGGTCGTTTCGCAGTACGATTGCAATTTTGGTATCGAACATCGATATAATTCTCCGATGGTCATGAAGAGTTGAACCTATGCCGGACGTTCTAGGGGATGAGTCTGCACGCAGTCTTGGACGTTCGTGCGCGCTGTCCACGCAAGATACGATCATGGCTGCACCTTCCAATCCCGGGTTGGAGAGAATAGAGGCACGCTTCGCAGGGGACGGCTATGATCTCCACCGGCATGATACCTATGCGATCGGAGTGACCCTTCAGGGCGTCCAGACGTTCTGGTATCGAGGCGAACGGCGATTTAGCATGCCCGGAAATATCATCGTGCTTCACCCGGATGAGGTGCACGATGGCGGCGCCGGCACCGATGTCGGGCTGCGCTATCGCATGCTTTATCTTGAGCCGGCGCTTATCATGCGTGCCCTGGGAAGCCGCGCCGGTTCGCTGCCATTCGTTGCCGATCCTGTAATTGCCGATCAGACCCTGATAGGGGTGCTGGCAGCGGCGCTCGGCAATCTGGATGCGGAACTGGACGAGTTGCTGGTTGACGATGTCGTATCCCGCCTGACACAGGCCTTGGCCCGGCATTCAAGGCACGCCGTCAAGCCACCCCGAGCGCTGGCAGTGAGGCAGGCCGAATTGGCACGCGACTATCTCGAAGAAAATGCGCTGCGTCTTGTCAAATCAGATGAGCTTGAGGCGGTAAGTGGCCTTGATCGTTACGCATTGTCAAGAAGCTTCAGGGCACTCTATGCGACAAGTCCGCACCGGTTTCTGCTCATGCGCCGCCTGCAACATGCCCGCAACATGATCAAGGCGGGCGAGCCATTGGCGGAAATCGCCGCTGCAACGGGCTTTGCCGATCAGAGCCATCTCAACCGGCAATTCAAGAAGGCCTTCGGTATGACCCCGGGGCGCTGGGCGGAGCTGACGGGGGCCGGGCAGATTGACCGTAAGATTGTCGCAGCCGGTATCGTCTGATAGACGTTGGCGCATATCGCGCACCGGAGCCAAGCCATGACGATCCAGACGCCAGCACAGCCGCCGCATCGTTTGGTCATCGTGGGTGGAGGCTTCGGCGGATTGGAAACCGTCAATAATCTTCGCCATACGGACATCTCGATCACGCTGATCGATCAGCGCAACCACCATCTTTTCCAGCCTTTGCTCTATCAGGTCGCGACTTCGACTCTGGCGACCTCCGAAATTGCCTGGCCGATCAGGCATCTCCTGCGCAAATACAAGAATGTCGAAACTTTGCTGGGCACGGTCGAGGGAGTCGACACGGCTGCCCGCACGGTGTTGACGGCAGACGGGGAAGCGATTGCCTACGATACGCTGGTGCTGGCGACAGGCGCGCGCCACGCCTATTTCGGCCATGACGACTGGGAACCCTACGCTCCCGGTCTGAAGACCCTCGAGGATGCGACGACGATCCGGCGGCGTATTCTTACCGCCTTTGAAAAGGCCGAACGCGAACCGGATCCGGCCCGACGGGCAGAATATCTTACATTTGTCATTATCGGCGGCGGCCCAACCGGCGTCGAGATTGCAGGGACGATTGCCGATCTGGCCCGTGATACACTCAAGGGCGATTTCCGGGTAATCGATCCGGCGACCGCGCGCGTTGTGCTGATCGAGGGCGGTCCGCGGGTCTTGTCGGCGTTCAAGGAGGACATGTCCGCCTATGCGAAGCAAGCGCTCGAGAAGCTTGGCGTAACGGTCCATCTCGGCAACCCGGTCACAGAATGCCACGCGGACGGCGTCGAGTTTGGCGGCAAGTCGCTGCGGGCCAAAACCATCATCTGGGCGGCTGGCGTGCAGGCGTCGCCGGCGGCCAAATGGCTGAATGCACCGGCTGATCGCGCCGGACGCGTGATCGTCAATGCTGACTTGACGGCGCCGGACCATCCGGAGATCTTCGTGATCGGGGACACGGCGACGGTTGCCGACGCGGGCAGGGGCATGGTGCCCGGCATTGCACCGGCAGCAAAGCAGCAGGGCGTGCATGTCGCGAAGACGATCAAGGCAAGGCTTGCCGGCGATCTGGCGATACGACCGTTCACCTACCAGCACGCGGGTGATCTGGCGACGATCGGGAAGCGGGCGGCGGTGACGGATTTCGGCTGGATCAAACTCAAAGGCTATATCGCATGGTGGCTGTGGGGCCTGGCGCATATTTATTTTCTGATCGGGTTGCGCAATCGGTTGGCCGTGGCGCTGAGCTGGCTATGGATATCGATAACCGGCGCCCGCAGCGCACGTCTGATCACCCAAAAAGATGCAGCCGAGGAAGTTGGATCCTGACCCTGATACACCTTAAGAGTGACTTGCTTATTCAGGCAATTGGGTAGCGAATCTGACGTGGAGGGATCAATCCCTGTGGGGGTGATTTTGGGCAGATTTCGCGCTTTCGCGGTTGCGCTTGTTCTATTGTATCCGGTGGTGTCCGCCGGGGCAGGAGAACGGCCGTGTGGGAGCCGTGAGCCGATTGCCTCGGTGTTCGAGCTTGGGCCGGTACTCTATTCCTGTTGGAAGCCTCCGCCGGGGACAGAGAATCTTGAGATTACCCTACGCTTTGCCCTGCGTCGTGACGGCAGCATGATCGGAAATCCGCGCGCTAGCTACGCCAAGCTCGGTCAGGACATGCCTCTCAAGCGGGCGTTCGTGGCTTCGGTGCTGGAAGCACTCTACCAGAACCTGCCGCTGCCAATCACAGATGATTTCGGCGGCGCCATCGCTGGAAGGCCAATCACGCTGCTGTTCAGCACTGCCGCCGAAAGCACAACGGCAGACGCGGCGCTGTAGCGTCAGGACCTGCTTTCCGCTTGTCAGCTGATGATGAGGGTCCGGATGCCATCCGCCACGAACTGGACAGCGAGGGCAGCAAGGATAACGCCGAGCAGGCGGGTCAGGATCGAGCGTCCGGTTTCTCCGAGGAAGCGGTCGACACGCTCGGCAAGCAGGAAGACGACGTAGGATGCTGCGATACAAATCAGGATGATGACAATGAGTGCCAAGCGCGATGTCGCGTCCGACAGCGTGCCTGCAAGGAGAATGGTGGCCGATATTGCACCAGGGCCTGCGATCAGTGGAATGGCGAGCGGGAACGCTGCAATGTTACGGATATGATCCTTGGTTATCGCAACCTCAGCGCTTTTTTCCTTGCGTTCGTTGCGTCGCTCGAAAATCATTTCGAAGGCGATCCAGAACAGCAACAGACCGCCTGCAATGCGAAATGCGCCCAGCGTTATGCCGAAGAGTGCCAGGATTTGTGCCCCGGCGATCGCGAACACCGTCAGCACGATGAAAGCGATGAGGCTTGCGCGCAGGCCAACCTGACTGCGCTCCCTGCGATTCATGCCGCGCGTCAGCGCCAGAAACAGCGGCGCCAGACCTGGTGGGTCGATCGTCACCATGAGGGTCACGAGCGCATTGAGAAGGGTATCGGAATACGCCACGATTTTGCTTTTCTTTTCTGTTTAAAGCTCGGCCAACCTACCGTTTACAGCCTCAGCAACCTATCGGATTCGCTTTCCAACGTCGAGAAACATGGAATTCTGAGCCCAAGTTTTTCACTGCATGAGAAAATCTATTTTATCTAATTGATATTAAAGGGTTTTCATCTGTGCATTATGCCTCCGTTTATTGGCTTTTCAATTCGAAAGCCGCTATAAGATCAAAGATTGATTCTATACGAAAGATGAGTGTCTCGTGTCTGACCTAACCCCACCTTCCGGCCCCGAAGACGATAAATCCGGACCGAATTCCGGCATCGAGCCGATTTCCATTATCGAGGAAATGCAGCGCTCCTATCTCGACTATGCGATGAGCGTCATCGTCAGTCGTGCACTGCCCGATGTCCGCGATGGCCTGAAGCCCGTGCACCGGCGTATCCTGCATGCGATGAACGAAATGGGCCTGTCGTGGAACCGGTCGTATCGCAAGTCGGCGGGTGTCGTCGGTGAGGTGATGGGTAAGTTCCATCCCCATGGCGACGCGTCGATCTATGATGCGCTCGTCCGCATGGCGCAGGACTGGTCACTCCGCAATCCACTCGTCGACGGCCAGGGTAACTTCGGATCCATCGACGGCGACTCCCCCGCGGCCATGCGGTACACGGAATGCCGTCTTGAAAAGGTGTCGGAGTCTCTGCTCGAGGATATCGACAAGGAAACAGTCGATTTCCAGGACAATTATGACGGCCGCGAGCAGGAGCCTGTGGTTCTGCCCGCGCGCTTCCCCAATCTGCTCGTCAACGGTTCGGGCGGCATCGCGGTCGGCATGGCCACGAACGTGCCACCACATAATCTTGCAGAGGTCATCAACGGCTGTATCGCACTGATCGACAACCCGGCCATCGAGTTGCCGGAACTGATGGAGATCATCCCCGGTCCGGATTTCCCTACCGGTGGCATCGTGCTTGGCCGGTCCGGTATCTATTCGGCCTATAGCACCGGTCGCGGCTCGATCCTGATGCGCGGTAAGGTTGCGATAGAGAGCATGAGGGGCGATCGGGAAGCGATCATCATCACCGAGGTGCCCTATCAGGTCAACAAGGCGACGATGATCGAGAAGATGGCCGACCTCGTGCGTGAAAAGCGCATCGAGGGGATTTCGGACATTCGCGATGAATCCGACCGTGACGGTTATCGCGTCGTCGTCGAACTGAAGCGTGATGCGGTGGCAGACGTTATCGTCAACCAGCTTTATCGCTTTACGCCCTTGCAGTCGTCCTTTGGCGCCAACATGGTTGCGTTGAACGGCGGCAAGCCGGGCCTCCTCAATCTTCTCGATATATTGCGGGCCTTTGTCAGTTTCCGCGAGGAAGTGGTCAGCCGGCGCACCAAATTCCTGCTTCGCAAGGCGCGTGATCGTGCGCATGTTTTGGTTGGTCTGGCCATCGCGGTCGCCAATATTGACGAGATCATCGCATTGATCCGGCGCGCGCCAGATCCGGCAACAGCGCGCGACCAGTTGATGGAACGCCGCTGGCCAGCCAATGACGTAGCACCCCTGATCACGCTGATCGCCGATCCGCGCCATACGCTCAATGACGACAACACCTACAACCTCTCGGAAGAGCAGGCGCGTGCTATTCTCGATCTGCGCCTGCAGCGCCTGACTGCCCTTGGCCGCGATGAAATTGCCGATGAGCTCAATAAGATCGGCGTCGAGATCAAGGACTACCTTGAAATCCTCGCGTCGCGCCTGCGGATCATGGGCATCGTCAAGGACGAGTTGGTTGCCATTCGCGATGAATTCGGCACGCCGCGCCGCACGGAGCTCACCGATGGCGGCGCTGATATGGATGATGAAGACCTCATCGCCCGCGAAGACATGGTCGTCACCGTCAGCCACGCCGGGTATATCAAGCGCGTACCGCTGGCGACTTATCGGGCCCAGCGCCGCGGCGGCAAGGGCCGCTCAGGCGTGACGATGAAGGATGAGGACTCTGTCACGCGGTTGTTTGTGGCCAACACGCACACGCCGGTGCTGTTCTTCTCCTCGCGCGGTATCGTGTACAAGGAAAAGGTCTGGCGTCTGCCGATCGGCACGCCGCAATCGCGCGGCAAGGCGCTGATCAACATGCTGCCGCTCGAACAGGGTGAACGCATCACCACGATCATGCCGTTGCCGGAAGACGAGGCGAGCTGGGCCAACCTCGACGTGATGTTTGCCACCACGCGCGGCACCGTCCGGCGCAACAAGCTGTCCGACTTCATTCAGGTCAACCGTAACGGCAAGATTGCGATGAAGCTGGAGGAGGAGGGTGATGAAATCCTCAGCGTCGATACGTGCGATGAGTTCGACGATGTCCTGCTGACGGCCGCGGGCGGTCAGTGCATCCGCTTCCCCGTGACGGACGTACGCGTCTTCGCCGGCCGCAATTCGATCGGCGTGCGCGGCATCAACCTCGCGCCTGGCGACAAGATCATCTCCATGTCCATCCTTGGTCATGTGGAGGCGAGCCCTGCAGAGCGTTCGGCCTACCTCAAGCAGGTGGCCGCCGAACGACGTGCCCAGGGTGCGGACGATGTGGAGGAAATCGCTCTGGTTGGCGAGGAGGCAACCGATGTCACCGATCTTTCGCCGGAGCGTTACGCAGAGTTGCGCGATCGCGAGCAGACGGTTCTCACGGTCAGTGAATACGGCTATGGGAAGCGTTCGTCATCCTACGAATTCCGCGTCTCGGGACGCGGCGGCAAGGGTATTCGCGCAACTGATACGTCGAAAACCGACGAAATCGGCAAGCTCGTCTCCTTGTTCCCAGTCGAGGATTCTGACCAGATCCTTCTCGTGTCGGACGGTGGCCAGCTCATCCGCGTACCGGTAAACGGCATTCGCATTGCCGGTCGCTCGACGAAGGGTGTCACCATTTTCAATACGGCTGACGGTGAGAAGGTTGTCTCCGTTGAACGGATTTCCGAAACCGAAAGCGACGATGTCGAGGCGGCAGCATCCGTGGAGACTGAAGCTACCGCCGCTGATACCACGGACGGAGCCGGAGAGATCTAAAGGGACAGGATCACGCGATCAGAGGTCGCGGCGATGATGATATACGCCAAAGCGGGAAGTTCTTAACGGAGCTTCCCGCTTTTTGTTCTCTTCCAAAATCATGATAATCGCCGAAACTATCATCGCAACCATCATGGCAATGCTCAGAAGAATAAACATAAATCTGTCCCTTCGATCTTGCGCTCTTTCATGGTTAGCAACGTGCCAACTTCGAAATGGTTTCATTCCATAGTTTCACGTCTAGTTGAGCGGGGCTGAATGCTTGCTGATAGGGTTGTTCATCCGCCGTTCATCTGCCGCTCATCTGATCGATTGCGGGCATTGAAAGGGGCGGGCAAAAAGGCTAGGAAACCGCATGACAATCGCGATCTATGCCGGATCATTCGATCCGATCACCAATGGCCATATTGACGTCTTGCAGGGCTCGCTCCGGCTTGCGGACAAGGTGTTCGTCGCCATTGGTATCCATCCTGGCAAGGCACCGTTGTTTTCATTCGAAGAGCGGGTTGATCTGATCAAGCGCGTAGCGGCCGAGGTTTTCGGCAAGGATAGTGTTCGGCTCGACGTGATTGCCTTCGATGGTTTGCTGATCGACGCCGCGCGCAAATGCGGTGCATCACTGATGGTTCGCGGATTGCGAGACGGTACGGATCTCGACTACGAGATGCAAATGGCAGGCATGAACGGAAAGATGGCGCCGGAATTGCAGACAGTGTTTCTGCCTGCCGATCCTTCGGTCCGCACGATTACTGCCACATTGGTTCGCCAGATTGCCGCCATGGGCGGCGACGTCCGGCATTTTGTTCCTGCTCTTGTCGCGGACGCGCTTGAGACGAAATTCAAATCCTGATCCTGGAGATTTTCATGTCCTTTTTCCGCACAGCGCTCGTTGTTGCTGCCGTTTCCTCTCTTTCATTGGCCACGCTAAGCCCGTCCTTCGCCGATGATGCGAACACGATGACGATCAAGCTCAAGGATGGCGACGTCAAGATCGAGCTGCTTCCGGATATTGCACCAAAGCACGTCGAACAGATCAAGGCGCTGGCCAAGGAAGGCGCCTACGACAATGTCGTATTCCACCGGGTTATCCCCGGCTTCATGGCACAGACCGGTGATGTCCAATACGGCAACACCGAAAAAGGCTATAATCAGCAGGCTGCAGGCACCGGAGGCTCAACCCGACCTGACCTGCCGGCCGAGTTTTCCAAGGAGCCTTTCGTGCGCGGCGTCGTGGGCATGGCCCGGGCACAGAACCCCAACTCTGCCAACTCCCAGTTCTTCATCATGTTCACCGAGTATCCTTCGCTGAATGGCGAGTACACTGTCGTCGGCAAGGTGACGAGTGGCATGGACGTAGTCGACAAGATCAAGAAGGGTTCGGAGTCAGACAATGGTGCCGTCGACAATCCTGACAAGATGCTCAAGGTAACTGTCGGAAAATAATCATCGGGCAATTCCAGGAGAGCGCGAAGCGGTTTTCCGTCCGGAATTGCAGCAATATAAGACACAAGGAGATTGCCTAAAATGGCTTACAAAGACCCCGAAAACACGATCCTGCTTGAGACCACGAAGGGCGATGTGGTCATCGAACTTTATCCGGACCTCGCACCTGAACATGTCAACCGGATCAAGGAACTCGCACGCGAAGGCGCCTATGATGGCGTCGTGTTCCATCGCGTGATCGACGGCTTCATGGCCCAGACCGGCGACGTCAAGTTCGGCAAGAAGGGCGGCACATCGTTCAACCCGGCCCGCGCCGGCATGGGCGGTTCGGAAAAGCCGGACCTCAAGGCGGAATTTTCCAATGCCAACCACGGCCGCGGCGCCTGTTCAATGGCGCGTTCGCAGAATCCGAATTCGGCCAATTCGCAGTTTTTCATCTGCTTCGATGATGCCGGTTTCCTCAATCGCCAGTACACGGTATGGGGCCAGGTCATCGAAGGGATGAGCAACGTCGACAAGATCAAGCGCGGAGAGCCCGTGCAGGATCCGGATTCGATTGTTTCCATGCGTGTTGCAGCAGACGTCGAATAATAGCGTCCTGATTGATGCGTGTTGATCTTTTCGATTTCGACCTGCCGGAAGAAAACATCGCATTGAGACCTGCAGAGCCGCGCGATTCAGCGCGGCTTTTGCTTGTCCGGGCGAATTCCTCCAGTTTCGAAGACAGCCAAGTCAGAAATCTCTCTGAATTCCTCCAGCCGGGGGATGCACTTGTCTTCAATGATACCAAGGTGATACCGGCACAGCTGGAAGGGTTTCGTGAACGCGACGGCGTAAAGGCGCAAATCGGCGCCACGCTTCATATGCGGACAGGGCCAGACCGCTGGAAAGCCTTCTTGCGCCCGGCAAAACGGGTCAAGGTAGGCGAGCGCATCGACTTTGGCCATGGCAACAATGCTTGCCTGCTCGGATCGCTGCTGGCGACCGTTGCCGAGAAAGGCGATGCGGGCGAGGCGCTGCTGGTGTTTGACTTCAGTGGCGCGGATCTCGACCAGGCAATTGCCGCCGCCGGCCATATTCCGTTGCCACCCTATATTGCCTCGAAACGTGCTGATGATGCGCGCGACCGCGAGGATTACCAGACCGTTTATGCGAGGGAGGAAGGCGCGGTGGCCGCTCCAACGGCGGGACTGCATTTTACAGCTGAGCTGCTGGAAGATTTGAAACGGCGCGGTGTGGAAGAACACTTCGTCACTTTGCATGTGGGTGCCGGAACGTTTCTGCCGGTCAAGGCCGACGATACCGTTGACCACAAGATGCATGCGGAGATCGGGACAGTGGATCAGGCCACGGCGGACGCCCTCAATGCGGTAAGGGCCCGCGGCAGACGCATCGTCAGTGTAGGCACGACATCATTGCGCTTGCTTGAGAGCGCCACGGACGAAAACGGCACAATCCGGCCATGGTCCGGGCCGACGGATATTTTCATTACACCGGGCTACAGATTCCGCGCGGTCGATATGTTGATGACCAATTTTCACCTGCCGCGTTCAACGCTGTTCATGCTGGTATCTGCCTTCAGTGGGTTCGAGCGGATGCACGCCGCCTATGCTCATGCGATCAAAAATCACTACCGCTTCTATTCCTATGGCGATGCAAGCCTGTTATGGCGATCCGCATCATGACAACAGAGAACTTCGAATTCAAACTGATCGCCACCGAAGGCAAGGCGCGTCGCGGTCAAATCACCATGCCGCGCGGCACCGTGCGGACGCCGGCTTTCATGCCTGTCGGGACCGGCGGTACGGTCAAGGCCATGTATATGGACCAGGTGCGAGAGCTTGGTGCCGATATCATTCTGGGAAACACCTATCACCTGATGTTGCGCCCGAGCGCGGAGCGCGTGGCGAGATTGGGTGGCCTGCATGAGTTCGCGCGATGGCCGGGTCCGATTCTGACGGATTCCGGCGGCTTTCAGGTTATGTCCCTGGCGCAGCTAAGGAAATTGACGGAAAAGGGCGTTACATTCCGTTCGCACATCGATGGAAGCGCCCACGAAATGAGCCCCGAGCGTTCGATCGAGATCCAGGGATTGCTGGACTCCGATATCCAGATGCAGCTCGACGAATGCGTGGCTTTGCCATCAACGCCGAAGGATATCCAACGGGCGATGGAATTGTCGCTGCGATGGGCCGAGCGCTGCAAGGCGGCGTTCGGGGTCCAGCCTGGCAAGGCCATGTTCGGTATCGTGCAGGGCGGCGACGTGGCCGATCTGCGCGTCCGCTCGGCACAGGCTCTCAAGGCGATGGACCTGAAGGGCTATGCGGTTGGTGGACTGGCTGTCGGCGAACCGCAGCACGTGATGCTGGAGATGCTGGACATCACATGTCCTGAGCTGCCGCAGGAAAAACCGCGCTATCTGATGGGTGTTGGTACGCCAGACGATATTCTGAAATCAGTGGCGCGCGGCATCGACATGTTCGATTGTGTGATGCCGACGCGGGCAGGGCGGCACGGTCTCGCTTTCACACGCCGCGGCAAGATCAACCTGCGAAATGCCCGCCATGCCGACGATCCGCGGCCATTGGACGAGGAGTCGCCGTGCCCCGCAGCGCGTGATTACAGCCGCGCCTACCTGCATCATCTCGTCAAGTCAGGTGAGGCGCTGGGCGGAATGCTTTTGACCTGGAATAATCTTTCCTACTACCAGCAGTTGATGCAGGGCGTCCGCGACGCAATTGAAGCCCAGCGATACAGCACCTTCATGGAAGAAACGCAGATTGCCTGGACACGAGGCGATATTCCGGTGTTCGCATAGCGCCAATCAGGCGTCGACCGGTTCGGTAATCGGGATCGGGTCAACTGGATCGAAAAGATTTCTCAACCGGTCGATCGCCTCAATCTGCTCATCCCTGCTTGGGACGTCCATCTCGAAGAGTTTCAGGCTGCGAAGACCTTCGATCGTCAGGTAGGCGATGAGCGCGAGGGTTGGATCCTCCGAATTCTCCTTCATGCGCTGCCATAATTGCCTGTTGTACCGCCGGATGGGGTCGAGGAAACCGGGATCATTGGCAATGGCCGCGAGAATCCCCGACGGTTCCGGCTCGTTACAGACGAACTCGGCGCGATAGACTTCGATACAGGCTTGCACAACACTGTCCGGGCCGTGATTTCGTTTCGCTTCTTCTTCGCGGAGCGATTCGTCAAATTCGCCAACATGCTGTTCGACAAGCGCCTCCAGCAGTTTGGCCTTGGTCGGAAACGTATAAAGCAATCCTCCCTTTGAAAGACCCGCTCGTCGCGCCACAGCGTCGAGTGAAAGGTGCACCGGCCCGACTTCCTTGGCAATTTCGGCCGCGGCCTGCAGTATCTTGTCTTTTGTAGAGAGTATGTCCCCTGTCATGCTTAGCGCTTCCAATTTTAAAGAGAGATGCCAACCCACATATTGACATTACCGTCCGGACGGTACAGTACTTTGCGCGTGGCAATCAAGTCCACGTAATCTTTTTCTCGAAGACAGGGGCTGGCATACGTTTGCTGGCCATTGTTTTGTTCCGGAGTAGTTTCCCGATGATAAAGCGCTATCTCGTCCCCGTTATCGCTCTCGTGTTTGTCATCCTCATCGGCGTCGGATTGGTTGGCTTCAACCTGTTCCGGGATAAGGCAATCCAGGATTTCTTTGCCAATATGCAGCAACCGGCCGCGCCAGTTTCGACTTACACCGTCGAGCCAAGCTCCTGGACCCCCGAGATCGAGGCAATTGGTACGGTCAGCGCCATTCAGGGCGTTGAATTGGCCGTTGAAGTTGCTGGCATCGTCAAGGAAATTCCGTTTGCGTCCAATCAGGAAGTTGAACAGGGCGCTCCCTTGCTGCAACTCGATGATGCAATCGAAAAGGCAGACATCGTGGCTGCCAAGGCGCAGGACGTCCTGATGGACCAGACATTGGCACGCGCACGCACCCTGAGCACCCGCGGCGTCGGTGCAGTCTCCAATGTCGACGAGGCCGAGGCAGCATCCTTGGCCAAGAAGGCCGAGATCGCCAAACTGCAGGCCGTCATGGATCAGAAACTGCTCAAGGCGCCATTCAAGGGTACTGTCGGTATTCCGCGCATCGAGCTCGGTCAGTATCTGTCGCCGGGTACGGTAGTGGTCACGCTGCAGGATCTCGACACGATGCGTGTCGACTTCACCATTCCCGAACAGACCTTGAGCGAAGTCAGGATCGGTCAGCCGATCAAGCTTGGGCTTACGGACAGCGACATCAGTTTTACGGGCGAGATCACGGCTATTGAACCGAGGATCGATCCGGCAACGCGGTTGATTTCGGTTCGTGCGAAGGTGGACAATCCGGACGGCAAGCTGCGGCCCGGTCAGTTCGCCCAGGTCCGCGTCACCCTTCCGAAGGAAGATGAGGTCTACACGCTGCCGCAAACCGCGCTCGTTTCGAGCCTCTATGGCGACTACATCTATGTGGTTCGTCCTGCGGAAAAGAAGGCCGATGCGCCAAATCCGGCAGGAGCCCCGGCGGCCGGAACCGCAAACGCAGCCAACTCCGCAACCCCGCCCGATGCGTCCAAGCCAGCGGAGGCCGCTCCAGAGGAGAAGCTTGTCGCGGTCCAGGTCTTCGTCACGCCAGGGCGCCGCTCGGGACTGTTGGTCGAAATAACCAAGGGCATCAAGAAGGGCGACATCGTTGTCACCGCCGGCCAGAACCGTCTGAGCCCCGGCGCGGCAGTCAAGATCACCAATGACGTAAATCCCGCAACGAAAACAGACGCAGGACTGGCAAAGAAATGAACTTCTCGGAGATTTTTATTCGCCGACCGGTCCTGTCGACCGTCGTTGCCTTGATGATCATTCTTCTTGGCGCGCAGGGCCTGGTGAATCTCGCCGTGCGCCAATATCCCAAGGTGGAAGAAACGGTCATCACGATCAAGACTGCCTATGCGGGTGCGAGCGCCGATCTGATGCAGGGCTTCATTTCGGCGCCCATCGCCAAGGCCGTGACCACAACGGAAAACATTGACTACGTGACATCGTCCTCGGCGCCATCATCCAGCACCGTAACGGTGCAGATGAAGCTTGGTGCCAATCCGGATGCTGCGTTGACGGAGGTGATATCCAAGGTCAATCAGGTCCGCGGCGACCTGCCGGAGGAAGCTGACGACCCGGTCATCACCAAGGGCACCGGCCAGGACTTTGCGACGATGTACCTCGCGGTACAAAACCCGCATATGACCAGCGAGCAGCTCACCGAGTATCTGGAACGCGTCATCCAGCCGCGCATGTCGACAATTGAAGGCGTGGCGGATGCGCAGATCCTCGGTGGACAGGTCTTCTCCATGCGTGTGTGGATCGACCCCATCAAGCTTGCCGCTCGCAAGACGACCGCCTCGGAAGTCCTGGCTGCCATCAATCAGTCGAATTTTCTGTCTGCGCCGGGCAAGGTGGAGAATCTCTACACGGCCTCGCCGATCACGCTGAAGACGACGTTGCAGACGCCCGAGGCCTTTGGTGCGATGCCGATCAAGTCCGACGGTGACAGTATCATCCGCCTGCGTGACGTCGCTCGGGTAGAACTAGGCGCCGTCAGCAAGGATACGATCGTCACGTTCAATGGAGCGGGGGGAACATTCCTGGGTATTTTCCCGACGCCTGCCGCCAACCCCATCGACATGACGGCCGCCGTCCGCAAGGAACTGCCGTTGATTCAGGCAACGCTGCCCGAGGACATGAAGCTATACATGGTCTATGATGCGACCGAGCAGATCAGTTCGTCCATTGAAGAAGTGTTCAAGACGATCGGCGAAGCCATCCTCATCGTCGTGCTGGTGATCCTGCTGTTCCTCGGTTCCTTCCGCTCGGTCATCATTCCGGTCGTCACCATCCCGATTTCACTCGTCGGCGTGTGCTTCTTCCTGTTCCTGCTCGGCTATTCGATCAACCTGCTTTCGCTGCTGGCGATGGTTCTGGCTATTGGTCTCGTGGTCGACGACGCGATTGTGGTGCTTGAAAACATCCATCGGCACATCGAGGAAGGGCTCCGACCGCTCGATGCCGCGCTGAAGGGCATGAGAGAAATCACGGGGCCTATCATTGCGATGACGATCACCCTGGCGGCAGTGTTCGCGCCGCTCGGATTCACCGGTGGTCTCACGGGCTCTCTTTTCCGCGAGTTTGCATTCACTCTAGCGGGCGCCGTCATCATCTCCGGTGTGGCGGCACTGACCGTCTCGCCGATGATGTGCGCGCTCCTGTTGCGTGCAGGTGGACACAGCAGATTCCAGCGGATCGTGGACAAGAGCTTTGGCTGGCTCGAAGGCGCTTATGAGCGGCGGGTTGCCGGCTCACTGAACTTCCGCTTCGTGACATTGTTCATCGTCGTGGCGCTGGTCGCGCTGACTGGCTTCCTCTTTACCAAGACGTCGTCGGAACTCGCGCCTGAGGAAGATTCCGGTGCACTGTTCGCCATTGTGAACGGCCCGCAATATGCCACTTCGCAATATACGAAGCTTTATGCGGACCAGATCGACGCCCTGACCAAGGATTTGCCGGAGCTGAAAACCCGCTTCAACATCCTTGGCTTTGGCACGACGAACTCGGCCTTTGCCATCTGGGTATTCAAGGATTGGTCTGAGCGCACGAAGTCGCAGGCACAGCTAAAGGAAGAGCTCCAGGGCATGATCAGCCCGATTGCCGGTGCGGAAGCGTTCATCTTTGCGCCGCCTGATTTGCCCGGCACCGGCGGCGGCCTGCCGATCTCGGTCGTCATTCAGTCGACGGGACCAGCAGACAAGGTGTTCGAGGTTGCCGAGGAGATCAAGAACAAGGCTCAGGCTTCCGGCCAATTCATCATTGTGCAGAATTCACTGTCGTTTAATGCACCTCAGGTCACGATTACGATCGATCGCGACCGGGCCTCGGCATTGGGCGTGCCAGTGAGTGATATCGGCCAGACCCTGGGACTGCTGGTTGGTGGCGGCAAGATCTCGAAATTCGATCGGGATTCGAACAGCTACGACATCATCCCTCAGGTGCCGCAGGACTTCCGGTCCAATCCGGAAAAGCTGGGTCAGTATTTCGTCAAGAGTGCATCCGGTGAGATGGTTCCGCTTACGGCGGTCATAAAGATCACGGAAAATGCCTCACCTGCTGCCATCGAGCAGTTCAACCAGCTGAACTCGGCGACAATTTCTGCGCTGCCGATGCCAGGTGTCACAACGGGGCAAGGTCTCCAGACCGTTATCGACACGGCGCGTCCGTTGATGCCAGATGGCTTCTTCATGGACTATGCGGGTCAGTCACGCCTCGAAATCGAACAGGGCAGCACCATTCTGATTGCCTTCCTGTTGGCCGTGGTCGTGATCTATCTGGTTCTGGCCGCCCAGTTCGAGAGCTTCCGCGATCCGTTCATCATTATGATGTCGGTGCCACTGTCGATCTTTGGTGCGATTGTGCCGCTCAATCTCGGGCTCGGTACCCTCAACATCTACACGCAGGTGGGATTGATCACCCTGGTCGGACTGATCACGAAACACGGCATCCTGATGGTGGAATTTGCCAACCAGCAGCGTGAATTGCATGGCATTTCGCGACATGATGCCATCATTCTGGCGGCGAAGACCCGGCTGCGGCCAATCCTGATGACAACGGCAGCCATGGCGCTTGGCGTTATTCCGTTGATCACAGCGTCAGGTGCCGGTGCGGCGGCGCGTTATTCGATTGGCCTTGTGATCTTCTCTGGCATTCTCGTCGGTACGATCTTCACGCTCTTCGTCGTGCCGATGTTCTATACGTTCATTTCCAAGAAGGACATACTGGCCGAAACCGGGCAAAGGCCCGCTCCGGATGCAGGTGCTGAACCGGAACTCAGCCACACCTGACATTCGGGATGTCACCATCAAACTGAAAAGCCTCCGCACTTGACTGGTGCGGAGGCTGTTTCATGCGTTGACGGTAAGCTCAGGCGCGTTTGATGGCGCGAAGGATAAAGAGGAGGATTACCGCGCCGATCGTTGCGGATATGATCGCGCCAAGAATGCCGCTGCCAAGGGAAATGCCGAGTCTTGGGAAGAGGAAACCGGCAATAAAGGCGCCGATGACACCAACAATCAGATCACCCACCAGGCCGAACCCGCCACCGCGAACGAGCTGGCTGGCAAGCCAACCCGCAATCAGACCCACCAACAGAAAGATAAGAAGACTTTCTCCACCCATAGTCGATTCTCCATAAACCGGTTTCGCTATGATGTTTCGCCGGCCCCGGATTCCTCAATCCATGCTTGGCAGGAGAATCACCATGCCAATGGTACGACGCCAGGCGCTGTTTGGGTAACGGAACTTGCTATCATGGAAAACGAGGCCTGGGCGTTATCAAAAATGCTATACCGGCCGAGGATCGCCGCGACCGGTATAGTACAACGCCAAGTTACTGTTGATTGAAAGTTCTATTCGGCTGCAGGCTTCTTTACCACCTTCTTGGTGACTGTCTTGTGGACCTGCTTCATATGGTGCTTGGGTGCTACAACCTTCTTGACCGTTGTCGTGGGAGCAGCGGCCGTTGTAGCGGGAGCTGCACTTGCGACCGAGATCAGAGCCGGGGCAGATACAGCCAGGGCAACGGCGAGGCCGAGTGCTGTGGAGAGAGACTTTTTCATGGTTGTGCTTTCCTTGTTGTGGGCATTGGGGGATGCAATCGATCACTCGGTGATCGGCTGCACGCCAAGCAGCTTCAATGCCTGGGCATATGCTCGTATGCCCTGCGCCTGTTTGTTGGCCGCGCAGAACTGTGTTGCCTGCTTTTGAAGTGCTTTCGCCTTGGCCGCCCGTTTTGCCTCGGCGTGTTCAGAGATTGCGTGTTGGGTCTGTAGCTGAAGTTTGCCGCACAATTCCGTGCGCGTCGGTATGGGTTCAATCGCTAGCGACTGGTTGATCGATGCGGTGATGATCCCCACAGCAACCAGGACGATCCTCGAAATGCCGGAAATGTTCGCTCGAAGTGCCATTTTGCTCACGAAGGAATCCCGTTTCAGCCAGCCAAACTGCGTTGACGGGGTCTTTATCGGACATGACTGTTGCGTCAGTCTTTCTGGCTCGTGGTATTTTGTTTCTGGATTGTTTCTGGCGCCATGATCCCGAAAATGTGCGTGGCTTTCGACGCGGGATCGCGTGTAACAACAGGGCGTTGCATTGCGCGTGGGAACCACGCATCAAGGTTGCGCCAGGAAACAAGCATGAAATCCGAAGCCCATATTCTCATTGTCGACGACGACGAGGCCATCCGCAATCTTTTGCACGAATTCCTGAAGAAGCGGGGGCTGCATGTTTCGGTGGCGCGAGACAACGAGGAAATGCAGGGCGTTCTGTCCCGGACGCCGATTGACCTTTTGATCCTGGATGTGATGTTGCCGGGCAAGAGCGGCATGGAGATTTGCCGGGATATCCGGGCATATTCCCGCATCCCGATTATCATGCTGACGGCCATCACGGAGACAACTGACCGCGTCGTCGGGCTTGAGATGGGCGCCGACGATTACATTTCCAAACCGTTCGACCCGAGGGAGCTGTTGGCGCGAATAAAGGCGGTGCTGCGCCGCATCGATCCATCGGGGCAGGACAAACGGCTGCAGCCGCAGATTTACAAGTTTTCCGGCTGGACCATGGATTGCGCACGGCGAAGACTGGTTTCTCCCGACGCGGTTCGCGTTGAATTGACGACCGCCGAGTTCAATCTCCTGGAAACTTTGGTCAAGAGCGGGCAGCGGATGCTGAGCCGGGACCAACTGCAGGAGTTGGCAGGCAGCAGTTCGGCTTACGGATATGATCGCAGTATCGATATTCTCATCAGCCGCCTTCGTCGCAAGATGGAGGACGATTCCCGGTCGCCGAAACTGATCCTCACCATACGCGGCGGGGGCTATCAGTTCGTCCCTGAAGTCATCACGGGATGAAACGGTTTCTACCCCAATCCCTGCCGAGCTGGATTTTACTCATTCTGATCTCCGGTCTCCTGACCATGCAGATCGCGACGCTTTCCATCGTCTCGCGCGATCGCGCGGAAAACAACAACATGCTCGAACTGTTCCGGTTGAGCGAACGTGCCTACACGCTCGCCAAGGTGCTCTATGCGGCACCTGAACCAGAGCGACGGCGCCTTGCAACTGCCCTGTCGAATAGTGCCAGCCCCATCTCGGTTACTGATGAACCCGCGGTCACGACGCCCATCGCCGCTGACGACAGTCTTGCGGAACTTGAGGACGTTCTGGTGGCGCGCCTATCGGAGTTCGGCGTAACAGACGCGCGTATAAGCCGGGTTTCCGCCCGGACAAATAACCGCGGCGGCGGCGACGCTGACGCGGCAGATCCCGATGCGGGCGTCATCGAGCGTCAATTGTCCAATCTGGCGGAGGATTTCAGTCAAAGTGACGGTCTGGCTGCTTCGATCAGGTTCAATGACGGCCAATGGCTGAACCTGGTGACGCCGCTGGCACCCGTCAATCCTGTTTTCACGGCTCAGACGTTGCCGCTTTTCGGCTCGGTTGCCGCTGTCATCATTGCGATGTCGATCTGGGCGATGCGCCGGCTGACCGCACCCTACCGGGCGCTGGAACGGGCGGTCAAGCGCATCGGGGACGATGTCAAATCCCCGCCCTTGCCCGAACACGGCAGCAGTGAATACAAATCGGCGGCGAGGGCGGTCAACGCCATGCAAACACGCTTGCGAGAGTATGTGGCAGATCGCGAACAGCTCGCCGCAGCGCTGGCGCATGACTTGCGAACGCCGTTGACACGCTTCCGATTGCGGCTCGAACTCTTGCGCAATTCCCCGGTGCGACAGTCCCTGATGCAGGATTTGTCCGACATCGAAGCCATTTCCCGGTCGGTGATCGACTTTGCCACCTATGAGATCGCGGAAGAGGAGCCTGAGAAGATCGATTTCTGGTCACTCGTCGATTCGGTTGCAGACAACTATCCGCAAGTTGACCTCGCCAAGAACGGCCAGACACCACGTAGCCTCATTTGTATCGGCCGCCCCATTGCGCTGCGGCGATGTGTTACCAACCTGCTCGATAACGCAGTGACCTATGGCGGCAAAGCACATGTCAGCCTTGCCCAAAGCGGCCATGATATTCTGCTCGTCATCAGGGATGAGGGGCCAGGAATTCCCCAAGACAGGCTCGATGAAGTGTTTCAGCCATTCCGCAGGGTCGAAAACTCCCGCAACCGCCAGACCGGCGGGTTCGGTCTCGGCCTGACGATCGCACGCAATATTGCAAGGCGCAGCGGCGGTGATATCAAGCTTGCAAATGACGTAAAGGGCGGGCTGAGGGTGGAATTGACGATTCCGCTGATGAAAACCTGAGGCGGAAACGCCGAGGGAGCGCTTTGTTGTGGAGCGGAACAGACCCCGGCACGGGCTGCACACATAGGGATTAGGCTTAACCGGTCATACCAAAGGGCACTTGCCGATTTCCACCTACCGCTGAGCTAACACCTCGGACTCCTGCATCCGTTTTCGGGCCGAAACCCATCGCCCGACTTGGCGTCTATGCTTCTCCTTCAAAAAATGGAACCCTGAGTGACCGAGACCAGCCGGTGGCTATGCAATGGAGACGCCCGATGGACCCTGATGAAAATGGCGAGGATGATTCCTTAGTCGATCAAGACCTTGACACGGATGTCGATGCCGAGACCTTGTACGTCGACGACGATGCGGACGAAGACCAAGACGAATTCGAAGACGATGCTGAGCTCGAGGATCTCCAGATCGATCTGGAACAGGACTCCGAAATCGTCGACGATATCGATACGGATGTCTTGATCATTGGTTCGCAGCCCGTGGATGTCAGATTGGATACGGAAGTCGATCAGGATGACGAGCTGGACCAGGATGTCGATGTCAACGACGACACGGGCGGCTCAGGCGGGCAGGCGATAGCTGTTGATGCCGATCAGCGCCCGGAGGTCGATCATCGTCTGGACGTCGATATCGAAGTCAGCAGGGGCCCCGACGGAACCATCGTTGTTGAGATCGATATCGATGAAGAAGACGATATTGAGATCGAAAGTGATCTGGATGTCGATGTGGACGATGATGATGAGGACAGCATCGATGCGGCGATCAACCAGGATACGGAAAGCGATGACAATATAGATGTTGATGTGGAAATCCGTGATGACCTGGACGCAGAAGTCGATGTCGATATCGCTTCGCTTGTCGCCACGCTGGTTGCCGGAATTGTCGAATTGGAAGATGCGGACGACATCACCCGTCTTGGTGTCGAACTTGATGAGGCTGCTACCATCGATAGTGATGTCGATGTCATTGTTGATCTGAGTGAAATAATAGCCTGAACATTGAACCGGCAATGAGAAAGCAAGCTGCCAGGCAGCTTGCTTTCACGCATTTGACCGGCCGAAAAGCATGCCTGTCCATCACCCAAAGAGATTCACCAGTTCCGGTTGGCCTCACCCATTTAGATAAGCCATGCGGCAAGGGGCATTGCCGGTTCGGTCGAATGCCAATTGGCAGCTATTTTCCCACATTTCAAACGGACATGCTCGTCGCATCGATGGGTGTGCTGGGGCCGCATGGATCAGCGTAATGGCCGTCGGTCCGCTCCTGATAATGGGATCGATGGGGCGGCTTTTCTCTAATGTGGGAGTGTAAGCATATGGACGATTTTGAAGACAATGATTTTGACATAGACATCGTCGCTGATATCGATCAGGACCTTGATCAAAGTCAAGACCAGGACGTCGACGTTGATACCGATCAGGACTCTGACGTCGGTATCGATAACGACAATGACTCGGATATCGACAACGATTCCGATCAGGACGCTGACACGGACAATGATGCAGACGCCGACGCGGATGCAGATGCCGATGCTGACGATGACAGCGACGCAGATGCCGATGCAGACGCAGATGCTGACGCCGATGGCGACGCTGACAATGATAACGACACGGACAATGAAGTTGACCAGGCCAACGACAATGACGTGGACGTTGATCAGGAGCAGGACGTCGAAGTCAACGTTGATCAGGATCAATGGGGCGAACAGAACGCCGATATCGACATAGACTTCGATTTCGACATCGCTTGATTGAACGCAGAATCGCAGCGCCCGGATTTCCGGGCGCTGCCACATGCTGTTTCGACAAACTAGGGTGACATGGAGCCAGGCCGGGGCAGGCGCTCCAAAATGTCAAACCCAAATGGGGACACTCCGCCATGGCTCTCTCTTGGATGAAAACTCGTTCAATGACCGAAGTGGAACGGGCGTTTGACCTGTGCAAACCGTCGTTGCTGCTGGTCTTCGTGATCAGCTTTTTCGTGAACCTCCTGGCGCTTACAGTTCCCCTCTACCTGCTCCAGATCTACGACCATGTGCTGTCGAGCCGCAGTCTCGACACGCTGACGATGCTGACCATGATCGTCATCCTGGCGCTGGCGGTTAACGCCGTACTCGATGCTTTGCGGCGCTCCATGCTGAACAGGGTCGGCTCATGGCTTGACGACCGCCTCCAGGCGCCCGTGCTCGTCGCCGCGGTCCAGTCGGCGCTACGCAGCGATTCAGCAGCGGCAGCGCAGGCCTGGCGCGACATCGGCAGCATCAGATCATTCTTCGCCGGCAACGCCTGCACGGCGCTGTTCGACCTTCCATGGACACCAATCTTCATCCTTGCGATGATTCTCGTGCATCCTCTGCTCGGTATGATCGGTCTTGGTGCCTCGATTGTGCTGATCGCATTGGCACTGCTCAACGAAATAGTCACGCGCAAGCTGTTTGCCCGCTCGAGCGCGGCATGGGTCGAGAGCCAGCACCGGTTCGGGCAGTTGATGCGCAATGTGGAGGTGATCAGCGCCATGGGCATGCTGCCTGGCGTTGCCCGACTGTTGCACGACGATCAGAACCGGGCAAAGGAAGCACAACTCGCAGCTGCCGGGCGCGGCACAGTGATTCAGGCGATCGCCCGTTTTGTCCGGCTGCTAGCGCAGGTTACTGTCATGGCCTTTGCCGCCTGGTTGGTCATCCTAAATGACATTAGCCCGGGCGCGATCTTTGCAACCTCCATCCTCCTTGGCAGGTCGCTGGGACCGGTCGAGGGCGCTATCAATACGTGGAAGGCGGTGACCAGCGCCCGCTTGAGCTATGACCGCCTCAGAAAGATACTGGCAGCGGCGCCAAAACACCGCAAGGTGATGCAACTGCCGCGTCCCAACGGACAGCTGTCGATCGAACGCCTGACATTTATGCCGGTTGGAGCCGAAGCTCCCTCCCTCCGGCGTCTCACCTTCGTTATCAATCCGGGCGAGGTTCTCGGCGTCGTCGGTGCATCGGGGGCCGGAAAGTCGACACTGGGACGACTCATTGCCGGAACGGTGCCGCCGACGGCCGGGCACGTCCGCCTGGATGGTGCCGATGTCGGAATCTGGCTCGCTTCCGGTGGCCATCGGCACTTCGGCTATCTTCCGCAGGATATCGAGCTCGTCGGCGGCACTGTCCGGGAGAATATCTCCCGCCTGCAGGATGCTCATCCCGACGATGTTGTCGCGGCGGCGTCCATGGTCGGAATGCACGACATGATCATGCGGCTGCCGAGGGCCTACGAAACGGATATCGGCGATGGCGGGTTGCGGCTGTCCGGCGGGATGCGGCAACGGCTCGGCCTTGCTCGCGCATTCTTCGGCTATCCGCGCCTGATTGTCCTCGATGAACCCAATGCCAGCCTGGATGCCGATGGCGAAGAAGCTTTGCGTCAGGCCATCCAGCAAATGCGGGAACGGGGGTCGACGGTCATCGTGATCGCCCAGCGGCTCGGCATTCTCAATATGGCTGACAAGGTACTCGTCCTCGACAATGGCACTATCAACGCCTTTGGGAACCGCCGCGATATTGCAGAAAAGATCAGAACCGGCCGGACCAGTATTCCGGTCCGTCGGCCGCGGATCACCACCGCTGCAAGGAGCGTCCGGCGGCTGAGCAAGACCTCGGAATCCCAGGAAATTGCCGCAACATCTGGAGGGAATGCACCATGAACACTACCGCCAACGCCATGGTGCGCCAAATAGCTGTCGTTGCCGCCAAACCCCGCATGCGCCCTATCTATCGTCTGCAGCGTCTCGCCAAACGTTCGTGGCTCGCTGTGCATGCGGCAGCGAAAGCGGCGTGTACGGCCCTCTGGAACAGCGCAGCAGGCGTGACAAGGGGGCTGCGCTTGAGCGTTATTGATCCTTTGTACCGGTCCATCGCATTTGCAATGTCCGCCATCGGTACGATTGTACGGCGTTCCTGCGTCGCCTTGAAACACAGCCTGGCCATCACGACTACCGATCTGCGTTTGTGGCTGGGCGGTTTCGGAAACGGGCGACGCCACCGTGCGCTTGCCACGCTGGCACCTGCAGACATGACCAGCAATCGCCTCAATCATTTTCCGAAGAACACATTCTATTCGGTTGGTTCTATTGGAAATAGCCAAGGAGCAGGACCGCGGCGACCAAAAGCAGTTGCAAAGCCAGGCGGAACTCCGTTCGAAACCTTGAAGCTGCTCGCGTTCAGTGCTTTTGCAGTCGTTGCCGTATTCGTTGTCGGGTTCGGTACCTGGGCTAGCTATGCTCCTTTGGAGAGCGCGGCCATTGCGGGGGGAGCCGTCGAGGCAGAAACCAGTCGCAAGACCATCCAGCACCTGGAAGGTGGCATTATCGGGCGCATCCTGGTGAATGACGGCGATGAAGTTTCAGTTGGACAGCCGCTGATCCGTCTTGACGACATGCGGGCGCAGGCCAACGTGTTGGCGCTCCAGATGCAATTGTGGGAGGCCCAGGCATTGGAGGCAAGGCTGCTTGCCGAGCGTGATGGCCGCGCCTCCATCCAGTTCCCCCGCAAGTCTGGCCCCGCCGCCGAGAACGATCCCAGGTTTGCCGAGATCATGGCGGGTCAAATCAAGATCTTCGACGCACGCCGCAATCTCCAGAACTCGCAGATCAATGTCATTCAGCAGCGCAAGGCACAAACGGAACAGGAAATTGCGGGCCTGGAATTTCAGGCCGCTGCCGCGCGGGAACGGACATCAATCATCAAGGACGAGGTCGCCGGTGTCGCGCCTTTGGTTGCCAAGGGTCTGCAAACGAAAGTGCGCCTGCTGCGGCTGAAGCGCGAACAGGCCGAGATCGATGGCCGGGTAGGCGACCTGCAGGCGCAGATCTCGCGGGCGCAACAGGCTATCGGAGAATCGCAGGCGATGATCTTCAAGCTGGAGAGCGATCAAAATAGCGAGGTCGCCCAGAGCCTGCGCGAAACGCAGGCGCTGATTTCCCAACTGGGGGAACGGATCCAGGCTGCGACAGATATTCTGGACCGCACCGTCGTCCGTGCGCCCGAGGCGGGAACAATCACCGACCTGCGCATTCATACCCCCGGCGGTGTCATCGCCGCGGGTGAGCCGCTGCTCGACCTCGTGCCGCGTCAGGACCGTCTTATCGTCCGTGCTCTCGTCAAGCCGGAGGACATTGATCTCGTTCGGCCCGGCCTCGAAGCGCACGTTCGCCTCCTTTCCTACAAACATCGCCGCGTGCCGCCGGTAGACGGTGTCCTCACTTATGTTTCTGCGGATAGCCTGGTCGACAAGGAAACGGAGCGCGCCTACTACACCGCCCGCGTCCGCATCGACGAGGCATCGCTGCGCAATCTTCCCGAGGTGGAGATGATGCCGGGAATGCCGGTAGAAGTCATGATCAAGACAGGTGAATTCACGGTCGCCCATTACATGCTTCGCCCTGTTCTCGATAGTTTCAATAGAGCGTTTCGTGAGGATTAGGGCATGGGTGGCGGTCTGATCAGGATGGAAATCATATGGCTTTCGGCGCTGGGACGGGGGGAGCATTCGCATGTTCTTTACTGACAAAGGCACCCGCGATCTGCTGCCGCTGATCGAACTGCACCTCAATGAAATACCGGTGCCGACGCCAGAATTTGACGGCGATCCAGCGCCTGCGGCCAATGTTCCACAATATGCCATCCCGCAACCGATGCAGCCGGCAACCAATCTGCCGTCGGTGGAAGAAGACGACGACGACAAGCCAGCAGCTTTTCCGAATGACGACCAGGCTCCCGTGTCTACGCAAATTCAGGAGATGCCCGGCGGTAATGCAACAACGGTCGTTCACGAGGTCTCCATTCCGGTCGACCAGAGCTTCCTGTCCGGCAATCCGGTCAGTTTCACCTTCCGGGGCGGTTCCGGAGAGCTAGAGCACCACGGGGGTGGCGGTGCCAGCCCGGCCGGACCCGCAAGCCAGACCATGGAGGAAGGCCCTAGCCCTGCGGCCGTAACGCCGCTCACGACGCTTGACGATGCTCACACCATCAATGTCACGCAGCTTGCAGTGGTTGACCAAGACGCCAGCATCTTCGTCAGTGGCTATATTGGAGAAGTGGTGGCGCGCCTGCACATCGATCAAAGCCTGACGATCGATCAGGATGTGGGCATTTCCTTTACCATCGACGGCGATGGACATTTCTCGGTCCTGCTCGACCAGGACATGCGCATCGATCAGGATATCTGGATCGATATCGACATCTACGATGAGGACGGCGTGCTTTACGTGGAGGTCTACCTGCGTGACGCGATCGAGGTTGAGCAGGACACCTCGATCGATGTCGAGATCACGGACGGACCGCCCGGCGGGACGATCGAGGTGAACCAGGACCTCGAGCTCGATCAGGATGTCCATGTCCAGATTGACATCGAGGATGACCTGGAAGAGCGCTATCTCATTAAGACAAGTGTCGAGGTCGTACAGACGGTAGATGCCGACGAGACGGCGGTCATTGGAGTGACCGGAAAGGATGGTGAGGTCGACGTGGATATCGACGCGGTGCAAACGGCATATGTCGACCAGGAAACGATCGTGCACGCTGATTTCACGCTGGTCTAGGCGTGACTTCGATCACGCGATCGCCTTTTTCGCATGAGGCACAACTGCAAGTAGCTTATCGCCGCCAAATTGCTTATAATAAAAACAAAAATCCACAAAAGTTCGCAGTCTGTAAGGAGTAGTCAAGCGTAGGGGGAAACTATGTCAGTATCATTTGCTGCCGAAGTGCACGGCTTCAATGAAATGCACAGCATTGCCAGCGAACATATTTCCATTGTCGTCATCGATTGCCAAACCTTGTCGCGAAGTTGTCTGATCCGTATTCTCCGGGGGGAGTTACCAGATGTTGCCGTCCACGACATTGCGACATCGGACGAACTAGTCGGAATAATCGAGAAACATATCAATCTGGCGGTCATCAATATTGAGAACTGCTGCATGACCGATGCCTGGGTGGCGGTCAATCTTGCCTATATACATCAGTTGCGGCCTGAAACCGCGCTCATGCTGCTGACGCAACTCGATGAGGCGTCGATAACGGATGCGATCGTTTCGGAAATTTCCAGGCTTGGCGTCAAAGGTTATACGACGAACACGGCGCCGGTCGAAGTCGTCCTTGCAGCTATCCGCCTGATCCTGGCCGGTGGCGCCTACTATCCACGTTCCGTAAATATCGACGACAGCGAGAGTTCTTCGATGTCGGCCGAAACCCCCGGACCGCTGTCGCTGCCCGCCAGCAACAGGGGAGATGAAGCGATGGATGCTCCGGAAACTGCCATGATCGGGTTCACCGAGCGCGAAAGGCAGGTCCTCGCCACCTTGCGGCGCGGTCTTCCCAACAAGATCATAGCCAGCGAGCTGGACCTGTCCGAAAATACGATCAAGGTGCACATCTCCCATATCATGCGAAAGCTCAACGCGACCAATCGCACGGAAGCGGTGGTATTTTCGCAGAAATATGGATCCGGCACCAATGGCAGCAATGGTAGCAACGGCCATGGTGCGGTGTTGCGCCCGCCACCCAGAGTGGGCCGGAATGAAGCCATACTGACATCGCTGGGCTTGCTTTGCGTGACGTTCATGAATGAGCTTTCCACGCTTATTGCCATGGGTATCTGACGGGCAAAAGCCGTCAAACATGAACCTCGCCGTGCTCCTTCTTGTCCGGGTCACCGATAAGGAGCGCGACGTAGGCGAGCCAGCCATAGAAGGCGACGACCAGCAATAAAATGGCCCAGCCGGGTATCGGTCCGAATGCGGCGTTCGCAACGATCTCCTGCAGCGAATGCGCCACGTCGCGCTGCACCTCGCCAGCTTGCAGTTTGGGAGTCGAGATTTTCAGCACCCAGGCCAGCAGCAGGATGAGGAACATCCAGAAGTAGTTGCGTCGCAGCCGCCGTGACATTGCTGCTGCTACAGAGATTGTGAATTGCGGCCTGCGCAAGTCCTGGCCAAGCAGCCGCGCCCAGCCGTTTCCAGGATCGGGCAGGGGCGCCAGGATCTGTGCAAAGTAGTTCTTCTCCAGCCGGCGCACCCTGCCTCGATACACGTCGAAGAACCGGTAACGTCGCGCCTCGATCAGCAGGAGCAGTTGCACCAGTATCATGGCAAAGAGCAGCACGCCGTGATGGGACGTCGGCGTCGACAATGAAAGCGAAAGCATGGCCGCAACACCCGTGATTGCCCAATTGGTGGTCCGGTCGATCCTGTCGCGCCAGCCCGCCATGCGGCCCACCTCCGCGCGGTGATAATGTGCCAGCACGGTGATATATTCGGCCGAGGTGGCGGGGAAGGGTGGTGCCGACCAACCGGGCGCATTGTCGCCACCTTGTTGTTTTTCAGCTTCGTCCATATCCGCCTCCCAGCAGAGCGTTCAGCCTTTTGATTTTACATGAAAATCGGTCGGATTGCTTGGAATTGACGAGGGATTTGCTCAATCCGGAATGGTACTATGATTGAACGCATGGTTGTTGCTCCTTGTATTGCCACAATCACGCGCCCACCTGCCAGACGGAAGCGTTTTGGACACACTAGGTGAGACAGGATGAAAGCTGGGTTGAACAGGCGTGCGCTCTTTATCGTCAATCCCAATGCCCGTAGCGGCAGGAGGCCGATAGCACCGGTACGCGAGATGTTGCAATCCGGCGGCCTGATGCTTGTCGACGCGGCACCTGCGGACGGCGAAACCCTGTCGGATGTCATCTCCCGCAAGCGTGATGCCTGTGATCTCGTCATTGTTGGCGGTGGTGACGGCACGCTGAACGCGGCAGCGGCGGGTCTGGTCGATACGGGCCTCCCGCTAGGGGTGCTTCCGCTTGGCACAGCCAATGACTTTGCCCGCACCATCGGCATTCCAGCCGACCCGCTCGATGCAGCCAGATTGATCCTTTCAAGTACGCCGCAGCCCATTGATCTCGGCGAAGTCAACGGCCACCTTTTCTTCAATGTAGCCAGCATCGGCTTCAGCGCCGAACTGGCCAGCGAATTGACGGAGAAAGCCAAGAAGCGCTGGGGAAAGCTTGGCTATGCCATCGTCGCGGCCCGGCTATTGGCCCGCTCGCGACTGTTTACCGCCTATGTCGAGCATGACGGCTCGGTGGACGAGATCAGGACGATGCAGGTATCCGTCGGCAATGGCCGGCATTATGGCGGTGGCATGACCGTCGAGCAGACGGCGACGGCCGACGATGGCCGGCTGGACTTCTACAGTCTTGAAGTTGACCACTGGTGGCGGCTGCTCACACTTCTGCCCAGCCTGCGCAAGGGGACGCAGGGTCAATGGGACGATGTTCGCGCATTTCGCACGACCGAGGTCATCGTCAAGACGAGCAAGCCGCGGGCGGTCAATACGGACGGGGACCTGACAACCTGGACGCCGGCCCATTTTCGCATCCGTGCGCAGGCAATCCGCGTCTTTGCCCCCGCCAGCAGCAACAGCAATCCAGGCTCGACAAGGAGCCTTCGGGCCGCCAATGCCGTTTGATTTGTCAGGAATGGAAGGCAGGCAAATCGCAGTTGTTTATAAGATTAGTTCTTGCGGCGGCACGGTTTAACCCTCTCCGGGTAAACCCATCGATGGGACAGACCTCCACCTTGTATGTGTGGTATAGTGGTTATGCTGACCGCGAAGGCTCCTAGACCCCTAGCGCCCCCTTTTGCGGTTCGCCATTTGGGAGGAGCATCAATAAGACAAGGGCCTCCCCAGCCTCGTCTGTGCTCCTCCCTCTTTCTCGGCAATGACCCGCAATTGCGGGCGCGCTGGCCTTAATCATCCCAAACGGCACAAAGCGCCATTTTCACGGTTTCGCATGATACTCGGGCGACTGGGTGTTAAACTCGGTCGTCAATGAGGATAGTTTCATGACCGCGACAGATCGACAGGCACACTGGCAGAATGTTTACAGTACCAAGGCAGAGACTGAGCTTAGCTGGTACGAGGACACTCCGGAGTTTTCGTTGTCCCTGCTTCGCGAAGCAGGATTGAATCCCGAATTGTGCGTCATTGATGTGGGTGGCGGTGCGTCGCGATTGGTAGATGCTTTGCTGGCATCCGGTCAAACCCACGTGAGCGTACTTGATCTATCCAGCGCAGCCCTCGCGACCGCGCAATCTCGACTGGAGAATGCCAAGCGGGTTCACTGGATTGTATCGGACGTGACCGTATGGACGCCCGACCGCCAATACGATTTCTGGCATGATCGCGCCGCCTTTCATTTCCTCACTGCGACCGCCGATCAGCAGGCGTATGCTCGTGTGCTGTCACATGCTGTCAAAAAAGGCGGTAAAGTCATCATCGGCACATTTGCCATTGATGGTCCGGAAAAATGCAGCGGCCTGCCGGTTATCCGACATAGTGCCGAAAGCATTCAAGCAGTTCTCGGCGAACACTTCGAGCTTGCCTCGACGCGACGGCACGAACACACAACGCCTTGGGGGGCAGTGCAGAATTTTCAGTTCAGCACGTTTGAAAAGGTTGCGGATGCTGACGCCAGTTAGTTTCGTGAGGATGATCGAGAATATCTGCGATCACTTCGATTTCCCATAATGTGGAGGATTGGACAAAATTGGATCACAGTGCGTTGCAATACCCAACCAAGCCAACCCCAGAATTGACAACAGGACAGCTATAACTGGCCTTAATGGGTGAGCGTTGATGTTCGTCGCGTGATTGTCACTCCACACGGCTTCAAACTCCTTGCCTGCACCTTGTTTGTCTTTGTTTTCGTCCTTGTCCATACGCGTATCCAAGCATATCGACCTTAAAACTTTCACTTATCGCATAGCCTTCGAGCTGCCATGACTAACCAATGCCGCAACTCGGCATACTTTGCTTCTAAGGGGAGGTTTAACTGGAGGATCGATGTGCTTGGCCGCACGACGAAGACAAAAGTTGACCAGCACTACCGCGATGCGTCGTTGGCGATTTGCCTTGAATATTGCTCTCGGCTTACTTCTTGCAAAGTGCACATCCTGAACTCCGGCGTATCTAGCTGATGACCCTGGGCAATGCACGTTCGGTCGATTTGATCCGCGAGTTGCCCCATTTGACTGTAGGACATTTCCTGCAGCGGCGGTCTGGATTGGCAGCCTGTCAAAGCCAATGCACCCAAGAGCAGTGCTTGTTTGGTAAAGATTGCTTTCATAGCGTCAACCATCCGCCAAAGCGGTTGACGATGGATTAATGGCGTGTGCCATCACGCGCAGGATCAATTGACTCTCCTACAGCCGCAATTCGGCATTGGTTCCTTATGCAGGAAAATGTTCGTACATCGGTTATCGTCAAACAACCTTTGCGAGGTGGCCTATGAATGCCTTACGGCATCATAAATCGCCTGAGCTTCTTCTGAACGCTTCGTTAATCGAATCGGTGCAGCCTTTTCTTGTGCGGTCCGCCAATTGGAGGTTCGAGGTGTTTTTTACGCGCATAAGCTATGTGGCAGCATTCTTCTTTGGAATTTTTGGGGCACTGCAATTCCTTGGCGCAATCCTCGTCATGCAAGGTTATTTGCCCGATCAGCCGCTGTCGCGATATACGACCGCGCCAACTCCGGGCGCATGGCTCGATCACGCCGTCTTCATGGTTCTCGTTTCAGTCGCCTTGGGAACGCTCGCCGAAATCAGCCGTTCCCTACAAAAGTGACAAGCGCAGCCGGCTCTCAGGCTGCTGGCCCTTGTAGGTTCTTTGACTTCTGTTGATACGCCTCTGGCTCAATTTGTGTTTTTGGACGAGTCACCTCCCAATCGAAGCTCCGACCAACGGAGACTTCAAAACGTGACAGACAGCCAAATTGCCGGCCTTGCCAGCCAAGGCTTTGGTCTTGCATCAGCCGCCATCCTGTACTGGCAAACGTAGCGGGACGCAAGTTGATCAGAACTAATTCGATGCGTCGCTGGCAATGGATTATTGCAATTCCCGACGACAACCGCGGCAGCAGGTTGCTGCTCCCGGCTGTCAGCAAAACACAGACAGCCGGGTTAGCCGAACTCAGCGCAGCGTTCGGAATGCTGTCCAGAGGTCTTGCGTCAGTAATTTGGGCTGTTCCCAAGCGGCAAAGTGACCGCCTTTATCAACTTTGTTGTAATGGATAAGATTGGAATATGCCTTCTCTGCCCAACTGCGTGGCGTTTGGTAGAGTTCGTCTGGAAATGCGGTCACCGCCACCGGAACCTTCACTCCTTTAGGCGTGAAGAAAGGAAGCTTGTTTTCCCAATAGAGGCGAGCGGCTGAAACACCCGTATTGGTCAACCAGAACAATGTGCAATTGTCGAGCACATCGTCAGGCGTGAGGCCCTCGGCCTCTCCGTCAAACGATCGCGCGATCATCTCCAAACTTCGGGCATCATGGTCGAGCAAAAAGGTTGCCAGGCCGATGGGCGAGTCTGCAAATGCCACGCCCGTCTGCGGTCGAGTTGCCATCCAGAAGGCGTAGTAAACCTTCTTGTAGAAAGTAACGAGTTGGTCGTATGTGCTTTTCTCCTCATCGGATAGACCAGCCGGTGCTGGCGCTCCGCCGAAAGCTGCTCCGTTAATATCTTCAGGGACTGCGCCAGGCATATTGACGTGGATGCCGACCAATTCTGGTGGTGCTCGCACGCCGATCATTTCAGTCACAACCGCGCCCCAATCACCGCCTTGGGCAACGAACTTCGTGTAGCCAAGGCGCTTCATTAAAGTGATCCAAGCGTCCGCGATCCGTTCTGGTCCCCAGCCGGTCGTGGTGGGTTTTCCGGAAAAGCCGTAACCCGGCATCGATGGAATAATCACATGGAAGGCATCCTCGGCACGCCCGCCATGTGCCGTGGGATCTGTCAGCGGCCCGATAATCTTTAACTGCTCCACAATGGAGCCCGGCCACCCGTGGGTGACAATTATTGGAAGAGCATTTTCATGCTTGGAGCGAGCGTGAATAAAATGGATATCCAGCCCATCGATTTCGGTGATGTAGTTTGGCACGGCGTTAAGCCGCGCCTCGGCCTTGCGCCAGTCATACTTATCACGCCAGTGTGTCAAAACCTGTCGAACGGTCTTCAGCGGCACGCCTTGTGAAAAGTCATCGACGGTTTCTTCCTCGGGGAGACGGGCTTTTGACAAGCGCTCGCGCAAGTCCTCCAGTACCGAATCTGGAAAAGCAACCTCAAATGGGCGAATCATACCATCTACTGCTTGGTCTGCCATGGGTATGCTCCTGCTGGTCAGGCCAAGACAAAGAGACATATTCCTCACAATTTGACCCCGTAGCATCTCCTGTGCTCAGTGGACTTGGCCGTGAAGGTGCGCGCCGTGATGCTAGCGTCCGGTCTGAGCGGCGTGGACGCCGCACCATGATCTCGAAACGGCGAAAGAGCAACCTGATATTCGTGAGGCGGCCAGCTCGCGCTTCAACTTAGTTTTCGAAGGCACCGGAGAAAGGAAGAGTTGGCGCGTCAAGCAGACCAGTCAGGGAACATTCAACCGACAGCTCGTCCCCCTCATCGGTGGCGGGCTTTTTCGTTTTGAGGGACTTCACGAGCAGGATCATTTTCATAGCCGGATATTGGCATCACGACGCGCTAAACGAGCGAAAACAAGGTCTGAGAGCTACTGACTGGCGACATTAGATCTACTGATTTTGCGTCAGTTGCCGTGATTTTTGATGACATGAATCGATTCAGAATGACTTTGAAGGTGATTTTTGCGCCCGATACGCGCCCGAAACGGCAAAAACAGGGTGGGGGGAGTCAAAACGTCCCGTTGACGCTTCGTTACGCAGCGTCTAAGTCATTGAATTGCAAGTGATTTTTGTGCTTGGAGATGGTGAGCGCGCAGGGATTCGAACCCTGGACCTACTGATTAAAAGTCAGTTGCTCTACCGGCTGAGCTACGCGCTCCCGAACGAAGCCAGTTCGGTGGCCTCGGGAAGTGCGGCGGAACATAGGGTCGACTTGCCGATCGGTCAACAACTATTGTGCGCAGTTTCCGCAACAAAACGGCTTGTTTGGGCCAACGTTGCTAATTTTTGTTCCAGACAGCGCGAAATCCTACCCCGCCGTTTGACTGAATGGTCCGCTGAACTGCGGATTTCCCGGCGGGCTGGCGAAAAGGTGATTGGAATTCCTTCGAGATTCGGCTTACTCCACGGCCAAACTGAAAAGCATGAAGGAGCGCGAATGGCGCTTGATGTTTCCTACCTGACAGCTGCTGGCGCCGGCGCCCTTTCTTTTCTTTCGCCATGCGTGCTGCCGCTCGTTCCACCCTATCTTTGCTACATGGCCGGCGTGACGGTGGAGGATTTCCGTTCTGACCACACGGCCAAGGCGATCTCGCCGGTGCGGCAGGCATTGCTGATGTCCTCGTTCTGCTTTGTCCTCGGCTTTTCCACCGTGTTTGTGCTGCTCGGGGCCGGAGCGTCGACGATCGGCAGCTTCCTGCGGATGTGGCAGCAGGAGATCGCCATTGTCGCAGGCGTCGTCATTATCCTGATGGGACTCAACTTTCTTGGCGTCTTCAGGCTGGCGTTCCTTTCGCGCGAGGCGAGGTTCCAGACACAGGGAAAGCCGGCCAGTCCGATCGCCGCCTATGTGATGGGACTTGCCTTCGCATTCGGATGGACACCCTGCATCGGACCGGTGCTCGGGCCGATCCTGGCGCTGGCGGGAGCCCGGGATACGGTTGCGGACGGTGCCTTGCTGCTGGCGATCTATTCGCTCGGGCTCGGCGTTCCTTTCATCATTGCAGCCCTGTTTTCCGGCATGTTCATGCGTTTTCTGGCCGGTTTCAGGACCCATCTCGGCAAGGTGGAGAAAATCATGGGCGGATTGCTGGTTCTCACCGGTGTCCTGTTCCTGACGGGCGGCCTGCAGACATTCTCATTCTGGCTTCTCGAAACATTTCCCATCCTCGGACAACTCGGCTAAACAGGCGGAAGTTACCTTGTTGGAAACCAATCTCGTGCCAGTGTCCGGCGCGACATTGCTCCTACGAGCATCTTAACGAGAACTGCAAAGCGGTTTCCGTCCGAAGTAAAATGAACGACTGATCTGGAAGTTTGACGATGGCCCTACGTTCCTGCCTCACGGTTATTCTCGCTGCCGGTGAGGGTACGCGCATGAAATCCTCGCTGCCAAAGGTCCTGCACCCGATTGCCGGTCTGCCGATCGTCGCCCACGTGGCACGGGCAGTGCATGGGGCTGGCGGTAGCGATATCGCACTTGTGGTCGGCCGTGGTGCGGCCAACGTCGAAGCCGCTGTTCGCGCGGTCGTAGCCAACGTCTCGGTACACCAGCAAACGGAGCGGCTCGGTACGGGCCATGCGGTGCTCGCGGCACGGGATGCCATTGGCGCCGGCTATGATGACGTCCTTGTGGTTTTCGGCGACACGCCGCTGGTTGAATCCGCAGCGCTGGAGCAGGCGAGGGCAAAGCTTGCCGGCGGCGCCGACGTGGTTGTCATGGGGTTCCGCCCGGACAATCCCCACGGTTATGGCCGGCTGATCGAGCAGAATGGGCGGCTTATCGCGATCCGCGAAGAGAAAGACGCAAGTGACGCCGAGAAAAGAATAGGTTTCTGCAATGGCGGACTGATGGCCTTGCGCGGCGACGGTGCGCTGGCGCTCCTCGGCCAGATCACCAACAACAACGCCAAGGGTGAATATTATCTCACGGACGTGGTGGAGATTGCCAATGCGCAAGGCAAATCGGTCGTAGCCATCGAAATTTCACCGGACAATGTGATCGGCATCAATACCCGGGCCGAACTCGCAGAGGCTGAGGCAATCTGGCAAAACCGCAAGCGCCGCGCCATGATGCTGGCAGGCGTGACGATGCAGGCGCCTGAGACCGTCTTCTTTGCCCATGACACGCTGATCGAGGCCGATGTGGTGCTCGAGCCGAACATTGTTTTTGGCCCTGGGGTTTCGATTGCCAGCGGAGCAGTGATTCACGCCTTCTCGCATCTGGAGGGCGCAAAGGTTGGAACGAACGCGACCGTCGGACCCTTTGGCCGCCTGCGGCCCGGGGCCGATCTTGCCGCCAAGGCGAAGGTGGGCAATTTCGTTGAAGTGAAGAACGCAAAGATCGGTGTCGGCGCCAAGATCAGTCATTTGACCTATATCGGCGACGCGACGGTCGGGGCGGAAGCCAATGTTGGCGCAGGTACAATCACCTGCAATTACGACGGCTACAACAAGGCCCTGACCGAAATCGGCGCCAATGTCTTCGTAGGGTCGAACAGCTCGCTGGTCGCACCGGTCTCCATTGGCGACAATGCCTATATCGCCTCTGGAAGCGTCATAACAGCCGATGTACCTGCGGATTCCCTGGCCTTTGGTCGTGCGCGGCAGGAGATCAAGGAGGGCCGGGCGGTGCAGTTGCGCGCGCGCTATGCGGCGCAGAAACTAGCCAAGAAGGCGGACTAGATCAGCATCGACAGTTTATGCAAGATTGCGCAATGGAAAGTGACTTTCCGCTGAAGCGAATTTGCCATAGGCGGGAGCAACAAAAGAATATGGGGCATCGGAGTTTTGTATGTGCGGGATCGTAGGAATTATCGGGCGGGAACAGGTTGCGCCATTGCTTGTGGACGCACTCAAGCGGCTGGAATATCGCGGCTATGACTCCGCCGGCGTCGCCACTCTACAAGACGGAGTGCTTGACCGCCGCCGCGCCGAGGGAAAGCTGGTCAACCTCGACAAGCTGCTGAAGGAAAATCCGCTTGGCGGAACGATCGGGATTGGTCATACACGCTGGGCGACCCATGGTGCCCCGACAGTGCGTAACGCGCATCCGCACACGACGCCACGTCTGGCGGTCATCCACAATGGCATCATCGAGAACTTTGCCGAATTGCGTGCCATGCTCGAGAAGGATGGCTACGTCTTCCAGACCGAGACGGATACGGAGACCGTCGCACATCTGGTCACGCGGGCCATGGACGGTGGCCTTGATGCGGTTGAGGCTGTTCGCCAGACATTGCCGCACCTGCGCGGCGCATTTGCCATCGCCATCATGTTCAAGGGCGAGGAGGACCTGCTCGTCGCCGCACGCAATGGCCCCCCGCTTGCCGTGGGATATGGCGATGGCGAGATGTATCTGGGATCCGATGCCATTGCGCTTGCCCCCTTTACCGACAGCCTGTCCTATCTGGAGGATGGCGACTGGGCCGTGCTGACCCGCAGCGGCGTCACCATCTATGACGAGACAGGCGCCAACGTCGACCGCCCCATTCAGAAGTCCGCCGGTACGGCATTTCTGGTCAGCAAGGGCAATCACCGCCACTTCATGGAAAAGGAAATCCATGAACAGCCGGAAGTCATCTCCCACACGCTGGCAAACTACCTTGATTTCTCCAAGGGCACGATCCGCGCCGGAAGCGCACCTGTCGATTTCGCGAGGATCGACCGCATAGCGGCCTCGGCGTGCGGCACGGCCTATTATGCCGGACTGGTCGGTAAATACTGGTTCGAGCGCATTGCCCGGCTACCTGTCGATATCGATGTAGCTTCGGAATTCCGCTATCGGGAAATGCCGCTTTCGAAGGACAGCCTTGCGCTGTTCGTTTCCCAGTCCGGCGAAACGGCCGATACGCTGGCGTCGCTGCGCTACTGCAAGCAGCAGGGACTGGCGATCGGGACGATCGTCAATGTCAGGGAATCGACGATGGCGCGTGAATCCAACACCGTTTTCCCGACTCTCGCCGGACCGGAAGTCGGCGTAGCATCGACCAAGGCCTTCACCTGTCAGCTTGCGGTTCTGGCATCACTGGCTGTTGCCGCTGGCAAGATGCGTGGCACGATCAATGATGAGGAAGAGCGCCAGCTTGTGCGCGAACTTTCCGAAATTCCGCGTTTTGCAAACCAGGCGCTGCGGCTTGAGCCGCAAATCGAGGCGATCAGTCGCGATCTCAGCCAGGTCAAGCATGTGCTTTATCTCGGGCGCGGCACGAGCTTCCCGCTGGCACTGGAGGGCGCGCTGAAGCTGAAGGAAATCTCCTATATCCACGCCGAGGGATATGCAGCCGGCGAACTCAAGCACGGGCCAATTGCCCTGATCGACGAGTCGATGCCCGTCATCGTCATTGCACCCTATGATCACTGGTTTGAAAAAACCGTCTCCAACATGCAGGAGGTGGCCGCGCGCGGTGGCAAGATCATTCTCATCACCGACGAGAAGGGCGCTGCTGCCAGCACGTTGAAAACGATGCACACCATCGTCCTGCCGGACATTCCGGAGATCATTGCCCCGATCATCTACGCCCTACCGATCCAGATGCTGGCCTACTATACGGCCGTGTTCATGGGTACCGATGTCGACCAGCCGCGCAATCTGGCGAAATCGGTAACGGTAGAGTAGAGCAGCTCCAAAAGCGGGAAGTGGTCTCCTTTCCGCAAGGGCGTTGAAAAAAGCTCAACCGGCTCGCAAGAGCCGGACCGCTTCATCTCTTTCAAACAGGTAAAGCAGGATGCGCAGGGCCTCACCGCGCGCGCCCTGCAACTCAGGGTCACGCGTGAGAATATAGCGTGCATCCTTGCGGGCAATTTCCAGCAGATCCTGATGCGCCTCGATACTGGCAAGGCGAAAACCCGGAGTTCCGGACTGGCGTGTTCCCAAAAGTTCGCCTTCGCCACGCAGCTTCAAATCCTCCTCGGCGATGCGGAAACCATCCTCCGTCTCGCGCATGATCTTTAGGCGGGCCTGAGCGACTTCGCCGAGTGGTCCCTTGTAAAGCAGAAGGCAGGTGGACGGCTTGTCACCACGCCCGACACGCCCGCGCAACTGATGCAACTGCGCCAGACCAAAGCGTTCGGCATGCTCGATGACGATGATCGTGGCATCGGGTACATCGACCCCGACCTCGATCACCGTGGTGGCTACGAGCAGCCGTGTCTCGCCGTTCTTGAAGGCAAGCATGGCCGCATCCTTTTCCGGACCGGACATGCGGCCATGCACCAAGCCTATCCGTTGGCCGAGAAGCGGCTGCAGGGATTCAAAGCGGTGTTCCGCCGAGACGAGATCCACCAGCTCGGACTCCTCGACGAGCGGACAAATCCAGTAGATTTTCTGCCCCTCGGCAATGGCCGTGCGCATGCGTTCGACCAGTTCGCTCAGGCGTTCCATGGGAAGAATGGCGGTGGTGATCGGCCTGCGACCGGCTGGCTTCTCCGTGAGCTTGGAGACGTCCATGTCACCGAATGCGGTCAATACCAGTGTGCGCGGAATCGGCGTTGCCGTCATGACCAGCATGTCCGGGGCCGTTCCCTTGGCGGTCAGCAACAGGCGCTGATGAACCCCGAAGCGATGCTGTTCGTCGACGATCACCAGCACCAGATCGTGATAGGTGACCTTTTCCTGGAACAGGGCGTGCGTTCCGACAATGATATGCACGGCACCCGCGCGAAGCCCGTCCAGAATCTCCTCTCGCTCACGGCCCTTTTCGCGGCCGGTGAGCAGCGCAACGCGCAGGCCGGCCTTCTCGGCCAAAGGCGCAATGGTGGCAAAATGCTGGCGCGCCAGCACTTCCGTTGGCACCATCAGCGCCGACTGACCGCCGGATTCTGCAGCGTGAGCCATTGCCATGAGTCCGACGACAGTCTTGCCTGAGCCGACATCGCCCTGGAGCAATCGCAACATGCGCTCGCCCTGTCGCAGATCGGCGATAATTTCCTTGATCGCTTGGCCCTGACTGTTCGTCAGGTAGTAAGGCAATGCCTCGGCAATTTTTGCCCTTATGCGGCCGTCGCCCTCGAGTTTGCGCCCGGAAAGGCGCTTCGTTCTTTGGCGGACAAGCGCCAGCGCCAACTGACCGGCAAGGAATTCATCATAAGCCAGGCGCCGGCGTGCCGGATGATCAAGAGCGATGTCACCCGGATCCTGCGGATTATGCAATATTTGCAATGCCTCGCGATGCGATGGCAGCTTGAACTCGCTGATAACCGGCGCATCGATCCACTCCGGCAATTGCGGGGCCTTGGCCAGCGCTTCCTGAACGCCGCGTGCGAGCACTTTCGGCGAGAGCCCCGCAGTCAGTGGGTAGACCGGCTCGACCAGCGGAAGCGATGCGGCATCCTCGATACTGGTGACGTGATCCGGATGGACCATCGATGGGCGGCCATTGAACCATTCCATGGTTCCGGAAACGATCACCGTTTCGCCTACCGGCATAATTTTTTCGAGCCATGCCTGCTTGGCATGAAAGAATGTCAGGCTGATTTCACCGGTATCATCATGTGCAAAGACACGGTAAGGCACATTGCTGCGTCCGCTCGGCGAGGGCTGGTGACGATCTATCCGCACTTCCAGTGTGACGATTGCACCCTCCGGCGCATAGGCAATGCCGGGTCGATTCCGGCGATCGATCACGCTGTGCGGCGGAAGGTAGACGAGATTGCCCACACGAGGATCGGTTCCTGGCGGCTGGGTGCCAAGGAGTGTGGAAAGCAGACCGGACACTTTCGGACCAATGCCAGAAAGCGAGCGGACGGAAGCGAAAAGGGGATCGAGCAGTGATGGACGCATAAGTAACGTTTAACGGCTTCGATGTGCGTTGCAAGGCTGACAGACGCCGTCAGGCAGGCTATACCGACCCGCACTCACCATAAACACCCAAGGCAAATGGAGCTTGCTCATGACTGGAAGCAGTCGCACCACCGCTGACTTGCAGCCCCGGCAGCGTAAAATACTGTATCGCTCCTGGCATCGCGGCATGCGGGAAATGGACCTGATTCTCGGACAGTTTGCCGATACTCATATTGAGACCTTGTCCGACGACGAACTTGACCAATATGAAGCATTGATGGAAGCACTTGACCGGGACCTGTTGAAATGGGTTACGGGAGAGGCCAATGTTCCCGCTGAATTTGATACGCCGATCTTTCGCAGGATTGTCGCGTCCCGCAATAGCATGAGCTCCTGAGTTCACGCCTGCAGCATTACCGGAAAATCTGAAAACTCAAAATGACAGCGTTCTCCAAACTCGGACTGAAACCTGACACCAATGGTCATGTGGTCATCGACGGCGTCGTCGATGGTTTTGAAGCCTTTGCCTTGGCCAAGGTTGTGGCCGAAGCTGGCGCGGGTGGCCCTGTGCTTTTCATCGCCCGCGACGGCCAACGGGTTGCTGATCTTGAACAGGTCCTGAACTTCGTCCAGCCGAACTTGCCGGTGCTGCAACTTCCCGCGTGGGATTGCCTTCCCTACGACCGGGTGTCTCCAGGGGCCGATACATCCGCACGGCGCCTCGCCGCCCTGGCAGGGCTGGCATCCTTGCGTCAGAACAAGCATCCAGGCGTCATTCTGGCGACTGCCAACGCCATGCTTCAGAAACTGCCGCCGCGAAAGCTTCTCGCCGATCAGCTGTTCCTGGCGAAGCCGGGTAATAGAATTGACATGAATTATCTCGTTCAACGCCTTGAAAATAATGGCTTTGAGCGCGTTCCTACCGTGCGTGACGTGGGCGAATATGCGGTGCGCGGGGGTATTCTGGACCTGTTTGCGCCGGGCGCTGACGAGCCCCTGCGACTGGATTTCTTCGGCGATACGCTCGAGACAATCCGCACCTTCGATCCCGCCTCGCAGCGTACGTCGAGCCAGAAGACCGAATTCTCCATGCAGCCGATGAGCGAAATCACGCTGTCACCGGAGCTAATCAGCCATTTCCGGACGCAGTACGTCTTGAAGTTCGGGGCACCATCCCGCGACGACGCGCTGTATCAGTCGATCTCCGAGGGGCGCCGCTTCGCCGGAATGGAACATTGGCTGCCGCTGTTCTACGAGAGCCTTGAAACCGTCTTCGATCACGCGGGAAACATGCCGGTTGTGTTAGATCATCTTGCACACGAATCGATGGTCGAGCGCCACAAGCTTGTCCTCGATCATTACGAAGCACGCAAACGGCAATCCGACGGCAAGGAACCTGGCGATGCTGTGCCGTACAAGCCCGTCGAGCCTGGGGCTCTGTATCTGACGCCGCAACAGGTCGAGGCGGCTGCGGCAGCCTCCGGCATGCGTATCGATTTCACGCCATTTGATGCCCCGTTCGTATCCGGGCGATCGGTCATTCACGCCGGAGTTCATCGCGGGCGCACCTTCGTCGAGGAGCGTACGCAGAAGGAAACGAACGTCTTCGACAGTGTGGTCAAGCACATCGGCGCGGAACGCGCCGCGGGCAAGAAAGTCTTGCTGGCTGCCTGGAGCGAGGGTACCCGCGACCGGCTTGTACAGGTGCTGAATGAACATGGCCTCGAAAAGATCGAGCTTGTGGACGATCTGCGAACCGTCAAAGCCCTGGCTCGCGACAAGATCACCGCCGGTGTCCTGTCGCTGGAGTCCGGTTTTGATGCGGGTGAACTGGTCGTGGTCGCGGAGCAGGACATCCTCGGAGACCGGCTCATTCGTCACTCGAAACGCCGTAAGCGCGACCGGGACTTCATCAGTGAGGTCGCAGCTCTCAACGCTGGCGATATTGTGGTGCATGTGGACCATGGCATAGGCCGTTTCATCGGCCTGCGCACGATTACCGCTGCCGGCGCCCCCCACGACTGTCTCGAACTGCATTACGCGGGCGATGACAGGCTGTTTCTACCGGTCGAAAATATCGAGCTTTTATCGCGGTTTGGCTCTGAAAGTTCGACTGCTGTCTTAGACAAGTTGGGTGGTGGTGCATGGCAGGCCCGCAAGGCTAAACTCAAGAAGCGGCTGCTCGATATAGCAGGCCATCTTATTCGCGTTGCGGCCGAGCGGCAGATGCGCGGAGCGCCGGTGCTGACGCCCCCGGACGGGCTCTACGGAGAATTTGCGGCGCGGTTCCCTTACGACGAAACAGAGGATCAGGATCGCGCCATTGATGCCGTCATCGATGACCTGGCACAGGGCAGGCCAATGGATCGACTTGTGTGCGGCGACGTCGGTTTTGGCAAGACCGAGGTTGCCCTGCGTGCGGCGTTCGTCGCGGCGCTGAATGGTGTACAGGTCGCGGTCGTTGTCCCGACCACGTTGTTGTCCAGGCAGCATTTCAAGACCTTCTCATCCCGGTTCCAGGGCCTGCCGGTCAATGTGGCGCAAGCGTCGCGCCTTGTTGGATCAAAGGAACTCGCCGATAACAAGAAGGGCATTGCCGAGGGTCAGGTGGACATTGCCGTAGGCACGCATGCCTTGCTCGGGCAGGGCATCAAGTTCAAGAATCTCGGACTTCTGATCATCGATGAGGAGCAGCACTTCGGCGTCAAGCACAAGGAGCGCCTGAAGGAACTGAAGTCAGACGTGCACGTGCTCACCCTGTCGGCGACGCCCATTCCCCGCACTTTGCAGTTGGCATTGACCGGTGTGCGCGAGCTTTCGCTCATAACGACCCCACCTGTGGATCGCATGGCAGTACGCACATTCGTGTCTCCGTTCGATCCTCTCGTGATCCGAGAAACCCTCCTGCGCGAACGCTATCGCGGCGGTCAGAGCTTCTATGTCTGCCCGCGTATTTCCGACTTGACCGAAATCAAGGAATTTCTGGATGCCCAGGTACCGGAACTGAAGGTCGCGGTCGCGCACGGGCAGATGGCTCCGGGCGAACTCGATGACATCATGAATGCCTTCTATGATGGCCAGTATGATGTGCTGCTTTCGACAACGATCGTCGAATCCGGTCTCGACATCCCAACGGCCAATACGATGATCATCCATCGGGCGGATATGTTCGGCCTGTCGCAACTCTATCAGCTGCGCGGACGGGTCGGCCGGTCAAAGCAGCGCGCTTATGCGCTGTTCACGCTGCCCGCCAACAAGCTCCTGACGCAAACCGCCGAACGTCGCCTGAAGGTGCTGCAGTCGCTCGATACACTCGGCGCCGGGTTCCAGTTGGCAAGCCACGACATGGATATCCGTGGCGCGGGCAATTTGCTTGGCGAAGAACAGTCGGGCCATATTCGCGAAGTTGGTTTCGAACTCTATCAGCAGATGCTCGAAGAGGCGGTGGCGGAGATAAAGGGCACCGGCGAGGTCGAGGACGGAAACTGGTCTCCACAGATATCGATCGGGACCGCCGTCATGATCCCCGAAACCTATGTTCCTGATCTGCAGTTGCGTCTCGGCCTCTACCGGCGGCTGGCGGATCTGGAGGAACTGCAGGATATCGACGGTTTTGGCGCCGAACTGATCGATCGCTTTGGTCCATTGCCGGAAGAGGTCCAGCATCTGCTGAAGATCGTTTATATCAAGGCGCTGTGCCGCCGGGCCAATGTCGAGAAACTCGATGCGGGGCCGAAAGGGGTAGTCGTTCAGTTCCGCAACAAGACGTTCAACAATCCGGCTGCCCTGGTCAAGATGATCGGTGAGCAGGGCGCCATGGCCAAGATTCGCCCGGATCAAAGCATTGTGCTGGTGCGTGACTGGCCAACAGCGGAGAAGCGCCTGAACGGTGCAGCCGTCGTGATGACGCAGCTCGCAAAGCTGGCAGAAGCGGCATAGGAAACTTGTAGAGAAAATTCCCCGAACGGCAGTTGCGGTCCGTGCCATCCAGAATGGAACGCCCCAGCAGAGGTCTCAGACCGGACGGGGCTCAAAGCCGTCTGCCGTCTGGCGGATGGCATCGGCGAGAGCATCGGCCGATTGGGCACCCATGACGGCATATTTCTGGTCGAGGATGAAGCAGGGTACGCCCCGGACGCCTATCTGGTTTGCGGTGTCGATTTCCTGGCGCACCCCGACGCTATCGGCGTCGGTTGGCAACAGGCTGGCGACGATCGCAACATCCATTCCAGCCTCTGCGGCGGCCTCCAGCAACACCTGATGGTCGCCGATATTCTTGCCCTGCTCGAAGTAGTACGAGAAAAGAAGACCGACTACGGCATCCTGAACGTTGGGATTGGCCTGGGAGGCCCAGCGTATCAGGCGGTGCGCATCCAGCGTATTCGGGCTGATTTCGATTGCTTCGAAGTCGAATTCGATGCCTTCTTCCTTGCCAAGCGTGATCAATTGCTGGTGGATCTCAAAGACCCGGTCGGAGCTGCCGAATTTCTCCTGCATATAGCGATTGCGATCCTTGCCTTGCCGCGGAATGGTGGGGTCAAGCTGGAACGGACGCCAATTTACGGTCACGTCCAGATCCGGATTGAGCGCTAGTGCATGCTCCAGGCGCTTGCGGCCGAGAAAGCACCAGGGGCAGACAACATCCGACACCACGTCGATCGTAAATTTCTTATCGGTCATGATTTCACTCTGTCTCTTCTATCGTTTGTCCGACCACCATGACGTGAACTGGTAGCCGTTTATGGACGTCTTCTCCGGGTGCTTGATATGGGACCAGCGGGCAACCCATTGCGCCGGTTGGTAATAGATCGGCACGAAGTAGTTTCCGGAGATCAGTACCCTGTCCAATGCACGAACCGTGCTCACATATTCATCCTGCTCGCGCGCCTCGAGCATTTTGCCGATCAGGGCGTCTACCGCAGGATCAGCGACACCAGCATAGTTGAAACTGCCGTTCGAGTCTCGGGACTGGCTGCTCCAGCGCCTGAACTGCTCGAAACCTGGGGAAAGCGTTCCCGAATAAGCGCCAAGGATGACGTCGTAGTCAAAGGTCTCGAGACGCTTCTGATATTGCGCATCATCGACCGTCCGAATGGTTACCCCGATGCCCAGACGCTCGAGCGTCCGCTTGTAGGCAAGTCCCAGCCGCTCTTCGGCGACAGAACGCGTGAGGATTTCGAAGGTCAGGGGCAACCCCTTGGGATCAAGCAAGGTCTCGTCCTTGATCGTATAGCCTTTGCTCATCAGCACGTCATAGGCGCGCTTCATCTCCTTGCGATCCCGCCCGGAACCATCTGTTTTCGCCGGTTGATATGTTCCGTCCATCACGTCCGGCAGGACGGCATCGGGGTAGGGCGCCAACAACGCCCGTTCGGTCGCGTCAGCCGGCTTGCCCAGTGCCGAAAGCTCCGAGCCCTGCCAGTAACTGCCCATCCTCTGATAACGATCTGCGAAGAGATTGCGGTTGGTCCATTCAAAATCGAACATCATGGCGAGAGCGCCACGCACGTCCCTGTCGGCGAACTTTTCACGCCGCGTGTTGAAAGCAAACCCGAACATGTTTGCTGGCGACTTGGTTTCAAATGTCTCCTGCACGACCCGGCCATCCTTGAAGGCGGGAAAGTCGTAGGAGGATGCCCATTTATTGGGATCACCTTCCATGAAGACGTCGAACACACCCTTCTTGAAGGCTTCGAACTGCGACTGCTCAGTGCGGAAGTACTCGACCGTGATCGTGTCGAAATTGTTGAATCCGCGCCGGCTTGGGATGTCAGCCGCCCAATAATCCGGATTTCGCTTGTAGATGATCCGTTGACCAGGCTGGACCTGGGATATGATGTAGGGGCCACTGCCAACCGGAACAGCCAGCGGCGAACCGTCGAACGTGTCGCGGTTGATGGCATGTTTTGGCAAGATCGGCATCAGGGCCAGAATAAGCGGGAACTCGCGATCGGCCTTGTCGTTGAAGACAAAGCGGATACCACGCTCTCCTACCTTCTCCATCGCCGCGATGCGGTCCTTGCGCTGCTTGTATTGCGGAAGACCCTTTTCGGCCAGGATGTCGAACGTGAAAATCACGTCGTCCGGCGTGACGGGCTGTCCGTCGGAAAATCGTGCCTTTGGATTGAGCGTAAACTCAACCCAGGTGCGATCATCATTCGTCTCCACCTTTTCGGCAAGCAGGCCGTACATCGTGAAAGGCTCATCAGCGCTGCGCTGCATGAGGGTTTCATAGACAAGATTGCCGAACTGCGGATCGTTGAAGATTCCGCGCGCCGTTGTTCGCAGGCTCTTCACCAGAAATGGATTCAGACTGTCGAAGGTACCCACCACGCCATAGGTGATCGAACCGCCTTTCGGAGCGTCGGGATTCACATAGGGAAAATACTGATAATCCCCGGGCAGGGCGGGTTCGCCGCGCATGGCGATTCCATAAGTGGGCTCGGCGATTGCGGCGGTCGCACCCAAGCATGCCGCGCTCGCAAGCACCAGAATCTGGAAACTCTTCTTCAACATCGTCTCAACCTTGCGCTCTTAAAGCGGGGATTTAGCCTGATTCGTGCCACAGACTACCATTTGACGACGATTCTGCGGCGGAAGGCGTATAATGATGCCTGCGAAACCGGAAGACAGCCAAAAGTAGTCTGGATTTGCATTAACATGCAGTGTAACACGGCGTTCGATATCAAGGGTCACTCTGTTGCCGCATTTGGTAACCAAAGCCAGACGAGCAAAATCAGGATGATCAAGAAACACTTCGGATAAGTGCGCTGAAAGGAACCAGTTGACCATGTCCACCCCTAAGACTTTCGCTGCAACCGCATCCATCGCGGGTGCCATTGCATTACTCGCCGCCGCGGCAGTACCAGCCACAGCCCAGCAGCAGAGAGCGCCGCAGGGTTGGTTCAAGGTTTGTTCCAAGCAGGAAGAGAACGACATCTGCAACACGCAGAACATCGTGACGGCCGACAGCGGCCAGTTGCTGACCGCCGTCAATCTCATCGAGATCAAGGGCAAGATCAATCGCAAGATCTTCCAGGTATCGGTTCCGACTGGCCGCTTGATTCCTCCAGGTGTTGGTCTCCAGATCAATGGCGGCAAGACCCAGAAGATCGACTACGCGATCTGTTTCCCGGATCGCTGCATCTCGGAAGTTGCGCTGTCCGATGAGCTGCTTGCTTCCTTCAAGAAGGGCAATCAGCTGACTTTGACGTCGGTCAACTTCCAGAACAAGCCCAACCCGATCAATGTCGCTCTGACCGGCTTTACCCAGGCCTATGACGGCCCCGGCATCCAGCAGAACGAACTCGAACAGCGCCAGAAGACACTGCAGGACGAAGTCCAGAAGCGTCAGAAGGAGTTCGAAGACAAGATGAAGGCCGAGCAGGCGAAAGCCAAGGCGGGCCAATAAGCAAAAGGGGACGCGTCAGCGTCCCTTTTTCATTTCACGGGCAGCGGTTTACTAGTTGATGTGCGGACGCTTGACCCGGTACACGCCATTTTCCAGCTTCTCGAACACATTCTTGATCTGCGGATGCCTCAACGGCACACCCGTCGTATCCGGAACCAGGTTTTGCTCCGAGACATACGCGACATACTCACTGTCGGCGTTCTCGGCAAAGAGATGGTAGAAGGGCTGGTCACGGCGCGGCCGGACCTCTTCCGGGATCGATTGATACCATTCTTCCGTATTGTTGAACTCCGGATCGACGTCGAAGATTATGCCGCGGAAGGCGAAAATCCGGTGGCTGACCACCTGACCGATCTGGAATTTTGCATGTCGTATCTGTGTCATACTCGTCATTCGATGTAGATATCTGTTTCTGTCAAATCCCGCGAGTTCGAAAGACCTACTCCCCATCCGCCTTGCTCGTGGCAACCTTCAAAGCCCATCATGCTCGACGTATTCAACCTTGTGCTTCCATTCTTTGGACTGATTTTTCTCGGCTTTTTCGTGGCCAGGATCAATCGCCAGCCTCTGGAAGCATTGGGATGGATGAACACCTTCATCGTATATGTGGCGTTACCGGCCCTGTTTTTCCAGATCCTTTCAAAGACCCCGGTTGCCGAGTTGACGCAGTGGTCGTTCATCATCGGTTGTACCGTATCAACGTTCTGTATCTTTCTGGCAATGTTCCTCGTCGGTTTCGTACGCACCGGAAAGATTGACGAAAGTACAATCCAGGGCCTTGCCGCCGCCTATGGAAACATCGGCTACATGGGACCGGCGCTCGCGATTCTGGCCTTTGGCGCGCCTGCCGCGGTGCCGGTAGCGCTTATCTTCTGTTTTGACAACACGCTGCATTTCGTCATGGCGCCAACGATGATGGCGGTATCCGGCAATGACAACCGCTCCGCACGCGATCTCGCGATAGGCGTTCTGCAGAAGATCTTCGGCCACCCCTTCATCATCGCGACCATTCTTGGAGTAACTTCGGCGATTATTGGCTTCGAGCCGCCCGTTGCCCTAGAAAGGCTCATCGACTTCCTCGCCAGGGCTGCAGCGCCTTGCGCACTGTTTGCCATGGGCGCCACGCTTGCCTTGCGACCGTTGAGGCGCATTCCCAATGAACTTTATCTCATCGTCCCGCTGAAACTTCTCATTCAACCTGCATTGATCTATTGCATCCTCAGCCTGGTGGGCGACTTTCCGCCGATCTGGGTCAGTACGGCCATGCTGATGGCCGCTTTGCCAACGGCAACCAACGTTTTTGTTATAGCGCATCAGTATGGCGTTTGGGTGGAGCGAGCGTCGAGCTGCATCCTGGCAACGACCGTGGCCTCAATCGTCACATTGACACTCTGGCTCTATGTCATGACCCATGGTTGGATTCCGTGACATCGCCATGTGCGCGTGGCATCCGGCTTAATTCGGGAGCACACATTATTTGGTTGTGTTTTGGTACTTGCGGCAGCAAATTATGTCTATATATAGTTGCGAATGATTTGCAATTGCGATTAAGGGAATTTCATGGATCAAATACGGCAGGCGGCCGACACACCTGAGGGTTGGCGGCACGCACAGGGTGAAGCGTCGTTGTCTGACGTTCATCGTTCTATTGCCGTAAGTTCAAGTGGTCCAGGTTGGCGCCGCGCCGCGGCATTCATTGGTCCAGGTTACCTCGTAGCAGTCGGCTATATGGATCCGGGCAATTGGGCAACGTCGCTCGCTGGAGGCTCCAAATTCGGCTACACGCTGCTCGTTGTTGCGCTGGTTTCCAACATCATGGCAATCGTGCTGCAGGCATTGTGTGCCCGCCTCGCAATCGGATCGGGCAGGGACCTTGCGCAGGCCTGCCGCGACGCTTATCCGAAGCCGGTTGCCTACGGACTGTGGTTTCTGGCGGAGATCGCGATCATCGCGACCGATATTGCGGAAGTCATAGGCACGGCCATCGGCCTCAACCTGATTTTCGGCGTACCGCTCGAGATCGGCGTCCTCATCACGGCGCTTGATGTTTTCCTCATCCTTTATCTGCAGAAGCTCGGTTTCCGCTGGGTCGAAGCGTTGATCATCACCCTGCTCGGCGTGATTGCCGTCTGCTTTGCCATCCAGATTTTCCTGGCGGATCCCGAATGGGGCGCCGTCATCAAGGGATTTGCGCCGACAACTGAAATCGTGACCAACCCCGAGATGCTCTATCTGGCACTGGGTATTCTTGGCGCAACGGTCATGCCTCACAATCTTTACCTGCATTCTGGCATTGTGCAGACGCGCAACTACGGCCCGACTCTGCCCGAAAGGCGGCAGGCGCTGAAATACGCCACGATCGATTCGACCATAGCGCTGATGTTTGCCTTGCTGATCAATGCATCGATCCTCATCCTTGCGGCGGCGACATTCCACAAGACCGGTCAGACTGACATTGCGGAACTGGGCGAAGCGCACTCCCTGCTTGCGCCATTGCTAGGACTGGCCATCGCGCCAACATTGTTTGGCATTGCTCTGCTTTGCTGCGGCATAAACTCCACAGTGACGGCGACGCTCGCCGGACAGATCGTCATGGAAGGCTTCCTGCACATCAAGCTGGCGCCTTGGCTGCGGCGGCTTATCACGCGGGGCATTGCCATCATCCCGGCGGCATTGGTGACGATCTGGTACGGTGAAAACGGGACGGCGAAGCTGCTCGTGCTGACACAGGTTGTCCTGAGCCTTCAGCTCTCGTTCGCGGTATTTCCCCTGGTCATGTTTACGGCAAGCAACGCAAAGATGGGCGCGCTTGTCGCACCACGCTGGCTCTCGGCCTTCGCGATGTTCATTGCCGTTGTCATTGCCGGCTTGAACGTGAAGCTCCTGAGCGACTTCGTGCTGGCCTAGCCCCTTTTGGGCTGGAGGGTCTAGTGTACGGCTCTTTTGAGGGGCAAGCGAAAGCCGCTCCCGGGCCGCAAGCCTTCGCGCATGACGAAGCTGCGCAGTGGTGAGAACGTACGCAATAGCTCCAGGCTGCCACTGCGCACCATCTGAACTGGCAGCAGGTCGGACAGCAGCGACCGGTTGAGCGCATCGACGGCTCCGGTTCTCGCAATGATGTCGGGCCTGCGTTTGCGGTTATAGGTTGAGATGACCGACGCAGCGCCAAGGTCGGTGCCATCATTTGGCAGCGTTTCAAGCAGCGTTTCGACATCTCTCACGCCAAGGTTGAGACCCTGTGCGCCGATGGGCGGAAACACATGGGCGGACTCGCCGGCAAGGAACACGCGGTTGCGCGAGAACGATGTCGGGACCAATCCCGAGAGCGGCCAGCTTTGCGGATCGACGTCGATCGTGACCGCACCAAGCATGGACTGCATTCGTTCTTCAACCCGGGTGGCGAGCTGATTGCGATCGAGCTCCAGCAGTTCCACGGCATGAGCCGGCGCCGTAACCCAAACCAGACTTGAGCGCTTACCGGCCAGGGGTACCTGCGTGAACGGTCCTTGCTCGGTGTGAAATTCAGTCGAAATATCATGATGTTCGCGGGAATGGCTAAAACTCAGCACAATGGCTGTCTGATTGTAGCTCCAGGTGCGCGCTGATATGCCGGCTGCCTCCCGCGCGAGCGATGAACGGCCATCGGCGGCGACCACGATATTGGCGGTGTAAAAGGAACCATCACTGGCTTCGACGGCGATCGCCCCATCAGTTGCGTGGTAATGACTGGCCGAAGCGGCGACATGCCTGATGGACGATTGCTTCAAAGCATCGCTGAGGACAGACGTCAAAGTGACGTTCGGAATATTGTATCCAAACGCACTTTCATTGATTTCACTTGCCTCGAAGGTCACAGCGGGACTTCTGATCAGCCGGTTTGTACCATCTAGGATGCGCATGGTCGTGATGGGAGCGGCGTGGGGCTCTATGGCTTCCCATAGGCCGATCTTCTGCAGGAACGTGATCGCCGGCATCATGAGCGCGGTAGTGCGCTTGTCATTGCCCCCCTGAATCGTCCCCAAGCTGATGACGTTGTCAAAGGCCTGGCCAATCGCGATAGCAGCAATCAACCCCACATGGCCAGCCCCCGCAACAACAATCGGATCGGTTCTGGTGTCGGTCATGGTTGCCTCCGTTTCCAAGCTGATCGAGCTTTCAACAGTTTATATCTACTTGATTGCTTGCGCTTTGGGCTATTTTCAACAAAAGCTGATCGCAAATCGCTCGCCGCTGATAGGATATACCAGCGAATGGCGAATTATCATGCAGCAGATTGGCGCGGACCGTGAAAAAACCTACCTTGCCCAAGGGTGTCATGCCCAAGAAAGTGACGGCCCCACAGGCCAAAGCATTCTCGGTCCACCTGCTCACGGCGTCCGGTTCTTTTCTCGCCTTTCTGTCGGTTGTGGCGGCAAGTGAAGAAAGCTGGACAGCGATGTTCTGGTGGCTCGGGCTTGCGCTCTTCGTCGATGGCATCGACGGGCCGATAGCGCGCAAGCTCGAAGTGAAATATGTGCTGCCGAACTGGTCCGGGGAACTCCTCGACAATATCATCGACTATATGACTTACGTGCTCATTCCAGCCTTTGCGCTGTATCAGCGCGGCTTCATGGGCGAAGGATTGTCCTTCCTTGCGGCGGCGATCATCGTGGTTTCGAGCGCCATTTACTATGCCGATACGGGCATGAAGACCAAGGAGAACTTCTTCAAGGGGTTCCCTGTCGTTTGGAACATGATTGTTTTCACGCTGTTCATTGTACGCCCCGGAGAATGGGTGGCCTTCGGCATCGTTCTTGTTGCGGCAATCGTGTCCTTCCTGCCGGTCTATTTCCTGCATCCCGTGCGAGTGCAGCGGTTGCGACCGCTCAATCTCGCCATATTCTTCCTGTGGTGCGGATTCGGCGCAATCTCGCTGTTCCAGGAGCTCGATTCGCCGCTCTGGGTCCGCATTGGCATTTCAGTGACAGGCATCTATCTGTTCTGCATCGGGGCGGTCATGCAGGCATTCCCCAATCTCGGACGTTCGGAGAAAGTATGATGGTCAAAGCTGTTCGTATTCATCAACTCGGCGGGCCGGAAGTACTGACCTATGAGGATATCTCCATCGCTGCGCCGGGACCCGGTGAAGCGCATATCCGCAATGAAGCCATCGGGCTCAATTTTCTCGATGTCTATTACCGGACAGGACTCTATCCATCGCCAAGCGCTCTGCCGCTGATTCCTGGGCATGAAGGGGCCGGTGTCGTGCTGGCGGTTGGCCCGGACGTCAAGGATTTGAAGGCAGGCGACCGCGTGGCCTATACGAATCCCATAGGGGCCTATGCCGAGGAACGGCTGATCCCGGCGGATCGTCTCGTCCAGGTACCGGACGCGGTCAGCTCGCGTCTCGCAGCGTCAATGATGCTCAAGGGGCTCACCGCGCAATACCTGTTGCGGCAGACGTTCCCAGTAAGCAAAGGCGATACCATACTGTTCCATGCGGCTGCCGGGGGCGTTGGCCTGATTGCCGGGCAATGGGCAAAACATCTCGGCGCGACGGTCATTGGTACGGCCGGCTCCGATGAGAAGGTCAAGCTGGCGCTGGACCACGGCTACGATCACGTCATCAATTACAAGACGGAGAATTTTGCCGAACGGGTGAGAGAATTGACCGGCGGTAAAGGCGTCGACGTGGTCTACGATTCCGTTGGCAAGGATACGTTCGACGGCTCGCTGGATTGCCTGCGCCCGCGCGGCATGCTGGTCTGTTTCGGCCAGTCTTCCGGACCGGTTCCACCCTTCGACCTCGGCATATTGTCGCGCAAGGGTTCGCTCTATCTGACAAGGCCGACATTGTTTGTTTATGTAGCGGCGCGTGACGCCCTGGTGGACGGCGCAAAGGAGCTTTTCGATCTGGTCTCAAAAGGGATCATTCGCATCGAAATCGGCCAGACCTACGCTCTGAAGGATGTCGCTGACGCCCACCGCGATCTTGAGGCTCGCAGAACAACCGGCACAACAGTGCTTATTCCTTAAGCCATCGCGATTGATGCCCGAATAATGTGCGTAAATGGCTTCAACCTTACGTTTTACACTTTCCAAGTTTAGTCAGCCTGACATAGGATCGGTAACGGTCTTGGCCGCGGGGAATTATGACAGGCACAACAATAACAAACGGCTCTGATAAACCGCTTCTGGAAGCTAGCAAGCTCACCAAAATCTTCGGGACACTCAAAGCCTGCGACGAAATCAACCTGGCGATCGGAACGGGCGAAATCCACTCGCTGCTCGGTGAGAACGGTGCGGGCAAATCCACGCTCGTCAAAATGCTGTTCGGCGCGTTGCAGCCAACGTCCGGGGATATCGCCTGGAAAGGGCAAAAGGTAACAGTCACCAATCCGGCAATGGGAAGATCGCTCGGTATCGGCATGGTTTTCCAACATTTTTCACTTTTCGATGCGCTGACTGCAGCCGAGAACATCGCCCTGTCACTCGACGAGAGGACACCGCTCGATACGATCGCCACCCGCGCGAGGGAAATCGGTCAAGCCTACGGGTTGCCGGTCGATCCCGAGGCGCTGGTGGGTGATCTTTCCGTGGGTGAGCGCCAGCGCATCGAGATCATCCGCTGCCTGCTGCAAAATCCCGATCTGATCATTCTGGACGAGCCGACTTCAGTACTCACCCCGCAGGAGGCTGATCTCCTCTTCGTGACGCTGGAGCGCCTGCGATCGGAAGGCAAGTCGATCTTGTACATCAGTCACAGGCTGGAGGAGGTCAGGCGGCTATGTGACCGGGCGACCGTGTTGCGCCACGGCAAAGTCGTTGGCCAATGCGATCCACGTTCGCAAACAGCAGCATCGCTGGCACGGATGATGGTTGGCAATGACATTCACGTCATCGACCGCCATCCGGCAGAGGCCGCCGCATCGACGCAAGCCGCACTGCTCGAGGTAAGGGGCCTGTCGCAAAAGCCGCGCGGACCATTCTCGGTCTCGCTGCACGATATCAACCTTTCGGTCCGGGCTGGCGAAATTCTCGGGATTGCCGGCGTCGCGGGCAACGGGCAGGGCGAATTGTTCGAGGCGATTTCTGGCGAAGTCCTGCAGGAGCGCCCGGACATCATTCGCATTCGCGGAACGGATGCCGGCAGGATCGGCATTTCGGGACGGCGAAAACTCGGTGCGGCTTTCGTGCCTGAAGAACGGCTCGGTCATGGTGCAGTGCCGGACATGTCCCTCACCAATAATCTTCTGCTGTCGCGCCATTCTACGGACCGCAAGGTGTTCCTTACCGGCGGCGCGCTTCGCCTCGTGGCGGAGCGAAGTCTGGCCCTCGCGACCAGCCGCATCGTGACCCAAATGGATGTGCGCAAGAGTGCGGAAAATCCAGATGCATCAGCACTTTCCGGCGGAAACCTGCAAAAGTTTCTCATCGGCCGCGAACTCGACAGGAACCCGTCAGTAATGATCGTCAACCAGCCGACATGGGGCGTAGATGCCGGGGCTGCGGCGCATATACGTCAGGCCCTGGTCGATCTTGCCCGCAGCGGTTCGGCGGTGATCGTAATCAGCCAGGACCTCGACGAATTGTTCGATATTTCTGACCGGATAGCAGCCATGGTCCATGGCCACCTATCGGAGTCCGTTCCGATCGAAGCAATGAATCGCGAGCGTGTAGGCCTGATGATGGGCGGCGTGGATCACTCGATTGCCCCAGAAAACGCGGGGACAATTTGATGCGCATCGAGATCGTCAAGCGCCCGCAACACTCAGCTCTGTTTAGCGCCTTGTCGCCGTTCATAGCGCTTTTTCTTACGCTGATTGCAGGCGCCATCCTTTTTTCCATTCTCGGCAAGAACCCCGTTTCTGCGCTGTATTCCTATTTTATCGAACCCTTGACTGAAGTCTGGTCAATCCACGAATTGCTGGTGAAGGCCGCGCCTCTGATCCTGATTGCCGTGGGCCTGTCGGTATGCTTCCTGTCCAACAACTGGAATATCGGGGCTGAGGGCCAATTGATCGCCGGGGGGATCGCCGGATCGATACTGCCGGTCATGTTTCCGGATATGCAGGGCTGGTACGTGCTGCCCGTCATGCTGCTGCTCGGCATGGCAGGTGGCATGGCCTATGCGACGATTCCCGCATTCCTCAAGGTGCGGTTCAACACCAATGAGATCCTGACCAGCCTGATGCTGGTGTACGTAGCACAGCTTTTTCTCGATTGGCTGGTACGCGGTCCCTGGCGCAATCCTCAGGGATATAATTTTCCAGAGACGGTCCAGTTCAACGCGAGCGCGATCCTGCCGGAGATCTCATCCGCCTCGGGGCGCGCGCATTGGGGGTTTATCCTGGCGCTGATCGCCGCATTGCTGGTGTGGTTCATGCTGTCGCGGACTTTGAACGGGTACGAGATCAAGGTTCTTGGCCGCAGTTCAAGGGCAGGGCGCTTTGCCGGTTTCAGCGCCGGACGGCTGACATTCTTCGCCTTTCTGATCTCGGGCGCCCTAGCAGGCCTGGCTGGCATTGCTGAAGTCTCCGGTGCAGTGGGCCAGTTGCGGACCAGTATTTCACCGGGATACGGCTTCACCGCAATCATCGTCGCCTTTCTTGGAAGGCTCAATCCGCTGGGGATAATTGCGGCAGGCCTCGTGCTTGCGCTGTCGTATCTCGGGGGCGAAGCCGCCCAGATTTCATTGGGGATTTCGGAAAAATCGGCTCGCATATTCCAGGGCATCATCCTGTTTTTTGTCCTCGCCAGCGACACCCTGATTTATTATCGCATCCGGATCGTATCGCGCGCAGGTGATGCAGTGGCAAAGGGTGCGTGAAATGACCATGTTCGAAGCCATACTTCTGACGATTGCAACGGCGGCAACGCCTCTGCTGATCGCAGCACTCGGTGAACTTGTCGTCGAGCGTTCTGGCGTTTTGAATCTTGGTGTGGAAGGCATGATGGTCATGGGTGCCGTTGCCGGGTTCGCCATTGCCCAGACGACAGGCTCTGCCTGGCTCGGCATGATCGCGGCCATCCTCGCGGGCGCGGCGTTTTCACTGCTGTTTGGTTTCCTGACGCTGACCCTTGTCACCAATCAGGTGGCGACCGGTCTGGCACTGACTTTGCTGGGCCTTGGAGCGTCGGCGATGATCGGCGAAAGCTTCGTGGGCCTGCCTGGCGTGAAAATGGAAGCACTGAATATTCCGGTTCTTACAGACCTGCCATATGTCGGCAAGTTCCTGTTCGGACAGGATCCGATTTTCTATATCTCCATTCTTCTTACGATCGGCGTTGTGTGGTTCCTGTTCAAGACCCGCGCCGGCCTGACCTTGCGTGCCGTCGGCGACAACCACACGTCAGCGCATTCATTGGGAGTACCCGTCGTTCGCATTCGCTACCTTGCCGTGCTGTTCGGCGGCGCTTGCGCCGGACTGGCCGGCGGACAGCTTTCGCTGGTCTATGTGCCGCAATGGGTGGAAAACATGACAGCGGGCCGGGGCTGGATCGCACTGGCGTTGGTGGTGTTTGCGTCCTGGCGGCCATGGCGTATCCTCGCCGGCGCCTATCTGTTCGGTGCGGTCAGTATAGGTCAGTTGCACGCACAGGCGCTTGGTATCGGCATACCGTCGCAGTTCATGTCGTCACTTCCCTATCTGGCGACGATTATCGTGCTTGTGCTGATTTCCCGCAACAAGCGGCTCACATTGATGAACACGCCGACTTCGCTCGGCAAGCCCTTCGTGCCGGACCGCTAGGCGGCGCACGAAGCCGGTAGGGACCAAAAGACTTCGCAATCGAGTAACAGAGAGGTGAACTTTAGATGAAAAAACTGATATTGGCGCTGACAATGGCGGCCAGTTTCGCCGTCGCAGGAGCAGCGCACGCTCAGGAGAAGCTGAAAGTCGGCTTTATCTACATCGGACCGCCCGGCGATTTCGGCTGGACGTACCAGCATGATCAGGGTCGCAAGGAACTGGAGAAAGCCTTGGGCGACAAGGTGGAAACCACTTTCCTCGAAAACGTCCCGGAAGGTGCCGATGCCGAGCGTTCGATCGAGCGGCTTGCACGAGCGGGCAACAAGCTCATATTCACGACGTCGTTCGGCTACATGGACGCGACAGTCAAGGTGGCGCAGAAATTTCCTGACGTGAAATTCGAGCACGCGACCGGCTACAAGACTGCCGACAACGTTGCCGTCTACAATTCGCGCTTCTATGAGGGCCGTTACGTGCAGGGCGTGATCGCTGCAAAACTGTCGAAGACAGGCGTTGCCGGTTACATCGGTTCGTTCCCCATTCCCGAGGTCGTTCAAGGCATCAACTCCTTCATGCTGGGTGCGCAGTCTGTCAATCCGGACTTCAAGATCAAGGTCATCTGGGCCAACTCCTGGTTTGACCCCGCCAAGGAGGCAGATGCTGCCAAGGCTCTCGTTGACCAGGGCGTCGACATCATCACCCAGCACACGGACTCGACCGCCCCGATGCAGGTTGCAGCCGAGCGCAAGATCAAAGCCTTCGGTCAGGCTTCCGATATGATCAAATTCGGCCCTGAAACGCAGCTGACGTCGATCGTAGACAATTGGGGACCCTATTACATCGAGCGGGCCAAGGCTGTGCTTGATGGGAGCTGGAAAACCCACAACGTCTTCGAGGGCATGCATGAAGGCCTCGTCGTCATGGCGCCTTACACGAACATGCCGGACGACGTGAAAAAGCTTGCTGAGGAGACGCAGGCCAAGATCACCTCGGGAGAACTGAAGCCGTTCACGGGCCCGATCAAGAAGCAGGATGGTTCGGAATGGCTGAAGGCTGGTGAGACAGCCGACGACAAGACCATTCTCGGCATGAACTTCTATGTCGCGGGCGTCGACGACAAGCTTCCGCAATAACAGTTCAACAAAAAGAAAGGGCGCCACTGGCGCCCTTTTTTATAGTCGGAGATGGTTGTTTGATCAGTCGACGTCGTTTGCCGAAGCCGCATTGAGCTGGCCATAGCGTTCGACGCCAATGGCTGTCAGAAGGTCGATCTGCGTCTCGAGGAAGTCGACATGACCTTCCTCGTCCTTCAGCAGTTCGTCAAAGAGTTCCTTGGACACATAGTCGCCGAGCTGATCGCAAATCTCACGCGACTTCTTGTAGGATTTGACCGCGTCGTACTCACCAGCAAGATCCGCCTCGAGCACTTCTTTGATATTCTGGCCGATGCGAAGAGCGCCAATCGACTGCAAATTCGGATGACCTTCCAGGAAGATGATGCGCTGGATGATCTTGTCGGCGTGATGCATTTCCTCAATGGATTCTTCACGCTCTTTCTTGGCGAGCTTTGTATAGCCCCAGTCATCCAGAAGGCGATAGTGCAGCCAATACTGGTTGACGGCCCCCAATTCGAGAAACAGTGCTTCGTTAAGCCGCTCGATGACCTTTTTGTCGCCCTTCATGTCGTGAACTCCCGTATTCGTGACGCAGTGACCGGACACGGTCAATGAACGATACGGCATCCGAATCGTCTGAACCGTGGCGGAGATGATATTCTTCCGTCACCTTTATGATGGTTTCAGCGACATTTGGGAAGCAGCCGCAGCAGCGGCCGCGCTTCTTCATGGCATGGTAAACCTTTGCAGGAACAACGAGTTGCCACGGGTCGGCATCGAGAAGTTCAATGATAGTATTCTCGATCTCTTTTTGGGTAATGATGTTGCAGTGACAAACTAGCATGTTACGCCGACGCCATACTCACGAGCAAAAACACAATAGCCATCCGATGCCAAGCAGGCATCAAATCTTGCATAAACTACTGATATGAAAGCGTTTTCTACGCAAAGACCAAGAGATACTGTCCCGTGATCGGGTGATACTTTCGAACCAACCAATGGTTCCTCCAATCGCAAGGGTTCAAGGCCCTAACATTAAAGGTCATACGTTCCTCAACGCTGACATCATAAAACCGGTTTGTCAGAACGCTGTCAAATCCATATGGGGAGAATATGTCGTGATTTCAAGTAGTTAGAATTATTCTAAACTGGACGAATAACATAACCTTTTCAATCAGGTTTGGTGTTTCAACCGGCGATTTGTTGCCGCAGAAGCCCCTGTGTCAAAACGTCTCATGAAGGTGAAGCCTGCGCAATGGGATCGTGGCGAACCCGCAATCTGCAACCGTACTGATCACATTTACAACGCCGCGTGGAAATTCTTCGGCGAGAATCGCACTTTTTGCTGCGAGATTCGGCAAATCCCGACCGTAAAACGGTCAGGTCTGCTCGAATCACACTGAGGGATCGTCATCATTCGTCTCGATTGCGATCGAATGGACGCGCGTGCTGCAGAAGGGCGGCGCTACCCCGGATTTTACCCATTGTAAGCGATGGTCAGCTGGCCGTCGCGAGACGCTCTTCCAGAACATCGATCCCGAGGAGGGCGCGCACGTCACGCTTGTCGACGATGTCCGCGATCGTATAGTCGGCGAGGACTTCGAAGAATGCATTGAGCGCCTTGCGCAGCGCGGCATTCAAGCCACAGCTGTCGATCAATGGGCAATCGGCCGCGTCATTCTCGAAGCATTCCGCCATGGCAAAATTCTCTTCGGTCACGCGGACGATGTCGAACAGCGTAATGTCCTTGGCTGGCTTGCCGAGCCTTACACCACCGTTGCGCCCGCGTACCGTCTCGATGAAACCGTTTTCGACGAGCGGCTGAAGGATCTTGAAGAGAAAGAGTTCGGATACCGTGTAGGCCTGCGCGATTTCGCCTATGCGGCTCAGATTGCCCTCATTGGCTGCGCAATACATCAGAATCCGAATGGCATAATTGGTCTGTCGTGTCAGTCGCATGGGAATATCTCTTTCAACCCGATATCGGGCATGCACGTTCAATGTGGAGCGCAGTTTAGAATTATTCTTGATAATGTAAACGGATAAATATGAAATACGCTTTCATATTTTAATGCCCATGCTCACCGGTGAATAAGCGGGTCAGCGGACGAGAACAACCACAGAAGCTGTGATGAGAGCGGATGCCATCAGGAGCAGCAAACCATAGAGGCGCGGCTTGTCGAAAAGGACGGCAAACCCTGCCACCCAGACAACAACCGCTGCACCCAGCGCATAGAGAAAGCCCGCCTTGTGTTCCCAAGCAATATGGACGGCCATCAGGCCGCCGATGATAAGGGCCCCGAATACGACCATCAGGGCCAGGGCGTACTTCTCAAAATTGTCCATTCAGGCACTCACTCTCAACATCTGCGCTCTGCAGTGCAGATAATCCCGCACGTGACCTGACTGGGTTTGATCAGGCCGACAGTGAACTCTTCTTAGACCGTTCAAGCCCCTGAAAGCAACCGGAGAGGGCCCATGGGAACACTTGCGTTCGGCAATGTGTGCTATGCGCAACAAAAAAGGCCGGGAATTCCCGACCTTTCCGAATTCGCCTCGACGCCAGTGCCAGTACATCCGTGGTCAAAAGCGGAAACGAATTTCTGATACCCAGATAGGGTTGCGCTCGACCGAATTCAAGGGCAGCGCCATTAACGCCGGTAAGCACCCATGCTGGCAAGCAGCCCGATACCAGCGATTGCGGAGATGATGGCAACCGTGGCAAGCGGATGCTCCCTGGCTTTGTCCGCAGCCAGTTGGGCTTCATCGCCCACAAAGCGGGCGGCCTTCCGGCTCTGGCGCCTGGCGCTGTTATAGGCGGACCTTGCACTATCGGGAACTTCAAATCCCTGGTCGGCAAGGGACTTGCTGATCGCGGAAAGCTCCTCGCGCAGGCTTGCGATCTGGCTCTCCAAACCAACTTCCACCGACTCGCGCACTTTCGATACATCCAATGCCATTTTCAAAGTTCCTTTCCATTTGCATGAGAAAGGTGGAACGTCGGCTATGGCGTTTGGTTCCCGATTTTGGATGCCGGCCTATTTCCAGCAGCCATTGTTCTGGCCGTTGAGATTGTGCGAGTCGATATCAATACCGGCTGAGAAGTCGTTCTTGACCAGATAGACTGCCGTCTCCGGCTTGATGCGAATTTTGTTCCATCCGGAACAGCTGGATGTCCGGGCCGGCTTCTCGCTCATCCATCGCATCGCGCCACAGCTGGACGTTATGGCAATGCAGGGCAGGAGCAAAGCCACGGCCAATCTGTTCAAAGCTCGAACACGCATCGCCTCAATCATCATTGCTGGCGTTCAGTTCTTGCGGTGTCATGCCTTCGGCGGCCTTTGCGCTCAATGACTGGGCGAGGATTAGCCGCCTTGATTTGAGCAGCGGGGCAAATGCATCGCGAACCTTGGCCATGCGCGGATTGTTTTCATGCGCCGTAACCGCCGGCTCGTTGGAATAGAGCTCATTGACCATCACCTTGTTCGGGATGGGCGTTCCGTCGCGTTCGATCGGCTTGATTACCTCGAAGCGCAAGCAACCGGGCTCCTCCTCCAAGGTCTTCCTGGCGTGCTCGCGAATAAGCGTGATGAACTCTTCCTCACAGCCCTGGTGTGTTTCGAATTCAACGATAATCGACAATGCACTCATGAAAACCTCCCAATCCGTCTGACTGTGTCTAACAGCGGTCACACCACAAATCCAGATACGGCAGCAGGGAAAGCAGCGTTCACAGGCACTTTGCCGACCTCATTACTTCCTTGCAAAGAAGAGAAGGCCGATACCGACCGCGATGGTCAGCAATCCGATATAGAGCCAGCGCATCTGACCGACCATGAAACTACCGCCAATGAGGCTAAGTCCCTGCAGGGACCAGATTGCGCCCATGATGATGAGAAGCACTGCGACAATCGACAAGGTTATTTTCATAGCTGGTACAACTCGCGGATTGATAGGAACGCTACACCAGTCTTGCACGCGGTCTGCCCATGTCAAAATAAAAAAGGAACCTGTCATTGGCACGTTCGTTGACCCAATGTCGGCCAAATCGAAGATCGCCGGCATGGAAATGAAAAGATCGCTGCGTTCATACGCGCAATACGATTTCCAACGTTACGAAACTCCAGTAAAAAGGAACTTCAGATGACAACGTACACGCCGGAGTCGGATATGGTAAATGTCATGTTGAACCGTCAGACTTGGGTCTTGGTGGCAGATGGCGAGAAAGCACTATTCCTGCGCAACAAGCACGACATGAACAATGTCCAACTCGGCATCGTCCACCAGTTGCACCACGCCAATCCCGCGACCAGGGAGCAGGGGACTGACAAGCCCGGACGTTCTACCAGCGGACCAGGTCTCGGGCGTAGCGCCGTGGAAGAAACGGATTGGCACGAGATCTCCAAAAAACGGTTTGCGAAGGAAATAGCTGATGCCCTCTATGGGCACGCGCACAACGGCGATTTCGAGCGCCTGATCATCGTCGCTCCACCGCTCATGCTCGGCGAAATGCGCCAGGAGTTTCACAAGGAAGTGTCAGACAAGATCGTCAGCGAAATTCCGAAAACCCTGACAAATCATTCGACGAACGATATTCAGGCGATTGTCGAGGAGAGTTGAGCCCGATATCGCTAACTACCTGATCCCACACATGCAAAACCCCTGCCGGACGGGTAGGGGTTTCGCGAGTTGAGGCTTGATTTGGCTCTAACAAACTGGATTCTGGATAAGGATATCACGCATCGTTTCAGTGCGGCGCAGGCTCAAGGTACCGCTACACTCAACCTGCCGGAATGCTATCACAAGTGACGCCGAATTCAAGGTTAAGATGGCTAACTAACCAATTTTTTACTTGACCTTCAGCCGTTCTACCTCTTCTTCCAGGCGCTTGATTCGCTCTTCCAATGCGTTGATCGCCTTGAACACAGCGACACCCATACCCTTGAAATCGCCACTATGGATTGCTGCTTCGATCGCATGTCTGGCATTTTCAATTGTCATTGTTTCCTCCACGTCACGGTGCCGTATATTCCATGAGGAAAGCCCAATCCTCAAGGGGCATGAGGATTGGGCTGTTTTTGGCTTGTGGGGTTAGCCAAGTCTGGTTTGGGGGAACCAGTTTGACAGAAATGCTTTCACCACGAATTGGTTCCAGCTTTTGAAGTTTTTTTTGAAGGACCGAATAAGGGATGTAGAACGACGCGGCGCGCCCGATCAACTTGGCAATAAATCAAAGAGTATGGCCAGGTGAAACGCAAAAGCCACGCCGAACACCAGAAGGACAAGCCCTCGCTCTGTCTTGCTTTTCAGAGCGCGGCGAACACCACTATCAGCGGTCTCGTGCGTGCCTGTGTAATCGATAGAGACCATTGGAAATCATCTCACTTTGTTGGTGGTCCGATTTTCGGACATTTCATACACGATTAACACGATAGAGATTATAATTATGGACGTCCAGTGGGTTACTTTTTTCGCCGCAGCAGCGTTTGATGGAAATCTATGCTCACGGACAACGCAACCATGTTGGAACTGTTGCTCCAGATCCCTACAGTTCAAGTTGAACTAGACGCGTGATCTGGATAGAAATTCTCCGAAATCGTCATGTTGGCAAAACTTATCGCCAAATGAGGCCGTGTTAAGCAAACCGCAATCTGGCTGGATGCCGTGCCGGCATGTTGCAATGCAATCCAGCATACACACTTCATAGCGACAACATGCGAGCAGCCCAATGAACCAGGAAAGAATATCCGCCTTTGAAACTGGAGCGCTTGTCGTGCGCCAGGAATTGCCTGTCGAAACCGGCCTGTTCAAGGACGCCATGCGGCATCTTGCCGGCGCAGTGAGCGTGATCACAGTCGGCCGTGGCAGCGATCGCTCAGGCTTTACGGCTACGTCGGTGTCGTCATTGGCAATTGATCCGCCATCGTTGGTCGTGTGTCTCAATCGCGTCTCTTCATCCTGGCAGGTGCTGCAGCGCCATGGCAGCTTCTGCGTCAACGTGCTCGCGCACGACCAGCAGCACGTGGCCGACAGCTTTGCCGGACGGGGCGGTCTAAAGGGGGTGGAGCGTTATCAGGATGCCCAGTGGCAAGAACTGGCGACGGGAACCCTAGCACTCGCCGATGCCCTGACCGTGTTTGATTGCGAACTTGATGACGTCATCGAGCGCCACTCCCATGCCATCCTCGTTGGCAAGGTAAGGGCAATTACGCTCCGCCAGCAAGTAGAACCACTTCTCTACTGGCATGGCGCCTACCGCCATATCACGAAGGAAAGGTGAGGCCTCTCGTCAGGTGACGATGGCTGTGACTGAACAGGCAATCAGCGCAATCGACACGAACAGGATAAGACCGTAGAGGCGCGGTTGATCGAAGATGACCGCAAAGCCGAGAAAGAACGCCGCGCAGGCAGAAGCCAAGGCAAACAGAAATGCGGCCTTATCATCCGTTACGATGCCGAACGACATGAGACCGCCAACAATCAACGCACCGAAAACAATGAATATCCACGTTGCGAAGGTCTCGTATCGATCCATTGTCTGCTCCTCTGCCATTCGCGCCATGGCCGGATTACAACGGAATATGCACATGCAGTCAATGAAGGTTGGCCGGTGATTCAACTGACTATCTAACGAAACCTTCCGTCCTTTGCCTTGTAAAAACAGGAATATTGGAAGCAGTCGGAGGATTGCCAAATAGTTAATCGCGAAATGTTCATCGTCACGTTTGTCCACAAGCATAATGCGACATATCTATCACAGTAAGCAAGTTCACGATGTAGTCATTAAACCTTCAGTTGCGAAGCGCCATTTCTGATTCTACTTTATGCTCGAAAATGCGTTGTCTGGTTATCGGAGTTGCAGTCCATCCAAGCAATTCCAGAGCATCTCATCATCGTTGCGGGAGGATACATGAAGTCCCAACGTTTGAGTACGCGAATTCTCTGGCTTTCTTCTGTCTCTCTCCTCCCGCTCATCCTCTCGAACCAAACAGCATCCGCAGCATGTACATTTGCCCCCACGGCGGGAAATGACACCTTTATTTGCGACAGCGGCGTTGGCGGACCCTTGATCGATCCAAGTGGCAGCAACACGCTGACCCTGCCGACAGGCGGGACAGGGACCATCAACGGCGCGGTTATGTTCAACGGCCCCGGTGTGGATACGGTGCTCATGAGCTCGGGAACAATCAACGGCGATGTGACAATGGGCGCCGGCAACGACCGCTTCGAATTGAATGCCGGCACCGTCAACGGCACGATTTTCCAGAATGGCGGCGTCGACACGTTCGTCATGGCGGGCGGTGTCGTGCAGCGCGTGGAGCAGGGGAGCGAACTCGATACGGCGACCATCAGCGGCGGCTGGATTGTCGGGCAGTTCTTTGCCGGTGATTTCCTCACGATGACAGGCGGGCGCATCGGCGAAGTCAACCTTGAACAGGCTAACAACGAGATGCGCATGTCCGGCGGCACGATCGACCGGTTTGTCATCGCAACGCAGGGGCGCGACCTCTTAGTCCTCTCGGGCGGTTCGATCGGTACATTCGTCGATCTGGGCAGTGGCGACAATGTTATCTTTGTCTCGGGCGGCTCGATTGGCAGCACTGTAACAACTGCGGGCGGCAGTGATCAGTTCACATGGAATACGGCTGGCACGATCGGTGGAGCGGTCAATCTCGGCGCAGGCAATGATAGCGGCGCACTGCAGAATCTTACGCAGGCAACGCTGGCGACGTCGCCGTCGCTGAATGGCGATGCGGGGACCGACACGCTGATCTTCAGCAATACAAGCGCCACAACCGCAGGCCGCTACGTGAATTGGGAAAGCGTTGCGCTGACCAATGGCTCTGCGTTCACGCTCGACAGCAACTTTGTACTCGGCGACGGCGGAACGGCGACCGGCAGCTTTGTCATCGATGGCACAAGCACGCTGCTCGCCGGCAATGGTGTCAATGCTGCAATCGCACCATTTGCAGGTGGTCAGCTGGTCAGTGTCACCAATAGCGGAACGATCGATCTGACGAACGGTTCCAGCGGTGCGACCGACACATTCACCGTGCTTGGTAATTATACCGGCGGTGGCGGCGCAATCCTGTTGCAGACCGTGCTCGGCGACGACGCGTCGGCCTCGGACCGCTTTATCATTTCCGGCGGAACAGCTGCCGGAACCACCGGACTGGCCGTCACCAATCTCGGTGGTGCTGGCGCTGCCACCGTCCAGGACGGCATTCTTGTCGTCCAGGCCGTCAATGGCGCCACGACAGCTTCTTCCGCGTTTGGTCTCAGCAATTCCGTTGCGGCGGGTGCGTTCGAATATGCGCTCTTCAGGGGCGGCGTTTCAGCGGGGTCCGGGGAAAACTGGTACTTGCGGTCCTCGATCCTGCCGGGCACCACGCCTGCTCCCCCAATTGATGCCGGGGTCGAGGAACTACCCGGCGCGCTAGAACCATCGATAGAGCCGCCCGGACCCGGCGTTGAACCGCCCAATCCAGGCGCCACGCCGGTTGTGGCTGAACCTGGCGAAGCGATCCCGCTCTATCGCGTCGAAGCTGCAACCTATACCGTTGTCCCGCCGGCTGTACGGGAGGCTATGCTGACAACACTCGGCACGTTTCATGAACGGCGCGGCGAACAGAGCATCACCGCCTCCGTTAGCAACTTCTCCGCGGCCTGGGGACGCGCGTTCGGACAATCGCACGAGCAAAGCTGGAGCGGAACGGTCGACCCTTCCGTCGATGGCAACCTTTATGGCTTCCAGCTCGGGCTCGATATGCTCGGCCGTGAAAGCAATGGCGGGCACAGCGATGTGGCCGGCCTGTTTTTCGCCTATTCCAACTTCAATGCCGATGTCACTGGACAGGCTGTCGGCTGGAACAATGTGAACGTCGGCTCGATGGACCTCGATACGACGAGCTTCGGCGGTTACTGGACTCACTTTGGCCCGTCCGGCTGGTACCTGGATGGTGTCGTCATGGGTTCATGGTTTGGCGGTGATGCAACATCGCAAAGAGGCGTCGGGATCGATCTTGGCGGGTCCGGCTTCACGGCCTCGCTGGAAGGCGGTTATCCGGTCGCGCTGTCGCAAAGCTGGACATTGGAGCCACAGGCACAGCTGATCTGGCAGCACCTTTCGCTCGACGATCAATCGGACGCGTTCTCGGATATCGGATTCGATTCTGATGAGGGCTTCACGGGGCGGCTCGGATTCCGGCTGCAGGGCAAATATCAGACGTCGTCTGGCCTGCTCCAGCCCTATGTCAAAGCCAATCTCTGGCACAATTTCAGTGGCACGGACACTGTGCTCTTTGGCAGCAACGCGATTTCGACGGAACTCGAATCGACCTCCCTCGAATTCGGTGGAGGCGTGACGCATGACTTCACGCAAAATGTGAGCGCATTCCTGGTGGCCGACTATGCGTTCGATGTCGACGGAGGAAATCTCGAGGTATTCGAAGGCAATATAGGACTGCGCGTCAAATGGTAGAAGCAGCCTGTTCCTGAACGCATGCATCCGTCAACCATGCAATCATCGGGAAATGGTCAAATCTGGCGGATAGGAAAAAATCATGTGCCTCAATACGTTGGCATTGTCCATCGCATTCATGTTCGCTCTGGCCGGTTCGGCAGTAAATGCAGCTGAACGCTGGGAGCAACTTCCCGAGCCGGTTCCTTTGCCGGCCGCCGAGAAAAGCGGTACGGCCCCGGTCAACGGTATCGAGATGTACTATGCAGTCTTCGGCAAGGGGCCCCCGGTGCTCCTCATTCACGGGGGACTCGGCTATGCCGATATCTGGGGCGCGCAGGTGGCTGATCTTGCCAAGGATCACACGGTCATCGTTGCAGACAGCCGTGGTCACGGACGCTCGACCCGCAATGCTGACGCCTTCAGCTATGACCTGATGTCCTCGGATTATCTGGCTTTACTGGACTATCTCAAGATCGACCAGACTGCACTGGTCGGATGGAGCGACGGCGGCATCATCGGTCTCGATATTGCCATGAACCATCCCGACAGGCTGACAAAGGTCTTTGCCCATGCTGCGAACTCCAAGGTCGATGGTCTCAAACCCGATGTGATGCAGAACAAGACGTTCGCCGGCTACATCGACAAGGCGGGCGGAGTCTACAGGAAGATATCGCCAACTCCGGCAGAATATGATGCATTTGTCACGCAGATCAGCGGCATGTGGGCCAGTCAGCCGAATTGGAGCGACGACGATCTGAAGAAAATCAATACACCGGTCGCAATCGTAGTGGGAGATCATGACGAAGCCATCACCCGGGAACACACGGATTACCTGGCCAAGACAATTCCTGGAGCGGAACTGATCATCCTCGACAACACCAGTCACTTTGCGATGCTGCAGGACCCTGAAGGCTACAACAAGGCCGTGCGCGATTTCATCGACAAGTAACGCATTACCGGCAACACGCTCCGGTGAACGTCATACGGAGAGCGCGGTCCGAACCTTCTCGGTCAGTGCACTCAACTGCTCAGGGGGATTGTGGCCGATCAGCATGAAGCCATGAGAACCATCGGACCAGAACACGACGTTCATCCCGCGGCGTTGTTCCGTCTGCGGTGGCTTTGCCGCTTTGGAGGATTGAACGATACAGAGGGCAAGCGGCCCGTATTGCGGGTCGAGATAGACGATCTGGCCGAGCGGCTTCGCGTCATATTGCAGTATCTGGGCCCGTTTTAGCGGAATCCCCGGCAGCGTAACGGCTTCGACCGGCAAGGACAGGCCGAGTTTGGAGCCGACGCTGCTGAGCTGGGCCGACAAAAACTCCTCATTGCCAGGCAGGTTGGCCAGCGTATCGGACGTATAAAGCGCCAGATACTCAGCCACGACGCCGCGCCAGCCGAGATCCACAACCTCTGTCGATTCGGGGTCGCGCATCGACAGAAGGGCGCGATCTGCGACGACGCCGGCAAAGACCGCACCGATGGCAGCAGCGATGAAGCCGCGGCGCCTCCAGCCGTTCGCAATCGGCGCCGCGCCGGGGGCAGGCAGGTTATTCAGAATGGACTCAAGGCGTGCCGCCGGCGCATGCTCAAGCAGCGGTTCAAACGCCTCAAAAAATGGCAGTTCGCTGCGTGACAGAAAATCGAATCTCTCGGCAACGTTATCGTTGGTCTTGATCAGGGCATCGATCCGCACACGCTCGACGGCGTCCAGTTCGCCATCGAGAAAGGCGACAAGAAGCTCATCGGAGGGCATTTTGTTCGTGTCCGGATCGACCATCATTTCCCTCCTTTCGACGCGTGTGTGACGGGATCTGCTGCAGCGGTTTCGGCAAGTTTCGCCCTGGCCGCCGCAAGCCGGCTCATCACGGTACCGATCGGCACGCTCAGAACATCCGCAACCTCGCGATAGGAGAGGCCTTCGACATAGGCGAGGAAAACAGCCGTTCTCTGTGCCTCGGGGAGGGCACTTACCTGACGCAGAACCTGATTGGCAAGAACATGGGTTTCGGCATCCCGCTCCCCGTCGAAAACAAGTGCAACATCCGGATCGACGAAACCATGCCCCATGCGGATGCGGCGCGATCGGACCTCGTTGAGCCAGATCGAATGGAGGATTGCGAACAACCACCGATCCAGTCTGGTGCCGGCGGCAAACTGGCTTGCGCGCTCCAATGCACGCACGCAGGTCGCCTGAACGAGATCGTCAGCAACGTCGCGCTGGCGGGACAGCACGACGCCATAGCGCCAGAGCCTGGCAAGATGCTGGGCTAGCCCCGCCCTGATTTCATGTTCGCTCGCGATGGCTGCCTCCGGACCGGCCGCCCCGCAAGGGATAGCCGGGGATGAAGATGAACTGAACCTCGCCCTAATATAAGCACAAAGTCCAATCTGGGCGACAGACACATTGGAGCGAGCTAGGGCCATAACGACACCGTTCTGCCAAACGAACGGGCACGTCAGATCTTGGACGGATTCTCGATCGCTTCATGCAGATCCTCATACTCCTCGCAGGTGGTGCCGCAGATCGATTTGATCGTCATCAACTGTTCCTTGGCGAGATCCATCTGTCCCTTGATGACATAGGCTTCGCCCAGATACTCGCGGACCTTGGCGTATTGCGGGTCGAGAGCAACGGACTTCTTGTAGTAAGAAATGCCTTCATCGGTCCGGCCAAGCTTGCGGGTGGCGTACCCGCGATAGTTCCAGGCCTCCTTGGTATTGGGGTCCTTCAAGGTATCGAGTATCTCGAGCGCCTCTTCATAACGTCCTGCCTCGGCAAGGGCGAAAGCGTATTCAGTGCGATCCTTGTCCGGAACGGCGCTGCTGTTCTTGCTGACGCATTTCTTGCTCCTGGTATCGTAGACCTTTCCCTTTGTGCAGGTCGGGGTCGACGAGCCTCCTTCGCCACCAGCAGAAAATGCGGGATTCGGGAGCGTGGTCACGGCAACGCCCGCGCCGAGCAAAACCAGTGGCAGCAGACGGCGGAACGATGGAACGACATTTCTCATGGCACTTTCTCCGCAGGTTTGGAACTGACGCGAAGAGAACACATGTCGACCGCAATTTATTCGAACCGGCGTGAGTTATTATTACAACGGGGCAAATCAATTCCGGAACAAGGATCGAAACCGGATTTCCGTACTAAATTGCCGTCGGCTTTTGATCGTCCGTGCGTTTCCGCATGCGTGGAAACGCTTTAAATCTGGAGCCAAATCAACAACTCCACCCACGAACACGATAATGAACTGCAGAACGGTTGAACCCATGAACGCCGACATTGCCAGCGGAAAGCTCTTGCAATCATTGCTTGCGGGTACTGACGGGCTATCGTGTCAGGATAGCATGGTGCCTCGGCGGGCCAAGCCGGAATCTGCAATCGAGACGGCAAGGAAGCAGATGGAGCAGGCCAAACGTGCCGCCGACCTCAGTCTCGACCGTGCCAAGGCTGCACCGAAACCGCACGAAATCACCAATCCAGCCTTTGTGGCCCTGTTCGAAGCGCATCAGCGTGACCGTGAAGTGCTTTTTGCTGCCATGCGGGCGCTGGACGCCGCTCGGTCCGCGGCCGAAAAGGGTTGATGCAGACAAGCCTCGGCGCGGACGCGACATGCCCTGCGCCGATCTGGCTATGGCATTTACGCTTGATCTTGAATAGGTTAGCGATATCAACGCGAGATCGATGGCGATCATCGCAATTCCAGGAATCAGGTCATGTCGGAACTCAAGATCAGGACGCGGGCCGTTGGCGCCAGGGCGGTGCTCAGACCTAAGGAGCCGCCTGTCATAACGTCCGAAACAGGTGGAAAGATCAACGTGGCAACCTCGGTTTCGGAGCCCGGATTCAACCCGCTTGACCTGCTCTATGCATCTTTGTCCGCCTGTATCGTTCTCAGCGCGCGCATTGCCGCTAGCCGTTTGGGCGTCGCGGACAAACTGGCTGAGGTGAGGGCGCATGTGACCGGTGAAAAGGCACATGATGAACCGTCGCGGGTGATCCGGTTCGATATCGCCATGGAAATCGACGGGGATCTGGATGAGCAGACACGGCATCAGATCGTTGAGATGGCCGAGGAGATTTGTACCGTCAGCAACACGCTGCGTGGCAACGCGACTTTCGTGACAACGTTGGCAGGATAATAGTAACTGGGCTCACGCGGGAGCGGGCTTTTTGTAGGGCTCCAGCTCCGGATCGAGATCGACCTCGACTACGTTGGTAAATACCGTCGTTGCAATCATGATACCGGCAAAGGCAACAAGGTTGACCAGGGCGGGCTCATCATAGCGCGCCGCAAGGTGCTCCCAGATCGTCTCGGGGATGGCATTGGAATCGGCGACGATCGCCTTGGCAAAATCAACCAGCACCGCCTCGTCAGCATCGAGAACGATGGTTTCCGGCTGCAGGCCGAGTTCGATCAATGCGCGGCGCATGAAGGTTGCCGGCACGTCGGATTTGCTTGCTTCGGACAGGGCGAGCGAAAACAGCAAAAATGCCCGGTCAGGAATCGTTGGACGCAACAACTCCTGCAAGGTGAACCACTCGGCGTAGATGCGGTGGACGGCAGGCGAATGAAGCATGATGCGCTTCATGTTTGTCATCCGCCCGCGTAAAGCCAACTCCTGGTCATGCTCGGCACGGCTCTCGGCCGAGGCGGTGTTGTAGACGATTTGTGATATGCGGCTCATGCGTGCATCCGTGAAGAAATCTTTCTCCACGTATAGCAATGCGGCCACGCCCGTACACCCGGAAAACGCGGCACCATCGTCCAGGGCGAAGCCACAGGCTTCAAGACCGGTATTTTGCAACCGGAACGTCCGAGAAACGGATGACGGCTATTGCATGCGCTTCGTCGGATTGGTTGAAAATCTTGATGGCCCAGTCGGCGCGTTCATCAGCAACACCGTCGAGGAGCATTTCCTCAGCGGTCTGCACTGCTTCGGCGGTGGCTTTCTCGTCATCCTCCAGCTTGATGCCCCGGACCGCATTTGTCCGGAGCGCTTCATGAAACTCAAATCGATATGTTGGCATGGCCCGGCTCCACATCTGCATACGCGTTAGATCGTGAGCTCCTGCAACGTCGGTTGGCGCCGGGTCCCCGAAAGCCACTGTTTGATGAACACCTCCGACAAAATCCCGGACGGGTGTGTCAAACAGAAGATGTTAGCAGCTCCCGGTACATTGGTGTCTCGACTGAAAGTGAGCGCTTCTTCAAAATCCATGGAAGAATTGCGCGGACGCATACGACCCGGCGAAAACAGACGCAAACTACAATCGATGGATACGCAACTGAACAATGGTCAGCGGTTGGGAATGTCAGTTTATTTGAACACGTTTCGCGACTTCGGTCACTTAGGCAAATGGATTGAGACGACCATTGTCGTCATGCGGACATTGTTTCACAGGCCGCACGTCCTGAGCTGGGCAGCGTATGTGTTAGCCATTGCAGCGGTCTTGCGCGCCGTCCGGTCGATAGCCGGCTTATTACGCCACGTGCCGCGAGCATAGTCATTCTGGCCAGCATAATAGGCGACGTAGAGATTATAGGCGTCGTCGAGTGCAATGCCGTTCTTTTGATGGCTCTGGGCATGATACCAGCCAACAAAATGGACCGCGTCGCTGAAGTTGGTCCGCCCGGCGCCAAGCCGGCCTGTATCGCGCTGGTAGTCCGCCCAAGTGCCGTCCAGCGCCTGCGAATAGCCATAGGCGGTCGACGGCCGCTTCCACGGGATAAAGCCCAGCAGCTTGGTTCGCGGCGGCTTGACGCGCGCCTGGAAGCCGGATTCGGTATTGATGGTGGCCATGAGGATGGGCACCGGCACACCGTATTCCGCTTCAACGCTCTTGGCGTCCTTGTACCAACTGGTGAAAAAGCCATCCTTTTGCTCGAACACGGCGCATACATTGCTGGTCTGTGTCGGCGCACTGGCGCAGCCGGTGAGCAACAACAAAGCAAGTATCGTGGCGCGGTGCATGGGCAAGTCCTTGGTCTTGCACCATCACCTAATCGGGAAATCCTAATACAGGGTTACCGATACAATGTCGGGCTCTACTACAGCGCCAATTGCGCGGCTAGGCCGCAGCCGCTGCATAAAAGCGATGGTAGAGTTCGCGTTCCAGACTCGCGAGGTTGGTATCGGTCAGAATGCGATCGCGATGATGGAGCCGAAATACGGCGCCGCTCTTTTCGATGCAACAAATTCCGTCGGCGTAGACATAGCCTTCGCCTTCGCACAGGCCGAGTGCATGAAGGTCATCACAATAGTCGCGCGATTCCAGAAATTCCTCGAAGGTCATGGTCATCTTCGGTCATCCCTTTCAGACGCATAGATACGCCGGCAGTTTGGCCCGATTCGGCCAGTATGGACCAACCTTTTTTAACAAGGCTCCACAGACGCTCCGGTTGGGGCCATGCATCGTCGAGATGGGAAGAGGGCTTGGCCCGCCATTGAGCGACAGGCCAAGCCTCATAAGGTGTGGCCTGATCTGCTTGCCCAGTATGGAAGGCCACGACTGGCTGATGACGGAAATATCAGCTTGGTAAAAACGGCTGGCAGCGCTCAAGGTTCCCGCCAGCAAGCAAAAAGTAACGGTTGCCCCCTTTGCCGGAGACGGGGACGGGCAGTCAGCAGCCGACTCACGTAACTTTGAGCGATCCATCCTTGACGCTCGACGTGGCATCGATAATGGCGCCACGGAAATCATCGAGGCCGCGTACGCCCTTCAGATCCGCTTCGGTGAGATTCATTTGATACTCGGGAACAGGTAACGCCTCATCGCCCTCCAAGGTATGACGCTCTATACCTTGGTACTTCCCGGGCGGTAGTAAGATACCATCAACTTCAGTTTCAGATTTGGCGACAAACGTCACTTTCCTAATCTTAGCTGTCATTCGCAGTTCCTTCGTTCGACTGGACCTTGGCACATTCCAGACGAAAACGAAACTGTCGGATGATGGAAAACCCTCATTGCGGGCGCGGTAGACTGCAATCCGGTTGTCAGCGTTGGCGCATTAGCGCGACGAATCAGCAGATCTCGCCGCCAATTTGAGCGGCCGCTGACGATGTCTTGCAACTGTGTGAGGATCGTTCACCAACCCGCCGTGCAGGTTGCAGCAAGCTCACTTCTTCTTACGGGGCTTCGTCTTTCCCGTCTCGTTACGCGCAACGATTTCAGCATAATGCGAGAGAAGACGCCTGTAGTGGTCGGCTGTCTGGAGCGAAATATCCTCCTTCTCGCCAAACCGGCTTGTACGATGCACTTTCTCTTGGCCCTTCTCAAGCTTTTCGATGGTCTCCTCGTATTCAACGATGACCCTCTTCAGGCGCTCCATAAAGGCGTTTCGACTGCTGCTGATGATCCCGCTCCACGCACCGTTGTAAAAAGAATGATAAGCAATCCCCGGTTGAGTGCAACCGGTCCAGAAGGCTTTTGCTGCTCTGCACACAAACTAGACCAACAATATTACAAATTTTGAACTGACCATTCAGCTCATGGGTGCAGTGCAGGCTAAAAACCGCGATAGGCGGCTACACCCGCGCTAGAACGTATAACCGAACTTATCGAGGTCGCGGCGCCATATCTCCTCAACAAGCCCGCGCTCAACCGGCGTGTAATAATCCTGGTAGGGACCGCGCCGGCTGGCATTTTTGCGGGCCAGTTCCGGTGACACGGGCAGGGCGAGCCGTGTCACGATATCGGTGAACGCCTCTTCCATTGCCTCGAAGCGATAAACCTGGTCGATGAGAAGGTTGCCATTGTAGTCGCACAGCATCGCGCTTTGGTCGCGCGGGCGCCACAGCGCACGCCGACGCTCCATGCGCAGGAAATCGGCGAAGCTCTGGGACTGGGCATCCTTGTGACGATGATGGTCGCCTTCGCCGCGAACGAAGGCATAACGGGAAACAGCAAGATCGTAAGGGTTGCGCACGAGCCCGAATTTGAAGGCACCGTCGAAGAAGCTGCGCGGCAGCTTCAGCCTCGCCCAACGGATCGGGGCGTGCGGTCCAAACTGGGCGTCGAGACCTTCGGGCACCGGCAGATGCGACAGAAGCCGCCGCCATTGGCCGCGTGCCTTGCGGACGGCATAGGGACGCAGTGCCTGCTTCAACGCTTGGCCACCGGTCTTGGCAACATGAACGAAGATGAAATTCTTCTCGGCCGAAACGTACATTCACCACCTTCTCAGAGGGCTGCCGTCTAGCCGATTTAGACCCGTATGTCATCCGGGCTCCGACATTTTCTTAAACTTTAGTAGCAGAGCCAGACCGAACGGGTCGTTGCGCGGCGTGGTAGTCCTGTGCGCCAGCAGTCGCAATAGCGAGCGATGTGCTGAGCCATTGCTTGCGAGAGTCATACCTCATCGATTGACAAATCCGGTCAGCCAACAGGCTCCGGCGAAAACAGAGACGGTCACGACCACCATCAATATATCCGTAGCTTTATTACGGATGGCCGCGCCTGGTTGCCGATAACAGATCGCGGCGGCAATGAGCACGAGTGCCAGGTAACTGGAGCATTCGAATATTTCTTCCTTTATCTGGTTTGGTACCGGTCCGTGAAATATGTCAAAAATCGCGCCGACCAAAAGGAGAATGCCCGCCACGAAGAATGGCCACGCAGATCGACTGAATACAAAACGCACGACGTCTCCAACCTGGCTCCAGCGAAAAACCAGGTAGCCGATGGCTACCACCGCAATCACGATCGCCTCATGGATGCGGATCGATCGGCTTTCAAGATAATCTGTCATTGGGCCAACGGCGTCGACCTCGAGCTCACGGAGGAAAAAAACCATGCAAAGCATTGCCATTGCGATGCAGAACATTCGTTCTGCGCCTGACAATGTCGCTGCCGCGAACAGGAACAATACCGCGCCCCCGGCAAGGTAAACGAGTTGCACAGTCTCGATGGGGCCGGACTCGTCCAGCGAAACAGAGACATCAGCGGGGTTTATTGTGAGCCAGAAATAAAGCGCGTTAATCACTAAAAAAATAGATAAGAACAACGCAAATTTCGGCGTGAATTCAATTCTCGTCATCACGAGTCCATGCAAGCCAACTAATTAAGTTGACCCTAACGAATTGCAGCCCAAATCGCAACCTGCAGCGGGCTCGGCAGGGTGCTCCCGCGAGGACAATTGTGTTCATAGTCTTCCGACGGGGAAAAATGGAAGCATTGAGACCGGAGTGAGTTTGCCGGCACGCGACAGCTGGACCTGTCGCCGTCCCGATCAGGACAGACATCAAACCTTGCCAACCAGAAATCCTACGGCGAACAAGATGGCCACCACAGCAAGAAACATTGCTCCTGCGATCATGTACTGCTTGTCGCTGGGTGGAGGGTCATAATCTTCGTGGTCGACATCGTCCATAAGACATCCGAAAGCTGGAAATGACGGGGATTGGAGCCATCATGGCCTTCGGAAGGACGAATCATTCGCCCCAATAACGCTGTGCAGAATATTGCAAGCGGCAGTCGGGTTTCGGTTTAAAGGACGTTGGCTGCAAAGTCCAACGTGCACTCCTGATGCGGTTAAGAAACAGTGATGAGCGCGGATTTCATCGCGGACGAGATGGGATTCAACTCACGATACGGGCCTGATCGATCGGTTGCGCCTGCGGCTCTGGAGGGTGTCAATATGCGACTCTACTCCGATCAGGTTCGCATTAGAATACTGCGTAGTGTGGCCGTGCGGCGACAGTATTACGCCCCATGCATGCTATCATTTCCTCAGGTTGTTTGGGGTTGCTGCGACTCAATGGTTCAGCAGTACGACCGATGGGGGATACTATGGATTACCGAACTCTTCTTCTCGCCACTGCAGGGATGTTTCTTGTCGTATCGACCGCCCGTTCGGCTGACGCTGTGGTCGTCGCGGAGCCGGACCCTGTAGAATACGTTCGTGTCTGCGATGCGTATGGCACCGGATTCTTCTATATCCCCGGCACGGAAACATGCCTTAAGGTGAGCGGCTATCTGCGTTTTGACGTGGCCGGCGGCGATGACGTCTTCACCGGTGGCCCAGTCGGCGCCGATGAAAACGAGACCTGGTATGCCCGCTCAAGAGCAGAGCTTCGTTTCGATGCCCGCTCAGAGACCGAACTCGGCACGCTGCGCTCCTTTGCCGACACCCGTGTTCAGAACACCAACGGCGATAATGTAGCCTCGCTTCATCAAGGTTACATCCAACTCGGTGGTTTCCAGATCGGTCTCAATGATCTGCTCTTTGGTTCCTGGTTGGGTTATGCCGGAAGCAGTATCATTCAGGATGATGTGATCCAGTACGGCGCGGACAGTATGAACACCAATCAGATCAGCTATACGTTCGACGGCGGCAACGGATTTTCCGGCGTTATCGCCGCTGAACAGGGCGAAATATTCAATGGCACCGACTACATTATTGACGATTACATGCCACACGTCCTTGCCGGCGTGAAACTGAAGCAGGGATGGGGTCAGATCGGTGGAGTCATCGGCTACGATTCCGTGCAGGAGGATGTGGGCATCAAGGCCCGCCTGGACGTTAACCTGACCGACTCCCTGTCGGCCTGGGTGATGGGTGGGTATCAGTCAGACTATGACTCCGATTCCTTTATCACCAACGAGAACCGCAACTGGTATGGCCCGTGGGAAGGCGACTGGGCTGCCTGGGGCGGCTTTGCCTTCAAGGTCACGGAGAAGGCAACGATCAATGGACAGGCTGCCTACGAAGAGCAAGGGACTTTCGCCCTGGCTCTCAACGTGAATTATGAAATTGTTCCCGGTCTCATTATCAGGCCTGAACTCAACTATACCAAGTTCGGAGGAGCGCGAGAGGACGAAGCACTCAGCGAGTTTGGCGATGATGACGCCCTCGGTAGCATTGTCCGCATCCAGCGCAACTTTTAGGAGCGCATGACCTCCGTCCGCGGGCGGTAGCAGCGGTGTTCCGATCGACATATCCTGAGTTCCGGGAACAGGACGCCAATAAAAGGATCGATCCGAATGAACGCGGCCATCAATACGTTCGCTTTGGTGCTTGCATCGATCTTTCCGGTCGTCAATCCGCCCGGTTCCGCACTGGTCTTTCTCGGATTCACAAGTGGCGCTACACCCGAGCTCCGCTCCGTCCTCGCCCGGCGCGTCGCCCTGAACTCATTCATCCTCTTGGTGTGTTCGTTTTTGCTGGGTGCACTCATCCTGCAGTTTTACGGGATTTCCATCCCCATCCTTCGCGTCGGCGGCGGATTCATTGTCGCCGTATCCGGGTGGAAGCTTCTCAACGAGGGAAGCCACAAGGAACTGGAAACACCCACAGACGGAACTCCCGGCACCAGGCTGCTTGATCAGGCCTTCTATCCGCTCACCCTGCCACTTACGACGGGTCCGGGCTCGATGGCAGTGGTTATCAGCATAGGGCTTTCAGAGGCAACGATTTCGAGCCCCGCCGACAGGCTCATATTCGTTGTCGCGAGCGTCGTCGCCATTGCTGTCCTGGCGGCGACGATCCTGCTTTGCTTCAACTACGCGGATCGCATCCAAAGGATTCTCGGGCAAGGCGGTACTGATATCGCCGTGCGGCTCTCTGCCTTCATTTTGTTTTGCCTCGGCCTGCAGATCCTCTGGTCCGGTGGAAGCGATCTTTTGAGATCCGTTTTCGTCGCCGGTCATGCGCCGGCGCCACCAACACTGTAAAGGGAGGGTGAGGCAAGCTATGCGGCAATGATGCCCACGATCACCGTGCCCCAGGTTGTAAGCAGGATATGGCCAATAGGAACTGCCGGCGTATAGCCGAGGACAGCTACCGGACTCCCGGACCGATCCTGAACGGCCGCCATGCCGGCGGTCATGGTCTGCGCTCCTGCCAGCCCACCCAGCAGCAGGATCGGATTCATGCGGAGAAGGTAATGTCCAAAGTAAAGCCCCACAAACATTGGCATCAGGGTAACGACCATGCCGCCGAAAAGCAGGCCAACTCCCGCCTCCGCGATGGCTGTAAAGAAGATGGGGCCGGCATGGAGGCCGGTCATTGCGACGAATGCGGCAAGACCGAGTGCTGTCATCAGAGAGACCGCTCCATCCGGTATGCGACCGAAGAGGGGGAAGCGCGTGCGCAAATGCCCGACCAACAGCCCTGCCAGCAAGGTTCCCACGCTGGTACTCAAGGAAATTCGCATGTCACCGACAGGCAGGGTGACGAGCACGCCGACAAGCCCGCCAAGGAAGATTGCGATCGCGAGGACGACGAAATCGGTCGCAGTCGTCGGCGCGATAATGACGCCTACGCGCTTGGCGGCACTCGCAACCACGGCCTCTGGCCCCACCAGTTGGAGGATATCGCCACGTTGCATTACGATGCCGGGTGCAAGCGGAAGGTCCTGGCTCCCGCGGGTGAGGGATCGCAAGTAGAGGCTCCGCGTCCAATCCTCCTTGGCGGCGTCCTCGATGCTCCTGCCATCCAGAGACGGGCTGGTTACCAGCACGTCCGCAACTGATACCGGGATGTCGAGGAGCTCGCGATCCTCTACTTCCGCGGCGAGGGGACCGAGCACTTGCACAAGACTTTCTCGCCGGCCAGATACTGCAACAACGTCCTCAGGGCTCAAAACGAACTCGGGGGTCGCCTCGAAAACGGACGCCCCGCGCCGCACGCGCTGGATGAAGAGCCGGTGCTCGGGAAGTTTTGCCTCGGCCGCTGCTATGGATAGTCCTGCGACCGGCGAACCTTGCGCGATCCGGTAGGAACGCAATTCAAACTTATGCCACGCAGACGTAACCCCGGCCGTCGTTCGCTTGATTCCCAGTTCCTGCTCCAGCTTCAACGCCTCGGCAGTGAGATCGATGCCAAGCAATCGTGGCCCGACCACGCTACAAAACATGATAACGCCAACAGCACCAAAGACGTAGCAGACAGCATCGGCCACCGCGACGTGCGCCACCAACCGTGCGCGTTCATCCTCCATAAGCGGAAGCGCATTTATGGCCTCGGTGGCCGTGCCCATCGCTGGACTCTCCGTGAGCGCACCCGAAACGAGCCCCGCCGCAAAACCGGGGTCAAGCCCAAGCGCCTTGGCAATGACGATGGCCGTGAGCAGCCCTGTTACACAGACGACCACGGCGAGCATTACAGGCTTCAACCCATCCCGTTGAAGGGCTTGCAGGAATTGCGGTCCGACCGAATAGCCAATGCCGAACAGGAATAGAAGGAACAGAAACGATTTGGCCATGCCTGCAATCGGCACGTGAGCAAACTGTCCGATGAGAATTCCAGCGAAAAGGGAACCGGTCACGGGCCCAAGGCTGAAGCCGCGGACTTTCACGCCACCAATCATGTAGCCAATACCGATGGCAAGAAACACGGCAAGTTCCGGATATTTGATCAGGAATTGCTCAAACCAACCCATTGCTATCCCCTCCGCCCGCGGACACCTTCAAACAACGCCAGCCATTAAGATTTCGCGGCCCGGCGCTCAACGCCTCACTTTTGCGGTGATCGCATCAGGCAGTAGCAGCTTGAGCCCCTTGGCTTTTTCATAGCCGTGGATTTCCTTCACATCGAGTTTCCGCATGAAGTCGATTGTTTCCTGGGTCAGCACTTGGCCCGGCACCATGATTGGAAACCCGGGAGGATAAGGTATGACGAAATTGGCTGAGACCATTTCGGGCCCTTCGCGGAGCCTTCTGTCACATTCTGCCCCAAACAGCGGAACATATTCGCAGATCGCTGGATCATACGCGCCAAAGAACGCGGTACGGATATCACCCTCCGGTGTCGTCGTTCCGGCGTCGCCGCGGAACACATCATGGAAACGGCTGAAATTGGGCAAGTCGGGGACGTCGGTCATCAGCGATTTTACCCGCGCCTTGAATGCGGTCTGCTCTGCCTCTCCACCATCGGCCAGCCGTTTTTCGATCGCATGGCAGATCTCCACCAGAACGCGGACGAGATGAGCGATATCGCTGCGGGTGTTGTTGATGTTCGATTGCAACAGCACACTGTTGCGCGACGTCTTGTTGAGCTGGATGTCGTACGTGCTGGCCAGAAGACCCTTGAACTGCGTTCCGTCAAAACCGGCGGTGCCGCACACGAGCGTCATCCGGGTTGGATCAAGGTAGAATTCGTCCTCACGCATCGCCTTCACTACCGTTGCCCAGGTAGAGCCTGGTGTCAGGTAATCCGTAAATCCAGACTGGCGGTAGGCTTGGGGCATCATCGCGTCTGCACCGAGTACGCGAAAGTACTTTGAAATCAACGGATGCTCGTTGATTGCCCGCCGGATCTTGAGCGCGATCTCGATTGCATTCATGACCAGGCCGTAACCTTCGAGCTCCATCTGCCGGCGCGCTACGTCCAGACTTGCGATCAGCTGCTGGTTGGGGCTGGTCGAAGCGTGGGTGAAGACAGCCTCGTGAAACTGGGCTTCGACGGTAGGAAAGTCGACGTCCTTGACCAGCAGCATTGATCCCTGGCGAATGGCTGACATGGACTTGTGCGTAGAGTTGGTCTGATAGACGCGAAGCCGCACTTTGCGCGGATCGGGGATTAGCCGGGTTGCGAGCAGTACATCGTCGGTTGGTTTTTTGCCCAATGCCTCCTGCTGTTTCTCATATGCCGTGACAGAGGCCGGATCGCGCAACCACTCCTCAATTTCTGCCGCGGCCCCCATCGCTGTACGCGGACGCAGGAAAGGCGAGAATCGGGCAAATCCAGACCACGCCTCGTCCCAGAGAAAAACGAGATTTGGTTTTATCGCAAGACATTCCTCCATGACCCGCCTGACATTGTACATATGTCCGTCGAATGTGCAGTTCGTCAGATCAAGCAGCTTGAGGCGATCCAGCCGACCTTCCGCCCGCAGTGCCAAAAGAGCACGTTTGATAGTGTCGAGCGGAACTGCCCCATACATGGAATATTCAGTCATGGGAAAGGCTTCGACATAGTAGGGCTGAGCACCACTCATCACCATGCCATAATGGTGCGATTTGTGGCAGTTCCGATCCACGACCGCGATATCGCCGGGGGCGAGCAGCGCCTGCACAGCCATCTTGTTTGATGTGGAAGTGCCGTTTGTGACGAAGAAGACGTGATCGGCGCCGAAAGCACGAGCAGCCATCTCCTGTGAGCGCTTGATGTTGCCCGTGGGTTCCAGCAGACTGTCGAGGCCCCCCGTCGTCGCACTGCTTTCCGCCAGGAAGAGATTGATCCCGTAGAAGTCACCCATGTCGCGAATCCAATCGGAATGGAAAACCGATTTTCCTCTGGCAATGGGCAATGCGTGGAACGTGCCAATCGGCCTGCGGGCATAGTTCTTCAAATTGTCGAAAAAGGGTGTCTCATAGCGGGCCTGTACACCCTCCAGGATCGCGAGGTGCAATTCGAGGGGTTCCTCTACAGCGTAGAAGATGCGCCGAATGGCGTCCGCTGCCGAATCGCCGGCAAGCTTTTCCACCTCGCGATCGGACAGCAAGTATAAGTCAAGTTCCGGCCGGATCCTTTTCAGTGTGCGTGCAAGCCGCAGTGCTGACTTGTCGGCTGTTTCCAACTCACCAAGAGGATCAAGCACGGAGCGCAGGACAGGCACTTCATGGCGCGAACGATAGGGAAAGCCCTCAGCAAGTACGACCGAAACGATGTCTGGGTTCACGATAGCTGCACATAGCGCGTCCTCAAATGAGCCAATGAAGATCGGCTCATAGATGAATGCATCCTCCGGCCTACGCAGCCGGCGAATTTCGCTGGCGAGTGCGGGCCACCGGGCCGCCGGCTGACTGTTGACGAAAAGCACTTCGAAGTAGGGGCGGCGAGGTCCCGTTTCACCTGTGGACGTCGGCATGATATCGGCGACTTCGCCGGACGACATCTCATCATGAACATCCCACTCTGCAGGGCGCCCGCGATAAACACGCGTCAGCAGCCCGTTGGAGATGCGCCTTGCAAGTTTGGCGGCGCCTCCAGCGTCGTTGGTAGCGATGCGTTCGGTCAACGTTCCGAGGAGACGGGCACCCGGGTAGGCGTGATATTCCTCACTGGCCGACAAGGCTGTGAGCGCGTCCTCAAGTGCCGCCCGCTCGCCTTGTTTGTTTGCCCAGGCATCGGCCAGCGTCGTGATCTCACGCCAGTTGTCGGCGCGCCCGGAATGGATAAGCAGAAATTGATCATTGCGTTTGGTTTCGCGGGGCACGGTGTACTCCCTTCACGTCTCTGTTCGAGTGGAATCCATCCGTCGATGTCGACGGCTTGCTTCGCATGAAATGCTCCAGGTCGATGTTAAATCGCCGACGAGCTTCGTCGGCGAGTCGGCTTCACACTCACGACATCAGCAACACAAGGACCATGCCCCAGACCGTCAGTAAGGTATTACCCACCGCATAGGTCACCGTGTAGCCAAGCCCGGGAATCTGGCTCTTTGCCCGGTCATTGATCATGCCAAGGGATGCTGTCGTCGTGCGGGCACCAGAGCAGCATCCCAACAGGATCGCGGGGTGAAAGCGGAACACATATTTTCCGACATACATCGCCAGTATCAACGGAACAGTCGTGGCAAAAATGCCCCAGAGGAACAGGCTGAAGCCCAGTTGCTGCAGACCGGCGATAAAGCCCGGGCCGGAGGAAATGCCGACTACCGCGATAAAGATGTTCAGGCCGACGGAATTCATGAACCATACGGTGGATGACGGTATCCGTCCAAAGGTCGGATGGACCGAACGGAGCCAGCCGAACACGAGACCGGAAATGAGCGCGCCGCCGGACGTGGACAGCGTCAGCGGTATATCGCCGACCTTGTAGACAAATGCCCCGACCAATGCGCCGATCGCAATCGCAGCCCCGATGAAGGCCACGTCGGCGATATCGCTGGGGCGGTCGGCAACGCCAAGCGCCTTCGCGGCGGCGGAGGTGTCCTGCGTACGGCCCACCAAAGTCAATATGTCGCCCCGGTGTATCTTCGTGTTGGGCAGGATCGGGATGTCCGTGGCTGTCGCGCCACGAACGATCCTGCGCAGGAAAACCCCGCGCGAGGACGGCATCTGCGCGAGTTCCGCCAGGGTTTTGCCATCGGCGTGCTTGCTGGTGACCAGCACGTCCACGCCTTCGACGGGCACTGCCAGGAGTTCGCGATCATCGACCTCTTCGGCGGCAGCGCCGATCAGACTGACCAGAACTTCGCGGCGCCCGGCGACGGCCACGATATCACCCGCCTGGATTACGGTGTCTTCGGTCGCATCGAGGACCTTGCCACCCCGCCGCACACGTTCGACAAACACCCGCTGCTCGGGGATCAGCGCCTCGGCCTGCCGCGCCGTGAGACCAACAACTCGCCCGCCATCCTTCACGCGGAACGCACGCAATTCGTAATTGTGCCAGGCTGTGCCAGCACCGCCGAGTTCCTTCTTGCCCCCGTGCTCCTCCTCGTAACGCTTGCATTCGGCTTCGAGGTCGATGCCCAGCAATGCGGGGCCCAGCAAGGCCAGAACGATCGCCGAGCCAACTGTGCCGAATATGTAGGTGACGGCATAGGCAACCGGCATGGCATCGAGAAGCCGTTTGGTTTCCTCCGGCGCCAGGCCAAGGCGATTGATTGCGTCGGTCGCCAGACCCATCGAAGCGGAAATCGTTTGCGAACCGGCGTAGAGTCCCGCCGCCGATCCGATATCATAGCCTGCTACCTTGGCGGCAATGAGAGGAGCGCCGAGACAGAACACGCAAACCACTGCGGCAAACAGCGCCTGCGGCACACCATCCTTGGCGATGCCGCGGACAAACTGTGGACCCACGCCATAGCCGACAGCGAACAGGAACATGAGAAAGACGGTGGCTTTGAGCGGAGGGGAAATGGTGATGCCAAGCTGGCCAATGATGACGGCGGCGATAAGAGTTGCCGTTACGGCTCCGAGGCCGAGGCCCTTATATGTAAAAGACCCGAAGTAGTAGCCGAGCGCCAGCGAAAGAAAGATAGCGATCTCGGGATAGCTGCGAAGTGTGTTTGCGAACCAGTCGACCATGATGCCCCCAACATCCGAACGATATGTGGCGACCCGGCAATTTGCGGGTAGCGCAATCGTTCTCCCCAAATACCCTACTGTATTGACAAGTCTACACGGTCGTGTACACGATTCCAAGCGGAAGTATTGGGAGCGAATGGTAAATATCTATCTACGGATGTTACTGGGTAAAGCCGAATTTTTGCTGCGTTGGGACTGCCTGCATGCTTTTGGGACGGAATGACTACAGTCTTTCCGCTGTTGGATTCTTGTTGTTCTTCAGAATGGATAGTGGTGCCAATACTGTCTGCGCGATGTCCTTGTGATTCTCGCCTCTGAGCCTGGCCCCGACCCACACTGAATCAAGAGAGATCCGCACCGTATGATCTAGTGCGAATGTTAACAGGGTGGGAGGAATCGCCATGTCCAAGATCGACTACCGCGACTACGAGAAGATGAGCCCGTTCGAGATCAAGGATGCATTGATCAAGCTAGCCAAACGGAGTTCCCAGAAGTCCACCCAAGTCCTGCTCAATGCGGGACGCGGCAATCCAAACTGGATCGCGACAAGGCCACGCGAAGGCTTCTTCCTGTTCGGACAGTTCGCCCTGTCAGAATCCCGCCGTACGATGGACAATCCAACGGCCGGTGTCGCCGGAATGCCGCAACAAAAAGACATCGCCGAAAGGTTCAAGGTCTGGCTCGACAAGCACGCCGACATGGAAGGCGCGGATTTCCTGTCCAAGATGGTCGATCACGCAGTGACAGCGTTCGGGTTTGATCCCGACGCGTTCGTTTTCGAACTTGCCGATTCGATCATCGGCGACAACTATCCCGTACCCGACCGTATGCTGGTTCATGCCGAACAGGTCGCACATCGGTACCTGATGTGGGCAATGTGCGGCGACAAGGTTCCGCCCGGCAAATTCGACCTCTATGCAGTGGAAGGCGGCACCGCCGCCATGTGCTATATATTCAAGTCACTGATCGCCAATCGCATCCTGAAGAAGGGCGATACGATCGCACTCGGCACGCCGATCTTCACACCTTATATCGAGATTGCAGAGCTTGAGGACTATGCCTTCAAGGCTGTCCATATCAAGGCGAAGCAGGAGCAAAGGTTCCAATATTCCGACGAGGAGATCAAGAAGCTTGAGGATCCGAAGATCAAGGCATTCTTCGTCGTTAACCCAGGCAATCCGACATCGATGGCGATCGACTCCTCTTCACTGAAGAAAATCGTTGATCTTGTGAAGAAAAAGCGGCCAGACCTGCTGCTGCTCACTGACGATGTCTATGGCACCTTCGTGCCGGGCTTCCGCTCCCTGATGGCCGAACTGCCGGAAAACACCATCGGCGTCTACTCCTACTCGAAATATTTCGGGTGCACGGGCTGGCGACTGGGCGTAATTGCAATTCATGAGAAGAACATCCTCGACGAGATGCTCGGCAAGCTTCCGGCCAAGGACCTCGAAGCGCTGGACAAGCGCTATATCTCCATCACGCTTGAACCGCGCAAACTCAAGATGATAGATCGGCTTGTTGCTGATAGCCGTGACGTCGCGCTCAATCATACCGCAGGTCTGTCGCTACCCCAGCAGGTGATGATGACCATGTTCTCCATAAGCGAGTTGATGGACACCGAAAAGCTGTATCAGAAGGCTTGCATGGATATCTGCCACAGCCGCGTGGACAGCCTGCTTGAGGGCTTGCCGCTTGACGTCCAGCCGAATCCGAACTTTGCCTACTATTACGGTACCATCGATTTCGAGTTCTGGCTTCGCCGGTATATCGGCGAAGACATGGTGAAGTGGCTGAAGAAGAACGTTCATCCCCTCGACCTCGTGTTCAAGCTTGCTGAGGACCATGCGATCGTGCTCCTCAACGGCGGCGGATTCGATGCGCCCAACTGGAGCGTAAGGGTCTCCTTCGCCAACCTTACCGACGACGTCTACGACGATATTGGCAGGGCGGTTCGTGCGGTCGGCCGCAGTTATGTCGATGCATTCAATGCGTCGAAGAAGAAGGGTAAATAGCCGCATCCCGAAGCCCGACATCTGGCCGCGGGGGTTCGCACTATCGCAGGAGCACTGGAAGCCGTCCTGGCGGTTGCCAGTGCTCGCGCTATTGCATCGAATCGGCCAGTGGCGAGGTCGATTCTTATGCCGATAAACCTGACGCTTCGTGCTGAAGCGATTGCCCGGGAGGATTTGTTGGCCAGTTTGGCTCTACGGGCAAATTCTCAAGACAATCCCAGACGCCGAGTGCAACTTCTAAGGTGAAAATTGTGGCGGAAGAGGTGAGATTCGAACTCACGGTACGGTTCCCCGCACGACGGTTTTCAAGACCGTTGCCTTAAACCACTCGGCCACTCTTCCGGCGGAGCGTTCTATGCGTGATTGCTCTGTTCATTTCAAGCACTTTTGCACCGGGTGGAAAACTATGGCCGCTTTTTGCCGTTTATGCGACGAACCAACATAAAAAGTGATGCCGCGAGGGCTGATACTGCAGGTATGGCCGATTAGGGCCGATAAACGGGGGTGGCCGCCATATGTTGTTAAGCTGCTATCAATCAATCCATGCCAATAGTGGGGGCGGTGCTGCACCAAGGACGGGTATTGGGGTTGCGCCTCTCTTCTGATCTGTTATCGATACATCGAATGTAAAATTACTGGGGACGGCCAACAACGGCCGGTGGTTTGCATTGTCAAAAGCCAACGCTTATCGAGTTGTGGGGTTGGTCGCCATAGGCGCCCTGGTAGCAGCTTGTGGCTCAGCCCCGGTAAAAGTCGCCAAGCGCACCCACGGCAAGGAATATTTCGCAGAATCCGAATATGGCGTGAAGGCAAGCCCGCGCGTTGTTGCTGACCTTCGCCACATTCCCCGAGGCGGCGGACGCAACCAGATCGGACGGCCCTACCAGGTCGCCGGCAAGTGGTATTACCCCAAGGAAGAACCCGGTTATGTACGCAAGGGCAGGGCATCGTGGTACGGCTCCGCCTTCCACGGTCGTCTGACTGCCAATGGCGAGATATATGATACGACGCGCCTGACCGCAGCACACCCGACAATGCCTTTGCCGAGCTATGCCCGCGTGACCAATCTCGTTAATGGCAGTTCGGTGATCGTGCGCGTCAATGATCGCGGACCCTATCACAGCAACCGCGTCATCGACCTTTCGCAAAAGGCCGCCACGATGCTCGACTACCAGCACACGGGAACGGCCGATGTGAAGGTCGAGTATGTCGGGCGCGCCCCGCTTGAAGGCAGTGACGACCGTTTTCTCATGGCATCCTATCGTGGTCCTGGCGCAGCCGATCCCTGGGGCCAGCCCGCGTCAGGTGTCATGATCGCGATGAATGGCGCGACGCCGACACGGCGTGCTCCCGTTGCCATTCCCGGCATGACACAGCCACAGCCCGCCGGTATCCAGGTGGCGAGCCTTGGCAACCAGCCAGTGTCGTTGGACGACCAGGCCGCTCGTCTCGCCGCTCCGCAACCGATACAGGCGGCAGCACCGATGGAAGACCTCGGACTTTCATTCAATCTTGATATCGTGCCGGTTCTGCCGCTCATCGGACCCTATGTCGATGAGAAGCCGACAATCCTTATCGGCTCGCTCAAGCCCAACAGGGCAGCGCCAGCGTCATCCCTCGTCAGTTCCTATGCCAGCGAGCGCGTTGCCAATGCCAATACGACGCTGCAGGCAGCGAACGGCCTCCTGTCACCCGAGGCTGTTTCCACTTCGTGGAAAGACATGAACAAGCTCCGCAACGGCATCCAGCCGACGGCGGAATATGTCGATGTCGGCCTTTTTGCCGACAAGGCGGAAGCCGCGCGCGTGATGAAGGCACTATCGCCGCTGGGCACCGTCGAGCTTTCGAACGTCGCAAGTCCCGACGGTCCGCGCATCGGCCTTATCGCCCGCGCCACCACCGGCAAGAAGACCGACGACCTGCTCCAGGCCGCATGGAATGCCGGAGCCGGTGATGCATTTGTCGTTCGCGATGACGGTAACTGATTTCCATCGCCTCATCCAATCGTCCATCAGGCCGTTTCGTATCCTCGTACTTGGCGCGGCGCTGACACTCGCCTCTGTGACGACTGCAGGCGCGCAGGCCGCACTCTTCGAAACAAAGGCCAAGCAGGCCTTGATGGTCGAGGACAAGACCGGCACGATTCTCTACGCAAAAGCGCCGGACACGCTGATCGAGCCGGCAGCGCTGGCCAAGCTGATGACCATGGAAGTCGTCTTTCACCTACTGAAGACCGGCAAGATCACGCCCGAGACACAGTATACGGTCAGCGAAAACGCCTGGCGCACAGGCGGTGCGCCGTCTGGTGGCTCGACCATGTTCGCCAAGCTGAAATCGTCGCTTAGCGTTGCCGACCTTATCCAGGGTGTGATCGTACAGTCGGCCAATGATGGCTGTATCATCCTGGCGGAGGGCATTGCGGGATCCGAACCGAAATTTGCGGAGATGATGAACGCCCGGGCCAAAGAAATCGGCCTGAAGAATGCAACCTTCGTCAACTCAACCGGGTTGCCCGACCCGCACCAACGGATTTCACTCACCGACCTCGTGGCCCTGGCACGCCATATCAAGTCCGCGTATCCGGATTATTACCGCACCTATGCGCAGGACAGTTTCACCTGGAACAATATTTTCCAGCGCAACCGCAATCCGCTGCTGCGGCTCGACATCGGCGCGGATGGCATGGGTACCGGTTATACTGAAAAATCCGGCTATGGCATCGTTGGCGCAGCGGAGAGGAGCGGACGACGCTACATCGTCGCGCTGAGCGGACTTGCCAGCGACAAGGAACGCGCCGAGGAAGCCAAGCGCATCTTCGAGTGGGCCTATCAGGCGTTTGAGGAAATGGACATCTTCGCCGAGGGGGAAGCCATAGGCGAGGCGAGTGTTTTCGGTGGAGTAAAGTCGGGCGTTGCGCTGAAGGCGCACGAAAAGGTGAGCCTGCTTGTGCCAGTCGCCAACCGCGATCGTCTGCGGGCCCACGTGGTCTATCGCGGCCCCCTGGTAGCGCCATTGCAGGCGGACCAGGAAGTCGGCACGTTGCGCATCTGGATTGGGGATGCATTGGCGCAGGAGACACCCGTCTACACGGCAGAGGCAGTGGAGAGCGGGGGGCTGAAGAAGCGCTCGTTCGACGCAGTTTTCGAACTGGCAACTGGCTGGATGAGACGCCTTAATTTTTAAATTCTTGGCAATTCCCTTTGAATCTCAGTAGACGTGATTGCAGGCGCGTGGTTCGACAAGTTCACCATCAGGGAAGCCGGGCGCTCGCAAGACAGGAGCTGCAGCATCTTTGCTTTTGTATCTAGCAACTTCCCTCCCTCATGGTGAACTTGTCGAACCACGCACGACCATAGTGCCAGCAGAGAAGAAACCGTAAGCGTGCAAGGACTGTTCATCACGTTCGAAGGAGGCGAGGGCGCCGGCAAATCCACGCAGATAGCGCGGCTTGCGGAGCATTTGCGCGCACAGGGCCACGACGTACTGGTGACGCGCGAGCCGGGCGGCTCGCCGGGCGCCGAAGCAGTCCGCCATGTCATCCTGAGCGGCGCCGCCGAGCCTTTCGGACCGGCCATGGAGGCCCTGTTGTTCGCGGCTGCACGCAATGATCATGTCGAACAGGTGATGCGTCCCGCGCTTCGTTCTGGCCGCATGGTACTCTGCGACCGCTATATCGATTCCAGCCGGGTTTACCAGGGCGTGACGGGGAACCTTGATCCAGACCTTATGCGCGCCATCGAGCGATCAGCAATCAACGGCCTCATGCCGGATCTGACCATCATCCTGGACCTGCCTGCAGAGGTCGGATTGCAACGCGCCAATGCGCGTCGAGGGGAAGGAACCGCCGACCGGTTCGAGAAGGAAACCATCGACATGCATCACAGGCGGCGCGACGCCTATCTCGCCATTGCCAAGGCGGAGCCAGACCGGTGCAGCGTGATCGCCGCTGACCGGCCTGCGGGCGAGATTGCCCGGGAAATAGCTGCTCTGGTCGACAAGCTCAAGGTGGAGCGCAGAGCAATCGCGCAGCAGCCCGCCGAGGTGGCCAGATGAGCGATGCGGTTCTTGACGTACCAGCAACCCATGACACGATAGACGGCATTCCTGCTCCGTCCGCCAATCCGCAGATTTTTGGGCATGCCGGGATACGGGCATTCCTTGCCCAGGCCTACCAGTCGGGGCATATGCATCACGCGTTGCTCCTCGAGGGACCGCAAGGCATTGGCAAGGCCACGCTCGCATTCCACCTTGCCGGGCACATGCTGAAATATCCGGCAGAGCGTGATGCGCCGCTAACGCTGGCGCAGCCGGATTACCGGGTTGCGCCCTACCGGCAGATAGCAACGGGGACGCACCTTGCCCTGCTGCACATCACGCGGCCGGTTGATGCCAAGACGGGAAAATTCAAGACTGGAATAACAGTCGACGAGATAAGGCGCGTCACGCATTTTCTCAATCGTACCGCACATGATGGGTCATGGCGGGTCGTGATTATCGATCCGGCCGATGACATGAATCGTAATGCTGCCAATGCTTTGCTTAAAACTCTTGAAGAACCGCCGCAACGAACACTCTTCATTCTGATCTCCCATTCATCAGGGCGATTGCTCCCGACCATCCGCTCCCGGTGCCAGTCGATCCGTTTCGAGCCACTCGGGCAACAGGATCTCCTTGCTGCGCTGTCTGCCATAAATCTCGACGCCGGAAATGCGGATGCGCTGATCTCCCATGCCGCGGGCAGTGTACGCAGGGCAGCACTGCTGTTGGCATTCGGCGGACTTGAAATCTCTGAAACGGTCGATGCCATTCTTGGCAAACCGGTATTCGATGTGCCAAAGGCGCATGCCCTTGCGACTGCCCTGGCCGGGCGCGACGCTGAAATCCAGTACGAACTCTTCCTCGAGGATCTGTTGACCCGTCTCGCTGCACGAGCGCGCCTCACCGCGGAACAGGGCAACGTTTCCGGGGCCAGCCGTTGGTCCGGGCTCTGGAACGATATGCAGAATGAGGCGAGGGAAGCCGCGGCATTCAATCTCGACCGCAAACAGACGGTCCTGATCTTCCTTGAGCGCGTGCATCGAGCATTTGCTTGACCAACTTGACCAAGCGCAATTTATGTTGTAGGTTTGGTCAAGTTGGTCAAGGACTAATTCGATGGAAAAAGTCAACCTGTACGATGCTAAAACCAATCTTTCCAATCTGGTGGATCGCGCTGCCGCGGGGGAAGAAGTCATAATTGCCAAGAACGGCGTTCCGCTTGCGAAATTGGGACCGCTACCGAAACGAGACGCGCCACGCAAACCCGCCAATGCCCTTCAGGTCACGTATATTGCCGATGACTTTGATGCCGTCGACGCAGAAATTGAAGCCCTGTTCGGATAGCCGATGGACCTCCTGTTGGACACACACGTCGTTCTCTGGTGGGATAGTGGCGCGAGCGAGCTCGGAACAGCAGCGCGCGCGGCGATTGCAGAACCACGAAACCGTATCTATGTGAGCGCGGCCTCCATCTGGGAGATTGCCATCAAGAGTACAAAGGGAAAGCTGCAGTTTGCGGGCGCGCCGAGTGCCTCAATTGACAGAAACGGGTTCTTGCCACTTCCAATCGCGCCTGCCCACGCAGAGTTTGCGGGGATGCTCGAATGGGCTCATCCGGACCCTTTCGATCGAATGCTTATCGCACAAGCACAGTTCGAAAAGATGATTCTTGTGCACGCAGACCGTGTGATCGAGACTTACAAGGCGGTGCCGCAGCTTTGGGCGCGTTGAGCGCGGCTAACAGCGCCGCGGCTATGGCAATCGGACCGCACATGGGTTATGTCAGCCAGACGTTTTCTCCCAAAGATACAAAGACAAAATCAGGTCACGTATGAGCCGCGAAACATTCTACATCACAACCGCCATTTCATATCCGAACGGAAGCCCGCACATCGGCCATGCCTATGAGGTAATCGCGACGGACGCGATTGCGCGCTTCAACCGGCATGACGGCAAGGATGTCCTTTTCCTGAGCGGGACCGACGAACATGGCATCAAGATGCTGCAGACGGCGCGCAAGGAAGGCATTTCACCGCGTGAGCTCGCAGACAGAAATGCCAAGCTTTTCCGTGACATGGGGCATCTTTTGAATGCTTCTTATGATGATTTCATACGCACGACGGAAGAGCGCCACTACAAGGCTTCGCAGGCAATCTGGCAGAAGATGGTCGATGCCGGCGATATCTACAAAGGTGGTTACGCGGGATGGTACTCCGTCCGCGACGAGGCCTATTACCAGGAGGAGGAGACCGAAGTGCGCGCCGACAACGTGCGCTATGGTCCGCAGGGCACGCCCGTCGAGTGGCTGGAGGAGGAGAGCTATTTCTTCCGCCTGTCTGCCTACCAGGACCGCCTGCTCAAGCTTTATGCGGATAATCCGGGTTTCATCGGCCCCGATGAACGGCGCAATGAGGTTGTGTCCTTCGTCAAATCCGGGCTGAAGGATCTGTCGGTCTCGCGCACTACCTTCGACTGGGGCATTCCTGTTCCCGGCGACGAAAAGCATGTCATGTATGTCTGGGTCGATGCCTTGACCAATTACATCACCGCAGCCGGCTATCCTGATGAAAACGCTGAACGCTGGCGCTATTGGCCGGCCGATGTGCACATCATAGGCAAGGATATCATCCGCTTCCATGCGGTCTATTGGCCAGCCTTCCTGCTTTCGGCCGGTATCGAACTGCCCAGGCGCGTATATGGTCATGGCTTCGTGTTCAACCGCGGTGAAAAGATGTCAAAATCCGTTGGCAACGTCATCGATCCGGTTTCACTGGTCGAGCATTACGGGCTGGATCAGCTGCGCTATTTCCTGCTGCGCGAAATCCCGTTCGGCCAGGACGGCAATTACAGCCACGAAGCCATCGTCAATCGCACGAATGCAGACCTTGCAAATGATCTCGGCAATCTGGCGCAGCGTTCATTGTCGATGATTGCGAAGAACTGCGATGCCAAGGTTCCGCAGCCGGGCGCATTTACCGAAGCCGACAAGGCGATCCTCGGCCAGGCAACGCAGGCGCTGGAAACTGCACGCAAGGCTGTTGGAACACAGGCGCTGCACCTGGCGCTGGCCGCCATTTTTGGCGTTGTAGCCGAGGCCAACCGCTATTTCGCTTCACAGGAACCATGGGCGCTGAAAAAGACCGATCCGGCACGCATGGAGACGGTTCTCTATGTGACGGCGGAAGTCATCCGGCGTATCGGCATACTTTGCCAACCGTTCATTCCGGGCTCGGCGGCGAAACTGCTCGACATTCTGGCTGTACCGGCCAACAAACGCGATTTTTCAGATCTTGCCGATGGTGGCGAACTCCGGCCAGGCACCGATCTGCCAGCGCCGCAGGCGGTGTTTCCGCGCTACGTCGAAGCAGACAAAGAAGCCTGATATCCGATGCTTGTCGACAGTCACTGCCATCTGGACTTTGCGGATTTTGCCGAAGAACGTGATGCCATCGTCCAGCGGGCGCTCGATCATGGCATTGGACGGCAGGTGACGATATGTACACGCGTCAAGCGGTTTGCAGAAATCATCAAGATCGCCGAAGCGTATGACAGCGTCTATGCCTCGGTTGGAACGCACCCCAACAATGCACACGAAGAACTCGACGTAACTGCCGACGATCTGATCCGGCTTGCGGCACACCCGAAGGTGGTTGCGATAGGCGAGGCCGGACTTGACTATCACTACGACTACGCGCCGCCAGCCGCCCAGCAGCATGGTTTTCGCACCCACATTGCCGCTTCCCGTGCCACGGGCCTGCCGTTGGTGATCCACGCGCGAAACGCCGATGAAGACATCATCTCGATCCTTAAGGAAGAAACGGGGAAGGGGACCTTCCCTTTCATCCTGCACTGTTTCTCCTCAGGAGCCGAACTCGCACGCGTCGGCGTTGAACTCGGTGGCTATGTCTCTTTCTCCGGTATTCTCACATTCAAGAACTCGCCGGAAATAAGGGAAATTGCCCGCAACGTACCGCGCGACCGGCTTCTGGTCGAAACCGATGCGCCCTATCTTGCGCCGGTGCCCCATCGCGGCAAGCGCAACGAACCAAGCTTCGTCCAGCATACTGCAGCGGTTCTGGCGGAGACCATCGGCGTAAGCGCAGAAGACATCGCTGCCCTCACAACCGACAATGTGTTCCGCCTGTTCACGAAAATGCCAAGACCGGCCACAGGAACCGGAAATGCCTGACCGCCTGCGCTTCACAATCCTTGGATGCGGTTCGTCTCCAGGCGTGCCACGCATCAATGGCGACTGGGGCAACTGCGATCCAGCCAATCCGAAGAATCGCAGACGGCGGGCATCCATGCTCGTGGAACGCATTGCGGAAGCGGGCGGCGTCACCACTGTGATCATCGATACGGGTCCGGACTTTCGATCGCAAATGATCGATTTTGGTTCGGGCAGGCTTGATGCGGTGATCTACACGCATGCACACGCGGATCACATCCACGGGTTGGATGACTTGCGGACATTCGTCATCGATCGGCGTGATCTGGTGGATATCTACGCCGACGCAGTGACGCAGAGGCGCCTCTATGAAGGTTTTCGCTACTGCTTTGAAACGCCAGAGGGCTCGAGTTATCCGCCCATCCTGCGGCCGCACGAAATCGTCCACCACGAGCCCTTTGATATTGAAGGTCCGGGGGGATCAATAGGTTTCGTACCTTTGCCGCAGGTACATGGCGACATCCTGTCCCTCGGATTCCGGATCGCAAACGTAGCCTATTGTTCCGATGTCAGCGCGTTTCCAGACACCACGGCAGCCCAATTGTTCGAGCTCGATACGTTGATCATCGACGCCCTGCAATACAGGCCTCATCCAAGTCATTTTTCTCTCGAAGAATCAATGGAATGGGTAGCAAAGTTAAAGCCGCGTCGAGCAATTTTGACCCATATGCATATTCCTTTGGATTATGGAACTGTCCTGCGCGAAACGCCTGACAATGTCGAACCAGCCTTTGATGGCTTGGCGTTCGAGGTTGAATTATGAGCAAGAGTGTCGAGCGCGTTCGTCAGGCTGCAGAGGCTGCGGGGCTCCATATCGAAATTCGCCAGATGGCCGATTCGACGCATACTGCCGAGGACGCCGCCATCCAGTGTGGCGTGACCGTCGAGCAGATCGTCAAATCCCTGATTTTTCAGGGCGCCGATACGGACAAGCTCTACCTGTTTCTGGTTTCAGGACCACGGAAGCTCGATCTTGAAAAAGCCGCACAGCTGACCGGCGAGAAACTGCATCGTGCCGATCCAAAACACATCCGCAAGGAAACCGGCTTTGCGATTGGCGGCGTTTCACCGCTGGGACATCTGATCGACATCAAAGCCTATGCGGATGAAAGCCTCATGCAATTCGATATTGTCTGGGCGGCCGCCGGCGGCACGAACTTCGTTTTCCCGAGTGAACCAAAGGTTCTGGCAAAGGCGGCAAAGGCCGAGATCGCCGATATTACCAGCTGAACTGGGCGTTTCGGGCATAGGGTTCAGTTCCATAATCTATCTTATGCAACTTCGCTATATGGGTCCGCGGGTTCCAGTTTGAAGTGGGATAATGATGTCTCCTGTCGCCTGGCCGTTCACATTCCGCCCTGGCACCAAAGTCAGATTGGGTTCTTCAGAAATCCGGTCGCCAAGGATTGGAAAGCGCCGATTGCCTTCGGCAAAACCTCTTGCGGATTGCTACTGGCAGCGATCCACAGCGCAGCGTTGAGTGCAGCCCCGTTGAGAAGCCGCGCAGCAGCTTCCGGATCGACTGGCTTGAAAACGCCATCCGAGATGAGCCGGTCCACTGTTCGCGTCGTAGCCTGCAGGCAGCTGCTTTGGCTCGGCCATTGCGACGGATCGCCAAGAACCGCTGGCCCATCGAGCAGAACGATGCGCTGTACCTCCGGATCGAGCGCCATTTCGATATAGGCCGCGCCCTCAGCCAGCAGGCCCAGCCAATCGTCATTTGCCTTCGCCCCGATTGCCTGCGCCCGCGCTGCCATTTCGGAATCGATTTGATCCACAACCGCGGCAAGAAGCCCGCGCTTGTCACCAAAATTATGGTAGAGCGCGCCCCGCGTCAGGCCGGCGGCAGCCGTGAATTCGTCCATCGAAGCGGCCGCATATCCCTTGTCGGCAAACGCCTTGCGCGCTGCCGCGATCAACTTGGCGCGGTTCTGCTCCATCATCTGCAGACGTTTCATGGCAATTCCTATAGGACCGTTGACATACACGGCGTATATGAATTTGACATACGCACTGTATATGATATTTACATACGTGACGTATATCAGAATGTACGGCTATTTGTGAAGAGCATCCAAAGCCCGCGCTTCGGCGCTTCGGATGCAATACGAAGAGAATGAAAGAGATCAAGCTATGACCCAACGCGACGCTATCTTTCCCAAGGGTAGGCACGCCCTCTACGAGGCACATGCCTATTCGGCAGCGATACGATCCGATGACTTACTGTTCGTTTCCGGACAGGTCGGCAGCCGTCCCGACGGCTCCCCCGAACCTGATTTCCGCCAGCAGGTTCAGCTTGCTTTCGACAATCTGCGGGCAACGCTCGAAGCGGGAGGTTGCTCCTTCGACGACATTATTGACATAACGACATTCCACACTGATCCAGAAAACCAGTTCGAGACCGTCATGGAGATCAAGAAACAGATGTTCAGCCAGGCGCCCTACCCGAACTGGACCGCGATTGGCGTGAACTGGCTTGCCGGTTTCGACTTTGAGATCAAGGTCATCGCCCGCATCCCGAAGGACGGGTAGCTACAGTTCCTTACCTGGGCGAGCCACGCTACGCGCGGCTTGCGTGTTGAGATGTTGTGGACAATCATCGAAGCCCAGGCTGTCAATCATGTTCGGCCTTTCCAACTTGGCTTATTGTTGAACCATGAAACCCGCCCGCGACATATCCCGCCTGCTTGACATCATGGCTGCTCTGCGGACGCCCGTAACGGGGTGTCCCTGGGATCTGGAGCAGAATTTCAAATCGATTGCTCCCTATACGCTTGAGGAAGCGTTCGAAGTCATCGATGCCATCGAGCGAAACGATATAGACGATCTGCGCGAGGAACTTGGCGACCTTCTGCTGCAGGTCGTCTTCCACGCCCGCATGGCCGAAGAGCAAAAGTCTTTCGATTTTGGTGACGTCGTTCAGGCCATCACCCACAAGATGATCCGCCGCCATCCGCACGTCTTCGGCGAAGACGCTGCCCGGGGCGCTGGCATGGCCAAGGGCATGTGGGACAAGATCAAGGCAGAAGAAAAGGCCGAGCGCCGCGAGCGTCGCGCCGCACTCAATCTCGGACTAGCCGAAGCGGATGGCTTTCTCGATGACATTCCCCATGGCTTTCCAGCCCTTATGCGGGCGCTGAAGCTGCAGCAGAAGGCCGCCAAGGTCGGTTTCGACTGGTCTGAAGCAGCGCCAATTCTCGACAAGATCGAGGAAGAAATCGGCGAATTGAAACAGGCGATCGCTGGCGGCGACCATAAAGATACGGAGGAAGAGTATGGCGACCTGCTCTTTGCAATCGTCAACCTAGGCCGCCACCTCAAACTCGAGCCGGAGAGCGCACTGCGCGGCACGAACGAGAAATTCCGCAAGCGCTTCCACTACATCGAGCGCAAGCTGAATGAACAGGAACGCTCGCTGCACGGAGCGTCGCTCGAGGAAATGGAAGAGCTCTGGCAGGAAGCCAAGACTGCCAAATAATGGGCTGAACAATGCCTGCAATTTGCAGGTGCTAGGGCTTCAAACTGGATTTCCTGTTCGCAAAAGGTAGCTGTTCAACGCTGCTACCAAGCCAAGCTCCCGGAGAACCGTTCAGTTCATGAAATAAACATTATCGCGGGGTGCAATTTTGCAAACACCCTCGCCCGGACTACCTGTTGCCGGCACTCACCATCTTCTCGTCGAGCATGGCCTGGGAGCCCACTGTCATGTCCATCGTCAGGACAATAGATCCATCATCGAGATCCTTGCGTTTCACATTGCTGGAATGCTGATAGATCCAGTCCATGAGACGCATCTGGTTGTGCTGCAGCGTTACCTTGACCTTCGTCAGCTTGCCCGCGATTCGATCCTCGATTTCCTTCAGCAGGGCATCCACGCCCTCGCCCGTTATCGCCGAGACCGGAATTGGATGTTCGTTGCCAGTTGCCGCCGCGCTCAAGCGTTGCGTTGCCTCGCGGCCGGCATCATCCAGGAGATCGATCTTGTTCCAGACCTCGATGATACGCTTCGAATCACCGCGTTCGATACCGAGGCTTGTCATGATCGCATGGACGTCTTCCGCCTGTGCGGCGGTGTCCGGATCCGAAATATCGCGCACGTGCAGGATAAGATCGGCCTCGACAACCTCTTCTAGCGTTGCGCGAAAGGCAGCGACCAGATGGGTCGGCAGGTTGGAAATGAAACCAACAGTATCCGAGAGGATGATCGTCTCACCATGTTCGAGTTTGATACGGCGAAGCGTCGGGTCGAGCGTAGCGAAGAGCATGTCTTCGGCTATGACGCCAGCTCCAGTCAGGCGATTGAAAAGCGTGGATTTACCCGCATTGGTATAGCCTACGAGAGCAACGACCGGATGCGGTACCTTCTTGCGCTTGGCGCGATGCAATGTGCGCGTGCGTACGACGGTCTCAAGCTCGCGCTTGATGCGCAGGATTTTCTCCTGCAGGGCGCGCCTGTCGGCTTCGATCTGCGTTTCACCGGGACCGCCCAGGAAGCCACCGCCACCGCGCTGGCGCTCCAGGTGGGTCCAGCTGCGTACCAGCCGGCCCTTCTGATAGGTCAGGTGGGCGAGTTCGACCTGGAGGGCGCCCTCTTTCGTCTGGGCGCGGCGGCCGAAGATTTCCAGGATAAGCCCGGTTCGGTCAAGAACTTTCGCGTTCCACTCCTTTTCCAGATTGCGCTGCTGCACCGGCGTCAAGGAGTGGTCGACGATCACGAGTTCCGCATGGGAAGCCTTGATGATATCGGCAATGCTTTCTACCTTGCCGGTGCCGAGCAAGGTGGCCGGACGCGGCGCGGAAACCTGCACAATATCGGAATGGACGATGTCGAGATCGATGGCCCGCGCCAGCCCCTCCGCTTCTTCAAGCCGGGCGTCGTCGCTGCGCTGAAACTCATGCTGGAACTTCGAACGATTGTTCGCGTCACTCTTGCCGCCCTCGGCGAAACGCTGGGGCAAGACCGGGACAATGACTACAGCGCGCGTAGCTTCCCTGGCGGTAGTGCCGTTATCGGCAATTCCGCCAGTATTTGGTGCGTTGCGCGTGGTTTCTCTGGTCAAAAGTAATCTCAGTCAGTCTCTTCTACTTCAAACATCTGCACGGGCTGGCTCGGCATGATGGTCGAGATAGCATGTTTATAGACGAGCTGCGAATGGCCGTCACGGCGTAAAAGCACACAAAAATTGTCGAACGACGTGACAATTCCAGTCAGTTTCACACCATTAATGAGGAAAATTGTCAGAGAAATCTTCTGTTTTCTGACCGAATTCAGAAAAAGATCTTGAAGATTCTGCGATCGTTCAGCCATTTTTTTGTCCTTTTATGCGATCAGCAAACGTGTCTCATACAAAATTCTGCAGCGGAAGCAAATGTTCTCTGCTTCAGCAGGAGGTGAAAATACCGTTCTGTTAGTCCCCTCACTCTCCGGTTAACAGGATGGCGTTTTTTCCGCAATGTCAAAAAACGCTTCGCGCAAGGAAAGTGTAGTCGCTCCAGGATGCCCATTTGCCACCGATTCGCCATCAATCGCAACGATTGGCATGACGACAGTCGTTGCCGCGGTCATAAAAACTTCCTTGGCTTTCCTGGCTTCATCCACTGAAAAGCCCCGTTCCTCGACCTTCAATCCCAACTTTTTTGCGACATCGAAGATTGTGGTGCGGGTGATGCCGCGCAAGATTCCGCTCTCTGCCGGCCGGGTTACCAGAACGCCATCCTTGGTGACAATCCAAGCATTGGTGGCGGCCCCCTCCTTGACCGTGCCATCCGGATCAACGAACCAGGCTTCCTGAGCCCCCTGCTCCTTCGCTGCCTGGCGGGCAAGTACGTTTGGCAACAGTCCGATCGACTTTATGTCGACACGCTCCCAGCGGTTTTCCGGCACGGTGATGACCTTGATACCCTTGGCCGCCCTGGCGGCCGAGGCCTGAGGGTCAGTGCGCTTGGCGGTGATGACGATCGATGCCGGGGTATCAGCCGATGGAAATACATGGTCGCGCCTGGCGACGCCGCGCGTGACCTGCAGGTAGACGAGGCCATTGCGAACCCTGTTTCGGCGCACAACCTCCTTGATCACCGCTATGAGAGCCTTGCGGTCCATCGGCCACAGGATTTTCAGTTCCGTTAGCGAGCGGCCAAGCCGGTCGAGATGGCGGGTCATGTCCATGATGTTGCCACGTGCGATCTCGCACACTTCATAGACGCCGTCGGCAAATTGATAACCGCGATCCTCTATGTGGATTCCGGCTTCCGCGTGCGGAACGTATCGTCCGTTGACGTAGGCGATGCGGGACATGGCCTTCTCCTTAAGCGAACGTGCCGAACACGATGCGCATGGGGGATTGCAGAGCCACGCGTTTGCCTGTGTCCTCAAGCACACCGGTCTCGATGTCGCGCTTGAAAATGGCAACGCCGCCGCCCTTCTGGTTGGCCACCAGCATGAACTTGCCTGAAGGATCGATCGTGAAGTTGCGCGGGCAGATGCCCTGAGACGGCGTCCAGCCCAGCAGAGAAAGCGCACCTGATTCTGAAACGGCATAACGGACAATGCTGTTGTGACCGCGGTTGGAACCGTAAAGGAAACGGCCATCAGCACTCAATGCAATCTCGGCACAAGTATTGGTGTCGCTGAACCCGTCCGGCAGGGTCGGCAAGGTCTGGGAAATCGTAAACTTCGCGCTTTCTGGATGATAATGAAGCACTGAAACAGTAGAATTCAATTCATTGATAACGTAGGCATTTTTGCCGCTCTGGTCGAACGTCATGTGCCGCGGACCTGCCCCCTCCGGCAACTGCGTGAACGGTTCGGGCGCAAGCGTTAGGCCTTCGCCCTGCTTCGGCAGATTGTATGCCATGATACGGTCGAGCCCGAGATCGCAGACGAAGACATAGCGATTATCCGGGCTAACCACAGCGCAGTGACCATGCTGCCGCCGGTTTGTTGGCAGGGCCGCATGTGGGCCCTCGTGGATCGCCGCAGCAAAGGCAGGGTCGAGGCCGCCATTGCTGCGGACGCGGAATGCAGCAACGGCATTTCCCGGATGAGCTCCAAGTTCCGCTACTGTGTAATTGGAGGCAAAGATCAGCCCGCCTGACTGGTCGAAGCCAAGATGACACGTGGTGTTGCCCAGTGTCGGCTGCATGTTGATGTAGGACAAGGCGCCAGTTGCAGGATCGATATCGAAGGCGACCGCCATGTTTTCGTTCCAGGCGGGAATTTCTACGGCAGCATAGAGCCGCTTGCGCTTTTCATCGATGGCCAGATAGCCCGGATTGTCGATTGCGAGATATTCGCTGACAAGCGTCAGATCACCGGAATGATCGTCGAGCTGGAAGACGCTGATACCCTTTCCCTCTCCGGGTATGGCGTTGCGATTCAGATTGCCGACGAAAGCGTATGTTTTTGGCATGGGTTATCTCATGATTTGGCAGCTGTGCGATGGAGCGTCTCTCCATCATCGGGAATTATAAGTCTATGCTTAGCGATGTCGTGAGCATTCGCATAGACCTGCAGGTCGTGACGCGACACGGTGGCATGGTCGAGCGCTTCCATATGTGTCGCAATGACCTTGGCATGACCTGGAGCAATACGGCAGACTTCCACTGTCTGTTCAGCATCCATCACGATGTGGATGTCATCCCATTTTGCGCCGCATGAATGGGTGATGATGATGTCTGGCCGGGTGGTTGTGATCGTGTCGCGAACAGCCGGATAGAGAATGGTATCACCGGCCCAATAGATGGAAGGCTCGCCCTCGGCTTCGATGCTGAAGCCCATGACATGGCCCATCTTCTCAAGAACCGGACCCGAACCATGATTGCCTTCGCGGCGCGTGATCAGGATGCCGTCGACCGTCAGTTCATCGTTCAATGGCGTAACATCGGTAAAACCAAACGATCTTATCTTGTCCTCGTCTCCGGGCTGGCAAATGAGTGGAAGATGTTTGGGAATGATATCCTGAGCCATTTGATCAAAGTGGTCCGCATGAAGATGCGACACCAGGACAAGCTCGACCCCGCCGAGTATTTCATCCGTCGACGCCGGAAGGTCGGTCATTGGATTGGGCGAGCGCCCGGTAAAGGATGTGCGACTGTGCTTTGGTCCGAAATCGGGATCGATGAGGATTGTCAATCCGGCATAATCGAGCTTTAGCGTTGCATTGCGCAGGAGTTGCAGTTTCATGGTTGGTCACGTCTCGCTATTGGAAATACGGGATAACACTGTAGCGGAAAAACGCCAGGCAGTTTGACACCAGGACCTTGGCCTATCCCAGACCAAGCTCAAGAATCAGACACCCAGGGATTTCAGCTTGCGGTGCAATGCCGATCTTTCCATGCCAACAAACTCTGCTGTTCGTGAGATATTGCCGCCGAAACGATTGATCTGTGCAATCAGATATTCCTTCTCAAATCGCTCCCGCGCCTCGCGCAAGGGCAGCGCCATGATGTGCTGGTCTGATTCCGTTGGCGGCTTGGGCAAGGTATCGCCAATCTCGGCCGGCAGCAGATCCGCAGTGATCACCGTTTCCGGGTCATCGCTTCGCGCAAGAATGATCAGGCGCTCGATGTTGTTGCGCAACTGCCGGATATTGCCCGGCCACGAATGGGATTGCAGGACGGCCATGGCATCCGGCCCGATCTTGCGCGGCTTGATGCCCGCCTGGTCGGCTATCTGACCCATGAAAAATTCGACGAGTGCCGGTATGTCGTCGCGGCGATCGGCCAATGGGGGCACGATGACAGGAACGACGGCCAGCCGATGGAAGAGGTCTTCACGAAAACGCCCTTCGGCGATCATTGCTTCAAGGTTCTGGGCTGTGGACGAGATGATGCGGACGTCCACCTTCACCCGCTTGGTACCCCCTACCCGTTCAAACTGCTGATCGACCAGCACGCGCAGGATCTTGTTCTGGGTTTCGCGCGGCATGTCAGCAATTTCGTTGAGGTAAAGAATGCCACCATGGGCTTCTTCCAGCGCACCGACCTTGCGCTCGCCGCCGTCCGACTCGGTGCCGAACAGTTCGATCTCCATGCGTTCCGGAGTGATTGTCGCGGCATTCAGGTTCACGAACGGGCCCTTGGCGCGCGCCGACAAGGCATGAATGGCGCGGGCAGTCAGTTCCTTGCCTGCACCCGACGGCCCCGTGATCATGATACGGCTGTTGGTCGGTGCGACACGCTCTATGGTCTGGCGCAGGTGATTCATGGAAAGCGAGCTTCCGAGAAGTTCGAAGCTCTCGCTGGATCGTTTGCGCAGATCCGATACTTCCCGCCGCAACTTCGACGTCTCAAGCGCGCGCTCGGCAATCAATATCAAACGATCTGCCTTGAACGGTTTTTCTATGAAATCATAGGCTCCGCGGCGGATTGCCGATACAGCCGTCTCGATATTGCCATGACCGGAAATCATGACGACCGGAACATCCGGGTGGCGACTCTTGATTTCGTCCAGCAAGGCCAAACCATCCAGCCTGCTGCCCTGCATCCAGATGTCGAGAAAGATCAGGCGCGGAATTCGATCGTCGATGGCGGCCAGTGCGCTGTCCGCGTCAGACGCGACCCGCGCTTCATAGCCTTCATCGCTGAGGATCCCCGCGACAAGCTCACGAATATCGACTTCATCGTCGACGACAAGAATGTCAGATGCCATTTTTCACCTGTTTTTCGGTATTTGCAGCGACCTGGATATCGGTCTGTGTCGTTGGAAAAATCATTCGGATCATCGCGCCACGGCCTGCGTAGAAGTTCTCCGGCGCGTCATGCAACTCAAGCTGCCCGCCATGCTCCTCCACGATCTTCTTGACGATCGCAAGTCCGAGCCCAGTGCCCTTCTCGCGGGTCGTCATGTAGGGCTCCAGCAGTCGCTGGCGGTGTTCCCGCGGCAGGCCCTTACCATTGTCAAGAATTTCGACCACGAGCGTATCGGCAACCTGTCGGGCGCGGATCAGGATATGCCCATCGGAATGGGCTTCTTTCACAGTGGAATCAATAGATTCCGCAGCATTCTTGATAACATTACCGAAGGCCTGCCCAATCAGACGACCATCAAACTGGCCCAGAAGCGCCACATCACCAAAGTCCCGCTCGAAGCGAATGTCGCTCCGGCTCACCTCGACCAGGAACGACGCTTCCCGCAACGCTTCCCGCAGATCAACGGTCTTGATCTCCGGCTTGGGCATCCGGGCGAATGAAGAAAACTCATCCACCATACGGCCAATATCGCCCACCTGGCGAATGATGGTTTCGGTACATTGCTCAAAGACCTCACGATCTTCGGTAATTACCTTGCCGTAGCGCCTGCGCAGCCTTTCGGCCGAGAGCTGGATGGGAGTCAGCGGATTTTTGATCTCGTGCGCGATGCGACGCGCCACATCGGCCCACGCCGAAGAACGCTGTGCCTCCACAAGGTCGGTGATGTCGTCAACTGTCACGACGTAGGAGTGCTCGAGCGACCCGGCATCTTCGACCGTTATCTGGACATTGAACGTCCTGGCGCTGCCGCGGCGCGACATGGCGACCTGCTCGCGATAGACGGACCGGCCCGTCGCATGAGCCACCTCGAAGACCAAACCTATCTCGGGAACGAGCGCCGTGAGGTTCTTACCCGTCGCGGTTGCGGGATCCAGCGAGAGCATGGCCTCGGCAGAACGATTGATAATGCCTATAACGCCGTCGCCATTAACGCTGATCACGCCCGCAGTCACGCCAGACAGGACGGCCTCAGAAAACCGCCTGCGCTCGTCGATCTGATCCTTGGCGGCAACAAGCTCGCGGCGTTGGCTGCCCAATTGACGAACCATCGTGTTGAATGTCTGTGACAGGGAACCAACATCACCATCGGAACGATGCACCGGAACAGAAACATCAAGATTGCCGGTCGCGACATTGTCTGCCGCGCCGATCAACAACCGGATGGGGCGGACAAGCCGATCGGCAACGGCGATGCCGGTCCATATTGCCGATAGCAGCAGGGTCAGGGTAAGACCGAAATATAACAACGCGAAAAGAATTTTCGTTGTGATTCCGCCGTCGTCGGCCTTTTGCTCCTCGGCGGCTCTTTCTTCCATGACTCGACTGGAACTCAGTATATCCGCATCGACCGGCCGGACCGCATACAGGAACAGTCCCGGTATCTCGCGCATCTTGATGACGGCACTCAGCAGATTGGTCTGTTCCGGCGGTATCAGCACAGGCTTGCCATCGGCCGCTGTATCCAGAACCGACTTTGACACCGCCGGGATACTGACATCGGTCTTGATGTCGGCTCGAATAGCGACATCTCCGTTGGAACGGATCAAGGCTGCACCGAGCAGGCCCCTACCCAGAGTCTGTTGTGTCAATAATCGTGCGAAACCGCTGCGATCCAGATTGTAGAGCGTTCTTTGACTGTCGAGATCATTGACCATTTCCAGCGCCGTGCCCTGCAAATTGCGAGCGCTTTCCTGAATGTAGGAGTTGGCGAGACTGATCGACGAGTTCACGATCGTTGTCGTGCGCATCTCGAACCAGCGATCGAGTCCAAGATCGAGCGTAATCGAGGCGACGATCGCGACGATCAGCGCCGGAACCGCCGCCACCAGCGAAAACAGCACCACGAGTCGGACATGGAGCCTAGACGCTGCCTTCCCGCGATTCCTCGCTTGGGCAATGCGATATATCTCCCGCCCTATCAGGCCGATCAAAGCAAGGATCAGGATGGCAATGATGCTGGTGAGCACCAAGGTCATCTGGCTGCCGGGACGAATGGGCGTCATGCCGGTCAGGATGAAGAACGTGGTGCCTGTCGTAAGCAACGCGAGGACGACGACTGCAATGCCGATCCGCGAATAAAACCTCTGCGCTCCGCCGCTTCCAGCGCCGGACCCTGAACTTCCAAACAGATTCACCGAGTTCGATATCAGCATTGTTTATGCTATCCCAACGACGTGGCACTCATGCAACACATTGTGGCGGAAATGCAACGCTTTGTCCCAGTTGGTGCGCCTAAATGCACAGGGATGTTGAAACACCCGCGGAAAGCGCCTGCAAATACATAAAATTATCGAGAGCCGGCCGCCTAAAACTTGGATGTTCCGTCATGTTGACGACCATGTAGAACGAATCGATCCCGCCAATCTCAACGACCGTTAAAATTTACGATGTTTGCACAGAGCTTTCTTCACCGCTTTCGGATGATTGTTGCCGTGATCTGACCAACCCTGTGCGGCGAAGGCAATGACGACCTACGATTTCTGGATGTCCAAGTTTGGCGATTATACGCCGATAAAACAAATCGCGATCATGGTCGGCATGGCGGTCATGGCCTCGGACGTCCTGGCAGTCTTCTTTTTCCTGCTGATTGGGCTCGATCGCCTCGTCATCGTTCTCGCAGTGACAACTTTCATCGTCGTGATCGTGAGCGTCCCGCTGGGCGCTTTCCTTGTCGGCCTCAACTTCCGATTGAAGAAATCGGCGATGCAGCTTGATGTTGCCTCTCGCAGGGATGGGCTCACCGGCCTTTACAACCGCAATGAATTCTATCTGCAGGCTCAGCGGCAAATCACATTGTGCGACCCTGAAAGGAGTGCCGGGGCCCTCCTCTACATCGACGCCGATCATTTCAAATCCATCAACGACCGCCATGGACATGCTGTGGGTGACAGCGTCCTTCAGGAAATCGGCGGTCTCATTCGCTCCACCATCGGCGACTGGGATTTCGCCGCACGCTTTGGCGGCGAGGAGTTTGCGATCTTCTTGAGAGATGCCGATCTGGAGGAGGCGGACCGGTTGTCGCGGAGGATATTGCGCGGCGTTCGCGATATATCGAAAACGCTGCAGATCGGCGATCTCGACGTTACAGTGAGCGTCGGCATATCGATTCACGAACCGGGGCAATCGCTCGAAGCAGCGCTCGTCGCAGCGGACAAATGCCTTTATGCCGCAAAGAGCCAGGGACGCAACCGCATCGTCCATGCGGATAGCAATCTGACGATTTTGCATGATCCGCAATTGCGCAAGGTCTGAACAATCACTCTCGTGAACGTCCTGGAAGACTGATGCCTGAACAATTATTGCACCAATTGGCGGCTCTACCCTTGAAACGACGCAGCCGCGGCGTATCTGCGGGTGATCCTGGGATGTTGCAAAGACGTTCTGGACCTCGCCATCCGGCCCCACCCTCGTCAAGGAGCACACCCATGTCACTGTCCATGCACGAAATTTCGATCCCGGCATTCATACGCGGCTTCGCGGTGCTTTCATCCTTGATTGAAAAAGCCGAAGCCTATGCAGCCGAGAAGAAAATCGATCCAACGGTATTCGTCAATGCCCGTCTCGCGCCAGACATGCTGCCTTTCGCCGGCCAGATACAGCGTGCAAGCGACACCGCAAAGGCGACTATCGGCAGGTTGACGACCGTCGAAATTCCGAAGTTTGCCGATGAGGAGAAAACATTTGCCGAATTGCGCGAGCGCATTGCCAAGACTGTTGCGTTTCTCGAAGGCCTGGATCTGTCCGCGCTCGACGGTAGCGAAACAAAGGAGGTCACACTTTCCGCTGGCCCGCGGAAAGTTACCTTGGACGGCGCAGGATACATGCTGAAATTTGCCCTGCCCAATTTCTATTTCCACGTAACGACTGCGCAGAACATCCTGCGTCATAACGGCCTCCCTGTCGGGAAGTTGGACTACCTGGGTCCGTTGGGCTGAATACCGACCAACGCATGACCGTGGTTGGCCAGACCTTTTCAGGATTGGGCCAGCCACGGTCAATCGACGAACAGTAATCAGGCGACCAGATGCGCGATCTGATCGGCAGAAAGTTTGTGCCTTCGTCCAATTTCATCCCAGCGCTTCAACATCGTGCGATATTTTTCCAGCTGAAGTTCTGGCCGGTTGTCGGCACCCTTCGAGATTTCCTGTGGGAGCTTGAGCACCCTGCTGAGGAAATCGGCGTAGGAAAAATGCGCGCTTGACTGGCTCGGCCCGAAGCCAACGAACTTGGTCCGGTCCGCAATGTTGTTGCTGACGCCGTTGCTCGACTTCTTGATGGCCTGAAACATCTGAAGAATGTTGCTCACTTCCTCAGCCGTCTCTTCGCTGACGGTGGTTTCGGAAATCCCCAGTTCGCCATACAGGCTCTCTATGCCCTTTTCCACGACCTCCTGATGCCTCGCATACATGGACCACTTCTCGGGGTCGAGCTTCTTCAAGATTTCGTATTGGTTAAACAAAACCAAACGTTCCGCAAAACTGAACATCATTCACCTCCGTATGATCTGACCGCAGTACGACACCTTGCCGATCGCGTATAATTCACAGGATTTCTGGTGAATACTCTGCGCATACTCCTGTTAAGAAGCCGATATTGCACTCGTTACAATTTTATCGATTATAATTATTGGAATAGTGGGGCGCTGCCAAAGGCGTTGTTTAATAACTCTTTAACACCTGACCAACGACTGCTAACGCTCATTCTTGCCGCTCTTGTAAATATTCACGCCGAGCTCGCGTATCTTCTTGCGCAAGGTGTTGCGGTTCAGTCCGAGAAGTTCGGCAGCCTTGATCTGGTTGCCATGCGTTGCGGTCAGGCACGAGAGTATCAGGGGATACTCCATCTCTTCCAGCACGCGCTGGTAAAGACCAGCAGGCGGCAAGTCGTCACCGTAGGAAAGGAAATAGCGCTGCATATTCAATTCTACTGCCTGGGCAATGGTAAGCTCCTCGCTGGCCATGGAACTTGACGGAGATTCCGCAGGTCGCAGGTCGGCTTTCAATTCGGCTTCGATGACCTCGGCATTGATCTCTTCCTGCGGATAGAGTGCCGCCAGGCGGCGGACGAGATTTTCAAGTTCGCGTACATTGCCCGCCCAAGGGTAACGTCGCATCAGATCGAGACCATCGGCGGTTATCCGCTTTTCCGGCAATCCGTCCTTGGCGGCCATTTTAAAGAAGTGCCTGACCAGGTCAGGAATGTCCTCACCGCGTTCGCGCAATGGCGGCAGACGCAGCGGGACAACGTTGAGACGATAATAGAGATCCTCACGAAACAGCCCCTGATTGATCAGGGTCCGCAAATCCTTGTTTGTCGCTGCAACAATGCGCACGTCCGTCTTGATGGGAGTCCGCCCACCGACAGTCATGTACTCCCCCTGCTGCAGTACACGCAGCAGACGGGTTTGGGCCTCCATCGGCATATCGCCGATTTCGTCGAGGAACAGTGTGCCGCCGTCGGCCTGCTCGAAGCGGCCACTCGATCGGTTCTGTGCGCCGGTGAATGCACCGCGCTCGTGCCCGAACAATTCGGACTCTATCAGATCCCGTGGGATCGCCGCCATGTTGATCGCAACGAATGGGCCTTTTCGCCGGCGCCCATATTCATGCAGGGCGCGCGCGACAAGTTCCTTGCCGGTGCCGGACTCGCCGGAAATCATCACCGTCAGATCGGTTTGCATCATGCGCGCGAGCACGCGGTAAATATCCTGCATTGCAGGCGACCGGCCAACCAGCGGCATCGTGTCCGGCTGCTCTTCAGCAGCCCACTTGTCCGGCTTCTTTTTCGGTTCGGCAAGCGCTCGGCCAACAATGCTGACGAGTTCCGTCAGATCGAATGGCTTCGGAAGATATTCATAGGCCCCTGCTTCGGATGCCCGAATTGCGGTCATGAAAGTATTCTGCGCGCTCATGACGATAACGGGAAGGTCCGGCCTGGACTTCTTGATCCGTGGCAAGAGGTCGAATGCGTTCTCATCGGGCATGACCACGTCCGTGATCACCAGATCGCCGTCACCGGCAGAGATCCAACGCCATAGGGTGGCCGCATTCGAGGTAATGCGGACATCGTAGCCCGCACGAGACAGTGCCTGATTGAGGACCGTTCTGATAGCCGCGTCGTCATCTGCGACGAGAATGCTGCCCAAGCTCATGTTCAGGATCCTGCTTTCTTGGAGTATGGTTTTTCGTCTGCGTGCTCATCATCGAGCGGTCCGCTTTGCCACGCAGGCATGAGGATCCTGAACGTGGTCTTGCGCGGCACGGAATCGCATTCGATGACACCACCATGGTCTCCAACAATTTTGGCGACGAGCGCAAGACCAAGTCCCGAACCATTGGGCTTCGTCGTCACGAAGGGATCGAACAGATGCGGCATGATATCAGGCGATACGCCCGGACCCGTGTCCTGGACGATAAATTCAAGCGGCAACGAGACGCGATTGCGCATGCCCGGGACCGATAGGCGGATGCCTGGCCGGAACGCCGTCGAGAGTGTGATTTCGCCGGGCTCGTGACCGATGGATTCCGCTGCATTTTTTACCAGATTGAGAAAAATTTGAACGAGTTGATCGCGATTGGCGAATACGTAAGGAAGCGACGGATCATAGTCCTCATGGAATTTGATGTGACTGGCAAACCCGTTTTTGGCGATGGCCTTGACGTGATCGAGCACCACATGAATGTTCACCGCCTCGCGTTCGATCGGCCGCTCATCGGAGAAAACCTCCATACGATCGACGAGAGAAACGATCCGGTCCGTTTCATCGGTGATCAGCCGCGTTAAAGCCCGGTCGTCATCGTTCAGGCCCGTCTCGAGCAATTGCGCTGCACCGCGAATACCGGACAGTGGATTCTTGATTTCGTGTGCCAGCATGGAAGCAAGGCCGGTGACCGAACGGGCGGCGCCGCGATGTGTCATTTGGCGATCGAGCTTCTCCGCCATCGACCGCTCCTTGAAAAGGATAACGATCGAGCCCGGCGACTCGCTGACCGGTGTGACATAGAGATCGACAATGCGGTCCTGACCGAGCCGCGGAGATGACACATCGACGCGATATTCATTCACAGGGGACGGATTTTCCCGCACCTGTTTGACGAGGGCGAGCAATGGGCTGCCGAATGGCAGCAGCATGTCGAGGGTGTTCCGGCTCAGGATACTGGCACTCGAGCGAAAGAAAGCTTCGGCATCCGCATTCGCATAGGAGATGTGGCCGGCTTCGTCGAGCATGATCACCGGATGCCTGATAGAGTTTAGGACCATGCCTGCCAAACGATCTTCCAGCACAGGCTTCTCTGAAGCGGTCATTACGCTACTTTCTTCAAATCTGCGGCGGAGAACCGCGAAAGGGCTGCATGTAACCGGCGCGCAACCAGCTGCGGATTGGTTTCTGTCATGATCGAACCGCGCTCGGCAGGACCGACGCCGCTGCCATGGACGTCCAGATACCAGCCCAGATGTTTGCGGGCATGACGTATGCCGGTGGGCTCGCCATAATGCGTCAGCATCGCTTCGTAGTGTGCGACGGCGTAGTCTGCGATCACGCCGCCAGCATTCTGCCCGATACCATGAACGATTGTTCCGGGCAGCCAGGGCTGACCGTAGGCTCCGCGCCCGACCATCACCGCGTCGGCGCCCGATGCATTGAGGATCGATATTGCATCATCCCGATCCAGAACATCGCCATTGGCGACAAGCGGGATCGAGACGGCGTTTCTGACCGCACGGATGGCAGGCCAATCCGCCTTGCCCTCATAGAATTGGCAGCGCGTCCGGCCATGGACGGTAACCATTTGGACACCGGCCTCTTCCGCGCGGGCGGCCAACTGCGGAGCATTGATGGTGTCATTGTCCCAGCCCAGGCGCATTTTCAGCGTCACCGGAACACGCACCGCGGCGATCGTGGCCTCGATCAGCGTCAGGGCGTGATCGAGATCGCGCATCAGCGCCGACCCCGAAAGGCCCCCGGTCACCTTCTTGGCGGGGCAACCCATATTGATATCAACGATATGAGCACCCTCGCCTTCAGCAATGCGTGCGGCCTCGGCCATCCACCGCGCTTCCCGGCCGGCGATCTGCACCACATGCGTACCGAGACCATCACCCTTCAGGCGAAGCAAATTACCGCGCTCGCGTGTGCAGAGCTCGGCGCTCGCCACCATTTCCGACACGACCATGCCGGCGCCTGCCTGCCACGCCAGCTGACGGAACGGCAAATCGGAAACCCCAGACATGGGGGCCAGAAATACGCGGTTGCGCAAATGCACTCCGCCTACATCCAGTGGTTGGTTCAGTTGGATCACGACACTCAGTCTGCCTGTTTCGTATGCAATTTCGTAATAGCCTATCCTTTAGACAGGATCGTGCCGCTTCGCAAGGCAAAGAGCGTCGCACCGTGATCAGTTTTCGACCTTGAAGCGACGGAAAGCCTCTAGCCTTTCACCTTGGCACAGGGTAACGCATTGCGACGTGACGGAGAGTAGTATTGGCGGGCAAAACTAACGACAAGCAGATGCGGGTTGCGGCTGTCATCGTGGCAGCGGGGCGCGGTGAGCGCGCGGGCCAAAGCGTTGAAGGACCAAAGCAATATCGCAAGATCGGCGGAGAAGCAGTTCTTGCGCACACGCTGCGTGCATTTCTCGACTGCCCGCTCATTCATCATGTTGTCGTTGTAATACACAAGGAAGACGAGGCATTGTTCGCCCAAGCCACCGCGGGCTTTGAGACAAGCATAACCGCGGTCACGGGTGGACCTACGCGCCAGGAGTCAACGCGGCTCGGGCTCCTCGCCCTCAAGGAGGTATCCCCAGATCACGTTTTGATTCATGATGGTGTCCGCCCATTTATTTCGGCGGACCTCCTGGAACGAGTGATCTTCAATCTCACACCGCATATAGGTGTACTGCCGGTCCTCGCCGTTTCCGATACGCTGAAGTCTGCAGGGCATGACGCCATGGTCAGTGCGACGGTGCCACGTGCTGGCCTCTATGCTGCGCAGACGCCCCAGGCGTTTCCGTTTCTGCCGATTCTGGCTGCCCACGACGCAGCCTTCGCCGCCGGGCGGTCGGATTTTACAGACGACTCAGCCATTGCTGAATGGCATGGCCTGCCGGTGCGCATCGTCGAAGGATCTGCGGACAACACGAAACTGACCTGGGCAAAGGATATCGACATGGCCGACGACCGTTTGTCGCAAAAGCTTCCTGCATATCCGGATGTGCGTACCGGTAACGGTTATGACGTGCACGCCTTCGAACCGGGAAACGGCGTGATGCTTGCGGGCGTATTCATTGCGCATGATCGTAAGCTTTCAGGACATTCCGACGCAGACGTTGCCCTGCATGCCCTGACCGATGCTTTGCTGGCGACACGTGGCGCGGGCGATATCGGCACGCATTTTCCGCCGTCCGATCCGCAGTGGAAGGGCGTCGCCTCGCATGTATTTGTCGAGCACGCGGTCAAAATCGTCAAAGAAGCCGGAGGCCGGATCGCCAATGCTGATATCACGCTGATATGTGAATCGCCGAAGGTTGGCCCGCATCGTCAGGCAATGACGGCTGCCATATCGAAAATGCTGGGCATTACTGCCGATCGCATTTCGATCAAGGCGACGACCAACGAGAAGCTTGGATTCATCGGCCGCGAAGAAGGCATTGCTGCCATTGCCACCGCATCGGTCATCTTTCCCGGAGAACTTCCCGAATGACCGGTCTCATCGCGGAAGCCAAAGCCATTGCCGTGCTAGATGCCTGCCGGCGGAACGGCGTGCTGCTCGCAACGGCTGAGTCATGCACGGGCGGCCTGATTATCGCCTCGCTAACCGACATTGGCGGGTCATCGGACGTCGTCGATCGCGGTTTCGTCACCTACTCCAATGAAGCCAAGCATGAGATGCTGGGCGTGCCGATGCATTTGATCACAACCCATGGCGCCGTTTCGGAAGAAGTAGCAATGGCGATGGCTGCGGGTGCGCTTGCTCGCTCACGGGCGGGCATTGCTGTGTCCGTCACCGGAGTTGCCGGCCCAGGTGGCGGTTCGACGGCCAAGCCCGTAGGGCTTGTCTGGTTTGGCTTGGCACTCCGCCGGAAGCAACCGATCGCGATGCGCCGGCTTTTTCTTGATCATGGCCGGGCATCGATCCGCCGTGCCGCAACCAATACCGCCCTTGAATGGATACTGGAGGCCCTGTCGGCCGATCAGGACCGCTGAACCCGAAACGCCATGCCGATCGATTCCGGCATGACAGGTTCGAAGCCAAACTTTGCGTAAAGGTACCTCGCGGGACCGTCCGCTATCAGGCTCACATAGGCACCGTCGGGCGCCTCAGCGTTCACAAAATCAATGAGGCTGGACACGATGACCTTGCCGAGACCCTTGCCTTGATGCGAAGGATCAACGGCAATGTCGACAATCTGATAGAAACAGCCATTGTCACCGACGACCCGGCCCATTGCGACAGTCGCGCCGGCCTGATGGCGAATGGTTGCTGCATAGAGCGTATTGGGCAGGCCCTTCTCCGCAGCCTGCTGGCTTTTCGGGCTCAATCCGGCAATTTCCCGCAAACGCCGGTAATCTTCGACCGAGGGCGTGCCAATATGAAGCTCATAATCTTGGTGTGTCATCTTCGGAATATCCATCAGACGGCTGGCGGTTTCCCGCCCTTGCCATAGATCGCATCTGCACGCTTTTCGAATGCTTCCGTGAATTTGCGGAAAGCAATATCAAACATGGAACCCATCAAAAAGCCAAGCGTGCGGCTTTTGAACTCGTAATCGATATAGAACTTGACCGTGGAATTCTCGGGATTGGCGTCAGGAACGAACTGCCAGCGGTTATCAAGATAGCGAAACGGGCCGTCAATGTACTTTGTAAGGATGACCTTCTCTTCCGGCTTCAGCAAAACCTGGCTGGTGAAGGTTTCGCGGATCAGCTTGTAGCCCACGGTCATGTCCGCCACCAGCAGCGTCTTGCCGTGGCTTTCCTTGCGGGAGCGAACCTTCAGACTTTCGCACATCGGAAGGAATTGCGGATAGCTCTCGACATCCGCGACCAGATCAAACATCTGCTCGGCCCGGTGAACGACAGGACGGGACGTGTCAAATTTCGGCATGAGCTAGCTACGCGATGTATGCAGCGCCTCGCGTGCAGCCTTCAGCTTGGCAAAATCGTCGCCCGCATGGTGCGACGAGCGGGTCAGCGGACTTGACGCGACAACCAGAAAGCCCTTGGTCTTGGCGATGGTCGCGTAGGATTTGAACTCATCCGGAGTGACATAGTTGAGCACAGGGTGATGCTTGCGCGTCGGCTGCAGATACTGGCCGATCGTCATGAAATCAACGTCCGCAGAGCGCAGATCATCCATCAACTGCAGCACCTCATTTCGCTCTTCTCCAAGCCCGACCATGATGCCGGATTTGGTGAAGATGGTCGGATCGATCTCCTTCACCCGCTGCAACAGGCGAATGGAATGGAAATAACGGGCACCCGGCCGAACCTTGAGATAGTTCGAAGGAACAGTCTCGAGATTGTGGTTGAAGACATCCGGTCGTGCGGCCACAACGATCTCAAGTGCACCTTCCTTGCGCAGGAAGTCTGGCGTCAGGATTTCGATCGTCGTTCCTGGCGATATCCGCCGGATTGCGTGGATCACGTCGGCAAAGTGTTGTGCACCGCCATCGGCGAGGTCGTCGCGGTCCACGGAGGTAATGACCACGTGCGACAGGCCCATCTTCAGGACGGCCTTGCCGACATTTTCCGGCTCATTGGGATCAAGCGCTGTCGGCAGCCCGGTGGCAACGTTGCAGAACGCACAGGCGCGCGTGCAGATCTCGCCCATGATCATGAACGTCGCGTGCTTCTTGTCCCAGCACTCACCGATATTCGGACAACCGGCCTCTTCACAGACGGTGACGAGATTGTGCGAACGCACGATGTCGCGCGTTTCCGAATAACCTTTCGACACCGGGGCCTTGACCCTGATCCAGTCCGGCTTCTTCAGAATTTCCGAATCCGGTCGATGCGCCTTTTCCGGATGCCGGAGGCGCCGCTTCTGATCGATCGTATCGAGTACCGTTACCATGAAAATGTCCTAGTTCGTGGCCCTGGTCTTGCCAAAGACCCAAAGAATGAGGATTGCGCCAGCCGTCGCAACGATCAGATTTCCAAGAAATCCGTAGAAATTGAAGTCCAGCAGGCCTGCCAAAGTACCGCCGACAAAGGATCCGGCGATACCGACAAGAATGTTGGTGAGCAGACCATGATCACGGTTCATCGCCTTTTCGGCGACATAACCGGCTATGAAACCAATTACCAGCATTCCAAAGAAACCAACACCGGGCATGCCCATGATAGCAACCGACTGATCCATGTTCCTGCTCCCTACCCTTGTCTGCGCGCTAGCGCCCGGATGCGATCGCAATTGCCCGCAAGACCAGCGCCCATATAGCACCGAAAAGAAAACCACCCAACCCGCAGGCGAGCGTTACCACCCAGACGCCGGTCCAACCGCCAATCCCGACACCATTGACCGATATGGTGTTACCCGAAGCCATACTCAAGGCGGCAGGCACGAACCCAAGCAGTAGGCCGACGAGGGTCGACCATTTGAGGATCAGCCAGGAAAGGCTGATCCAGGCTCCGCTATCCTTGATCGTGACCAATGAGTCTGGATTTCCTTCTCAATTACGCATTCAGCACGCGACCATAGGCGTCCAATACGCTTTCCTTCATCATCTCCGACAAGGTCGGGTGCGGGAATACCGTATGCATCAACTCTTCTTCGGTCGTTTCGAGGTTCATGGCAACAACAAACCCCTGGATCAGTTCAGTGACCTCCGCGCCGACCATGTGTGCTCCAATCAGCTGGCCGGTTTTCTTGTCGAAGATCGTCTTGATCAAACCCTGGTCTTCGCCAAGAGCGATCGCCTTGCCATTGGCTGCAAATTGGAACCGCCCAACGCGGATCTCGCGTCCGTTTTCCTTGGCCTTCGCTTCCGTCAGACCGACCGAGGCGACCTGCGGCTGGCAATAGGTACAGCCTGGTATCTTGTCCTTTTCCAGCGCATGCACACCCGGAACGTTGGCAATCTTCTCCACGCAGATGACACCCTCGTGCTCTGCCTTGTGCGCGAGCATGGGAGGACCAGCCACGTCGCCGATCGCATAAATCCCTGGCACATTGGTCTTCCCGTATCCATCGGTGACGATGCAACCGCGATCCGTCTTGACGCCCAAACCCTCAAGCCCGAGATTTTCGATGTTCCCCTGAACGCCAACCGCGGAAATCAGGCGCTCGGCGGTGATCTTCTCCACTTTGCCGTCCTTGGTCTCGACATGGGCGGTGATGCTGTTGGCAGCCTTCTCCACCTTAGTTACCTTGGCATCGGTGATGATCTTCATGCCCTGCTTTTCAAACTGCTTGCGGGCGAAGGCAGAAATCTCTGCATCCTCCACGGGCATCACAGTCGGCAACAGCTCAACGACCGTCACTTCCGCGCCCATTGTGCGGTAGAATGAAGCAAATTCGATGCCGATCGCGCCCGATCCCATGACGACAAGAGACTTCGGCATTTCTGGCGGGACCATCGCTTCGAAGTAGGTCCAGATCAGCTTGCCGTCCGGTTCGATACCGGGCAAGGCGCGCGGCCGGGCACCCGTCGCAACGATAATATGCTTAGCCGTATAAGTACCTTCACCCAATGCATTCTTTGGTACCGGGTTCTGCGGCTCCATCGGCTTCTTTGAAGTCTTTGAGACAACGATTTCGCCGGGCTTAGACAGTTTGGCCTCGCCCCAGATCACGTCGACCTTATTCTTCTTCATCAGGAAGCCGACGCCGCCATTCAGCCGAGCCGATACGCCGCGCGAGCGTTGCACGACCGCCTTCACGTCGGCGGAAATCTTTCCTTCGATCGTCAGACCATAATCCTTGGCGTGCTGGCCATAATGAAGGATTTCCGCCGAGCGCAGCAACGCTTTCGTTGGAATACAACCCCAGTTGAGGCAAATGCCGCCGAGATGTTCGCGCTCGACAATCGCCGTCTTGAAGCCAAGTTGAGCGGAACGGATAGCGGTCACGTAGCCGCCTGGGCCCGAACCAATGATGATCACGTCGTAATTATTGGCCAAGACCTTGGTCCTCCTGAATTAAAGATCGAGTATGCCTCGAACAATGGGGGCAATGGCTTTGCCAATTGCCCTCGTATTTTCCGCATCGAGATGTACGCCATCAACAGGCGATGTTGCCGCTACCGAACCTGCGTCAAAGAATGTGCAATCGGCCAGCACGGCGGCATCCTGATAGAAGCCGGCTAACAAGTGTGACTGCCCAACGCCTTCTTCAAAAATCAGTCTGAAATCCTCGCCGCCAGCCGCACCAAGAGGCGGCGGCGACATGATCAGCACGGCAGGCGGCGCAGTATCGAATTGGTACGGCGCCGTGCGAACGATCTCGATAAGGCGCTGCATCCCCCGCTTGGCACCCAAGGCATTGCCGCATAGCACATGCTTCATGTCATTGGTGCCAAGCATGATGATGACGAGGTCGAGCGGGAAATGCGTACCCAACGCCGTCGTAAGCGTTTTTGCGGCGTTACGCTCAAATCCTGACAGGTGGTCATCATAGGCGGTTGTACGCCCGTTCAGGCCATCGGCGATGATATGAACACCTGATCCGAGCTCATCCTGCAGCACCTGCGGCCACCGGTCCCTGAATGCATGGCGACCCGATCCGTCAGGTTTGTAACCCCAGGTGAGCGAGTCGCCGTAGCAAAGGACGGTTTTCATGGTGCGCGTCTCAGACCAGCATACCCATCGGGTTTTCAATGTGCCGCTTGAAAGCCTGAGCCAGTTCGGCTCCGAGGGCGCCATCGACCGCGCGGTGATCAGTCGAGAGAGTCACGGACATGACAGTTGCAACTGTCACCTCACCCTTCTTGACGACAGCTCTCTCCTCGCCGGCACCGACCGCAAGGATGGTCGCGTGCGGCGGGTTGATGATCGCAGCGAAATCCTTGACTCCGAACATGCCGAGGTTGGACACAGCCGTGGTGCCACCCTGGTATTCTTCCGGCTTCAACTTGCGATCACGGGCCCGCTTGGCAAGATCCTTCATTTCGTTTGAAATGGCTGACAGGGTCTTTTGCTCGGCCTTGCGGATAATCGGTGTGATCAGCCCGCCCGGGACCGAAACCGCTACGCCGACATCGGAGTGCTTGTGCTTGACCATGTTGGCGTCAGTCCAGGAAACGTTTGCTTCCGGAACATCGCGCAGCGCTAGCGCCATCGCTTTGATGATCATGTCGTTGACCGACAGCTTGTATGCAGGAACATCGCCCTTTTCCGTCTTGCGCATTGGCGAGGCAGCGTTGATCTGCGCACGCAACGCAAGCAATGCGTCGAGTTCACAATCCAACGTCAGATAGAAATGCGGGACGGTCGTCTTGGCCTCGAGCAGGCGCTTGGCAATGGTCTTGCGCATGCCATCGTGTGGAACGAGATCGTAAGAGCCTTCTTCGAACAATTTGAGGACGGCATCGTCGGACATGGGTTTGGGCGCGGCGGCAGGCGCAGTTGCCGGCGCCGCTGCTCCGGGAGCAGCCTTGGCACCTCCGGCAATCGCCGCTTCCACGTCCTTCTTGATCACCCGGCCATAGGGGCCGGTGCCTGAAACCGCTGCAAGATCAATTCCGGCTTCCTTGGCAATGCGGCGTGCCAAAGGGGAAGAGAACGGGCGATTACCCGTCTGCGCCGGAGCAACTGTCGCTGCCGGAGCCGCCGCGGGTGCGGCTTCTGCAGCTTTTGCCGCAACAGGAGCAGCCTCGGCTTTGGCCTCCTGCTTTGGCGTCTCGGCCTTGGCCGGAGCAGCATCGGCGCCCTTGGCCGCGGCGGCGGCATCTTCGCCCTCGCCGGCCAGAATGGCGATCAGCGCGTTGACCTTGACACCCTCTGTACCCGCAGGGACAACGATCTTGGCGACGGTACCTTCATCCACCGCCTCGACTTCCATCGTCGCCTTGTCGGTCTCGATCTCGGCGATCACGTCGCCAGGTCCAACCTTGTCGCCTTCCTTGACGAGCCATTTGGCAAGGTTGCCCTCTTCCATCGTGGGAGAAAGCGCCGGCATTGTAATATTGATCGGCATTGCGGTTTCCTCCCCTTACGCTGTGTAGGTCACAGCTTTGACGGCATCGACGATTTCCTTGACGCTTGGCAGGGCCAGTTTCTCAAGGTTGGCCGCATAGGGCATCGGTACATCCTTGCCGGCAATCGTCAGAACGGGCGCATCAAGATAGTCAAAGGCCTGCTGCATGACCCGGGTGGCGATTTCCGTACCGACGGAGGACTGCGGATAGCCTTCTTCGATGGTAACGCAACGTCCCGTCTTCTTCACCGATTCAATAACGGTAGGCAGATCCATCGGACGGATCGTACGCAGGTCAATGATCTCGGCATCGATGCCAAGTTTCGACAGTTCCTCGGCCGCTTTGACCGTGTAGTTCATGCCGATACCGAAAGAAACCAGCGTGACGTCATTGCCCTTCTTGTGAATGCGCGCCTTGCCAATCGGCAGAACGAAGTCATCCAGTTTCGGAACATCGAACGAATGGCCGTAGAGGATTTCGTTTTCGAGGAAGATCACCGGGTTCGGATCGCGGATCGCAGCCTTCAGCAGGCCTTTTGCATCGGCCGCTGTGTAGGGCATGACGACCTTCAGTCCCGGAATATGACTGTACCACGCTGCGTAGCACTGGGAGTGCTGGGCCGCAACGCGGGCAGCTGCACCGCTCGGTCCGCGGAATACCATCGGGGCGCCCATCTGGCCGCCAGACATATAGAGTGTCTTGGCGGCAGAATTGATGATCTGATCGATCGCCTGCATGGCAAAGTTGAATGTCATGAACTCAACGATCGGGCGCAGGCCAGTCATTGCGGCACCAACGCCGACGCCGGCAAAGCCGTGTTCGGTAATGGGCGTATCGACCACACGGCGGGGACCAAACTCATCAAGCAACCCTTGAGTGATCTTGTAGGCGCCCTGGTACTCGGCAACTTCCTCGCCCATGATGAAAACATCAGGATCACGGCGCATTTCTTCCGCCATCGCGTCGCGCAATGCTTCACGAACGGTGGTCGACACCATCTCCGTCCCCGCGGGGATATCCGGATCGGCAGCAACTTCGCTTTTCGGCGCCGCAGGAACAGAAGGAGCGGATGGTTCAGGCGCTGCCGCCTGCTTGGGGGCTTCCTCCGACTTGGCTGGCGCTTCGGCGGCTTTCGGCGACGCACTTACGCTATCGGCGCTTTCGCCTTCGCCGAGCAGAACGGCGATAACGGAATTCACCTTCACGCCATCGGTGCCCTCGGGAACGACAATCTTGCCGATCGTGCCTTCGTCGACCGCTTCTACTTCCATTGTCGCCTTGTCAGTTTCGATTTCCGCAAGAACGTCACCGGACGTGACCTTGTCGCCTTCCTTCTTCAGCCATTTCGACAGTTTGCCCTCTTCCATGGTCGGCGAGAGCGCTGGCATCAAAATATCTACAGGCATGTTCGCCTCCCTTAGAGCAGAATATCGGTGTAGAGCTCGGATGCATCCGGCTCCGGATCGGACTGGGCGAAATCGGCGGCGTCAGCCACGATGTCGCGCACGTCCTTGTCGATCTGCTTCAGGTCGTCCTCGGTGGACCATCCCTTTTCGATCAACCGGTTCTTCACCTGCTCGATGGGATCGTAGTCGGACCGCATTTTCTGTACTTCATCCTTGGAGCGGTACTTGGCCGGATCCGACATCGAGTGCCCGCGATACCGGTAAGTCTGCATTTCCAGGATCATCGGCCCTTTGCCTGAACGCGCCCAGGCTGCTGCCTCTTCGCCGGCGGCGTTCACAGCGCGCACATCCATGCCGTCGACCTGGATGCCGGGAATGTTGAACGAAATACCACGCTTGGAGAAATCGGTCTCGGCCGAGGCACGCGACACGGCGGTACCCATCGCGTAGCGGTTGTTCTCAATCACGTAGATCACCGGCAGCTTCCACAGCGAGGCCATGTTGAAGCTTTCATAGACCTGGCCCTGATTGGCGGCACCATCGCCGAAATAAGCCAGCGATACATTCCCGTTATCGCGGTAGCGATTGGCAAATGCGAGGCCGGTTCCAAGCGAAACCTGTGCACCCACGATACCGTGACCGCCGTAGAAATGCTTCTCTTTGGAGAACATGTGCATCGAGCCGCCCTTCCCCTTGGAAAGGCCGCCACGACGTCCGGTGAGTTCGGCCATGACACCGCGCGCACTCATGCCGCAAGCCAGCATGTGGCCGTGATCGCGATAACCGGTAATTACCTGATCGCCCTCTCGCAGAGCCATCTGCATTCCAGTCACTACGGCCTCCTGGCCAATGTAGAGGTGACAGAAGCCGCCGATAAAGCCCATACCATAGAGCTGGCCGGCCTTCTCTTCGAAGCGGCGGATCAACAGCATCTCGCGGTAGGCTTCGAGCTCTTGTTCCTTGGTAAACTGAATTGGTTTTGGTGCTTTGACAGCAGAGGTCTGCGCGGAACGCGCAGGGCTTTTTTTCGCCCTCGTGGCCATATCTCACTCCCTGTGATTTGGTCGCACGACAATAGCAGCAGGGGCAGAACTTACAATATGCAGAATCGAATAAGTGCTATGCAAATAAGACGTTCAAAACACAAAGAAAAACGCTGATTAACCAGAATTCAGTTAACAGCAAGATCCCCGGAGCCACGCATTATCGTGACTTCGTCGTGACGCGATACATTCAATGCTTTACGCGCTTGTTCGTCCAGCATATCCCTCTCAATCGTACCATCATGCATAAGTTGCACCTGTCGTTCAAGCTCCGTGCGCGATGCCGTGACGGCATCGAGCTGTGCCTGGAGCAACTTGGTCTGCTCCTGCAGCTTGATAGCCGAATAAAGCCCATACTCGCCGTGGTAGGCATGAAATCCGAAATAGGCGAAGAACAGGGTCGCCAACAGCGGTACTATCAGCCGTCCGCGATTGGTTTTGCGTCTTTGTTTTGTCCACATTGCGATGGCCCGGAACGTTGCGGAATCGGATCGGGATGGTCCGATTTGTCATCAGCCGATAAGACCATGTTTTGCTTAACGGGCGATTACCGCCCTCATCCAAAAACAAAATGGCGGACACAGGGCCCGCCATTTCATACTGCTTGAATAATCGAATTGTCAGGCGTTGCGGAAGATTCCGCGACCGGCATAGCGGGCCTGCGGTCCCAGTTCTTCCTCGATGCGGATGAGCTGATTGTACTTGGCGACCCGGTCTGAACGGGCGAGAGAGCCGGTCTTGATCTGCCCGCAATTGGTGGCGACAGCCAGATCGGCAATCGTTGAATCTTCGGTTTCACCCGAACGATGCGACATCACGGCCGTGTAGGCAGCGCGGTGTGCGGTATCCACCGCATCAAACGTTTCCGAGAGCGTGCCGATCTGGTTGACCTTGACCAGGATTGAATTGGCGACGCCCATCTTGATACCATCGCGCAGGCGGGCCGAATTGGTGACGAACAGATCGTCACCTACGAGTTGGCACTTGTTGCCGACGAGATCTGTCAGGTACTTCCAGCCTTCCCAATCATCCTCAGCCATGCCGTCTTCAATGGTGATGATCGGGTAGTCAGCTACGAGCTTGGCAAGGTATTTCGCCTGGGTCTTCGGGTCACGCGACTTCTTTTCACCTTCATAAACGTAATTGCCGTCCTTGAAGAATTCGGTCGAGGCGCAGTCGAGGCCAATCGCAATTTCTTCGCCAGGCTTGAAGCCGGCCTTTTCGATGGATTCCACAATGAAGTCCAATGCGGCCTGCGCCGTCTTCAGGTTCGGAGCAAAACCACCCTCGTCACCCACATTGGTGTTATGACCGGCATCCTTGAGACGCTTCTTCAGCGTATGGAAGACTTCAGAACCGTAGCGAACAGCCTCAGCTATCGACGAAGCTCCTACTGGCAGGATCATGAACTCCTGAAAATCAATGGGATTGTCGGCGTGCGCGCCACCATTGATGATGTTCATCATTGGCACCGGCAGAACATGGGCGCTTGGGCCGCCCAGATAGCGATAGAGTGGCAGACCGGAAGCTTCGGCTGCGGCCTTTGCAACCGCCAGAGAAACGCCTAGAATTGCATTGGCACCAAGGCGGCTCTTGTTGGGCGTGCCATCCAGATCGATCATTGTCTGATCGATGTGGATCTGGTTTTCCGCTTCCAGACCACCAACAGCATCGAACAACTCCCCATTGACCGCATCGACAGCCTTCTGAACACCCTTGCCGAGGTAACGGGCACCGCCATCGCGAAGTTCGACTGCTTCGTGCGCGCCGGTCGAGGCGCCGGAAGGCACCGCTGCACGGCCCTTGGAACCGTCTTCGAGAATGACATCGACTTCAACAGTCGGATTCCCGCGACTATCCAGAATTTCACGGCCAATAATATCGACAATAGCAGTCATGGGGTATTTTCCCTTTCAATTAGCATTGTGCAGCTGGCATTGCGCAGCGTTGGGCTGCCACTGCATAGCGAATGAAGATGACAAGGAAAATCCCCACAATGGGTAATTGTGAATCAAAAAACGAAAAAAGGCCGTCTGGTGACGGCCTTTGGTCAGGATCAGTAGAGGTTTTGAGTCGGTGAATCGACCTTGTAGTATGTGAAGGACATGTCGCGCACGCGACGTCCGTCATTTTCCGTAAGCTCGGTAATGCCGTGAGCCGGCGCCTGTTCAAGTTGCTCCTTGGTAAACGGAACAACATAACCGCTGGTGCTCTCGTCATAGTCGAGCAGTTTCCATGGCACTGCATGGTATTTTTCGCCAATACCCAGAAAACCGCCGAAACCAATGACCGCAAACATGATGTTGTCCGCCGTCTTGTCCAGCATCACATCCTCGATTTCACCGATCTTGTCGCCAGTTCCATTGTAGACACTGGTACCGATGACACGGGATGCCCGGATGGCTGTGGTATGTCCTGAATTGGTTGGCATATTGCTCACTCCTCTTGCTGTGTGCATGGAGGGTTAATGAGCAAAGCCGGTGCAGGGTTGCATAAAAATTTTATTTAATCAGTTGGAACCTTGTCGCCCCGGCCTTCACGCCTTCTTGGCGATCCGATCGAATTCCAGTAGCCGTTCGAGAAGCCTTGGCATCTGATCGAGCGGCACCATATTTGGACCATCCGATGGGGCGTTGTCGGGATCCTGGTGCGTTTCAATGAAGACACCGGCGACACCAACCGCAACAGCCGCCCGCGCCAGCGTCTCGACGAATTCTCGTTGGCCGCCTGTCGATCCTCCCTGCCCGCCCGGCTGCTGCACCGAGTGTGTGGCGTCAAAGATCACAGGCGCGCCCATGCCGGCCATGATCGGCAGCGAACGCATATCGGAAACGAGCGTATTATAGCCAAAGGATGCACCCCGCTCGGTCACCATCACATTGGGATTTCCGCTTTCCGTCACCTTTGCAACGACATTCTTCATGTCCCAGGGAGCAAGAAACTGCCCTTTCTTGACATTGACGACCTTGCCCGTCTTCGCCGCAGCAACCAGAAGGTCGGTCTGCCTGCACAGGAAGGCAGGGATCTGCAGCACGTCAACCACCTGGCCCAGAATGATGCACTGCTCTTCTGTATGCACATCGGTTAAAGTCGGAAGCCCGAACTCCTTGCGGATGTCGGCAAATACCGGCAACGAGTTCTCCAGCCCGAAGCCACGCTTTCCGGTCAATGAGGTACGGTTGGCCTTGTCAAAACTCGATTTGTAGACGAGACCTATACCAAGCTTTTTCGTCATTTCCTTCAATGCGCCCGCCATGTCAAACGCATGCTGACGGCTTTCCATCTGGCAGGGACCGGCGATCAGTGAAAATTGCGCGGTGTTTGAAAATGCGACGTTACCGGCAAGAACGGTGGTGTTCAGGGACATTAGAAAGCCTCAAATGCGATGGCAGCGCCCAACCCCGGTGCTTTGTGCACAATCAGGCGGTCGCCGCGCTTTTCAAAGGGAATATTGTTCTGCGCAAGCAGGGATTCAACCATTGCCATGTCACGCACGCCAAGCACGAAGGCCTGCAGGCGCAGGCCACGTTCAAGCGCAGGCGATTCAATGCCAAAGAATGACCTCAAACCTTGCGGCGTCAATACGGTGATATTCGCATTGGCAGCGCGCAAGTCCATGCCAAAGGAATGGGCATTTACGTCCCGCTGATTGATCACGTCCTGCAGCGGGTACTGAAAGTCCGTTGGATTGACTTCAGACAAGACGATCTCACGCAATGCAACAGCGCCGTTGCCATGGTTCTGAAGCGCAGTGCGATCGACTTTGGGCGTATTGACCCGCTCGCAGGTGAAGAAGAACACGTCGGGTGCGCGCAGGTCGGCAGCAAATGCGAGGCGGAAACCGGCGATATCTTCCTTGCCGCCTGGTGTTTTGAACGGCCGTGAGAAGCTCAGCATGGCACCGGCCGATATGCCCGCCTGCACAAATGCATCGTGATCCGCGCTGGCGTCGTGGGTCCCCATGACCAGCGCGGAAAAACCATCCTGACCGTTGCGAAAGCGGTAGGCCTGATCCCGCGCGACGAAGACATTGCCGCTCCGTGCTTCAGCTTCGCACGTCTCCCGCTGGGCAATGGCAAGAAACTCAAGAAAACTGTCGTCGCTCAAGAATACGCAGACATTCTCCGTTCCGAAGGGATGTACGCCCACCGGCGCAACCGTAAAGCCCATGCGCTGCAGTCGCGATTGCGCAACGCTGATATCCGCTGTTGGCAACACCAGATGATCGACAGGACGGGATGTGCGCGGTGCTTTGTTCATGACGGAACAGGATTTGGCCGATGCTCGGCAAAATGGCAAGGTGAAAATCGGATCGCGGCCGCAATTCGTGCCCACCTATGCAACTAAAGTACAATTTCATTTTTTCGATAGTCAAATAAAGAATACCGATCGTGTGAGTGACGGAAAACGGCTCGTCGATATTTTCGACTGACTAAAGGGAAAGCGAATGCAGCCTGGATTGACCAGGCATCGTTAAAAAAGCCAAAATAGAATCCATGGAGGAGTATATGGTTATCCGCACCGCATTGGCTGTGGGGCTGGTTGGTTGTGCCGTGCTTGCCGTTTGCAACGGCTCCGACAACAAGGCCGAGCAGGCATCAAATTCCACAAGAACAGATCATATCGCAAGCGGCTACCATCAAGCAGCTGGAGGGTGACCTGGAAGACTTGCGCCAGGCAAGCACCGAGGAATTACAAAAGCGGGAGTCGATAATCGCGGATCTCAGGACCTCGCTGGCCGGGTTGCCTGCAGGCACCAAAGTCAGCGATATCGTCACTGAAAACGTACTTCTCAGAAACCTGGCAAAGGGTTTGCCGGAGGGGGCGACTGTTGCGGACCTCAACGCCAAGATCAGTGAGATGCAACGCAACCTCGACGAGGACAAGCTCGCATTCGACAAAATCAACGAGTTGCTGGGAAAACCCACAACTGCCAAAGAAGCGGATATTCTAAAAACTATCGAAGAGTTGAATGGGATCCTTTCCAAACTTCAGGAGGAGAACAAGCTTTACAAGGAACGGATTGCAAAGCTTGATCTGCCGGTTGATCCGAAAGCAGCGCCACTGCCGCCAATGATTTCGACCTGGTGACTGGCGCCGACGAGTTTGCCGAGAACAAGTCTACCGAAGACGTTACCAATGGTTCCGCGATAAAAGCCTTGGAAATAGCGACCAATGTCGGAGAAAAACTTGGCTAGGAAATTCCCGAGACCTTGGACGCAGTCCGCAGCGAGATCGTGCCACCGTTGCTCGACAGCCAAGGAATACGCACCGTCAATCTTCGGACTTCCTCCTCGACAATCTGAATAATCGTATCAAGCAGCGGCTTCCTGCAGGGCGTGGGCATGGGCATGACGGGCTATCGCTCCCGAGACGAAGGGATCGTGTTGAAACCATTCCTGCCCGAGACCTTCGAGCGCCAGCCGGCAAACCGCGTCTTCTTCAAAGGTTTGAAATGGCAGGGCCGTGAATTCAATGTCGATATTGGCAGGACAGATACCTGGGTTACCCTGACCAAGGGTGAGCCCGCACCGGTCCAGACCGGCGACGATCCGGCCGTACTGGTTACGTTGACAAAGGAAGCGTTGAAAATCCCAACCCGCCAGCCCGAGCGGCGGGACGCCAATGGCAATGCTTCGCCCTGCGCCGCGCCGCAACAAAGCAGCATTATGCATTTGCAATAGCAACTCGACAAACGCAAAAGGCCCTGCATCGCGCAGGGCCTTTGAGCTCCAGCCAAGTTGGACGCCTAAACCAGCCTGTTTTGTGCCATCGCGGCGTGAATGAACGAGGCGAACAGTGGATGCGGCTCGAACGGACGCGATTTCAGCTCCGGATGATATTGCACGCCGATAAACCAGGGATGATCCGGATATTCTATGGTTTCGGGCAGCACGCCGTCCGGCGACATGCCTGAGAACACCAGCCCGCATTCTTCCAGACGGTCCTTGTAGTCGATGTTCACTTCGTAGCGATGACGATGGCGTTCGGAAATATCGGTCGAACCATAGATATCGGCAATGCGCGTGCCGGATTTCAGCAATGCTTCGTAGGCACCAAGCCGCATGGTGCCGCCAAGGTCGCCCGACTGGGCGCGCTTTTCCAGCATGTTGCCCTTTAGCCATTCGGTCATCAGGCCGACTACCGGTTGTTCTGTCGGGCCGAATTCGGATGATGACGCGTTCTCGACGCCTGCCAGCGAACGCGCTGCCTCCAGCACCGCCATCTGCATGCCGAAACAGATGCCGAAATACGGAACCTTCTTCTCACGAGCAAACTTTGCAGCCAGTATCTTGCCTTCCGACCCACGCTCGCCGAAGCCGCCTGGGACCAGGATGCCATGGACCTTCTGGAGATAGGGCGCCGGATCTTCCTGTTCGAAGATTTCCGATTCGATCCAGTCGAGATTGACCTTTACCCTGTTGGCCATGCCGCCATGGTGGAGGGCTTCGATCAGCGATTTATAGGCATCCTTGAGGCCGGTATATTTGCCAACGATGGCAATGGTAACCTCACCTTCCGGATTGTGGATGCGATGGCTGACCTCATCCCAACGCTCCATGCGCGGTTTCGGGGCAGGATCGATGCCAAAGGCCGCCAGCACTTCCGAATCAAGGCCTTCCTTGTGGTAGGCCATCGGCACGTCATAGATGGTATCGACGTCGAGCGCCTGAATGACCGCTGATGCGCGGACATTGCAGAACAGTGACAGTTTGCGGCGCTCAGATTCCGGGATCTCGCGATCAGCGCGAATGAGCAGGATATCCGGCGCGATGCCGATCGAGCGGAGTTCCTTGACGGAATGCTGCGTCGGCTTGGTCTTGAGTTCTCCTGCTGCCGGAATGTAGGGCATCAGCGTCAAGTGAATATAGACGGCGCTACCGCGCGGCAGATCATTGCCAAGCTGGCGAATGGCTTCGAGGAATGGCATGGCTTCAATGTCGCCAACCGTGCCGCCGATTTCGCACAGGACGAAATCATAGTCTTCATTGCCTTCGACAATGAAATTCTTGATCTCGTCGGTGACGTGAGGAATGACCTGAACCGTCGCACCGAGGTAGTCACCCCGGCGTTCCTTTTCGATAATATTCCGGTAGATGCGCCCCGTTGTAATATTGTCCTGCTTGTTGGCGGGACGTCCGGTAAAGCGCTCATAGTGACCGAGATCAAGGTCAGTCTCAGCACCGTCGTCGGTCACAAAGACCTCGCCGTGCTGATAGGGCGACATCGTACCGGGGTCGACGTTGAGATAGGGGTCGAGCTTGCGAATACGAACACGGTATCCACGAGCCTGCAGGAGTGCCGCCAAAGCGGCAGCAGCGATGCCTTTTCCGAGGGAAGAAACCACGCCGCCAGTGATGAAAACATATCGGGCCATGGGCTTATCTCGTTAGTCCTTTGCAAGTGATTTGGCCACAAAAAAATCGGCATTGACGCCGTTTTTCCCGCTCCAATTGGTTTTACATTCAAACAAAACGGCCAGACGCGAGGCCTGGCCGTTTCAACAAAATCGAAGATATTTGTTACAGAACAATTACTTCCGTGCCAATGCTGACACGATTGTAGAGATCGATAACATGATCATTGACCATACGGAAGCAGCCGTTGGATGCTGAGCTTCCAATGGTCCAGGGCTGGATCGTGCCGTGAATGCGCACATGCGTATCCTTGTTTCCCTGAGAAAGGTACAGGGCACGTGCACCAAGCGGATTGCCCGGTCCACCGTCCATGCCGTTTTCATACTTGGCATAATGGGCCGGCTCGCGCTCGATCATTTCCTTGGTCGGAATCCAGCGCGGCCATTCGCGCTTGGTCTGGATCGTTGCAGTTCCCTTGAACTCCAGCCCTTCCTTGCCAACTGCGATGCCGTAGCGGCGTGCGGAGAATGGCGATTCGACGAGGTAAAGGAACTTGGCCTTCGGGTCGATCACGATCGTTCCCGGCCTGTATCCGGAGAATGCAACATCCTGAGGCATATATTTCGGGTCGATACCATATTTGGTTTTAGGCTTCGCCTTTGCCTGGTTCGCAGGCTTGCGAACTTCAGCCACCTCGATCGGCTTGACCGCCTCATCCGCAGCGACTGCCGGCTCGGCGTTATCTCCACCGAATGGACTCAGTATTTTCTGGAGGATCGGTTCTGCGGATGCCGGGCCGGCCAGGGCCAGGACCGACATTCCAACAAGCAGAGAGCGACGTGATAGCATAGTTTCCATATTTCCCGCATAGACTGCACAACGCCCTCACGGCGTTTGCCCGGCCCCTGAGGCCAACCTGGTATCGCGATATCCGAAGACCGGATTCTTCTCAATGCAAATAGCCGTGAAGAACTAGCCTGTTCGATTCTTCATCGGTAACGGTTGCGGAAGCGCAACACTTATGTTTGCGCCACCACCAAGCATTCTACACGCGAACGTTCTTACTGTGAATTGGGAACTGGATTCGCGGGCTGCGCAGGCGTGACTGGTGCAGTCGGCGCAGGCAGTGTCGATTCGGGCGTTGCCGGGGCAGTCGTGCCAGGCGCAGCCGAACCCGATGCCGGTGGCGTTGCCGGCGCATCCGACGCTGGCGCCGCATTATTCGACGATGAACCACCGAGCTGATTCAGGATGCCACCGCTTGCTGGCGGCTGCTGTCCGGCAGGCTGGTTGCCTGTGGCAGCTGGAATCCGGTTGAGAATATCCGTGGGGCTTTCGCCGTAGCGTGCCATGATGCCAAGGGCCAGAGACGTGATAAAGAAGCCTGTGGCCAGGATGGCAGTCGCGCGCGTCAAGACATTCGCAGCGCCGCGCGCAGTCATGAAGCCGGAGCCGCCGCCAATTCCGAGACCACCGCCTTCAGAGCGCTGCATGAGCACGACGCCAACGAGGGCAAGTACAATCAGAAGGTGAATGACGATAACGACGGTTTGCATGGAATATGTTCTGCTTTCTAGGTGTCGGACGCGGCTCTTTACACCGGATCGGTCAATAAACCAAGCCCGTCAGGCGACAGTTTTCTTGCGGTTCTCGCGGTTTTTCTCGCCATTCAAAGAGAATGATATGCCTCACAGATGGCGAGGAAGTCGGCAGCTTTCAAGCTCGCCCCTCCAACCAGTGCTCCATCCACATTCTCAACGCCCAAGAGTTCGACCGCATTGGACGGCTTGACGGATCCGCCATAGAGGATGCGCATTCTTGCACCATCCGCCGCAAAGCGCTTGTCGAGTGCCGCCCTGATGAAAGCATGTACCTGCTTCACATCGCCCACTGTCGGCGTGAGGCCCGTGCCGATTGCCCATACCGGTTCATAGGCAATGATTGTATTGCGCGCATTGGCGCCATCCGCAACGGAACCGGCAAGCTGCGTTGATATCACGTCGAGTGTGGACCCTGCCTTCCGCTGGGCTTCGGTTTCGCCGACGCATATGATGGCGACGAGTCCCGCATCCCAAGCCGCCTTTGCCTTGGCATTGACGATCGCATCGGTTTCTCCGTGATCGGACCGGCGTTCCGAGTGGCCGACAATAACGTGGGATGCACCGGCATCCTTCAGCATGTCCGCCGATGTATCGCCCGTATGAGCCCCAGACTTCTTGAAATGGCAATCCTGGCCGCCAATGCTCAACGCCTCGCCTTCGACGGATTGCGCCGCCCTGAACACGAGCGTTGCCGGGACGCAGATCAATGCATCGATCTTTTCGCCGATGGCGGAATTGGGCCGGTTGACGATCATGCGCAATTCGTCGAGCGACTCCCCCGTGCCATTCATTTTCCAGTTACCTGCAACGAGCGGGCGGACGTCAGGGGTCATTGGATCTTCCTCAGATAATGATTTTAGCGGTTTTCTTCGATCATTGAGTGCCTGACTACCAAATTCACTGGATAAAGCAATCGACACAAGCCTTGCATCACGCTATTCCCCATTGGATTCAAATTAAGCCTCTTGACTGATACGGTGACTTTATATGCTCGACTCTCTCCGCAATGTTGCACAGACCTGGGTGGTCAAGGTGCTCATGGGCCTTCTCGTGATCAGCTTTGCCGGATGGGGGGTCTCTAACACCATACTTGGCGCTATCGGCGGGAATGCGGCAATTCGCGCCGGCCATTCGGAGGTTTCACCGGTGGACTACCGCCTTGCCTATGATCGTGAGCTGAATGCGCTGTCGCAGCGTTTCGGGCAACGTCTGACGCGTGAACAGGCGGATGCGATCGGGATTGGCAATCGGGTTCAGGCTCACCTGGTCGCCGGTGTTGTTCTGGATGAGCAGGCACGGACCATGTCACTTGGTCTCTCCAAGGACCGGCTGGCGCAGCTTGCAGCAGAGGACCCGGCGTTCCAGGGGGCCGATGGCCGATTCAGCCCTGCCCAGTTCGATGCCGTACTGCGAAACGCAGGCATGACCCCCCAGAACTATCTTGACAACAGTGCGCAGGTGGCCCGCCGGCAGCAGATCGTTGAAGCTGTCGCCGATGGCATCAAGGTGCCTGACACGCTGCTCAAGGCAATCGCCATTTACAAGGGCGAGTCGCGGACCGTCGACTATGTCTCGATGCCGAAAAGCTTTGTTTCCGATATTGCCGATCCCAGCGATGCTGATCTGAAATCCTATTTCGAGGCAAACAAGGAAGCATACAGTGCGCCCCAGTACCGTAAGGTCAGCTTTGTCAAGCTTGAGCCAACGGACATCGCAAATCCGGCAAGCGTAACGCCCGAAGAGATCAAGGCCGAATATGACAAGAATATCGCCCGGTATTCGACACCCGAGACGCGCACGGTCGAACAATTGACGTTCGCCAATGAAGATGCGGCCAAGGCAGCCCACGACAAGATCGTTGCAGGCACAAGCTTCGAGGACATCGTCAAGGCGGAAGGCAAGACACTGGACGACGTTCGGCTCGGCACGTTTCCGAAAACCGCCCTGCCCGACCAATCCATAGCCGATCCGATTTTCGGCCTTCAGGCCAATGGTGTCAGCGATGTGTTGAAGGGCGCTTTTGGTCCCGTTATCGTTCGTGTTTCTGCCATCAACCCGGAAGTAATCAAACCGCTCGCCGAGGTTGAAAAGGACATCCGCGAGACCATCGCCTTGACACAGGCGGCTTCGTCCATTGCCGATGTTCATGATGCTTATGAAAACGCCCGTGCCGAGGGCGCGAGCATGGCCGACGCCGCAGCCAAACAGAATCTCAAACTGGTCACGATCGAGGCAACCGACCAGACGGGGCGCGGCCCGGACGAAAAGGAAATACCAAACCTGCCGTTTGACGATAATCAGCTGGCAGCGATCTTCCAGGCCGACGTCGGCTTTGACAACGAACCGTTCAATCTCGGATCCAACAGCTATCTCTGGTACGACGTTGAAAGCGTAACCCCTGCGCGCGAACGTCCGCTGGACGAGGTTAAGGCTCGCGTCATCGAGCATTGGAAAACTGCCGAACAAGAAAAGCGTCTCAATGAAAAGGCCGAGGAAGTTCGCAAGCGTGTCGCCGATGGCGCCTCGCTCGATGACATCGCTGCCGAGTTCAAGTTTACCAAGGATACGAAACGCGGCATTACCCGTGAAAGCAAGGATGTCGACCTTGGCGAGGGCGGGGTAGCTTCGGTATTCGACGGTCCGCAGGGGCTGGTCGGCGTAACGGAATCTGCATCCGACGGGTCGAAGCTCATTTTCAAGGTTGCCGAATCCATCGAACCAGCGAATGTCGGGCCGGAGTCGCTGACCACGGCTGAACGCGAAGCCTTCTCATCACGGCTCGCCGATGATCTGCTCGACCAGTTGGTCGTGCAATTGCAGACCGTTTATCCTGTGACAGTCAATCAAACCGTCATCAATCAGGCGCTTGCCCGTTAGGCCGGAAGGGAAGCAATGGCAGAGTTGAAAAGTTTCATCGGCATTGCAGCGGCGGGTAAGGCCCTTTCCCGCGAACAAGCTGTTGAGGCCTTCGATATCATGATGTCCGGGCAGGCAACGCCGGCGCAGATCGGTGCCTTGTTGATGGCATTGCGCGTGCGCGGCGAAAACATCGATGAGATCGCAGGTGCGGTCTCCGCCATGCGCTCCAAGATGCTGAAGGTGAATGCTCCGGCTAATGCCGTCGACATTGTGGGGACAGGCGGTGACCAGTCGGGCTCATACAATGTTTCGACGTGCGCCGCCTTCGTCGTGGCGGGTGCTGGCGTTCCTGTAGCCAAGCACGGCAACCGCGCCCTTTCTTCGCGTTCCGGTGCGGCCGACACGCTGGCCGCGCTTGGCATCAACATAGAGATCGGTCCGGAGTTGATTGCGAAGTGTATCAATGAAGCTGGTATCGGCTTCATGTTCGCGCCAATGCACCACCCGGCAATGAAGCACGTGGGTCCCGCCCGTGTCGAACTTGGTACTCGTACCATTTTCAACTTGCTCGGCCCCCTCACCAACCCGGCGGGTGTCAAGCGGCAGCTCGTCGGGGTGTTTGCCCCCGAGTGGGTCGAACCCGTCGCCCACGTGCTGAAAAATCTTGGATCCGAATCCGTGTGGGTGGTCCATGGCGACGGCCTGGATGAAATTACCACGGCAGGCGTGACCAAAGTGGCAGCCCTTGAGAACGGCGCAATCCGCATGTTCGAGATCGATCCGGAATCCTTTGGCTTGCGGCTCGTTGATCCGCAGGACCTGAAGGGCGGTACCGCGGATGAGAACGCCGTCTCGCTGTTGTCTGTCCTTGACGGTGCACACGGCGCTTACCGCGATATCACGCTGTTCAACGCGGGCGCCGGGCTCGTCATTGCCGGCGCTGCGCCAGACCTGAAGACAGGCATAGCAATGGCCGCACATTCGATCGACAGCAATGCAGCACGAAATGTGCTAAGAAAGCTCGTCCACGTGTCCAACAGCGAGGCAAGCTGAGCATGGCTGACATTCTGCGGAAGATTGAAGCCTATAAGCGCGACGAAATCGCCGCGGCAAAGGCAACCGTCAGTATTGATGATCTGAAGGGGCGGGCGCAAGACGTGGAGGCGCCGCGCGGCTTCCTCAAGGCGCTTGAGACAAAGCGCGTGAGTGGACAATTTGCACTCATCGCTGAAATCAAGAAGGCAAGTCCCTCCAAGGGTCTGATCCGGGCTGATTTCAACCCGGCAGAATTGGCCAAGGCGTATGAATTGGGCGGTGCCGCCTGTCTTTCGGTGCTGACAGACGGTCCGTCATTTCAGGGCGCACCGGAGTTCCTGATTGCCGCGCGCGATGCGACGAGCCTACCCGCTTTGCGCAAGGATTTCCTGTTCGATACCTACCAGGTCTTCGAGGCCCGCAGCTGGGGTGCCGATTGCATTCTCATCATCATGGCAAGTGTCACAGATGACATCGCCAGGGCCCTCGAAGAAACCGCCCTATCACTCGGCATGGATGTGCTTGTCGAGGTGCATGATGAGGCGGAGATGGAACGCGCATTGCGCTTGTCATCCCCGTTGCTCGGTATCAACAACCGCGATCTGCGCACTTTCGACGTTAACCTTGCAGTATCGGAGCGCCTGGCAAAAATGGTGCCGCCGGCGAAATTCCTTGTGAGCGAAAGCGGTGTGTTCACAAACAGCGACTGCCTGAGACTCGCCGACTCCGGTATCGGCAGCTTCCTTGTGGGAGAAAGCCTTATGCGGCAGCAGGATGTGACAACTGCGACCAAGACGCTGTTGTATGGCACGGCGGAAGCGCAAACGGACGCCGCATGAGCGCGAGGCTGACGCATCTCGACGAGACGGGTGCAGCCCGCATGGTCGATGTCGGCGACAAGGCTGAAACGGTGCGTATCGCCGTCGCCGAAGGTTCAGTGAAGATGCAACCTGCAACGCTGACGCTCATCAAGTCGGGCAACGCCGCCAAGGGCGACGTCATTGGCGCGGCGCGCATTGCGGGCATCATGGCCGCGAAGAAGACCCATGATCTGATCCCGCTCTGCCATCCCCTGCTCCTGAGCAAGATTTCAGTCGAGATAGAGCCCGACGAAGCCTTGCCCGGATTGCAGGTCGTTGCGACAGTCAAGCTGACCGGCAAGACTGGCGTGGAAATGGAAGCGCTGACGGCGGTTTCGATCGCGTGCCTCACAATTTACGACATGGCCAAAGCGGTCGACAAGGGCATGGTCATTCAAGACATACGTCTCCTGCAAAAGAGCGGCGGCAAGTCCGGTGACTGGTCGGCGAGCGAGAAATAGAAATGGCAGGACTTCTTCCCGTTGATGAGGCGCTGGCGCGAATTCTTGGTGGTGCCCGAAGGGGTGACACCGAGATGGTTCCCCTGGATGAAGCCGGCGGACGCGTTCTCGCTGCGGATTTGCGGGCAACCCGCCAACAGCCGCCCTTTGCTGCGTCGGCCATGGATGGCTATGCCGTGCGGGCCGCTGACGTGACCGAGGTACCGGTCACGTTGAAGCTGATCGGCCAGTCTGCAGCGGGACACGGGTTTGCCGGTGTGGTCGGTGCAGGCGAAGCTGTCCGTATCCTGACCGGAGCGCCATTGCCGCAGGGTACCGATACGGTCGTCATTCAAGAAAACACTGTCCGCAAAGGCGACAGTGTCGAGATCGCCGAGACGGCCCCCCATGGAAAGAACGTTCGACGGGCCGGGCTGGATTTTGATGAAGGCGATTTGCTGCTGAATGCCGGACGTCTACTTGATCCTGCCGCGCTCGCCCTGGCCGCGGCTGCAAATCATCCAACCGTGCCTCTGGTGCGGCGTCCGCGCGTGGCAATTCTGGCGACCGGCGACGAACTGGTCAAACCGGGCGGCAGTTACCGGCCGGACCAGATAATCTCATCCAACAGCTATGGTCTGGCGGAAATCGTCCGAAATTCGGGCGCTCTCCCCGTCGACCTTGGAATCGCTGAAGATCGTCTTGAAGCATTGAGCGAAGCACTCGATCGGGCGATTTCCGCAGAAGCGGACATGCTTGTAACGCTTGGCGGTGCTTCCGTTGGTGATCATGACCTCGTGCAGCCGGCGTTGGCGGCGCGCGGCATGGAACTCGATTTTTGGAAGATCGCGCTTCGACCCGGCAAGCCGCTGATGTTCGGAAGGCTCAACGGGATGCAAATCCTGGGTCTTCCTGGCAATCCTGTCTCAAGCCTGATCTGCGCCCACATTTTCCTGAAACCGCTCATCCGTGCCGTGCTGGGATTGCCGCATGCTCCCAACTTGCGGACTGCCGTTTTGGGAAGCGATATGGGAACCAACGATCTGCGCCAGGATTATGTTCGCGCCCGCGTCGCGATGGATGCGGACGGCACGTTGATTGCAACGCCATTTGCGGTACAGGATTCATCCATGCTCAAATTCATGGCGGATGCCGACGGGCTGATTATCCGCAAGCCGCATGCCGCCGCGAGCAAGGCAGGCTCGACATGCACGGTGCTGATGCTGCGCTAGAGCCGTGAATCTGGCTGACACGGCTTGTATCCCTGATTACCCTTCCAACCGGTGCTCCCTGCGGTCGATCTCCGTAATGTTGGCGAGATCGAGCGCCTTCTGCAGCTTGGCCGCATGCAGGAATGATGGTTCCAATACCTTGCCCTGCCTCACCGCATCGACAAAGCGCTGATAATTTGTAGAAACAGGCTCGGCCTCAATCTCTCTCCATGTAGCAGTCTCGATGTCGTCACCGAGACATGCGAGCAGTTTTGACCCATCGTGGCGATGGACCACCTCGAAGGACCCCTTGTCGCCATATACGCGAAGACGCAATTCGTTGACGTGGCCTGTCGCCCAACGGCTCGAATGGACGACACCCAACGCACCATTGGTAAAGCTGACGGTCATGGTGAAGCTGTCGTTGGCATCCAGTTCATACTCGCCAATACGGTTACCGTCCGCCTTGTCGAAAGCCTTAAGTCGACAAAATATCTCGTCTATCTCCGTGTCCGTGCCGTGGACGACGAAATCGAGAATGTGCACTCCGACGTCGCCCAATGTGCCATTAGACCCATGCTTCTTGGATAGGCGCCAGAGCCACTTGCTTTCCGAGCGCCAGTCCCCCCATTGCTTTGAAACAAGCCAGCTCTGCAGATAGGACGCCTCGACGTGCCTGATCTTGCCGACCTCTCCACCTGTCACCAGTTTGCGGGCGGCCTGCAGCTGCGCGACGTTGCGATAGGTCAGGTTCACCATTCCCACCAGATTGGATGACTCGGCCCTTGCCGCCATTTCCATGGCGTCCTGATAGTTTGTCGCCAACGGTTTTTCGCAGAACACATGCTTGCCGGCGGCCAGGCATTGCAGCGTCGTCGCATGATGTGCGCTATCTGGCGTCACATTGGCGACCGAATCGAATTCTCCCCACGCGACGGCATCGCCTAGTGAAGTGAATGCTCGCTGGATATTGTACTTCTCGCGGAATGCTTCCGCTCGAGAAGGGTCGACGTCGACTGCACCAGCAAGCGTCACACCCTCGATCTCGATAAAATGACGGGCGTGTGTATGGGCCATATGGCCGGTCCCCAAGATTAAAAGGCGCATGGTCCAGTCCTTAGTTAAAGTGCCGCACAAACTCGCAGGCAGGCATCAGAATATGATATCACCGCGACCCCAGCCGGGCTGGCAGCCACAACCAGTGGTAGGGTAACGCTTACTTGAAACCTTCTTCGCCGGCCTCGTGAAGACTGCCACCCCGCGCGGAAATCGGCTCAATGGCCTTCTCGACCGGCACGTTTGGCGCTGTGGTAATGTCGGGGTACCGGTTCGGATTGTTCGCCCAGTTCACTGCATTGCGCAGTACAAGGCCGACTGTCTCGTCATGATAGGTTGGATATGTCTCGTGGCCAGGACGGAAGTAGAACACATTGCCCGCACCCTTCCGATAGGTAAGGCCGGAACGGAACACTTCACCACCCTGAAACCACGATACGAAGATCGTTTCGAGCGGTTCCGGTACGGAGAACGGCTCGCCATACATCTCCTCGTTCTCCAGCTCGAAATAGGCTGGCAAGCCCTTGGCAATAGGATGACCGGGGTTGACCACCCAGAGCCGTTCACGCTCGCCCGCCTCGCGCCAGTGCAGCGCACAGGGCGAACCCATCAAGCGTTTGAAGATCTTCGAGAAGTGCCCGGAGTGCAGGACGATCAGGCCCATTCCCTCCCAGACGCGTTTGGCAACGCGTTCAACGATTTCGTCGCTGACATCGCCATGGGCGCGGTGCCCCCACCAAATGAGAACGTCTGTCTCGCCAAGCGCCTTCTCCGTCAGCCCATGCTCCGGTTCCTGCAAGGTCGTGGTCTTTACGGCAAGGTTATCGTCCGCTGCCAGGAGCTTGGCTATCTGATTGTGCATGCCCTCGGGGTAAATCTCAGCGACTGTCTTGTTCATCTTTTCATGAACGTTTTCGCCCCAGACGAGTGTTCGGATGGTCATTGTCGTATTCCTGTTCATGCTGTGTGCCATAGGGAGGATTTCAAAGGGCAACGGATGACCGGCTCATTCGTTGCCTGATTTTTGTGCTAGTAAGACGCCGCGGGCCGGCCGGTTTGGTCAAAGCGATGGACATTGTCGTTGATTGGCGAAATGTAGAGCCGCTCACCCGGCTGCTGACGTGCAGTGCCGTCCTGTCTGACGACAAGCGGATCCTTGGCGCCGATATCGATGTAAAGGTAGGTCTCAGAGCCGAGGTTTTCGGACAAGATCAGCTTGCCATCCCAGGCTCCATCTTTCTCCTTGATCTCCAAATGCTCCGGCCGGACTCCAACGATATGTGCCTTGTAGGAGTCCGCGTGCCTCTCGGTCAGGAAATTCATCTTCGGCGAACCGATGAAGCCCGCCACAAAGATCGATTGAGGCTTCTCGTAAAGCTCAAGCGGCGTACCCACTTGCTCAACTATGCCGTCACGCAAAACACAGATGCGATCAGCCAGGGTCATGGCTTCAACCTGATCATGCGTCACATAGATCATCGTCGTTTCATGCATTTTAGCGTGCAGTTTGGCAATCTCGAGCCGTGTCTGCACCCGCAGTGCGGCATCGAGATTGGACAGGGGTTCGTCAAACAGAAACACCTTCGGATCGCGGACGATGGCGCGGCCGATGGCAACGCGTTGCCGCTGACCACCGGAGAGCTGCTTCGGCAAGCGATCGAGGTAGGCCGTTATCTGCAGCATTTCTGCCGCTTCGTGCACCCGCCGCTCGATCTCCCCGGCACTACCTTTGGCCAGTTTGAGGCCAAACGCCATATTATCGAAAACAGTCATGTGCGGGTACAGCGCATAGGATTGAAACACCATTGCGATGCCGCGTTGTGATGGCGTCAGGCTGTTGACCACCTTGTCGTCGAAGGCCAGCGTGCCTGACGTAATGTCTTCGAGTCCGGCGATCAGGCGCAGCAAAGTTGACTTGCCGCAACCCGAAGGGCCCACAAAAACCATGAACTCGCCTGGGCTTATTTCGAGATCGACTCCCTTGATCACATCGAAAGTGCCGAACGATTTGCGGACATTGTTGAGATGGATGGATGTCATGTGAGGACTCCTTAGCCCTTGACGCCGCCGGCTGTCAGACCGGAGATAATTTTGCGTTGGAAAATCAGAACGAGAACCACGAGCGGCACGGTCACAATTACCGAAGCAGCCATGATCGTTCCCCATGGAATTTCGTGCGAGCTGGCACCCGACAGGAGCGCAATGGTAACCGGCACTGTTCGTGTTTCGGTGGAAGATGTAAAAGTGAGCGCGAAGAGGAACTCATTCCACGCCGCAATGAAGGCAAGCAGGCCCGTGGTCACCATCGCCGGCCACATGAGCGGCAGGAAAACCCTGGTAATGATGACCCAAGGCGTTGCTCCATCCACGATTGCCGCTTCTTCGATTTCGACGGGAAGGTCCCGCATGAAAGTAGTCAGGACCCATACGGTGAAAGGCAGCGTGAATATTGTATAGGAGAACACCAGGCTCCACAGCGTGTTGTAAAGACCGAGGTAACGAACGACCTCAAAAAGCCCCGCCAATACAGCAATCTGCGGAAACATGGAGACCGACAGGATCGTCAGCAGCAGCATGGAGCGACCACGAAACCGGACGCGTGCCAGGGCAAATGACGCGGTGACTGCTATGAGCAGCGCCAGGAGCACGACCAGGCTGGACACGATCACCGAATTGAGCAGGTTGCGGCTGAAACTGCCGGCGCTGATGACCGATCTGTAGTTGTCCAGCGAGAAAGACGTTGGCAAATATGAAACGGTGAAGAGTGCGCTGCCGGATTTGAAACTGGTGATGATCGCATAATAGAATGGGAACACTGCCAGAACGACAATCAGTCCCACGAGTGCATAGAAAGCAGCCGTCTTGGTGAGGTTCCAAATCATCAGCGGTCTCCTGAATCCATGCGTACGCCGCCAAGCCAGATCGCGACGATGGTCATAAGCGCTATGACGAGGAACAACATCGTTGACTGGGCCGAGCCGTAAGCAAATTTGTCGAACTCGATCAGGTTTTCGCGCGCAAGCACGGACATGGTCTTGGTTTGTGAGCTGTTGGGTGTCAGCACATAGATCAGGTCAAAGATGCGCATGGCGTCGAGCAGCCTGAAGATAATGGCGACCATCAGTGCTGGCTTGATCAAGGGCAGCGTAATGCGGAAGAACTGCCGGACCGGGTGAACACCGTCGATATGGGCGGCCTCGTAGATGTCCTTTGGAACCATCTGCAAACCCGCAAGGATGAGAAGTGCCATGAACGGCGTCGTCTTCCAGACGTCGACAATCAACACGGCTGTCATCGCCGTGTCGGCACTGGCAGTCCAGGCAACAGGCTGACTGATGATGCCGAGCCGCATGAACAGATCATTCAGGATACCGAACTGGTCATTCAGCATCCATCCCCACAGTCGGGCGGATACAATGGTCGGGATCGCCCAGGGTATCAGTATGGCCGCACGCACGATGCCCCTGCCCTTGAACTCGGCATTGAGCACGAGTGCAACGATCATGCCGAAAAACGCCTCAAGCGTTACCGAGATGACACTGAAACGGACGGTGTTCCAGACCGCATTCCACCAGGCAGGGTCGGCCAACAGGCCCGAATAGATCGTGCGACCGCTCTTCAATTGGACCCATGACAGGTAGTTCTTGAATCCCACCCACTTCGCCGCCGCCATGTTGGTCAGGGAAGCGTCGGTGAAGGAAAAATAGATTGTCCGAAGCAACGGCCAGCCTGCAACGATGCCGAGTGCCAGGATCATGGGAATAAGAAACAGCCGCGCTGACCTGGCGCGCTGCCGCAAAAGCTCTGAACGTGCGGAGGAAGGGGTCATAGTTATGCCCGTGATCTTGTTTCAAGTCAGTGATTTGCTCAGGCGAGCGGTGCGGGCCTCATCCGGGAGGTTCAGATTAGCGCCCGCACCGTGCCCTTTGCTGGCAAGGGGCTACCAGCTACCTCCCTGAAGTTCCGTCAGTTTTGCTTCCAACAATTCAAGATTGTCGGCTGCAGTGCCATTGCCCGACAAGGTGTCGTGAACGGCGCTCCAGAACATATTGGACACTTCGTTGTACTTGACCTTTGTGGGCGCAGACGGGCGCGGTACGGAGCTCTCGAAAACCGGCTTCCATTCGGGAATCAGCGGCTGGGCGGCAGCGATGTCCTTGTCGTCGTAAAGCGACTTGATGGTCGGCATGCTGGCAAGCGCGATGGCCCTCTCCTTCTGCTGTTCAGCGGAACCAAGGAAAAGAACCAGCTTGATCGCTTCATCCGGCGCCTTCGAATATTTGGAGACAGCCAGATTCCAGCCGCCCAGGGTTGCCGCCGAACTTTGCCCCTCCTTGCCGCTGGGCAGCGGAGCGACGTCAAACTTGCCCTTGATGGCACTGTCATTGCCGCTCCCGAGAGCATATGCATAAGGCCAGTTGCGCATGAAGACGGAATTGCCCGTCTGCCAGATGCCACGCGCTTCTTCTTCGGTATAAGCCAGTACGCCCTTCGGCGAAATCGTGTCCACCCACCCCTTGGCGCGGTCGATTGCAGCGGCCGCATCTGGATTGTTGATGGAGATCGTTCCATCGGGTTCAATGATCTGACCACCGCCCGAAGATTTGACCCACTCCAGCGCGTTGCAAGTCAGACCTTCATAGGCATTGGCCTGGAAGACATAGCCGTAGACGCTCTTGTTGCCCGCAGCGCGCTCTGCGTCCTGAATTTCCTTTGCTGTCGCCGCCATTTCATCCCAGGTCTTGGGGACGGGCTTCTTGTATTTTTCAAGAAGGTCCTTGCGGTAATAGAGTGCTGGAGCATCAGTGAACATTGGCAGTGCAACAAGTTTGCCTTCGACCGTCTGACTTTCGATGATCGAAGGAATGTGCTGATCGATCACATCCTTGGCAGCTTCTTTCAGGTCGACAAACTGATCCGCCAACTGCGGGGCCCAGATGACATCCGTCCGATAGACGTCAATATCGGTATTTCCTGCAGCGAGCCACAGCCGATACTGGCCGAAATTGTCGGAGCTGTTGGCGGGCATGGCAACGATGGAAACCTTGTTGCCCGTCTCTTTCTCAAAGCGATCGAGCTGCTTGCGCAGGAATTCGCGACCATTGCCCGTATCGCCCGACACGATGGAAAGTTCGGCGGCAAATGCCCCCGAAGCCAGCAACGTTGTAGCCAAAAGGGCTGTAGCAAATGACTTAGCGATCATGGTTCCCTCCCAAAATCTGATGAAAATCAGGCCTTCACCCTCCGGTGACGCCCCTCACATGTCAAAAATTCCTCCGGAAGCGCAATGATCATCCCCGACAATCTGAAATTCAAAGCGCTTTGAATTGAAAAGTGGCAAAGCCTTGGGAGCTTGTCAACCGCAATTTTGCCTTGCCCGTGACCCCGGAAATGCGTGGACGAGGTTTACGTTTGAAAAGCCGCGAATTAACAAGAGTTTAGCCATGGATAGCGGAATATCGCTGCTGGCGCGATGACCTGCCACAGCAATTGTTGACAGTCGTTAAATATGTACTATTGTTCAAAGCGCTTTGAATTTTGATACAATTTGAATATGTTCGGTTGCATAGGATAAGGTTTGAGCGTCGTGCTGCCGAACGGAATTGGCGCACGCAACCATTGGATCGCTTGTTATGAAACTCAAAGAACTGGCCGAACAACTGGGCCTTTCGCAGACGACCGTCAGTCGCGCCCTTAACGGCTATCCCGAAGTAAACAAAGCCACCCGCGAACGTGTCAGCCGGGCCGCGTTGCAATTTGGCTATAGCGCCAATGCCAATGCCCGACGTCTTGCAATTGGACGTGTGGGCGCAATTGGCATTCTCATGCCGAATGATCGCAGCGAACGTTTTGGCCCTCACACCAGCGAATTCTTCTCCGGCCTGGCCGAACGCCTCTCGCAGGACGAATTCGATCTCCTGATGAGCCCGGTAACCAACAATGACGAGATAGCATCCTACCAGCGCCTTATTTCAAGCAAGCGTGTCGACGCAATCATCGTCACGGGTCCTACCCTGATGGATGAACGGGTTACCATGCTGATTGAAGAGAAATTTCCCTTTGTCCTGCATGGACGCACGAACATAGAAGCACCGCACGCATGGCTCGACATCGACAATGCCGGCGCCTTCCGTCAGGCCGCTTCCCATCTGCTCGATCTCGGTCACAGGCACATCGCTATGATCGATGGTTTGAAAGGACATACATTTTCCGAACATCGAGAGCTCGGCTACCGCGAGGCTCTTCAGGGACGCGGCGTGCCAGTGGACCCGCGCTTCATTGTGCACGAACGCTTCTCCGATGAAGTGGCGTTCCGCGAGACACAGCGGCTACTGGCCTGTGATCCGCACCCCACGGCGATTATCGCCGGTTCGATGATGACCGCGCTGGGTGTTTCGCGAGCGATCCGCTCAGAGGGTTATGAAATCGGCAAGGAAGTTTCCATCATCGCCCATGACGACGTATTTCCCTATCTGAATGCCAGCAACATGGTTCCGTCGATGACGACAACGCGTTCGTCGATCCGTTCGGCGGGAATCCGCATTGCGGAGATGCTCGTACGGGTTCTTGATGGCGAGCCGGTGGAGCATATCCACGAGGTTTGGCCCGTTGAGCTCATTCTGCGTCAATCAAGCGGGCCTCCCACAAGCCCCGGCCAGCGCTAGCAGCGTGGCACGACCATCAGAAAACATTCTTCAACGAAAAGAGGCGATGTTACCGTTACGTACTTGCCGCACCCTCATATCCAGAAACAAACTGCGCCGGCTCACGCCCGTCCGATCCTGTTGTTAGCACCACGGCGTGCAGTTTCGCATGGCCAAATTCACTGACGACACGAGATGCTACGGGCATAATGATATCCGTTGCCCGCAGGAACATGTCTCACTGCTTTTGGCCTGACCAACAGGAGGGACAGCAATGGCAGACAAGGCAAATCCAGGCAGGCGCAAGATCGGAAGGGTTGCGCCGGGTACGCGGTCAAGTTCCGAGACGATCGATCAGAACCGACGCCAGCTCTTGAGCGCAGCGGCAGCGGGAATTGTCGCAGCAGGTGCTGCAACCGTTTTCGGGGCGTATCCGGCGCAAGCGGCCGCAAATGATGAAATCCGCCCGTTCCGCGTCAACATTCCGCAAGAGCAACTCGACGATCTGCGCAAACGCGTCGCCGCAACGAAATTTCCTCCACAGGAAGTCGTGCCCGATGCAACACAGGGCGTGCAACTCGCAACGATTCAGGCACTCGCTCAATATTGGGGAACAGATTACGATTGGCGCAAGGTCGAAGCCAGGTTGAACGCGTTGCCGCAATTCACTACCGAGATTGACGGGGTTGAAATCCACTTCATCCACGCGCGCTCAAACCACGACAATGCATTGCCGCTCATCGTCACGCACGGATGGCCGGGATCGATCATCGAGCAATTGAAGATCATCGAGCCACTTGCCAATCCCACGGCGCATGGCGGTAATGAAAAGGACGCCTTTCATGTGGTGGTCCCGTCGATGCCGGGCTACGGTTTTTCCGGCAAGCCGACCACAACCGGCTGGGATGCACCCCGTATCGCCAAGACATGGACCGAGTTGATGAAGCGGCTGGGTTACACAAAATACGTTGCGCAAGGAGGCGATTGGGGCGCGCTCATCGTCGACCAGATGGGCGTTCAGGCAGCGCCGGAACTGATCGGCATTCACACGAACATGGCCGGCGCCGTTCCGCCCGAAATCGATAAGGCCGCTTTCACGGGTTCACCACCCCCAGGCGATCTCTCCGCTGATGAGAAGAACGCCTATGATCAGCTCGCATTTTTCTACAAGCACGGCTTGGCCTACGCCCAGGAAATGGGAAACCGCCCGCAGACGCTCTACGCGATCGAGGACTCGCCTGTCGGACTTGCCGCATGGATACTCGACCACGATATACGCAGTTACGAACTGATTGCGCGTGTGTTTGCCGGCCAATCCGAGGGTCTGACGAAAGATGACATTCTCGATAACATCACACTTTACTGGCTAACGAGCACGGGCGTCTCCTCAGCTCGGCTCTATTGGGAAAACAAGCTCCCCTTCTTCGCGCCGAAGAACGTAACCATCCCGGTTGCGGTGAGCGTCTTTCCGGATGAGATTTATGCGGCACCGAAGAGTTGGGTCGAAAAGGCCTATCCCAAACTCATACACTTCAACAAGGTGGACAAGGGTGGACACTTCGCTGCCTGGGAACAGCCAGAGCTGTTCACAAAGGAACTCAGGACAGGGTTCAAATCACTGCGTTGAGGTTATGAGACTGTGCGGCGCCAAAACGGCGCCGTCCACCGATGATGACCATGAGACGCCGCGACGGGCGCCCAGCCGCGAAGCTGAATCGGCGACATACACCAGATATTAATCCTTGTGGAACACAACTGGAACAGATAGTGTTTGTTCTGGTTTTGTTTTTTCGATTCCGAGTCAAAGGATCGCCCCATGCTCACGCGTAAACAACACGAACTCCTGCTCTTCATTCATGAGCGATTGAAGGAAACGGGCATCCCTCCGTCCTTTGACGAGATGAAGGATGCTCTTGATCTTGCATCAAAGTCCGGCATCCACCGGTTGATCACTGCGCTGGAGGAACGGGGCTTTATTCGTCGGCTCGCAAACAGGGCCAGGGCCTTGGAAGTGTTGCGTCTGCCGGACTCAATAGCGCCCGGATTGAACACGCAGAAGAAGTTCTCACCAAGCGTTATCGAGGGCAGTCTTGGGCGCAACGTTGCCCCTCCCCGGCCCCAGTCGCGCCCAGCCGATGACGTTAACGCGTCCACGATCGTCAGCATTCCCGTTATGGGACGCATCGCCGCTGGTGTGCCGATTTCAGCAATTCAGAACCAGACTCACATGATCGGCCTGCCGCCGGACATGCTTGGCAATGGCGAACACTATGCGCTGGAGGTCAAGGGGGACTCAATGATCGAAGCCGGGATCTTCGACGGCGACACGGTTGTGATAAAGCGAAGCGATACGGCTAATCCTGGCGAGATCGTCGTTGCGCTGGTCGACGACGAGGAAGCAACTTTGAAGCGTTTTCGCCGCAAGGGCGCTTCCATCGCGCTCGAAGCCGCAAATCCCGCCTATGAGACTCGTATTTTTGGTCCGGATCGCGTTCAGGTCCAGGGAAAACTGGTCGGCCTGATCCGCCGCTACTGAGGCTTGTATCGAGTCAGCGGAGCTCCGTTACGCCCATCCGGTCCTTGCTCCCGGCGGGAATCCGCAAGATTGCGTGCGGTTCTCGAATAAATTCTGTAGCTGTTCCAAGGGCGTACAGGTGGCCCGACAGCGTATGTCACGGTAGCCGACAAGACCCGTTGAACATGCTCGGCATTGGCCTTCAGAAGTGGCCCTTGAGCTACGTCATCGCTATCTGCGCTTCTGAAGAAATTGAATGGTTCGCCACTCCATTCATGTAGCCTTAGCTCGGCGCTTCCATGCAATGCGAGATCACGTTTGCTGATGACCAGCAAGTTCTTATCGTTGCACGAGACTTCCGTTCCTGCGAAGGCCAGTATGACGATATCGCCCTCGGCGCAGGCCGCCAGCCGCCGTGAGGGATCATGCGTATAGGCTATGATAAGCCCGCCGCGTTCGCGAGCCGTGCAAAGATTGTCAGTACAGGCAAACTGCATGCCGTCAGGGCTAGCACCGGTCTTGAGCGGATTGACCACTGCGTTTGTTCCATATCCCTCCTGCCAGTTCTCCAGTGTGAATTTACTGCCGGATGATCGGTTGATCGCCAGATCGTTGTCCGTTGTTCGAAGTGCAACAAGTTTGCCATCCTCGGCAATAATGATATCCGGCGCGTGAGCACGCATCATCCAGATGGCAGCAGCCAATACAAGCGGAACGCCGCACAGCCGCAAGCGCGTTGACAGAGCCAGAAGCAAAATCAGCCCCATGCTGGTCAATACGAGTGTTCCCTGTGGCATCAGCCCGAGATTGCCATTGGGAGAGTGGGAAGCAACCATGTGCGCTATGGCAATCACGCCTTCGATTCCGCGCCCCATAATGGCAAATGGCAGCCAGTCGAGGTCAAACGGCATGGCGAGCAGGCCCAGCACGGCAAACGGCATCACAAGCGTCGATATGACCGGGAGTGCGAGGGCATTGCCGATGAGTCCCAAGGGGGCTGTGTTGTTGAAATGATATGCGGCAAAAATTGAGCTGACGGTACCGGCGACGAGCGATGTCATGGCAATGGTGGCAATGTAGTTGGCCGCTTTTATCGGGAGCACTGTTAAAAAAGAACGTCTCGAACAAGGGTTTCGTGTGTTCTGCCGTTTCGACCACCAACCATAGAATGCAATGAGCGCAGCAGTGGCCGAATAGGACATCTGAAAACTGGGACCAAGAATCTCATGCGGCGATAAGGCAATGGTGATAAGCGCGGCGATAGCGAGGTTGCGCATGGAAATGGCCGCGCGGTCGACGGTTACGGCCAAGAGCATGACACTGAGCATAATGAAACTGCGCTGGGCAGCCACATCCGCCCCCGAAATAAGCAAGTAGAAAGCAGAGCCGATCAAAGCGATCAGCGCCGAGTACTTTTTTACTGGTAAGCGCGCCGAGAAGCCGGGCAAAAGCGCGAGCATCGCACGCAATGAACCGATGATCGTTGCGGCGACCAAGGCCATGTGAAAACCGGAAATTGAGAGGATATGTGACAGGCCACTCAATCGCATCGCATTGTTGGTATCGTCGCTGATGCCGTCGCGCTGCCCCGTGATCAAGGATGCGGCGATATCACCGGGCTCGCCTTTAATGTTTTGCAGGATACGGGCAGTGAGCTGCTGCCTAATGTTGGCGACCGCGACCAGCATTGCGGGGCGTGACGCGGCAGGCACGGACAAGACATTAGCCTTTCCCAGCAGGAATCCATTGGCACCGATGCCGCGGTAATAATTGTAGAAGGCGAAGTCATAATTGCCTGGTCGCACAGGCCCTGACTGGGGGCGCAGGTGGACGAGACCGGACAAGCCGTCGCCGATCTTGACCGCGAGCGGCAATGTTTGTGCCGATACTACGACGCGATCAGGTCCGTAACGCAACGCAGGCTGCGTTGTCGAGATAACATCCATCGTCACCCGCCACCCGCCTTTCGCATCCTTCGCCAAGGCTACGACGCGGCCGGTGATGCGTGTGGTGATTTCGGAGCCAAGCATCCTGGTACCAGCCCGGATCGTTTCGAGCTTTGCGCAAAGCATGCCGGCAATGATCGCGATGCCGAGCAGGAGCAGAAGCCGCGCGATGGGGCGCGCGCGTGCAAGTTCGCGCAGCACTGCTAGGACGGTCAGGCCAGCCGTCATGGCGCCGAGCCTCGGTTCCGTGTCCGCCGCAAAATAGAGAATGGCACCACACCCGCCAAAAACCGGCACGAGCAAGAACAGCGTGCCGCGCTCGATTTCGCCGCTCCATACCTCGGCGACTGCACTTGGTATGGATGTGATTTGCAGACGCGCTAGACCTGCGCGCTGCGGCTCGCCTATGGCAGACCGACTTCGGTCAGCGCGTGTAACGTCACTGCTTCCATCACAAGGAGCCAATTCATGGGCGGCGTTTACCCCAACAAAGAACAGCCGCTCGCTCGTCTTCGTCGTAGCAACGGGGCCTTCCATTTGCCTCCTGGCTCCCCAATACTCTTGCACAGCAGCGTTGCTATGCTACATGAACGCCAGATCAATTCGATTGGACGTTCGACTAATGTCGGCGTACCCGCTCCGGAGCACCCATGTCATCTTCAGTCGTCACCCGTTTTGCCCCATCCCCGACCGGATACCTGCACATCGGCGGTGCGCGCACCGCGCTGTTCAACTGGCTCTATGCCAAACATACCGGCGGCAGGATGATGCTTCGCATCGAGGATACGGACCGCGAACGTTCGTCAGATGCTGCAGTTGCCGCCATACTCGATGGTTTGAAGTGGCTTGGCCTGGATTGGGACGGCGAAGCCGTATCGCAGTTCGAACGCGCACCCAGACATCGTGAAGTGGCCGAAGAACTCGTGGCCAAGGGCAAGGCCTATTATTGCTATGCCACACCGGCCGAGCTTGAGGAGATGCGTGAAAAGGCTCGCGCTGAAGGCCGTCCGCCACGCTATGATGGCCGTTGGCGCGATCGCGATCCGAAAGAGGCCCCTGCTGGCGTCAAGCCCGTCATCCGGATCAAGGCGCCGCAGGAAGGTGAAACCCTTGTGCGCGACCAGGTCCAGGGAGATGTGCGTTTTCCCAACAAGGATCTCGATGATTTCATCATTCTGCGTTCGGACGGCAATCCGACCTACATGCACGCGGTTGTTGTCGATGATCATGATATGGGTGTCACACATATCATCCGTGGCGATGACCATTTGACCAATGCCGCGCGCCAAATGGTGATTTACAACGCCATGGGCTGGGATGTTCCGGTCATGGGCCATATACCGCTCATTCACGGCGCCGATGGCGCAAAACTCTCCAAGCGCCACGGCGCCCTCGGTGTTGAGGCATACCGCGCGTTGGGCTACCTTCCCGCGGCGCTGCGAAACTATCTCGTCCGACTGGGCTGGAGCCACGGCGATGACGAGATCATGTCGGACGAACAGATGATCGAGTGGTTTGAAATCTCGGACATCAATCGCGGTGCCTCCCGTTTCGATTTCCAGAAGCTCGAGGCCATCAACGGACATTACATGCGCTTTTCCGGTGACGCCGATCTGGTCCAAGCCATGATCGACATTCTGCCGGAAATCGAAGGCGGAGCCGAGATTCTGGCACGGTTGAACGACAAGACGAAGGCCAAATTACTGGCCGCAATGCCTGGTCTGAAGGAGCGCGCCAAGACGCTGGTGGAACTGGCCGACAGCGCAAAATACCTCTTTGCGCAGCGTCCTCTCGCGTTGGATGAGAAAGCGGCCGGCCTGCTGAACGAGGAAGGCCTGAGCGTACTTTCCGGCGTTCTGCCTGCGCTCTCGGCGGTGGATGAATGGACCGCAGAAGCGCTTGATGCTGCAGTGCGTGTACATGCCGAACAAAGCGGTTTGAAGCTTGGCAAAATCGCACAACCACTACGTGCTGCATTGACTGGAAGAGCAACGTCTCCGGGTGTTTTTGACGTACTGGCAGTCCTTGGAAGGGAGGAATCATTGGGCCGGATAGAGGACCGGATAAAAGGCTAGTTTCGGGCAAAATCGAGTGCATTTTTGCATTGCAACATCGTGCCTTTCGAGTACGGTGTCGTGCCTGAGAAATTCATGAATACGACCTCGCTTGAGGCAAGTGCTTTTGCGCTGGGTCAGCGCAAGCTGAAGCAAGAAAGGAACGGCAATGTCTGAAAACAGCGTCAACATCGATCTGAATGGTCACCAGTTTGCGTTACCTATAAAGAAGGGGACCATCGGACCGGATGTCGTGGACATTGGTACACTCTACAAGAACACCGGCGCATTTACATACGATCCCGGATTTACTTCCACGGCATCCTGCGAGTCGCAAATCACCTATATCGATGGCGATGAAGGTATTCTGCTACACCGCGGCTATCCGATCGAGCAGCTTGCCGAACATGGCGATTTTCTCGAGGCCTGCTACCTGCTCCTTTACGGCGAACTGCCCACCAAGAGCCAGAAGGCGGATTTCGACTATCGTGTCACGCATCACACCATGGTGCATGAGCAAATGTCGCGCTTTTTCAGCGGATTCCGTCGTGACGCGCATCCCATGGCCGTCATGGTCGGCGTCGTAGGCGCTCTGTCGGCATTCTACCACGACTCGACCGACATATCGGATCCGCATCAGCGCATGGTCGCTTCGATCCGCATGATCGCCAAGATCCCGACCCTTGCCGCCATGGCCTACAAATATCATATCGGTCAACCGTTCGTTTATCCGAAGAACAATCTCGATTTCGCAACCAACTTCCTGCATATGTGTTTTGCGGTACCCTGCGAGGATTATGTTCCCAATCCGGTTCTCGCCCGGGCAATGGATCGCATTTTCATCTTGCACGCAGACCATGAGCAGAACGCGTCCACGTCGACCGTTCGCCTGGCAGGATCGTCCGGTGCCAATCCCTTCGCCTGCATCGCCGCCGGTATCGCTTGCCTTTGGGGCCCCGCCCATGGCGGCGCCAATGAAGCTGCCTTGACCATGCTCGGGGAAATCGGAACGGTAGACCGTATTCCGGAATATATTGCCCGCGCCAAGGACAAGAATGATCCGTTCCGCCTGATGGGATTTGGTCACCGTGTCTACAAGAATTACGACCCGCGCGCCAAGATCATGCAGCAGACAACACGTGAAGTCCTCGCCGAACTCGGCATCAAGGACGACCCGCTTCTCGATGTTGCCATGGAGCTTGAGCGTATCGCGCTAACAGACGAATATTTCATCGAAAAGAAGCTCTATCCAAACGTCGACTTCTACTCAGGAATCACCTTGAAGGCCCTAGGCTTCCCAACCACCATGTTCACCGTGCTGTTTGCGGTTGCCCGCACCGTCGGCTGGATCGCCCAGTGGAAAGAGATGATCGAGGATCCGCATCAGAAGATCGGCCGTCCGCGTCAGCTCTATACAGGTGCAACGCAGCGCGACTACGTGAGTGTAGAAAACCGCAAATAGGATCTACATCTTCAAGTAAAGAAAGGCGCCACTCGGCGCCTTTTTTGTTTGTTGCCTTAGCGCTTTTTGGCCAGTTCCAGGACTTTTCCAGCGGCAATTTCGCCGGCTGGCCGACCGGTCTGCATGGCACGTGCAATCTTGTCGAAGCTCTCCAGCTGTGCCCTGCGCCTTAGACCAGGAATCAGCAACTGCTCGAGTTGACGCGCAAGCGGCCCTGCACGCACGAACTGGTTGAAGTATTCCGGCACAACAGGTTCATCCGCGATGATATTGGGCAACGCGGCGCTCCAGACCTTGATGCGCGGAGCCAGAAAAGTGCGAGCCAACCAATCAGGCTTGTACGACAGGACAGTGGGTATCCGGGCAAGCGCCAGTTCCAGTGACACAGTGCCCGAGGCGGCGAGCGCAGCGTCGGCCTCGGCGAAGGCGCGCAGCCTTTCGGCCTCGCCGACCACAATCCGGGGCTGGACCCGCCAGCCAGCAGTCAACTGCCGGACGAGCGGCTCAACCTTCGGCAATGTGGGCAAAGTCACCCTCATCCGGTTACCGCGACCTTCCAGGAGGTCGACGGTCTCACCAAACGGCCCACATAAACTTGCGATTTCGGATCGGCGCGACCCTGGCAAGACCACAAGCTGTTTTTCCCCCCGGTCACCCAAGCCGGCGTTGCGGGCGCGGTTGTGGTTTGCTGCCTCGATGAGGGGGGCGTGCGAAACGAGCCTGTGTCCGACATAGGTTGCCGGTGGTCCGTCGAGATCCTTCAGCGCCTGCACTTCAAACGGTAAGATCGCCAGAACGTGATCGACATAGGCTCGCATGGCTTTGGCGCGTTCCGGTCGCCACGCCCAAACGGACGGGCTGATATAGTTGACGATAGGGATCGACGGATCCGCCGCCCTCACCTTGCGGGCTACGCGATGCGTGAAATCGGGACTATCGATGATCACAAGGCAATCAGGTTTAGCGGCAATGATCGCGTTTGCGAGTTGAGAAATACGGCGGACAAGTTGCGGGAGTTTACGTATGATCGCGCTCAACCCGACCAATGCGATTTCATGCTGGTCAAACAAGCTGTCAAGACCAAGCGCAGAAAGGTGCTCACCACCGACGCCGCTCAGGATTACCTCTCCAGCGTATTGATTTCGAAGCGCCTGAACCAGATCGGCGCCCAGAAGATCGCCGGACTCTTCTCCGGTCACTATCGCAAGGCGCAATGGCTTCTCAGCTTTCATCGGGCTCTCTCTGTTCGAATGTCTCGATGAACAGACCGGCTGCATCCGCGGCTCTAACAGTCTCGTCAAAGCCGAGTATCAATGTGCGACCCGCTTCGATGGCGATACCCTTCAGTCCAGCCCTGTAGGCATTTTCGACCGTGCTGATACCAATGGCCGGCAGGTCGGCCCGAACTTCCTGCTGTGGCTTGGCGCACTTCACGAGAACGCCCCCCTTGCGATTGATGCGTTTGGCCAGGCGAAGCTCAGCCACCCGTTGCAGCATGGCATCGGTCCCTTCGACGCCTTCAAGTGCCACAACGCGCCTGCCGACGGCTATCGCCGCCTGACCGATGTCAAGGGCTCCAATTGTAGTCGCTGCTTCACGCGCAGCCCGCATGTCTGCGATGCTTTCCTTGTCGGCCCGTTTGCGCGTCACGGTTCCTGGCGGTGGCGCAAGGATGTCCGGCACGATCTCATGAGCACCTAAGACGCGGAAACCATAGGATTCGATGGTGGCAATCACCGCGCGCAACAGACCATCATCGCCCAGTCTGAAGGCACGCAGGAAGCGATAAAGCGCGACCAGATTGCCGTTGCCCGGTCGCAGCGCGGCGCGAAATTCCGGCCGGTGCCGAATTCCCCCGGCAAGTACAACGTTCGAAATGCCTTCAGCTTTGAGTATTCTGACGAGCCCACCGAGTTCGACAATGGAGATCTCAGCGTGCTCTCCCTCATAGAGGATTGGTTCGGCTTCACCCCTGATTGCCACAATCAGGGGATTATCACCCTGCTTGCGCAAGCTTTCCGCCACCGCAACCGGCAGCAGGCCATTTCCCGCAATAACTGCAGTGCGACCCGCGATAGAAGCGGGCACCTTTCCGTCCGGCGTTTTAGCTGTTTTCGTCACTGTCACTGATCTCGATTGCGGAATCGAGTGGCGGCGTGCAGTAGGCGCGCTTGGTATCAGTGGTGATGAAATCGATCAGATCCGCGACCGCGGCAGACTGCGGGTATGCAGCCCGTACATCATCCGCACGGCTCTTGATCGACTTCGTCCGGTCAAACAACATTCGAACCGCGTGGCGCAGATTGTGAATTTCCGGACGGGCCATACCCGAACGTTTCATGCCAATGATATTGAGCCCGCCGAGATAGGCGTGATTGCCGATCGCCATGCCGTAGGGCACAAGATCGCTGGCCAGGGCTGCGAGACCGCCGATGAATGCATGATGGCCAACCCGCACGAACTGATGAATGCCGGCCCCACCACCGATAATGACGTTGTTGCCGATGGACACGTGGCCACCAATCATCACGTTGTTGGAGAATGTTACATTATCCCCAATGACGCAGTCATGGGCCACATGCGCATAGGCAAGGAACATACAATTGTCGCCAACCGTCGTCATTCCGCGGCTGCCATCCGTCCCGCGATGCATGGTCACGCCTTCGCGGATAACACAATTCTTGCCGATCAGCAGGGTCGTGCGGCCACCCTTGTGCTTGGTGTTTTGCGGATCGCCGCCAAGCACCGCATTGGGGTAGATTTTCGAGCCACTACCGACAGTCGTTGGACCCATTATCACCACGTGGCTCAAGAGCTCGACATCATCACCGATGACGACTTCAGATCCTATATGGCAGAACGGGCCGATATTTACGTTGTTCCCGATAAGTGCGCCCTGCTCTACGATGGACGTCGGGTGAATTCTGGTTGCAAACATCAGGCTCCGGTCTCATCTTCGTCAGGAAAGCTGACCATGGCCGCCACTTCGGCCTCTGCAACCTTGACTCCATCAACTTCGGCAACACAACTGTATTTGTGGATGTTGCCGCGCTGTTTCAGCTTGGTCACGCGCAACTTCAGTTGATCGCCTGGCACGACAGGCTTCCTGAACTTGGCATTGTCTATGGTCATGAAAAAGACCTTACCGGGCTTGCCGCTTCCATTGTGAAAGAGAACAATGGCTCCAGCTGTCTGCGCCATGGCTTCGACGATCAGAACCCCCGGCATTATAGGAAGTTCAGGAAAATGGCCGGCAAAATGCGGTTCGTTTATGCTGACGTTCTTGATACCCGTCGCAGAGACATCACGATCAATGTCAACGATGCGATCAATCAGCAGGAAAGGATAACGATGCGGGAGATTCGCCAGAATTTTCTGGATGTCCGCGACGCCGAGGCTATCGGCTTGCACATTGTCACTCATCTCCACTGCTCTCCTTCTTGGTTCGGGTCATCGCACGAACACTGGCGATTTCACGGAACCATTGCTTGAATGGCTGCGCAGGCGCACCAGCCCACCTTTCACCATCCGGAATATCGTTCATCACGCCGCTTGCCGCCGCAATCTCGACGCGTGATCCGATGTTGACATGATCCTTGATACCGACGCTTCCCCCGAGCATCGTCATATCGCCAAGGACTACACTGCCCGAAATGCCACATTGCGCAGCAATAACGCAATGGCGCCCGATACGTACATTGTGGGCAATCTGCACGAGATTATCGATTTTCGTGCCTTCGCCGATGATCGTGTCGGCCAGGGCACCGCGGTCGACAGTTGTATTGGCGCCAATCTCGACATTATCCTGGATAATGACGCGGCCAAGCTGTGGCATCTTATCCAGGCCGGCCTTGCCAGACACGTAGCCGAAGCCATCCTGTCCGATCCGGACACCAGGATGCAGCAGGACGCGGTTTCCGAGGAACGAATATTGCAGTGAGGAATTGGGAGCGACATAGCAGTCGCGGCCAATCTTGCAGCCGTTACCGATAACAACATTGGCTGCAATGACAGTACCAGATCCGATCGAGACATGGCTCCCGATGATTGCCCCAGGTTCAATCGTGACGCCGTCTTCGATTTCGGCGGTTGGATGAACGATCGCATGGTCGGAAATACCGCTCTGTCCACTCCACAAATGGGCGTTAACGGCATTGGGATAAAGCGCCCGACCTATCGCAGCGAAATCCTGTTGTGGATGCCGGGTAACGATGATGGCCACGCTTTTTGGAATGTTTACTCTGACTTCTTCAGTGCAAAGCACGCCCGCAGCCTTCAGGCCCTCGAGGTCCTGCGCATGCTTCTTGCCTTCAATGAACACAAGTGCATCCGGCCCCGCATCGGACAGAGACGACAGCCGCGTCACCGGCCGGTTTGCCAGGGAACTGTCCACAAGAACGCCATTGGTCAGACCGGCGATCTGACCAATAGTCACGTTTAGCAGTGGCTCATAAAAGATCGGATCGGCCATCGACTAACTTTCTCCCCCGGGGAAACTTGCTCCCCCCGGGAGGTCAGCAATCTATCAGAACTTGCTCGATATACCGAAGTTGAAATTCTGCACTTGGTCGCCATCAACTTTCTTGACCGGTACAGCGTAGTCGAAGCGCAGAGGACCGAACGGCGATGCCCACATGATACTTCCACCCACGGACGCACGCCACTCCATATCCGTATCGGACGCTTCCGGCAGGTCATTGCCGTAGAGCGTGGCCGCATCGGCAAATACCGCGCCGCGGATGCCAAGACTTTCAGGAATGACTGGCATCGGGAATTGCGCTTCCGTTGACGCGTTGAAATAGGTCGTGCCGCCCAGGAAGCTACCCTTGCTGTCGTCAACGCTAAGATCTCGAGGACCGATACCAGCATACTTAAAGCCACGGATCATTTCCGTATTGTTCTTGAACAGATCGAATACGCGCAGGTCTTCATCGCCGAAGCCAGTGATATGGCCAGCACCAACGCCAATCAGGCCGACGATATCCATCTCTTCAGACAGGGTTTTGTAGTACTGGCCCTTGAACGTCGTCTTCAAGAAATTGGCGTCGCCGCCAATACCGGCATATTCCTGGAAGAATTTACCATAAAGACCATCATGCGGATTCTTCGTGTCGTCGATCGTGTTGTAGGTAAGCGTCCAGCTCACAGACGACTTGATCCAAGGGCTTTCCTCGGCTGCATCGATATATGCTTGCGAGATTTCCGATGGATCCGGAGTGCCGTCGGGAAACTTTGCTTCGTCATCAATCTCGTACTCTTCCTGAGTGAGGTTGTATGCAACGCCGGCAGTCAAAGCTTCCGTGATTGGCAGCCCGAAGCGGATTGTACCGCCCGTCAAATCGGTCTCGTACTTGTCTCTCACACCCGACTGGCGCTTGTAGATATCAAACCCGGCCGAGATTCTCTGACCAAGGAAGTATGGCTCGGTGAACGAAAGTGAATAGGAACGGTTGTTGTCCAGTCCACCACCGGCGGCGATGCGCACATATTGACCACGGCCGAGGAAGTTGCGCTCGGTAATCGAACCCTCCACTGTCGGCCCGGGGGTTTCACCGCCGGTCGTATAGCCGCCACCGATGGAGAATTCACCCGTCGATTTCTCAATTACATCAACGACCAGGATGACCTGGTCCGGCTGGGAGCCGGGAGCAGTCGAAATGTTGACCGTCTGGAAAAAGTCCAGACGTTCCAAGCGGCGCTTGGCGCGCTGGATCAGCACCTGATTGAAGGCGTCGCCTTCGCTGACGTCGAATTCACGGCGAATCACGAAGTCGCGGGTTTTTTCATTGCCGCGAATCTCGATGCGCTCCACATAGGCACGCGGCCCCTGATCGATCGCATAGGTAACCGAAATCGTGTGGTTCTCGAAGTTGCGGTCACCGCGTGGCTCGACCTTGGCGAAGGCATAGCCCTGACCGGCAACCCTCTCGGACACCTTGATGATGGAATCTTCAACTTCCTTCGCGCTATAGGTATCACCTTCGCGCGTCTCGACAAGACCGTTCAATTGCGAAGTATCGACGCCTTCGACCGAGCTCTCGATCGTTACACCGCCGAACTTGTACTTCTCACCCTCTTCCACCGTGATGGTGATGGTGTAATCGTTGGTTGCCGGATCGAGATCGGCCGTCGAAGATATGACGCGGAAATCGGCATAGCCGCGGTTATAATAGAACCGGCGCAGCGTTTCCTCGTCTGCACGCAGCTTATCTTCGCTGTAGACGTCGTTTCGCGTCAGCCATGACAACGGATTGGAACGCTTGGTCGAGATCACGTCCTTCAGGCGGCGATCGCCAAAAGCCTGGTTACCGACGAAATTGATATTGGCAATCTTGGTGCGGTCACCTTCGTTGATCTCGAAGACGACATTAACGCGGCCCTCACCCAGATCCATGGTGCGCGCATTGACGACCGCGTCGCTGCGGCCAATGTTGCGGTAAGCAGCGCGGACGGCCTCGGTATCGGCATCCAGAGTTGCTTGGTCAAATGCAGCGCGCGGCTTCAACTGCACCGCACCCTGTAGCTGCGGATCCTTGATCTTCTTGTTGCCCTGGAAAATCACCTGGTTGACAACCTGGTGTTCAGAAACCTGTACGATCAGCGTTCCGCCTGACTGGCTGATGCGCACGTCACCAAACAGGCCCGTATTGAAGAGGCGCTTCGTTGCTTCGTCGATATCTGCGTTGGTGAAAGGCTTGCCAGGAGTGATTCCAAGATTATCGCGGACAGTCTGAGAATCAACACGCGTGTTTCCGCGTACTTCAATGCGGCTTACTGTTGCTGCTTGTGCCGTGGCTACCCCAGCCACCATCGTGACAATCGCACCCGAACTCACAAGAGCTGCTGATATGGCGAGCGCCGACGCTGCACCAACGAATTTTGAACTTGCCGCCATAGGCCTTCTGAACCTTTGTTTCTCGTTGTCCCCGGGCGAGATCCCGGACTTCGCACTTACTCGCACACCGTCATAGCCGGTTTTTACATACACGCAAGGCTTACGGTTAAAATCTGTTTACTTCACACAAAAGCGTGGCATCCATGCCACGCCAATCGAGGCTTATAGTAAACAGATCATGTCGCTTTGCCAGACCATGCATCGAATTTTCATCAATGTTTAATTGTTGTTACCGGCAAGCAAACAGATCGTTGAACACGACAAATCCCATGAACCCCAGCACCAGCAGGAACCCGGCGCGGAAGAAAATCTCCTGAACGGCCGGTTTTACCGGTCTGCCTATGACGGCTTCTGCGGCATAAAATACGAGGTGCCCACCATCAAGCGGAGGTAATGGAAAGAGGTTGAGCAAACCGATACCGATCGACAACATGGCCGTCAATTGGATCAGCCAGTCGATTCCCTGGCTGGCCGCCTGGCCCGCCATGGTTGCGATCTTGACCGGACCGCCCAGCTGGCATTTGTCTTCGCGTCCCGCAAAAAAGCGGCCGAAAAACTGCCCCGTGCGGGCGATGATAAAGCCACTTTCACGCACCGCCTGCGTGATCGATTCTACAGGGCCGTACTCGATCCGCCGGAAGTTTCCGAGTTCCTGATTGTTGACAACACCGATCACGGCGATCTTGATTGTGTTGCCGAGCGGATCCTTCTGTTCGGTAAGCTCGGGGGTTGCAGTCAGCTCGACTTCCTGCCCATTGCGCTCCACAACGAAATCCAGTGGATCGCCCCCGCGCGATGACACGATGCGCTGCACATCCGAGAACGTTTCAACCTTGTCACCGTCAACGCGGAGAAAGCGATCACCGGGTTGAAAGCCAGCTACCGCCGCCGGTCCTCCGGGACGCACTTCGGCAACCATGGGGTCGGCTACCATTTTGCCGTAGAGGGCGAAAAACACGGCAAAAATGACTATCGTCAACAATATGTTGAACGCAGGGCCCGCGAAAACCGTCGCGGCACGTTTCCAAACGGGTTGTGTGTGGAAGGCAACGGCTCGCTCTTGTGCGCTCATCGCCTCCAGCGGCGACGCTGTCGCGCTTGTCACGCTCTCGTCGCCGGCAAACTTGACGTAGCCGCCCAACGGGATGGCCGACAGCTTCCAACGCGTACCGTGCCTGTCATTAAAACCGATCAGCTCGGGGCCGAAACCTACAGAAAATGCCTTGACGCCTATTCCGCACCATCGACCGACGAGATAGTGACCCAACTCATGAACGAAGACCACGACGGTCAGAACAATCAGAAACGGCAGGATCGTACCGATCAGGACACTTTGAGTACCGAAGAGCGCTTGCAGCATGTCCGTCAAAATATCCTCCCGGCTGATAACCAATCGAACGACCCAATTGCGTTCAGCCGTCTAAAAAAGAATGTCGTAAGGTGTTTCCGGTGTCACCAGAATTGCACCGATGACGTATAGCAATGCCGCAGCAGCCACAAGACCATCAACCCGGTCCATCACACCACCGTGACCAGGAATAAGCTGGCTGGAGTCCTTTACGCCGAATCTCCGCTTCACCCACGACTCGCCGAGATCACCGATCTGGGCGATGATCGATAGCGCGAGCGCGATGAGCGGAATGGAAACACCACCGGCAGGAGCGACAAAAGCGGCGAGGCCCACACCCGCTGCCACGCCGGCTGCGGCGCCGCCAAAAGCGCCGGCCCAGGTCTTGTTCGGAGAAAAGCGTGGCGCTAGTTTTGGCCCGCCCAATGCACGTCCATTGAAATAAGCGAAGATGTCCGTCGCCCAGACAACGGCAAAAAGGAACAGGATCGCGGCAAAACCATCACCGGTATCGCCACGCAACAACGTCAACGCAATCGATGGGAACCCGGCATAGACCAGGCCGAAAGCCGGCCAGTAACCGAACTGCCTGCCGCCAAGCACAGCCACGAGAACAGCGCCCGCAAAGAGTATCCCCAGCATCAATAGGATATGTTGTGACAGCAGGAGCACGGCCAACACGATGATGAGACATACCCACGCAATGCCGCGCGTCACGGAAGTGGACCGGTCGGCAGTGATGAGCTGCCATTCGTAGAACATGCTGAGACCAATGGCGCAGGACAGAATTCCGAATGCAAGGCCGCCAAGCCACGTCAAGACGACAGCAATGGCTATAAGGACAATGGCGCTGAGAATGCGTTTTTGAAGGTTGCTCAAGCCAGCGCCGATCAAGGTCACAGAGCGATTTCCTGCGCTGTTACGCCGCCGAACCGGCGCTCTCGCATCTGGAACGTTTCGATCGCCTCCACCAGGTGGGAGGGGCGAAAGTCCGGCCAGTAGCAGGGCAGGAACATAAATTCCGAATAGGCTGCCTGCCATAGCAGGAAGTTGGATAAGCGCATCTCGCCACTCGTACGGATGATCATATCCGGATCCGGAATGTCGGCTGTGTCGAGCCGTGCCGAGATCGCCTCGGAGGTAATATCTTCGTGTGCAAGCATTCCTGACGACACGTCTGCCATCAGGCGCTGGACTGCTCGGGTAATCTCGTTACGTGAGCCGTAGTTGAAGGCAATAACCACTGTGAGGCCCGTGTTCCCCATCGTCAGCGTCTCTGCTTCGATCAACAGGCCCCGGATGTCCTTTGCCAGACCGTCACGTTCACCAATGATCCGTACCCGAACATTCTCCCGATGCAGATCGGCAAGATCGCGCCTGATAAAAAGCTTGAGCAATCCCATCAAATCCGAGACTTCGGAACGCGGCCTCGACCAGTTTTCCGACGAGAACGCAAACAGCGTCAAGAACGGCACACCCAGATTTCCGGCAGCCCGAATCGTTTCACGCAATGCTTCGACGCCAGCCTTGTGACCGGCCGTACGGGGCAGTCCCCTAGCCTTTGCCCAACGGCCATTTCCATCCATGATGATGGCAATGTGGCGCGGATTGGACATGACTTGGACCTCCAGTGGAAAGAATTGGGCGAAATGTCAGCCCTTAGACCTGCATGATTTCCGCTTCTTTGACCGCAACTACCTTGTCCATCTCCGAGATAGTGTCGTCCGTCAGCTTCTGGACCTTCTCGGACAGCACGCGGTTGTCGTCCTGGCTGATCGCGCCGTCCTTTTCGAGCTTCTTCAACTCGTCCATGCCATCACGGCGCACGTGACGCGCAGCAACCTTGGCATGCTCGACATATTGATGGGCGATTTTGACAAGCTCCTTGCGGCGCTGTTCATTCAGTTCCGGCAGTGGAATGCGCAGGTTATTGCCGTCTGTGATCGGATTCAGGCCGAGTCCGGATTCGCGTATGGCACGCTCGACCTTGCCGACCATGGATTTGTCCCAAACGGACACGGCAAGCATACGGGATTCAGGCACAGTGATATTCGCAACCTGGTTAAGCGGCATTTGCGAACCATAAGCCTCAACCGTGATAGGCTCCAGCAGGCTCGCTGACGCACGGCCGGTACGCAGGCCGTTAAGCTCGTGCCTCAGGGCCTGTACGGCACCATCCATGCGACGCTTCAGGTCGTTGAAATCGAGTGCATCACTCATACTCAATGCTCCTATATTCTAGGCGGGTTCACTGGCGGCAATCACTCAACTGTCAGAGACAACAGTTGCGCGCCCCTTACCCTGCAAAACTTCCGCAAACCCACCTTTTTCGTGGATTGAATAGACGATTATTGGGATATTGTTCTCACGTGCAAGAGCTACAGCAGTTGTATCCATCACGGCGAGCCCGCGATCAAGCACATCTTTGTGGCTCAGCCGGTCGAATCTCACTGCGTTCGGGACTTTTTTGGGATCAGCGGAGTAAATTCCATCCACCTGAGTACCCTTGAACAGTGCGTCTGCGCCGATCTCGGCAGCGCGCAGTGCCGCAGCCGAGTCGGTGGTAAAGAACGGGTTGCCGGTACCACCGGCAAAGATAACCACCTTACCCATGTCCATATAGGCGGTTGCCTGCCGTTGCGAGAATGTCTCGCACAGTTCCGGCATGGCAACAGCCGACAGCACCACAGTATCGATGCCGATTTTCACAAGCGAGGTGCGCAGCGCTAAGGAATTGATGACGGTCGCCAGCATGCCCATATGGTCGCCGGTGACCCGGTCGCCGCCCTTGGATGCTACCGCGACGCCGCGGAAAATATTGCCGCCGCCAATGACGACACCAACTTCCACGCCAAGAGCCCGCGCCTCAGCGATATCGGCGGCAATGCGGTCTGCAACGGCAACATCTATGCCGAACCCCTGATCGCCCATGAGCGCTTCACCGGAGGCCTTGAGCAGAACGCGTTTGTAAACAGCCGTGCCAGCCATGGAACCTCCCTCATCATTGGTTGCAAGATCGTCGCAAATTCCGGATACACGAAGGGCATCACGTTGTCACGCGATGCCCTTTGATTTCAGTCGTGTAAGATTACTTCTTCACAGCTGCAGCAACTTCCGCCGCAAAGTCGCTTTCTTCCTTCTCGATGCCTTCACCAAGAGCGAAGCGAACGAACGCCGTTATCTTGGCCGGTGCACCGATCGTCTTTTCCGCATCCTTGAGAGCAGCTTCGACTGTCAGATCGGGATTGATGACGAAAGCCTGCGAAAGAAGTACGACTTCTTCGTAGAATTTCCGCATACGGCCATCGACCATTTTCTCGATGATGTTCTCTGGCTTGCCGGACTGACGAGCCTGATCGGCAAAGATCGCCTTTTCACGCTCGACTGCAGCCGGATCGACTTCGCCCGAAGTCAATGCCAGCGGATTGGTCGCAGCAACGTGCATTGCGACCTGGCGGCCAAATGCCTGTGCGGCGTCTGCATTGCCGGCGGTCTCGATCGCAACCAGCACGCCGAGTTTGCCAAGGCCGTCGGAAACGCCGTTATGGATGTACGTTGCGACAACACCCTGATTGACCGAGAGGGCTGCCGAACGGCGGAACGACAGGTTTTCACCAATCGTACCAACGGCATCCTTGATAGTGTCGACGATCGACTTGCCCGTCGACGGATAGGTAGCAGCAGCAACGGCTGCGGTCGATCCGTCGGTGGTCAGAGCCACATTGGCAACATTGCGAACGATATCCTGGAAAGCGTCGTTGCGGGCAACGAAGTCGGTCTCGGAATTGACTTCGACCACGACTGACTTTGTACCGCTCGAAGCAACGCCAACCAAACCCTCGGCAGCAGTGCGGCCGGCCTTCTTGTCGGCCTTGGAGATACCCTTCTTGCGCAGCCAGTCAACGGCAGCTTCCATGTCGCCATTGGTTTCAGCCAGTGCGGCCTTGCAATCCATCATGCCGGCGCCAGTAAGATCGCGGAGTTCTTTTACCTGTGATGCAGAAATGCTCATTGTATCGCCTCTTCTCAAAGCGAAGGCATACTGGGGTAACCAGCATGCCAACTTTGCGGCGCATCATGCGCCAATTACTGTGTTTTAATCACCCGATAAGACGGGTGTATGAAGCCTCAAGCGGAGGCTTCACCTTCCTGTGCAGGAGCTTCGGCCGGAGCCTCCAGAGCTGGCTCTGCAGGAGCTTCTTCCTGGGCGCCCAGATCGATGCCGAGCGAGCCCTGCTGACGTGCGATACCGTCAAGAGCAGCCTTGGCAACCAGATCGCAATAAAGCGAGATGGCGCGCGAAGCATCGTCGTTGCCGGGGATCGGGAAATCAATCTGATCCGGATCGCAGTTGGAATCGATCACGGCAACAACCGGAATGCCGAGACGCTTGGCTTCCTGGATGGCGATCGCTTCCTTGTTGGTATCAATGATGAAGATCAGGTCTGGAATCGAACCCATGTTCTTGATACCGCCGAGGGCACGGTTGAGCTTCTCGCGTTCGCGGTCGAGGTTCAGGCGCTCCTTCTTGGTGAAGCCCTGTGCTTCGCCGGAAAGGAGTTCGTCAAGCTTGCGCAGACGCTGAATGGAGTTCGAAATCGTCTTCCAGTTGGTCATCATGCCGCCGAGCCAGCGAGCATTGACGTAATACTGGGCCGAACGCGTTGCCGCATCAGCGATGATGTCCGAAGCCTGGCGCTTCGTACCAACGAACAATACGCGGCCGCCACGGGCAACGGTGTCGGATACCTTCTGCAGCGCGCGGTGAAGCAGCGGAACAGTCTGGGCCAGATCAAGAATATGAATGTTGTTACGGTCGCCGTAAATATACGGTGCCATTTTCGGGTTCCAGCGATGTGTCTGGTGGCCGAAGTGAACGCCAGCTTCTAGGAGCTGACGCATGCTGAAATCAGGCAATGCCATCTCTTAACTTCCTTTTCCGGTTTAACCTCCACGGACATGAGGCGGGATACCCGCCACCGGAGGCCATATCGGATTTCTCCCGATATCAACCCAAAGCCCGTGTGTGGAATGAAGCGGCTGTTAATGGATAATCACGGCAAACGCAAGGGCATCCGCAATAAAACGCGAATTTGAGTGCCAGTTGCGCGACCCTGCCATCATTTCTGGCACTTTGGCATGTCGAATAGCTGGAGATTGACCAGCTTGCCTGTCATGGAGAAATCACCGTAGTCCATTTTCAGGTCCCGGGTGACGCCATTGCGGTACATCTTGAAATTGATCCGGTAACTCGGCAGGCCTTCTGACTTTTCGCTTTCGTCAAAATAGGCAATCGAAACAGGCCACGTGCTTTCCTTTGCAAGCGAGCCCATGTTCTTCACCTCTTCATCCGCATCCGAGACAGCCGACTTGCCTATGACCACAGTCGTTGCCATCACCTTGTCCGCATCTTCCGAACCATCGAACAGTTTAGTCTGGTAGAAAACTTCGCCCGCAAGCGCTTTTTCGATCAGTTGCTGCATATGGCGCGTCGGAAATTGCGACAGCTCAAGGTCTTCCCTGGTCGCTTCCGGCTTGGTCAGCGATATTTCCGTCCTGTCCCGGGACAGCGCCGCATCACCGCGCACTTCCTTTGTCAGGCTTTGGTCAACGAATGTCTTGTTGACGAAACGGAACTTGCCGCCATCACCCGACTCGAATGTGGTGGTCTGCTGATCGGTGACACGTTGCGGCTGCTCCTCCATGTCAACGCGGGTAACGAATCGGAAATTCGTCGTATAGCCCTCACAATCCGAGCCATTGAATTCATAGACCATGCGGCCGGTAAGGCCGGTTATGCCGCTACTGTCCTGCGCACTGTCCAGTTTCAGGTCATAAATCGCGCGATGCGGTACAAGAGTTGCTGTCCCTGCAGCATACGCCATTGTTGAGCCGGCGAAACCCAAGGCGCCGAGCGTGAAAATAAGGACATGTGAAACGCGCATTGACAAGATTCTCCAACATTCGAATGTGCATATTAAAAAAACTCTTGGCGGAAGCGAGGCAAAAATCGCAACTTCTTCACAATCGCATACGATTCCGAAATAGAAGGACACGGATCCCATGAGCAGCGTCATTGAAACACGTCTTAAGGAACTCGGCATCACGCTTCCGGTAGCAGCCGCTCCGGCAGCCAATTATGTGCCGTTTGCCCAAACGGGAAAGCTGCTTCTGACCTCGGGACAATTGCCGCTGGCGGAAGGGAAACTTGTGCATACCGGACTTCTGGGCAGAGAGCTGGGCGTCGAGCAGGGCCAGGAAGCGGCGAAAGCCTGCGCAGTCAACATTTTGGCGCAGGCGAAGGCTGCCCTTGGAGACCTGGAGAAAATTGCTCGCATCGTCAAGATTACGGTTTTTGTCGCGTCGACACCGGAGTTCACGCAACAGCACCTCGTCGCCAACGGCGCCTCTGATCTTCTTGTTGCCGTATTGGGTGATATCGGCCGCCACGCACGTTCTGCCGTCGGCACGGCCGCGCTGCCGCTGAACGCACCGGTCGAAATCGAAGCAATCATCGAGGTTCGCTGACCCATGGCAACAATTGACTGGTTGACGAAGGTTCCGATTGCGCACCGCGGTTTGCATGACCTCAACAGGCAACGCTGGGAAAACACGCTTTCCGCTTTTGACGCGGCCGCCAAGGCGGGCTTTGCCATTGAATGCGACGTACATCTGACTGCTGACGGCAAGGCAATCATATTCCATGACGAAAAGCTGGACCGCTTGACAGGCCAGCAGGGCAAGATTGATGCGTTAACAGCCGCCCAGGCCAAGAGCTTGCGGGTCGGCGGCACGAACGATCATGTGCCGACCCTGGCCGAGGCACTACGGTTGATTGGCGGCCGCGTTCCGATCGTCATTGAACTGAAAGGCATTCCCGGCCGGGATGACGGATTGGTGAAAGCTGTTGCGGACGATCTTTCGGGCTATGATGGCCTGGCTGCGATCATGTCCTTCGATCATCACCTTATTCGGGACTTCGGCAAGGATGCGCCCGGCATACCTGCCGGTCTGACCGCCGAAGGGTTGCGTGACAGGGAGCTGGAGGCGCATTTTGCCATGTTGGCCCATGGGATCGACTTTGTATCCTATAATGTTCATCACCTTGAAAACCGCTTTGTCGAATTCGTTCGCCGCAGACTTGGCCTGCCGGTCATCTCGTGGACCGTACGAAGTCTTGAAGACAAGGCGACCAGCGATCGATATGTCGACCAGATCACATTCGAAGGATTTGATCCGGGGGCAGCCTGAATTGCCGGCTGTCCCTGCCGCCTCTTGTAACGCCGGGAGGAATGCCTAGCTTACATCATAGGTTGCGCGGCTGGCTCATCACCCGCCGCCATAGTCAGGAAGCCGAATTCACCGATGCAGAAAGCTGATCGAGGCGATTTCTCCTTGCGCGTATGCGATGGGATCGGTGCATTCACGCAAGAAGAATGGTCCAGCCTTGGTGGAACTTCGCATAGTTCGCCTGACTACAACCCCTTCCTGTCGCATGCTTTCCTGTCGTCACTCGAAGACTCCGGTTGCGTCGCGCGCAGGGCGGGTTGGCTCCCGCAGTTCTTGCGGCTTGAGGATGACGGTGGAGCCCTGGTCGGAGCCATTCCGTGCTATCTGAAAAGCCACAGTCAGGGCGAATATGTCTTTGATCATGGCTGGGCCGATGCATTCGAGCGTGCAGGCGGACGCTACTATCCGAAACTGCAGGCCAGCATTCCCTTCACCCCGGCGACGGGTCCGCGTCTGCTGGTCAATCGCAATTGGAACGCCATTGCCGCAAGAATTGCACTTGCCAATGGATTGCGGCAACTGACCAACCAGCTCGGAATTTCATCCGCCCACTCAACCTTCGTCGATGATGATGATCTCCCGGCCTTCAAAGGTGCCGGGTTCTTGCACCGAATCGATCAGCAGTTTCATTTCCTCAACGAAGGTTATGCGAGCTACGACGAGTTCCTTGAGACACTCGCTTCACGCAAGCGCAAGGCGTTGAAGCGAGAACGCCGGGAAGCGCTTGCCAATGACATCAGGATCGAGCGCCTGACTGGTGATCAGATCACGACAGCGGTCTGGGACGATTTCTTTGCATTTTACATGGACACCGGGAGCCGCAAATGGGGCCGGCCTTATCTCAATCGCCAGTTTTACAAGCTCATAGGCGAGCGCATGGCTGACGACATCATGCTGGTGATGGCAGGGCGTGACGGGCGCTATATTGCAGGCGCGATCAATTTCATAGGTTCGGATCGGCTGTTTGGACGGCACTGGGGCTGTATCGAAGACCATCGCTTCCTGCATTTCGAAGTCTGCTACCACCAGGCAATCGACTTTGCCATCGAACGCAAGCTAAGCGTCGTCGAAGCCGGCGCCCAAGGCGAACACAAGCTGGCACGGGGCTACGTGCCGGTGACGACCAATTCGGTCCACTACATCGCCCATGAGGGCTTGCGACGCGCGATCGATGATTTTCTGAACCGCGAAAGAACCGATGTGGCGCTAATGGAAGAGATCTTGAACCATCATGCCCCTTTCAAAAAATCGGAACATTGACTGCATTCACCCGCAAACGCTTGACTGCGTAGCCAGCCGTGGCAAACATCGAGCCCGGATTCCAGATTTGACAGGTGCGCGATATGACCCAGCCCTATGACGACGACAACGTATTCGCAAGGATTCTGCGCGGAGAGATCCCGTCTTACAAGCTTTATGAAGATGCTGAAACCTATGCCTTCATGGATGTCATGCCCCAGGGAAAAGGTCATTGCCTGGTCATAACCAAATCACCCTATCGGAATATCCTCGATGCGGACCAAGGCAAACTTGCAGCGGTCATAGCAACGACGCAACGCGTGGCTCAGGCGGTAAAGAAAGCCTTCGATGCCGACGGTGTTACGGTCATGCAGTTCAATGAGCCTGCCTCCGGTCAGACGGTATTTCACTTGCACTTTCACGTCATTCCGCGCTTTGAAGGTATCCAGCTGAGGCCGCATACCGGCCAGATGGAAGATCAGGGCGTGCTTGCGGCAAACGCTGAAAAGATCAGGCAGGCGATGCCGGGAGCCAGCTAAACAGGTAGCTCGATGAGCGTTTTCGATCGTTGAATTGCACGCGGCCTGTAGAGCCACCCGGCAATATACCAGCTTCCACCAGCGACCGCGACGCCTCCAATGACATCCACCAAATGGTGTCCACCTTCCACAGGTGTGGCCAAGAGAATGAGCACGTTCAACGTGAGAATGGGCCCGAACCACCAACCGACTCGAAAGAAAGCAAGTATGAGAAGAGTAGAAAGTGTTCCGTGATAGGATGGAAAGGCAATCAACCCCTTCATGGAATCCAAAGACACAAGCCGCTCTCCTCCAGTACGCAAATCAAAGAAGGTTTGCTTGTAGTCCAGGTCTACGACCGGGTGATGACTTCCCCAGAACGAATCCACAGGCCTAATCGTCGCCAGCGCTCCTGCCGATGGCAGGATACCGGACACGATAATACATGCCAATGCGCCCAGCATGACCGCGGTCACAAATTGTTGGGTGCGCTCGGTCCTGCCTGCAAGGCCAAGAACAATGACTGCCAGAGCCACTTGAGCGAGCGTCGTCAGATAAATCACCGAACATAGCAGACCAAGCAGCGGCCTTTCGCTCACATAGCCAACATAAGCAGACCAGTCAAAGCCAAGAGCAGCATCTAAAGTCACCAGCTGCGCATCGATCAAGGGTCGATCGAGCGACGTTACCAAATAGCTCAAAATCGCAGCCGCTGCGGTAAAAGAGAGAAGAATAGCTGTTTCCGCACACACCAGTTCAAAGGCTTGCATCGGCCGCCAGACTCTGTAGATGACAGCCACTATCCCGAAAAAGGCGGTGACTGCGAAAACTCTGAGAACGCCTTGCCCTTCCAAATGAAAGTCAGTCAAAGCAATCCAAATCGCGTCAATCGCCAATATTCCAATGATGATGGCCACTTTGTAGAAGGTCTGAACATCGGATTTCATCGACGGCTCCCGGATCAAATTAGCGGAAGCCTATCCTGCGCAAATGTGGATCACGTTAAGCGATTGCCTTAATTTAAAACTAAAGGTCTAAGCTGAGGCCGCTTATCAAGATGACCTCAGCCACCAGCACACCAACAATGACGCGTCGTCCGAGGCCGAGATACGCGGCAAAGCCGACGGCAGCAGCGCCAACGCGCAGGAACATCGATGACCCGGCCAGCGATCCGCTGGGATAAAGGATGAGCTGTGCAATAACGCCTGCGACAAGTGCGGTGGCCATAGCACGCACGACAACCAGCGCCTCCGAATCCTCGCGCACGCGCCCGCCGATCAGGACGCCGATCCATCGCCAGATATCGGTTGGCAGCCAGCCCGCAAGAAGGATGAAAACGTAGGGCCACCACCAGGTCGACAGGCTCTGCCAGGTCACGCAGCCCTCCCCCTCGCCTTGGTCAAGCGCAGATAGATCACGGCAACTGCGCCGCCAGCAAATCCGGTAAGAAGCAAATCATAGGCAGGCGCGATGTAGTGGATCGCGGGAAACAGCAGCAGTCCGGACACCATGGCGACATGCACCGTGCGGTCGCGCGCCGAACCCCAGAGCGAGGCCAGAAAGTACATCGGCGTCAGAAAAAACAGGGCCGCGAAAACGAGGGGTGGAAAATCGGTCGAAAAATAATAGACCAGCCCAACGACCAAGGTATTAACCGTCGTGAGTGTTATTCCAAGGCCGGCGAAATAACTTGTACGCATGTTCACGGGAACGTTGCGCAGATGTTCCATTCCGAGCACCCACGCTGTGACAGCGATGAAGTGGGAAAGGAACAGGAGGACGAGTTTGCGCGATTTCGGCCCGCGCAGTTCGGGCACGAAGGCGGCCACCATCGGAACGAACCGGATCGAGGACAGCGCCACGGCGATCGCTGCGCCCAACAACGAATAGCCTCCGGAAATGGCGCCGATCAGGACGATGTTGGCGGGCAATGCCCAGATCATCGCAACCATGAACATGGCTTCGACGACGGTCATACCGCTTTCACTGGCAAGTCCCGCAAAGCCCACATGAGCCGTCATCAGGATCAGCGCGGGAACACTTGAGACCATTGCCGCGCCCGACAGGAACCACGACAGCCGCGTTCTCAGGTCTTCGGTATCCGATCGGGAAGAAGGAAATTCGGAATCAGCCATGCTTCCAGCGATAAAGGGAAGAACGCACGCCAGCAAGAAAAAGGCCGCCCGTGGGCGGCCTTTTGTCTACTTCTTGCGCGGTACTTTCGGCACGGAAGCCTTGCGCGACAGCGGAGTAGATTGTCCGGTGACCACTGTGTCGGCGCCTGCCTTTTCAAGCACCGGCTTCTTGGGTGTCGGCTTCTTTTTAGCCGCAGGTTTCTTTTCTACGGGGATTTCCTTCTTCGGCTTCACCACCACTTCATCGGCGACATAGTCGAGAACAAGTCCCTGAGACCCGTCGGGTTTCGCTGCAACGGAGACACGGACCGTGCCGCCCTTCCTCAGCTTGCCGAACAAAACCTCATCAGCGAGCGGTTTCTTGATGTGCTCCTGAATGACGCGGCCGAGAGGCCGGGCACCCATGCGGTCGTCGTAGCCTTTTTCAGCAAGCCAGGCGATTGCCTCCGGCTGAAGATCGAATGTCACGCCGCGATCGGCCAACTGGGCCTCAAGCTGGATGACAAACTTCTGCACGACCTGGTGGATCACCGGCACGGGCAGCGCACCGAACGGAATGATCGCATCGAGACGGTTGCGGAATTCCGGCGTGAACAGCCGGTTTATCGCTTCCATGTCGTCACCTTCGCGGCGCGATGAACCGAAACCGATGGCGGCTCGTGCCATGTCGGAGGCACCGGCGTTGGTCGTCATGATCAGGATCACATTGCGGAAGTCAATTTGCTTGCCGTTGTGATCCGTCAGCTTGCCGTGGTCCATGACCTGCAACAGGATGTTGAACAGATCAGGATGTGCTTTCTCGATTTCGTCGAGCAGCAGGACACAGTGCGGATGCTGGTCGACGCCATCGGTCAGAAGGCCGCCCTGGTCGAACCCGACATAGCCGGGAGGAGCACCGAGCAGGCGCGATACCGTGTGACGTTCCATGTACTCGGACATGTCGAAACGAAGAAGCTCCACGCCGAGCGACGCTGCCAACTGCTTTGCAACCTCGGTCTTGCCGACGCCGGTCGGGCCAGAGAACAGATAAGAGCCGATGGGCTTTTCCGGTTCGCGCAGGCCGGCCCGTGCTAGCTTGATTGATGACGACAGAGCTTCGATAGCCAGATCCTGGCCGTAGACGACGCGCTTCAACTCCGCTTCAAGATTGGACAGCACGGCTTCATCATCTTTTGAAACTGTCTTCGGCGGAATCCTGGCCATCGTGGCAATAGTTGCCTCGATCTCCTTGACACCAATCGACTTTTTGCGTTTGCCCTCTGGCAACAGCATTTGGCTCGCACCCGTCTCATCGATGACGTCAATTGCCTTGTCTGGCAGTTTGCGATCGTTGATATAGCGGGCAGACAGTTCCACTGCCGATTTGATCGCCTCGACCGTGTACTTGACCTTGTGGAAGTCCTCGAAATAGGGCCGCAATCCCTTCATGATCTCGATCGCATCGGGGATGGAGGGCTCGTTCACATCAATCTTCTGGAATCGGCGCACGAGGGCCCTGTCCTTCTCGAAGAACTGGCGGAACTCCTTGTAAGTTGTTGATCCGATGCAACGAATCGATCCCGACGACAATGCCGGTTTCAGCAGGTTCGACGCATCCATTGCCCCACCAGACGTTGCACCCGCACCGATGATCGTATGAATTTCATCGATGAACAGGATCGCACCAGGAAACTCTTCCAGTTCCTTGATGACCTGCTTCAGGCGCTCCTCGAAATCACCGCGATAGCGGGTCCCAGCAAGCAGGGTGCCCATATCGAGCGAGAAGACGGTAGCATCGTGCAGCACATTAGGCACCTTGCCTTCAACGATTCGCTTGGCAAGTCCCTCGGCGATGGCTGTCTTGCCGACACCCGGATCACCCACGTAAAGCGGGTTATTCTTTGACCGGCGGCACAGTATCTGAATCGTGCGGTTGATCTCCTGGTCACGTCCGATCAGCGGATCGATTTTGCCGGCCTTGGCGCGATCATTGAGGTTGTTGCAATAGGCGGTCAAGGCATCCTGTTTCTTCTTGGTGCCTTCATCCGACTCCGAGACATGGTTGTCTTCGCTATTGTTTTCCGTCCCCAAAGGCGTGCGCGGCTCGGAAGCTCCCGGGCGCTTGGATATGCCGTGGGAAATATAATTGACCGCGTCGTAGCGGGTCATCTGCTGTTCCTGCAGGAAGAACGCCGCATGGCTCTCCCGCTCGGCAAAAATCGCAACGAGGACGTTGGCGCCGGTCACTTCTTCGCGATTGGAAGATTGGACATGAATGACTGCGCGCTGGATCACACGCTGAAAGGCCGCAGTCGGCTTGGAATCCTCGTCGTAGCCTGTGACAAGGTTATCCAGTTCATGATCAACATAGTCAGTCACAGTCCGAGTCAACTGAGCAAGATCGACATTGCAGGCGCGCATGACACTGCTCGCGTCCTGATCATCGATAAGCGCCAGCAGCAAATGCTCCAGCGTTGCATACTCATGATGATGCTCATTCGCGATAGTCAGCGCCTGATGGAGGGCCCGCTCCAGACTAGGTGAGAAAGATGGCATGAAACCTCACTTTTTCTCCATCACGCATTGCAGCGGATGTTGGTTTTGCCGCGCATAATCCATGACTTGGGTCATCTTGGACTCCGCGACCTCATAGGTAAAGACACCACATTCTCCTACTCCATGATTATGCACATGAAGCATGATGCGTGTAGCATCTTCTCTGTTCTTCTGGAAAAACCGCTCCAGAACATGAATGACGAATTCCATGGGAGTGTAATCGTCATTGAGAAGCAACACGCGATATAGGCTAGGTTTTTTCAGTTTGGGTTTGGTCCGGGTAATAACAGCCGTTCCCCGGCCGGGACCGTTGCCGTTACCCTTGTCCTCGTTTTGCATGATGGGTGACAACCGCTTCATCTCATCCGATACCCGCATCCTGATAGTTCTGTGTCGTTCATTGCATTCTATGTAGGTCGCAATAGCTCGATTTTAAGCCCTCTCCTGAAGCTTGCAATATGAAGTTGCAGTTGCACAGTCCGAATTGGCCTTGTGAAATAAAAAAGTCCGGTTGCGCGGGCAACCGGACTTTTGAATGCACTCAGAGAAGAGTTGCCTTTACTTGACAACCTTCGCTACCACGGCTTCGTACGGCTTATATGCTTCTTTGGCCAGGTCTGCATAAAGCTCTCCAAACTTGGCTGCCTGAGCGACAAAAGTCTCATAAGCCTTCTTGGAGAACGCATTATTGGTTTCGAACGCCTGCTCTGGTGACTTCGTCGAAGCGAGCTTTTCAATCAGGGCGGCCCCTTCTTCGAAAGACTTTTTCGAATAGTCCGCAGCCTCATTGGCGATGGTCTGCAACCCTTGAGAAAGGGCCGAAACGCTCTTGATTGCACTGTTGACGAATTCCTTGCTGGAATCGTTCAGGGTTTCGAATGGAGTTGCCATCGTAGTTCCTTCAAAGGTTGAATATTTCTGTTGCCATTCATTTAGTGTGCACTGCACAAAAAGTCAAATTTTTTGTGCAGTGCAGCAATTATATAAATATTAAACAAAACGCCCCGGAAATGATGAACACTCCGGTTACCATAAAGGGTTTAGTAACGCTGTTGCGGCTAAGGTTTCCGCATCCATCCTGATGCATCACGATCGTCAGAAGAAACTCTACGCGCATATTCGAGCAGGTGTTGATTGTGCATTACCAAGCCCGCCAAGGTTCCAAACTCGTACAAAAATTGGCTCATGCATTCGTTGCTCTGGCAATCTTTTCGGGGTTAAGCCTCTCCAGCACGAGTGAGGCCTTGGCGAACGCGAAAGCCGCGGCGATCGTGGTGGATGCCAATACGGGCAAGACCCTGTATTCGTCCAACGCGGACGCCCAGCGCTTTCCAGCGTCGCTGACGAAGATGATGACGTTGTACATGCTGTTCGATGCCATGGCCTCGGGCAAGGTGTCCAAATCGACCCCCATTCCGGTTTCGGCCTACGCCGCCAGTCAGCCGCCTACGAAGATCGGCTTTCGTCCCGGGCAGTCGATCAGTGCCGAAGCAGCAATCCTTTCCTTGATCACGAAGTCGGCCAACGACTCTGCCACAGCCATTGGCGAATACCTTGGCGGTTCGGAACAGCGCTTTGCCGTAATGATGACCAACAAGGCACGCCAGCTCGGCATGCGCAACACAACCTTCCGCAATGCGAACGGTCTGCCAGATCCGCAGCAGCGCTCTTCCGCACGTGATCTGGCGTTGCTTGGCATCGCGCTTCGCGAGCACTTCCCCCAATACTACGACTATTTCTCAACACGTAGCTTCAGCTATCGCGGGCGCCGCATCGTTGGCCACAACCGCCTGCTTGGCAAAGTGCGCGGCGTTGATGGAATCAAGACAGGGTACACCCGCGCCTCTGGCTTCAACCTGGTGAGTTCCGTGCAGGTGGATGGCAAGAAGCTGGTGGCGGTCGTCATGGGCGGATCAAGCGGCGGTGCCCGCGATGCCCAGATGGCAAAGCTGATTGAACAATATCTTCCGGCCGCATCGCGGCGTGACGGCGGCAATCTGATTGCCTCGCGCAAGAACAGCAAGGTCAATGTGGCAGCGCTGGAATTGCCGGACAATAGCGATGCCCCGGTTCCCGTTCAACGCGAAACAGCCGCACCACAGCCTGCCGAGGTGGTCACCGCATACGCCGAGCCGGCACCGGCCCCCTCACCGGCAGCGCAAGTATTGGCCGTTCCCACCCCATCGCCAAAGCTTGAAATCGCCGAGGGGGACACGGCCGAGGTCGACCCTGTGACAACCTCTTCTGCATCTGCCGGTGGCTGGATGGTGCAAATCGCTTCCGTCGGCAGTCCCGAAGAGGCCAAGGCAATGCTGTCCAAAGCAGCGGCCTCGGTTGGTGGACCTATCGCCTCTCTGTCTCCCTATACGGAGAAGTTCCAGAAGGGATCGACCACATATCATCGCGCTCGATTTGCAGGCATCGCCTCTGCCAAGGCAGCCAACAACGCATGCGCCGCGCTCAAGCGCCAGAATTTCAACTGCTTTGCGATTGCACCGCAATCATAAGGCACATGTACCGAAAGACCCAGTTTGTATAGCGTAGAGGGTTTTGCGAATGTCCATGACTACGGAAATACAGCGTCAGACTGGACCGTCTGGCAAGGAAACCAGGACAATTCTTGGTGGGATTCAGGCATTGCAGCAGGCAGCCTTACGGCTGGCAGACCTGCGGCACGGCAATGCCGCCTTCAAGACCATGGATCTCGTCAATGTCCTTCTCTGCCAGGCAGCAAGGACGCGTCGGGCCGCCATGCCGCCGGTCCGGCTGCGCATTCGATCTGACAGCCGCAATGGTGTGAGAGCAGTGCGGTTGCGGGTTTCCTGACGGCTTAGAGCAGCCCCAACGAAGCCAACTCGTTCCGCAGTTCTGGTGGCAACTTGGCGCGGCCATTCTTGCCCTGGCCCTCATCGATCGGCGCATCCTCGCTCGTCAAATAGCGCCACCCCTGAAATGCCCGCCGCGGCTGCCATTCAGTCGGGATGATCCGAGGCTCCAGAACGAGGTGGCAGCGCGAAATGCCCTGATCGTCGGTGAATGTCCTGATATCGGTGAGCCGTTGGCGGCACTGGATATTGCCCTTGATGACCCAATAGAGGGAACCGCCGTCAAGTAGGTCTTCAATACGTTTTGGCACCATGCGGGTCGTATGGAACTGTTCGGCCGACAGGCCGGCGCGCCTCCGCTCGTCGAGCCGAAAATCGATCCATGCAGCGAGATCCTCGATCGCCGTACAGCCGACACACAATTTCACCAGATGAAGCGCCATGACCCAGCATTTACGCTTTCAGGTTGTGGCGTCAACCACAACCCGCCATTTCTCCACAGTCCGGGGCGCCACTGCTTCGCCCTCTGACGCAGCCCTCAGTGAGAATGGCTGGCTGCGACAGCGATCCCAGCCGATCTCCCATGGCCCGTTGCGGAGACGGTATGAGAATCCGGAGCGACCACCGGCACTTCGACACCGTTTGCATCATAAAGCTTGCCGTTGAGGAAATAGTCGCCCTCATGCAGCAGGGCGATATCCTGATAACGCAATGTGCGTTCAGTACCCGCAACAAAGACGGACTGTTGGTCCGAGTTGCCTGTTGTCAGGTGATTGAACACAAGGTTCAGTGTAATGGCCATGATCGCCGCTGAACTGATGCCGGAGTGGAAGATTGTGGCAAACCAGGCCGGGAACTGATCGTAAAAGGTAGGCGAAGCAATCGGGATCATGCCGAAACCGATCGACGTCGCAACGATGATCAGGTTCATGTTGTTGCGATAATCCACCTTGGACAGCGTACGAATACCGCTTGCCGCCACCGTTCCAAACAAAACGATGCCCGCACCACCCAGGACCGATGCGGGAACTGCAGCGACCACCCTACCCATGACAGGTAACAAACCCAGCGTGACGAGAAACAGACCACCGGTTGCGACGACATAGCGGCTTTTGATGCCTGTCACGGCGACCAGGCCAACATTCTGCGCAAAGGCACTTTGCGTGAATGAGCCAAACACGGGTGCAATGAGACTGGAGAGCATATCGGCGCGGAGACCGTCGCCGAGGCGTCGTGAATCAACCTTGGTCTCGATAATCTCGCCCACGGCAAGAATATCCGCCGACGTTTCCACCAACGTGACCATGATGACGATAAACATCGAGATAATCGCTGCCAGCTGAAACGTCGGATAGCCAAAATGGAATACGGTCGGGAATGCCAGAAATGGACCTTCGCTCACCTTGGAGAAGTCGGTCATGCCGAGACAGTAAGCGATGGCGGTGCCGATGATCATCGCCAACAGGATTGAAAGGCGCGAAATCGATGCACGTCCCAGCTTGCTCAACAGCAAGACGATGACGAGCGTCAGTGCCGCCAGTTCGATATTCGCCATGCTGCCAAAATCCGGCGCGTTGCTGTTACCACCCATCGCCCACCGCGCTGCGACAGGCATGAGCGTGAGACCAATGGTTGTAATCACAATTCCAGTGACCAGCGGCGGGAAAAAACGCGTAATTCTTGAGAAAAGCGGTGTGATCAACAGGCCGATCAATGAGGCCGCCATGACAGCGCCCAAGACAGCCCCCATCCCGCCATTACCGACGATCGCAACCATCGTTGCGACCCCCGAAAATGATACGCCCTGAACGAGAGGCAGGCGGCATCCGAAGAAAGGCAGCCCCAAGGTCTGGAGCATGGTCGCCAATCCGCCTGCGAAGAGAGATGCCGTAATCAACAGCCCGATCTCGCTGGACGACAGGCCTGCCGCCTGCCCAAGAATGAGCGGCACAGCGATGATCCCGCCATACATGGTCAGTACGTGTTGCAGGCCGTAGGCCAGGTTGGCTCCAATGCCCAGGTTCTTGTCTTCAGGTCGCTGGTCTGTCGAATTCCCAATTGAGTTTGATGCCAAGGTAGTGTCCTCCCAATACCTTTGTGCAGCCCAACCAGATTTTGCTGATCAGGCGGTACAGAACTATGGCAGTTTTTTTGGCGAGGACTGTATTTGATTTCTTGAAAGTGTTTTCGTCAACGGGCCGGTATTTGCGCCCGCCTCAAAACGGCTCTCAGCACTCGACGACGTTGACCGCCAGACCGCCAAGGCTGGTTTCCTTATAGCGCTCGTTCATGTCGACACCGGTCTGACGCATGGTTTCGATACAGGCGTCAAGCGGCACGAAATGTGTACCGTCCCCTTTGACAGCCAGCGAGGCGGCTGTCACAGCCTTGACCGCGCCAAGCGCATTGCGCTCGATACAGGGAACCTGGACGAGCCCCGCAACGGGGTCACAGGTCATGCCCAAATGATGTTCAAGGGCAATTTCAGCGGCATTTTCGATCTGTTCGGGCGTCCCGCCGAGAACGGCAGCGAGCCCAGCCGCCGCCATTGCCGATGCCGAACCCACCTCACCCTGGCAACCGACTTCCGCGCCGGAGATGGAAGCGTTGTGCTTTATGACGCCGCCGATTGCGGCCGATGTCAGCAGAAAGTCACGAATGCCGTCTTGATCGGCATCGTCATGGAAATGCAGATAATAGCGCAGGACTGCCGGGACGACCCCCGCCGCACCGTTGGTGGGAGCAGTCACAACGCGGCCGCCTGCCGCGTTCTCCTCATTGACCGCCATCGCGTAGACCGACAGCCAATCATTGGCGAGCAGCGGATTGATACGGTTCTGCCGCCATTCTTCCTGAAGCCGGTCGTGCAGATAGCGGGCCCGGCGTTTGACCTTGAGTCCGCCAGGCATGATACCTTCCTGTTCCAGACCGCGATCGATGCAAGACCGCATTGCAGACCAGATACGATCGAGCCCGGCATTCAGCTCGTCACGGCTCATGAACATCTCTTCATTGCGCCGCTTCATCTCAGCGATCGAGAGGCCGCTCTCCCCCGCCATCTTCAGCATCTGGGCAGCATTGGTGAACGGGAACGGGACCTGCGCTTCCACTTTGGGTGCCGTCCTGGTTCTTGCTGTCTCCAGCTCCTCCTCCGTGACGACGAAGCCGCCACCGATTGAATAGAAGATGCGTCGCAACAGGAGCCGGTCGTCGACATCATAGGCTTCGAAAGCCATACCATTGGCGTGTCCGGGCAATGGCGTCCGCCGATCCATGATGAGATCGGTTGCAGGATCAAAGCGATAGGACGGATGGCCTTCGGGTGAAAGACGCTTGTTCTTCGTGACCGTCTCCAGCAACGAATCCATCTCGTTTGGATCGACGGTCGCTGGCAGCAGGCCACAAAGACCAAGGATGACGGCACGGTCGGTGGCATGGCCAACCCCGGTAAAGGCAAGTGAGCCGTGCAAATGGACGCGCAATCTGTCGACCTTGACGCCAGTCGGCCGTGGCCATTGGCCGTTCTTGAGCTCTTCAAGGAACTGCCCGCCTGCAGTCATTGGTCCCATCGTATGGGAACTCGAAGGGCCAATGCCGATTTTATAAAGATCGAAAACCGACAGGAACATCCAATTACCTCAGTTAGGCGAATTTAAATTCATAATGGCCCGTCACCGGCAATCGCCGCAGCCCGAGACCGACCTGGCGTTGCGTTTCTACGACATAGGTCTGCCAGAACAAAAGTCAAAAGAAAACGTACATGCGCCGTTGTTGATGCGATTTGCCAAGAACGGGAATTGACGTACATTCGCAGGCGAAAATTGCGTTTTACCGAGAGAAGACATGGAACCTGTCCCGAACACATCCTATTGGCTCGATGTCCTGGCTCTCGCCTACTTCTTTATCATCTGGATGGTCTACTCGCACACCACGGCAAACGGCTTTGCCGGCAGGAAATCGCTGACATACGAGATGAACGAGGCCCGGCGTCAATGGATGACGACGATGTCGACCCGCGAATTGCGCATGATCGACACCAGCATCATGCTCGGCCTGCAGCAGGGAACCGGCTTTTTTGCATCAACATCAATCCTGGCAATTGGCGGATGTTTCGGATTGCTGAATTCCTCTGGCCGGGTCCTTACCCTCTTTCATGATCTGCCGCTGCTTGGCGAGACCACGCAGCAACTGTTCGAAACAAAAATCCTCGGACTTCTCGTGCTGTTTGCCTATGCGTTCTTCAAATTCGCCTGGTCCTACCGGCTCTTCAACTATTGCTCGATTCTCATTGGCGGCGTTCCAATGGCGCGCGACCGGGGCGCTGACGATCCGCTGGTCGTTGCAGGCGTCAATCGCGCGGCGGGGATCAATATTCAGGCTGGCGAGCATTTCAATAGCGGGCTTCGCGGCATTTTCTTTTCCATTGGCTATCTTGGCTGGTTCCTGCACCCCCTGGTGTTCATGGTCACCACAACGTTGGTCGCGATCGTTCTGTTACGCCGGCAATTCTTCTCCAGGGCACGCGATGTGCTGATGAAAAACAGCGTGAATGCTGGCCTATAGGCCGCGCGGCAAATAACGCCAGACGAAGAGCGAGGTGAAGATCATCAACAACGACAGTGCGATGAAGATGGCGCCGAGCTGGAAAAATGTCAGGATGATTGAATAGAAAAACGCGGGCAATATCTCGGAGAAATCGAGGTAGGTTCTGTAGACGGCGGTCATCTGTGCCCTTTCGTGCGGGTGAACAGCGCGGATGAAGGTTGCAGATCCGAGCGTGTCGATGGCAACGCAAAAAAACGCGCCTACCAACAGCATGATCGCGGCCAGCATTGGGTATGTTTGACCCGCCAGACCCGCACCAATCAGTGCCAAGGCAAGCAGCGTGAACACACCTGATATTGTGCGCATCAGTCCCTTGGACATGCCGACTTTGCCCCAGAATATCGAACCCAGCAGGAACAGGTTGCCGAGGGACACCAACAGACCGCCCGCAAGTGTTCCCTGTCCTGTCGCCACCATCAGGATGGGGCCATATACAAAGAAAGTGCTCCAATAGCAGGATCGTGAAAAGGCGATCAGCCATGCCAGGCGAAGCCGTGGTTGCACGACAAAACGCCGTACATTGGCAATCGGATTGGCTGGACGGCTGGGCCCCTTCTGCAGTGCAGGGTTGTCGCTGAGTCGAAAATACCAGAAGAGTGTCAGCAGCAGCAGCGAAAAGCCGATCGACACAAGAAATGGAGCGATCAACCCAACACGGGTGTAGAGGAAAACACCCAGAAACGGACCGCCAGTCCATGCAAAGGTCGCTGTGGCCATCCGTACGGATTCGGCGCGGACCAGTTCACCCTTCTTGATGTGATCCATGATGTAGAGGCTGAGCGTGATGGAAAGCGTCCCTGCCCCGAAGGTGCGCAGAAACAGCCCGGCAGCCTGCCCGGGAAGAGTGTCGAGCGAAAAGGCACAACAACCAAGGATCAGCGATGCGGTGCCGGCCGTATAGACCCACCTGCGTGGAATGCGCACGATCAGCAACGGGATCGACAAGGTAGAAATGAGGCCCAGCAATGACATGCATGTGTAGAGGATACTGACACTGCGCTCGCTTTGCAGGAGCTCGAAGGTCTGGATCGGCACGACACTCGTGATGATCGCACGCGCCATCGATTCGATACCAAACAGGATCGCAAACACCCGCGCAGTCGGACGCTTGGCTGTCGTAATCCAAATGGGATGGCGTACCTGATTGATCACTTTATTAACTTCGGGGGATGATTCGAGCGTCAAGGAGAGTTTCAGACGCGCAACCACCGATAGCAGTCAATCGAGCGACATAATATGTCTGTTTCATTGAAACTGTTGAAATATGTACGAAAAATCTTCCATGCCCGATCCCTGTGGTCCATGGATTTTACCGGCTAACTCACCTAGCCTGCCGCCACAGCCGCATTGATCGAGATCCTGTCATGAACCAAGCCGAGATTGTGAACACACCTGCGAAAACTCGTCTCGGCAAACTGGACGTGCTGCGCGGAATCGCCCTGTTGGCGATGGCGACGTATCATACGGGCTGGGATTTCGAGTTTTTCGGTTATCTGGAGTCGGGAACCACCGGGCACGGCGCTTGGAGACTCTATGCCCGTATCATCGCTTCGACTTTTCTGGTCCTGGTTGGCTTCAGCCTCGTTCTGGCACATGGGCGTGGAATTCGCTGGCGGCCGTTTGGCATTCGACTCGCCCAGATTGCTGCTGCTGCACTGGCGATCTCGGTTGCCACCTGGTATTTCACACCGGAAAGCTTCGTCTTCTTCGGCATCCTTCACCAGATCGCGGTTGCGAGTGTTCTTGGGCTGCTTTTCGTCAGGCTGCCGGCCCTCGTTATCGCCATGGCCGCAATTGCCGTCATCGTCGCTCCTCATTATCTGACATCGCCGAGATTCGATCCCCCGCTCTTCTGGTGGCTCGGGCTGTCGGAAATGATCATCCGATCAAATGATTATGTGCCTGTCTTCCCGTGGTTCGGTGCTGTGCTCGCCGGAATGGCGGCGGCCAAGGTCATGCAGCGTTATGACATGCTGACGTTGCTCGCGGGCGGCATTGTTCCCACGTGGCTCGATCGCTCATTGCGATTCATTGGACAGCACAGCCTGGCGTTTTATCTTGTTCACCAGCCGGTTCTGATCAGTTGCGTTTTCCTGATTTCGCAGCTTTTCCCGCCTGCCGTGGCAACCCCCCACGAAGTCTTTGGCAAGGCTTGCGTCCAAAGCTGTCAGATCGACAACGAGCCTGCTTTTTGCCGGGCCTTCTGTGATTGTGTGATAGGACAGACGGAAGCCCAAGGCGTTTTCGACGACGTCTTTTCAGGAAGACGCGACCAGAATGATCCGCAAATGCAGGAAATCGCCGGGGTCTGCACACAGGAAAACATGCCGCAGTAAGCGCTATGTGTTGACGCCAAGCTCCGCCAGCCGTTCGATGCATGCTTCCTCAACCTGATCGAGTTCGGCAAGGGTTTCTTCGATGTCCCTGCGCTTCTGGCGCAAGTCCGCCCGTTTCTCTTCAACGCGTTTCATCAAGAGGTGCAGTTGACCCATCTCGCCCGGTGGTTCGTTGTACATCTGGACGATCTCGTGGATTTCGGCGATCGAAAAACCCAGACGTTTGCCGCGCAGGATCTGTTTCAGCAAATGGCGGTCGGAAGGACGGAACAGACGTGTGCGGCCGCGACGGACAGGATGGATCAGGCCCTCATCTTCGTAGAACCGCAATGTGCGTGTAGATACGCCAAACTCCCGTGTCAGTTCCGTGATGGAATAATATTCGCGCATGACTGACACTGCTCTACATCCTGCAATATATCGATCTGATGTTTTGCCCACGCAATTACGTAAAAGTCAATTACACGATTGTGCTGGATTGTGAACTGCCGTCATTTCATCGGTGAATCGCTGCTACTTAAAACCAAACCACCAGGTGGCCAGCCCGAGAAACGACGAAAATCCGACCACGTCCGTCACGGTCGTCACGAATACCGCGGATGCAATCGCAGGATCGGCGCCGAAGCGGTGCAACAACAAGGGAATCAGTATTCCGCCCAGTGCCGCAGCGAGCATGTTGATGATCATTGCGGCGGCGATAATCCCGCCAATATTGCCGTTCTCAAACCAGAGACCTGCAACCGTGCCGATCATGATTGCGAAGATCACACCATTAATCAGGCCGACCGATGCTTCGCGGCGGATGATGCGACCGGCATTGTAGATATCCATGTCGCGTGTAGCGAGCGCCCGGACCGTAACCGTCATAGTCTGCGTCCCGGCATTCCCACCCATGGATGCGACGATGGGCATCAAGACGGCCAGGGCAACCATTTGTTGAATCGTGCCATCAAAAATGCCGATCACCGAAGCAGACAGGAAAGCCGTAAAAAGATTTATGACCAGCCAGGGCGTACGTGAGCGCGACGTGGACAAGACCGAATCCGACAGCTCTTCGTCACCAACACCGCCGAGACGCATGATATCTTCCTCGGCTTCTTCCTGGATGACGTCGACGATGTTTTCGATCGTCAGGACACCGACCAGACGTTCATTCTCGTCCACGACGGCTGCCGACAGAAGGTCGTATTGTTCAAAGATTTGCGCCGCCTCTTCCTGATCCATGGTGGCGGGAATCGCGTGACGCGTCTCATGCATTATCTCCTCGATCTTTTTATCCCGCCGCGTGCGCAGGATGCGATCGAGATCTATGGCGCCTAGCAGTCTGAACATCGGGTCAATGACAAAAATCTGCGAGAACGACTCCGGCAGATCGTCATTGTCGCGCATGTAATCGATCGTTTGCCCCACGGTCCAGAATGGCGGAACGGCGACGAATTCGGTCTGCATGCGACGCCCGGCGGTTTCCTCGGGGTAGCCGAGGGAGCGACGCAGGCGCACCCGCTCGGTAAACGGCAGTTGCGCCAGGATTTCATCGCGGTCTTCCTGGTCGAGATCTTCAAGAATGTAGACCGCGTCGTCGGAATCGAGTTCCTGGACGGCCTCTGCAATCTGCTCATTCGGCATCGCATCGACGATTTCGAGGCGGACGGCTTCGTCGACCTCGGTCAGCGAGGCGAAATCGAATTCATCGCCAAGGAGTTCGACCAGTGCGGCGCGCTGATCGGAATGCAGCGCCTCCAGAACGTGTCCAAGTTCCGACTGATGCAGCTTGCCGACGTGGGAGCGGAGATAGAGCACGTCTCGATCCGCAATGGCGGCACCGACCCGAGCCAGATAGGATGTTTTGACGGCACCGTCTTCACCATAGATGTCAGCGTCCTGCCCGTCAGTTGCGGAGTCTGGTAACCTCTCTGTTTCGTCCATTCTGTCCGCACCCGCCTTCCCGACAAAAGTTACGCAATGTCAGTTAGAGCAAAGGATACCGAAATGGAACTGGCGACATCCTTTGTCTTGCCTTCATTTTTGGTAGTTCAGGCAGCGCTGTCTTCCCAGCCGCTGATGGCTTTCACTTCAAGGAAGTCTTCCAGACCCCAATGACCACCCTCGCGGCCAATCCCGGACTGCTTGTAACCGCCAAACGGAGCATCCGCCGCATGCGACGCGCCGTTGATACGGACCATACCGGCGCGAAGCTGTTTCGACACGCGCCTGATTCGCTCTCGGTCGCCAGACTGGATATAGGCTGCAAGGCCGTAGGGCGTGTCGTTGGCGATCTCGACCGCTTCTTCTTCCGTGTCAAACGGGATCATGGCGAGGACCGGTCCAAAAATCTCCTCGCGTGCAATTGTCATGTCATTGCTGACGTCGGCGAAGACAGTCGGCCGTACGTAATAACCGCGATTGAAGCCTTCCGGACGCCCGGTCCCGCCTGCAATCAATCGAGCACCTTCCTTGATGCCCCGTTCGATCAGACCCTGCACCTTGTTGAACTGCATTTCCGAAACAAGCGGTCCCATGTGATCGCCATCGTCTGATGGATCGCCTACCTTCGTGGCCTTTGCCGCCGCAGCAGCGATCTCTGTCGCCTTGTCATAAACAGAACGCTCTACCAGCATGCGTGTCGGGGCGTTGCAGGACTGACCCGTGTTGTTGAAAACATGCGAGACACCGCGTGTGATGGCAGCCTCCAGGTCGGCATCTGCGAACACGATGTTGGGCGACTTGCCACCAAGCTCGAGCGAAACGCGCTTTACCGTGTCGGCGGCCGCCTTGGTGACTGCAACGCCGGCACGCGTCGAACCTGTAAAGGACATCATGTCGATGCCCGGATGGCGCGACATCGCTTCGCCGACCGTTGGACCATCGCCATTGACCAGATTGAACACACCGGCGGGCAGCCCGGACGCATCCACCATTTCGGCGAAGATAACCGAAGAAATCGGAGCAATTTCCGAAGGCTTCAAAATGACCGTGCAGCCTGCTGCGATTGCAGGAACAACTTTCAGGACTACCTGATTCATCGGCCAGTTCCACGGGGTGATCAGGCCGCAAACACCGATGGGTTCGTAGGCGATACGTGTTGTCCTGTTGCGCTCGTCGAGCGGCCGCTCGAATTCGAAGCTTTTGAGGGCCCGGATAAATGCCTTGATATGTGCCGTGCCCGATGCCGCCTGTTCGTCCAGCGCCATTTTGATTGGCGCGCCCATCTCGGATGAAATGGCTTTGGCCATGTCAGCGATGCGGGCTTCGTATACTGTAAGCAGACGCTCCAGCCACGACAGGCGCTCTTCACGGCTGGTGACGCTCCACGTAGTGAACGCCTTTCGCGCAGCCGTCACCGCCTTGTCGACATCGGCTGCGGAACCAAGCGAAATCACGGCGAAAGCCTGCTCATCGGCCGGATTGATCACCTCAAGCTCTTTTGCCGCCGCAGGAGCTATCCACTTACCATCGATATAGAAATCGGTTTTGCGAAACATGGCCAGTCTCCTGCCTGTTGATTTACGGATTTTCGTTTGATCGGGCGCGGAATGGCCCAGTACGTGTTCAGAACTGGTGTAACCGATCACGACCGGCACGACCAAGAGGAATATCGAACAAAGAGGCGAAAATAGCGGCGTGGTGCGACAAGCGTGTTCGTTCACCGCTTGTTGAACTGGCGTGACAAGCGAAGGAAGTTGCCAAGCATCGCGTGGCCATATTCCGTCAGAACGGATTCCGGATGGAACTGTACGCCGTAGGTGGGATGACTGACATGTGCCAACCCCATCACTTCACCCATCTCGGAGCGCGCAGTCACCCGCAAGGCGCTTTCGGCTTCGACAGATTCAACGATCAGGGAATGGTAACGCCCCGCACGAAACGGGCTTGGCAGACCCTTGAAAACACCGCTCCCGTCGTGATCAATTGCCGATGCGCGCCCGTGCATCGGTTCCTTTGCGCGAACTACCCGCCCCCCGAACACCTCACCGATGCACTGGTGGCCGAGACAGATGCCGAGCATCGGTATCTTGCCACTCAATGTCTCGATTATGTTCATGGATTGCCCTGCCTCACGCGGTCCGCATGGACCGGGTGACAGGACAATTGCTTGAGGATCGAGCTGTTCGGCTTCCCTTGCCGAAATGGCATCGTTGCGTATGACCCGTGTCTGAACACCGAGTTCGGCGAAATATCGAGCGACGGTAAAAACAAAAGAATCGTAATTGTCGATGATCACGATCATGGCACGCCGCCTTGATCGAACACACTGAATATGCGTTCTGCCTTGTCCAGGGTTTCCTGATACTCGGCTGCCGGATCGGACAAGGCCGTGATGCCACCACCCGCCTGGAATACCGCCTTGCCCCCCTGAAACAGCACCGTTCGAATACCAATATTGCTGTCGAAATTCCCGTTGAAACCGAGGAAGCCGATGGACCCGCAGTAGACCCCACGCGCTTCGCGTTCGATTTCCGTGATAATCTCCATGGCCCGAAGCTTGGGTGCACCGGTTATCGAACCGCCGGGAAAGGCTGCCCGGATCAGATCCATTAGCGAGTTACCGTGTGCAAGCCTCCCGGTGACAACCGAGACCAGGTGATGGACACTCGCATAGGATTCAAGGCCGCACAGTGTCGGCGTAAGCACGGAGTGAGGGCTACAGACTCTGGAAAGATCGTTTCGCATCAGATCGACGATCATCAGGTTTTCTGCGCGATCCTTCTCCGACTTGAGAAGCATCTCGGCCAAGGCATTGTCTTCATTGCGATCCGCGGAACGAGGAACAGTCCCTTTGATTGGTCTCGTCTCGACCTGATCACCTCTCACCGACAAAAAGCGCTCCGGCGAACTGGAAGCGATAACGATATCACCGTGATCGAGAAAAGCCGCAAAAGTCGCGGCGTTTCTCTGCCTCAGATTCTTGTAGAATTCCCACGGTTCAAAGGATGCTGGCAGATCCGCCATGAAGCGCTGGGCGATGTTGGCCTGGAAGATGTCGCCATCGAGAATATACGTGATGACTTTCGCAACCGCCTCCATATAGCTGTCACGTTCAAAATTGGATTGCCATCCCGCTCGTGGGATGCGGTTGACTGATGGGGCCAGAATGCTGTCCGACTCAAATTCCTGCCTGATGCGGGCGGAGAAGAACTCTGACCGTTTGGCGGCTTTTCTTGACTGCTTTTCCTTATCGTTTTCGGGAAGTCCTGACGAAAGAAGCCAGACCCTTTGCGTTGCATGATCGAAAGCAAGCACGACATCATAAAAGTACCAGACAGCGTCTGGCATCGGTCCTTGCACTGGGATACCCGGCTGCGGCAACCGCTCGAGCAGCCTTCCGAATTCATAGGAGAAGTAACCCATGGCTCCTCCCTGGAATGGCGGAGCCCCTGCCTCATCATCCAGTCGATAAAGCTCGAGATAATGCGTCATGGCGTCCAGGGGCGGCAGATTGACAAGAGCGCCGTTCAGGCGGGCAACGCCATCCTCGACAACCAGCTTGCCAAACGGATCGGCCGCCACATAGGAGTAGCGGCCAAGCTTGTCGTGGTGCATCGCGCTGTCAAGGAAGCCCAATCCGCCAAGTGACCGCAAACGTTCGGCTGCATCGACCGGCTCCAGCCATGGAATTTCAAGTACGTGCAAGCACCAATCTCCCTTTCGAGCGCCCAGCCTATCCGCTCTTGCGCGTCGATAGAAGGATACTTGTTTCAGTCGAAGTGATTCCGTCAATATGGCGGATGTCGCGCAGTGTCCGGTCGAACGCCTCCAAGGTTTCCACCTCGATCTCGGCAACTATATCCCAGCGCCCGTTCGTCGTATGCAGAGCCCGTATCTCCGGAAAACCCTGCAATCGTCGCACGACTTTTTCTGCCGCCTGCCCTGCCACCTCGATCATCGCTACAGCGCGCACCCCATAGATGCCGGCGCCCGCCTTGAGCGTAACCGTAAATCCCTGAATCGTTCCATCTGTAGCCAGTTTGCCAATGCGTGTCCGCACCGTTGCACGCGAGATGCCCAGAAGCGTCGCCATGGACGATACCGGCATGCGGCAGTCGTCGCGCAGCAAGGACAAGAGTTTGCGGTCAACATCATCCATGGTGTGCCAATCTGGTCAACTTGATTTCGCAAAGTGCGCATGAAGATGCGCATTTCTATCAGGATGCTGTCTTTTTGTCACCGCTCTGAAGTGCCATCATGGTGGTTGAAACGTGATATTCTCTTTTCAATACTTCCATTCAAACGCGGGATACGGCGGTTGTTGATGAACATGCAAAGCAATTTCGAAGACTTACCCAAACAGAAGCTGACAATCATTGGCGCGCCCATCGAGGAAGGTGCCGGACGGCTCGGCGCTCTGATGGGTCCTGCAGCATTACGGACGGCTGGCCTCATCAGGACACTTGAGGAACTCGGCCATCCGGTCGAAGATCGCGGAGATCTGCGGCTGCCGAAGCAACTGCCTGTTGTCCCGACGGTTGCCGGCCTCGCGCACCACATCGAACGGATCGCTGCCTGGTCTCGCATGCTGAGCGCCGAGACCTACGATGCCATGTCCAAAGGAACCTTTCCGGTCATCCTCGGGGGCGACCACAGCCTCTCCATGGGTTCGGTGACCGGTGTTGCCCGCTATTGTGAGGAACACAACCGGGAATTGTTCGTCCTCTGGCTGGACGCCCACTCCGATTTCAACACTCCCGCCACTTCCCCATCGGGCAACATGCATGGCATGTCGGCCGCCCTGCTGTGCGGTGAACCTGGTCTGGAGGGCGTGTTCGGCGACGAGCCGAAGGGTTTCGTGAAGCCGGAAAACCTGCATCTTTTCGGCATCCGTTCGATCGACTCGACGGAACGCATATTGTTACGTGAACGCGGTATTGACGTCATCGACATGCGCAAGATCGATGAGTTCGGTGTCGCCAAGCTCATGCGGGGCATCATTGAGCGGGTGCAGAAGGCCAATGGCGTCCTCCACGTCAGCTTCGACGTTGATTTCATAGACCCGTCGCTCGCGCCGGGCGTCGGCACCACCGTTCCTGGCGGCGCAACCTTTCGCGAAGCCCATCTGATCATGGAGCTGCTGCATGATTCCGGCGTTGTCGGTTCGCTTGACGTGGTCGAGTTGAATCCGTTTCTCGATGAGCGCGGCAAGAGTGCACTGCTACTCGTCGATCTCGTCGCCAGCATTTTTGGCCGGCAGATTTTTGACAAGCCCACACTGGTAGACCAGAGCACGACCGCTCTGAACGTATAAGCTCGCAAGGAGGATATTTTGCTGCACACCGCCGCTGACCTGATCTCAACTGAATCCCGTCTCGGGGCTCACAACTACAAGCCCTTGGACGTGGTGCTGGAGCGCGGTGAAGGCGTGCACGTTTGGGACATCGATGGCAATCGCTATCTCGACTGCCTGTCCGCCTATTCGGCTGTCAATCAGGGTCATTGCCACCCGAAGATCCTGAAGGCCATGACCGAACAGGCCAGCAAACTGACCTTGACCTCCCGTGCCTTTCGCAACGACCAGTTGGCGCTCTTCTATGAAGAACTGGCTGCCCTCACCGGATCACACAAGATACTGCCGATGAACAGTGGTGCAGAGGCAGTAGAAACGGCCATCAAAGCCGTACGCAAATGGGGCTACGAGGTTAAAGGCGTGCCTGAGGACGCAGCCGAGATCATCGTCTGCTCGAACAACTTCCACGGACGCACGATGGGTATCGTCGGTTTCAGCACCGATCCTACTGCTCGAGAAAATTTCGGCCCATTTGCGCCGGGCTTCAGGATTGTTCCCTTCGGCGACATCGATGCATTTGCTGCGGCCCTGACTCCGAACACCGTGGGTTTCCTTGTCGAGCCTATCCAGGGCGAGGCCGGCGTGATCATTCCGCCGCATGGCTATTTTACCAAGGTGCGAGACCTTTGCACACAGCACAATGTGACGCTCATACTGGATGAAATTCAGACGGGGCTTGGTCGCACTGGTGCACTGCTAGCCGAAGAGCATGAGGGCATTGAGGCTGACGTGACGCTGATCGGCAAAGCCCTTTCCGGCGGCTTCTATCCTGTGTCGGCCGTACTGTCTAACAGCGATGTCCTTGGCGTGCTCAAACCGGGCCAGCATGGCAGCACTTTTGGCGGTAACCCGCTCGCCTGCGCGATTGCCCGGGCAGCCCTTCGTGTTCTCACCGAAGAAAACATGATTGAAAATTCCCGTATCGAAGGGGAATACTTCTTGCAGCAGCTGAAGGGCATTCGCAGCAACATCGTCAGGGATGTCCGCGGCCGCGGATTGATGCTCGCGGTCGAACTGCACCCGGAGGCGGGCGGCGCCAATCGCTTCTGCAACGAACTCAAGACACGCGGTGTTCTTGCCAAGGATACCCACGGCGACACGATCCGCATCGCTCCTCCACTGCTTATCAAGCGCGACCAGATCGACTGGGCGTTGGAGCAGTTCGAAGCGGTCCTGACCAGCGTGAACTAAGATTGTGGTGCGTGGTTCATAGCGAGCTTGTCCAGCTACAAACCACGCACTACCACTACATCCTCACTCGTTCGGCCTTGGGATCATACATAGGCTTGAGTGATGCTTCGGCCCTCACGCGTGTGCCGGCTATCTCGATTTCGTAATTCGATGCCAGCACCTGCTCGGGGCTTTGCCCCCCACTCGGGACATAACCAAGTCCGATGGCACCTCCGAGATGATGGCCATAATTGCCGGACGTGATTGTTCCCACGATCACACCGTCGCGGACGATAGCCTCGTTATGGAAAAGCAGCGGCTCGGCATCAAGCAACCGAAATTGAACGAGCCTTCGGTCGAGCCCTTTATCCTTCTTGCGCAGTACGGCCTCGCGGCCGATGAAGTCACCCTTGTCAACCTTGACCGCAAAGCCCAATCCGGCTTCGAGCACATGGTCCTCATCGGTGATATCGTGGCCGAAATGCCGGAAGGCTTTTTCGATACGGCAGGAATCGAGCGTGTGGAGGCCACACAATTTCAGGCCGATATCCCTGCCCGCCTCTTCGATCGTTTCGAAGACATGCGCTGTCTGGTCCGTCGAGACATAAAGCTCCCAGCCAAGTTCTCCGACATAGGTCACCCGATGCGCGCGGGCCAACCCCATGCCGATCTCGATCTCGCGCGCTGTGCCGAACGGATTGGCCTCGTTGGAAAAATCATTCGGACTGATCGTCTGGATCAGCTCGCGCGATTTTGGCCCCATCAGGCAGAGCACGGACTCAGCCGCCGTCACGTCGGTGATCACCACGAATTCATCCCTGACGTGCTTGCGCAGCCATGCAAGGTCGCGCTGCAGCGTTGCACCGGGAACGACAGCGAAAAACGCCGTTTCGGACAGTCTTGTGATCGTAAGGTCGCTCTCGATGCCTCCGCGATTGTTGAGCATCTGCGTATAGACGATACGGCCCGGCTCAACGTCCAGTTGATTGGCGCAGAGCTTCTGCAGGAATGTCAGGGCATCGCGACCCTCGATGCGGATCTTGCCGAAGGAAGTCATGTCGAACAGGCCAACGCCGTTGCGGACCGCAAGATGTTCGTCACGCTGATTGTCGAACCAGTTCTGGCGTTTCCACGAATAGCGGTACTCGCGCTCCTGGCCCTCCCGCGCGAACCAGTTGGCGCGTTCCCATCCCGCTACCTCGCCAAACACTGCGCCGCGCTGTTTCAGGTGTTCGTGTATCGGTGAGCGCCGGACATTGCGCGATGTGGCCATCTGCCGGTAGGGAAAATGATCGGCATAGAGCAGACCCAGCGTCTCTGAAACACGCTCCTTCAGATAACGCCTGTTCTTCTGGAATGGCTGCGCGCGACGAATATCCACTTCCCACAGGTCGAAAGGGGCTTCGCCGTCGTGAATCCATTGCGCCAGAGCCATTCCCGCACCGCCGGATGATACAATGCCGATGGAGTTGTAACCTGCGGCTACCCAATAGCCTCCTAGCTCCGGTGCCTCGCCTAGGTAGTAGCGATCGTCGGGCGTGAAGCTTTCCGGACCGTTGAAGAACGTATGGATGCCTGCCGTGCCGAGCATCGGCATCCGGTTGACGCCCATTTCGAGGATGGGCTCGAAATGCTCGAAGTCCTCAGGCAACTGGTCGAAGCAGAAGTCTTCGGAAATTCCGTTCATGCCCCAAGGCTTGGCCACGGGTTCGAAGGCGCCGAGCATCATCTTGCCGGCATCTTCCTTGTAGTAGGCACACTCGTCCGGCACGCGCAGCACCGGCAACCGGCCCAAGCCCTCGATCGCTTCGGTTACAAGGTAGAAGTGCTCGCACGCATGCAATGGCACCGTGACGCCCGACATGGCCGCCAGGTCGCGCGCCCACATCCCGGCGCAGTTGATGACGACGTCGGTTTCAATCGTGCCGTGCTCATCTCCCTTGGCCCAAGAAACGCCCGCAACACGACCATTCCTCTTCAGAACATTCGTCACCTTCACGTTTTCGACAATCCGGGCACCGCGTTGGCGCGCACCCTTGGCCAATGCCATGGCGATGTTGGCCGGATCGCACTGGCCATCGAGCGGCAAATGGACTGCGCCGACCACATCCTCAACGTTAAGATGAGGATACATCTCCTTGACTTCCCTTGGAGATATTTCCCGAACGTCGACATCAAATGCCCGAGCCAGCGAGGCCTGCCGATAGATCTCGTGCTTGCGCTCCTCTGTTAACGCAACGGTGATCGAGCCCACCTGGCGCATGCCGGTCGCGACTTCTGTTTCTGCCTCCAGTCTGACGTAGAGGTCAGCGGAGTACTTGGCGAGGCGCGTCATGTTCTGTGACGCGCGCAATTGCCCGATGAGCCCGGCTGCATGCCAGGTGGTCCCGGACGTAAGCTGCTTGCGTTCAAGCAGGACAATGTCCGTCCAGCCGAGCTTGGCGAGGTGATACGCAACGGAGCAGCCCGAAACGCCCCCGCCAATGATGACTGCCCTTGCCTTTGTGGGAAGCGAACTCATACGCGGATTCTTTCGTTCTTGGGATCCCACAGCGGCTGATCCGGATGGACAGTTGCCTTGTAGCGCTCGCCGAAGATCTCCACTTCAACCTCCGTTCCGGGTTCGGCCAGCCCTGTGTTGAGCATGCCAAGGGCGATTGACTTGTCGATCCGGTGACCCCAGCCGCCGGAAGTCGTTTCACCGACGATTTTGCCGTCGTGCCAGAGGGTGGACATATAGGGCGTATCACAGTCACCGGCGTCGACAGTCAGTGTAACGAAGCGCTTTTTCACGCCCTGCTGCTTCTCGCGTTCCAGCGCCGCCTTGCCGATAAAGTCCGGCTTCTCCCACTTGATGAAGCGATCCAAGCCGCTCTGCAACGGCGTGTAGTCGGTCGACAGGTCACCCTTCCACGCCCGATAGCCCTTTTCCAGCCGCAGTGAATCCAGGGCAAACATACCGAATGGTTTGATGCCGTACTTCTGTCCGGCCTCCCACACCGCATCGAAGATCGCCGCGGTATCGCCGACCTTGGTATGGACTTCCCAGCCGAGTTCGCCGGCAAATGACACACGCACCAGTTGGCAATAGCGCCCAGCAATCTGCGTGGTTTGGTGCGTAAGCCAAGGCTTTCCGAGGTCGGCATCGCAAATGTCGCGGAACAGATCCCGGGCTTTTGGTCCCGTGACGATCTGGCAGGAGAAATCTTCGGTTACATTCGTGATCGATATGGAACTGTTTGTCGGTAGATGCTTCATCAGCCAGTCACGGTCATGCCACTCGGCAACGCCGGCGGTGATCAAGAAGAACAGGTCCTCATCGATGGCCATGATCGACATTTCCGTGACAACGCGGCCCTTGTCATCGGCGAAGTAGCCGAGGCCGATCCTGCCAGGCTTCGGCACGATGCCAGTGATGAGCGTCGAGAGCCATTCGCGTGCACCCTCGCCGCTGACGCGGTAACGCGAAAAGCCCGGCAGGTCGAGAACACCGACAGCATCGCGCACGGCATGGCACTCTTCGCGGATGCGCTTGTGCCACGGTCCATCGCGCCGGAAAGTTTGCGTCGACTCCTCCGAGGTGTCATCACCTGGCTGCGCATACCAGTTTGCGCGTTCCCAGCCGTTGTAAACGCCGAACTGAGCATCCAATGCTGCAATCCGATCGTGGATCGGCGACAGTTTTTTGTTGCGTCCCGCTGGCCACGCATGACGCGGGAAATGGATCGCATATTCGTGGCCGTAAACCTCCAGCCCCTTGGCGACACAATAGTCATGGTCAGTGAAACCCGTGAACCGGCGGGGATCGCATGACCACATGTCCCATTCCGTCGCACCTTCCATTACCCATTCGGCCAGAACCTTGCCTGCCCCCCCGGCCTGCGCAATACCGAAGGTGAAAACACAGGCCTCGAATGCATTTGGAACTCCCGGCATCGGACCGATCAAAGGATTTCCGTCGGGAGCGTAGGGAATAGGTCCGTTGATCACCTTCGACAGCCCTGCCGTTCCGAGGATCGGCACGCGGGCAATCGCGTCATTCAGGTACCAGTCGAGACGTTCCAGATCATCGGGAAACAGCTGGAAGGAAAAATCGTCAGGCATCGGATCATCGGCGGTTACCCAGTGCGCACGGCAATTGCGCTCATAGGGTCCGAGGTTCATGCCGTTCTTTTCCTGGCGAAGGTAATAGGATGAATCCACATCGCGCAGCAGCGGCAGTTTGTGTCCCTGTTCCCTGCTCCATGCGGCGATTTCCGGAATTTCGTCGAAGAGCAGATATTGATGGCTCATCACCATCATCGGAACGTCCCGGCCAAAAAGCTTGCCGATTTCCTGTGCGCGGTAGCCTGCGGCATTCACCACATACTCGCAGCGTATGTCTCCTTGTGGCGTCGAGATAACCCACTCGTCATTGTCCCGCCGGGCGCCGGTCACAGGGCAGAAGCGGATGATTTTCGCACCCATGTCGCGGGCGCCCTTGGCCAGCGCCTGGGTCAGTTGCGCCGGATCAATGTCGCCATCATTCGGATCGTAGAGCGCGCCAGCCAGTTCATCCGTAGCGATGAAAGGATAGCGCCCGTTGATTTCATCGACGCCGAGGACATCGATATCCATGCCCTGGTAGCGACCCATGCTCTTGACCCGCTGGAATTCGCGCATGCGCTCCTTCGTGTGGGCGAGCCGCAACGAACCGGTGACATGATAATTCATCGGGTAATCGACTTCGGCAGCAAGGCCGCGATAGAGCTCGGCGGAATAGCGCTGCATGTTCATGACCGACCATGACGCTGAAAAAGTCGGAACGTTGCCGGCCGCATGCCAGGTAGACCCGGAGGTCAGTTCGTTCTTTTCAAGCAACACACAGTCGGTCCAGCCAGCTTTGGCCAGATGATAAAGCGCGGATACGCCGACAGCACCGCCACCGATGATGACGACGCGCGCCGACGTTGGAAAATCAGACATAAAAAGTCTCCCGTGGTCTCATGCTCTGTTGGGGGAAGGCTGTTCAGGCCCGCCCGATTTCATCGAGGTACCACTGGATGTACCGCAATTCGTTATACTCCATGGGGGCGATCGGTCCCGGCACGAAATAATGGGACCGGACGCCGCGGGCCGTATGCTCGATGATCGCCTTGTCCTCGGCAGTCGTCACCTTCCAAAGCCAAGTCAGCTTGTCGAGGTTGTAATCCTTTCCCTCTTCAGCGTCACCGCGCACCAGCCAGATCAACTCCATCTCGCATGTATCGACCGTCTTCGGAATGAACCGGTAGATCATCCCGTGATCAGGATAACAAACAAGGAAACTGGTACCGCCAAGATGGATCGACGTTACACCGCCGTCGAACTCTGTAAATCTCCCCATGAGCGGCCCAATGGGCGAGCCGTCTTCGCTACCGCTCGAAACACCATCATAAAGGGCGTACCGGAACGTGTGGATCGCCTCCTTGCCCTGCGCGGAACTCTGCCAGTGATCGCCAGTTGCGATATCGATGCCAAGGGCGCAGGTGCGCTGCTCCATTTTCGCATTGAGCTCGACAATCTTTTCAGCCGGCTGCTCCAGCGCGTGGGTCTGCGAATATTCCGGATGTGCCGGGCCACAGTGGTAACATTCCACATAGTTTTCGACGGCAAGCTTCCAGTTGGCATCCACGGCATAGGTCTCGCGGTGCGCGACTTTCGCGTCTGCCCAGCCATACTGGCCACAGGTCGTGCGAAGCGATTGCTCGATGATCGAGAAGTCGAGCGGCTCGTCCGCAAAGCAGATGAAGATCAGCCCTTCCGCCACGCGCACATGCAGCTTCTTCAGACCATGTGCACTCCGGTCGAAGTCTTTTGGCATCAGCCGCGCGGCGCGCAGGTTCCCATCGTTTGCATAGGTCCATGCATGGTAGGGGCACACAAAGAACCGCGCATTGCCTTTCGGCTTGGTGCAGACCTCTGCGCCACGGTGCCTGCATACATTGAGGAAGGCATGGATTGAGCCGTCCTCAGTGCGAGAGACAATCACAGCTTCCGTATCCAGCTTGAAGAGCTCAAAGTCGCCGGAATTGGGGATAATGCTCGCATGCCCGATGCAGTGCCAATGGCGGCGAAACAAACGCTCCATGTCCCGCGCGTAGACATCCGGGTCCATGTAGAATGCACGCGCAAGGCCATGGCCGGGCCGATGCTCGGCAATCAGGCGATCAATCTTGTCCAGAGACGGTGCGATATCCGCCAATGCCTGTTCTGCACCCATGTCATTCTCCGAAAAAGATGATGTTCCCGGACGCTTTTTATTCGTGGTTGCGTCGCAGATTAGAATGATTCCGCATTGCGCAGCATTCAAGCGACGGTTACTCATAGAGACATGAATTATTCTCAAGCATTTGATTTCGGACCTAGTTGGCGATGATGTCGAAGCCTCGCATACCGCCACTTGGCTCGTTGCGGGCCTTCGAGGCCTCGGCACGGCTGTTGAGTTTCCGGCTCGCCGGTGATGAGTTGGGCGTGACACAGTCGGCAATCAGCCATCGTATCGCCGAGCTGGAGACGATCCTTGGTGTAAAGCTCTTCGAACGCTTGCCACGGGGTGTCTCGTTGACTGACGCAGGCACACTTTATTATCCCTACATGCGCGACGCCTTCGAAAAGATCGCCCGTGGGACTGCGTTGATCAATCGCATCGGAACCGCAGATGATTTGGCTCTCGAAACCTATGCGACCTTCGCCATTCGGTGGTTGATCCCTCGCCTGACCGAGTTTCGTAAGGTTAGCCCCAACCTCGCCATACGTATCGGAACCAGTCAGCTTGACTGGGAACTGAACATCGACAGCTCCGACATCGGGATCATCCACACAACACGGCCGGAGCGAATGAACCTGCACTATCGCCAGCTGGTGAAAGCCGAGATGTATCCGGTATGCAGCCCACAGGTTGCAGCCAGGATTGGTGTGGACGCGGGAACGAAAGCCCTGAACCGGGTCCCGCGACTTGCGCTTTATACGGCACCGGAGGACTGGGGAACCTGGCTGGAAGCGGCGGCCATGACCGATTCCGGCCAGGCGGTCACGTTGAAATTCGATACCTATCTTGCCGCCCTGCAATCAGCACTCGATGGCCAGGGACTGGTTGTCGCACCGGACTTTCTCGTGGCAGATGACATCAAGGCGGGCCGCCTTGTCGCACCATTCAACCACAAGGTTCCTCAGCCCGGAGCCTGGTACATGATCTGCCGCAAGGAGCGCATGGGTGAAGCCAGAATTCGGCAATTCGAACGGTGGCTTGTCGAGCAGTTCGGCGGATGAGGTTCTTCAGTGCGTGGTTCGATGCAGGAACTATAATTCACCACGAAACCTACTTCCGCCTGATGCCGATCGACCGCCCGACACGCGCCGGTACAGGAAGCTTCGAATGCGCTTCCTTGTAGAGTGCGAGCTTCGGCAGCACGTCTTCCGGGAACGGGCTTACCTTCGGCCCGCTCATGTCGACATGCAGTGAGAGGACCTCCGCTGTAGCAGCAACCCAACCATCTCTGTGCACGATCTCGCTGTAGACATGCAGGCGCTTGCCGTCATAATCGATGAGTTGGCTCGTCACGGTCACAACATCGTCAAGATGAATTTCCTGCACGTAGCAGACATGCACTTCGGCCGTGTAGATCGTCAGCTTTCGCTCTGCGGCATAATTCGGCCCGAAACCGAGTTCCGCCAGGAACTCATCACCGCCGCGGTCGAACACCACGTTATAGTAGGCCATGTTCAAATGGCCATTGTAGTCGATCCATTCCTTCTCGATGGCAATCGGCGTGGAATGATACAATTGTCCTTCTGAACTCTGCATGACGTGTTTCCTCGGTGGGGCGCGATCTATCCGATCAGCGGCAGTTGAACCATGGTTGACTTGCCTGTCGCTTTGTCAAAAACGACACTTATTGAACAGGGCGCAGGGCGCTCGGCGGCCTGCCTTCGAAGCTTTTGAAGGTGCGTGTAAATGCTGCAGCCGAGGAAAACCCGGTCCGGGCTGCGATGTCAGCGAGTGGCGATTTGGTATCCGTGATCAATCGGCGGGCCACCTTCAAGCGCAAACGCAGATAGTAGCGGCCGGGCCCCTCGCCCACGGCCTTGGCGAATATTTTCTCAAGGCTACGGGCGCTAAGACCACAGCGCCTCGCGATGGCACCTACAGTCAGCGGCTGCTCAATGTGGCTCTCCATCAGACGGACCGCGCTGGCGAGCTTCGGGTGGACGTCATCGAGGCGCCCGAGAGAAACCAGTGGTTGCGCCTCACTTGACGCATGGGCTTCATCATAGATGAACACACTCGCCACATCGAGAGCAACGGACATGCCGTAACGTGACCGGATCAGGTGCAGCATCAGGTCGAATGTCGGCGAAGCGCCGCCACTCGTGAACACAGGCCCATCGATCACATATCGATCCGGCCTGACATCTGCTTCGGGGAACTCCGCGGTAAACTCCTCCATATCCTCCCAGTGGGTCGTCGCCTTGCGTCCTGAAAGCAAGCCGGCCCGCCCGAGCAACCAGGAGCCGGCCTCGATACCACCAATCATCTGATAGTTATGGACAGCACGCCGGAGATTTGCCGTGAAGGTGGTCCGCGCAATGTCGGATGTACCAAACCCTCCGACAACCAGCAGCATATCGCTTTTCTCCGATGCATCGAAGGAGTCCGAAACTGCAATTGGGAGGCCGCACGTGGTCATTGCCGGCTCGCCGTCGAGCGAAACGATACGCCAATTGAAAAGATTGCTACCCGAGACGCGATTCGCCGCACGCATCGGGTCTATTGTTGATGCCACGCACATCAGCGAAGCACCGCTGAAGACCAGAACGGTTACATCCAGCGGTTGGGCATTTGGCAAAAAGAGTGGCGAAATTTCGCTATTCATCAATTCCTATTCGTATATTGCAAAGCATAACTTGGCAATCGCGGCATGATCGGGCCAACAAGAAAATGGGAGCAGAGCTATGGGACTTACCCCCAATCGCGAAGTATTCATCACCTGCGCCGTGACCGGAGCCGGCGATACGACTGGCCGTTCCGACAAGGTCCCGGTGACCCCGCGCCAGATTGCCGACGAGTGTATAGCCGCGGCTAATGCAGGCGCAGCCATCGCACATATTCATGTCCGCGATCCAAAGACAGGCAAAGGCTCGCGCGACATTGCGCTTTATTCGGAAGTCGTTGAGCACATCAAAGCGTCCGGCGTCGACATGGTGTTGAACCTCACAGCAGGCATGGGCGGCGACCTTACACTCGGCAGCGTCGAACAGCCGATGCCGCCCTCGCCCAACGGCACCGATATGGCCGGCGCAACGGAGCGTCTCGAACACGTGGCCAAGCTTCGCCCGGAAATCTGCACGCTCGATTGCGGCACGATGAACTTCGGAGAAGGCGATTATGTCATGACCAACACGCCGGCCATGCTGAAAGCGATGGCGGCGCAGATCAAGGCTCTGGGTGTAAGACCGGAAGTCGAAATCTTCGATACGGGGCACCTGCTCCTCGCCAAGTGGCTCTATGACCAGAAATTGCTCGAGGATCCCGTCATGGTGCAGCTCTGCATGGGTATTCCCTGGGGCGCCCCCGACGATATCAACACGCTGCTGGCGCTGACCAATAATCTTCCGTCGAACTGGACGTTCTCGGCCTTCTCCATCGGCCGTAACCAGATGCCCTATGCGGCAATGGCGATGCTGGCCGGTGGCAATATCCGCGTTGGCCTTGAAGACAACATCTGGCTCGACAAGGGCGTTCTCGCCACCAATGGTCCGCTGGTTGAGCGCGCTGTCAAAGTCGCGGAAGGCATGGGCGCAAGGATTCTTGGACCCAACGATGTCCGCGAGCGCATGAAATTGACGAAGGGCTGGTAAGTATCATGGCAGGTATTCGCAAGGCCGCTGCTGTAGGTGGCGGCGTTATTGGTGCGGGCTGGGTAGCGCGGCTCATTCTCAACGGCATTGACGTATCCATCTTTGATCCGGACCCGGAGGCCGAGCGCAAAGTCAGCGAGGTGATGAAAAACTCTCGCCGCGCGTACAAAGCCATGCTGCCAAATGGTCTGCCGAAGGAAGGCAAGCTGACATTTGCCAAGTCGATCGAAGAAGCCGTCGCTGGCGCCGACTTCATTCAGGAAAGTGTGCCTGAACGGCTGGAACTGAAGCACAAGGTGCTGGCGGAAATCGACAAGCATGCGGCTGTCGACGCAATCGTCGGTTCTTCCACTTCTGGTATCCTGCCATCCGACATGCAGACAGCGATGAAGCATCCGGAACGGCTGGTCGTCGGCCATCCCTATAACCCTGTCTACCTGTTGCCGCTCGTAGAGATTGTTGGTGGCAAGCAGACATCCCCGGATGCGGTTGAAAGGGCACGTGAACTTTATACTTCGATTGGCATGAAGCCAGTGGTCATCCGCAAGGAGATCGAAGCATTTGTCGGCGACCGCCTGCTCGAGGCCGTCTGGCGCGAATCGCTTTGGTTGATCAAGGACGACATTACTACCGTTGAAGAACTCGATGACATCATGCGCTATTCGTTCGGCATTCGCTGGGCACAGATGGGCATGTTCCAGGTCTACCGTGTTGCGGGCGGCGAAGCTGGCATGCGTCACTTCATCGCCCAGTTCGGACCGTGCCTTTCCTGGCCATGGACCAAACTCATGGATGTACCGGAACTGACCGAAGAACTCGTCGACAAGATTGCCAACCAGTCGGACGAGCAGGCCCATGGCCTTTCGATCCGCGAACTCGAACGCATTCGCGACGACAATCTGGTTGCGATCATGGAAGCGCTGTCCCGCCAGAACAAGGGCAAGGGCTGGGGTGCCGGCGAACTGTATAATGACTACACCAAGCGCCTCACGAAGTTGGCGCAGAAGCCGCCAATTTCCAAGGCGGCCGCAAAAGCCAAAACGAGCAAGCCCAAAAAGAAGAAGGGGTGAGACCATGGATTTCGGTCTTTCGGAGGAGCAAAGGCTGATCGTCGATACGACGCGATCCTTTGTCGAGAACGAACTCTATCCGCATGAAGCAGAGGTCGAGCGCACCGGCGTGCTGCGCAAGGAACTTGCGGACGAACTCAAGCGGAAGGCGATGGAGGCTGGGCTCTATGCCGCCAACATGCCGGCGGAGGTCGGAGGCGCCGGTCTCGATACCGTGACCTGGCTGCTGTACGAAAAGGAACTCGGACGTGCCAATTATGCCCTGCATTGGACCTGCGTTGGACGCCCTTCCAATATTCTCCTTGCCGGGACGGACGCCCAGAAGGAGAAGTACCTCTACCCCTGCATCCGCGGCGAAAAATCCGACTGCCTTGCCATGACGGAACCGGGAGCGGGTTCGGACCTGCGCGGTATGAAGGCAACCGCCGTCGAAAATGGCGGTGACTGGATCATCAACGGCACGAAGCACTTCATCAGCCATGCGCTGGAGGCCGACTTCGTCATCCTTTTCGTTGCCTCCGGCGAGGAAGAAACGCCGCGCGGCAAGAAAAAGAAGATCACAGCCTTCTTCGTCGACAAGGGCCACCCTGGCATGACGATCCGCGAAGGCTATCGGAACGTCTCGCATCGCGGCTACACCAATGCGATCGTTGAATTCGACGATTGCCGCCTTCCGAACGAGCAGATACTCGGCGAAGTGCACAAGGGCTTCGAAGTTGCCAATACCTGGCTCGGCGCCACGCGCCTTCAGGTGGCGGCAACGTGCCTCGGGCGTGCCGAACGGGCGCTTGGCCACGCGATTGAATATGCCGCTCAACGAGAACAGTTCGGCCAGCAGATCGGCAAGTTCCAGGGCGTTTCGTTCAAGCTGGCGGATATGGCCACCGAGTTGAAAGCCGCGGATCTCCTTACATTTGAGGCGGGCTGGAAGTTCGATCAGGGAACCGTTACCGACCAGGACATGGCCATGGCCAAGCTCAAGGCGACGGAGATGCTCGCCTTCGTCGCCGACGAGGCGATCCAGATCCATGGCGGGATGGGCCTGATGGATGATCTGCCGCTTGAGCGTATATGGCGCGACGCCCGGGTCGAGCGCATCTGGGAAGGTACGTCCGAGATTCAGCGGCACATCATTTCGCGCGCCCTGCTCCGCCCGCATGGCGCATAACGGAGCATCTCATGGCGCATAAGCTCGACCGTCTGCTCCGGCCAAAATCAATTGCCGTCTTCGGCGGCCTCCAGGCAACAGAAGTCATCAAGCAATCCCGGAAGATGGGTTTCGCCGGTGAGATATGGCCGGTGCACCCCAAGCATGATGAAATTCTTGGCCTCAAGGTCTACCGTTCCGTTGCCGATCTGCCGGGCAGCCCGGACGCAGCCTTCATCGGTGTCAATCGCTTTCTGACGCTCGATATCGTGCGCGACCTGCGTAAAGCCGGTGCCGGCGTTGCCGTCTGCTATGCTTCGGGCTTCCTCGAGGCGGGGGCCGACGATGCGGACGGCGCAAGGCTGCAGGATGAACTGGTCGAAGCGGCCGGTGACATGCCGATCATTGGCCCGAATTGCTATGGCCTGATCAACTACTGCGACGGCGCCCTGCTCTGGCCCGATCAGCATGGCGGGAGGCGGCTTGGCCCTGACGAACGCGGCGTTGCCATCATCACACAGTCCTCCAATATTGCCATCAACATGACGATGCAGACCCGCGGCCTGCCCATCGCCCATGTCATGACAGCCGGCAACCAGGCGCAGACCGGCCTTCCGGACATGGCCATCGCGCTGCTCGAGGACGACCGGGTTACTGCGCTGGGGCTCCATATCGAAGCGTTCCAGTCGGCCGCAAAGTTCGAGGCGCTGGCCAAACGAGCCCGCGAACTTGACAAGCCGATCGTTGCGATGAAGGTCGGCCGCTCCGCCCAGGCCAGAGCCGCAACAGTGTCGCACACAGCTTCGATGGCGGGCTCAGACGCAGCCTCCGAAGCCTTCCTCAAGCGGCTCGGAATTGCGCGCGTCAACTCGATCGCATCGTTCCTGGAAACGCTGAAACTACTGCACGTGCACGGACCACTCGATGGCACCACGCTGTGCTCCATGAGCTGTTCGGGCGGCGAGGCATCGGTGATGGCTGACAGTGCCGAGGGACGTAGCGTTCATTTCCCCGCTCTGACGCCCGAACACCGCGCCCATGTGAAAACAACGCTCGGTCCGCTCGTTGCGGTCGCCAATCCGCTCGATTACCACACCTTCATCTGGAACAATGAACCGGCGCTGACGGACACTTTTACCGCCATGGTCTCCGGTGGATTTTCCCTCAGCTGCCTGGTTCTCGACTTTCCCCGCAACGATCGCTGCTCCGACGTCGACTGGTGGTCCACCGTGCGCGGCTTTGCCAGCGCGCTGAAGACCAACCATGCGAAGGGCGCCATCGTCGCTTCCCTCCCCGAGAACATTCCCGAACGATATATGGCCGGTCTGATGGCACAAGGCATTGCGCCTCTCTGTGGAATTACCGAAGCCTTCGATGCGGCGGAAGCCGCTGCCTTTATTGGCGAGGCCTGGAAAAAACCCGCGGCTCCCGCTGTCGCCGTGCCGAAAGCAGCATCCGCACGCGACCTGACCACGCCGGACGAGGCATCGGCCAAGGAAATCTTGAGACATGCGGAATTGCCGGTGCCGGATGGCTACCGGTGTGCGACAACCGCCGACGCTGTCGCGGCCGCCGAGCGGCTTGGTTATCCCGTGGCACTCAAGGCACTTGGAATTGCCCACAAATCCGAACACAATGCGGTGCGCCTCAATCTGAAGGATGCCGTTGAGGTCAGAACCGCTGCGGATGATCTCTCTGGCCTCGGCACCGGTCTTTATGTCGAGCGCATGGTGACCGGTGGTGTTGCCGAATTGATCGTCGGCATTGTCGACGACCCGCAGTTCGGTCCAGTGATGACTCTCGGCACCGGCGGCGTTCTCGTGGAACTGCTACAAGACACGGCAACGGTGCTCCTGCCATCGAGCCGAAATGACATCGAGACGGCGTTGCGCTCGTTACGCATGTTCCCGCTGCTCGATGGCTATCGCGGCAAGCCGAAGGCGGATCTTGACGCCGCTCTCGATGCAATCATGGGTATCGCGGCATTTGCCGTGAACAATTCCGGTGGAATCGTCGAACTTGATATCAACCCGCTGCTCGTTTGCGGCGAGGATAAAGGCGCTTGGATCGCCGATGCACTGCTGGTCACTAAGGGAGAGCTGAAATGAGCGATGTGGTACGCACAAGGCGTGAAGGTGGCATTCTCGAAGTCACGCTGGACCGGCCGAAAGCCAATGCCATCGATCTGATGACAAGCAGGCTCATGGGCGAGACCTTCAAGAAGTTCCGCGACGATCCGGAATTGCGTGTCGCCATCGTACAAACCGAAGGCGACAAGTTCTTCTGCGCCGGCTGGGACCTGAAGGCAGCTGCCGGCGGCGACGCCGTCGATGGTGATTATGGGGTCGGCGGGTTCGGCGGCCTGCAGGAACTGCTCGACCTCAATAAGCCGGTCATAGCTGCCGTGAACGGTATGGCTGTAGGTGGCGGCTTCGAACTGGCCCTCTCCTGCGATCTGATTTACGCCTCCGATCATTCAAGCTTCGCCCTGCCGGAAATCCGCGCTGGAACGCTGGCCGATGCCGCGACAGTAAAGTTGCCTAAGCGCATTCCCTATCACGTCGCGATGGATCTGCTGCTCACCGGACGCTGGATGGATGTCACCGAGGCGCACCGCTGGGGCCTTGTCAATGAGGTCTTGCCAAAAGACAAGCTCATGGAACGGGTCTGGGAGATTGCGCGGATGCTTGAGAGCGGACCGCCGCTGGTCTTTGCTGCCATCAAGGAAGTCGCACGCGAGGCCGAGAGCATGAATTTCCAGGACGCCATGAACTGGATTACCAAGCGCAAATTCCGTACTGTTGATACGCTTTACGCGTCCGAGGACGGACAGGAAGGCTTCAAGGCCTTTGCCGAGAAGCGCGACCCCGTATGGAAGGGAAGATGACGACCGACTATTCGGTTCTGATCGACGACGAGACATGGGCGTTCATCGAACGCACCAACAGTTTCTATCAACCCGATGCCGTTGATCTCTCGGTCGCACGGCAGCGGGAGATCTACAATACAATGTGCCAGGCATTCTTCGCCGGCTACCCCAAGGAGGTATCGTCGGCCGACGAGTTCATCAACAGCGGCAATCACAAGATCCCCATCCGGGTCTACCAAAAACATGGTGTCGATCCCGATGCTATCTGCCTCTATTTCCATGGCGGAGGATTCGTCGTTGGCGGACTTGAGAGCCACGACGATGTTTGCGCCGAATTGTGCGACGGCACAGGCTACCGCGTGATCTCGACCGACTACAGGCTTGCACCCGAACACTTGCATCCCTCGGCTTTCAGGGATTGTCTTGCGGCCTTCGAACATGTTGCCTCAAGCCACGAACAGCCCATCGTGCTTTGCGGCGACAGCGCGGGCGCCAATTTGGCGGCTGCCGTTTCGCATCATGTGCGCCGCCACGATCGCGCGCCGATCGGCCAGGTGCTTGTCTATCCGGCGTTGGGCGGCTCGACCGAGCAGGGTTCCTACATCACCCATGCCGATGCCCCGATGCTGAGTACGCGCGACACACGCTACTATGTCGAACTGCGTGGTGGCGGCTTCAACTGGTCTACGGACCCGCGCTTCGCACCTCTTAACGATACCGACTTCAGCGGCCTTCCCGATACGATCGCGATCTCTGCCGAGTGCGATCCGGTATCCGATGACGGCCGGCACTATTGCGACAAAATCCTGGCGGCAGGCGGCAAAGCGATCTGGAACAGCGAGCCCGGCCTGGTGCATGGCTACCTGCGTGCACGCCATAGCGTCGAGCGAGCCCGTGCCAGCTTCCGTCGGATCGTCACCGCCGTACACCTGCTTGGACAGAAGCGCTGGCCAGGCCAGCTTTAGCATCTGCGGGTCGGGACCGGCCGACCCGCAGACGATACACTGATCTGGACTACTGGAGACTGAGCACCACAGGTTCGATCATTGCGCTCTCGTCTACTGTCTGGCTGGCGCCCGACCCCGGTACGCTCACGATGACCTTTTGCCACGATGGCTTGTAGCTGCCTTCAACCGCTCCAAACTTTACCGTGACCTGGTCGTCGGACACCGTGCAGCTGAAGCTGCGCCGATAATAGTTACCTTTTGTGTAGGCAAAGCTGTTGCCGTCATCAGTATAGACAGAGCCGCTGCACTGCTCACCGGGGTAAACGTTCAACTGCAACTTATCCGCCTTGGCAACGTCGACCGTGCTTTGCACGCTGTTGATCAGATCATTCGGCAATCGCGGGATGATCGATCCGCCACGAACAAACACTGGAAGCACATCGATGGTCGGGCTACTCACGCGATAGCGCCACGACGAATCGTTCCCCATCGAAGGAACCGGCAAGATTTTACCCGTCCAATAATCGTACCAGTCTCCCGGCGGAAGCATGACATCGTAGGGTTCGGCTATGGCGCCGGCCTCCCATCCGAGCGCATTGGTGTGGGCATCTTCGCCCACCACCGTCGTCAAAATCGTCCGATCTTCTTCAAAGTTTCGCACGGCGAAACTGTCAATGTTGATATTGCCGCTGTCACCCGCATTATAAGCGAGTGCCATCTTGTGATCTCCACCAGTCAAATTCAGTGTGACGTAAGCAGTACGCCATGTATCCCAGTTCTGCGTTCGTGGAAAGGAGATCCGTTGTACGGTTTTCCCATCAACCAATACGCTCATCGTTTTGGCCTCGCTATGCCCGTTGGCGTATCTCACCACCAGGTCATAGGATCCCACGGCATTCGGCACGCCTGTCAGCGTGAACCCGATCTGCGAGCCCTGATCCCTCAGGTTATCGGCAAAATATCCACCAATGGCATTGGCGTGATTGTTTGCCCGCGACGCGCCCTCTACGGTTTCCGCTTCGGTAACTCTTCCAAAAATGGCGTTTGCATATGGAATGCTTTGCTCGAATGGCGACGGTGCAACAAGCAAACTCGGCCCGACCAAGAACTGATTTTCTGCCGCAGTATCGATAGGCGTGAAGCTTCCCGGAGCTTTGGCATCGGGGAACTCCAGGAACATTCGCCGCATCATCGGCGTGCCGGTACGAGAGGTTTCCTCGGCCAGCGTGTATAGATATGGCATGAGCGCATAGCGATTGCGGATGTACTTGTTCCGGTAACCGAGATGTGTTCCGGCACTATCGTATTCCCATGGCTCCTGAGCCGGCCTGTCGTTGGCAGTATGGTCGCGACTGATCGGATAGAATGAACCGATTTCGATCCAGCGTGTCAGCAGCGACGGCGTCAGATTACCGGCCGCGAAGCCGCCGATATCAGCGGCGGCATGGAAGCCCGCCAGTCCCAGACCGTTGATCTGATTGGTGGCGACGCGCAGATGTTCCCAGGACGAAACATTGTCGCCTGTCCAGGTCACCCCATAACGCTGGCCGCCGGCATAGCTGGCCCGCGTCATCACGAAGGGACGCTGGTCCGGCTTCAGTTTCAGCATACCGTCGAACGTCGCGCGATGGTTCTGCATACCGAAAACGTTGTGTACCTCGGCGTGTGTGGCATTTCTCGGTTTGAATCCGTCTCCCTCGATCCTGTGAATATTGTTGTCGGGCATCGTACCAGGTCCAAAAACCGATGGCTCGTTCATGTCGTTCCAGATGCCTGCAACTCCATCTTTGATATAGAAATCATAGAGCAGGTTTCCCCACCACTCGCGTACGGGCTGACGCGTGAAATCAGGAAACACGCTGTCAACATTGACCGGCCAGACCTTGCCCATGTATTCCTCATCATTCCTGTCATGCACGAAATAGTCTTTCGCATGACCATCCGTATAGGGCGTGTAGTTGCCGGATGCATCCGCCGCGATGTGCAGATCGACGATTGGAATGGTCTTGAAGTTCAGATCGGATAGCTTCTTCACGAAGGTGTCGAAGGGCTCGAACGCATCCGAGACGGTGAACGGATAGTTGTTTTTCTGGAACTGTATATCCAGCCATAGCGCGTCGGCCGGGATATTGCGGTCCCGATAACCCTTCGCGATGTTTTCCACCCTTTCCGCGGTGTCATAGGAGCCTTCGCCGCCATAGCGGCTTTGCTGCCAACCCAACGACCACAACGCCGGTAGCGGCGCAGTGCCGGTCAGTTTCGCGTAGTTTGCGAGGACTTCCTTCGGGCTCGAACCGGCAATGACGTAGTAGTCGATTCCACCACCAGCAGCAGTCATGCGGAGTGTGCCGTTCTCGGATTTGCCGAAATCAAAGGTTGACCGCCACGTGTTGTCGAGAAAATAGCCGGTATAGGTTCTACCGGTGTACCGGATGTAAAATGGCAACGTACGGTAAGTCGGGTCCGTCCGGGATCCGAACGCCCACGTGTCGCTGTTCCAGAAAGTATAGGACTTGCCGGATTTATCGATGGAGTCCGGCTTGTCGCCGAGACCGTAGAAATGGCTTCCGAAGGGAATAACCCCGGAGAAGCTGAAGCCGCCGTTACCGTCGAACATGGGCTGTTGCCCATCCCGCCAAAGCGCCTTTCCGCTGCTGTCGGTTACAGACAGTTTGTGATCGCGGCCTGCGGTGACGGTCAGCGCCGCTGTCTTCAGCGACTTGAGCGACTTCGCGTTGCCAACCTGTGCAGTACATGCAAGAGGTTTCCTCGCATTGCCAGGTACGGCCCAGGAAGCGTCCTCCGGCAAGGCCGCCTGGCCGATTCTGATGCGGACGATCTGATTGTCGACGGCACTCACCTGATAGTGCAGGCCGGCTTCGGATACCCAGCCTTCGACCGGCATGCTCGAAACGCATGGAGGCGTTGTTGCCACCAATGTATCCGCATCGGCGGTCCCGCGACCCTCGTCCTCCTTGGTACTTCCGTCCTGCGCTGGAAGCAGCGGTTGAGCCTGGATTACAGGTTGGGATTGAGTTTGCGATTGGTCGGATGTGTCATCACTGCAACCGGTAAGCACGGCGCAACCAAACGCACCCAGTATCAGAACGTTTCTGTTAATCAATTTTTCCTCCGCAATAAATATCTAAAAAATCGCATTCTTCAAAAGATTGCCCACCGAAATCCTCCTCGGGGCAGATGTGAAACAACGTGCCGTATCCAACCAGGAAAAAGGTTTGCTCGGGTGCGCGATAATCTTATGCAGAAATGCTCTATGTTGGAAATGCAACTATTGGTAATGGATAGATCTATGTTTTTACAACTTCAAATACGCGCTATAAAATAAATACCGATCGCATCCTCCCGCTTATAAATATTCATCAATGATATAGGTAATAGGTAAGCTTTAATATCAACGGCGAGTCTTCTGTCACAATCTGACACATATTGCAACCTGGCTTCGGTTCGGCGTATCGCGAACCGAAGACGACAGTCCGCCCGGTCATGCAAAACGCCTTCGCTGATTGTCTCGTTAATTGCCCGCGCTGGCCATCCGCCGGTTCTTCATCGCTCCTTCCAGCCATCCAAGCTCCATTTCCGGAACCGATGACAGCAACAGGTCGGTATATGCATCGAAAGGCGGCGTCAGCACCTGCGATTTCGGGCCATAGCGCACCACCTCGCCGCGATACATCACGGCAATGGCGTCGGCAATCGACTTGACCGTAGCAAGGTCGTGGGTAATGAAGAGATACGCGACATTCTCCTCTTTCTGCAAATCCAGGAGCAGCTTGAGGATGCCGTCCGCAACCAGCGGATCAAGCGCACTGGTTACCTCGTCGCATATGATGAGCTTCGGTTTCGCGGCGAGTGCCCTTGCAATACAGACGCGTTGCTTCTGCCCCCCCGAAAGCTCTGCCGGATAGCGATCGGCAAAGCCCTTGCCCATTTCGATCTTGTGGAGAAGTTCGGCGACCCGCGCATCGCGCTCCTTGCCCTTCATTCCGAAGTAGAACTCGAGCGGCCGGCCAATGATGGTGCCGATGGTCTGACGCGGGTTCATGGCGGTGTCAGCCATCTGATAGATCATCTGCAATTCGCGCAGGTCGTCACGGGTACGGTTGGCAAGGCGTGGTGACAAAACCCGTCCGCTGAAGTTGATCTTGCCCTCTATCGGCGGCAACAGACCGGTGATCGCACGGGCCAGTGTGGATTTGCCGGAACCCGACTCGCCAACCACGGCCAGCGTCTGCCCGAGATGGATATCGACCGACACATTTTTCAGAACCTTGACCAGGCCTCCGCCATAGGCGGCCGTAATATTGTTGACCGACAGGATCGGCGCATCGGTCGGATTGTTTTCCTCATGCGGAATGTGGTGCACCGAAACCAGTTGGTTGGTGTACTGCTGACGCGGTTCCTTGATGATCTGCCGCGTGTCGCCATATTCCACCCGTTTGCCGTGACGCAACACCATGATGTCGTCGGCAACCTGTGCAACAACGGCAAGATCATGGGTAATGTAGAGCGCAGCGACATTAGTGTCGCGAATGGCGTCCTTGATTGAGGCAAGAACGTCGATCTGCGTCGTGACGTCGAGCGCAGTTGTCGGCTCGTCGAACACGATCAGGTCCGGCTCGGAACAAAGGGCCATGGCCGTCATCGCCCGTTGCAATTGGCCGCCCGATACCTGATGGGGAAAACGCTGGCCAAAGATTTCCGGATTTGGAAGGCCAAGCTTCTTGAACAATCCGATTGCGCGCTTCTCTGCTTCTGCCTTGGTGCAAATCTTGTGCAGAAGGGCCGCTTCCGTGACCTGGTCCATGAGCTTGCGAGCCGGGTTGAAAGCGGCTGCCGCCGATTGTGCGACATAGCAGACTTCCCTGCCGCGTATCTGCCGGAGAAGGCGCGGTCCACCCTTGAGCAAATCCCGCCCGTTAAGCACGATTTCGCCGCCCGTGATCCGCACACCACCACGACCATAGCACATGCTGGAAAGGCCAATGGTCGACTTGCCCGCGCCGGATTCGCCGATCAGGCCAAGCACCTTGCCTCGTTCCAGCTTGACCGAAACGCCATCGACAATGACGACATTTCGCGGTGGTTCGCCAGGAGGATAGCTCGTTGCCTCCATGCGCAGATTGCGGATATCGAGCAGGAGACCGGATCTGTCTACGGGACGTTTGGCCATTAGCCGCGCCCTCCCTTCAGGCTGGTGGTACGGTTCAGGATCCAGTCGGCAACCAGATTGACGGAGATGGCCAGAACGGCAATCGCCGCGGCCGGAATGAGCGCCGCTGGTATCCCAAAGACGATGCCTTCCTTGTTTTCTTTGACCATGCCGCCCCAATCCGAGTCCGGAGGCTGAACGCCGAGGCCAAGGAAGGATAGTGCGGAAAGGAACAGCACGGCAAAGATGAACCTCAATCCAAGTTCTGCGATTAGCGGAGTAAGGGCATTGGGAAGAATCTCGCGAAAGATGATCCAGATACGCCCCTCGCCGCGCAGCTTCGCAGCCTCGACGAAATCCATCACGTTGATGTCGACGGCGACCGCCCGCGCCAAGCGGTAAACGCGGGTGGCGTCGAGCAAACCCATGACCAGGATCAGTGTGACCACATTCGACGGAAGCACCGACAAGACCACGAGCGCGAAGATCAGCGTCGGTATTGCCATGATCAGATCCACGAAGCGCGACATGAACTGGTCGAGCCAGCCTCCTATCACAGCGGCCGCAAAGCCCAACACCGAACCCAGGATGAACGACAGGGCCGTGGCCATCGCGGCGATAAAGATGGTGATGCGCGCGCCATAGATCATGCGGGACAGCAGGTCCCGTCCGAGATTGTCCGTCCCGAGCCAATATTTGGCCGACATGGGCTCCCAGACGTCACCAACGGTTTCGCCCACTGGATAAGGTGCCACCCAAGGCGCAAATATCGCGGCGAAAAGAAAGATCGCGGTTATGATCAGTCCGATCCACGCGCTGATTGGGATGTTTTTGACATTAAGCACAGGGCGGCCTCACTTCGGATGTCTGAGGCGGGGATTGGAAACAATCGCCACGATGTCAGCAATGATATTAAGGCTGATATAGACAGCCGCGAAAATGAGCCCGCAGGCCTGGACGACTGGAACGTCGCGCTTGGCCACATGGTCGACGAGGTATTGACCCATGCCGGGATAGACGAAAATCACCTCGACGACGACGACGCCGACGACAAGAAATGCAAGGTTGAGCATGACGACATTGACGATCGGTGCGATCGCATTGGGAAAGGCATGTCGGGTAATGATCTGGAACGGGGAAAGTCCCTTCAGTTCAGCCGTTTCGATATAGGCAGACTGCATCACATTGAGGATCGCAGCGCGAGTCATTCGCATCATGTGGGCAAGGACAACAAGTGTCAGCACCGTGACCGGCAAGGCGATGGCACTCAGTCTTTCGCCGAACGGCATGCCTTCATAAACCGTGGAGACACTTGGAAACCACTGCAACCGCACGGCCACGAAATAAATCAGCAGGTACCCGGTGAAGAACTCCGGCAACGAGGTTGAAGCAAGACCAAGGCCGGAGATCAGTTTGTCAACAACACCATTGCGATAGCGCACGGCCAGCAAGCCGAGCATGATCGCAAGGGGGATCGAGACCACGGCCGCCCCGAAGGCTAGGAACAGCGTATTCCACAACCGTTCCTTCAGCGATGAGGCAATGTCCTGTCCGGTCGACAATGCAGTACCAAGATCCCCGGTAAGAATCCCGCCAAGCCAGCGCAGGTAGCGAACATAGGCGGGATCGTTCAATCCCATGTCCCGCCGCAGGTTTTCAAGTGCCTGCGGCGTAGCGGATTGTCCGAGGATGGATTGCGCGACATCTCCGGGCAGGATTTGCGTACCGACAAAAATCAGCACGGAAACCGCAAGGAGAAGCAGGAGGCCCATCGCAATGCGTTGGGCCACCAGTTTCAGGACAGGTGCACTCATCCGCCCGGCCTATCAGGCGTTCAGCCAGCAGCGCGACAACGCATAGCCACCGCTCATCTCCTGATTGCCGTCCGGCACCCAGCCACCGACCTTGGCGCTGGTGGCATCGATGAAGTCGTTGAACATGGGAACGATCACACCGCCCTCGTCGCGGAGGATAACCGCCATGTCACGGTACATCTGTTTGCGTTTGCCCTCGTCCAGTTCGCCGCGTGCAGTGATCAGCAGCTGGTCGAACTTGTCGTTGAAGAAGCGGGTATCATTCCAATCGGCCTTGGAATAGTAGGCCGTCGAATACATCTGATCCTGCGTGGGTCGTCCGCCCCAGTAGGATGTCGAGAATGGCTGCTTGTTCCAAACCTCAGAGAAATAGCCATCACCCGGCTCGCGCTTCACCTCGATGGTGATGCCAGCCTTCGCGGCGCTCTGCTGGTACAGCTGCGCAGCATCGACCGCACCCGGGAATGCGACGTCCGAGGTACGCAGCAGGACGGGGCCATCATGGCCGGACTTCTTGAAATGGAAGGCAGCCTTGTCCGGATCGTAGGTGCGTTGCTCGATATCGTCCGAGAACAACGGATAGGCCTTGTTGATCGGGATGTCATTGCCGAGCGAGCCGTAGCCGCGCAGGATGGTCTTGACCATCTCCTCGCGGTTCATGGCGTACTTCAGTGCCAGACGCAGGTCATTATTGTCGAACGGCGCTGTGTTGCAGTGAGCGATGAAGACGTAATGTCCCTTGCCGGCCACGTTCTGAATGGTGACACCGGGAACGCGCTTCACGAGATCGACGATTTTCGGCTCGACACGATTGATCATATGCACCTGGCCGGACTGCAGGGCGGCCGTGCGGGCGGTGGCATCATTGATCACGATGATCTCAATCTGATCTGCATGGCCGCGCTTGTCACCATCCCAGTAATTGGCGAACTTCTCACCGATGTGGCGCACACCCGGCTGGTTGGTGACAACCTTGTAGGGGCCCGTGCCGATACCCGCGGTCGGATTGTCCTTACCGCCATTCGGCTGGATCATCAGATGGTAGTCGTCCATCAGGAACGGCAAATCGGCGTTGGCTTCTTTTAATGTGAAAACAACGGTATCGCCGTCCTTCTTCACATTTTCGATACCACCCAGAATGCCCAAGGCACCGGATTTGGAGTTGGCGTCGGAATGGCGCTCGATCGTGGCAACAACGTCATCCGGCGTCATCTCCTTGCCATCGTGGAACTGCACACCCTTGCGGATCTTGAAGGTCCAGACCTTTGCGTCGTCCGATGAACCCCACTCTTCGGCAAGCTTGGGATTGAGTTTCCCGTCAGGCTGGATCTCCACCAGCTGCTCGCCCCACTGGCGGCCGAACTTGTATGGAACCTGGCTCTGCCAGCTGGCCGGATCAAGGCTATCCGTGGAAGCACCACCCGTCATACCGGCCTTCAGCGTACCGCCCTTCACCGGGCCTTCGGCTCGTGCTGCGCTAGACAGCAGAGAATTGGCAAAGACTGTCGTCACGCCGAGCGCGGCGGCGCGACCAAGGAAATCACGACGGGACAGATGTCCACGGGTCACCTGGCGGCTAAGATAATCGAGTTCTTTTGACATTCCATTCCCCTTGTTGATCCTTGGACGTCGCGCGTCCAAATCCGGTTTTTGTAATAGTGCAACTTGATACCCGTGAATTTCAACCCATTGGTTTAGTAAATTATTCCTCCAGTAAAGGCCGTTGAATCATATGCATTGTCGCGCAATGGTTTCCGCGAAGTCGCGATCGAAAACCATGTTGTCGTTTTCATAAGCCTCGATGCGGCCGGTGAGATAGAAGTTGTGCTTGTCGGATCGCATCGTCGTGAATGTCTCCGTCCGGATTCGCCAGTTGTCGCGACCCGACACCTCGGTCCAATGGGTCTCGCCGGTGGCCGATAGAGGATCGTCAGGATGGATTTCCCAACGTTCACGAGCGATGCCGCCATGAATGAGGCCATGATCCTTGTCACGTGCCTCGCCGAAGTCGTCTTCGATCAGCAAGGCAATCCTGCCGCTGACCTGATCATGTTCAACCGACCGCTTGTTAACCCCTGTCCGCAAGGTCTCAAGCTTCCACGGTGATGCTGCCTCCGGTTCCGGAAAGGTCCACTCATCGCCAGTTGCCAGTTTCCGTAAAGGAATGCTGATCTGTCCGGACCGGATGGTCAGGCTGGAATGGTCCGGTGACGGCCAGACCATCGGCCAGTAAGACGATGAAATGGCCACGCGCAGCCTGTGTCCTGACGGAACCCGGTACGCAATATCATCCAGTTTGAAGCTGACGGTCACTGCCTCTCCCGGGACCAGCGGTCGCGGATTGTCGTGGCCATCGCGATGGCAAAGGTTGAATACGCCGTATGTTATGCGTGTCGATGCTCCATCCGGATGAACGTCGCAGAGGCGCACCGCAACCATTGCCACGGGCTTGTCACTGGCGAGCGTAAGGGTGATTTCCGGTGCACCGACAATATCAACCGTATCTGCGACCAGTCCATCATAGCAAAGCGAAAGCGCATCGTCCGGACGCTGGTCGCCCGGCATTTCCGGACCGAGCCAAATCGCGCAATATTCGCCGCCCATCATTCCGCAATGTTGTGGTGACGAGACAAGGTGGGAAAATGCGTCTGACGGGTTGGATGCCAGCGACTTTCCCGCCTGCAGATGCAGCACTGTGTTGGCAATACTTGTCGAAGGCCACGCGTCTTCCGCGATCCAGTAGCCCGGCCGTTCTGTGTACCAGCTTTTCGGGCGAACCGAGTCCATCAGGTATCCCCGATAGGCAGGATCGCGCTCGACGCCCGTATCGATATCCTTGAGCCAGCGATCCCACCAGCGCAGCGCTTCCTGAAGAAACCCGATGCGCGGCTCAGGTACCGCAAAGTGCGGATATTTATGCACCCACGGCCCAATGATACCCTTTACCGGCGCCTGGATGCCTTGCATCAGCCGTGGTACGGCATTCTTGTATGCATCGCCCCACCCGCCGACAGCAAGTGTGGCCGCCTTGATGGCCGAAAAGTCTTCGCACACCGAACCTCGACGCCAATAGGCGTCGCGGGTCTGGTGTTTCAACCAGACGGCTGGCAGAAACGGTTCATTGTCGAGCCGGTCAAACCACATCTTCCGCCACTTTTCGCCAACGATGGCCGGATCAGGGGCGCGCGACGAATAGGCGAGCATCGTTGCTCCCCAGCCGAGGTTCTCATTGAGCAGCAGGCCACCCTTGTAGTGAATGTCGTCGGCATAGCGGTCATCGGTCGAGCAAAGCGTGATGATTGCCTTGAGCGCTTCCGGCTGGAGCGCGGCAACCTGCAACGAATTGAAGCCACCCCACGAAATGCCCATCATACCAACTCTACCGGTCGACCACGGCTGTGCAGCGATCCAGTTGATCACGTCACAGGCATCAGCCAATTCCTGCTCGCAATACTCATCCTCCATCAGGCCCTCAGAATCGCCGTTACCGCGCATGTCGACGCGCAGGCAGGCATAGCCATGGCCAGCAAAATAAGGGTGAGTGAGGTTGTCCCGCGCGGTAGTGCCGTCGCGTTTGCGATAGGGCAGGATTTCAAGAATGGAAGGAACAGGATTTTCTTTCGAGTCTTCGGGCATCCAGACCCGCGCCGAGAGCCGGCAGCCGTCGGGCAGGACAATGCCCATATCCGGATATTCTGTGATCTTATGCTGAAAAGTCTCGACCGTCCGCATTACCACCTTTCGTCCCACGCAAGTGAGCTGAAAATAGGCAAGCCGCCAGGCCGCGCACCCGGCGATACGTATCCCATTTTCTCGTCTTTGCGAGGCGTTCCTTTTGCCCACACTATGCGCATCTGCTCAGAGTCACGCAGCAAACAACTGCGACATAAGTCCAACAATTTGCGCCACACCAAACTTATCCAAGCTTCGATGGGATAAGCCTTTCGATACGCCGGAACAGGGACACGATGATGGCGGTAATAATCAGATACCCCGCCGCGAGCAGCAGCAGCGGCTCATAGGTCAGGAAGGTGTCCTGTCGTACACGCGAGGCCACCGCATAAAGATCGACAACGGTGATTGTCGCGACCAGCGGTGTGGATTTCAGCTGCAGTACGGCTTCGCCAGCAAGCGTAGGCAGGGCGCGGTGGATCGCCTGGGGCAGCCAGATACGGCGGAAGATTGTAAAACGCCGCATGCCGAAAGCTCTGGCCGCTTCCAACTGGCCCTTGGGAACGCTGGCAAAGGCGCCGCGCATGACTTCGCCTTCGTAACCTGCATAGGACAAAGTCAGGGCAAGCACCGCGTAGGGCCACGCCTGCCGCAGATATGGCCAGAGTTCCGATCCCCTGATCCATGGATATTGCGGGAACAACGATCCGAGGCCGTAGTAAAGCAGCCAGAGCTGGACAAGCAGCGGCGTACCGCGAATGACCGTGCAGAAAGCACGAGCCGGAATGGCCAGAATGGCCGGACCTGCCGCCTGCGCAAGCCCGAGCGGCACCGCAAGCAGGAAACCCAGGAAAACGGTCACACACAATATCCAGATCGTCCTCCACAGCCCCTGCAGGATCAGGTCGCCATAATTCGGCAGCCAGTCCCAACGCATGAAAAAAGCGGCGGAGGCGACCAGCCCAAGCCCGATGAGGCCAAGCACGATACGATGCGGCGGCAGCCTGTTGGATCTGCGGCTCGGATCGCTCTCCTTGTGGATTGGAAATGTCTCGATCGGAACTTCGATTTGCGTGTCGCTCATCAGCGCGCCTCCTTGACGGAAGGCATGCCGCGTCGCGCCCGTTTTTCAACAAACTCGAGGATGACGTTGGAGAACAGCGTGATGAACAGGTAAAGTGCACCGGCTGCGAGGTAGAACGTCATATAGGCTTTCGTCGTCCCGGCAGCCTGCCGGGTTTCCAGCGTCAGTTCGCTGAACCCCACAACGGCCAGCAAGGCGGTGTCCTTGGTGGATATGAGCCAGAGATTGGCAAGCCCCGGCAATGCGTGCGGCAGCATTGCGGGAAGCGTGATCCGGCGCATCATGAGGATCGGCGACATGCCGTAGGCCCTTGCCGCTTCGACCTCGCCTTGCGGAATGGCTTTGATTGCGCCACGAAGCACTTCGGTTGCATAAGCACCCTGGACAAAGCCGAGGACGACAATGCCGGCGGCCAGACCGCTGATATCGACGCGCTGATATCCCATGCCTTCCAGCACGCGATTGATCAGGTCCGTTCCTGCGTAATAGAGCAGGATAATCATCACCAGTTCGGGAATTGCCCGTACGAGCGTCGTATAGATTGCCGCCAGATCGCGTGCAATCGGGCCGCCATAGAGTTTCGCGTAGGCGCCGAATGTCCCGATAATCAGGCCCATCCCGAACGCGCCAAAGGCAATCTGCAGTGACCGCACCAGCCCGCGCAGAAGATTGGCACCCCATCCTGGCCCAAAGGGAGATAGAAGATCGAACATGCCGGTGACTGCGGCGGGAATAATCGATGCGTCGGCCAAGCCGTCCTCGATTCAGCGTCAAATTCGGGTTTCAATGACGGGAAGGCCGGGGCAGGCAACCCTGCTCCGGCCTCGGATTAATCAGCCTCCGTAGATATCGAAGGTAAAGTACTTCTTCGAAATCTCGTCATATTTGCCGTTGGCGCGGATCTCTTTGATTGCCGCGTTGAATTTGTCCTTCAATTCCGTATCGCCCTTGCGAAGACCGACACCAACACCCGGTCCAAGAATCTCCAGATCTTCAGCAACCTTGCCCTTTATCTCGCAGCAGGCCTTGCCTTCAGCGGTCGCGGCAAAGGTTTCGAGCGCAAGGCCGTCGGCCTGGGTCGCATCGATGCGTCCTGCGGCCAGATCCTGGTTGGCCTCATCCTGGGTCTGATATTCCTTGATCTCGGCCGCTGTGTCAGCGAAATGCTTCTTCGCGTAGGTCTGGTGCACGGTCGAAACCTGCACGCCAAGGATTTTACCCTTCAGACCTTCGGGTGTCGCATCCATCTTTGCTTCTTTTGAGCCGAGAATAAGCGTCGGGGTGTTGTAGTACTTGTCGGAGAAATCGATCGTCTTCTCGCGTTCCGCAGTGATCGACATCGAGGCTGCAATGATGTCGATCTTCTTCGTCGTCAGCGCCGGAATGATACCGTCCCACGAAACCGGCGTGATAACGCAATCAAGCTTGGCCGCCTCGCACATTGCCATGGTGATGTCGATTTCCCAGCCCTGCCATTTGCCGGATGCATCGGGCGCCGCGAAAGGCGGATAGGGTTCGGCGGCGATGCCAACCTTGATCTGCTCCGCATTGGCCGCGCCCAGACCCGCTACCACAAGCACCGCGGCCGCAACCGTAGCTTTTAGAAAAAACTTCATATTCATCTCCATTGTTTCAACTGTTCCCCAGGGTTAATCCCCGTATTTCTTGATTTCAGTCAAGAAACAGTGCGTATAAACTGTTTCAAACGTTCGGATTTTGGTGATCCGAACAATTCGTCCGGCGTCCCCTCTTCCTCGACGATGCCATTGTGCAGGTACATCACATGGCTCGCGACTTCGCGCGCGAATTTCATCTCATGCGTAACGAGAAGCATGGTACGGCCCTCTTTTGCGAGGTCGCCTATGACCTTGAGGACTTCACCAACCAGCTCCGGATCAAGCGCCGAAGTCGGTTCGTCGAAAAGCATGACCCGCGGCTGAATGGCGAGCGCCCGCGCTATCGCCCCGCGCTGTTGCTGGCCACCCGACATATACGCCGGATAGACATCGCGCTTGGCTGAAAGACCGACGCGCTCGAGCAGTTGTTCGCCAATTGCCATTGCCTCATCGCGCCTCATGCCCAGCACATGTACCGGCACCTCGATGACGTTCTGGATCAGCGTCATGTGCTGCCAGAGATTGAAATTCTGGAAAACCATCCCGAGGCGGCTGCGAATACGCTCGATCTGTCGACGATTCGCGGGATACTGTCCACCGTGACCGTCGCTGATCATCTTGATCTCTTCGCCATTGATGCGAATGACGCCACTGGTCGGATTTTCGAGAAAATTGATGCAGCGCAGGAATGTGGATTTGCCCGATCCGCTGCCACCAATCAGGGCAACGACGTCACCATCCCTGGCGGTCAGGGAAACACCTTTGAGAACTTCGAGTGCCCCGAAGCGCTTGTGAAGATTGCTGACATGGATGGCTTCGGCCTGTTCGGTCACTGCCGGTTGGAGAGGATCCGTCGAAACGGCCACCGCTTCCGTTGCCATCATTCCGGGATTCCACTCCGTGGTTGTCTTGCACGATTTGTCATGACACCCTCTGATCCGCCTCGTTTTCATTACAGGTCTAAATGCCTGAATTAGCCGCATCACACCACTTGCGCTCTAATTATGCAAGCGTATAAATACTCGCAGAAGCAATTTTTTTGAGAGCACGCTGTATGACCGCATTTGGTTCCCAATCCATGGCACTTCCTTTGAGACGAGTCATCATGCGCATGCCCGACCGCGTCATGGCAGGTGCAGAACGCGATGTCTGGCACTATGGACCGCAGTTCGATCCTAGAAGAGCAGCCGAACAGCACCGCGTCTTTGCTGATCTCGTCGCCCGATCGGGCGCTGACATCACATGGATCAGGGATGGCAATGACGGACTGTCGGATTCGATCTTCACGCACGATCCTTCGCTCGTCACCGACAAGGGCGCAGTTCTGCTGCGCATGGGCAAGAGCTTGCGGCTGGACGAGCCGGAATTGCATCATGAAACCTATCGCCAGATGGACGTTCCGGTACTGGGCCGGATCGAGGCCCCCGGGACTGTCGAAGGCGGCGATTGCGTGTGGGTTGACAGGCAAACGCTGGCGGTGGGACGCGGCGTCCGCACCAATCAGTCAGGCATTGAACAGCTCTCTGCGATATTGAAGCCGCTCGGCATCACGGTTCTCGGTTTCGACCTGCCGCTTTGGCATGGCGAAGAAGCCTGTCTGCATCTGATGTCGATTATTTCTCCCCTCGCCGAGGATCTGGCACTGGTGCACCTGCCACTGTTGCCGGCAGCATTCTATCAGTTGCTGAAGGAACGCGGCATCCGGCTTGTCGCTGCTCCTCAAGAAGAGTTTGCTGCCAGCAATGGGCTTAACCTCAATGTCCTGCCAACAGCCCCATACGAAGTCATTGCCGTAGCCGGATTCGAGGGAACAAAAGCCGCAATGGAAGCGGCTGGCTGCACGGTAACGACCTTCGAGGCGGACGCCCTGTGCATTGCTTGCGAAGGTGGGCCAACCTGCCTGACCCGCCCAGTATGGCGTCAATGAAGCTCCAGGGTGCTCCCCGAAAGAGCTTTCGACGCGAAGGCGAAGACAAACGCCGTGAGGATCTCATCGCCGCGACCCTCGAGTGTGTGGCAGAACGTGGTCTGGCCGGCGCCACTGTGCGAGAAATAGCCCTGCGCGCCGACGTGACCGCGGGGTTGATCCGTTATTATTTCCCAACCAAGGACGAATTGATTGGCGCCGCTTACCGCGCCGTGATGGATCGCATGACCGTCCAGGCAAGCGACGCTCTGAAGAATGCCGAAAACGACCCGCGCGCCCGCCTTTCTGCCTTCGTGAAGGCAAATCTCGGTCAACCGATCATGGATCCCTACAATCTGTCGCTCTGGGCCGGATTCATCGCCCTGGTCCATGCCGACCCGGCGATGGCGATGGCCCATCGCGACGGCTACCTGGCCTTTCGCGATGAACTGGAAGCTCTCATCCGCGAAGCACTGCTTGCCGCCGAAAAGCCGGCATTGCCAAACCACACGCGTCGCCACGCCATCGCCATAAATGCCATCATCGATGGTTTGTGGCTGGAGGGCTGTCTGGCGGGAGATATTTTCGCGGACGGAGAGTTGGCCGACACTGGCATTACCGCTATCGAGGCCGTACTTGATATTTCACTCAAAGCTGAAGGAGGCGCGACATGATGCGCTTTGCGTCTGTAACCGATCGCCTGGCCGGACTTGGCTCCGACAAATGGGCCGTGCATATCCGCGCGCGCGAGATGAAACGCGCGGGCCACGACATCATCGAGCTGACCATTGGCGAGCCGGACATACCCACACCGGTTGACATGATCGATGTAGCCGAGAAGGCCATGCGCGCGGGCCGTACCGGCTATTCGAATGGTCGTGGCGAGCCAGCTGTTCTGGCGGCATTGTCCGCCAAATATACTGCCCGGACGGGTCGCCAGATCGATCCGGAAAACATCATGTGTTTCCCGGGCACGCAGACAGCTCTCTCCCTTGTCATGCTCGGCCTTGCCGAAGAAGGTGACGAAATCATCACCGGCGATCCGCTCTATGCCACCTATGACGGGGTTGTTCGGGCCACTGGTGCCACGCGGGTGTCGGTACCGCTTCGGCCGGAAAACGGTTTCCGCATGCAGGCCGCTGATCTCGAAAAAGTCATCACGCCAAGGTCCAGGGTGCTCCTGTTGAACACCCCGCATAATCCAACAGGCGCGGTCCTCAGTGCCCAGGAAGTAGCTGAAATCGGCGAAGTTTGCCGAAAGCACAATCTCTGGATCGTCTCCGACGAGGTCTACGAACTGCTTATTTTCGACGGCAAGTTCACCTCACCGCTCGATCGCGCAGAACTTGCAGATCGCACGATTGCGGTGGCGTCCATTTCCAAGTCACATGCGGCCCCCGGGTTCCGCAGCGGCTGGTGTGTCGGACCGAAGGACTTCACGCGGCGATTGCTCCCCCTGTCCGAATCCATGCTCTTCGGCGTCCAGCCTTTCATCGCCGATATGACCGCCTATGCACTCGGCCAGCCCGCGGAAGCGGCTGCTACCATGCGCGCCAGCTTCCTGCGCCGCGCACAGAAAATATCCCAGCGCCTCGATGGCATTGCCGGGATTATCTGCCAGGTTCCGCAAGCAGGCATGTTCATCCTTGCCGATATTCGCGCCACTGGTCTTTCCGGCAACGATTTTGCCATGCGCCTGCTCGAAGAGGAATTCGTAGCGGTAATGCCGGGCGAATCCTTCGGCGAAAACCTTTCCGGTTACCTTCGCCTGAGCCTGAGTGTCGCCGATGACAAGATCGATGCGGCCTGCGCCGGCATTGTCCGCCTCGCCTCCCGCCTGCAACAACGGAAATCCGCATGACCACTGTTGGTGAAGCCCTCGTCCATTTACTCGAATCCTATGATGTCGACACGGTGTTCGGCATACCGGGCGTCCATACGATTGAGCTCTATCGCGGGCTTGCCGATTCAAGCATCCGGCACATTACGCCGCGCCATGAACAGGGCGCGGGCTTCATGGCCGACGGCTATGCAAGGGCGACCGGAAAGCCCGGCGTTGCTTTCGTCATCACCGGCCCGGGCATTACTAATACCATCACGGCGATGGGACAGGCGCGCGCCGATTCCATTCCCATGCTGGTGATCTCCGGCGTCAATCAGCGAGACTCACTCGGCAAGGGCATGGGGTTCCTGCATGAACTGCCCAATCAGCGCGCCATGATGCAGACGGTCGCAATGTTCTCGCACCGGGTTGAAAAGCCGGACGAGCTGCCGATCGTGCTTGCTCGCGCCTTTGCGCTCTTTGCGTCGCGCCGCCCCGGTCCGGTCCATATCGAGATTCCCATCGATGTCATGGCCATGCCGCTCGATGGCGCAGAACGTGAAGAAGCCGATGCGCCGATTCCGCATGCATCGGCCGAAACCATGAGCGAGCTCGCGCGCCAATGCCTCGCTGCCAAGCGTCCGGCTATCCTGGTCGGCGGCGGCGCCAAATCGGCTGCTGAAGGCTTGAAGACCCTCGCCGAAAAGCTGGATGCACCCGTTGTTTCCACCACCAACGGGCGCGGCATCATGCATGGGCATCCCTTGCTGGTCCCGGCCAGCCCCAGCCTCAAGGCCGTGCGCAAACTCCTTGCCGACAGCGATCTTGTGATTGCCATCGGCACCGAAATGGGCCCGACTGACTATGACATGTATGCCGACGGCGGATTTCCCCAGTTGCAGCGACTGGTTCGCATCGACATAGACGCCGGACAACTCGATCGCTGGCCCGCATTCATGCCGATCGAGGCGTCCGCCAGGGAAACGGTGCAGCAACTTGCAGCCCTCTTGCCTGATCGGCGGAACGAAAGGGGCGGCGAAGCACGGGCGAAGGTTGCGCGTGACGCGGCGTGGGCAGGTGTCGGGCCACGTATTCAAAGCCATGTGCGCTTCCTCAACACTTTGCGCGACACGCTGCCGGACTCCCTGATTGTCGGCGATTCAACACAGACAATCTATGCAGGCAATCTTTATTACGATCACGATCGTGTCGGCTGCTGGTTCAACGCCGCCAGTGGCTTCGGCGCATTGGGCTTCGGTCCGCCTGCTGCGATCGGCGCGGCTCTTGGACAACCAGGGACGACAACTGTCTGCATTGTTGGCGACGGCGGCTTCCAATTCGTACTCGGCGAGCTCGGGGCGGCCGTCGATGAAAACGTTCCGGTTATCTTCATCGTCTGGAACAATCATGGCTATCAGGAAATCGAACGCGCGATGGTGGAAGTCGATATCAATCCCGTTGGTGTCCGCCCTTCCGCTCCCGACTACATCAAGATCGCGGATGCCTACGGTGTTGCTGCCGAGCGCCTTGCCGACATCAACGCACTCCCCTCGGCCTTGTTGAAAGCCAAGGCGAGCAAGAAGCCACATCTGATTGAAATCGATGAGAAACTGGTTGGTTGATGGCCTGACACCATCAACCAACTCCAAAGCGCTAGGGACGATGGATGGTCTTGATCTCGAGGAAATCCTCGAGGCCGAACCTTCCACCCTCGCGTCCATTGCCGGACTGCTTGTAGCCCCCGAACGGACTGCCATACCGATGTGGTCCACCATTGATGTGGACCATCCCCGCCTTCAGCTTTGATGCCACACGCTCTGCTCGCTTGGCGTCTCCCGTCTGGACATAGGCGGCCAGACCATAGGGTGTATCATTGGCAATGGCGATGGCTTCTTCTTCCGTGTCGAAAGGAATGAGCGCCAATACGGGTCCGAACACTTCTTCCTTGGCGATGCGCATGGTGTTGGTCACATCGGCAAAGATGGTTGGCTGCACAAAGTAACCGGTCTCGTAGCCTTCGGGCTTGCCGGCGCCACCCACCAGGACACGCGCACCCTCTGCAATCCCGGCCTCGATCAAGTTCTGGACCCTGCCATACTGAACATGGCTGACCAGCGGCCCAATGTGATCGCCCTCCTCAAGCGGATCGCCCACTCTGGCCTCGCGCCCGGCCGCCTGTGCAATCCTGACCGCCTTGTCATAGACGGATCGCTGCACCAGCATCCTTGTTGGCGCATCGCAGGATTGGCCGCTGTTGTTGAAGCATTCGATCACGCTGCCCGCGACGCGATCTTCGAGATCGGCATCATCGAACACAATGTTGGGCGATTTGCCACCAAGCTCAAGCGTAACCCGTTTTACCGTATCGGCGGCATCCTTGCTGACGGCGATCCCTGCCCGCGTCGAGCCGGTAAATGACATCATGTCGACGTCCCGGTGCCTGGAGAGCGCCGCGCCGACCGTTGCGCCATCGCCGTTGACAAGATTGAACGTCCCGGCCGGGAAACCCGCTTCATCGATCATCTCGGCATAGAGCATGGCGTTGAGCGGCGTAAACTCGCTTGGCTTCAGGACACAGGTGCTGCCGGTTGCCAGCGCCGGAATGACTTTCAGAGCAATCTGGTTGATTGGCCAGTTCCAAGGGGTAATCAGGCCGCACACGCCGATCGGCTCGCGGACTAGCACGTCACCATTCGGCAATTCTTCGCGCATGTGCAGAGTCTTCAACGCATCGATGAAGCCCTGCAGATGCCCCACACCGACATCTGCCTGCTGCTGCGTACTCATTGTGATCGGGGCGCCGAGTTCGAGCGTGATGGTCCGTGCTACCTCGTCGTAGCGGCGCTTGTAGATTGCCAGCAGCTTTTCGAGAAGTCCCAGCCGCTCCTCGACAGAGGTCTGGCTATAGGTCTGGTATGCCTTCTTGGCTGCGGCGACCGCACGGTCAATATCCGCCGGTGTTCCCATTGAAATGACCGCAATCGGCTGCTCCGTGGCCGGATTGATCACTTGCAGATCGTCGGCTTGAAGAGGAGGCACCCACTCGCCATTGATATAGAATTTGCGTTTGTCGAGCATGAAGTTCTCCTCCAGAATCTTGATTAGCCGGCCATTCTGACGATCAATCAGTTGAACGCAAGAGTGCCTGCGCCATGCAATGGATGCCGCCGCCGGTTTTGGAAATCTCGCTCATGTCGACAGCAGCAACTTCAAAACCGGTTGCCCTCAGCTTGTCGATCAGGGTCTTGCTGGATGCCGGCGCGATAATGCGGTCCTTGCCGAGGGACATGAAGTTGCAACCAAGATTCATCGTATCCTGGAAAGGTACGTCGATGATTTCATGGCCCTTGGCCTTCAGCCAGTCGACGATGCCGGGTTCGGTACAGGCAAGGCATACTGCGGTAAGCTTCGGCGCGATCGGCACGACCATCAGGTCGATATGGACGTAATATTCATCGATGAACGCAAGGCGGGTTTCCCACCCCTCCTTGCGGAACCAGTCCTCCACCTGGCGGGCGCCCTCCTCCTGCGTGCGGGCGCCGCCGCAGCCGATCAGCACGCATCCTTCTTCGATGACGTTGAAATCACCGCCCTCGAACGTACCGGCCGTAACCATGTCATAGATCGGTATGCCCAACCTCTCATAGGTGCGGATGGCTGCATAGTTTTCACCGCGGCGCCACCAGTTGGCCATGGCAGTGATGATCGCACCGTAGGGCGTCATGACACTGGAATCGCGTGAGTAAACCTGCATCGGCAATTCCGGTTCGGGTTCATGCCAATGGATCTTGACGCCGAAATGCTCGTACGCTGCGACAAGTTCCTTGTGTTGCGCCTGCGCGGCCTGAATGTTGCATGGCGCCTCACGCAAATGCTTGCGCGACAGGGAACTCGTGGCCATGTGGCGCAGGAAGGCCGGAGACCCCAGAAGGACATCGGTCAGGGGATCGGTTTCATTGCGAAAGCCCCAGCCCTTGAGCGGCTTGGTGCCGCCATTGCTGCTGCGCCGCTTCAAAGTGAATGTATCGGCTGCAAAGTCCTGTTCGTGACGTGTCATTGGAACGATCTCCTGTTAGGCGCCCGTAGGTATCCACCACTCGCGTCCGCGTGCGGTCGTGACATATTCCGGCCAGCGGAAATGGATGGGCGGTTCATAGTCGCAAAGTGGCGGCATCCATTTGGAGCCTCCGATGCCGCCACCTGTCCTTTCACTGAATTCATCCCATGCGCGCTTGCGCGCGGCATCATCCTCAAGCAGGCGCAGCGCCGTAAGAGCCACCGTTTTTGCTGCGCAGTTGACCATCGGATCGATGGTCTCCGGGATGCCACCAAGCGCATTCATCACCCAGCCCGGATAGGCGAAGCCGCGCGGGGCCCGCAGCGCCGGGCGCGCCACATAGAAGCGGACCGTAGGCGCATGCCAGGTCATGTCCGTATAGTCATCGGACGTGGAGTTGATCTGTGATGGCGGCAAGTCACGACGAAGGATCGCCTCTGCCTCCTGGGGCGAGATCAATTTCTCGCACTCGCCCATGAACGGTTCGCTCATGGCTTCGATGCCGACATTCATCTGCATCTCGCGGGCTATCGACTTCGCGGCTTCATTCCAGCGCGGCGCACCGACCGTATTCAGTGATTCCCAGGTGATATCGGCCATGGTGTGGTTAGCGAGGCCGGGACGCGACTTGCAAACCCAGTGCCGTTCAAAACGGCACCCGGTCATGGCGGCGGCATGTTCCGCGTTGCGATCAAGGCAGGCGGTAATCTGCTCCGCCATGGAAATCGTCGGAACACGCATCATGTACTGGATTTCGGCCAGCCCGGCCGGAAGGTTGTCCGCAGTCGCCTGTCCAGCGGTCAGGATAGCCTCGCTGATTGACCAGCCTCCCTGATGCGGCAGCATGGAATCACGCAGTGCCTTCGATGCCATGTACATCATCATCAGCGCATCATTGGCGCCAGGCGCACGAACCGCCGAATGGGATTGAGGGATTGGCGCGCCGTCACTCAGTCCCCAGCGCTCGGGTTGATCGCAGACAAAGCGGTAAATCATCGAATAGGCGGCCCCGCAATGCGTGTCCCAACGCACGGTGTTGCAGAGCGGCAGCATGTAGAACGGGTGGAACGAGATCATGCCATCCAGCCCGTCGTAATAGCCCCTGGCTGCATGGATCGGCTTTGACCCGCGTACTTTCTCGGCCGGTTCCCCGGTAAACCTCAAGGTTCCGGCTATACCTTGTTTTTCCATGGCGGCCTTGGTAGCAAGGAGACCGCCGAGACTTGAAATGCCGAGACCGGAATGTGGGTCCGTATGGCCGCCCGCATGCTCGCTGAGCCCTGACCTTGGGCGTTTGACTGTCGCTGCGTCCTGGCAGTTGCCCGGGACAGCATCATATTCGGCATACATGCCGACCGTCGGCGCATGGCCGTTGGAGCCGGCCCTGTTGGTCCAGTGCGCACAGAATGCCGTTGGCATGCCGCCCGATCCGGTTTCGACATCAAAGCCCTGCTTGCGTAGCAGCTGTACATACCAGTCGGCCGACCGATATTCGCGCCAGGCGGTTTCGCCGTAATCGAAAATTGTGCGAGTCCACGCGGACAGATCGTGCTTGTGATCGTCAACAAAACCCATTGCCGATGTCGCTGCCGCCGTCACCATGGTTCGTCTCCCGCTGTCAGGAGATAACCATCTGGAAGCCGAGACAAAAAGTGATATGTTTTTTCAAAACGTGCAAATTCCATTCACCTGTTCGCCGGCAAGGATCAGCTGATGCGCATACCGTCAACCCAGGCTTTGCGTTCGCTTGAAAGCTTTGCCCGCCATGGCAGCGTTTGGCGTGCGGCCGAGGAACTGCATCTGACCCGCAGTGCGGTCAGTCACCAATTGCGTTTGTTGGAACGCGACCTCGGCTTCGAACTCCTCCAGAGGGACGGCAAGGGTGTCGCGTTAACGCCGCGCGGGCGCAAGTATGCCAACGACGTGCGCAAGGCCCTGATTGTCATCGACGACGCCGGCGGACGACAGAGCCCTGTGGGCACCGGCGGGTCACTGTGCGTCAGCTGCACGGCCGGCTTTGCATCCCTCTGGCTGTGCACGCACATTGCCGAGTTTCAGGAGAAATACCCGGATGTGACTCTACGCATCATCACGCCGCGCAAACTTGACGACGTAACCGATGCGAGTGTGGATATCTTCATCGCATTTGGCGATGGCAATTGGCCGAGCCGTTCGGTCGAACTGTTGTGCGAGGTGGAGTTCACGCCGTTATGCAGCCCAGTTCTCCTTAACAATCTCGGAGGAATCGCGGAGCCCAAGGACATCTTGCGGGCGCCGCTGCTTCATCTCGGAGACTTTGACGACTGGACGCGCTGGCTCGCCCTCGCCAATGTCGACAATCCCGATTCAGAACGTGGCATCGTTTTTTCCGATATGAACCTCGTCTATTCGGCGGCCATCACGGCGCAGGGCATCGCCATGGGCGACGAGCTTACCTGCCGCAAGGCAATGAAGGCAGGCCAACTGATCAGACCGTTCGACCTCAGCATCAAGTCGCCCAAGTCGTATTTTCTGGTCACGGACTACGCCCGCATCGAGCACCCGCCGCAAGTTGCATTCACGGAGTGGTTGAAATCTCGCCTCTCTCAAACGCGCAGCGCCTGAAAGTCCGCCATGAATGGACCTTATTGCTGGCGTGAATTTCATTCACGGGTCGCGGCAATATAATTCAATTGTCGTGACGGCGGATTGTGCCTAGGCTTCCTGTCAAAACAAGGGGAAGAGGTCGATCGATGCCTCAAAGCATGCACCTGGGCGACAGCAAGGCCGCCGAGATAAACGCTGTTTCCATTGGCAAGACGTTTGGTGCGTTCCACGCACTGAAAAATCTCTCGCTCGACATTGGGCGTGGTGAGTTCCTGACTCTACTCGGACCATCGGGGTCCGGCAAGACGACCTTTCTGATGATTCTGGCAGGCTTTACTGCACCGACGACCGGACGCCTGGTCATGGACGGCCAGGACATCACGAACATACCAGCGGAAGACCGTTCATACGGCATGGTGTTTCAAGGCTACGCGCTCTTTCCGCATCTGACAGTTGAACAGAACATCGCGTTTCCGCTGAAGGTTCGCGGACGCTCTGCGGCCGACATCAAGCGCAAGGTCGGCGAGATGGTTGCGCGCGTCGGTCTTGGCGGCCATGAAAAGAAGCTTCCGGCAAAGCTTTCCGGCGGCCAGCAGCAGCGTGTTGCCCTGGCGCGTGCCCTGGTATTCGAACCCGCGGTGCTCCTGCTCGACGAACCTTTTTCCGCACTCGACAAGAACCTGCGTGAAATGATGCAGCAGGAAGTGAAGCGCTTGCACCAGGAAACTGGTACGACTTTTGTCTTTGTCACCCACGACCAGTCCGAAGCACTCGCGCTTTCCTCGCGGGTTGCAATTTTTAATCATGGCGAGTTGCTGCAGGTGGGCAGGCCACAGGACGTCTACGAGCGGCCTGCCAATCGCTTCGTTGCCGAATTCCTGGGCGAGATCAATCTCTTGCCGCTTGATACCGTCAGTCTTGAAGGCGACCGCGCCGCCGGTAAGTTCGAGGAACGCACGATCGTTCTCAATCGGACAATGCCGATGACCGGTCCGAATGCGGTTGCGGCGATCCGCCCCGAACACATGGTGATCTGCACCGAACCACAAGCCGCTGATCGCAATGCCATCACCTGCCGGGTGGAAGGCGCAACCTATTTCGGCGCTTCGACAAAATATCATCTGACAACACGCAGCGGCACAAGTCTGGCGGTTTCGATGCCGACCGCCGCGACATCGCCTATCGCACCTCAAACCGATGTTTGGGTGTCCTGGCCCATGCATCAAGGCTTTCTGCTTCCTGCCGGTAGTTAGGCGGCAGATCAGGAATGTGAGACATAACAATCCAGAGGGAAACAACAAAATGGATAACGCATTTCAAAAAGACTGCCTCGAAATCCTCGCCGGCAAGGTCGAGAAGGGCGAGATCAGCCGCCGGCGATTTACACAAATGGCGGCGATGCTGATTGCTGGAACCCCTGCGCTCTTGCGCGCAACCGGATCTTACGCGCAGGCCAAGGAACTCGTACTGGTCAATTGGGGCGGCGACGCCATGACAGCCTATGACAAGGCGTATGGCCAGCCCTTCACCAAGGACACTGGCGTGACGGTCAAGATGGATGGCTCCGGCCCGACTGAAGGCGCCATCACGGCGCAGTTCAAGAGCGGCAAGCCGAGCTGGGATCTCCTGGATATTGACCCCTTCTCCGGAATTTCGCTGGGCAAGCAGGGCATGCTTGAGGAGATCGATTATACGATCGTTGATAAAAACAAGATGCGGCCGGGTTTTGGCTGGGATCACGCCGCCTCGACCTATTTCTTCTCCTACATCATTGCTTACGACGCGTCCAAGTTCGGCGATCAGGCACCGACTGGCATGGCCGACTTCTTCGACGTGAAGAAGTTTCCCGGCAAACGATCGCTCTACAAATGGGGTTCGGCGATGTGGGAGGCAGCGCTGCTCGCCGACGGCGTTGCACCGGAAAAGCTCTACCCGCTCGACCTCAAGCGTGCGCACGACAAGATTGCGGCGTTCAAGGAGAACGTGGTCGCTTACTGGGGCGGCGGTGCCGAGAGCCAGTCGGTCCTGATGGATGGCGAAGCCTCCATGGCACTGATCTGGTCCACGCGCGCGCAGCTCCTCGAGCAGGATTCAGGCGGCAACATCAAGTTCATCTGGGATCAAGGCCTGATTTCTCCCGGAGCGCTCGGCGTCATGAAAGGCAATCCTGGTGGCAAGGACAATGCGATGAAATTCATCGCCAGCGCCCAAACGCCTGAACGGCAGCTCGAAATGTTCAATATGCTTGGACAGGGTCCGGCCAATCCTGCCACTGATGCGCTAATCCCGGCGGACAAGAAACGGGTGAATTGTGTCGATCCGGCAAACATGGCCAAGCAGATTCCGCTCAATATGGAATGGTATGCCGAGAACTACGGCAAGGCATTCGACGAATATACCAAGGTCATCTCGGCCTAAGCTGGTCTGGCGCGAGGCATAGGGCTCTCGCGCCGCCCCTCCCCCTCAAAGGCATGGGACGCTGAATGCCCGCAAAGTCGGCCACCTCCAGAAAGATTATGCTGCTGGCACCGCTTCTGCTGTTTCTGGGGCTCGCCTATGTCGTTCCCTTCCTTGGCGTCGTGCGCTGGAGTTTCACGCTTCCCGAGCCGGGTTTGGGTCAATATCGCGCGCTTTTCACCGATCCACTCGTTCAGTCGGTCTTTTTCCGCACCCTGCGCATTTGTCTCATCGTGACCGCCGCGTCGCTCACCATGGCCTATGCGATTGCCTATGTCTGGGTACGTGGAAGTTCGCTCCAGCGCACACTGGCCGAATTCTGCATTCTCGTCCCCTTCTGGATTTCGGTGCTTACACGTGCCTTCGGCTGGCTGGCGATGCTGTCAAACCGCGGGCTGATCAATACATGGCTGCAATCGGCAGGCATCATCGCCGAACCATTGGCCCTCGCCCGCAATGAGTTTGGCGTCATCATCGGCATGACGCATTTCCTCATCCCCTTCGCCGTCTTTCCAATCGCCTCGGCCATGCGCAGTATCGACGAACGCGTCCTGCTTGCTGCCCGCGGTATGGGCGCCTCAAGAACCCGCATCTTCTGGACGATTTTCGTACCGCTGACCTATGGCGGTCTCATCGGCGCCGCGCTTATCGTGTTCGTCTTCGCACTCGGCTTCTTTGTCACGCCAGCCATTCTTGGCGGCGGACGCAGCGTCATGGTGGCGGAACTCGTCTATCTTCGCATTTTCCAGAGCCCGGATTGGGGCCTCGGTGCCGCGATCAGCGTCGTGCTCGTGCTGTTCATCGGCATTCTTCTTGCGCTGATGCGACGCTTCATCAAGCCAGCGCATCTGGTAGGCTAGGAAACGAACATGCAGTCATCGCGTCCCGGCCCCGTTATTCTGATCGTCGCCACGGCAGTGGCATTGTTCCTGCTGATGCCCTTGATCGCCGTCGTTCCCGTGTCATTCACCCCGGCACGCTTTCTCTCCATGCCTTCCGGCAACCTCTCCCTGCGCCACTACCAGGCACTGATCGATAATCCTGCCTGGGCCCAGAGCATCCTGCTCAGCCTGCGCATCGGCATCCTCTCAAGCGCAACCGCCACCGCGCTCGCTACACTGTTCGGGCTAGGTATCTGGATGTTCCAGCCGCGCTTTTCGGCACTGCTCATCGGCTTCGTGCTCCTGCCGCTCGTCGTACCGCCCGTCGTATCGGCCATGACGCTATACTTCCTGATGACCACGCTCTCGGCATTCAACAACTGGATCGGCTATGACACCTGGCTAGGAGTCGCGCTTGCGCATGCCGTCATGATCACGCCCTTTGCCGTCGTGCTGATACTCGTTGCGCTCTATCAGGTGGACAGAAGGATAGATCTGGCTGCACGCGGCCTCGGTGCAAGCCTCGCGACACGGGCCTTCAAGGTCATCATCCCCAATATCAAGTTCGGCATTGCGACAGCGGCGCTGCTCTCCTTCGTGCTTTCATGGGAAGAGATCGGGGTGACGCTGTTCATTACCAGCGTCAATGCGATCACCTTGCCGCGCCTGATGTGGATGGGCCTGCGGGACAACATCGACCCTGCCATTGCGGCAATCTCGGTTCTGTTGATCCTTGTCACCGCCATCATTCTCGGCATCCGGATTTTCTTTGAAAGGCGCGCCGCGGCGAAATCCCAATGATAACGGAAGACATCCTTGCTGCGCTTCGCTTGATTGTCGGCGCAAGCGGCCTGAAGACGGCCGATACGCTGAGCCTCATTCATCCCGGCGCCGATCCGCACAATCTTGATGCGGGCGTGATGGTCGTGCCGCGCAACACAGACCAGGTCGCGGCCATTCTCAGCCTCTGCAACATGCACCGTATTGCAGTCGTCCCGCATGGCGGCCGCACCGGCCTTGCCGGAGGTGCGGTGTCCAGCCCCGGCGAGATCATCCTGTCACTGGCGGCGATGACCCGCATCGAATCCCTCTCCGCCCCAGCAGGTATCGCGATTGTCGAAGGCGGTGTCACTCTGCAGACTTTGCAAGAGGCGGCTGCATCGGCCAATCTCTCCGTCGGCATCGACATCGCTTCGCGAGGCAGCGCCACGATCGGCGGCATGATCTCGACAAATGCAGGCGGCATGGAAGCCTTTCGACTTGGCGTGATGCGACACCGGGTGCTTGGTCTCGAAGTAGTTCTGCCCGATGGTTCGATCATGAGAGACATGGTGCAGGTGGCCAAGTCAAATGAGGGTTATGATCTCAAGCAGTTGTTCATTGGCGCGGAGGGCACACTCGGCATCGTTACCCGCGCTGTCATCAGGCTGGCTCCTGGAGATGCGTTCACTGCAACAGCACTTGTTGCCTGCCCATCGGCAGCGAACGCCGTAGCTCTGTTCCAGAAACTGCAGCACAACCGCGGCATCCATCTGCTCCGTGCTGAATTCATGGCGCGAAACTATTTCGCGCTGGCCTCAAGCTTACTCGGCCCTGCTACCCTTGCTGCTTTCACTGAAGCGCCAGCCTACCTTATCCTTGAAACTGATGCAGCCAATCAGCGGCAGGCATTGTCCGCGCTGGAGCAGGCATTGGCCGATTCGATCGAAGAAGGTCTGGTTGCCGACGCAATCCTCGCACAAAGCGAGAAAGATCGCAGTGAAATCTGGAACATCCGCGAAGACAGCAATGTGATCACGCGAGCCTATCCGCATGGCTACTGGTTCGACATTTCCGTTCCCCTGCAGGAACTGGACACATGGCTGAGACAGTTCGATCAGGGCATTGCCGATTTGGGGCCGGATATCAGGGGCTTTGCATTCGGCCATCTCGGTGATGGCAACCTGCATGTCGGTGTGGCGGGTGAAAGCACCAACCCGCCGAAGGACAAGGTCAGGGCCATGATCTACGCCAACCTCAAGGAAATGGGCGGATCCTTTTCCGCCGAACATGGCATCGGCCTGGAGAAGAAGCCCGAACTCATGGCGCTCATCGATCCCGTCAAGCTTGCGCTCATGCAGTCGATCAAGAGGACGTTCGATCCCAAAGGCATCATGAATCCCGGCAAGATCGTAGGATGATGAAGGGCAATGCGGTCTCCGGAGGGGCAAGCGCCCAACTCCGCGATAAAATCAAATGGTTAGAAAGAAAATGGTGCGGTCGAGAAGACTCGAACTTCCACGTCTTGCGACACAGCGACCTCAACGCTGCGCGTCTACCAATTCCGCCACGACCGCACTCTGTGGTAGAAGCCGAACGTGTCGGCTCGCGGCATGTAGCAAATAGGTTTCAGCTAAACAAGCCCTATCGTCATTGTTTTTCACAAAGCTGTCAGAAACGTTGCCCTGCGATAGCGGACTGGAAATTTCACTTGAAAAGGTCCATATCCGGCGCACCCATCCGGGCCTGATGAATCGGCGCAATCACCGATTGCCTCGGGTCCGGACAGGCAAGGACAACCGGATCTGAAACTGCATCATGAAAACCAACCGCGACGATCTCGTCGCTGCATTTTTGCCTCAAGACGAATCACAACCGGTCGAATGGCTGATTGCCGGCGGTCTCACGGACTATGACGCGGCGCTCGCCTTCATGGAGCAGCGTGTCGCCGCGATTCGCGAGGGTACGGCACGCGAGCTTGTCTGGCTCGTCGAGCATCCCCCGCTCTATACGGCGGGTACCAGCGCCAAGGCAGATGATCTCCTCGTAACCGACCGCTTCCCCGTATATGCAACGGGCCGGGGCGGCGAATACACCTACCATGGTCCGGGGCAGCGCGTTGCCTATGTGATGCTCGATCTGAAGCGGCGGCGCGAAGATATCCGCGCTTTTGTCACAGCGTTGGAGCAGTGGATCATTTCGACACTTGCTTCGTTCAATATCAAGGGCGAGCGGCGTGAGGACAGGGTCGGCGTCTGGGTGAGGCGGCCGGAACGCCCTGCCCTGGCAGATGGCTCACCGGCGGAAGACAAGATCGCCGCCATCGGCATTCGCCTGCGTAAGTGGGTAAGTTTCCACGGCATCTCGATCAACGTGGAACCGGATCTCACACATTTTGACGGCATAGTGCCGTGCGGCGTACGCGGCCATGGTGTCACCAGCCTCGTTGATCTCGGCCTGCCGGTGGAGATGCACGATCTCGACCGGGCATTGTGCGATGCGTTCAAGGATGTATTCGGGGCAGTGGAGCGTTAGTGCCCGTATAAGTTTGCACTATCGCTAATACGTGGTTCGACGGGGCTCACCATGAGGGAGGTAAGCCGATTGCAGCGAGCCCCGTCGAACCACGCATAAACGATGGTGCTATCCCTTAATCAAATTCCATGATCACTGCATCGACAGCCAGACTATCGCCCTGCTTGGCGTTGATCGTCGAAACCGTCAGATCCCGGTCGGCGCGCAGCACGTTCTCCATCTTCATCGCCTCCACGATCGCCAGGGTTTCGCCAGCCTTCACTTCCTGCCCTTCCGTCACGTTGATCGAGACGATAAGGCCGGGCATCGGGCAAAGCAGCATTTTCGATGTGTCCGGCGGGAGTTTCACAGGCATCAGCTTCTCAAGCGCGGCCACATGTTTCTGCATGGCGTGAGCGATGATCGACATGCCTTTCCAGTCGATGCGCATACCATTGAGGACAGGTCGCAACTGCGCCTTGATCGCGCGCTCATTGACATAGCCATCCCAAACTGCATCGCCTGGCTGCCAGTCGCTGCGGATCGTAGTGACCTCGCCCCCGTGCAACGAAAGCTCGATCTTCACCGGCGGTTTTGCCGCGCTCTTGCGGATTGTCACCGGGACATAGTCGTCATTGATCCGCACTTCCCACTCGGCTCTGATCTTGCCCGTATGCGGACGCAGCCGGTCGTGCAAACGATCGAGCCGCTCCTTGCGCACCAGTTCCACGCTAAGCGCAATTGCCGCGAGGATATCCAGATCGTCCGGCGTCGGAGAAATCGGTTTGAAGCCGTCGGGAAACTCCTCGGCAATAAAGCCGGTTGACAACCGGCCTTCGCGCCAACGCGGATGCTGCATCAGCGCCGCGAGGAAGGGGATATTATGCTCGATCCCGTCAACGACGAACGTATCCAGCGCATCGGCCATGGCGTCGACTGCCTCAAGACGCGTCGGCGCCCAGGTACACAGCTTGGCCACCATCGGGTCGTAATACATCGATATCTCCGAACCCTCCGTGACACCCGTATCATTGCGGATGATCGCCTTGCCGACATGCCCCTCGGCCGGCGGGCGATAGCGGGTCAGGCGCCCGATGGACGGAAGGAAATTGCGGTATGGATCCTCGGCGTAGAGGCGGCTCTCGACGGCCCAGCCATTAAGCCGGACATCGGCCTGCCTTATCGCCAGCTTCTCGCCGGCCGCGATGCGAATCATCTGTTCCACCAGGTCGATGCCGGTAATCAACTCGGTGACCGGATGCTCTACCTGCAGGCGGGTGTTCATTTCGAGGAAATAGAAGTTACGGTCCTTGTCGACGATGAATTCGACCGTTCCGGCGCTCTGATAGTCAACCGCCTTGGCCAGCGCGACCGCCTGTTCACCCATCGCCTGACGCGTCTTTTCGTCAAGGAATGGCGACGGTGCCTCCTCGACGACCTTCTGGTTTCGGCGCTGCACCGAACATTCGCGCTCACCCAGATAGATGCAATTGCCGTAGGCGTCCGCCAGCACCTGGATTTCGATGTGGCGCGGATCGACGACGAACTTTTCGATGAACACGCGGTCATCACCGAACGAATTACGCGCCTCGGACGTTGCGCGTTCGAAGCCGTCGCGCACCTCCGATTTGTTCCATGCGATCCGCATTCCCTTGCCGCCGCCACCGGCCGACGCCTTGATCATCACCGGATAGCCGATCTCGCCGGCAATCTTTTCCGCGTGGGCAGCATCGCTGATGATGTCGAGGAAACCGGGTACGGTATTGACCCTCGCCTCATTGGCGAATTTTTTCGATTCGATCTTGTCGCCCATGGCGATGATCGCCTTGGGCTTCGGGCCGATAAAGATGATGCCCTGCTTTTCCAGAGCCTCACAAAAGGAAGCCCGCTCGGACAGGAATCCATAGCCGGGATGAACTGCTTCTGCGCCGGTCTCCTTGCAGGCGGCAATGATCCTTTCGGCCACGAGATAGCTTTCCGAGGCAGCAGCGGGACCTATGTTGATCGCTTCATCGGCCATTTCCACGTGGACCGCATCGCGATCGGCATCCGAATAGACAGCAACCGTGGTGATACCCATCTTGCGCGCAGACTTGATGACGCGGCAGGCGATCTCGCCACGGTTGGCAATCAGTATCTTCTTGAACACTCGATGATCTCCCGCCCAGACATGGCTTCGTTTCTATTGCCAATCGCGCCTTTGCTCAACTGTTCTTCTCAGTTGTATGCAGGCTCCGGCTCCTGGCGATTCTTGCCCTCACGCCACACAACATAGGCGCCCGATCCGATGATGATCGCAATGCCGAACCATTTCGATGCCGATGGAAACTCATTAAACACCACAAGCCCGATAATCACTGCCATGACGATCTCGAGATACTGGAAAGGCGCCAGCAACGAAGCCGGCGCCAGCCGCGACGCCTGAACGACGAGAAGGTGGCCGCCCGTGGCAATCGCACCGATGGTGAAAAGCAGAAACCACGACAGGCCGCCCGATGGCACGCCGAGCGTCATGTCGCTTACGTTGAATATTTGCCCAAGCCACAGGGCCACAATCACGGTTACTGTGCCGCCCACACCAGCGTAAAGCTGCATGACAAGCGGCGTGTCGGCATCGCCATAGCGGCGGTTCAGGATCAGGTAGAAGGCGAACAGCGTTGCGGTACCGAGCGGCAACAGCGAAACCCAGCCGAAAAGTTCCCAACTGGGCTGGATGACGATCAGCGTGCCGACGAAACCGATCGCAACAGCCATCCGCCTGCGCCAGCCAACCTGCTCCTTGAGGATCAGGGCAGATAGCAGGGTCAGCATCAGCGGCTCCACGAAGAACACCGCCATCGCATCGGCAAGTGGCATGTACTTGACGGCCGCAAAGAAACACAGGCTGCCAATCCCCATCAGGAAACCACGGAACAGGTTGCCCCACAGCTTGACCGGCCTCAGTGATGCGGCACCCGTCAATGCCAGAATGATCAGCACCGTCAGTATGGTTTGCACCACGAAACGCGCAAGCGTCACCGTCGCCGGCGGCAGGCTGTCCACTGTAGAAAGCCATTTGGCGATGGCATCCATCATCGGTAGAAAGAACATGGCCGCTGCCATTGTCGAAACGCCCCTCAACTGTTGTGAGGTTGTGTTTTCCATGGCGACGACCTTTCTGGATGAACCGGCGGGGAGAGTTGCTGGCATATCGGCTCTGTCGAAAAATGCAATCGTGAGCTGTATGTAAAACATCAGGATTTGTTGGCAAAATTTGACTTTTCGGCCCGCAGATGGTGCAAAGGGCCTCGCTAGATCCCCAAAAACAGCAATAAACTGGAGAAAAGCATGGCTTCTCACGCCAATATCATGACCGAGACCCCTGACATGGATACGCTTGGTGGACGCATCTCACGCGCCCGCGATGCCAAGTCCATGAGTGTCAGAGAGGTGGCAGGACGCATTGGTGTAAAGCCACAAACCGTTATGGCCTGGGAATCGGATCGATCGGAACCACGCGCAAATCGGCTTGTCATGCTGGCCGGGTTCCTCGGCGTAACCCCCACCTGGCTTATCCATGGCATCGGGCAATCGCCCGTTGAGGACAACGCAGACGAGAGTGCTTCGGGCCTATCAGCCGAAATCCGGACGCTCAAGGAGCACCAACAGATGCTGGGCCGGCGCATTCAGCATCTGGAAAGTCTGGTCGCGCGCATGGAACCTGCTTGAAACCTGTTTGCTCATCGCATAGTCCTGTGGTGAAACCCGTGAACAGACCGCGAACTCCCATCGCGTTTCACAATGAAGCATGCAAAGATCGTCAGTGATTCGAATCTGATGTAATATTGGCTCTATACGACCATGGATGATAATAACGACCTCTTTTCGAGGATAGTGAAAACTGCCCGCGAACGTCAGGCAGCGGCCCCGCAGCCGCGGGCAGAGCCTGCGCCCGCCATTGTCCCACCCGCTCGGCCAGCACCGCGTTCAGCGCCCGAAGGCAGCTACAGCGCGGCCGATATCGAAGTACTGGAGGGGCTGGAGCCAGTCCGGCGGCGCCCCGGCATGTATATTGGCGGCACCGATGAACGCGCGCTGCACCACCTCTTTGCCGAAGTCATCGACAACTCCATGGATGAGGCCGTGGCCGGCCATGCCAATTTCATCGATATCGATCTCGATGAAAACGGCTATCTGTCGGTCACGGACAATGGCCGCGGCATGCCTGTCGATCCGCATCCGAAGTTCAAGGACAAGTCTGCGCTCGAAGTCATCATGACGATGCTCCATGCCGGCGGCAAGTTCGACTCCAAGGTCTATGAAACTTCCGGCGGCCTGCATGGCGTCGGTGTTTCGGTCGTCAACGCTCTATCGGACTTTGTCGAGGTAGAGGTCGCGCGTAACCGGCGCCTCTACCGCCAGCGCTTCTCGCGCGGCAAGGCTCTTGGCCCGCTCGAAGAGGTCGGCGAGGTGCAGAACCGGCGTGGCACGCGTGTCACCTTCCATCCCGATGCGGAGATCTTCGGCCATGCCGCCAGGTTCGATCCGGCCCGCCTCTACAGGATGGCGCGCTCGAAGGCCTATCTGTTCGGCGGCGTCGAAATTCGCTGGAATTGTGCGCCGTCGCTGCTCGACCCGAAGGACCCGACGCCGGACAAGGCAGTGTTTCATTTTCCCGGTGGGCTCAAGGACTATCTCGCCGCATCCTTGGGCAAGGAGTTCCAGGTCACACGCGAAATGTTTGCCGGCAAGACCGACAAGACCGGCGGCCATGGCGCGCTCGAATGGGCCGTTGCCTGGCACGGCGGTGATGGTTTTGTCCATTCCTATTGCAATACCATCCCGACCGGAGAAGGCGGCACCCATGAAGCTGGTCTGCGCATAGCGCTTACCCGGGGTCTGAAGGCCCATGCCGACCTGACCGGCAACAAGCGCGCCTCGATCATCACCACCGACGACGTCATGATATCGTCGGCGGCCATGCTCTCCGTCTTCATTCGCGAGCCGGAATTTGTCGGACAGACCAAGGACAAGCTCGCAACCGTCGAAGCGCAGCGCATCGTTGAAAATGCCATTCGCGATCCTTTTGATCACTGGCTGGCCGCCTCCCCCCAGGAAGCGTCGAAATTGCTCGACTGGGTCGTTGACCGCGCCGAGGAGCGGGTCAAACGCCGCCAGGAAAAGGAGGTCAACCGCAAATCGGCGGTGAAGAAGCTCCGCCTGCCCGGCAAGCTTGCCGATTGCAGTCAGTCCGGTGCACTCGGAGCGGAATTGTTTATCGTCGAGGGTGACAGCGCTGGTGGCTCCGCCAAGCAGGCGCGTGACCGCGCTACACAAGCGGTCCTGCCGTTGCGAGGCAAGATTTTGAACGTCGTAAGTGCCGGTCGCGAGAAGATGACGGCGAACCAGCAGATCGGCGATCTCATCCAGGCGCTCGGTTGTGGTACCCGCGCGAAATATCGCGATGAGGATCTGCGTTATGACCGCGTCATCATCATGACGGACGCGGATGTCGATGGCGCCCACATCGCCTCGCTCCTGATAACGTTTTTCTACCAGGAAATGCCCGAGCTCATTCGCAACGGTCACCTGTTCCTGGGTGTGCCGCCGCTTTACCGTATCGCTCAGGGCGGCAAGGTGGCCTATGCGCGCAACGACGCACACAAGGATGAACTGCTCAAGACGATGTTCAGTGGCAAGGGCAAGATCGAAATTGGCCGATTCAAGGGTCTCGGTGAAATGCGCGCCGACCAGCTCAAGGAAACGACGATGGACCGCAGGAAGCGGACTTTGTTGCGCGTCCAGATCGACGAGGAATGGGCTAACGAGACCAAACTGGCCGTCGATGATCTGATGGGTACCCGTCCCGACGCGCGCTTCCGGTTTATCCAGGATCGCGCCGCGTTTGTAGAAGAACTGGATATTTAGGCGCCCTTTTCCCCCATGTGGGGAGAATGTGATTTCGGCATCTTGGCACAGCTAAGTGCTAGAAATCACAAGAGATGGACAAGTTCTGCACCCGCCAGTAATCCCCTCACTTGGATTTTCTAAGTTAGCCCCGTTAGCAAATCCATCCTCTCCCGCAAGGCGAGAGATGATCGGCATCCTGCTGCAGCCGAACCTTGCGTGGTTTACGGAATATTTCACCCCCACCCGCAGCTTCGCTGCGACCTCCCCCATCAAAGGGGAGGTCGTGATGCCAGGCCGGCTTCACCCTCCCCTTGATGGGGGTCCGTAGGACGGGCAAGACCCGTGGCTTGCCCCGGCAAGTCGGACCAAAGGTCCGGGGTGGGTGAGGTGTCCGTGCTTGTCCGCCGCAAAAATAATCAGTGAAACTTATCCACGTCCCCGAAACCTCGCTTATGCTCATTGCCGTCCTTCCCGTGGGAACT
>NZ_JAIUDQ010000045.1 GCF_020164435.1 Phyllobacterium lublinensis | reverse complement strand
CTCCCGGGCAATCGGATTGGCTCTTCAACGCGGTTCTTATCTTCCTTTTGGTAGCGATCCTTTTAATCGGGACCTTCTATTTCCGGCTGCATGCCTTGCCGGAACAGATGGCGCACGGAAAGAAGCTGCAGATGGAAATCGTGGCGGTCCTCGCCCTGATTTCCCTTTTTACCCACAATCATCTTTTCTGGATCGCCGGCCT
>NZ_JAIUDQ010000044.1 GCF_020164435.1 Phyllobacterium lublinensis | reverse complement strand
TATCACCAATATCGACGATCGGGTGACGATCAACGAAGGCGACATCACCAACATCGACAAGCGGGTGACGACCAATGAAGGCGATATCACAACCATCAACACGAAGCTCGGCGACATCAACACCGGCAAGGTCGGCCTCGTTCAGCAGGCGGCCCCTGGGGCCGATCTGACGGTTGGCGCTGCCACGGATGGCGCTGCGGTCGAGCTG
>NZ_JAIUDQ010000043.1 GCF_020164435.1 Phyllobacterium lublinensis | reverse complement strand
TCCCACATTTTCCTCTTTCTGTTGGTGCTGCTCGCTGGCCTGGTATTCGGCGGCCGTGCCGCCATGAATGCGCCGGCCGCCAAACTCTACGCTGGTGCCTTGACGATCTTCCTGCTCGTATTCGGAACAGGTGTGTCACCGCTTCCGGGGTCTGCCGCCGATTCGTTTTCCACCCGGGTCACCTACATACTGGTAGCCATCGCCTATGCGATGTTTATGACAACATTACTGTGGCCACGGCAGGAACGCAG
>NZ_JAIUDQ010000042.1 GCF_020164435.1 Phyllobacterium lublinensis | reverse complement strand
ACCGCCGTAAATTGCACGTTGATGGTGCCCGGCGCGTCGAATTCGAGCCATGCCGGTGCGCCGTTCATGTGCACTTCGAGATCTTCGATCACAATCTGGTTCATCCACACATTGCGGAAGAGGTCGGTGACGAATTTGTACTCCAGCCCGGCGGCGGACGTGATCTTCCAGCGGTAGCCCTGGCCGGCGACCAGCTCGAAATCCTTCTGGTTGACGGTGAATTCATTGTCCTTGGAACCGAGAATGAGTTCGGGCACGTTCTTGCTGGCGCGCGTGACGGCCGGCGCTTTTACCTGCGTCTCGGTCTTTGCTGGTGCTGCCGCATCATCATCGTCGT
>NZ_JAIUDQ010000041.1 GCF_020164435.1 Phyllobacterium lublinensis | reverse complement strand
GTAGAAGATCATGGTGATCAGTGACACGGTCAGCAGCAGGCAGGCAGTGATGCCCCAGCGCAATTCATACCACACGGTATAAAGATTGATCTCGCGGCCGATACGTTTGCCCTGGCCATAACGGCGGTACAGAAAATCCGGAAGCACTGTAAACATTGAACACAACAGCAGTTCAAGCATGCTCAGATACCCCCGCCCGTATCAGATTCTCCCGATGACAGCTTGGCGGCTGCTTCGGCCTCCTCCTTCGCCGGATCGCGTCCGGAGAGTTTCTCGAGCGATCGGGCAATTGACTCCATCGGCGAGGAAAAATCCGGCAGGTCAACCAGTGCCAGCAAG
>NZ_JAIUDQ010000040.1 GCF_020164435.1 Phyllobacterium lublinensis | reverse complement strand
ATAAAAGATCATGGTGATCAGTGACACGGTCAGCAGCAGGCAGGCAGTGATGCCCCAGCGCAATTCATACCACACGGTATAAAGATTGATCTCGTGGCCGATGCGCTTGCCCTGGCCAAAGCGGCGGTACAGAAAGTCCGGAAGCACCGTAAACATTGAACACAGCAGTAGTTCAAGCATGCTCAGATACCCCCACCCGTATCAGATTCTCCCGATGACAGCTTGGCAGCTGCTTCTGCCTCCTCCTTCGCCGGATCGCGTCCGGAAAGCTTTTCGAGCGATCGGGCAATTGAGTCCATCGGCGAGGAAAAATCCGGCAGGTCAACCAGTGCCAGCAAA